>NZ_JMLE01000010.1 GCF_000685965.1 Arthrobacter sp. UNC362MFTsu5.1 | reverse complement strand
CCCCACGGGGCCGGCCGGTGCGGAGCAAGGGTTACGGCGGTCATAGCGTGGGGGAAACGCCCGGTCCCATTCCGAACCCGGAAGCTAAGACCCACAGCGCCGATGGTACTGCACCCGGGAGGGTGTGGGAGAGTAGGTCACCGCCGGAACACCATTCAGGTCGAGAGCCCCAACCACACGGTTGGGGCTCTCCCACTTTAACCACCACACACAAACCCACTCCCGGAACGTGCACCCCCAGGGGCAACCCACTCCCAGATCCCGGGCCCCTCAGACGAACCCTCTCGCGGATCCTGCGTTGTTCTGACGGACCCTCTCGCACCACCGGCACCGCCCGGCCACGCCGGCCAGGCACCCAACCCACCCACCGCCGTCGAACCCCCCGGTGAGAGAGCGTGAGGTTGGAACCCGCAGGAACTGAGAGAGCGTTGCCAGGGCGGGCACGAAAGGCGAGAGAGCGTTCTGGCCCGTCCCTGCGGGAGCTGCGGCGACCGTCCGCTGATGGCGAAATACGGGGCCAAAAGGCCTCAAAACCGGTGATTTACCTCAAAAAATGGCGGAAACACGCGGAATTTGCGGACCTGACCGCGGCAAGCTGGTAAGTTTTCGAACAGTGGCTTGTGCGCACGCCGCGTTCAGGCTCCAGAAATCATGACCGTCCAGGAGGACATCAATGGCTAAGAACCGTAGTGAACTTGTTTCAGAGGTAGCAGGCAAGGCCGGCACCAGCCAGGCAGCCGTCAACTCCGTGCTCGATGCACTGTTCGAGGTATTCGAGACCTCTGTCGCCGCGGGCGAGAAGATCACCATCCCGGGCTGGCTCGCAGTTGAGCGCACCGACCGTGCAGCTCGCACCGGCCGCAACCCGCAGACCGGCGAGACCATCCAGATCGCCGCTGGCCACAGCGTCAAGCTGACCGCTGGCTCCAAGCTGAAGGCTGCTGTCTCCAAGAAGTAGCACCGGCGTCCAACGCTTGAAAGGGAGCGGCAACCTGAGGGTTGCCGCTCCCTTTGCGTTAACTGCCGTTAGCGCACCCGGCCGATTCGCGGCGCAGGCACCCGTAGCGGACAATGGATAGGTGCCCTCAGCAGCAAAATCCCGCCCCACCGTTCCGCAGCCTTCCCCCACTCCGGGCAGGACTGGGGCATCCGGCAGCGTGGCGGGCATTTCGCGGGCATGGCAGTTCGCCGGCCTTGCAGCACTCTTCCTGGGACTTGCGGCCGCACTCCTGTTCTCCGGAGCCGCCGCTGCACGCGAGGTGTCCGATCCCGGAGCGCTGATCCGCTGGGGGCTGCCCATCAGCAAGGCCATCCACAACGTCTCGCTGGCCACGGTGATCGGCGGCCTGATTTTCGCCGTCGGCATTCTGCCCCGCAACGCCAACGGATCCCGGTCCAAGGACACAGCGACACCCGAGCATCCGGCGTTCTCCCGTGCCTTGGCCGTGGCCGCTGCTGCCGGCGCCGCATGGACGCTGTCAGCGATTGCAGTGCTGGTGCTGACCTATTCGGATGTTGCCGGCCAGTCCCTCTCCGGGGATGCGGAGTTCACCCGCGCGCTGGTCTACTTCATGACGGACATCGAAACCGGGCGGGCCTGGCTCGCCGTCACCATCGTTGCCGCAGTGGTGACCACGGCACTGTTCGGGGTGAGGTCCCTGACGGGCCTGGCCCTCACGCTAGTGCTGTCGCTGGTGGGCATGGTGCCCATCGCCCTCATCGGCCACTCCTCAAGCTCCAGCGACCATGAAGGCGCCATCAACTCCCTGGCCCTGCACCTTGTGGGCGTATCCGCGTGGGTTGGCGGCATCATCATGCTGGCTGTCCTGTCCGGCATCCTGGCTGGCGCCAAGGGGGGCGCCAAGGCGGGCGCCACCGCCAACGCCGGTGCCAAAGCAGCCGGCAAAGCCGACATCACCGAGCCCACGCTCCGCCGTTTCTCCTCCCTGGCCGGATTCGCCTTTGTCCTGGTATTCGCCTCCGGCGTCATCAATGCGAGCATCCGGATCACCACCTGGCACGACCTTTTCGGATCCGCCTACGGGCAGATGGTGCTCGCCAAGGCCGTCGCCACGCTGATGCTCGGCGGCATCGGCCTCATGCACCGCCAATGGGTGATCCCGCAGCTGAACCGCAAGGGCGGTGCCCTCTCCTCCCGCCGGGTGCTGTGGCAGCTGGTGATCGCGGAACTGCTGATCATGGGTGCCACCTCAGGCATCGCCGTCGCCCTTGGCCGTTCAGCCCCGCCTCAGCCCACCACCTTCGCTCCCGACGCCTCGCCGGCGTTCATCCTCTCCGGCTACGAACTGCCGCCAGAGCTGACTCCGGAACGCTGGTTGACCGAATGGCGGCTGGACTGGCTCTGGATCGCCGTCGCCGCCTTCGGCCTCGTCTCGTATTTCCTCGGCGTCGCCAAGGTCCTGCGCCGCGGCGACAAATGGTCCTGGTTCCGGAGCATCAACTGGGTGATCGGGCTGGTGGTGCTCACCTACATCACCTCCGGGCCGCCGTCCGTCTACGGCCGGGTGTTGTTCTCCGCCCACATGGTGGACCACATGGCGCTGACCATGGTGGCGCCGATCTTCCTGGTGCTTGGCGCCCCCGTGACCCTCGCACTGCGCGCCCTCCCCGCGCGCGGAGACGGCTCGCGGGGCCTGCGTGAATGGCTGCTGCTGTTTGTGCACTCCAAGTTCTCCCAGCTGGTGACGCACCCGCTCTTCGCCGCGGCCAACTTTGCCGGTTCCATCGTGCTGTTCTACTACTCGGATGCGTTCGGCTACGCCATGCGCGACCACGTGGGCCACGAACTCATGAACCTGCACTTCGCCCTCACCGGCTATATCTTCGTGCTGACCATGATCGGCACGGACCCGCTGCCCCGCCGCGCGCCCTACCCGATGCGGCTGTTGCTGCTGCTGGCCACCATGGGCTTCCACGCCTTCTTCGGCGTCGCGATCATGGGCGGCACCAACCTGCTGGCCGCGGACTACTTCGGCAACCTGGGCCGGGCATGGGGGCCCTCCGCGCTGCTGGACCAGCAGATGGGCGGCGCAGTGGCCTGGGGCATCGGCGAAGTACCCACGCTCCTGGTGGCCATCGGCGTTGCCATCATGTGGTCCCGTTCGGATGCACGGGAGTCCAAACGGACCGACCGCGCGGCGGACAGGAATAACGACGCCGATCTCACTGCTTACAACGATATGTTTGCCAAGTTGGCTGAACGCGACGCCAAGCTGGCTGAACGCAACTCAAAGCTGGAAGGACGCTGATGAGCGAAACCGTACGCACCCACCTCCGGGTCCGCGCCTCCGAACTGGTGGGCCGTAACTGGCTGAACACCGGCGGGAAATCCCTGGACCTGGAAGCCCTGCGCGGCAAGATCGTGCTCCTGGACTTCTGGACCTTCTGCTGCATCAACTGCCTGCACGTGCTCGATGAGCTGCGCCCGCTCGAGGAGAAGTACTCCGACGTCCTGGTGACCGTGGGCGTGCACTCCCCGAAGTTCGAGCACGAGGCCGACCCCGTCGCCCTCGCGGCCGCCGTGGAGCGCTACGAGATCCACCACCCCGTCCTGGACGACCCCGAACTGGAAACCTGGAAGGCCTACACAGCACGCGCCTGGCCCACCCTGGTGGTCATCGACCCCGAGGGCTACATCGTGGCGCACCTGTCCGGCGAAGGCCACGCGGACGGCCTCTCCGTACTGATCCCGGAACTCATCGCCCAGCACGAGGCCAAGGGCACCCTGCACCGCGGCAACGGCCCGTACGTTGCTCCGGAGCCGACGTCGGGCACCTTGCGGTTCCCGGGCAAGGCCCTCTTCCTCCCGGCCGGCCGGGGCACCCGCTCCAACGGGACTGCAGATGCCGGGACGTCCGACGGCGGGACGTCCGGCGGCGTCGCGCCCGACTCCGGCTCCTGGCTCGTTACGGACACCGGCCACCACCGGTTGGTGGAACTGGACACGGACTTCCACACAGTGCTGCGCACCTACGGTTCCGGGACGAAGGGCTACGCCGACGGCCCCGGCGCCGACGTCGACTCCGTCAAACCCGCCGCACAGTTCAACGAGCCGCAGGGCCTTGTCCTGCTGCCGGAAGACGTGGCAGCGAAGACCGGTTACGACGTCGTAATTGCCGACTCCGTCAACCACCGCCTGCGCGGGCTGTCCCTCGCGGATGGAACCGTCACCACGCTCGCCGGCAGCGGCGTGCAGCGCCTGCTGGAGACTGGGCCGGCGCGGGTGGACGAGGACGCCGCAGGCTTCACCGGCCGCCTCAGCGATCATCCCCTGGACGTGGCGCTGAGCTCTCCGTGGGACGTGGTGTGGTCCGCCAAGCTCGACGCCGTGGTGGTCGCCATGGCCGGCGTCCACCAGATCTTCAGCTTCGACCCGCTCTCAGGTGCCGTGTCCATCCTGGCCGGAAACGGGCTGGAAGGCCTTCAGGATGGCCCCGCCCACGAAGCATGGTTCGCCCAGTCGTCCGGCCTGGCCGAGGATGCCGACGGCAACATCTGGGTGGCTGACTCCGAGACGTCCGCCCTGCGCAAACTGGTGATTGACGACGCCGGTACGGTCACCGTGGAGACTGCCGTGGGCAAGGGCCTGTTCGACTTCGGCTTCCGTGACGGGCCGGCCGCCGACGCCAGGCTGCAGCACCCCCTTGGCGTCACGGTGCTGCCGGACGGTTCCGTGGCCATCGCCGACACCTACAACGGCGCCGTCCGCCGCTACGACCCCGCGACCGGAACCGTGTCCACGCTGGCGCGGGGGCTTTCCGAGCCGTCCGACGTGATTGTGGACCACACGCACACGGCCGGCTCCGAGCCGCTGCTGGTGGTGGTGGAAGCCAACAAGCACCAGCTGATCTACGTGCCCATCCCCAAGGAAGCGCAGCAGGTGGACGAGGGCGCGGTGCAGACACACCGGCCCAAGAGCCCTGTAGCGCCCGGGACGCTGGGACTGACGGTCCGCTTCACGGCGCCCACGGGACAGAAGCTCGACGACCGCTGGGGCGATCCCACGCAGCTGAAGATCTCCTCCACCCCGCACGAGTTGCTGGTGTCCGGCGGCGGAACATCAGTGGGCCTGCAGCGGACCCTGGAGCTCTCCTCCGACGTGCCGGAGGGCGTCCTGCACATCACCGCCCGCGCTGCCGCTTGCGACGGCCCCGAAACAGCCGACGGCGAGATCCCCGACCACGCGGCCTGCCACCTGTACCAGCAGGACTGGGGCATCCCGGTGGTGCTGCAGGCGGACGGCGACACTGAGCTGGTCCTGGACCTCCGCGGGATGGACTGAGGCCGGTTGCTTGAGGGCTGCCGTTCGTGACGAGGCGTCACGGACGGCAGCCTTTTGGCGTTAAAGAGGCCTCTGGATGCCGCGGATCCAGGACTCTCGAGGCGGCCAGGCTGCAAAAGGATGCACGGCGTGACGCACGGCCCCAACTAGCCAGCGTCCGTTGCGACTTTCCACATACGAGCAGTGAAGGGTGCCGGACGGTTCCCGCCCTGTGCAGGATGTCGGCATGGATGTGATGGAGGCGTTGGCTGCGTGCGGGGGAGCGGCAAGGCGGCCTGCTCTCGCCAGGCTCGGGGTGGACGACGCCGCGTTGCGACGAGCCTCCAGGGCGAACATCGACCAGCCTGCTCGGGGCGTGTATGCGCTCCCTTCGGCGGATCCTGCCCACGTGGCTCTGATCCTGCGGCGTCAGCTGCTTACCCGCATCAGTGCCGCGCCCTCCTACGGGCTATGGGTGCTGGAACCTTCCGGGCCCGCCCATGTGTACCACCGTCGTGGCGAAGTCTTCGAGCGTGAGGTGCAGCACGGCGGACTCCTCCTGCCCCCGAATTCCACGAGGCCGGTGGCAGCACTCGCCGACGTGCTGATCCATGCCCTGCGGTGCTTGCCGTTCCGGGAGTCGCTGATCATGGTCGAATGCGCCGTGGGCAGGGGCGACATGGCTGTGGAGTTCCTGCGGCAGCAGTTGCCGGGGCGCCGCAACGGGCGGGCCCGTGCCGTCCTCCAGTGGGTGGACCGCGGTGCGGAGTCGATGTTGGAGACCCTGGCCAGGACGTGCTTCCGCCAAGCAGGGATCACGGTGGAGTCGCAGGTCTACATCGACGGAGTAGGGTACGTGGACCTGCTGCTGGAAGGCTGGCTGGTCGTCGAACTTGACGGGCGCCATCACGGCGACTGGAGGCAGGTGAAGAAAGACCAACGCCGGAACAACCGCTCCGTGGTGGAAGGCTACACAGTTCTCCGCTACTACTATGCGGACGTGGTGCACGGCCCGGAGCAGATGCTGGCCGAGGTTCTCGCGGTGCTGGCCGGGCGCCGGGGTCTGCAGCCCTGAGTGGCAGCGCGTCACTGAGTGCAGGCTTTTACGCCTCCACGGAACAAGGTTCGGCAGGAATCCGCATCCGGACGAGGCACAGCGGGGTAAAAGTCTGCCCTGCGTGACGGTGCGTGACGGCCGGACTGCGTGACGGCCGGGCGACCTGGTGACGGCGCCCTAGTAGCTGAGGAGCGGGGTGACCCTGATGGTGTCGCCGTCGACGTCCAGTCGCGTGGTGAAGCTGAAGTCGTGTTCCACATCCAGGTTGGTCACGGCGCCGCTGAACAGGTCGGTCTGCTGCGCCCGCAACCGTGCCTTCCCGTCCAGCGGGGCCACCACCCAGCGTCCGCCGAAGGGCTCAATGGACACCTTGGGGTACTCGCTGATGCTCCAGTCAATGGTTCCCGGCGTCACCCGGTTGAAAGTGGCGTGGTAGAACGGGCAGTCCGGCTGCAGCTTCTGCTCCTTCACGGCTCCCGCGGCGCAGGTGTCCAGGAATTCCTTGACCTTGGCCGCCACAGCATCCCTCAGCGCCGGGGTGGCCTCCGTCAGGAGGCTCAGCGGCGCCGTCGGGACATCGCGGCCGGACACTGTGGCGCGGCTGGCCGGGGCCGAGAAGAATTCGCCGTTGAGGCTGGCCTCGTACTCGCCGGGATAAAACACGGCGAAGGTATTGCGGCCGTTGGGCATGTTCACGGGAATGCCGTTGAGGGTGGCCTGGTTGGAGTTGACCACGGTGACTTCCAGGACGGGCAATGTGGCAGGCACAAACGCCCATTTGTTGAAGAAAAGCCATTCGGTGCCGGTCCGCTCCAGCAGGAACTCGGTACTGAGCCGGCTGCCGTCAATGGTGTATTCCATCGGAACCATGACCTGGTTCCCGGTGCGGTCCTGCGTCTCGCCGAACTTCACGTTCGTCACCCGGGACGCGGCCGTTTGCAGCGCGGTTCCGTCCAGCATGGCGGCGTCGCTTTGCGGCACGGAGGCACGCAGGAGGCCCAGCGCTTTTTCGCCTTCGCCCTTCTGCAATGCATCCAAATATTCACGTACCGGCTGCTCGGGACTCGCCACCGAGGCGTTGACCAGGTTCACCGCCACAACGGCTCCGGCGATGGCAAGCATCAGGCCCAGCAGCCACCCGGCTGCGATCCTCACCAACGCTTGACTCATCTGCACGCACCTTACGTTACCGGTAAGGCACGTGAAAGCAGGTGCAGGGGCCGCCCTCCATGACGCTACAGAGCGGCTGTCAGACAGTCCGACGGCGGCTGGCTGGCTCCCGCGGTCGGCCCTTCAGGCGCCCGGCGGAGGTTCTAGCGCCGGCGCCTCGAGGAGGTGCCGAAGACGCCCCGCAGCAACTCCCGGCCCAGCTGGGTGCCGAGCGAACGGGCCATGCTTTTGAGGCCGCCGCCGAGTGCGCCGCCCAGGGCTCCGGCGAGGTCGCCCATCATTCCGCCGCCTTGTTCCTGCGGCGCCCGTGGTGCCTGGCGCTCGCTGCTGCGCGGCCGCTCCGGTGCCGGGGCAGGCCTGCTGCTGGGGCGGCCGAGGATCTCCTCCTCGATGCGGCGGGCATCGGCGTCGACCGCTGCCTGGTCCATTCCCGGAACAGGGCCGGGAACAAAGACGTCCCTGGCCGGTGTGGGCGGCTGGCCGGGGGCTGCCGCGCCCGTGGGCGCCGCGCTCTTTCCGGAGATCTTCTCGTAGGCGGATACGTTGTCAACCGCGGTGCCGTATTTGGCGAGCAGTGCGGAGCCGGCCACGGTGCTCTTGACCAGCTCCTCGGTGCTGGGGCCCATGACCGATTCCGGGGCCCGCAGCCGGGTCAAAGCCACCGGGGTAGGAGCGCCCTTCTCATTCATCACCGTGATGACGGCTTCACCAATGCCGGCCGACGTCAGCGTTTCTTCGAGGTCGTAGTCGCTCACCGGGAACGTGGACACGGTGGCTTTCAGGGCCTTGGCGTCCTCCGGCGTGAATGCCCTCAACGCGTGCTGGATGCGGTTGGCCAGCTGTCCCAGGACATCAGCCGGAACATCCTTCGGCGTCTGGGTGACGAAGAAGATGCCCACGCCCTTGGAGCGGATGAGCCGGACGGTGGTGGTGATGGCTTCCAGGAACGCCTTGGAAGCGTCGTTGAACAGCAGGTGGGCTTCGTCGAGGAAGAAGACCAGCTTGGGTTTGTCCAGGTCCCCGGCTTCGGGCAGGTCCTCGAAAAGGTCCGCGAGCAACCACATGAGGAAGGTGGAAAACACCATCGGCTTGGTCTGCAGCGTGGGCAGTTCCAGGCAGGTGACAACGCCGCGGCCGTCCGGCGCCGTGCGCAGCAGCTCGGCCGTGTCGAACTCGGGTTCACCAAAGAACGCCTCCATGCCCTGGGCCTCCAGGGTCACCAGTTCGCGGAGGATGACGCCGGCGGTCGCCTTGGACAGGCCGCCCAGCGCCTCCAGTTCGTCCTTGCCTTCGTCAGAGGTGAGGAACTGGATGACCGCCCGGAGGTCCTTCAGGTCGATCAGTTCCAGGTTGTTTTTGTCCGCAAAGTGGAAGACGAGCTGCAGGCTGGATTCCTGCGTGTCGTTGAGTTCCAAAATGCGGGAAAGCAGGATGGGGCCGAAGGACGTGATGGTGGCCCGGACCGGGATGCCGTTGCCGTCGCCGCCGAGCGCCAGGAACTCCACCGGAAAAGTCTTGCCCGCCCAGGCCTGGCCGATGCCGTCCGTGCGGGCCTTCAGTTTCTCGCTGCCCGCCGCTGCGGTTGCGAGGCCGGAGAGATCACCCTTGATGTCGGCGAGGAATACGGGTACGCCGGCGTTGGAGAGCTGCTCCGCCATCATGTGGAGCGTGACGGTCTTGCCGGTGCCCGTTGCGCCCGCCACCAGTCCGTGCCGGTTCATCATGGAGAGCGGCAGCCGGACAGGGGCATCCTTGTGGACTTCGCCGTCCACAATCGCGGCTCCCAGTTCGATGGTGGCGCCCTCCAGGGTGTAGCCCTTCTGGATGGTGGCGACTTTATCTGCGGTGGATTTGATGGCCATGCCGATAGCTTAGCCGCGCGGCTCCAGATCTTTGCTGAATGCCAGGAACTTGATGGTTTCGGGATCGGCTGCCAGGTCGAACAGCGGCTCGTAGCCGGAGTTGAGGTAGAGGTGCTTCGCCTCGGGCTGCCGCGGGCCGGTGGTCAGGTACACCCGGTTGTAGCCGCGGCGGGCGGCGAGGGCTTCAAGCTCGGCCAGCACGAACCGGGCCAGGCCGCGGCGCCGGTGGGCGGAGTGGGTCCAGATCCGTTTGAACTCCGCCGTGTCTGGCCCGTGCCGCCGGAACGCTCCGCCGGCCACGGATTCGCCGTTTTCCTGGACGATCAGCAGGGCACCCCCCGGAGCGACGAATTCCTCGGCAGGGTAGCGGTTGAGTTCTTCTGCCGCAGCTCCCCGGCCGAACAGGTTCCCGTAGCGTGAGTCGTATTCCTGGGCGAGCTCGTCAAGCAGCGGCCGCACCCGAGCGTCGTGCATGGGCAGGCTGAGCACCGTCAGTTCGGACGCCCGCACGCGCGCCGGAGCCTCCACGCGCGCCGGAGCCGACGATGTTGCCGCCGCCTGCAAAGACGCCGGCGGCACGGTTAGTTGTTCCATGGCTGAGCCTTTCCCGATACGGCCGGTACGGCCGATGCTTCATCTTCCGCCAGAACGCCAAGGATCCGGCGTGCCAGCGCATCATTTTCGCGGAACGGCGCAGCGTTGGTTCCGGGGCGGGCAAAGGCGCCGGCGCCCCAGCCGGAGGTGTTGGGCCCGACGGCGAACAACCTGCGTTGCGGTTCGCCCACCGGGCTGACGAGCTCGCTGGCCGCGGACACCAGCAGCCGGCCGGTTGCATGGAGGCCGTCGGCGGTAAGAACCGCCTGCTCGCTGCCGAATCCTGAGCTGTGCAGATACCGCAGCAGCGGATTCGCGGAGCCTGCCACCGCCGGGGCGGGAAGCCGCGCTTCGATCAAGGCCTTGGCGGACACCCGCACCCCTCCCCGGACGGACACGGCCACAAACTGCCCCGAGGCCTCATCGGCGCCGACTTCCAGCCCTGGCCCAACGAACTGCAGCAGCCCAGCCCGGTGGAGAGCCAGCAGCTGCCGCAGCCGCTGCGGCGGAGGGCCGGAGTCCACGAAACTGAAGAACCCGTGCCACCAGCCGTGCACCTCACGCTGCGACCGCGCATTCAACCGCGCCGGCGGCACCAGCCGGCCCAGGTCCATGTACACCTTGAGCAGGGCGATGAACAGGGCCAGCGTCTCCGAGTGGTCGGGGCCGGTGCGCAGCCGGAGGTCATGCTCGATGTAGGCGGCCACGGCTTCCTGGACCTCATAGTGGCTGGCGAAGTTACGTCCGGCCAGCGGCTGGTCCAGCTTCTCGAAGTCCAGGTGGAACTCCGTGTCCGGCACCGACTCGAGCACCAGCCGTTCGCGTTCGGGGCTGTACCAGTCCAGCGCGGCGAAACGGACCGAAAATTCGTCCCAGCCGGGGGCCACCCGTTCCGGGTAGCCCGTGAAGAGCTCGCGGTAGTAGCCGTAGCCCGCGTCCTTGGCGATCAGCGGCCAGAGGTGGGCGCGGAAGTCCAGCTCCCCGTGCTTTGCCAGCAATTCCTGCACCACGGCGGCGGTAAAGAACTGCGGCGCACCTGCCGGCTCGCCCCGGAGGGTGGACGAAATCTTGGAATGGTACGGAACCCCCCGCCGCGAACCTGCCCAGAGCCGCGGTTCCGCGCCGGACGCAACGTACGCCAGGCCGCCGTCGGGCGTTTCCTCGAACCGGCCGCCCCGGCCTTCAGTCAGCAGGACCACCAGGTCCACGAACGCCAGCCCCATGCCCGAGACGATCACGTCCTGGCCGGGGGCAAGCGCTGAATAGTCGACGTCGGTGGTGTAGCTGGGTGCCGCGTGGAACCCGCCGTGCCGCTCCGCAAAGCCGGCGAAACCGGCGGACGCCCCGTCCGGCAGCGCATCGGTGTGGCCAAGGGCGGAAACCACGACGTCGGCGTCAACAGTCCCGCCGCCGGCGAGCCTGACACGGTACCCGCCGGCGCCGTTGTCGCCGTCGGAATCGATCCGGACAGCGGTGTCCCGGTGGACAGTGACGTCGATATCGGGGCCAAGCGCGGAAACCGCCCGGCGGAAGAACCACTCAAGATAAACGCTCTGCAGCTGGCGGGTGGGAAACGTGGCGCCGGTGAGGGCGCGCAGCTGGCGTTGCAGTTCCGGAGGGAGCGGGGGAACGTCGGTGATGCTGCCGTCCAGCACCCCGGCAGCCCACCCGTCGAGCCCGGGGCCGTCGGCGGCGGGGCCCTCGCACGTTACGGAGGCGTCGGTGAACATGGTGATGTCCGCTGCGGCGGAGTTGAGCAGCAGGCCGGGGTGCTGGTCATAGCGCCAGATCCTGCCCGAGCCGGGAACGTGCGGCTCAATGACATGGACGGCCAGCGGGCCGGCAAACAGCTCCGGCCGGTTGGCCGCGAGGCGTTCCAGGACGCCGGCCGTCCGGGGACCGCCGCCCACAAAGGCAACGGTAGGGATGTTCGCTGGCACGGCTGCGCTCCTGTTCAGGCGGGGTGGTCCGGGACCGGGTTTTCGCCTCATGCTAGGCAGCCCGGCAGACCGCGGTCGAGGCTCTGGTCACGGCCGTTCACGCCGCGTAACAGCGCGTAAATCCACGCAAGAAAACGACTCATGACGCCGTGAGAACCTCCGTGAAGCAATGCAACATGCCGCCTTGCTGCCGCTTTCCGGCGTCCCTAGATTTGCAGCAATCCGAACGCGATAAACCAATCCAGCAGCACAAGAAGCGAGGTGGCGCATGAGTTCCACAGCAACCCGGGCAGCGCAGTCCGCGGCAGGGCCGGCCTCCGCCGGAACTGACGCAGGTGTTTCCAACCCCGGCCCGTCCGCGGAGCAGGGCGGACCCCGGGGACCCGAGAACCCGCAGTCCCGCGGACCTGCCACCGACTACGCCGACTACCGGCTGGTCCCGTCCCGCCACCCGTGGCGCTGGGTGGGCACCGCCGTCGTGGCGCTCGGCGTGGCCGCGGTGGCGTGGTCCCTGGCCACGAACCCGCGCTGGGAATGGGGCGTGGTGGCCCAGTGGTTCACCGCGCAGTCCGTGGTGAACGGGCTGGTGGAGACGCTCAAGCTCACCGCCATCTCCGGAGCCCTGGGGTTCATCCTGGGGTTCATCCTCGCCCTGATGCGCCTTTCCGCCTCGCCGCTGCTGGTCTCGGTGTCCTGGACCTTCTCCTGGATCTTCCGCTCCACCCCGCTCCTGGTGCAGATGCTCCTCTGGTACAACCTGGGCTACCTCTACGAGAAAATCAGCCTGGGCATCCCCTTCACGGACGTCCGCTTCTTCGAAGTCCAGACCACCACCCTGATCAGCCAGTTCGCGGCTGCAGTCCTGGGCCTCACCCTGAACCAGGCGGCCTACTCGGCGGAGATCATCCGCGGCGGCATCCTCTCGGTGGACCAGGGCCAGCTGGAAGCCGCCGCCGCCCTGGGCATTCCGGCCTGGCGGCGCTCCACCAGGATCGTCCTGCCGCAGGCCATGCGGGCCATCCTGCCCACCGCCTTCAACGAGATCATCGGCCTGGTCAAGGGCACCTCCATCGTGTACGTCCTGGCGTACTCGGAGCTGTTCTACACCGTCCAGGTCATCTACAACCGCACCCAGCAGGTGTTGCCGCTGCTCCTCGTGGCCACGCTCTGGTACGTGGTGATCACCTCGGTGCTCAGCGTTTTCCAGTACTACATCGAACGGCACTATTCGAAGGGCGCCGTGCGGACCCTCCCGCTGACGCCGCTGCAGAAGGCCCGCCGGTTCTTCGCCACCCACGCTGCCACCGACAACCGAGCAAGGAGCACCCGATGACCGCCACTGCCGTCGCAACAGAGCACCCGGCCGCCTCCGACACCACCCGCGGGCTCGTGGAAATCACCAAGGTCCGGAAATCCTTCGGCGCCACCGAAGTCCTCAAAGGCATCACGCTGACCGTTGAACCGGGCGGAGTGGCCGTCATCGTGGGCCCGTCCGGGTCCGGAAAGTCCACCCTGCTACGCACCATCAACCACCTGGAAAAGGTGGACGGCGGCTTCATCGCCATCGACGGCGAACTGGTGGGCTACGAGGTCCGCGGCAAACGCCTCCACGAACTGCGCGAGAAAGACATCCTCAAGCAGCGCACCGAAATCGGCATGGTGTTCCAGAACTTCAACCTCTTCCCGCACCTCACGGCGCTGGAGAACGTGACCGAAGCCCCCGTGGTGGCGCCGCGTTCCGGCAAACCGCGCCTGACCAAGGCCGAGGCCAGGGACCGAGGGCTGGAACTGCTGGACCGGGTGGGCCTCAAAGACCGCGCCGGCGCCTACCCCCGCCAGCTGTCCGGCGGCCAGCAGCAGCGTGTGGCCATCGCCCGGGCCCTGGCACTGGACCCCAAGATCCTCCTCTTCGATGAGCCCACCTCTGCCCTGGACCCCGAACTCGTGAACGAGGTCCTGGACGTTATCAGGGAGCTCGCCACCTCCGGCACAACGCTGATCATCGTCACCCACGAAATGGGGTTCGCCCGCGACGTGGCGGACACCGTGGTCTTTATGGACCAGGGGCAGATCGTGGAACAGGGCGCACCCCATGACATCTTCACCAACCCGCAGGAAGAACGCACCCGGAGTTTCTTCTCCAAGGTGATCGAACCCGCTTTCAACATCTAAAGGACCTCCCCATGGCACTCTCCACCTCCCGGCACAACAGCAGCGGCCGGACGCGCACGCTGGCGGCGCTTCCCGCCGTCGTCCTTCTCGGGACCCTTGCCGGCACCCTGGCGCTGAGCGGCTGCGCCGATCCGGGCGCGGCCGCTTCCGGAGGCGCAGTTTCCGGCAATCCGGGGACGACGGCGGCACGCAACGGCGTCGTCTACAACACCTCACCGGACCAGCAGCGGATCCGGGCCGATAAGGACGCGGCGCTCGCCGCCAAGGTCCCCGAGCTGATCGGCAAGGACGGCAAACTCACCGTGGCCACCACAGCCGGTTCCATCCCGCTGTCCTTCCACGCCACGGATGACAAGACGCCCATCGGCTCCGAACTGGACATCGCCCAGCTGGTGGCGGACAAGCTGGGCCTGGAGCTCGACATCCAGGTCACGTCGTGGGAGAACTGGCCGCTGAAGACCCAGTCCGGCGACTTCGAGGCCGTGTTCTCCAATGTGGGCATCAACGCCGCCCGCGTGAAGCTGTTCGACTTCGCCAGCTACCGGGCCGCCTACATGGGCTTCGAGGCGAAAAAGAGCTCCTCCTACGACATTAAGGGCGCAGACGACATCTCCGGCCTGAAGGTTTCCGTGGGCTCCGGCACCAACCAGGAGAAGATCCTGCTGGCCTGGAACAAGGAACTCGAGGGCAAGGGCAAAGCGCCGGCAGTGCTGCAGTACTACTCTTCCGACGCCGACACCATCCTGGCGCTGTCCTCGGGCCGCACCGACCTGAACATCGCGCCCTACCCGTCCACTGCGTACCGCGAGAACACCCGGGACGACCTGAAGATCGTGGGCAAGGTCAACGCCGGCTGGCCGTCCGAAACCCTGGTGGCCGCCACCTCGCTCAAGGGCAACGGGCTGGCACCGGTCATCACCGAGGCGCTGAACTCCGCCATCAAGGACGGCTCCTACGGCAAGGTCCTGGAACGCTGGGGCCTCTCCGAAGAAGCACTGCCTGAATCCAAGACCGTCACTGAAGCCAACTTCGGGGCTGCGCCTGCAGGGAAAACACAGTGAAGTTCCAGGTCCTCGACATCATTCCGCACCTGAAGAACCCGCTCACCGGGGCGATCGTCTCCACGGCTGACCGGCTCAACCAGGTGGTCCGGACCGCGCAGCGCGCCGAGGAGCTGGGCTACGACAGCTTCTCCGTGGGGGAACGGCACGCCGGGGAGTTCATCTCGTCGTCGCCCACCACCGTGCTGGCCGCCATCGCCGCTGTGACCAGCCGGATCCGGCTGCAAAGCGGGGTGACCGTCCTCTCCGTCCTTGACCCGGTGCGCGTTGCGGAGGACTACGCCACGATCGACCAGCTCAGCCGCGGCCGGCTGGAACTCGTGATCGGCAAGGGCAACGAGGTACTGCAGTACCCGCTCTTCGGCCTGGACCTCGATGACCAGTGGGACCTCCTGGCCGAAAAATACGGGCTGCTCCGGCGCCTCTGGAGCGAGGAGAACGTCACCTGGTCCGGCAGATTCCGCCCGGCACTGACCGAACCGACCACCACCACACCGCGGCCGTTCGCCGGCGCACCCCGGGTGTGGCACGGCTCAGCCACCACCCTGACCTCCGCGGCGCTCGCGGCAAAGTGGGGCGATCCGCTGTTCACCGCCAACGCCATCCAGCCGCGGGAAAACTACCAGGTGCTGATCGATCACTACCGCGAAGAGTACGAACGCCACGGGCACGATCCGCGGCACCAGTTCCTCGGATCGGGCAGCGGCGCCGGCGGGGTGTTCATCGCGGACACCACGCAGGAGGCCAAGAAGCAGTTCGGCCCCGTGTACGAGGCACTGACCGCCGGCCGGAATGTGCCGGGCAACAACTCGCCGTTCCGCGACATCGACCACGCGGTGGCTGAAGGGCCCGCCCTGGTGGGCAGCCCGGAGCAGGTGGTGGACAAGATCCTCAGCTACCACCAGCTGTACGGCCACGACCTCCAGTCCATCTCGCTGCCCACCACGCTGCCGTTTGAGCAGCAGTTGAAGATCCTGGAGCGGTTCGCCCTGGAGGTCATCCCCAAAGTCCGGGCGGCGGCGCCCACGAACCTGTGGGAATCACCGGATCCCTTCGGCGGCCGTCCGGAGTCTGCCGGGGCCACCGAACCGGACGCCGCCGCCATCGTCGCCGCCGACCACGACAACTACAGGAGCGATCATGCCCACGTCTACGCACACTGAAACTCCGTTCGCCACGGCCTGGGCCGAGTGGCACGCCGCCCATGAGCGGCACCGCGCCGACCCCCACGGCTTCCTGGCCGTCACGCACCTGCACTGGCTGGGTTCCGAGCCCGCGCGGCTCGACGGCGTTCCCGGCACCTGGAATGTGGAGAACGACGCCGTCCGCCTGGTTTTGGCGGAAGGCGAGACCCTGCAGCAGGACGGCAGGGAACTAAACGCCGACGGCGGCGGCGCCACCGTGCTGTTCGGACCCATCGCGGAACGCGGCGGCGTCAACCTCGCTGCGGGGGACACCGTCGTCGAACTCGCCAAACGCGGCGGCGAATACATTGTCAGGCCGCGCCACCCGGAGAACCCGCTGCTCCGCGAGTACCAGGGCACGCCTGCGTACGAACCGGACCCGGCATTCGCGGTGGAAGGAACGTTCGTCCCGTTCGACGAGCCGCGTGCCACCACCGTGGGCGCCGCCGTCGAGGGCATCCAGCACGTCTACGAAGCCCCCGGCCAGGTCAGGTTCCGGCTGGGCGGGCGCAATCTTGCCCTGACGGCTTTCAACGGCCACGCTCCGGGCAGCCTGTCCGTGCTGTTCACGGATGAAACGTCCGGCAAGACCACCTACGCGGCCAACCGGTCGCTAACGGTCGCGGCACCCGGACCGGACGGCACGGTCCGCCTGGACTTCAACCGGGCCGTGAACCTGCCGTGCGCCTACACCGACCTTGCCACGTGCCCGCTGCCGCCCGCCGAGAACCGGCTGCCGGTAGCGGTCGAAGCCGGAGAGCAGACCCCCACCGAACGTCAGGACGCATGATGGGAAACACCAACAAGACTGCCGGTGGCTGGGGCTTCCTGGCGCTGGAACTCGACGGCGTGGCGCGCGCGGCCGACGGCGACACAGCCGGGGGTGCTACGGCGCTCGCCGCCGCCGTGCTGGCCGCCGAATCCGCCGGTTTCCACGCCGTGACCTTCAAGGATTCCCCGGCGGAAGGACGGCTGAACGCGCTGCAGCGCGCCGCCTTCGCCGGGCCGCTGACCCGCTCCCTCGTCCTGATCCCGGAAGTGGATACGGCCTACACCGAGCCCTTCCATGCCTCCACCCAGCTGGCCAGCCTGGACTACGTCAGCGGCGGCCGTGCCGGCTGGATCGCCACCGCTGAAGACGATCCCGCGGCGGCCGCCGCCGTCGGGCGCTCCTACGTTGCCGGTGACGGCCTGGCGCAGGAGGCCGCGGCATCCATCGAGGTCAGCCGCAGGCTCTGGGACTCCTGGGAAGACGGCGCCGTGATCCGCGACGTCGCCAGCGGCCGCTACCTCGACGCCGGAAAGCTGCACTACGTGGACTTCGACGGTCCCGGCTACTCGGTCAAGGGTCCGTCCATCATCCCCCGTCCCCTGCAGGGACAGCTGCCGGTGCTCGTGCCGGCGTCCCTCGTGGGCGCCGGCCTGGTTGAGCCATCCGGGGTGGACGCAGTGCTGGTCTCGGCACCGACGGCGGAGCTCCTCGCGGAGGAGATCCGCGACGTGCGGGAACGGCTGGGCGGCGGATCGCCCGCCGTCGTGGTGGAGCTCGACGTCGTCCTGGACGCCAGGGGGCAGGGCGCCGCCCAGCGGCTCGGGGACGAATCGGCCATCGGCAAGCCTGGCAGCGGAGGGACTGACGGTGCCCGGCGGGCACGCTTCGCCGGGTCCGCGGCCGAACTGGCAGACCTGCTGACCGAAGTACTGGAAGTGGCGGACGGAGTCCGGTTGCATCCGGCCAGGTTCGACGTCGACTTCGAGGAACTGTCCCGGCTGGTGCTGCCTGAACTCCGGCGCAGGGGAGTGCTCGCCCCGGTGCCGCAGGACGGGACCTTCAGGGACCTGCTGGGCCTCGAACGACCAGCCAGCCGCTACGCCGCAACCGCCGTCGGAAACTAGGGGAAAACCATGACACAGCACAGCCGTGCTAAATACCAGCCGAGCGGGAAGCTCCAGTTCGGCATCTTCTTCCAGGGCGTGAACTCAGGGACCATCTGGAAGGCCGCCGAGTCCGGCTCGCAGACGGACTTCGAATCGTTCCGCCGCATCGCCCAGACGGCGGAGCGGGGACTGTTTGCCGCCTTCTTCCTGGGTGAGGGGCTCCGCCTCCGTGAGCACCTGGGCCGTCCGCATGAACTGGACGTCGCCGGACGCCCGGACGCCCAGGCCATGCTCGCCGCCCTGGCCGCGGTGACCTCCAACATCGGACTCGTTGCCACGCAGAACACCACCTACAACGATCCGGCGGACCTGGCGCACAGGCTGTCCTCGCTGGACCTTCTCTCCGGCGGACGCGCCGCATGGAACATCGTCACCACGGACAACGCCTGGACCGGTGCCAACTTCCGCCGCGGCGGGTACCTGGACCACGCTGACCGGTACACGCACGCCGAGGCATTCGTGGAGACGGCCAAACGGATCTGGGATTCGCATGATCCGGCCACCGGGCAGTGGCAGCGCGTGCTTCACGAAGGGCAGCACTACACCGTGGACGTGACCCCTCGCCTGCCGCGCAGCGCGCAGTACCGGCCCGTGCTGTTCCAGGCCGGCGACTCTCCGGAGGGCAGAAACTTCGCCGCCCGCCAGGCCGACGTCATTTTCTCCGCCCACCCCAAGCTCGACGACGCCCTGGACTTCCGGCGCGACATCGTGGAGCGGACGCTGGACGCAGGACGCGGAGCAAACGACGTCAAGATCATGCCGGCCAGCGAGTTCATCCTTGCCGCAACGCCGGAGGAGGCCCGGGACAAGAAAGCCTGGGTCCGCAGCCTCCAGATCGGCCCGCAGCAGGCCATCGCTTACCTGGAACAGTTCTGGGGACGCGAACTGGGCGAATATGATCCGGACGGGCCGCTGCCGGAGATTGACCCGGTGGTGGAGGAAACCTCCGAGACCCGCGGCAGCGGCTTCCACGGGGCCAAGGCGCGGCAGCTGGCCGACCAGTGGCGGGCCGAAGCCAAGGAGAAGGGGCTGTCCATCCGCCAGTTCGTCTCTGCCAAGACCAGCCGCGTGGACGCCACCTTCAACGGCTCCTACGCCGAGGTGGCCGACCGGCTGGTGGAGCACGCCCGCACCGGCGCCGTGGACGGCTTCAACATCTCGCCGTGGCTGATTCCCACGGGCCTGGACGACATCGTAAACCACCTGGTGCCCGCACTGCAGGAACGCGGCGTCTACCCCACGGAGTATGCCGGCAGCACGCTGCGGGAGAACCTGGGGCTGGCCACGCCGGAGCGTGCTTCGGCATCCGCCCCCACGGAATCTGCGCCTTTGGAAGCGAGGGTCTGAGCCGATGGGCGGCGACGTGTCCGGCACGGAAGTGGGAGATGCTGACCGGGAGTCCGCCGCGGATACGGTGAAGCTGCAGCTGACTATCTGGCAGCAGTACCTCTAGAGGACCCGGGCTCGCCCATCAAAGGAATCCCCGCCGGACGACGTCCGGCGGGGATTCTTTGTTGTGATGGCCTGCGCCGGAGGAATCAGTCCTTCGGAGCCTGCGCGATGCGGACCATGTTCCCGGAGGGGTCCCGGAAGGCGCAGTCGCGCGGCCCCCACGGCTGGTCGATCGGCTCCTGCATGACCTCGGCACCGGACGCCCGGACCTTCTCGAACGTGGCGTCCAGGTCGTCGGTACGGAACACGAGCATGGGGAGGACTCCCTTGGTGAGGAGCTCCTGCATCATGTCCCCGTCCTCCTGGGAGCGGCCCGCATGCGGCTCGGAGAGCACGATCTCAAGGCCCGGCTGGGCGGCGCTGCCGAGGGTGATCCAGTGGAATCCCCCGGAGGCCACGTCGTTGCGCAGTTCGAGGCCCAGGGCATCCCGGTAGAAAGCGAGGGCCTTCTCGGTGTCATTGACGGTGATGTTGCAGTACTGGAGTGAAATGTTCATGCCACAAAGCTATTCCGCGGGCGTCAGGGCCGCTTCTCGAATCCTGCTCACTTGGGCACCGGCTGCATTCCCGGGACCTGCAGGCTTGGCAGGCTGCCTCGCTGGCCGTGTCCTGATCCGTGCAACGCAGCCCGGCATCGCCTCCACCGCGCTGTGTTCCCGGAGCCGGTAGGCGCTGGGCGGTTCCCCCACTAGTTCCGTGAAGCGTGAGCTGAAGGATCCCAGCGACGTACAGCCCACCGCCATGCAGGCATCGGTCACGCTCATGCCGCCGCGGAGCAACGCCATGGCCCGCTCGATCCGGCGGGTCATCAGGTAGCTGTAGGGGGTCTCGCCGTAGGCGGCCCGGAACTGCCGAGAGAAGTGCGCCGGTGACATCAGGGCCTTGCTCGCCATGGTGGGCACGTCCAAGGCGCGGGCGAAGTCCCTGTCGATCAGGTCCCGCGCCCGGCGCAGGTGCGCCAGGTTGGCCAGCTCTTGCGGGGTCATGTCATGAGCGTACGCCGCACTGCGGGGGTTTCGCCACGCAAATGTGCAGGGCAGCCGCCGGCCGCCCTGCACATTTGCGTCGAAAGCCGGACTACTTTTTGGGCAGCCCCGCCGGGTTCAGCTCGGACTTCTGCACGGCCTCCGAACTGAGGCCCCAGCGGTCCAGAATCTTGGCGTAGCTGCCGTCTTCGATCAGGTGGTTCAGGCCCGCCTGTGCTGCGGCGGCGAAACCGTTGCCCTTCTTGGTGGTGGCCGCGATGCTTGCCTTCAGCGGCCAGCCGCCGTCCACCAGGCCAACCAGCTTGGTCTTTGCATCGGAAGCCGCCTTGAATGCCGCCGTCGCGTTCGGCCCGAACGTCAGGTCCGCCCGTCCGGACTGGAGGGCGAGCGAGGAGGCGGAGTCGTCGTCGTAATACTGGAACTCCACCGCGGGCAGGCCGTTCTTCTTGTTCTCCTCGTCCCAGCGCAGCAGGATGGACTCCTGGTTGGTTCCGGAACCCACAATCACGCGTTTGCCGGCAACGTCCGGCGCGGACTCCACCTTGGTGACGGAGCTGTCGCTTTTCGCGTAGAAGCCGAGCTTGTCGTCGCGGTAGCTGGCGAAATCGAACTTGAGCTTCCGCTCCTCGGTCACCGTGACGTTGGACAGCACGGCCTCGTACTTGCCGGACTCGACGCCGAGGGGCCAGTCGGCCCAGGCGGTGGGAACGATGTCAGCCTCCAGTCCCAGCGTCTGGGCCAGTGCGACGGCGATATCCACCTCATTGCCCACCGGCGTCTTGTTGTCCGTGGCGTAGACGGCCAACGGTGCCGCGAACGGGCTGACGGCCACCGTCAGCTTGCCGTCCTTCTTGATTGCTTCCGGGACCAAAGCCGCGGCCGCCGGATCCACTTCAGCCTTCACACGGTCCTGCTCCGGTGAGAGGTTGAACTGTTTGATGCCCGTGGACGACGTCGCCGGGGCGGAGCCCGACGCCGCAGAAGCCCCGGGGTCAGAGCAGGCCGCGAGCCCCAGCAACGTGGTGGCGGCCAGCGCTGCGGTGGCGGCGGGTTTGAGTGAAAAACGGGCCATGGGTTCCCCTTGGAAGTGTGCGGATTCGGTGCTTGTGCCAGCAACTATCCGTCAGCGCGAAAACCCGGTCAAAGCGCCTTGAAACCCTTCGATACAAGGGGTAATCGTGGTTAATCCGGCGTTCGCTGGCGTCACGGAACCCGCTGCCGTGACGCCGCGGCCGGGTCTGGGCGACCGTCGACTAGGCGGCGAGGGCCTTGATGACCTCCTTGGCCACGTCCTCGCTGGACTGCGGGTTCTGCCCGGTGATCAGGTTGCGGTCGCGGACCACGTTGGAACTCCAGGCGGCTCCGTTTTCCACGATGGCGCCCTTGTCCTTCAGCACGTCCTCCACGAACCACGGCGTGTTGGGGCCGGTGCCGCCGTTGAGTTCCTCCTCATCCGTGAATACGGTGAGGCGGCGCCCCGCAAAAACGAACGTCCCGTCGTCGTCAACGGCGCTGAGGAGGCCCGCAGGGCCGTGGCAGAACGGCGCGATCACCTTGCCGGCCCGGTCCGCCTCAGCCAGGATGCGGCCGAGGTCGGCGTCCTTGTAAAGGTCCGCCATGGGCCCGTGGCCGCCCGGCATCACCACGGCGTCATATGCGGAGGGGTCGACGTCGGCGAGCACCAGCGGTGCGGACAGCTCACCGTCGATGGCGGCGAGGTAGGCGCGGAAGCCGTCTGCACGGTCCTGGCCGCCGGCCGACTCCGGGGCGAGGCTCACCTCGTCAACGGTGGGCCTGGCGCCGGCGGGTGTTGCGATGTGCACGGTGTGGCCGGCGTCGAGCAGGGTCTGGTGTGAGACCACCAGCTCCTCCGCCCAGTAGCCGGTGGGGTGTTTGGTGCCGTCCCGCATGGTGAGGGAGTCAGCTGCGGATACCACCATCAGAATGTTTGCCATGATATTGCTCCTGTCCGGCCGGCCCGTCCGGGACGGCTCACAAGGGCGGCAACCCGATAAGCATGCTGAGTATTCCTGCCCGGGGCCGCTTGGTATATAACCTTGGGTATGGCCGCATCAATGATGAAGATGGTTCTGTCCGTTGCCACTGCGTTTGGCTTGGCGCTGATGGGCGGTGGTCCGGCCATGGCGGGCCCGCCGCGTCCGTCTGATCCTGTGGGCATTGATGTCTCGTGGCCGCAGTGCGGCAAGACCCTTCCCTCCGGACTCGCCTTCGCGATCGTGGGCGTCAACAACGGGCTGGCCAACACCACCAATCCCTGCTTCCAGGAACAGCTGGACTGGGCCGAGGGCGCGGTGTCCCAGAAGCAGCTGACGGCGCAGCCGCGCGTGGCCCTGTACGTGAATACAGCCAACCCCGGGCTGGCCGGTTCCTGGTGGCCGACGTCCAATGAGTACATGGGAACCACCGTGACCAGCTCGTACGGGCAGTGCACGGGCAAGAACGACGCCGCCTGCGCCTATGTGTACGGCTATGCGAAAGCGTACGACGACGCCAAGCTGCGCGGCGTGGATGGCCCGCAGAACTATTTCTGGTGGCTGGATGTGGAGACAGGGAACAGTTGGCAGAGCGACACGACCGCGAACCGGGCTGACCTGGAAGGGATGACCGCCTACTTCGAAAGCATCGGTGCCGACGTCGGGCTCTATTCCACCGGCTCGCAGTGGAGCAAAATTGCCGGGGCGGTTCCGTCCACCAGCAATCTGGCGGGACTTCCGAGCTGGCTCGCCGGCGCCAGAACCCTCAATGGGGCCAAGTCGAACTGCTCCCTGGCAGGGCTTACTCCGGGCAGCACGGTGGCAGTGACCCAGTACGTCTCCGGCGGCCTCGACTACAACTACGCCTGCAAGTAACTACTGCTTGCTGTGTTACAAAAGCGCACTAAGTCAACGCAAGTCGGCCTGAGTAAAAAAGTGAGTACTGCGTATAAAAAACAGGTATAGAAACACCCAAAGTCGAGTGGAATGTACTGGTGTTTTTCTGAGCGCCCGCCCCTAACATCGGGACTACATTTGCGGCCAATGACGGCCGCATTGTTGCGATGGGAGGCGCTGCAGTGAACACATCAGATCGAAGGGGTCCCGAGCGGGGAACCAGGCAGAGACGGGGAACGGGCCCGGGGTTCGCCTGGTCTGCGGGGCGTGCCGGCCGGAAATTCCTGGCCGCGGTGACTGCGGGCGGACTGCTCCTTGCCGGGGCCGGTGTGGCGCAGGCGGACGATGTCTTTAACACCCTCGATGCGAGCATTGACGCCGTGGCCGAAACCATGCCGTTGAACGTAGGCGGGGCTGCGGGAACCACCACGTTGGCCGTTGATCCGACGAACGATCCGGGCAAGAACGGCTGCAACCTGACCGGCAGCACCGTACTCACCCTGAGTCTCGCATCGAGCGACACGTCGGTAGCAACCGTCAGCCCCGCCTCCGTGACGTTCGGAAGCTGTGGCGAAACCAAGACGCTGACCATCACCCCGGTGGCCGGCGGCACCGCCACGGTCACCGCGCGCCAGACCACCAACACGACCGGCGGAACCTTCAACCTTGCTCCCGCGACGTTCACCGTCAACGTGGCAGCTCCGGCCCCGGCCAACACTGCACCGACCCTCACGGTAGGCGGAGTCAGCACCGGTGCGTCCTACGACAAGGGAGCCGTCCCGGCGGCCACCTGCGATATCGTGGACGCCGAAGACGGCAACAGCACGTTCCCTGCAACCCTCAGCGGCATCACTGGCGCCTACGCAACGGACGGCATCGGCGCGCAGACAGCGAGCTGCAGCTACACGGACGGCGGCGGACTCAAGGCCAGCGGATCCGTGACCTACAACATCGTGGACCCCAGCGGCCCGCAGATCAGCTACACCTTGGACCCGGGAACCCCCAACGGCCTCAGCGAGTGGTTTACCTCGCCGCTAATCCTCACCTGGACCGTCACCGATGCGGATTCCCCGAGTTCTCTGACCACTGAAGGCTGCGGGCAGCGGAACATTTCAGCGGACCAGGTGAAGATCGCCTATACCTGCTCCGCAACCAGCGCCGGCGGCACCGCCTCCATGGCAACCGTTCCACTCGGCCTGGACGCTAAAGCGCCCGACGTCAGCTACACGGGAGCCGAAGGCCTGGCCGGCAACAACGGCTGGTTCAGGGGCCCCGTCACGGCAACGTTTACGGCCACTGACGTAACGTCAGGTCCCGCGTCGCAAACTGCGACCGCAACCACAGCCGACGGTGCGGAGGGAGAAGACCTGGAGGTGAGGAGCCCGGTGTTCAGCGACACGGCAGGCAACCCCTCGGCGCTCGGTGCGGTCATCCAGCGGTTCAATATCGACTGGACGGCCCCGTCAGTTGCCTACACTCAAGCCGACCGTGCGCCCAATGCCAAGGGCTGGTACAACGCCCCGGTCACTGCAACGTTCACCGGGACCGACTCAGTCTCCGGTCCGGCAGCAGCCACCCAGACCGCAACGTCCGTCGGCGAGGGCTCGGCCGTCGTCGTTGGCAGCCCGGCCTTCGAGGACGTTGCCGGCAACGCCTCCGAGGCCGGAACGCCATCCGTGAGCTACAAGATCGACCTCACGGCGCCCTCAGTTGCATTCACCGGTCTCAACGGCACTAAGGGCCTGAACGACTGGTACACCGGCCCGGTCACGGCCACTTTCACCGGCACGGATGAGCTGTCAGGTCCGGCATCCGCGGTCAAGGAGGCTGTCTCCACCGGGGAAGGTACTGGCCTGGTCCTGACCAGCCCGGCCTTCACGGATGACGCGGACAACACCACCCCCGCGGGCGCCGCGACCAGCGACTCCTTCAAGGTGGACCTGACCGATCCGGTGGCCACGTTTGACTCCGTTCCGGGGGATGCGTACTTCGGTTCCGTCGGTGCCGAGCCCACCTGCACCGCCACGGACGGAGGCTCCGGCGCGGCCGGCTGCAAGGTGACCGGCTACAGCACGCTGGTTGGTCCCCACACGTTGACGGCCACGGCCACCGACAATGCGGGCCGTACCTCCACAACGACGCACAAATACACGGTCATGGCCTGGGAGACCAAGGGCTTCTACCAGCCCATCGACATGGGTGGCGTCACCAACACCGTGAAGGCCGGCAGCACCGTACCCGCCAAGTTCGAACTGTTCGCCGGCTCAAGGGAACTGACGGACACCGGCGTCGTGACGATGGGAATCAGGCAGATGACCTGCAACCTGCTGGCGGCCCAGGACGGAGTCGAGATCACCTCCACCGGGAACACCTCCCTGCGGTATGACTCGACGGGCGGCCAGTACATCTACAACTGGAAGACGCCGAACCTCCCCGGCGCCTGCTTCCAGCTGTCGATGGTCGCGGCAGACGGCTCCCGCATCGACGCCAACTTCAAGCTGAAGTAGGCGCCGCAGAATCACATAGCACAAGTGAGCTAAAACGGGGCGGGGCTGCCGGAAACGGTGGCCCCGCTCCCGTTTGTCCGGCACCGCCGCTTCCGCGCGCCCGGCAATACCGCTCCCGCGTGTCCGGCGCCACGGTGACCTGCAGAAATAACCCGGGTGCCGCCGTCGTTGTCGCCAGTGTGCCTGTTCCGCCACCGGAGCAGTGACCGCAACGCTCCGCTACGAAAGGCCGGCTCCTCCGTGACTGTTCCGCTTTCCATCCTTGACCTGGCCACCATTGCGAAGGGCCAGACGGCGGCCGAGAGCTTCGCCGGCAGCGTGGCCATGGCGCAGCGGGCGGAAGAACTGGGCTACCGCCGGGTCTGGTACGCGGAGCACCACAACATGTCTTCCATTGCGTCCTCGGCCACGAGTGTGCTGATCGCCCACATCGCCGCCCACACGAGCAGTATCAGGCTTGGCGCCGGCGGTGTGATGCTGCCCAACCACTCCCCGCTGACCATCGCCGAGCAGTTCGGCACGCTGGAGACCCTGCACCCGGGGCGCATCGACCTCGGCCTGGGCCGTGCGCCCGGCAGCGACCAGAACACCATGCGCGCGCTCCGCCGCGATACGATGTCCGCGGACAGCTTCCCGCAGGACGTCCTGGAACTGCAGGGCTACCTCACCGGCCCCACACGCATCCAGGGCGTCGAGGCGACGCCGGGCAAGGGCACCAACGTGCCGCTGTACATCCTGGGGTCCTCACTTTTCGGGGCCCGGCTGGCGGCGCAGCTCGGATTGCCCTACGCCTTCGCATCGCACTTTGCGCCCGCCGCCCTGCAGGACGCCGTGGCCATCTACCGCCGGGAATTCAAGCCCTCCGCCCAGCTGGACGCCCCGCACGTGATTGCGGGCGTCAATGTGATCGCGGCCGATTCCGCCTCCGAGGCGCAGGAGATGTTCCAGGCCACCAAGCACGCCCGCGTGTCCCTGTTCTTCGGCAACGGCAGGGTGTTCACGGACGACGAAGCGGACATGATCCTCGACTCGCCGCAGGGCCAGCACGTGGCCCAGATGATGAAGTACTCGGCGGTCGGCACGCCGGACGTCGTGATGGATTACCTGGACCAGTTCACCGCCCACGCGGACGCGGATGAGCTGATCGTGGCCCACCAGAGCAACGGAACCGAGGCCCGCCTGCGGTCCGTGGAACTCCTCGCGAAGGCCGCGGGACTCGTCCGCGCCTGACCGCGCGTCACGCCACGCACCCTTTCGGAATGTCCGACGGCGGGTTCCCCTGGAATCCCGCGGCGGGCACCGCCGTCGTGCTCCTAAAGTGAGCCCTGCGTGACGCGGGGACGGGACGCGGGCAACGCCGTCGGGCACTGCCTCCTCTGAGCGCTCCCCTTGACAACTCCCAACTGAACCGGTTTAGTAGAGATCACTGAACCGGTTCAGTGAGTTGTATCACTGGGCCGCCGATCCACAGAAGGCAGGACCATGGCAGTCACCATCAGCGACGTCGCCCACGCGGCAGGCGTCAGCAAGGGTGCTGTCTCGTATGCCCTCAACGGGCAGCCGGGAGTCAGCGCGGGAACCCGGGAACGGATCCTGCAGGCGGCCAAGGAGCTCGGCTGGAAGCCCAGCCTCCGGGCCAAGGGCCTCTCCTCCGCCAAAGCGTTCGCATTGGGCCTGGTCGTTGCCCGGGACCCGTCCCTGCTCGGAACGGACCCCTTCTTTCCGGCGTTCATCGCGGGCATCGAAACCGCCCTGTCAGAACACGACTACACGCTGGTGCTCAGCGTCGCCACAGGTGCCGGGGCGGAGGAACGGTGCTACCGCAAGCTGGCCGAGAACGGCCGCGTGGACGGCTTCCTCCTCACCGATGTCCGCCACGACGATTCCCGCATCCCGCTGCTGCAGGAACTCAAGCTCCCCGCCGTCACCCTGAACCGCCCCGACTCCGATTCACCGTTCCCTGCCGTCTCGATGGATGACTGCGCCGGGATCACCGCGGCCGTTGAACACCTTGTGGCCCTGGGCCATACCCGGATTGCGCACGTTGGCGGCGGGCAGGAATACATCCACGGCCGCAGCCGCCGCCAGGCCTGGGAAAGCGCACTCGCCACTGCCGGCCTGCCCGCAGACCTCTTCGAAGCCGCCGATTTCACTGCAGCGGGCGGCATGGCCGCCACCGCCGAGCTGCTCCGGCGCACCGACAAGCCCACGGCAATCGTCTACGCCAACGACCTGATGGCGACCGCCGGCCAGTACTACGCGCAAACGCAGGGGCTCAGTGTGCCCGGTGACCTGTCCGTCACCGGCTATGACAACGCCGACTTCACGCAATACCTGAATCCGCCCCTCACCACGGTGGCCACAGAGCCCATGCTCTGGGGCCGCGTTGCCGCCCAGGTGCTCCTCAACCAGCTCAGCAACAGCCACGACGGCGAAGACACCGTCCTCCAGGCTCCGACCCTCCTGGTCAGGGCGTCCACCGGCCCGGCACCCGCAGGCGAAGCCGCCCCAAACGCCCCGGTCCCACCGCACTACACCTGTACCCAGCAAGCCCCACAGCACCCAGACACGCCCCCAACCCTCTGTTTCCCCTAAATAGGAGTCGCAATGAAGCGCTTTTCAACAGCCACGCGCGTATTGTCCGTGGCCGCCCTGACCATCATGGGCGCAGGCCTCGCAGCCTGCGGCGGGGGAGGGGGAGCCAGCTCCGCCGATTCGGCCACGGCCGCCAAGGGCCCCATCAAGATCTGGTACTCCAACAACGAGTTCGAGGTGAAGTGGGGCAAGTCCATGGTGGAATCCTGGAACGCCGCGCACCCGGACCAGAAGATCGATGCCCAGGAAATCCCGGCCGGCAAGAGCTCCGAGGAAGTCATCGGCGCAGCCATCACGGCAGGCAACGCCCCGTGCCTGGTCTTCAACACCGCCCCAGTCGCAGTTCCGCAGTTCCAGAAGCAGGGCGGGCTTGTTGCGCTGGACACCTTCCCCGACGGCGCGCAGTACATCAAGGACCGCACCGGAGACCTGGCGGACCAGTACAAGTCCACGGACGGCAAGATGTACCAGCTGCCGTGGAAGTCCAACCCCGTGGTCCTGTTCTACAACAAGGACATGTTCGCCAAGGCCGGACTGGACGCCGAAAACCCCAAGCTGGGCTCCCACGAAGAGCTCCTTGAAACCGCCCGGACGCTGGTGAAGTCCGGCGCTACGGCCAACGCGGTGTGGCCGTCCCCGGCAAGCGACTTCTTCCAGTCATGGTTCGACTTCTACCCGTTCTACGCTGCCAACACCGACGGCACCCCGCTCCTGAAGGACAGCAAAGCCACCTTCGACAGCGAGGAGGGCAAGCAGGTCGCCACCATGTTCGAAACGCTCTACAAGGAGAACCTGGCGTCCAAGGAGGCCTTCCAGGGTGACGCGTTCGGCGAAGGCAAGGCCGCCATGGCCATGGCCGGTCCCTGGGCCATTGCCGCTTACAAGGACAAGATCAACTGGGGTGCCGTGCCGGTGCCCGCCGCCCAGGCCAAGGCCGATACGTCCACCTTCTCGGACGCCAAGAACGTGGCCATGTACTCCGCCTGCGAGAACCAGGGAACGGCGTGGGAGGTCATGAAGTTCGCCACCAGCCAGGAGCAGGACGGCAAGCTCCTGTCCGAGACGGGCCAGATGCCCATGCGCAAGGACCTGACCACGGCCTACGCCGACTACTTCACCAAGAACCCGCTCTACACCCAGTTCGCCGAGCAGGCCGGCCGCACCGTCGAGGTGCCCAACGTGCCCAACTCGGTCGAGGTCTGGCAGACCTTCCGCACCGCCTACGCCAAGTCAGTGATCTTCGGCAACGAAAGCATTGACTCGGCTTTCAAGGGCGCAGCGGACAAGATCAACCAACTGGCAGCCCAGAAGTAACGGGTGATCCCCAATGTCACTCCGCTCTTCTGACGGCGGCCCCGAAGCGGGCAGTCCTGCAGCGGGCAGCCCCGCACCGGGCACCGTCGCTACGGGAATGCCGGTTGGGCGAACGGCCGACCAGCGGCTGGCCCCCAGGAAACGCAAGAACTTCCTGGGGCGCCAGCCGCTGGGGCTGCTGTTCAGCGCCCCGTACGTCATCTACGTCCTGGCCGTCCTCGCCTACCCGCTGGGCTACGCCGTCTACATTTCCTTCCACGACTTCTTCTTCACGGCCCCCCGGGTCAAGGTGGACCGGCCGTTCGTCGGCCTGGACAACTACATCACCGTCCTGTCCGATCCCGCCGTCCAGCGTTCCTTCGCCAACATCGGCGTATTCCTGGTCATCAACGTCCCGCTGACCGTGGGACTGTCCCTGGTCCTGGCCAACGCCCTCAACCGCGTGACCAGGCTGCGGACTTTCTTCCGGGTGAGCTACTACGTCCCGTACGTCACGGCGAGCGTCGCCGTCGTCGGCGTCTGGCTGTTCCTGTTCCAGCAGAACGGACTGGTGAATGCGCTGCTGGGGCCGCTGGCCCCGAACCTGTCATGGCTGACCAACTCCTGGCTGGCCATGCCCACGGTGGCGCTGTACGTGACCTGGAAACAGCTGGGGTTCTTCATCCTGCTGTACCTGGCCGCACTGCAGAACATCCCGGACGAGCTCTACGAATCCGCCTCGGTGGACGGCGGGAACAAGTGGGTCCAGTTCTGGAACATCACGGTTCCCGGCGTGCGGTCGGCCAGCGTTCTGGTCACGCTGCTCGCCACCATCACCGGCGCCAACCTCTTCACCGAGCCCTACCTGCTCACCGGCGGCGGCGGACCCGACGGCGCATCGACCTCGCCGGTGTTCCTGATGTACCAGAAGGGCATCCTGCAGGGAAACCCCGATGTGGCTGCCGCGCTGGGCGTCGTCCTGGTGATCGGCGTCCTGCTGATCGCCCTGATCCAGAAACGCCTCGTAGGCGGAAAGGAGGACTGACATGTCGGTCATCGACGCGGCAACCGCCGCCAACAACGACAACGAAAAGAACGACGACGCCGGGCAGCCGGGTGCCTTTCCTTCCGGCCGCGGAGGTTCCACCCGCGGAGGCTCCACGCGTGGAGGTTCCACTGTGGAAAAGCGCAGGAACCTTGGCGTCGGCAGTTTCATACTGCTCGCCGTGGGCGCCTTCGTGTTCCTCTTCCCCTTCTACTACATGTTCATCGGCTCGCTGCAGACGTCCCCGGACACTTCGGTGGCGGGTGCGTTCCCCAATCCGGCCAACCTCACCGGTGAGAACTATGCGAACATCAACGGTTCCATCAATCTGCTGAAGGGCCTGGTCAACTCCGGGATCTTCACTGGGGGCGTCATCCTGTTCACCGTGGTCTTCGGCCTCCTGGTGGGCTACGCCCTGGCGCAGATGCACTTCCGCGGCAAGGGCTTCGTGTTCGGCATGATGCTGCTGGTGCAGATGATTCCGTTCCAGCTGCTGCTCATCCCGCTGTACGTGATGATCGTCCGGGACTACGGCCTGGCGGACAGCTACATCGGCATGATCCTGCCGTTCGCCATCAACTCCACCGCGGTGTTCGTATTCCGCCAGTACTTCATGCAGCTTCCGTCCACGCTGTTTGAGGCCGCCAGGATCGACGGCGCCTCCGAACTGCGGATCCTGTGGCAGATTGCCATCCCGCTGGTCCGGCCGGCGATTGTCACAGCGGTCCTGCTGACGTTCATCGGGCCGTGGAACGAGTTCCTGTGGCCGTTCCTGGTCACCAAGGACGCGGCCATCCAGCCGCTCGCGGTGTCCCTCGCCAACTACATTTCCAACGTTGCCGCCACGGCCTCCAACCCGTTCGGGGCAATCCTCGCCGGCGCCTGCGTCCTCGCGGCACCAGCCATCGCGCTGTTCATTTTCTTCCAGCGCCAATTCATCTCCACCAATATCGGATCAAGCGTAAAGGGCTAATCAATGACTTCCCCCCACACTTCTGCACTCCCCACCGTTCCCTTCACCCTCACCCGCGCCGGGGTCATCATGTCCCCCGAAGAGGGCAACGACTTCGAGGCGGAAGGCGTCCTCAACCCCGCCAGCGGCCGCGGTCCGGACGGCGAGCTCTACCTGCTTCCGCGCCTGGTGGCCAAGGGCAATGTGTCCCGCGTGGGCCTGGCCAAGGTTGTCATCGAAGACGGCGTTCCCACCGGAGTGGAACGCCAGGGCGTGGTACTCGCCCCCGACGAGGGCTGGGAACGCGGCATGAACAACGCCGGCACCGAGGACCCCCGCACCACCTGGGTCCCGAGCCTCGGCAAGCACCTGATGACCTACGTCGCCTACGGACCGCTGGGTCCGCGCCTGGCGTTCGCGCACTCGGAAGACCTTCGCAGCTGGGAACGCCTGGGCCCGTGCTTCTTCGAATACAAGGCCGAGCTCTCCATGGACCTGAACCTCTTCCCGAACAAGGACGCCGTGTTCTTCCCGGAGCCGGTGAACGACCCCGACGGCGTTCCCTCCTACGCCATGCTGCACCGCCCCATGTGGGACCTTGGCTGGATCCGCGAAGGCGAAGGCGAGCACCTGCCCGCCGGCGTCACGGACAACCGCCCCGGCATCTGGATCTCCTACGTTGCCGTGGAGGATGTGGAAAAGGACATCCGCAACCTGGTCCACATGGGCAAGCACACCCTCGTGGCCCTCAGCGAGTTCCCGTTCGAGGAACTCAAGATCGGCGGCGGACCGGCGCCGATCCGCGTCGACGAAGGATGGCTGCTGATCCACCACGGTGTGGCCGGCGCGCTGGAGAAGTCCGCCTTCGACCACCAGCAGAAGGTCAACTACACCGCGGCCGCCATGATCCTGGACGCCAATGACCCCTCCAAGGTCATTGCCCGGAGCGACAAGCCGCTGCTGGCCCCGGAAACCGAAGACGAGATCTCCGGCATCGTGCCTAACGTGGTGTTCCCCACCGCCATCGAGGAAGTGGACGGCCAGCTGTTCGTGTTCTACGGCATGGCTGACTCGAAGATCGGCGTGGCCAGGCTGGACCGCGTTCCGGCCACCTAGGACCAGGCCAGCCCGCGCCCAGTCCCCACAGTGCCCGCCTGACCACCCCCACCAGGAGTACCGATGACGAACAACGATGTCCGCTCGAAAGCACGAACCAAACCGCTGGCCATCGCTGTGGCCGCGTCGATGCTCCTGGTGGGGGCCGGTGCCGCTTCGGCGGCACCGGCCGGCCGCACTGGCGCCGGAGCGGCGCCGTCGCTGACCGCGCCCGTCCCCGCAGCCCCCGTTGAATCAGGACCGCTGACCAACACGGCGCACCTGGACTTCCTGATGGAGACCGTCCCGCTCGCGCCGGTGGCAGGCCACACCACCTACAAACTCGACGAGATGCCCTCGGCCCAGGCGCCGTGGACCTACGCAGACAAGAAAGCGGACGGGAGCTACGGCCGCGTCGGCGGGGGAGACCTCGACCCCGCCACCGGGCACTGGACCCAGGGCGCCTACAACGCCGATGACATCGCACGCACGGCCGTGGTCTACCTGCGGCACTGGCAGCAGACCGGCGATGCCGCCAGCAAGGAACGGGCCTTCCAGACGCTGCGCTCGCTGACGTTCCTGCAGACCACGGACGGCCCGAATGCCGGCAACGTGGTGCTGTGGCAGCAGGAAGACGGAAGCCTCACGCCCAGCGCCAAGCCGGTGGAACTGCCGGACCCGTCCGACTCGGCAGAGTCGTACTGGCTTGCGCGCACTGTCTGGGCGCTCGGCGAAGGATATTCGGCGTTCCAGGACGAGGACCCTGAATTCGCGGGATTCCTCCGGGACCGCCTGCACCTGGCCCTGGGCTCGCTCAACCGGCAGTCCCTTGCCAAGTACGGCACCTATGACACCGCCGACGGCGTGAAGGTGCCGGCCTGGCTGATCGCCGGCGGCGCCGATGCCTCGGCAGAAGCCGTGCTGGGACTCTCTTCCTACGTGACCTCCGTCCCCGGCGATGAGCTGGCAGCGACTGCACTGGACCGGCTCAGCGAGGGCGTTGCCGCCATGTCCGCGGGGTCCGCCGGGCAATGGCCCTTCGGCGCCATCATGCCGTGGAACAAATCCCGGACACTTTGGCACGCCTGGGGCGGCATGGCCCCGGCCGCCGTCGCCACCGCCTCCGAGGTGCTGGACCGTCCCGGACTGCTCGAAGCGGCAGTCAAGGACACCGCCCAGTTCACGCCGCAGCTCCTCGCCGCAGGCGGACCGGACAATGCCTGGAGCCCAACCCCCGGCGAAGCGCAGATCGCGTATGGTGTGGACTCCCGGGTCCAAAGCCTTGTGGCCACCGCCAAGGCGGCCGATGCGCCGGGCCTACTGGAACTTGCTGCGGTCACCGCCGGATGGTTCTTCGGAGCCAATCCCAGCGGATCCCCGGCGTACAACCCCGCTACGGGAACAGCGATCGACGGCATCGAACCCGACGGCCGGGTCAACCCGAACTCCGGCGCGGAATCCACCATCCACGCACTGCTCACCATGCTGGCCCTCGACGCCGATCCTGCCCTGAAAACCGCGGCACTCGGCATCAACCGGACGGTGTCCACGCACGGGCTCAGCGTGGTGGAAGCCGAATCCGGAACCATCTCCGGCAGCGGAGCGGTGGTCCGGCCCGCCTCGGCCTGGACCGGCGAAGCGAACCTCTCCGGCGGAGCATACGTGGACCTGAAAGCCGGCGCCTCCCTGGACATACCGCTCCCGGCCGCGGACCAGGCCCACAACATCTACCCCATCGTGAACCGCGGGACGGCCCCGTCCGGCACCACCGCGTGGACGTCCGCCAAGGGACCGCTGGGAACCACGGAAAACGGCGGGGCGGGGGCGCAGGGCATCACCGATGCCCCCGGTATCCTCTTCCCCTACTCCCTCAAGCGTGCACTGACCGCCGGGCTGACCGCCGTCGTCGGCACCACGGACGGAAACGTTGCCCTGGACGCCCTGCTGGTCCAGCCGGAAATCTCCACGGTGTCAGTGTCCGGAACCGGCGGCAACTCGACGCTCTACATCAGCGCAGCACGGTCCACCACAGTGAAGGACGTTGAGGTGCCCGAGGGCTTCTCCATGGTCCAGCGACAGTACGATTCCGCCGGGCAGCCGGTCGCAGGGGCAAAGGGCAATGCCGGCACCTCGTCCGGCCGCGTGACCGTGGCGCCCGGCGGCTTCACCATGGTGACGTTCCGCGCCCGCTGAGTGCCAGAAGCTGCAGGGTCCGGCACCTGCGGGCGCCGGACCCTGCACCCACCGGTGTTACAGAAAGGCCCGGCTGGTACCGATGTGACAACAGCGGCCCGCACGTCGTCTAATTGGTGCATGACTGATGAGCCGGACGTACGCCGTGCCCTGGTCATTGAGGACGATGACGATATCCGCGGCCTGCTGGTCCACATCCTGACCAAGCAGGGTTTCCTGGTGTCCGCCGTTTCATCCGGACGTGCCGGCGTCGAGCTGATGCAGCGCGACGGCGCCGAACTGGTGACGCTGGACCTGAACCTGCCGGATATCGACGGCGTTGAGGTCTGCCGCCAGCTGCGCCGGTTCTCCGACGCCTACATCCTGATGATCACCGCCCGCGGCGAGGAACTGGACCGCCTCACCGGGCTCGACACCGGCGCGGACGACTACCTCACCAAACCCTTCAGCCCCCGCGAACTCGGCTCGCGGATCACCGCCCTGTTCCGCAGGCCGCGCGCCAGTGCCGTCCACGAAGCGGCCGTGCAGGACGAACTGCGCCGCGCCGTCGAAGTCCAGCGCAGCCTGCTCCCGGCAGAGGGCCTGTCCCTCGACGGATTCGACATCGCCGGTTCGTTCCGGCCTTCCCGCAACGTCGGCGGCGACTTCTTCGACTGGTACCCGAACGACGGCGGGCTGCAGCTGACCCTCGCCGACGCCATGGGCAAGGGCATGGGTGCGGCGCTGATCGCCGCCACCGTCCGCGCCGTCATGCGTTCGGTGGCCCACCGGAGGCCGCTGAGTGAAGCCTTCAGCTCGGCCGGCCGGATCCTGGAAGCAGACCTCGAACAGTCCGCCTCCTTCGTCACCCTCTTCCACGCCCGGCTCGACGCCGCCACCGGAATCCTTCAATACCTGGACGCCGGCCACGGCCTGGCCCTGCACATCAAGGCGGACGGCAGCAGCTCCCGGCTGCTCACCGGCGGACCTCCCGTGGGAGCCTGGCCGGACCAGGAATGGGACGCGCACCAGGTTTCGCTGGAGCCCGGCGATTGCCTGGCCGTAGTCAGCGACGGCCTGCTGGATGTCTATCCCGACGTCGACGTGCTGACTGCCGTGGTGTCCGGCACCGTCTCCGGCAGTGCCAGTGCCCAGGCCGCCTGCGACGCCGTCCTTGACCTGGCCTCGGGCCGCGAGGTGTCCGACGACGCCACAGTGGTTGTGCTGAAGCGGGCGCGGGCGTAGGCTCCGCCGCTTCCCGCGGATCCGAGCCCGCCCGGCCGCCGCAAACCGGGGCACGCGCACACGTTACATTCCCGCAATGACAGGGATATTCTGGTGTAACGACGGCATCGGAAACTGGGGGTATGTCCCTCGCCGGACTTTTCTCACGCATTATTGGGGATTATCCGAAGGACGTCGCCTGTGCCTACTCCGCTCAACCAGTCCGTGGCCGATTCTGCCCTCCTGACCCGTTCCCTGCCGCTGGGCCTGCTCCGGGCTTTCGTGCAGTCGGACGCCGCAGACGACGGCCTCACGCCGCACCTGCTCGCCGAACTGAAGATCCTGGCCCGCACTCCCGGGCTGCTGGTGGCCTGCAACTACGGCGGAACGCTCTGCGACGCGGAGGGGATCTCCACCGAAACCCTGCCGCTGGGCAGTGCAGCGATTGCGCTGCGTGCGCTCGCGGCCTTGCCCAACACCCACGCGGCCGTCATTTCCGGCCGGTCGCTGCGGGACCTGGCAGCCGTTTCCAGGCTCCCGGCGGAGGTGCACCTGGTGGGCTCCCACGGCGCGGAATTCGACATGGGCTTCGCGCACGGCCTGTCGCTGGCCACCGAATCCGTCCTGCAGCAGGCAAGCCAGGCCCTGGTGGAAACCATCGGCGCCTACAAGGGGATCAGCATCGAACGGAAGCCCGTGGCGGTGTCCGTGCACACCCGGCCGGCCTCGGCCGCGATCGTGGCGAAGGTGCTGGAGAAGGCCGAGGCAGTTGCCCGCGCCCACGGCCTGTTCTACATCGTGGACGGCTCCGTGCTGGACCTCTCCGTGGTGGAACCGTCCAAGGCCGACGCGCTGGAACACCTCCGCGCCCGCCTGGGCGTGAGCGCCGCGCTCTACGCCGGCGACGCCTCCAGCGACGAGCTGGCCATGGCCACCCTCCGCGGCCCCGACATGGGCATCAAGGTGGGGGAGGGCCCCACTGCAGCCGCCCACCGCCTCCGGGATCCCGAATCCTTCGCCCGGGTCCTGGCCATCCTCTTCGAACTGCGGCGCGCGTGGCTCTTCGGCGAGGACGCCGTGGGCCTGGAACGCCACTCCATGATCGGGAACGGCTCCTCCACGGCCCTGATCACGCCGGAAGCCAAGGTCTGCTGGATGAGCCACCCGCTGCCGGACTCCGGGTCCCTGTTCGCGCACATCCTGGGCGGAGACGCCGCCGGCCATTTTTCCGTGGAACCGGTCAAAACGTCCCAGGTGCTCGGCCAGCGCTACGTTGACAGCACCATGATCGTGGAAACCCGCTGGGCAGACGTCACCGTCACCGACTACCTTGAACCGGCCCCGGACGGGATCACCAGCCTGGTCCGGGTGCTCTCCGGGAGCGGCGCCGCACGGATCGTCTTCGCGCCCAGGCCGGACTACGCCAACGCGCCGTTCAGCATGGAGGCCCGGGGCGATCAGCTGCACGTCGTGGGCACGTCCGATCCCATCATCCTGCTGGCTCCCGGCGTCAGCTTTTCCATCACTTCGGACGGCCGCCATGCAACGGCCACCGCTGATGTGAACCTGCGGAACGGGCCCGTGGTGCTCAACCTGCGCTGCGGTGACACCGAGCCCAGCCACGCGGGGGTGGGCGGCGAAACGGAACGCCGTGCCGCCGTCGCCCATCACTCCCGGCGGTGGGTCCAGGACCTGGAGCTGCCGGGCGTCAAGCCGTCGCTGGTGCGCCGTTCGGCGCTGGTGCTCCGGGCCCTGGTGCATGAACCCACCGGCGCCGTGCTGGCCGCCCCCACCACCTCGCTGCCGGAAGGCATCGGCGGCACCCGGAACTGGGATTACCGCTACTGCTGGCTGCGGGACGGCTCCATGACCGTGAACGCGCTGGTGGACCTCGGCTCCACCACCGAAGCGTACGGCTTCCTGCGCTGGCTGGGCCGGATCCTGGAGAACGCGCCCGGGCCGGAATGGCTCCACCCGCTGTACTCCGTCACGGGTGCGCCGCTGTCCACAGAGGCCATCATCGAAAGCCTGCCAGGCTATGCCGGATCACGCCCTGTCAGGATCGGCAACGCAGCGGACCATCAGGTGCAGCTGGACGTCTTCGGGCCCATCGCGGAACTCATCAGCGCGGTGAGCGACCGCGAGGGGGCCCTGGAGGATTCGCACTGGGAGCTCATGGTCCAGATGGCCTCCGCCGTCATGGCACGCTGGCATGAAGCAGACCACGGGATCTGGGAGGCACGCCGTGCACCCCGGCACCACGTGTACACCAAGGTGATGTGCTGGGTGACCCTGGACCGGGCACTCCGCACCGCTGCCCGGCACGGCAGGACGCCGGAACCCGGGTGGGCGCCAACCGCCGCCACCATCCGCGAGGAAGTCCTCCGTGAAGGCTGGGATGAGGGGGCGGCGTCCTACACCGTGGCCTACGACAGCCCGGACCTGGATGCGGCCGTGCTGCACATCGGCCTCTCCGGCCTGCTGGATGTGAACGACCAGCGGTTCCTGGACACCGTCACCGCAGTTGAACGCGAGCTTCGCGTGGGGCCCACCGTTTTCCGGTACAGGTACGACGACGGCCTGCCGGGTTTGGAGGGCGGCTTCCACATCTGCACCACGTGGCTGATCGAGGCGTACGTGGCGGTGGGCCGGATCGAGGAGGCCTGGGACCTGTTCGACCAGCTGGTGAACCTGTTCGGTCCCACCGGCCTGCTGCCCGAAGAATACGATCCCGGCACGGAGACCCATCTGGGCAACCATCCGCAGGCGTACTCGCACCTGGGCTTCATCCGCTGCGCCCGGATCCTGGACCAGCACCAGAAGAGCTAGGTCAGGAGCAGGGCCACGCCGATCATCGCCGGGACGGCGACCACCGTGGTGATCAGCACGGTGTCCTTGGCCACGGTGATGCCCGTACGGTACCGGCTGGCCGCGACGAACACGTTCTGGGCGGTGGGGAGTGCCGAGGTCACCACCACGGCGAACAGGGCCTGCCCTTCCATCCCGAGCATGCGGGCGAAGGCATAGGCGATGGCCGGGTGGACCACGAGTTTGAATACGCTGGCGAGGAGTGTGTCGGCGCGGCGGCCGGCTGCTGCCTGCAGGGGCCGGGATCCGTTCAGGCTCATGCCGAAGGCGATCAGCATGGCCGGGATGGCTGCCCCGCCGATCAGGTGGATGGGCTGCATCACCAGCTCCGGCACCTGCCAGCCCGTTCCCGCCACCACCAGGCCCAGCGCGGAACCCACGATCATCGGGTTCTTGAGGATCATGAGTGCGAAGCCGGCGGGCGTGGTCCGGTGCGAGCTCGTGGTGGCATCCAGGGCCATCAGGAAGAGCGGCGTGAAGAAGGCCAGCTGGAAGATCAGCAGCGGCGCCACGTAGCTGGCGTCACCGAGGACGTATACCGCGATGGGAATACCCAGGTTGGCCGAGTTCGCCAGTGACGCGCTCATGGACGACATCAGCGATTCCGGGACCGTCCGTTTCAGCAGGAACCGGACGATCACAAAGAAGATTGCCGCCGTAACCATCGCGCCGACGGCCGTGACCAGCAGGGGAGCGGCAAAGACATCGTGGAGCTTGGCCTTGCTGAGGGTCTCGAACAGGAGCGCCGGGCTGGCCACAAAAAACGTCAGCGCGCTGAGGACGGAACGGGCGTTCTCCCCGAGTATCTTCCGGCGGCCCACGAACATGCCCACCAGGATGATGGCCCAGACCACGAAGAACCCCGCGAGAACCCCTAGCACCCGGAGGCCCCAAACGGTGTCCGTGGCCGTGCCCGTAGCCGTGTCCGTGACCGTGGCCGCGTCCGTGGCAGGACGGACGGGCGGGGGTTGGAGTTCACCTCCCCAGCCTAATCAGATTTATTCAGGCTGGAGCCGCGGTGTGGGCAGGATCTCGGTATCCGGACGGGGGTGGTCCGGGCCGAAATTCAGTTCAGGGCCGAGTTGTTTAGTTCAAGGCGGAGTTGTTCAGTGCGTACGGCGGCCGCATCAGGCCGCGCGTGTGCCCTTCGGCGGGGTCGTTGCCGATCTGGACAATCTTGTTGTCCTTGTCCACGTGGACCACCTTCGGCGTGTACGCCTTGGCTTCCTCGGTGGTCATCTCGGCGTAGGTGATGAGGATGACGATGTCATTTTCGTGCATCAGGTGCGCAGCCGCGCCGTTGATGCCGATAACGCCGGAACCGCGCTCGCCGGCGATGGTGTAGGTCTCCAGCCGGGCACCGTTGGTGACGTCAACGATCGCCACGAGCTCGCCCGGGAGGATGTCCGCGGCCTCCAGCAGGTCCAGGTCAACGGTGACCGACCCCACGTAGTGAAGGTCGGCATGCGTGACAGTGGCCCGGTGGATTTTGGACTTAAACATTGTGCGATTCATAACGTGCCCAGTCTAACGCCCGGCGCACTTCCGCGCTGTGACGTAGGGAACTTCCCGCCGGGGGCTGCGCGGCGACGGGCTTTCCGGGGATCACGCGGATTTGGCCTCCGGCGGGACCGGTCCGGCGGGCGCAATCGAGTCGGCCGTGACGGCAAGTACCTCGCGGGCGGCCAGAATGGCGGGCCGCTTGGCGCTGGACCGCCGCACGGACGTGAAGACGGTCCGGTGCGGGTTCCCCGGCAGCAGCAGTAACTGGGCCGACGTCTCCCGTCCGGTCCAGACAAGGTCGGGCATCAGTCCGACGGCGTTGCCGGATTCGATCAGCCGGATCTGCGCCTGCAGGTCGGCCGTTTCATACCGGACGTCGGGCTCGAAGCCGGCGCTGCGGCAGGCCTGCTCGGCCCAGTGCCGGGAGGCCGCGCCCCGCGGCTCCATCACCCAGGCCAGATCGGCCGTGTCTTCGAGTGAGCGTATCGGCGGCAGGTCTTTCTCCGGTCCGGGGACGGCCAGCCGGATGGCGTCGCCGGTCAGGCGGACACGGTCCAGCTCCGCATAGCGGGGGGCGGCGTGGCCGGGGTATTGCTCGGCGATGACCAGGTCGAAGTCGCGGGCCCAGGTTTCGTGCAGGGCGGTTTCCGGCTCCCGCTGGACCATCTCAATCCTCACTTCGGGATAGCTGGCTGCCATCCGGGTGAGGGTGCCCGGCATCAGCGCGAGGGCGGCGGACTGGAAAACGGCGATCCGCACCGTGCCCGAAACGGTGGTGAGGCTTGCCGCCAGATCGGCCTCGGCCTGCTCCAGCGTTTCGAGCAGGTGGGCCGTGTGCTCCACCAGGACTTCGGCTTGCGGGGTCAGCTGGACCCGGCGGCCGGTTTTGCGCAGCAGCTGCACGCCTGCCTCCTTCTCCAGCAGCGCCAGTTGCTGGGAGACCGACGACGGACTGTACTGGAGTGCCTCCGCCACCTCGGCGAGCGTTCCCCGGATTTTGAGTTCACGGAGCAGCCTCAACCGCCGGACGTCGAGCATGACTGTTCCTTCGCTAAATCTAATGAATATTAATTAGGAGAATTCACTTTATCTAATGCAATGAGGCTTGCATACTAATCAGACTGAGTTATTCCCATCACAGGGCGGATTGATGGGTCCATGTCTATGCAGGAGTCCCTGATGAGCACAAAAGATTTAGCCCAGTCGATCATGCGGCGCAAGCCGATTGACGACATTGAGGAAGAAAACAAACACAGCGGGTTGATGAAAAGCCTGGGCCTGTGGCAGCTCACGGCAATCGGCGTAGGCGGCATTATCGGCGTCGGCATCTTTTCCCTGGCGGGCCTCGTGGCCCACGGCAGCGAAACCGAACCCGGCGTGGGCCCGGCGGTGCTGTTCTCCTTCCTGATTGCTGGCCTCGCGTCTGCGGCCGCCGCACTGTCCTACGCGGAATTTGCCGGCATGATTCCGCGCGCCGGCTCGGCCTACACTTACGGCTACGTGGCCCTCGGTGAAGTGATCGGCTGGTTCATCGGCTGGGACCTGCTCCTTGAATACATTGCGATTGTGGCCGTTGTGGCCATTGGTATTTCGGGTTACTTTGACGCTTTCCTCTCCGGTATCGGCATTCATATGCCCATCTGGATGACATCCACCCCGGATGAGGGCAAGGGCGGCATCGTCAATATCCCGGCCATCGTCGTCTGCCTCATCGTGACCTGGATCCTGTCCCGCGGCACCCGGGCGTTCGGCCGGTTCGAACTGGTGGCGGTGGCCATCAAGGTTGTGCTGATCCTGTTCATCATCGGCCTGGGTATCTTCTACATCGACACCAACAACTACAACCCGTTCATGCCCAGCGGCTTCGGCCCCGTCCTGGCAGGTTCGGCCACCGTGTTCTTCGCCGTGTTCGGCTATGACGCCATGAGTACCGCGGCGGAAGAAGCGACCGACGGCAAGAAGCACATGCCGAAGGCGATCATCCTCTCGCTCATCATCGCCATGCTGCTCTACGTGGCCGCCACCCTGGTTCTTACGGGGATGCAGAACTTCAAGGACATCGACCCGAAGGCCGGGTTCGCCTCGGCATTCACCGGCGTCGGCCTGCCCGTCATTGCCACCATCATTTCCGTCTTCGCGGTGCTGTCCATCCTCACCGTGATGCTGACGTTCCTGCTGGGCGTCACCCGCGTCTGGTTCTCCATGAGCCGCGACGGCCTGCTCCCGGGCTGGTTCGCCAAGACGGACCATCACGGCACCCCGCAGCGCGTCACCTGGATTGCCGGCGTCGCTTCCGCCCTGCTGGCCGGCGTCTTCCCGATCAAGGCCGTCGCCGACCTGACGAACATCGGCATCCTCGCCGCGTTCGTGGTGGTCTGTTTCTCGGTCATTGTTTTCCGCTACAAGAAGCCGGACGCTCCGCGCGCCTTCCGGCTGCCCTTGATGCCGCTGGTTCCCGCGTTCGGCGTGCTGGCCTCGGCCTTCCTGATGTTCCAGCTTCACTGGGAAACCTGGGCCCGCTTCGGCATCTGGCTCGTCATCGGACTCGCGATCTACTTCGGCTACGGCCGCAAGCATTCGCTCATGAATCCGGACAGCCCCAGGCACGAAGAGGCCGTCGAGATGCACCGCCCCCTGGCGTAGCCACCCGACGCTCTCTCACTTCCTGCCGCAAATATCCGGACGCTCTCTCAGGTCCGGGGCCATATCGACGAACCCTCTCTCACCCCGGTGGGAGGGGGTTCGTCGCGTCCGGGCGGAAGTGAGGGAGGGTTGGCCGGAAAGGGCCGGGAAGTGAGGGAGGGTTGGCCGGAAGGGGCCGGGAAGTGAGAGAGGGTTGGGGCTGGTTTCCGAACGTTCGGGCGGGTTTTAAAACCATTGGCTTTTCTAACCTGTATTGCTCAGAAAACGTCGCTTTATCTTAAGTGAACCGAGGCTCATACTGGTGGAAAGACGGTCCTCACCCACGGAAAGAACGAGTGTTAGCCATGACCAATATTTCAACGGAGCCCGGTGTCCTCACCGGAAAGACGGCTGGCGAACCAGCCGTTGCAGGCGGTTCCCACGTCCCCGAAGCGCAGGCCCTGGCCGGGGAAGCGATCGCACTGGTACGCCACTGGTTGACGGAGGCCGCCAAGGTCCCCGTGGACGCCTCCGCTGAACAGCTCGCCGGCGTCCTGAAGGACCCCAACGGGCTCGACTTCACCGTGGGCTTCGTGGACGGCGTGGTCCGCCCCGAAGACCTCCACGTGGCCGCCCGCAACCTGGCAGCCCTGGCCCCGAAGGTTCCCTCCTTCCTGCCCTGGTACATGCGCCGCGCCGTCCAGCTCGGCGGCACCATGGCCCCGGTCCTGCCGCAGGTGGTCATCCCGATCGCCCGCCGCGTGCTCCGCGAAATGGTGGGCCACCTGATCGTGGACGCCACGGACGCGAAGCTGGGTCCGGCCATCGCCAAGATCCGCAAGGACGGCGTCAAGCTCAACGTCAACCTCCTCGGCGAAGCAGTCCTCGGTGAGCACGAGGCCTCACGCCGGCTCGAGGGAACCCACACCCTGCTGGCACGCCCGGACGTCGACTACGTTTCGATCAAGGTCTCCTCCACCGTTGCCCCGCACTCAGCCTGGGCCTTCGACGAAGCGGTCGAGCACGTCGTCGAAAAGCTCACTCCGCTGTTCACCCGCGCCGCCTCGTTCGCCGCCGGAGGGCAGAAGGCCAAGTTCATCAACCTGGACATGGAGGAATACAAGGACCTGGACATGACCATCGCGGTCTTCACCAGGATCCTGGACAAGCCCGAGTTCAAGAACCTCGAGGCCGGCATCGTGCTCCAGGCCTACCTGCCGGACGCCCTCGCCGCCATGATCCGCCTGCAGGACTGGGCTGCTGAACGCCGTGCCAACGGCGGCGCCGCCATCAAGGTCCGCGTGGTCAAGGGCGCCAACCTGCCCATGGAACAGGTCGAATCCTCGCTGCACGACTGGCCGCTCGCCACCTGGAACACCAAGCAGGATTCGGACACCAACTACAAGCGCGTCATCAACTACTCGCTGCACCCGGACCGGATCAGGAACATCCGGATCGGCGTCGCCGGCCACAACCTCTTCGACATTGCCTTCGCCTGGCTGCTGGCCAAGCAGCGCGGCATCGCGGATACCGCAGAGCAGGGCATCGAGTTCGAGATGCTGCTGGGCATGGCGCAGGGCCAGGCGGAAGCCGTCAAGAAGGACGTCGGTTCCCTCCTGCTCTACACCCCCGTGGTGCACCCGGCCGAGTTCGACGTCGCCATCGCGTACCTGATCCGCCGCCTCGAAGAAGGTGCCAGCCAGGACAACTTCATGTCCGCCGTCTTCGAACTCAGCGAAAACGAAGCCCTCTTTGAGCGTGAGAAGCAGCGCTTCCTCGCCTCTCTGGCAGAGCTCGACGACGAAGTCCCCGGCCCCAACCGCCGGCAGAACCGCAGCCTCCCGGCCGATCCGATGCCGCGCGACTCCTTCGAGAACACCCCGGACACGGACCCCTCGCTGCCCGCCAACCGCGACTGGGGCCGCGCCATCCTGGAACGCGTGCCCTACTCCACCCTGGGCAACGCCTCCGTGGAAGCCGCGACCATCACGGATGCTGAAACGCTCAACACCGTGATCGCCACCGCCGTCGAAAAGGGCAAGGCCTGGGGCGCCCTCAGCGGCGCCGAGCGCGCCGAAGTACTGCATCGTGCCGGCGACATTCTGGAGGCCCGCCGCGCGGACCTGCTCGAGGTCATGGCCAGCGAAACGGGCAAGACCATTGACCAGGGTGATCCCGAGGTCAGCGAAGCCGTTGACTTCGCCCACTACTACGCCGAGTCCGCCCGCAAGCTCGACGACGTCGACGGCGCCACGTTCGTGCCCGCGAAGCTCACCGTGGTGACCCCGCCGTGGAACTTCCCGGTGGCTATCCCGGCCGGCTCCACCCTCGCGGCACTCGCCGCCGGCTCCGCCGTCGTGATCAAGCCTGCCAAGCAGGCCCGCCGCAGCGGTGCCGTGATGATCGAAGCGCTCTGGGAGGCCGGCGTTCCCCGCGACGTCCTCACCATGGTGCAGCTGGGCGAGCGTGAGCTCGGCCAGCAGCTGATCTCGCACCCGGCCGTGGACCGGGTGATCCTGACCGGCGGCTACGAAACCGCCGAACTGTTCCGTTCATTCCGCAAGGACCTGCCGCTCCTGGCCGAAACCAGCGGCAAGAACGCCATCATCGTCACGCCCAGCGCGGACCTTGACCTCGCCGCCAAGGACGTTGCGTACTCCGCCTTCGGCCACGCCGGGCAGAAGTGCTCCGCCGCCTCGCTGGTGATCCTGGTAGGCTCCGTTGCCAAATCAGGGCGTTTCCACAACCAGCTGATCGACGCCGTCACCTCCCTCAAGGTGGGCTACCCCGAGGACCCCACCAGCCAGATGGGCCCGATCATCGAGCCCGCCAACGGCAAGCTCCTGAACGCGCTCACCACCCTGGGTGAAGGCGAAAACTGGGCCGTCGAACCGCGCAAGCTCGACGAGACCGGCCGGCTCTGGAGCCCGGGCGTCCGTTACGGCGTGCGCCGCGGATCCTACTTCCACCTCACCGAGTTCTTCGGGCCGGTGCTCGGCGTCATGACTGCCGACACCCTGGAAGACGCCATCGCCATCCAGAACCAGGTGGATTACGGCCTGACCGCCGGGCTGCACTCGCTGAACACCGAGGAAGTGGGGCTCTGGCTGGACACCATCCAGGCGGGCAACCTCTACGTGAACCGCGGCATCACCGGCGCGATCGTGCAGCGCCAGCCGTTCGGCGGCTGGAAGAAGTCCGCCGTCGGCGCCGGCACCAAAGCAGGCGGACCGAACTACCTCGCCGGACTCGGAGACTGGGTCAGCAAGGCCAGCACGGCAGGCGGCTCCGATAGGAGCCCCAAGGCGGCCGTGAACAACCCCGGCGTTCGCCGCCTGGTTGGTGCCGCAAAGGGCGCACTGGACGCTCCCGCCTTTGAATCCCTGGAGCGGGCGCTGGCCTCCGATGCCCTCGCCTGGGCCGACGAGTTCGGCACGGCCAAGGATGTTTCCGGGCTGAGCGCGGAACGGAACATCTTCCGTTACCGTTCCCTGCCGGTGACGGTGCGCCTTTCCGAGGGCGAACCGGTCGCAGACCTGGTCAGGGCAGTAGCCGCCGGCGTCCTGGCCGGTTCGGCACTGACGGTGTCCACCGCCGTCGAACTTCCCGCCCCGCTGCAGGCCGCGCTCGCCGCGCTGCGCATCACGGCCACGGTGGAGGACGACGCCGCCTGGCTGGCCTCCGCTGCGAGGCTCGCCGACGCCGGGAAGCTTTCCGGCGGTCGGATCAGGCTCCTCGGCGGCGATGCCGCTGCTCTGGCCGAAGCCACCGGCGGACGCCCGGACCTGGCCGTCTACTCCCACCCGGTCACCGAGGCAGGCCGCGTGGAGCTGCTGCCGTTCCTGCACGAGCAGGCCGTCAGCATCACCGCGCACCGCTTCGGGACACCCAACCACCTCTCGGACAACCTGATCTAACGGGCTCCGGATGAGCCCCGCCTCGGCGGGGGCCATCCGGACGAGGTTCAGGCAAAGAAATCGCCGCCGTCAGGCACCCTCCGGTGCCTGACGGCGGCGATTCCTATTTGGCGCGACTTTCTGGCGTGCCCGGCTTGACGCCCGGGAATCCGGCTAGCCCAAATACCAGCCGGGCGGCACCCACGAGGCCGGGACCGAGTGTGCCGAAAAATCTTCGCATCCGGTGCAGAAGTAGGTGACCTCTCCCGGCTTCCGGAGGGTGCCGTCATGCCGGAACTTTGCCGGGACAAACGTCTCCAGGTAGATGAACTCATCCGTTCCGCACCGCTCGCAGTAGGGACTGCCTACAAACTCAGTGTCCACCAGGGTGGCAGCGGGGTGCGGTTCGCGCGGAGTGACCAGCTCAGCGTGTGCGCTTGCTTCATGATGCACCGGCGTGTTGCGGTGCGTACCGACGGTCATCGGGCGTAGCGTGTTGAGGGAGTGGACTGGATTTGAGACTTTAAGATGCGGGTGGTTCGTGGTTGGCGTCATCGCGTGCCTATCCCGAACGTTGTCCGTCAGGCGCCCCCAAGGCAGCGGCGGCGGACACGGTTCGTCATCGAATCGTTGTCATCGGCTTCTGCTTAACCTTTAACAGAATTCAAGCATAATTTACGCACGTAATATCTTCAATCACTTACGTGTAATAACTACCCGTGCGGGGACGAATACCTACTCGTTTAACCAATTCCCGGGCACTTACTGGTTAAACCCGGGGCGGGGACCATTAGGCGGATCGCTTAATGGTGCGCCCCACAATCGCCTGGGTGAGGGCCTCGATCACTTCGGAGTTGGCCAGCGGGTTGCGGATAAGGGTGAAATCCACATCCCCCACGGGCGGCAGGTCGAAGCGGCGGGTGATGATCTTGAGGTCTTCCGGAACCAGCGAGGACGGCATCACGGCGACGCCGATCCCCGCCCGGACGGCGGCCAGGACTCCGCTGATCTGCCGGGTGGTGCAGGTGATGCGCCACGTGCGCCCCCGGGATTCGAGGGCGTCAATGGCAAGCTTCCTGCTGAGGCTGGGCGAAGGGTAGGCGATCAAAGGAACCGGATCGCCGGGTTCCAGGGCGGTCTGCTCCAGGCCCACCCACGCGAACGCATCGTGCTGGACCACCGTGCCGTCCTTGGCTCCGGCAACCCACTTCACGAACACCAGGTCCAGTTGACCGGCATTCAGCTTCTTGTACAGCTGGTCGCTCTGGCCCACTGTCAGTTCAAGGTTGATCTGGGGGTAGATCTGGCGGAACTCCCGGAGGATGCGCGGCAGCCCGGTGATCGCCAGATCGTCCGCGGTCCCGAAGCGCAGCCGGCCGCGCATGGCGGACCCGGAAAAGTAGCGTGAAGCTGCATCGTGGGCGGAAAGGATGGTCCGCGCGAAGCCGGCCATGGCATCGCCGTTGTCCGTCAGCCGCACGTCCCGGGTGTCCCGGGCAATCAGGACCCGCTTCGCCGCAGCTTCCAGTTTCCGCACATGCTGGCTGACCGTGGGCTGCGCCAACCCCAGGCGTTCCGCCGCCTTGGTGAAGCTGAGGGTTTCGGCCACCGCCAAAAAGGAACGGAGCTGGGCGGGTTCGAACACGGCACTCCCGGTTGGCTGGCGTCGATATTATTGCGGTTCGCAATGTTAGTTATAGGAACAATACGCTTCCATAATCACTTGCTGCCACCATAGCGTGGACATATCCCGCTCACCCGCACCTTTTGAGGATTCCCTGTGGCACCCCCTCCGCCGTCCACGGCAACCGTCAGCCAGCCCGTCATCGATTCCGCCGCCTCCGCCGATTCCCCGCCCATGCAGCCACAGCAGCTGCAGCCACCGCAGCCGCACACCGCCACCCAGCCGATCGCCGTCGTGAGTGAACGGCTGCCCTGGCGCCACACTTTCATTTCCCTCCGCGTCCCCAACTTCCGCATCTTCGCGATCGGACACTTCGTTGCGGTGATCGCCCTGTGGATGCAGCGGATCGCGCAGGACTGGCTGGTCCTGCAGCTGTCCGGGTCCGTCACCGCCGTCGGCATCACCGTGGCGCTGCAGTTCATGCCGTCGCTGGTCCTGGGCCCGTGGGGCGGGATGATGGCGGACAGGTTCGCGAAACGGAAGATCCTCATCCTCTGCCAGTCCGTCGCCGCGGTGCTTGCTGCTGCCCTGGCCGCACTGGCCCTGAGCCAGCGCATCGAAGTGTGGCATGTCTACGCCATCGCGCTGCTGCTGGGGCTGGTTACGGTCCTGGACCAGCCAGCCCGGCAGGTGTTTGTTAACGAGCTCGTGGGTCCCACGTACCTGCGCAACGCCATCAGCGTGAACTCCACAACGTTCCAGCTGGGCGGCCTGATCGGCCCGGCGCTGGCAGGCCTCCTCCTGACGGCGGTCGGCGCAGGGTGGGCCTTCGCCGCCAACGCCGTGGCCTGCTGTTCCACGGTGGCCATGCTGCTGCTTCTGCGCAAGGACCAGCTCTTCATCAATGCACCCGCTCCCAAGCGCAAGGGAATGCTCCGGGAGGGGCTGCGGTACGCGCTGAGCAAGCCCACCATCTACTGGCCCTGGCTGATGGCCGGGTTCATCGCTGTTTTCGCCATGAGCCTGCCGGTGCTGCTGGCCGCTTTCGCGGACCACGTGTACGACGTCGGCGCCGGAGGCTACGGCCTGCTGAACGCGCTGGTGGCGCTCGGTGCCCTCGCCGGGGCAATCGCCTCCACCCGCCGCCGGCAGCTGCGGCTGCGGTCGGTGGTGCTGGGCGCCGGGATGTACGGGCTGATGCTCTGCCTGGCTGCCCTGGCGCCGTCCATGGTGTGGTTCGGCGCCGCCATGGTGCTGTCCGGCTTCTGGTGCCTGATGTTCCTGACCGCCTCGAACCAGCTGGTGCAGATCAGCTCGAACATGGGGATCCGCGGACGCGTCATGAGCCTGTACATCATGGTGCTGATCGGCGGCCAGGCCATCGGCGGTCCCATGATCGGCTGGATTGCCGAGCACGTGGATCCGCACACCGCCATCCTGGTCTCCGGCGGGGTGCCGGCCCTGGCGGCGGTGACTGTCGCCGTCGTGCTTGCCCGGCGCGGCGAGCTGACCCTCAAAGTTGACCTCAAGGACCGGCGGCGCCTGCTCCGGGTGGTCAGCCGTACGCCCGCCGGCCGGAAAGGCGTCAGCCGCCCAGAGGGGCGTGCGGGTACTCCGCCTGGCGCTGCTGGAACTGCAGCACGTCCTTGTTGAGGACCTCTCCGCCGCGGATTTCAATCGCACGGGCGATCGTCTCATTTCCGGCCCAGGCCTCGGGGCCGGAAATGACGGTCTCCAGGAAGGGGAGCAGCGCTTCGCTGATCTCCCAGCTGGAGGAGTTCCACAGATACGACGGGCTGTGGTCCACCGCGTAGTAGTCAATGTGGTCGCCCACGGTGAGCATGGGCTCGGCGAAGGTGGTGGTCTTCGCCCAGCTGAAGCCCATTCCCTCGTCGCAGGACACGTCCACGATCAGGCTGCCGGGACGGAACGCACCGAGGTCCTCTTCGCGCAGGTACGTCAGCGGAGCATTGGGATCCTGCAGGGTGCAGTTGACCACAATGTCACTCTCGGCCAGGAACGGTGCCAGCGGCACCCTGCCGCGTTCGGTGATGACCTGGCTGAGGAACGGCGCCTTGTCGTCATGGTCGAACTGCGCAATCCGCACCGAATGGATGGGAGAGCCGACGGCGGCCACACCACGGTTGGTCAGCACCTGGACGTCATGGATGCCGTGGGCGTTCAGCGCCGTGACGGCGCCGCGGGCCGTGGCACCGAAACCGATGACGACGGCGGTGAGCCGCCGGCCGTAGTCGCCCGTTGAGCCGGTGAGGGCAAGGGCATGAATGACCGAGCAGTAGCCGGCCAGTTCGTTGTTCTTGTGGAAGACGTGAAGGCCGAAGCCGCCATCACTGGCCCAGTGGTTCATGGCCTCGAAGGCGATCAGGGTGAGCTTCTTGTCGATGGCCAGCTGGGTGACGGCGCGGTCCTGGACACAGTGCGGCCAGCCCCAGAGGATCTGGCCGTCGCGGAGTTCGGCGAGGTCCTCAGGCTGCGGCTTAGGCAGCAGGACCACGTCAGCGTCGGCAATGATCTCGCCGCGGGTGGCAATCCGCCCCACGAGCGAGGCGAGGTGGAGGTCCGAGACGCCGAACCGTTCTCCGTAGCCCTGTTCGAGGATGATCTGCTGCCGCAGTTCCGGTGCGATGCGGTCCAGGTGAAGGGGGTGGAGCGGGAGCCGGCGTTCGTCGGGCTTCCGTGTGCTGGCCAGGACTCCGAGGGTGAGGTGGTTCATGGAACCGGTCACTTCTTTTTGGGGCTCGCTGCCTTGGCGTTGGCTGGCTTGTCGAGGGAGCTGGGCGGCGCTGACGCGGCCCTCTTGTCAGCTCGCTTTTCCTTGATGGATTTGCCGGATTTAGCGGATGCTGCTTGACGCGGGGACTTGTCAGCCATGATTGCTCCTGTAGCGGAACCGAAGGGGTTCCTGACTTCTGACCATACAGGTAGCCGCCTAATGCCCCGGCGGAGGAGGGCCGGCGGAGTGGGCTGTGGAAGGAGTGGAGCGGCTGACGGGAATCGAACCCGCGTATCAAGCTTGGGAAGCTAGCGCTCTACCATTGAGCTACAGCCGCATGGGGGACCAGCCAGATGTCTCGGCCAGGTCCCGGTTGCGTCAACCGGATTTACTTTACCCCAGCCGTGGGCCGTCCCCGAACAGGGACACGTCCGGCGCGGGCGGCACCCTTTCGATAACGCTTCGGTCCTTTCGATAACTCTTCGGTTAAGGCACGGCCGCAGCTGCTCCGGGCGCACTCCAGGCTGAATATCCTGTTGGTGTTAGCTGCAGTATCAGGGGAACGGGCTACGAAAGAAAGCTGTCCGACAATCAAGGGATCCCCGTGGCATTTGCAGAGTACGAGGTCGTCGTGGAACGCGATGCCATGACCGTGTACCGGTTCCTGCAGGACGGGCTCAACCTTCCCTCCTGGCGTGAAGGGGTCCGGAAGGTTGAACTGCGGTCGGGTGCTGTGGGTGCCAAGGGCGCCGTGTACCAGCAGACCCTGACAGGACCTGCGGGCCGCCCCATTGCCGCCGATTTCCAGATCACCCAGCTCCGTCCGGGCGCCGAGATCCAGTTCCAGGTGGTTGCCGGTCCGGCCCGCCCGCACGGCGGCTATTACTTGAGCACCGAGGGAACACGCACCCGGGTCCGGTTTGCACTGGAAGTCCGGCCCAAGGGCCTGGCCGGACTGATGGACTTCATGATTCAACGGACCATGAAGGCAGAGGTCGCCCAGCTGGAGCGGCTCAAGGAAGTCCTGGAAGCCCGGCCGGCGGAGCCCTAACTGAAACGCACGCCGAGGGGCTCCTGCGGGGTGCCAACTGCGCGGTGGCTACTGCGCGAGTCGCTGACCCGCCCAGGCGCCCGGGACGGACGACGGCGATGCAAGGGTTCCGGTGCTGAGGTCCCAGTACTGCACCACGTCGCCGGCCCGTCGAAGGGCCAATCCCGTCGAGTTCAGCCCCGTGACATCCCGCAGCGGCCGGATGGCTGTGACGTCCGACCATCCGCTAGCCACGATCGCCCGGGTTTCGGCGCGCGGTGCCGGCGCGCCGGAGCCGCGGTAGAGGCGGACGTTTCCGTCCGTCTGGCGGGCCAGCAGGTCCTGGAAACCGTCGGCGTCGTAATCCGCCATGGCGAGCCGGGTGGCTGACACACCGGACGCCATCAGCGTCCGCTCCACCAGATCCGCCTTCCCGCGGTTGGGGTACAGCCAGAGGTTCCCGGAGCCGTCCAGTGCCACCAGTTGCGGGAGCCGGTTGTTGGCGCACCAGCCCCCCACGGCCAGGGTCATTCCGGCCCATCCCGACTGGCCCAGGGTCACGGCGGGGAGGAATCCGCCCGCAGCGGCCCCGGACTGCAGGGTGACCCGTCCGTCGGTCCATTGCACCAGGAGGTCGAAGACGCCGTCCCGCTCCCAGTCCGTGACAAAGAGCTCCTTGGCGCCGCCATATCCGGTGCCGATGACCTGCTGTGCGCCGAATTGCCGGTTCCCGAGTGACGGGCGGTTCAGGAGGTCGCCGGACGAGTTCACGGACACCAAATCACCGGGACCCTTGATGGCGGCTGCGGTCAGGTCCGCCGTCGGGGGCATGTGCCGCACCAGCGGATCGCACACGCTGGCGGGCTGTGCGGGCATTTCACTGCTGCCGCCCGGGCTGCTGGTGGTTCCCGCGGGGAGTGTCCCGTATCCGAAAAAGTCCACCACTCCCCACATGGTGTAACGGTTCGGCGTGGTCTGCCAGTTGCCGTCCGTGAACGTGATGCCGATGCCCATCACAGTGAACCGCGGGTCCTTCAGGATCGCGTTGTGTGCGGGTGAGCCCTTCCACCATTCCACCAGTTGCGCGGCATCGCGGTCCCAGCGGACCGCGATGACCTCCCCGGCGCCGTTGGTGGGGCTGAGCGCCCGCGGATCGGTCCAGAAGCTTGAACGGTGCTCGATCACTTCGCGTGAGGCGATGCTGTCGGACCACTCCTGCGCCATCGCGGCCACGGTGGCGTGGTACTTCACGGCGGGCAGGCCGAACGATGCCCGATAGCTGTTGATGGCGTTGAACACAGCGTTAATCTGCGCCGAGGCGTCGTCCCTGACGAGTGCCTCGGTGGTGAGGGACTCCGTGCGGAGGACCCCGGTGCCTGCCGCGGGTGCGGATGTGGGGGCCGGTGGAGCCTGGGCGAGGGCAGCCAGGTCCGACTCCGTGGCGGACAGCGGCGGAATGGACGCCGGCTCGGGCGGGGAATCCTCGGCTGCCGGGTAGGCCGGCTGGGCTTCGGTGGACAGCGTCCCGGCGGCGTCCGCAGTTCCTCCGGTGCCGGCCAACGCGGCAGCGGCTCCGTTTTGGTCCCCTGCTTTTTGGTTCCCTTGAGTGATGTTGGGGTCCACGGCGGGGGCGAGCCGCCGGCCCGGTGCGCTACCTGCGGCGCCCGTGCCGCCGTCGTACGCGAACGACGGCGGGCCGAGGGCGACGCTCGGTGTCTGTTGACCCGGCGTTTGACGGCCGGCCACGGAGGAGGAGAGGGGTTCCGGGCCTGAGGAAGATCCCCCCAGCTGGCCGGCGGCAGGCGGGATGAGAGCCAGAGCGCAGATCATGGCCGCCAGTGTCCGTGCCGAAATTTTCCTCAAGCCAACCCCAGATCCTTTGGTGCCGCCCGTTCAGGGGGAGGTGCACCGTCACAGCCGCAACATCAACCTCATTCTGTATCGACGATGACATTTCGTAACAGCAGCAACAGTAACGCTGCAAAACGGGGGCGGCAATGGATGCGGTATTTTTGAGTGTGCTGATCTCTGACCGCGATATTCGTGCCGAAATTGATTCCCAACGGATTGTCCTGGACCCGTATGACCCGGTGATGGTCCAGCCGTCCTCCGTGGACGTCCGGATTGACCGGTTCTTCCGGTTGTTCGACAACCACAAGTACGCGCACATCGACCCCGCCGAGGACCAGCCTGAGCTGACGCGGCTGGTGGAAGTGGACGCGGGAGAGCCGTTTATCCTCCATCCGGGTGAGTTCGTGCTCGGCTCCACCTATGAGACCGTCACGCTGCCGGACGATATTGCGGCACGCCTTGAGGGAAAGTCTTCGCTGGGCCGGCTGGGGCTGCTGACGCACTCCACGGCAGGGTTCATCGATCCCGGGTTCTCCGGGCACGTCACGTTGGAGCTTTCCAACATGGCAACGCTGCCCATCAAGCTGTGGCCAGGCATGAAAATCGGCCAGTTGTGCTTCTTCAGGCTGAGCTCGGCCGCGGAATTCCCCTACGGCTCCGGTGAGTATGGCAACCGCTACCAGGGCCAGCGCGGCCCCACCGCCAGCCGCAGCTACCTGAACTTCCACCGCACCGAGATCTGAGAGAGCGTCGCCGGGAAGGCGGCAGGATCTGAGAGAGCGTCAGATGGGGCGGGCGGCCGGCCGCGGTTTTGCCGGGCGGCGCAGCATCTTGACCACGGGCTCCACGTAGCGTGCCGCCAGCGGTCCCATGATGGCCATGATGAGCACGTAGGCCGTGGCCAGTGCGGCGAGGTCGTGCGGCACTACGCCGGACGCTACCGCCAGGCCGGCGATGACGATGGAGAACTCGCCGCGGGCAATCAGTGCGGCCCCTGCGCGGAAACGGCCCGGCAGGGCAATTCCAGCCCGCTTGGCGGCCCAGACTCCCGTGATCACCTTGGTGCCGGCCGTGAGGACCGCCAGGATTAGAGCCCAGCCCAGAACCGGCGGGATGGACGTGGGGTCGGTATTGAGGCCAAAGACCACGAAGAAGATGGCGGCGAACAAGTCCCGCAGCGGCTCCAGGATCCGGGTTGCGCTGTGCGCCGTGGCCCCGGAGATGGCGATGCCCAGCATGAACGCCCCCACTGCGGCCGAGACCTGCATGGCAGCGGCGAGGCCGGCAACCAGGAGCGCGGCGCCGAGGAGGTTCAGCAGGAACACCTCGGAATTCTCGCTGTGCACTGCCTTGGACACATGGTGTCCGTGCCGGAGGGCCACCACCAGCACCACCGTGACCACGGCCAGTGAAATCCCCACGGTCTGGAGTCCCACCAGGAAGCTGACTCCGGCGAGGGTGGCGGTGAGGATGGGCAGGTACACGGCCATCGCCAGGTCCTCGAAGACCAGGATGGAGAGCACCACCGGGGTTTCGCGGTTACCGATCCGGCCGAGGTCCGTGATCACCTTCGCTGCGATGCCTGAGGAGGAGATGTACGTGACGCCGCCCATCACCATGGCTCCCACCAAACCCCACCCGAGCAGGACGGCCAGGGCTGCCCCGGGAATGAAGTTCAGCACGAGGTCCAGGACGCCGGCCTGCCACGACCGGCGCAGCCCCGTAACCAGCTCCGCCGCCGTATATTCCAATCCGAGCATAAGCAGCAGTAGGATGACGCCGATCTCGCTCGAAAGATGTGCGAATTCGTGCATGCCTTCGAGTTTGACCAGGCCGCCGGCCCCGAAAAACAGCCCGCCCACCAGGTACAGGGGAATGGGGGACATCCCGATCCGCCCGGCCAGCCTGGCCAGCAGGCCAAGGCAGAACACGACGGCCCCCAGTTCGATGAGGGTTAGCGCGAGCGGGTCCATGCCGCTCAGCCGTTGCGCAGGATATCGGCCGCCGTATCTAGGCCTTCTTGCGTTCCCACCGCCACGAGCAGGTCACCCGGGTGAAGGACGACGTCGGGTCCGGGGGAGGGGACCACCTCGCCTTCCCGCATGATGGCGACTATGGAGACGCCGCTGCGGGTGCGGATGCAGGCCTTGCCCATGGGCTGGTTATGGAACGGCGAGTCTCCGGCAATGGAGAACTGGCGTGTGACGATCCCGGGGATTTCGCGGTGCTCTTCGGAGAGCTGCATCGCCAGCCGCTGCCCGCCCAGCAGGTTGCCGAGGGCCGCGGCTTCGTCGGCGGTCAGGGGAATGGACGCCTGGCATGTGTCCGGATCGTCCCAGGTGGAAACGATCAGTTCGGTTTGCCCTTCGCGGTACTCCACCACGCCGATCCGGCGTCCCGAAGCGGTCATGAAATCCTTGCGCCTGCCAAGGCCAGGGAGGTCTGTCTCATCCACGTTCATGGCACCAGCCTAGTCCGCGCAGAGGGCGTTGGAGGGCCGAAACGGCGAATTCCCCGCTGCCTGCTCAGGCCGCGGGAACCACCGCGATTTCCACCTTCCCCGGCGGCTTGACCGGCAGCAGCACCAGCAGCCCCGCCAGCAGCACCACCATGATGCCGAGGATGCCCCAGCGCTGGGCTTCCCCCGGCGCCACGAGCGGCGAGGCCACGGCGATGCACAGGGTGAAGAGCGTCGGCGCCAGGAAGCTGACTGCCCGGCCGGTGGTGGCGTAGAGGCCGAAGAGCTCCCCGGATTCGCCATGCGGCGCCAGCCGGGCAAGGTAGGCGCGCGAGGAGGACTGGGCCGGACCCACGAAGAGGCAGAGGAAGAGCCCGAACACCCAGAAGGTGGTGGTGCCTGCCCAGGCCTGCCCGAAGAAGACATAGCTGCCGTTGCCCAGGACCAGGATGACGGTGCCTGCAATCAGCAGTCCGACGAGCGAACCGATGATGACGGCTTTCGGCCCGATGCGGTCGTCCAGGAAGCCGCCGATCATGGCTCCCACCGCGGCCACGATGTTGCCGAAGATCGCGAAGAAAATGACTTCCTTCAGTTCGAAGCCGAAAGTTCCCGCCGCGATGATCCCGCCGAACGTGAAGACGGCGGCCAGCCCGTCCCGGAAGATGGCGCTGGCGAGGAGGAAGAAGATGGTGTGCGGACTGGTGCGGTAGATCGCCTTGATGCGGCGAACCAGCAGCCCGTAGGAAGCCAGGAACCCCAGCTTCGCGGCCTGCTGCTGCCGGGGCAGCTCCGGCACCGCGAACAGCACGGGCAGCGCAAAGATGAAGAACCAGAGGGCTGAGAACACGGCAACGAGGCGGATGTTGAGGCTGTCCTCGGTGGAGGCCCCGAACCACGCGAAGCTGGGCTGGACGAACAGCTGCAGCACGATCAGCAGCGCGACGATGCCGCCCAGGTAGCCCATGCCCCAGCCGAAGCCGCTGACCTTGCCGATGTTCCTGGGGGTGGAAATCTGCGCCAGCATGGCGTTGTAGTTCACCCCGGCAAATTCGAAGAAGACGTTGCCGAGGGCGATGAGCGTGACGCCCAGCAGAAGGAATTCCGGCCGCGGAAAGACAAAGAAGCACAATCCGGTCAGGACCGTGACGGCGGCCGTGTTGAGCCCCAGCCACATCTTCCGGCGGCCGCCGGTGTCCGAACGCTGGCCGGTTACGGGCGCCAGGACGGCGATGGCTGCGCCCGCGATCGCCAGGGCACCGCCCAGCACGGCCGAGGCCTGGTCCTCGCCGCCGAACGCTTTGGACGTCAGGTACACCGTGAACACGAAGGTGGTCATCACGGCGTTGAAGGCGGCAGAACCCCAGTCCCAGGCGGCCCAGGCGAGGACCTTGCCCTTGCTGGTGGCCAGTGTTCCGGACTCCAGCTCGGACGGGGGGTGCGTAGCCGCTGAGGCGGTGACGGGGTTCATAGGCTGAATGCTATCCGCCCCTAGCTAAACGGCGAGTGAAGGGGCGGTGGAAATTCCCCGGCGTCACGGGGAATCCGCTGCCCGGCGGTCGGGTCGCTGGCAAAAGTGTTTGCATCCGCTTGATAAACTGTCTGCACCGAACCTGACGTATGACCGCCTGCTCCAACTTTTGACAATCGAAATCCTGACGTTGCGGAGATACCTGTGATCACAGTCCTTGCCGTGCATTTCGCTGTGGCCGCTGTGGCGCCGTTTCTCTTCAGGAAATTCCGCAGGAACTCGTTCTATGCGCTGGCTGCGGTTCCCGCGGGCTCGTTCGTCTGGCTCCTCTTCCAGCACGGCGCCGTATACCAGGGCGCGGCCGGCCAGGAGGCACCCTCCTCCACGGGCAGCGCCGTCACCGAGCTCCTTCCCTGGATTCCTGAGCTCAAGATCGAGCTCGCGTTCCGGATGGACCCGCTGGCCTGGATCATGTCCCTGCTGGTGCTCGGCGTGGGTGCCCTGGTGCTGGTGTACTGCGCCCGCTACTTCAAGAACAAGGACAGCGACCTCGGCGGCTTCGGCGCCCAGCTCCTGGCGTTCGCCGGGGCGATGTTCGGCCTGGTCACGGCCGATGACCTGCTCCTGATGTTCATCTTCTGGGAACTCACCACCGTCCTGTCCTACCTGCTGATCGGCTACGCCCGCACCAGGCTCTCCGCCAGACGCTCGGCCCTGCAGGCCCTGATGGTCACCACGGCGGGTGGCCTGGCCATGCTTGTTGGCCTCATCATCCTGGGCTTCAGCGCCGGAACCTACCGGATCTCGTCCATCCTGGAGATGGCTCCCGGGCTGGCCACCGGGCCGGCAGCGGGAGCCGTGGCCGCCGCCGTCGTGCTTATCCTCATCGGTGCCGTGACGAAATCCGCACTGATCCCGTTCCATTTCTGGCTCCCCGGAGCCATGGCGGCGCCCACTCCGGTGAGTGCCTACCTCCACGCCGCAGCCATGGTGAAGGTCGGCGTCTACCTCGTGGCGCGCCTGGCGCCGGGGTTTGCGGAAACGGCCTACTGGCTGCCCATGGTGCTGGGGCTGGGCCTGGCCACCATGCTGGTGGGCGGATACCGCGCGCTCCGGCAGACCGACATCAAGCTCATCCTTGCCTACGGCACGGTCAGCCAGCTGGGCTTCCTCACCATGGTGGTGGGCCTCGGCAAGCCGGACGCCGCGCTGGCCGGGCTGGCCCTGCTCCTGGCCCACGGACTTTTCAAAGCCACCCTGTTCCTGGTGGTGGGCATCATCGACCACCAGTCCGGCACCCGTGACCTCCGCAAGCTGTCCGGCGTCTACAAGTCCTCCCGTGCACTGGCGGTTGTCGCAGCCATCGGTGCCGCCTCGATGGCCGGCATCCCGCCGCTGGCAGGGTTCGTGGCGAAGGAATCGGTGTTCGAGGCCTTCGTGCACTACGGCACCTCAACGGATCCCGCCGGGCCCGGCGCCTGGGGGCCGGTGGTCCTGGCAGGGCTGGTCCTGGGCTCCATCCTCACCTTCGCCTACAGCGCGCGGTTCATGTGGGGTGCCTTCGCCTCGAAGCCGGGCATCGAGCCCACACCGTTCAAGGCCATCAAGCCGTCCTTCCTCGCCGCCCCGGCCCTGCTGAGCCTGCTCACCATCGTTTACGGCCTGTGGCCGGCACCGGTGGACGGGTGGATCCAGCCGTACGCTGCGGAGTTCGTGCACGACGGCGGCGACCCGGCAAGCGCCGCCGGTCACCTTGCACTGTGGCACGGACTTACTCCAGCGCTGGGCCTGACGGCCCTCACGTTCGCGTTCGGCATCGCCATGTTCTACGGCCGCGGCATCGTTGCCCGCGCCCAGGGCCGGGTGCCGGCGTGGGTGGACGGCGACCGGGCCTACCAGATGACGATCGGCGCCCTGGACGACGTTGCCGTCTGGGTCACGGGACGCACGCAGCGTGGTTCGCTGTTCTTCTACCTCTCCGTCATCCTCACCGTGGCCTTCGCACTTCCGCTGACCGCGCTGCTCATTGCCGGCAAGCCGCTGCCGGAGGGACTGTACTTTATCGATCCCAATTCGCCGCTGCAGCTGGTGGCCGGCGCCGGCATCGTGATCGGGGCCCTGGCGGCTGTCCGCGCCAACAAGCGGTTCCTGGCGGTGCTGATGGTCTCCGTGACTGGCTACGGCATCGCCCTGATGTTCGCACTGCAGGGGGCGCCGGACCTCGCCCTGACCCAGATGCTGGTGGAAACCATCATCCTGGTGGCGTTCGTCCTGGCCATGCGCAGCCTGCCGGCCGAGCTCCGCGACCGCACCGGCGGCAAGTACCGGGTGATCCGCGTGATCATCGGGGTGGCGTTCGGAATCACCATGATCTTCGTGGCCATCTACGCCATGGGTGCCCGGGTTGCGACGCCCGTCGCGCTGGAGTTCCCGCGGCTGGCCTATGAGGGCGGCGGCGGACTGAACATCGTCAACGTCACCCTGGTGGACATCCGGGCGTGGGACACCTTCGGGGAGATCTCCGTGCTGGCGCTGGCCGCCACCGGCGTGGCCAGCCTCATCTTCGTCAAGGGACGCGGCGACGGACTCCGCGCCTCGTCCTCGGTGGCCGAGGGGACAGTGGGCCGCCGGTCCCACGCAGGGCAAAGTTCCCGGGACAGTGCGGCACTGGCGCTGAGCCGCAAATTCGCCGCATCCACCCGGGATGCCTGGCTGGTGGCCGGGCGCACCATGGCTCCCGAGCGCCGCTCCATCATCTTCGAAGTGGTGACGCGCCTGGTGTTCCACTCGATGATCGTCTTCTCCATCTACCTGCTGCTGGCCGGCCACAACCTGCCCGGCGGCGGCTTCGCCGGCGGGCTGACGGCCGGACTAGCCCTGACCATCCGGTACCTTGCCGGCGGCCGCTTCGAACTGCGCGAGGCCACCCCGGTGGGCGCGGGAACGCTCCTGGGCATCGGTCTGGCCACGGCCGCGGCCTCCGGGGTGGTGCCGCTGCTGCTGGGCGGGCAGGTGTTCCAGAGCGCCATCATCGAACTGTGGCTGCCGGTGTTCGGCGACATCAAGTTCGTCACCTCCACTATTTTCGACATCGGCGTCTACATCGTGGTGGTGGGACTGGTGCTGGACGTGCTGCGCAGCCTGGGCGCCGAAATCGATGAACATTTTGAAGAAAACCCGGCCGGCGAGACCGAAGGGCAGGAACCCGAAGGCGTTCCCGCCGAAACCACCGGGAGGGGGAAGGCATGAGCGTCAACCTGACACTGCTGACGGTCATGGGCGCGCTCTATGCCTGCGGCATCTACCTGATCATGGAACGAAGCCTCACCAGGGTGCTGCTGGGCCTGATGCTTTTGGCCAACGCCACCAACCTGCTGATCCTCGCCACCGGCGGCTACGCCGGCCTGGCGCCCATGTTCAGCAAGGACACGGACCCCCGCGACTACAACGACCCCCTCCCGCAGGCACTGATCCTGACCTCGATCGTGATCTCCTTCGCCGTGACCGCGTTCATGCTGGGCATCATCTACCGGACATGGGTGCTGGCCCGCCGCGATGAGATCCAGGACGACGTCGAAGACATCCGCGTCGCAGAAACCCCCAGCTTCGATGCCGAGGACGACTCCGAGATTCCGGTCGAGACTTCCGAGTTTCCGCTGACCATGATCGGCTCCGACGGCCGGGGGATTTCCGACTCGGGCGTTTCCGGCTCCGAGGACGGTGGCGCGACCGTGAAGGCGGGCGACCACCGGATCCGGGCCAAGGACGCCGCCGCGGAAGAACAGCCCGGCTCCCAAAACGTGACCCCCGGCCCGGAAGGAGGCGTGAAGTGAACATCGCAAGCTTTGCCCCGCTCGCCGTCGTACTTCCCATCCTCGGCGCCGCCCTGACCTTCGTGCTGATCCGGCACTCGCGGGCGCAGCGGGCCGTCAGCATCACGCTGCTTTCGCTGACCCTGCTGCTGGAGTGTGTGCTGCTGGCCTCCGTCTGGGACGGCGGAACGGCTGCCGTCAACATCGGCGGCTGGCTGCCGCCGTGGGGCATCGTGATGGTGGTGGACCAGTTCTCGTCGCTGATGCTGGTGGTCTCCTCCACCGTCAGCCTCGCCGTGCTGGTGTACGCCACCGGCCAGGGCATGGCCGACGGCGACCAGGACGCCCCGCTGTCGATCTTCCACCCCACCTACCTGATCCTGGTGGCCGGGGTGTCCAACGCCTTCCTGTCAGGGGACCTCTTCAACCTCTATGTGGGTTTCGAGATCCTGCTGACGGCAAGCTACGTGCTGATGACGCTCGGCGGAACGGGCCCGCGCATCCGCGCCGGCGTGACCTATGTGGTGGTCTCCGTGGTGTCGTCCGTCCTGTTCCTGATCGCCATAGCCATGATCTACGGGGCCACCGGAACCATCAACATGGCGGACCTCGCGATCAAGCTCGCAGACCTGGACTCCGGGACGCGGATGCTGCTGCACGTGATGCTGCTGGTGGCCTTCGGCATCAAGGCGGCTGTCTTCCCGCTGTCCTTCTGGCTGCCTGACTCGTATCCCACCGCGCCGGCCCCCGTCACCGCCGTGTTCGCCGGCCTGCTGACCAAGGTGGGCGTCTACGCGATGGTGCGCACCGAGACGCTCCTCTTCCCCGGGGACTCGCTGAACACCCCGCTGATGGTGGCCGCCTTGCTGACCATGGTGGTGGGAATCCTGGGTGCCCTGGCCCAGAGCGACATCAAACGTCTGCTCTCATTCACCCTGGTGAGCCACATCGGCTACATGGTGTTCGGGCTGGCCATGTCCTCCGTGGCAGGGCTTGGCGCGGCGGTGTTCTACGTGGCCCACCACATCACCATCCAGACCAGCCTGTTCCTGGTCACGGGCCTGATCGAACGCCGCGGCGGAAGCTCCTCGATCGACCGTGTGGCCGGCCTGGCCAAGCTGTCCCCGATCCTGGCACTGCTGTTCTTCATTCCCGCCATGAACCTGGCCGGAATCCCGCCGTTCTCCGGCTTCCTGGGCAAGCTCGGGCTGCTGCAGGCCGGTGTGCAGCTCGGCACCCCGCTGGCCTACGCCCTGGTGATCGGCGGTGTCCTGACCAGCCTGCTGACGCTCCTGGCCATCGCCCGGGTGTGGAACCGCGCGTTCTGGCGCAAGCCCGAGGACGCAGAGAACCCCGACCCCGTGCTGCTGGCCGCCCCCGAGGACTCCGACACCGGCGACCGCGCGGGCAAGCGCAACGTCACGCTGCTGCCGCGGACCATGGTGGGATCCACCCTGGGGCTTGTCGCCTTCGGCGTGGCGCTCACCGTCTTCGCCGGGCCGCTCTTCCGGGTGGCGGACCAGTCGGCCGTGGAGATGCTGGACAGGAGTTCCTACATCCAGGCGGTGCTGGGCGAAAACGCTCCGGTGCCCCCGGTCGCGCAGCCTGAACCTGCGGAACCGCAGCCGGAAAGCCCGCAGCCTGAGGGCCAGCAGCCGGAGGTCCAGAAGTGAACCGCCGACGGATCTCAATCCGGCAGGAACTGCCCCTCCTCGTCTGGCTGGTGTTTGTCTGGGGTGCGCTCTGGCAGGACTTCAGCGCCGGGAACCTCCTGTTCGGAGCCCTCATCGCCGTGGTGGTGGCGCGCTTGTTCTACCTGCCGCCGGTGGAACTGGGCGGCCGGTTCAGCATCGTGCGGGCCGTCCCGTTCGCCATCGTTTTCCTGGGCAAAGTGGTGGCCGCCAGCTTCCAGGTGCTGTACCTGGCGGTGGCCCGCGGGCCCAAGGTGACCAACGCCGTCGTCGCCGTCCAGCTCCGCAGCCATTCGGACCTGATGGTCACTGCCACCGGCCACGTCATCTCGCTGATTCCAGGCTCACTGGTGGTAGAGGTGGACCGCTCCACGTCCACGCTCTACATCCACGGGCTGAACGTGCGGAGCGGGGAGGACATCGTGAACCTGCGCAAGGAAGTCCGGGATGCCGAGGCGGCACTGATCCGGATCATGGGCACGCGTGAAGAACTGGCCGCACTGAAACAGGAGGTGGGCGCATGATGGAAGTCGTCCTGACCGTAACGGCCGTGATCCTGTCGCTCGCGGCAGCCGGGGCCATTGTCCGGATCGCCATCGGCCCGTCGCTGCTGGACCGGGTGCTGGCCTCGGACGTGCTCCTGGCCATCATCGGGGCCACGCTCTGCATCGACATGGCCGTGAACCGGCACCTGAACAACCTGATGCTGCTGGTGGCGCTGTCCATCATCGGGTTCATCGGGTCCGTGACTGTGGCGCGCTTCGTGGCCGACCGGCGGGAGCACCCCAATGAATCCTGAACCATCCGCCGTGGACACCGTCATCGACGCCGTGTCTGCCGTTTTTATGGTGGTGGGCGCCGTGATGTCCCTCGGCGCGGCCATCGGCCTGTTGCGCTTCCCCGACCTGATGAGCAGGATGCACGCTGCCACCAAGCCGCAGGTGCTGGGCCTTTTCCTGCTGCTGGCCTCGGTGGGCCTGCAGCTGCGGACCTGGTGGGTGTGGCCCGCACTGTTCGTGGCGTGGATCTTCCAGGTCCTCACCGTTCCCGTATCCGCGCACATGGTGGGCCGGGCCGGCTACCGCACCAAGCACCTGCACAGGGAGCTGCTGACGACGGACGAACTGGAGGCCGTGGTCCAGAAGGCGGCGGACAAGAAGACCGCCGACGGGCGGGCCGCCGGCGGCCAGGAACCAGACGAGCGCGCAGCGCACGACGGTCCCGCCGACGACGGCGCGTCAGCCTAGCGGGGGGCCCGCAGGACGGATGGGCCTAGACGATGTCCTGGGTCTTGGCGAAGCGGGTGATGGCACGCTGCGTGCCGCGGTTGGCCAGGACCTGGATGATGGCGCTGACAGCGGCCGAGACCAGCGCAAAGGTCAGGGCGCTGCGCAGGGTGGTGGGGACGTCGTTCTTGTCGCCCTTGGGGGGCTTGCGTCCGGTGACCTTTTCCCAGACGACGTCAACGGCCTTCGTGCCGGCAAATCCGGCCAGCAGGCTCACTCCGGTTCCAAGCAGCTTGATGAAAAAACTCATTCCAGTACCCCTAACAGGTGGGAGACGGCGGAAACAGGGCTTCCCCTAGCCTAGCCGCATCAGGCCGCCCCCATCACCGCGCATTGTGACAGCCGCCCCGGGATTTCGCGGGCCTGCGGGTGTAAACTGGTCCACGCCCACAAGGGCGAATTGATACGACAGGGGAGCGTCGCCGTCGGGCATCACTGGAACAGTCCAGGGAACCGGAGGCGGGCGCTGAGAGTGCGGACAGCCGCAGACCCTCGAACCTGATCCGGTTAGTACCGGCGCAAGGGAGTCGAGTTCTCAGAGTGTCCGGCAGCAGGCGGCGGAAGCCGCGGCCCTTGCCGGGAAACACTCTCCCCTCCTGTACCTCAGGAGGAAGACATGACTGATATTTCTGCAAAGCAGGCGTTGCCGCACAGCAAGTACAGCTGGCGCGTGGTGGACATTGTGGTTGCCGCGTTGATCGCAGTGGCCGGCGGCGTCATTTTCTGGGCCTGGTCCCAGGGCGCCGCCGCCGTTACCCCGGCCATGAACGCCGTTTACCCGCCCCTGACCGGCCTCATTGCCGGCGGCTGGATGATTCCCGCCGTCCTGGGCATGCTAATCATCCGCAAGCCCGGAGCCGCACTGTTCTGCGAAACAGTGGCTGCCACCGGTGAGCTGATCATGGGCTCGCAGTACGGTGCCTCCGTGCTGTTCTCCGGCTTCGTGCAGGGGCTCGGCGCCGAAATCATCTTCGCGGTGTTCGTGTACAAGAAGTTCAACCTGCCCGTTTCGCTGCTGGCCGGTGCCGGTGCAGGCCTCTTCTGCGGCCTGAACGACTCGTTCGCTCCGTGGGGCTGGAACGTCGCCTACGCGGCCGGTGACAAGCTGGCCTACATCATTTTCACCGCCATTTCCGGCGCCATTATTGCCGGTGCGCTGTCCTGGATCGCCACCCGCGGCCTGGCCCGGACCGGTGTGCTCAGCTCCTTTGCCTCCCGCAAGGCAGCAACGGAGCCCGTCTTTTCCTGACGAACGCACCCCGCTCATGACATCTTCGGACAACGTCCGCCCGGCTGCGGTCACGGCACGCGGCTGGGGCTGGCGGCACGCCGGCCGGTCCCAGCCCGCCGTCCACGGCCTGGACCTGGACATCCAGCCTGGCGAACGCGTGCTGCTGCTGGGCCCCTCCGGCGCGGGCAAATCAACACTGCTGCACGCCCTGGCCGGGGTACTCGGCGACAGCGACGCCGGCGCCCACCATGAAGGCACGCCGGACGCCGACGACTCGGACGAGACGGGCACCCTCCTGATCGACGGCGCCCCGCCGCGGGCACAGCGCGGCCGCGCCGGCCTGATGCAGCAGGACCCCGAGACGCAGGTGGTCCTGTCCCGCGTGGGGGACGACGTCGCCTTCGGCGCCGAGAATCTGGCCGTGCCCCGTGCGGACATCTGGACGCGCGTGGGAGAAGCGCTCGACGACGTCGGGCTGGCCCACCTGCCGCTGGACCACCCGACGTCGGCCCTCTCCGGCGGGCAGAAGCAGCGCCTTGCGCTTGCCGGCATCCTTGCCATGCGCCCGGGACTGCTGCTCCTCGACGAGCCCACGGCCAACCTTGACCCCCTGGGGGTCCTGGAGGTCAGGGACGCCGTGGGCCGGTGCCTGGATAAAACCGGGGCAACGCTGGTGGTGGTGGAACACCGCGTGGGCGTGTGGAAAGACCTGGTGGACCGGATCGTGGTGCTGCAGCCTGGATCGGCCACGGATTCCGCAGTGCTCCTGGACGGGCCGCCGGACCAGGTCCTAGACCAGGCCCGGGACATGCTCGTGGCCGCCGGCGTCTGGGTGCCCGGGTATGTGCCCGCCACCCGCGCACGTTCCGGTGCTGCGCTGCCGGGTGCCGCAGGGCTGCCCGGTGCCGCGGGGCTGCCCGGTGCGGGGCTGTCCGGTGCGGGCGGGCCCGGTAACGGGAACCTCCTGCTGGCTGCGGAGCACCTCGCCGTTTCCCGCGACCGTCCCCGCCGGCGCCGTTTCAAATCCATTCCGCCGGTCCCGGTGCAGTCGGACATTACGGCGCAGGTCCGGGCCGGGCAGGCGCTGACCATCACGGGCCCCAACGGTTCCGGCAAGTCCACGTTTGCCCTGACCCTCGCCGGGTTGCTGCGCCCGGTGGCCGGCACGGTTTCCGCCACGGTGGACCTCAGCGAAGGCGCCGGCATTGACCCGTACAAGTGGAAAGCGGAGCAGCTGATCGCGAGGATCGGCACCGTGTTCCAGGAGCCGGAGCACCAGTTCGTCACCGGCCGGGTGCTGGATGAGCTGATGTTCGGTCCGCGGCATCTTGGCCATGGTGAGGAACGCGTGGACGAGCTCCTGGAGCGCCTCCGGCTGACTAAACTCGTGGACGCCAACCCCTACACTCTCTCGGGCGGGGAGAAGCGCCGGCTGTCCGTCGCCACCGTGCTGGCCGCCCACCCCCGGGTGCTGATCCTGGACGAGCCCACGTTCGGCCAGGACGCAAACACCTGGGCGGAGCTGGCCTCCTTCCTGTCGGAACTACTCGACGCCGGCACCGCCGTGGTGTCCGTGACCCACGACCAGGAATTCAGCGACGTCCTGGGCGGCACCGAGCTGAAACTTGGTGCGCCCGAACTCAAACTCGCCGGGCAGGAACCCGGCCTGCGCAACCCGGAGGTGGCAGCACCATGAGGGAAGCCTTGACCCTGAACGCGAACCACGCCCTGCTCACCCGGGCCAATCCGCTGGCCAAGTTTGCGGTCGTGATGCTGATGACCGTGGTGCTGGCGCTGTCCATCGACTGGGTGTCCGCCTCGGTGGCCCTGGCCTTCGAACTGCTGCTCTTTCCGCTGGCCGGACTGACCGTCGCGTTGCTCTGGCAGCGTGGCTGGCCGCTGATCCTGGCGGCGGCACTGGGCGGCTGGAGCACCTCGATCCTGGCGCCGGACACCGGAACGGTCCTGCTCGACGTCGGCATCTGGTCCATCAGCGAAGGCTCGCTGGAGCTGGGGCTGGGATTCCTGCTGCGGGGACTGGCGATCGCCCTCCCTGCGGTGCTGCTGATGAGCTGCACGGATCCCACGGACCTGGCGGACGCACTGGCCCAGAAGGCGAAGCTGCCGCACCGCTTTGTCCTCGGCACGCTGGCCGCCATGCGGCTCGTGGGGCTGATGGCGGAGGAGTGGCAGACCATCGGCATGGCCCGGCGTGCCCGCGGCGTCGGTTCGCACGGAACGCCTGCACAGCGACTCCGGGCAACGCTTGGACAGAGCTTCGGGCTCCTGGTGCAGGCCATCCGCAGGGCTTCACGGCTGGCGGTCACCATGGAGGCGCGGGGCTTTGGCGGTGCGCAGCGGACGTGGGCACGGGAGTCCACGTACAGCATCCTGGACGTCTGGGTGGTCCTCGGCGGGCTGTTGATTGCGGTCGCGGCTGTATGGGCGGCGGTCAGCGCCGGGACGTGGAACATGGTGTTCCTCGAGCAGAAATAGGCCGCACGTCACCGATATATCGCACGAAGTGGATAATCTGTGACTTCAACTGCAGTTTCCGGCGTTTCGCGTCGACTAATAGCTCATGGGTGATATTTTCGTCCTATGACTCAAGAGACTGCTGAACACGTAGGCCTGCTGCTCCGCGATGCCCGCACCGAGAAGGGCTGGACCCAGGGGCAGCTTGCCGGCGAGCTGGGCACCAGCCAGAGCGCCATCGCCCGGATGGAGCAGGGCAAGCAGAACCTCAGCCTCAAGATGATCCAGCGGCTCGAGGCGATTGTGGGACGCAGCATCGTCAAGGTGGGCCGGCCGCAGATGACGCACCTCCGGGTGGAAGGCGGCCGCACGTTGTCCGGTTCGGTGGACGTCAACAGCAGCAAGAACGCCGGCGTGGCCCTCCTCTGCGCGAGCCTCATCAACCGCGGCACCACCACGCTGCGCCGGCTGGCCCGGATCGAGGAAGTGAACCGGATCGTGGAGGTCCTCACCAGCATCGGCGTCGAATGCACCTGGCTCAATGCCAACGATCTGCAGATCCGCCGCCCCGCCGTTTTGGACCTCGACTCCATGGACGTGGAGGCGGCCCGCCGCACCCGCAGCGTGATCATGCTGCTGGGGCCGCTCCTGGACGAATCCGCCGAGTACCGGCTCCCGTATGCGGGCGGCTGCGACCTGGGCACCCGCACCGTGGAGCCCCACATGCAGGCCCTGCGCCAGTTCGGCCTGTCGGTGGAAGCCACGTCCGGCTTCTATTCCGTGCAGGCACCCCCGGCCGACGGCGACAACCGCACCTTTGTGCTGAGCGAACGCGGTGACACGGTTACCGAAAACGCCATCATGGCGGCCGCTCACCGCCGCGGCACCACGGTGATCCGCAATGCCAGCCCCAACTACATGGTCCAGGACCTCTGCTTCTACCTGCAGGGCCTGGGAGTGGAGATCGACGGCGTTGGGACCACCACCCTCAAGATCACGGGGCAGCCGTCCATCGACGTCGACATCGAATACTTCCCCTCCGAGGACCCCATCGAGGCGATGAGCCTGATTACCGCCGGCATCGTGACCAACTCCGAGGTAACCATCCGCCGGGTTCCCATCGAATTCATGGAGATCGAACTCGCCACCCTGGAGCAGATGGGCCAGGAACTGGAGATCTCCGGGGAATACTTTGCCCGCAACGGCCGCACCCGCCTGGTGGACGTCACCACGAAACCTTCCGCGCTGCATGCACCCACGGACAAGATCCACCCCATGCCGTTCCCCGGCCTGAACATCGACAACCTTCCCTTCTTCGCCGTCATTGCCGGCAACGCGGAAGGCCAGACCATGATCCACGACTGGGTCTACGAGAACCGCGCCATCTACCTGACCGAGCTGAACAAGCTCGGAGCCCGCGTCCAGCTGCTGGATCCGCACCGGATCTACGTCAACGGACCCACACGGTGGCGCGCAGCCGAAGTGGGCTGCCCGCCGGCCCTCCGCCCGGCCGCGTGCATCCTGCTGGCCATGCTGGCCGCCCGCGGGGTTTCGGAGCTGCGAAACATCTACGTGATTGAGCGCGGGTACGAGGACCTGGCCGAGCGGCTCAACACCATCGGCGCCAAGATCGAGTACTTCCAGGACTGAGCGGTTCCATGCCCAATAAGGGCTCTCTGACGGTGCCTGTCTAACCGCGCGTCACGGGGGCACAATGTATGCATGCGAACTTTCGGGGTTGAGGAAGAGCTGCTGATTGTGGACCCCGTGACCGGGGAGCCGCTGGCGCTGGCGGACGCCCTCCTGACAGGGCGGAAGCTCGCTGCCGACGACGCTCCGGACAAACCGCGGATTCCGGATCCGCACGATCCAGCCCGTAACGACGGCGACACCGGGCTGACTGCCGAGCTGAAACTTGAGCAGATCGAGACACAGACGCGCCCGTGCCTGGACTATGAGGAGCTGCTGCTGCAGATCCGCCAGGGGCGTGCCCTGGCGGACAGGGCCGCGAAGAAACACCATGCGCGCGTGGCCGCTCTGGCAACATCGCCGATTGCCTCCACGACGCACACCACGCCGAATCCCCGCTACGCCACCATGCAGGAGCGCTTCGGACTCACCGTCCATGAGCAGCTGACCTGCGGTTTCCACGTCCACACATTCGTCGAATCGCCGGAGGAAGGCGTCGCCGTCATCGACCGGATCCGGGACAAGCTGGCGGTTCTCACGGCACTCAGCGCGAATTCGCCGTATTGGAACGGTGTGGAGACCGGTTTCGAAAGCTACCGCACCCAGGCCTGGAACCGCTGGCCGACGTCGGGCCCGTCCCAGATCTTCGGGACCCACTCCATGTACCGCCGCGTGGTCACCCGGCTGCTGGACAGCGGCGTGCTGCTGGATGAAGGCATGATCTATTTCGACGCGAGGCTCTCCCGGAACCACCCCACCGTGGAAGTCCGGGTGGCGGACGTCTGCCTGCATGCCGAAGACGCAGCCCTGATCGCCGTCCTGGTGCGCGGCCTGGTGGAATCGGCCAGCAGGGAATGGCGGGCCGGTGTGGACCCGGCCCCCGTGCCCACAGTGCTCCTGAAGATGGCGGCGTGGCAGGCCAGCAATTGCGGGCTCCGGGGAGACCTGCTCGATTTTGGCACCTTCCGTCCCGCTCCCGCCGAGGAAGTGGTGGAGGCGCTGGTGGACTACGTGGCGCCGGTCCTGGCCGAACAGGGCGAGCTGGAATTGGCCCGGGAAGGCGCCCGCAGGATCATCGACCGGGGCACCGGCTCGGAACAGCAGCGCCGTGCCATGCAGGAGGGCCTGGCGGCCAGCTCGGACGTCGCCGCCGGTCTGGCCGCGGTGGTGGCCCATGCCGTTGACGTCAGCATGCGCCAGGCTGAAGCCATCACCGTGCGCGAGCAGGCGCCGGTGCTGTTGCGCGTCCGCCAGTCCTGATCAGGTTCCTACTACCCCGGAGCGCGCCATGGAAACCGAATTCGCCACAGTCGCCGGCCATGATGTCACCACCATCACCTGTGTCTGCGGAAACACCGTCAGCGACGAGGGGCTGATCCAGGCCAATTCCGAAGGCATGCCCGTCCACCTTGGCGAGGGCACTCCCGTGCCGGAGGGACTCGCGGCGTGGCCCGGGGACGAGGACCTTTACACGCTGTGCCCTGCCTGCGGCCGGGTCTACCACGACACCGTCATTGAAGAGACCGGAACCGCGCCGGTGGCCTTCACCGTGGACGTGGCGGCCGGTCCCATCGCCGAAGCGATCCGCCTGCACTGGGAGCTCGACACCTGACTCATCGACAATCAAATTCCGCGGGAATAGCCTTGAAACGTCCGAGAATTACCCGACGACGAAGACGGGAAGGTGCCAGAAATGGGAACCCGGGAGAATGTTGAGCTGGTCCGGCGCGGATACGAGGCCTTCAGCGCAGGCGACATGGCAACCCTTGGCGGACTGTTCGCGGAGGACGCAGTCTGGCACGTCGCCGGAGATGGCGTGCTGTCCGGAAAGAAGGAGGGACGCGACGCTATCCTGGCCTATTTCGGGGAACTCGGGACGCGGTCCGGGGGCAACCTGACAGTGACCGTCGAGGAGATCATCGGCGGGGAAACCAACACCGTTGCGGTCCAGCACAACCGGGCAGAGAGCGGCGGCAGGGCCCTGGACCAGGACGGCGTCATCGCCTTCCGGGTCGCTGGCGGCAAGATTACCGAGGCGCGGGAGTTCTTCCAGGACACCGCGAAAGGCGACGCATTCTGGGCTTAGCCGAACCTGCTGCGAAACGCACGAAGGGTGACCCGTTCGCGCTGAAACCGACCGGCGCTGTTCAGTCGGTCTGGCCTACCTGCCAGACCTCGGCATGTCGGCATGAGTCCGGTTTGGTCACACCCTGCAGTGAATTGCCGGTGCCGCCGCCCAGGAGGATCTCATCTCCGTGACCGTAACTGGACCCCTGGTAGTGGAGTCTGTCGTCCTCCCACTCGACTTCGTCGACGGGAAACGCGGCGATCCAGTCAGTCCCGTCCGGTGCCTGTATGTACAGGCACCCCGCGTCGAGGACGAGTTTCCCTTGCAGCGCAGCAGTATCGCTTCCGCTCCCGTGGGATACGTACGTGGCAATCGGCGAAGAGCGATGCGAGGCCGACGACGTCCCGGAGGTGCTTTGGGACGCGGGCGCACTTGTACTGCCCGGAGCTGAGGTTCCGGCCGAACCGCAGCCCGGCACTGCGATGGCCGCAGCTGCCAGCACTACAACCACCGCGGCTGCCCGGACCCGGGCTCGGTCCCCGGACGGCTCGGCACTGTCACGACGGGCACTGTCACCACCGGCACTTTCACCACGGAACGACATGCCTTCATCATGGCACTGCGGTCAAGGCCGTCAAGGTGGACAAAAAGGGCAGACGCAGCCAGCGGGCGAAACAGGTAGTGGACACTCTGTTAGCCGCGGGCGTTCTGCCGTAGCTTGGCGCTATCGCGTCAGCCAGCGGTGCTCGAGGGGGATCGAAAGCACCGGCGGGACCGGCCGGAACCCGGCCGTCCGCCAGGCACGATCCCCGCGCCACTTGCCGCGCAGCAGCACGCCGCATCAGCCTGGCAGCGATCGACTGACCGCCCGGCGGATCCGGCTCCGGAATGCGCCCCGAAACCCCCGGGGCGGACCGGACCATCGAACGGGGATCAGTCCATGCAAAGGCGCACCACTCCAGCAGCCCTCCTCCTGACAGCGTTCCTGGCTCTCGCCGGGTGCGGAACAAACACCGGCACCGGAACGCAAACGTCCTCGCCGCCTCCCTCCAGTGCCACGCCAAGCCCGGCCAAGACATACACGGATGCGGACCTCAGCAGCCTGGTGTCCACCCTGAAGGATGCTGAGGGGCGGCCGCTCACGGTGGTCCCCGCGGCGCAGATCGACCAGGGCATCATCAAGGCCAAAGAGGTGCTGAAGAGTGCGACCTTCACGCCGCCGGAGTGCAATGTCTTCGCCGACAGCAACTCCCAGGTCCCCGAAGACAGCACGTATGCGGCCGGAACCAGTGTGTCGGCGGCGGACAAGACCGCCATCGTGGTCACCGTCATTGCCCTCAAGGATGCCCAGGAACTGCGGGATCATCTGGACGCATCCAAGAAAGCTTCGGCCGCGTGCCGTAACTTCACCGTGGAGCTGGCAGGGCAGAAGATCACCACCGAGGTCCAGGAGGTTAACGCCGAGACCAAGGGTGACCAGTCGTTCGCTGCCCTGGCCAAGCAGAGCCTCTCCACCGGGGAAAAGCAGGCGGCCCTGACGATGACCGGCATCAAGGGAAACCTGGCCGCCACCGCGGTGAAGGCGGGACCCGATGTAACCCCGAATGCCGCGGCGGAGCTCGCCCAGCTGATCGACACCATCCTCGCCCACGGCTGACGGCGGCGCGGCGGGCCAACGGACACGGCCGTGTAGGGCAAACGGACAGAGCGCGAACGGACAGATAACGCCCCACAATGCAGGGCCGTATCTGTCCGTTCGCGCTGGTTGTACCTCTGCCGGTCAGATCTGCTTGAGCGCCTGCTCCAGGTCGCGGATGAGGTCGTCGACATCCTCGAGCCCAACCGACAGCCGGACCACGCCGTCGCTCAGCCCGATGGCTGCGCGCCCTTCCGGACCCATGGCGCGGTGCGTCGTGGTGGCCGGGTGGGTGATGAGCGATTTGGCATCGCCAAGGTTGTTGGAGATGTCGATGATCCGCAGCGCGTCCAGCAGTGCAAAAGCTGCCTCTTTCGCCGTGCGGCCCGCCGACGGCGAGAGCTCCAGCGTGAGTACGGTGCCGCCGGCCTTCATCTGCTTGGCGGCGAGCTCGTACTGCGGGTGCGACTTCAGCAGCGGGTACTTGACCCAGCTGACAGCCGGCTGCTCCTCGAGCCATTCGGCCAGGCGGAGCGCCGAGGCGGAGGAATGGTTGACGCGCAGCGCCATGGTCTCCAGGCCCTTGGTCAGTACCCAGGCGTTGAAGGCGGACAGCGCAGGCCCGGTGTGGCGCATGAGCTGTTTGACCGGGCCGTCGATGAACTCCTTGGTGCCCAGGATGGCGCCGCCCAGCACCCGTCCCTGGCCGTCAATGTGCTTGGTGCCGGAGTACACAATCACGTCCGCGCCGAGCTCGCCGCAGCGCTGCAGCAGGGGAGTGGCAAAGACGTTGTCGACGACGACCGTTGCCCCGGCCGCGTGGGCCAGTTCGCTGACCGCGGCGATGTCCACGATCTCCTGCATGGGGTTCGACGGCGACTCGAAGAAGACCGCCGTCGTCGGTTCGGCCAAGGCGGCCCGCCACTGCTCCAGGTCCGGACCGTCCACGAACACCGTTTCCACGCCCCAGCGCGGCAGGATTTCGTTCAGGATCACAAAGCAGGAGCCGAACAGCGACCGGGCAGCCACCACGCGGTCGCCCGCGGCCAGCAGCGCACCGAGGGCCGTGAAGACGGCGGACATGCCGGACGCCGTCGCAAAGCACGCCTCGGTGCCCTCGAGCAGCCGGAGCCGCTCCTGGAACGTGGCCACGGACGGGTTGCCGTAGCGCGAGTACACGAACCGTTCGTCTTCGCCGGTGAAGGCGCGTTCGGCGGCGGCTGCGGATTCATACACGAAGCCGGAGTTGAGGAAGATCGGCTCGGCCGTCTCCTGGAAGTTGGTGCGGTCAAGGCCGCCGCGGACAGCCTGGGTGTCGGGGCTCCAGCCGGCGGCGTCGGGATTGAAAGTCACTTAGTTCTTTCCGAGGTTGGTGGGCAGTCCGCGGTTTTTCCAGCCGTTGACGGTGCGCTCGCCGTAACGGTCCGGTTCGCCTTCAAAGCCTTCGAGGACGTTGTAGGCGGTGAAGCCGGCCTGCGTGGCGGCGATTGCCGCGGCGATCGAGCGGACGCCTGATCGGCAGAGGAACACCAGTTCGACGCCGGTGTCCTCCGGTGCCTGCTGCTTCAGCTGCTGAATGAATTCCGGGTTGGGGATGCCGCCGGGGAACGTCCACTGGATGAAGAGGGGATCGTTTTCGGTGGCTTTTGTGTCCGGGATGCCGATGTGGGCCCATTCGCCTTCGGTGCGGACATCCACCAGTACCGCGCCCTGTTCCAGTTTGGCCCAGGCGTCCTGCGGGGTCAGGTCTCCGGCGTAGCTCATGCGTGGCCCTCGAAACCTTCGCCGGGGAAGTCGAGGTCGAACTCAAGTTCGTCCACCGCCGTGGCCACCGCGGCGTCCGAGCTGGCGATGGCTGCGGGCAGCACCACGGCCTGCGCCACGATCACGCTGGTGCCGTTGAACGTGGCCGCCGGGCTCCCGTGCAAAACATAGCCATCGGCCAGGGCCGCGGAGATGCGCTCGCAGAACGAGCGGTCGTCGGGGCCGGTAATCAGCCTGTAGGCCAGCTTTTCCTGGGGCAGGTCCTGGGCCGGTTGGTCCTGGCCGGCGGCGGCCGGTTCGGTAGCCAGTGGGGCGGGTGCGTCAGACACGACGGATCTCCTTCTCTCACGCTTGCAGCTCGAATGGGTCGATATGCCGAGTATTCACCTGAGGCACCCCGCCGTGGAAGGAGGGTTGCCGACCGGCCAGTCAGGGCTTGGCACCGGTTCTCATTACTCCCCAAAAACGTAACACTTACGACGGCGGCCCGCACCGCCGTCGTCGTCATCTTCCGTAACGGGACATGGCAGAACGCGGCACTGCCCCCGCGTTTCCGGTGACCCGTACGTGACCCCATATTGCCGTTACAAAAGAACCTGCCGGGAGGATAATGACGGGAGATGAACCGCTGTAACGCCGGATGAAATCAGGCAGCCGTGAATGGATCGAACGGGAATACAGTCAGTCCCATGCTGCACTTCGGTTGGTTTGTGGGTCACGGCTTCGGCGTCCAGGGCTGGGGCACGCCCGGCTACGGCATCGGGTACGACTGGAAAAAACCCGCCCTGTACCAGCACGCCGTGCGCGAATTTGAGCGGGCCGGGCTGGACCTGTTCATCATCGAGGACTCCCTCACCGTGCCGGACACCTACGGCGGCAGCGCCGAAGTGTCCTTGGCCCAGGCGTCCTTCGCTCCCAAACACGATCCGCTGGCCCTGGTTCCGTACCTGCTCTCCGCCACCGAGCACCTGGGCATTGTTCCCACGGTGAGTGCGTCCTTCTACCCGCCGTTCACCGCGGCACGGCTGCTGGCTACCCTTCAGCACTTCTCCAACGGCCAGGTGGGCTGGAATGTGGTGACCTCCGGCAGCGACCTTGCCGCGCAGAACTACGGCCTGGACCAGCAGATTGAGCACGATCTCCGCTACGAGAAGGCGGAGGAATTCGTGGACGTGGTGCGCAAGCTCTGGCGCAGCTGGGAGCCGGACGCGATCGTGGAGGACGCGGAGGCCGGCATCTTCGCGGACCACACGAAGGTCCACCCGATCAACCACGACGGCGAGTTCTTCAAAGTCCGGGGGCCGCTGAACACGGCGCCGCTGCCCGAGGAGCCGGTCCTGGTGCAGGCCGGGGCATCCCCGCGGGGCAAGGCGTTCGCGGGTGCCAACACGGACGTCGCCATCGCCCTGGCCAGGGGTGCGGACGGCATGAAGGCTTACCGGGACTCGGTCCGGGCCGAGGCAGCCGCGGCAGGGCGGAACCCCGACGACGTCAAGGTGCTGTTCGTCCTCAAGCCCACCGTGGTCGGCTCCCGGGCAGAAGCGGACGAGCTCCGGGAGCAGCGGCGCCAACTCACGCAGCGCGACATCGACAGCCAGCTGAACTCCATCTCGTACCTCTCCGTCATCGACTTCAAAAAGTTCGACCTTGACGCCCCGCTCCCTGAACTGACCACCAACAGCAACCAGGGCACCCTGGACCACTTCGCCAAAGCCGGTCCGCCGGGCTCCACGCTGCGCCAGCTCCTGCAGGCCCGCAGCGGCGGCGCCGGGGACAGCATCATCGGCACAGCCGAGGACATTGCCGACTACCTCGAGGAGACCGGGGTCCAGGTGGGCGGGGACGGGTTCCTGTTCTCCGGCTTCGTGGACCCGGCCACCGTCCACGGGGTGCTGGACCGCCTGGCGCCCGTGCTGCGGCGCCGCGGGCTGCTCCGGACAAGTTATGGCGACGGCGGCTTCCGCCGGAACCTGCTGGACTTTTAGTCCCATGGGCAACGGCAGCGGAAACTTCCTGATCGGCACGGCGCACCTGCGCGCCAGGGACATCGCCGAGGCCGCGGCTGACCCGGCCGTAAAGTTCCTCCTGAGCACGGACGCGCTGGAGCTGGTCGGGCGCTCGCGGGAGGTGGTGCAGCAGGCCATCGACTCCGGCCACCGCGTCTACGGCCTCAATACGCTGCTGGGTTCCGGACGTGACACCGCCGTGGAGGAGAAGTCGATCCTCGCTTACCAGGTGCAGGTGGTGCGGTACCACAACAGCGGAGTGGGGGACCTGCTGGGCGCCGACGAGGTCCGGGCCGTCATCCTGGCGCGGCTGGTGGGCTTCAGCCGGGGCGGCTCCGGAGTCCGGCCGGAAACAGCCCGTTTCTACGCTGACATGCTCAACCGGGGCGTGGTCCCCGCCATCCCGCGCGAAGGATCCGTAGGTTCCGCCGACCTCACGCACCTGGCCGCGGTGGCCGCCGTCGCCATCGGGGAGGGACAGGCCGTGGGGGCGGACGGGCAGCTGGTGCCCGGCGGGCAGGCCCTGGCCGACGCCGGGCTGGCCCCGCTGGAACTGGCGCCAGGCGAAGCCCTGGCCCTGGTCAGCTCAAACTCCTATTCCATCGGTGTCGGCGCGCTGGTGCTGCACCGCATCCTGCGGCTCGCCGACCTTGCGGACACGGCGCTCGCACTGTCGCTTGAGGCGACGGCAAGGCACGACGGCGGCGGCAACCTCAGCCCGTTTTCGCCGGCGGTCCAGGCCGCCAAAGCCGTGCACGGGCAAGCGGTCACGGCGGCCCATGTGCTGCGGCTCCTTGAGGGCGGCTGGCTGGAGGACCACACCCGGGAGGTTTCCGTGCAGGACGCGCTGTCCTTCCGGGCGGCGCCCCAGACCCACGGCGCTGTCCGGTGGCAGGTCACCGCTTTGGAAGATGCCCTGGAGGTGGAGCTCAACGGCCGGGGCGACAACCCGCTCACCGACGTCGGCTCCGGGCGGATGGTGTCCGGCGGGAACTTCCAGCCGATGCAGCTGGCCCTGGCATTCGAGGCGCTGCGCCTGGGGCTTGCCCATCTGGGGATCAGCAGCGAACGCCGGATCGCCAAGCTCTACCCGCCGCAGCGCCGGATCCGCCAGCGGCACCTCGAGGCTGCCAGGAACGGAGCCCCGCTGGAGCCGGAAGAGCTGCCCGGGCTCCTCTGGTACTCGGCCGCCGGCCTGCTGTCCGAACTCAAAGTCCTCGCAGCGCCGGCCACGCTGGGGGCTCCCACGCTGTCCGCCGACATCGAGGACCACTCCACCCTGGCGCCGCTTGCCCTCCAGTTGCTGGAGCGATCCGTGGACGCTGCCGGGAAGTTGCTCGCCATCGAAGCGCTGACCGCCGCGTACCTGCTGGGCGGGGCGGAAGCGCGTGCGGGGCCGCTCGGAAAGGGGACTGCCGCCGTCGTCCACCGTCTGTCCGGCCTCCTGGCCCGGCACCTGCCGGCGGCGGCGCTGGTGGAACAAGCTTCCGCTGAACTGGACGGCTTCCTGGGTGCCGGCTTCTTCGGCCCCGCATTCGACGGCCCCGCATTCGACGGCGGCCCCGCCGGCAGCACGGAAAGGCAACGATGAGCACCATGACAGGCAGGCACGCGGTTCAGGCTGCAGATGTTGCGGCGGACGCCGCGGCTGTCCTGGCGCAGGTGGGCAACACGCCGCTGGTGCCGCTGGATGTCCTCTCCAAAGGGCTCGGCAGCACGGTGTACGTCAAGCTCGAATCGGATAATCCGGGTGGCTCCATCAAGGACCGGACAGCGCTGAGCATGGTCCGGGCGGCTGAGCGCAGCGGTGAGCTCCGGCCGGGTGCAACCATCGTGGAGAGCACCTCGGGGAACACCGGGATCGGGCTTGCCCTGATCGGTGCCCTGACCGGGCACCCTGTGGTGGTGGTTACCGGGGACACCATCTCATCCGAGAAACTCGCCGCGCTGCACCGTTACGGCGCCAGGGTGGTGGTGACGGACTGGACCGCGCCGTCGGAGTCGCCGGAGAACGCGCGGGCCGTTGCAGCGCGGATCACGGCCGAGAACCCGGGCGCCTGGCGGCCGCAGCAGTTCGACAACCCGGCCAACCCGCTGGCCCACTACGAAGGAACGGCGCCGGAGATCTGGCAGCAGACGGCCGGGAAAGTGACGCATTTCGTGGCCGGAATCGGCACCGGCGGAACCATCAGCGGCAACGGCCGGTACCTGAAGGAGAAATCCGGCGGCCATGTGGAGGTGATCGCCGCGGATCCGGTTGGTTCGGTGTACAGCGGAGGCCATCCCGGGGAAATCCTGGTGGACGGCGTGGGGAACTCCTGGCCGGAAGCAGAATGGCCCAAAATCTTCGATCGCGGCGTCGTGGACCGCTTCCTCCGCGTTCCGAACAACGAGGTGTACACCACGGAGCACCGGCTGTTGAACGAGGAGGGCTTGTCCCTCGGGCCCTCCTCCGGGCTGGCCGTGGCGGCGGCCCTGAGGGTGGCGCGTGCCGCACCGCATGGCTCGGTGGTGGTGGCCATTGCGCCCGACGCCGGCAGCAACTACCTGAGCAAGGCTTTCAACCCCGTGTGGCTGGCCGATAATCACATCCATCTGGCCTCGGAATTCGTGGAGGAATAGGCCGCGTGCTTAGCATTACGACTCGGCTACAACTACAGACAGACAGACCGGTCTCGTTGTACGCTTTTGAAACGTTCGCGGTTCCCGCATCCTCGAATCAGCATGCGGTGTATTCACGGATGGGTCCCGGGCTCAGCCGGGACCAGCACTTATAAAGGAATAGACCATGTCAATGGATGAGACTTCTTTTCCAGCATTGACCGATGGTGAATCGACTGCGTACCGGGGACCCCAGTCGATCCCGCCTTCGGACGTGAGTGATCCGACGATCCGTGGCCAGGCGTGGAACATCATCGAGTCTGTACTGGATGACGCCACTCCGCAGAGCGAGTGGGCGCGCGAGCAGCTGCGCAGCCGGATGGAATCGCACCCGGGTAATCCCGAACGCGCCCTCCTGGAACACCTGATGGCTACGCGCAGCATCACGGACCAGGAGTCGGACGACTCCGAGGAGAACCTGCCCAGCCCCGACCTGCCCGTGCCCGATGAGGACTACGGCGCTACAACGCTGTTCACCCGCCGGAGCAGGCGCCGCATAGAGGCCATTCTCGGTGACAGGATGCTCCTCACCGCGTTCCAGCCCATCCACGAACTGTCCACGCGTGACGTCATCGGTGTTGAAGCACTGACCCGATTTGTTAGCGACGACGGCGCCAGCGCCGACCACTGGTTCAACGAGGCCGCGGCCGTGGGCCTCGGCCCCGACCTTGAATTTGCAGCGCTGCAGGCGGCCCTGGTGGCCGCAGAGCAACTGCCGGGGAACGTCTATGTGGCGCTCAACCTGTCCCCGGCCACCTGCCTTGACCCGCGGCTCCGGGCGTTCGTGGAGCACTCGCAGCTGGCAGTGGACCGGATCGTTGTGGAGCTGACAGAGCGGCTTGCCGAGGACGAATACGAGCCTGTGGTGAAGGCACTTGCGCCGCTCCGGCTGCGCGGGCTCCGGGTGGCTGTTGACGGCGCAGGGGCGGGTTTCGGCTCGATGAGCCAGGTCAAGCACCTCAGCCCGGACATCATCAAGCTCGACCGCAACCTCATCGCGGGAATCGACCATGCGGCCGGCCAGAGAACCCTGGGTGCGGCCATGGTGGAGTTTTCCCGGCAGATCGGCGCGGACCTTGTTGCGGAAGGGATCGAAACCCAGGCCGAGCTGACCGCGGTCATGGACCTTGGGATGGCCTTCGGGCAGGGGTACCTCCTGGGACGGCCCTCGGTGCAGCCCCTGGACTGGGCAGCCTGGCGGACCTCCGCCGACGAGGAAGCCTTCACCTCGGGATCCGGCGGCCCGGCAAACTAAACCCTCTCGCACTTCCTGGTGGCCGGGACGCTCGAGCGTGCGTGATGACCGCGGGAAATGAGCGAGCGTCGGTATAGTGCCCGCTATGGATGACAAGGCAATTCTGCACAGCTACCTGCGCACCCGGCGGGCGAACCTCCTGGCCAAACTCGACGGACTGGACGAGTACGACGTGCGGAGGCCGCTGACGCCCACAGGTACCAACCTGATCGGCCTGGTCAAGCACGTGGCCAGCGTGGAACTCGGCTATCTCGGCGAGGTCTTCGGGCGGCCCGCCCCTATGGACCTCCCGTGGCTTGACGAGAATGCCGAGCCCGACGCCGACCTGTGGGCAGCCGCGGATGAGACCCGGGAACAAATCATTGAGCTCCACCAGTTCTCCGCAGCGCACAGTGACGCCACCATCGACGCGCTGCCGCTGGACGCGCCAGGGGAAGTGCCGTGGTGGCCGGAGGAGCGGAGGCGCGTGTCCCTCCACCAGATCCTGGTGCACATGTGCGTGGAAACGGCGCACCACCTGGGCCACGCGGACATCCTCCGTGAGCTCATCGATGGTTCAGCAGGCCAGCGGCCCGGGGACCCCAACCTGACGACGCGTACTCCGGAGGAATGGGCAGCGCACTGCACCCGCATCGACGCGGCGGCCCGAGCAGCCGCAGACCACGTGAGAAAGCGTTCGGGGGAAGGCGCCGAGAAGTGAGAGAGCGTTGGGAGGACGGGGGCGGGGGATCTACCCGATGGTGGCGAACAGCTCGTTGAGTTCGTCGGTCAGCTGTTTCCGCAGGGCGGGCGTGCCGATTTCCTTGCCGTCGATGTGGTTCACGGGGGCCAGCAGCCGGATGCTGGAAATCAGCCAGACGGCGTCGGCGTCGAAGAGGTCCCGAGGTTCCAGCGGGCCGTAGCCGAGCTCCCAGCCCGCGGCCTTGGCGGCGGCAAAAAGCGCGCCCTGTGACGTGCCCGGCAGGATGCCGCTGTCCAGTTGCGGCGTGATGAGGCGGCGCACCGTGCGGGTGCCGCCGGCGCCGTCGTCGGACGTGTCAAGGTGAGCGAGCAGGACCGTGGACGTGGGGCCTTCGAGGACACGGCCGTCGGCCGACGTGAAGATGACGTCGTCCGCCCCCTGGTGGTGGGCGTACCGCAGGGCCGCCATGTTCACCGCGTAGGAGAGCGTCTTGGCGCCGAGCAGCAGCCATGGCGCGCGCTCGCCCACTTCGCTGTCGTAGCCGCGGTCCAGCAGGATGACGTCGATCCCGGTTTCGCGCTGCCTCCGGCCCGCCGCAGGGACCGGCGAAGCCTGGACCCAGCACGTGGGGGCTGCTCCGCCCTCGGCGCCGCGGGTGCAGATCAGCTTCACCACCGTCTCGTCCTCTGACGGAGTGGCGGCGGGGTGCTGGGAGCGGTACTCGCCGACCGCCGTCGCAATGGCCCGGCGCCAGGCGTCCTCAGCCGGGATGTCAATCTCCAGGGCGGTGGCCGAACCCTGCAGCCGCCGCAGGTGGGCGTCCAGTTTCCGCGGGTTTCCGCCCACGGCCAGCATGGACTCAAAGACGCCGTCGCCCCGGGTGGCGCCCTGGTCCGTGGCCATCAGCTGCGGCTGCGAAGCATCGGCAATCCGGCCGTCGTCGAAGCTGGGATCAAGGAATACGAGCACGGTGGCCGGGGCAGCATGAGTCATGTCTCCAGCTTATCCTCGGCCCCGGACGCCAGCCGCGGGATAGGCTGTGCTGGATGCCTTCCGGAACCGGTCCGGCGGGGGAAGTAACCGTGGGAGTCTGTCTGTGTTGTGGCCGTTTCCGCTGGTGGGCACCGCGCCTTACTGGCTCGTGCTGGCGTTGAGCATTGTTGACCTGATCATCCGGGTGCTGGCGCTGGGCATCATCCCCGGCAACCGCCGCCCCACCACGGCCATGGCCTGGCTGCTGGGAATCTTCTTTGTGCCCGCTCTCGGCCTGATCCTGTTCCTGCTGTTCGGAAACTTCAAACTCTCCCGCAAGCGCCGGGCCCAGCAGGATGCCGTGAACAAGCGGGTCCGCGCCGGGACGTCCCAGCTGGCCGCCGTCGAAAGCGACTACGACGGCCCGGAATGGGTGGCCTCGGCAGCCGAACTGAACAAGACCCTCGGTTCACTGCCCATGGTGGACGGCAACAGCGTGGAGCTGCTGCCCGGATACCCCGACTCCATCAAGGCCATGGCCGCCGCCGTCCGCGGGGCCAAGGAGTTCGTCAACGCCGAGTTCTACATCATGAGCACGGACCACATTACGGACGACCTCTTCACCGCCTTGGAAGAGGCTGCGGAGCGCGGCGTCCAGGTCCGGGTGCTGTTCGACCACCTCGGGACCCTGCGGATCAAGGGCTACCGGAAGCTCATCAGGCGCCTCGAGGCAAGCAAGATCCAGTGGCGGCCCATGCTGCCGCTGCGTCCGGTGCACGGCCAGTGGCGCCGTCCGGACCTGCGCAACCACCGCAAGATCATGGTGATCGACGGCGAAATTGCCTTCACGGGCTCGCAGAACCTGATCGAGCCCTCCTACAACAACCCCCGGCACCGCAAAGTGGGGCGCGAGTGGGTGGAGCTCATGGCCTGCCTGCGCGGACCGATTGTCACCACGCTCAACGTGGTGTTCGCGACCGACTGGCTCAGCGAAACGGACGAGTCCCTGGAGGACCAGTTGGCTCACCAGCCGGAGCTGGCGCCGGGTGCCGTGACCGCGCAGGCCGTGCCCAGCGGCCCCGGCTTCATCACCGAGAACAACCTGCGGCTTTTCAACACCCTCATCTACTCCGCCCAGCACAAGATCTCCATCTGCAGCCCGTACTTCGTCCCGGATGATTCGCTGCTTTATGCGGTGACGACGGCGGCGCAGCGGGGCGTCGACGTCGAACTTTTCGTCTCGGAAAAGGGGGACCAGTTCCTGGTCCACCACGCCCAGCAGTCGTACTACGAGGCGCTGCTGGAAGCCGGCGTGCGGATCTACCTGTACAAGGCGCCGTTTGTGCTGCATGCCAAGCACTTCACCATCGATGACGAAGTGGCCGTCCTGGGGTCCAGCAACATGGACATGAGGTCGTTCTCGCTGAACCTTGAGGTTTCGGTGATGCTCCTGGGCGCCGACATCGTGGCCAAGATGCGCGCCGTGGAGGACACGTACCGGGGCATCTCCCGTGAGCTGACGCTCGAGGACTGGATGCAGCGGCCCATGGCCGTCAAATACGTGGACAACGTCGCCCGGCTCACGGCCACGCTGCAATAGGGCCAGCCTGGCGCAGGTCAGTCTGGCGGAAACTCCGAGCCCAGCGCAGAGAGGACTCCGTACGCCTTGGTGCGGATTTCGTCATATTCCTCCTGCGGGGATGAATCCGCGGTGATGGCACCGCCGACGCCGAGACTCAGCTCTGCGCCGCCCGCGCCGTCGGCGCTAATCACCAGGGTCCGGATGGCCACTGCCGTATCCATCGCCCCGCTCAGCGAAAAATAGCCGATGGCGCCCGAATAAACCCCGCGCGGCACCTCTTCCAGACGGTCCAGGATGGCCATGGTGCTGATCTTCGGCGCCCCCGTCATGGACCCTGCGGGGAAGCATGCGGCCACCGCTTCGGCACGCGGCAGCCCCGGCTTCAGCTTCGCATCGATGGTGCTGACCATCTGGTGGACCGTGGCGTAGCTTTCGATGGCGCAGAGCCTGCTCACGGTGACTGATCCGGCTATGGCGAAGTGGCTCAGGTCGTTGCGGAGGAGGTCCACGATCATGATGTTCTCGGCCCGGTCCTTGGGCGAGGACTCCAGCTGGCGCCGCAGCTCCTCGTCCCGGGCCGGTTCCGAGCCCCTGGGACGGGTGCCCTTGATCGGCTCGGCGCGCATGCCGCCGTCGGCCGCTATCCGCAGGAAACGCTCCGGTGAGGTGCTGGCGACCGTCAGCTCGCCGAAGCGCAGGTAGCTGGCGAACGGCGCCGGGTTTTTCCGGCGCAGGGCCAGGTACGTCGCCCAGGCGTCCAGCGCGTCCGGTCCGGCGGGGTCGGCCGGATTGGCCGGAACGACGGCGCTGACGGCGGTGGTGAGGCAGACCTCGTAGGTGTTCCCCTCGGCAATTTCATGCTGCGCGTCGGCGATCTTGACCTTGTAGGCGCTTTCGGTGTCGCGGCCCGTGAACGCGGGAGCAGGCTTGCTTCCGGTGCCCATGGCGCCGCCCGCGACGACGGGGCCCGTGCCTGCAGTGCCGACGGTGTCTCCGGTGGGCCCGGCAGCCGCTGCCGCCGCCACCGCCGAGCGGGCGAGTGCCAGCCACTCCGCGGCGTCGGGGGCCTCCAGGGCGAGGAGCCACACGCTGCCTTCGCGGTGGTCCAGGACCACGGCGCGGCCGGCGAAGATCATGGCGGCGTCGGGGGTTTCCGACGAAACGTCGCTGCCGCCGGTTTCGCGCTTGAGTTCGTAGCCCAGATAGCCCAGCCAGCCGAGGGTGAATTCGCAGGCGTAGCCCTCCGGCGGCCGGAGCGCGCGGCGGCCCCAGACGCCGTCGAGCCAGCGGAAGAACGGCCCGGCGGTGGCCACCGTGGCGGTGCCGATGGTCAGCCGGGTCACGCCGGAACGGTGCCGGACGTCCTGGCCGAACCTCCCGCCGTCGTCGGCCAGAATGCTGAAGCGGCTGCGTTCGGCGGGCAGTCCCTCCGTCCGAAGCGAGGAGTCCAGCCACACGGCGTGCGGCGAGCGGCCGTAGAGGGTGTGGAAGAGCCGCGCGGCATCAGGCACGCAGTCCAGCCGCTCGGCATGCAGTTGAAGGCCGAGGCGTGCCGAGAGCTCCGGCAACAACACGGCAGCGAGGGCCGGCAGGTGCAGCAGCGCCTGGAGGACGTCGTCCGGGGCGGTGCCGTCGGCCCGGTTCAGCACCCGGATCTGGGCGTGGTCCGGCACCGGATCCGTTGCCAGCCACTCATCCTCCTGCGCTGCCCACAAGTCCCAGAAGGGTTCGTAGGTGCTGCCGTCGCGCGCCAGCGCCCGGGTACGGCGGTCGTCGTCGGAAGACTCCGACCAGATCACGGCGTCCAGCATCGGACGGGCGGAGGCCGCGGCGGCACCTACGCCCTCCACGATTACGATCTCTGCCGGCAGTGTGGTTCGCGCCGGGCCGTCGTAGTGCTTCTCCCAGTCCCAGCTGACCCAGTCGGCAGCACCGCCGCGGCTCAGGGGCGCCAGGACAGTGGTGACATAGCGCTCGATGCCCGCCGCCAGCCCGTTCCAGCCGGGATAGACGTCCTCCAGATGGAACAGCGAGACTTTGTGGTGCTCCCGCAGCCGGGCGGCAAGTTCGATCGCGAGGGTGGTCTTTCCTGCGCCGGACCGGCCATCGACGGCAATGATCACGGGTGCGGGGGTCATGAAATAGAGCGTACCTGCTGCCCGGACCAGTTCTGTTGCTGGAGTTCCTGCCGGGCATGGCCCACGATTCCGGGGACGGCGGCCTTGATGAGGTCCCACGTGACGTCAAAGTCGGCATGGCCGCCGTACCAGGGGTCTTCGATGCCCTGGTCCAGGAGGTCGCGGCCGGCCACTGCCGGATCGAAGCTGCGCAGCATCCGGATCCGGGCCAGCGCCTCCCCGTCGGGTGCCGTCGCGCGCAGCCAGCCGTAGTGGTCCACGTCAAGGGCGAGGATCAGCTGGCGGTCGCGGAACCACTCGGGGCGCCACTCCCGCGCAATGTGGCGGTCCGAGGCGAGTTGATGGGCTGCCAGTTTGCGGGCGGCCCGGGGATCGATGGGGCGGCCGGCCTCATAGGCCGTGGTTCCGGCGGAATCCACGACGACGGCACCGGCGAGCCCCGCTGCTGCAAAGGCCTCGGCCAGCATCAGCTCGGCCATCGGGGACCTGCAGATATTTCCGGTGCAGACCGCGATGATCCGGTACGGGCTCGACATTGAGGACATGGAGCAAGCATGGGGGATGGTGGCCCCTCTTGGCTAGTCACAGGCTGTCCGCATTACGGGCAAGTCATTATCGTTTCGGATCCTGTCATATTTGTCGGGATCCAGCCGCGGGTGGGAACAGATTGAGCGGCATCTCAGTTATCAGTATGAGGAAAGAAAAATGAGCACTACATGTACTGCACTGGTCATTCCGGTCCGGTTGGGTGACGCACTGAGAACCGTGACCATTGATGCGACGACCGACACCCTTCAGCAGCTGGTGGGGGGACACCTTGAATCCGTCAGCCGCGGCGACTGGCACGTCTACCTCAACGCTGAAGGCCACCTGATGAACCTGCCGCCGAACATCCGGGCGGCCGAACTCATCCGCGAGGCGGGGCTCGACCTGTCCGATGCCGCCCGTGGCACGGCCGTGTTCCTGGGGCGGACGGAGCGCGGCGGCGAAGCGGACGTTCCGGAGCACCTCCTGCGGCGCGCTGCCGAAATGTTCGGGTCACCGCTGGCTGCCTAGGCCGGACGCCTGTTCAGATGCCAAACAGCTGTGCCGCCAGCGCATAGATCCCCCACAGCCCGGCGGCCAGGAGAAGGCCCAGATAGCCGAGCACAAGCCTGGTGTCGCGGAGGTAGCAGTTCGACTTCTTCAGGCCCCTCCGGCGTGCTTTCCAGTAGCCCGCGAACCCGATGGCCGCGAACACGGCCAGGGCCACGGGGCCGGTCAGCCAGCCCAGCAACGCGATCGTGGCGAAGATGCAGAGGCGGAGCGGATCGAACGGGGCGGCATCCGGCGGGGCGCCGTCCCGGTGCGGCACCAGTTGCGATGGCAGCGGCCCGGCTGCGATGCGCCGGGCGTCCGAATCGGAACTCATCGTCATCCTCCCTAATTCGTCCTAGAGCTGGCGCACCGGGAGCAGCTGCTGACCCGTGGCAGTGCTCATCCGCTGCCTGGACAGGGCCGGCCACGCCTGCACTGCGCAGAAGGGGGCGCACTGGTGACCACCGGCGTCGCTCTTGGTTCCCACGTGGACACAGCACTGCGTGAGCCGTTCCTCGATCATGGTGGAAATATCCATGAACGGCTTCACCATGATGCGGGTGACGCGTTCGGCGAGGAGCCGGCGCAGCCGCTGCTGCTGGCCCGGGAGCTTGCCGGCCGCCAAGGTGGTGAGCGTGCCGATGCCGAGGTCGCACTGCGTGCAGATATTCTTCCAGAGGTCCGCTGTCCGCGGGTGGGACAGCGACGACTGTTCGCTCAGCAGGTCGAGCAGAGATGATTTCATGAGGTTGCGCAGTTCAAGCGGGATCGCGCTGTCGGCAATGCGGTTGGCGATGCTGTCCGGGTTGAGCTCCAGCCAGGCGAGCAGCTGGTCGTGCCCGATGAGGGCGGTCAGGGAGCGCCAGACCCCGGAGTCGTCCTTCAGCATGTAGCCCACGGACGCGCAGTGCGGATGCGAGCACGGAAGGGCCGTCAGGTCATGCCACGAGACCACGCCGTTGGTTTGCCCGGCCAGCCGGGCAAGGACGCCCGTGTGGGTGAGCCGGTCCAGGGGGTCGATGCCGTGGCCGCGTCCGGAACCGAACACGGGCTGCAGGGCGACTCCACCCACGAACGGGGTTTCCAGGGCGCGCATGACGACGTCACCCACCTCGCCGTCGTTGACGCCGAGGGTTGCCGTCATGGTCAGGGTGGTGAAGATGCCCGCCTCGGACAGGCGCGAGATTGCCGCATCCTTGTAGCGGGTCAGATCACCGCCGCGGTGGTGGATCGACGCCTCCTTGGAGGGGCCGTCGTACTGGAGGTACACCTCCACCCGGTCGCGATGCTTGGTCAGCAAGGCGAGCAGCTCGTCGTCGGTCGCGATCAACATGCCGTTGCTGTTCACCATGATCCGGACGATCGGCCGCGCGACGAGTTCCTCCAACAGCTCGGCGAGATGGGGGTAGAGCGTGGGCTCGCCGCCCGAGAGCATCAGCACGTCAAGGCGGCCGTTCTCCCGGGCAAGGCGTGCGTCGACGTTCGCGAGTACCTCGGTGAGGGGAGCCACCCCCTGCAACTGCGGGCCGGAGGAGGTGAAGCAGGTGGGGCAGCGCAGATTGCAGTGCTCGATGATGTCCTGCAGCAGGATGCAGGTGTGCTGTGTCTGCATGGCCGGAAGGCCATAGGCGTACGCCTCCGGTACCGGCCGGTAGTTGTCCGCCTGGTCGGGGATGTGCTGTTTGGTGGGTGCCTGCCACTTCTCCAGATACCTGAGGATTTCGGGGGATTCGTCGTACAGGGTGCGCACCAGGCCGTGGTCGGGGCAGCCGCGTTCGAGCCACACGCGGTCGTCACGGACAAGCAGCACCCCGGACAGGCGCCGCACCTGGGCGAGCGGCGGGTTGGTCTCGTGGCAGCGGGGGCAGAACGCCGTGACATACCGGTGGATGCGGTCACCGCGCAGCGGCTGGCCGGGGCCGGGCAGCGCCCGTCCCGAAGCAAAAGGTGACGGATTCATCTCAGGCCTCCCATCTGGGTTAGGGCGCCGACGCAGAGCCCGCCGCCCAACAGGACAAAAATTCCGAGGCCAATCAGAAGCCCCGCGCCGAAACGCGACGTGCGGCGCCGGATGGCCAGCAGGATAGCGACCAGCAAATAGAGGACGATCGGAATGAACGCGCCCAGGCCTCCGAGGCCGAAAGAGCCCAAAGCGTAGGGTCCGACGGCCATGAGGGATCCGACATAGACCACATAGAGCACCAAGGCGCCAAGGACGACGCCGAGCGCCATGGATCCTCCCGCCGGCTCCTGGGGCGTCCCATGCTTAGGCGGCGGAGGCGGAGGCGGAGATTGGTGCGGGGGCGGGTTCGGGGGAACGTCAGGGTTGTCCTCGCTCATGCCACTCTTCCTTTCAACTCAGGACGGACCGGTTTCCCGAACACCCGCCGCATGCGCCAGATCAACAGGGGCAGGACCGCCAGCAGGAACCATTGCGGGCGGCTCATTCCCAGCCAGAGCACCTCGTTGCCGCGGACAAACTCCACGCCGAACCTGAAGAGCGCGTAAGCGGTCACGTAACAGATGAAGAGGTCACCGCGGTGTGCGAGGCGATCGCGAAAGCGCCACATGACGGCGAACGCGACAGCATGGAAGACGATTTCGTAGGCAAAGGACGGATGGAGCCCGGCCCCGGAGGGTCCGCCGAGCAGCGCAGCCTGCGCCGGGGTGAGTGCGATTCCCCAGGCGCCCCCGGTCGGAGTACCCGGCAGCTCCGTGAGGAGGCAGCCGACCCGTCCGAGGACCATCGCCAGTGCGACGGCGGGTGCGAGCAGGTCACCGGTGGACTCGCGGTAGCCTGTGAGCCGTTTGCCCAGATGGACGCCAAACCATGCACCCACCAGGCCTGCCAGGATGCTGCGGTCGCCGTTGCCCCACCAGTCCGCCAGGGAAACCTGCGTGGAAACATCCCACGTGAGGACGCGGGAGCCGATGGCTCCGAAGGCGACGGCGAAGCCCGCGATGGGCCAGAGGCGCGGATCGGTAAGTCCGCGGCGGCGCTTCTCATAGGCGTAAAACAACAGGGCTGCGACAATTCCCAGCCCTGTCAGGACGCCGTGCACAAGCCCATCTCCCGCGAAGGGAAGCCCGATCATGAGCAGAGTGTAACAGCGGGTACTCAGGCTGCTTTGACGACGGGAAGTTCGTCCCAGTGAGTCGTGTATCTGGGTGAGAGCATGGTGCGCTGCATGGACCAGTCCGGACCTCCGCGGATGCCGGCGTGGCCCAGCCCCACGGAACCCCTGCCGTACCGGCGGCTGACCTCTTCCAGCAGCGTTCCGATGCCGCGCTCCTCGTGGGGGTTCGCAAATGCCGGCAGCGGCGCCTGCCGACCCGTGGGCCTCAGGTCGGTGACCATGATGCCCGCACGGACGTACTTGGTGCCTTCCTGGATCCGGGGCAGCAGGGTGTGCGAGGCACGGGTCAGCAGCACGGGATCCGCGGTGGGCATGGGCAGCGTAACGCAGACGGTGGGGTAGGACGTGTCCTGGGGGTTGTAGTGCGACGTGCCGGCGAAGGCCGTGAGGACCTTGGCCTGCAGGCCGTGCTTGGCCAGGCGGGCGCTGGCCTGCTGGGCATAGACGCTCATGACCTGCCGAAGGTCCGCCGCGGTGGTGAGGGGCGTGGAGAACGACCGGCTGAAGATGAGCTGGTCACGTCCGATCCGCTCTTCCTCCAAGGGGATGCACGCGGTGCCCTGCAGTTCCAGGACAGTGCGCATCAGCACCACTGAGAAGCGGTCCCGGATCTTTACGGGATCGGCGCGGGCGAGGTCCAGGATGGAATGGATGCCCATGCCGTTCAGGCGTTTGGTGAGCCGGCCGGCCACGCCCCAGAGCTCAATGACGGACAGCCGGGCCATCAGCGCTTCGCGGGCAGGTGCCGGCATGGCGTCCCAATGGCATACGCCGCTGAGGCCGGGGTTGTTCTTGGCCCATTTGTTGGCCAGCTTAGCGATGGTTTTGGTGCCGGCAATCCCCACGCAGACCGGGACCCCCACGTTGCGCCGGACAACGGCCTTGATGGTCTGGCCGAGCCGCAGGAGTTCGTCCGGAGTGCCTTTGACGCCCAGGAAGGCTTCATCGATGCTGTAGACCTCAAGCCAGGCCGAATAGCGGCCCAGAAGCTCCATGACCCGGGCGCTGATGTCCCCGTAGAGCTCATAATTACTGGATTTTGCCACCAGCCCCCATTCCTTGGCACGCGGAGCGATCTTGAACCATGGTTCCCCCACGCTGATTCCAAGTGCCTTGGCTTCCGGGGACCGGGTGACCGCGCAGCCGTCGTTGTTGGACAGGACAACCAGCGGGCGGCCTTCCAACGACGGGTCGAATGCCCGTTCCGCCGATGCGTAGAAGCAGTTGACGTCCACCAAGGCGATCTGCCTGATCGCGTCCGTTGCCGGAATGTCCCGCGCACTAGACATGGTGCAGGCACCGCGTGGCCACGCCCCAGATGACCAGGTCAGACAGCGCTGGAACGCGGAGGTCCGGATAGCGGGGGTTGTCCGCCTGAAGCAGCACTCCGGAGGCTGTGATCCTGAGCCGTTTGATGGTCAGCTCGCCGTCCAGGACGGCGATGACCACTGAACCGTCCTTGGGGCGGAGGGCGCGGTTGACGATCAGTTCGTCGCCGTCGCTGATCCCGGCCCCTTCCATCGAATCCCCGGACACCCGAACGATATAGGTGCTGGTGATGTCCTTGATGAGGTGTTCATTGAGGTCGATCCTGCCGTCAAAGTAGTCCTGCGCCGGCGAGGGATAGCCCGCTGCGACCGGCACTGGAGAGATCAGCACTGACAGCAGGGACGTGCCCGCATCTATCACACGGGGACCGATAACTATGCCCACAACACACCTTTATTCGAATATATGTTCGATAGATTCAGTGTAGACCCTGGCCCTGACATTGGATATTTCCGCACTCTGCGCCAAGTGCCGTTCCTCCGACGTGGTTCCACACGTTGAAGCTGAAGCCTGCTTGGATCACAGGCCCCTCCAGTTCACTCCAGGTGCGTCCGGTTAGGCGGTGTCGATCCAGTAGCGACGCTTACCGTTACGCGTGTCTTCGTAGGCGCCGCCGTTCTTTTCGATGGTCGCCCGGGAACCTGCGTTACTGACATCGCAGGTGAGGAGAACCCGGGGGATTCCCAATTCCCGGGCGATCGGCAGGGCGTCGGCCAGCGCACTGGCTGCGTGGCCGCGACGCCTGGCGGAGGGCCGTACGCTGTAGCCGATGTGCCCGCCCTCGTTGAGGAGGAAATCGTTCAGTTCGTGCCTGATGGCGAGCGAGCCAAGGAATGTGCCGCCCTCTACGATCCACAAGTATGTGCAGGGCACGTGCCCGGTCTTCCGCGGAGTCTCCGGCAATGCATCCTTGACGAGCGCGTCGACAAAGCGGCGGAACACCCCGGCCTCCCTGAGTTCTTCCAGGGGCCAGCCCTCCGCGCCGCCGCCGTCCCGGCGGGCGCCGCCGAAGTCTGCGGATCCTTCCAGCCAGGAGGATTGGTAACTGACGTCCGGAGCGATAAGGAGAGGCATCACAAGACCGTATTCGAAGGGCATTGCAACATCCGCTAACTGGCGTCCGGAGATTACGGGCCAGCGCTTCAGTGGCTTACCCGGTAACGCACGTGGGTGACGAGGCTGGTCCCGCCCACTTCGGTCGGCTCCAGCTTGAGGTTCCCGACGCCGTCCAGCAGCCGCTCGCCTGCTCCCAGGATGATCGGCGCGATGTGGAGCCGCAGCTCGTCGATCAGTCCCGCTGAAAGGTACTGGCGGGCGGTCTGTGCTCCGCCGGCAATGGCGATGTCCTTGCCGCCGGCGGCAAGCCGCGCCTGGTCCAGGGCCGATTCGATCCCGTCGGTCACGAAGTTGAACGTGGTGCCGCCCTGCATTTCCAGGGGTTCGCGTGGATGATGCGTGAGTACGAATACCGGTGCGTGATAGGGCGGCTCCTCGCCCCACCATCCGCGCCAGTCCTCACTCCAGGCCCCGGGCCCGGGGCCTGCGAACATGTTCCGTCCCATGATGAAGGCGCCCGCGGCGAGGATGCCTTCGCGCGCCGCTGCGTTGGACTCGGCCTCTTCGAACTGCCACCTGTGCAGGACCTCTCCGCCCTCGCCGAGCGGTTCCGCCAGGCTTTGGTTCGGTCCGGCGAGGAAGCCGTCAAGGGAGATGGTCAGATCGCATGTGACTTGGCTCATTCGCCCATGCTACTGGCGGGTTCCACTAGACGCGATGGTGTCCCCGCGGAAAAGGCCCCCGCACGGAAAATATCCGTGCGGGGGCCTTCGGCGGTTCCGGCCGGGCGCCGGGTTTAGCGGGCCGAAGCCGACTGCAGCGACGCTTCCCGGGCGGCCCAGGCGGCGTAGCTGCCGTCGAGCTCCACGACGTCGTACCCGGCGTGGCGCAGCGTGCTGGCCGCCACGGAGCTGCGGACGCCGCTCTGGCAGTAGGTCACGACGGTGCCGCCGGTGGGGAGCTGGTCCAGGTTCCACAGGACCCGGCCCCCGCTGAGCTGTTTGGATCCGGGGATGTGCCCGGCCGTGTGTTCGGTGCGGTTGCGGACGTCGAGGACAACCGCGGCGTCGAAGCCTTCGAGTTCCTCGGGCTGGATCAGGCGCGGTGTGGCTGCGGGCAGGCCGTCGATGCTGGTCACGTAGCCGCCCACGTTGTCGATACCGACGCGGACCAGGTGGTCCCACATCGCCTGCGCCTGCTCTTGTCCCGACGCCAGCAGCACCAGCGGGCGGCTGTCCCGTTCAGGGTCAAAGGCCCATGCTCCGAAGCTCGCAACGGACTTGCCGGCGGGGATGTTCAGGGCGCCCGCTACGGTGCCCTGGTGCACCTCGGTGTTGGGGCGGGTGTCCACGAAGGTCACCTTGTTCGCCGCCAGGTCGCGGACGACGGCGGCCGTGTCCAGTTCCGTGAGCGGGGCGCGTTCGCCCATGACGGCAGGGCCCTGGCGGTTTTGGCGCTTCATGCGGCCGAAGTAGGCGTGCGCGTCGGGCTGTCCGTCGAGCAGTTCGTCGATGAAGCCCTGCTCGTCGTTGGCGGCCAGGTAAGGGCCCCACCACGCGTACAGCCGCTCGTAGCCGACTGTCGACGACGGGATGGCGCCGAGGGCCTTGCCGCAGGCGCTGCCGGCGCCGTGCCCCGGGTAGACCTGGACGAAGTCCGGCAGCGTGAGGAACTTGTCACGCAGGCTGGTAAACAGCTGCCTGGCGCCTTCGAAGCGGGTGTCCACGCCACCTGCGGCCTCGTCCAGGAGATCGGGACGGCCAAGGTCACCGGAGAATACGAAGTCCCCGGAAAGCAGGTAGCCGGGTTCGGAGCTGAACGCGCCGTCCGTGATCAGGAAAGACAGGTGTTCCGGCGTGTGCCCCGGGGTGTGCAGCGCCTGGACGGTGATGTTGCCGATGGTGATCTTGCTCCCGTCGAACAGGCGCTCGCCGTCGAATCCGTACTGCCAGTCCGGGCCGCCTTCGCCGGAGACGTAAATTTTGGCGCCCGTTGCGGCAGCCAGTTCGCGGGTGCCTGAGAGGTAGTCGGCGTGGATGTGGGTTTCCGTGACAGCCACAATCTTCATGCCGTTGGCCGCGGCGAGGGAGCGGTAGGTGTCGATGTCGCGGCGGGCGTCGACAACAACTGCCTCACCCTTCCGCTGGCAACCGATGAGGTAGCTGGCCTGGGCGAGGTCTTCATCGTAGATGCGCTCGAGAAGCATGGGGCTCTCCTTCGTGAAAGTTTGAGGGGTTCCTGGCTGGTTCCCCGTTGGTCTACTCAAAATCATAATACCCCTGGGGGTATATGCAAACGGTCTGCCGCCGTGGTTCCTTGACCCTCAGCGGGTTGCGCGGGTACGTGAAATACTGCGCATCGGCTGACGGCTATTCGTCAGGACTGCTGCTGCGCCGCCTGCGCACGGACTGCGGCCATGTCCAGGTTCTTGATGCCTTGGATCACCTGTTCCAGCCCTGCCGCGTTGAGGGCGCCCGGCTGGGAGAAAACCAGCGTCCTGTCCCGGAAAGCCATCAGCGTGGGGATGGGCGTGATGCCGGCAGCGGCCGCGAGGCCTTGCTGCGCTTCCGTGTCCACCTTGGCAAAGGTGACGTCCGGGTGCTTCCGGGAGGCGGCATCGTAGGTGGGGGCGAACATGCGGCAGGGGCCGCACCAGGCGGCCCAGAAATCAATGAAGACAATGTCGTTGTCCTCAAGCGTCCGGGCAAGCGATTCTTCCGTGATGTCGATGGTTGCCATGGCTGAATTCCTTACTTGTGGCTGGTGGAGCGGGTGGGGAGTCCTGCGCGGCTCCATGCGATCATGCCGCCGGTCATCGTGTCCGCGCTGAATCCGGCGGCATTGAGGGCATCTGCCACCCGGGCGCTGCGGTTGCCGCTGCGGCAGACCACAATGACCTGAACATTGGGGTCCAGCTCGGACAGGCGGGCCTGCAGCTGCCCCATGGGGATGTGCAGGGCGCCAGGGATCATGCCTTCGATGACTTCGAAGTCTTCGCGGACGTCGAGGATTTGGGCGCTGGCGCGCTGCAGCTCGGTTTCGGTGACGGTAATTTCTGCCACGGCGGGGTTCCTTTCCGGAGTGTGGGTTGAGTGTTCAGCGGACCGGTTCGCCGGCCTGGCGCCAGGCCCCGATGCCGCCGCGGAGCGAATACGCTTCGTAGCCCTGGCTGGCGAGCAGCCGCGCGGCTGACGCCGAACGGACTCCCGACTGGCACATCGCGACGACTGGCCGGCCCTTCTGCAAGCCGGCTGCGCCGGTCTGCAGTCTGTCCAGGGGCAGGTGCTTGGCCTGAAGTGCGTGTCCGCTCCGCCATTCCTGCGCGGAACGGACGTCAATCAGTACCGCCCGGGATGCGAGGAGCTCCTTGGCTTCGGCCACTGAGACGGTTTTATAGGGTTTGCTGAAAGCCTTCTTCAGCGAGTTGATGAAGCCCATTCGGGTACTCCTTTTGCGGGACGGGGGCCGGATCGGCGGATGCCGGTCAGGCTGTGACGGTGCTTGCCGTAACCCAGGCGGCGACGGCGAAAATCAGAACAGCAAACGAGACGCGGACGTGCCTGTCCTTGAGGAAACGGGCCAGACGCGCTGCGGCGAGTGAGCCCAGGATTGCGGGGACCGTGAAGGCCAGGACCGTTGACCACTCGATGGTGAAGCCGGCGGCGTGGGCCCCGAAGCCTGCCGCGGAGTTGATGACAATGATGGCCAGGGACGATGCGACGGCCTGCTTCATGCGCAGCCCCAGGAAGAGGGTGAGGGCCGGCGTGATGAGAAATCCGCCGCCGACTCCCAACAATCCGGTGAGGAAGCCGACCAGCAGTCCGACTCCGACCGCCTTGGGGGCGCAGGAGCGGAAGGCCCGGGCGGGTCCGGTGCTGCAAGTTCCCTCTACTTCGCTGGTGCGCATCAGCATGCGGATGCCGGCAACCACCATGATGCCCGCGAATGCGAGCATCAATACGTTCGGATCCAGGAGGCGACCCACGGCCGCGCCTCCCCACGCCGCCGGAATGCCGGCGGCGCCGACCAGTAGGACAACGGGCCAGTTGATGCCTTCGCGGAACCGGGGCAGGAGTGCCGCCAGCGAAGAGAGGCCGACTACCAGCAGGGAGGCAGGGATGGCCTCCGCGGGGCTCAGGCCCACTCCGTAGACCAGGGCAGGGACGGCGATGATGGACCCGCCGCCCCCGACCACCCCGAGCACAATCCCGACGAGCAGCCCCAGTGCCAAGGCTGGAATCATGCCGCCTGTGTCCGGCCCTGATCGGTCTGCTCCACCGCGGCGGGCAGCTGCAGGATGGCGGATTCGCGGGTGGGCTCCTTCGCCGCCCTGTTCCATGGCATAGCCGAGATCGCCTGGCCCATGGCGCAGGTATTGGTCGCGGCCGAGAAGGTCAGGCCCGTGCCGATGGCGCCCGCGAGCAGTCGGATCTTGGGCGAGACGAATTTCCCGCCGGCCAGTCCCAGCACCACTAGGGACCCGGCAGCGAGGCGGACCTGGCGCTCCAGGTCCCAGCGGGCCTTGCCGCGGACAACGTCGCCGCCGGCGGCCGCGAAGCCCGGCACGCCGCCGGTCAGGACATAGGCGGTGGCGATGCCTGCTCCGCCGAGTCGCTGCCGTGCCTGCTCTGCCCGTGCGCCGGACTGGCAGACGAGAACAACGCGGCTTCCGAGACGGGCGGCAAGTTCGTCGGTGTGCTCGGAAAGCAACGGAAGCGGAACGTTGTACGAACCGCGGATGTGCAGGGACTCGAATTCTGCGGCCGAGCGTACGTCGATCACCACGAGGTCCTTGTGTTCCTGAAACCAGCTCTGCAGCGTTTGCGGGTCCAGGGCGGTGACTGAGGGGGCGGCTGGTGAAGCGGAGGCGGAGGGGCGTGTCATGGATGTCCTTTCAAAGCGAATCAGCCGAAAGCTGGATACCCCACCGAGTATTACAGATACCCCCAGGGGTAGTCAAAAACACCCCCGGGGGTATAGTCTTGGACTCAACCAACCCCTTATCGGAGGCATCATGGAACTCGATTCAACCGACCTCATCCCGGTCATCAACCGGCTCAAGCGAGCCCAGGGGCAGCTGTCCGCGGTGACCCGAATGCTGGAAGAAGGGCGCGACTGCAAGGACATCGTCACTCAACTCGCTGCCGTCTCGAAGGCGCTGGACCGTGCGGGATTTGCCATCATTGCCAGCGGCCTTGAGCAATGCATCGTCCGCAAGGACGCAAGCATGAACACCAGGGACCTGGAAAAGCTCTTCCTGTCCCTGGCCTGACCCGCATTCAAGCCGCCAACCGCCGATGCAAAGCCATTCGTCAAAAAAATAGGAGACCCCATGACCTACACCCACACTGTCACCGTCCCGCTGTCCTGGAGCGACGCCGTCGAACGGACGCGAGAAGCGCTCGCCGGACAAGGTTTCGGCATTCTGTCCGAGATCAATGTCCGTGCGACCTTCGAGGCCAAGCTCGGCGCCGAAGCCGCCGACGCGCTTGGCGACTACGTCATCCTGGGTGCCTGCAACCCTGCCCTGGCCAGCCGTGCGCTTGCCGCCGAGCCGGACCTTGGCGCGCTGCTGCCGTGCAATGTGGTGGTGCGCCGCGGCAAGGATGCCGAGGTGACCACCATCCAGGCCATAGATCCGCAGACCATGGTGCAACTCAGCGGCAGTCCGGAGGTGCAGGACGTGGCAAACGACGCCGACGCCCGGCTGCGCGCCGCGCTGGCCGCCCTGGAGGCGCAAAGGGCAGTGTAGGCGGCGGCGAAAAGGCTCTGGCAAGGCGGGCCAGGGCGTGGGCCGAGGTTATTTTCGTCACGCTTTCTGCGTCCTGCCGGGATCCTGCATTCGCTGCCTTCATACTGAGATTGACGCGGTGATGTCCGGCGCCAAACGAGTCAGGAGGAAGAGCATTGAACACTGTGATGACCGTAGTGACAAACGAGTATTTCCCTGCTGCGGCGGTGCTCTTTGGTGTAGTGCTTTTCTGGACGGTCGCCTTCTTCGGCGGCCTGTCACTTCTCAGCACGAACCAGCCGCCCATTGCAACACTCACGTGGCTGCTCTTCGTCTACGCCGCCGCCGTCCTGTCGCCGCTCGCGGGACTCCTGGCCATGGTTGACCTCGTCCGCCGCTGGTGGCGGAACCGCTCCGCCCGTGCAGCCGGCCGCGTGGCCGGGACCAAGTCTGCCTGACGGAACCGAGGGAAAACGGGTAGCGTCCACTCGCACGCGGCGGGGTGTAATCTCCTAAAATTGTTATGGGGCCGGCGGCGAAAAGCCCGCTGAGACCCGGGCTGTCCCCAGTCGCCGTCGGCCCTTTCGAACGGCGTGATTACGCTGTGGGGCGGGATGCCCGGCGGTCGCGCGGCGCCAATTCTCCTTCGCTGCCCACCTCCGCTGCGCGCCCAGTCAGTGGGCTGCCCCATCCCCAGGAACCAAACCATGACATCCGGAAGTCCCTTCCCGCAGCGGCGCCCCCGCGCCAGTGATGCGATAACCCTGGGCCTGCGGCAGAACCTTGCCCAGTTCATGATGCTGGTGGCAGTCAATGCCCTGGTTGGCGGAACGCTGGGGCAGGAGAGGACCGTGCTGCCCCTGCTTGCAGGAGAAGTCTTCAAGCAGGACCTGTACACCAGTGCCTTGACTTACATCCTGGCGTTCGGCGTGGCCAAAGCCGCCACCAACTACTTCGCCGGCACCTTGTCAGACCGTTACGGCCGCAAGCCGGTCCTCGTGGCAGGCTGGCTGATCGCGCTGCCCGTGCCGCTGATGCTGATCTTCGGGCCGTCGTGGGGGTGGATCGTGGCGGCCAACGTCGTCCTCGGCATCAGCCAGGGACTGACCTGGTCCACCACGGTGATGATGAAGATGGACCTCGTGGGCCCCTCTCGCCGCGGCCTGGCGATGGGCCTCAACGAGGCGGCCGGCTACCTCGGCGTCGCCGGGACCGCACTGGCCACCGGCTACATCGCCTCCACCTACGGGCTGCGTCCGGGCCCCTTCCTGCTGGGCGCTGCGTTCATCGCCGTCGGCCTGGGCCTTTCCGTGTTCTCCGTGCGGGAGACCCATCACCACGCCAGGGCCGAGGCCGTCGGCCACGTGGCAGTCCATGAGGGGGCGCACGCGCAGCTGGGCAACCGTGAAGTGTTCACGCTGACAAGCTTCCGCGACAGGTCGCTATCGTCCGTGAGCCAGGCGGGCATGGTCAACAACCTCAATGACGGCCTGGCCTGGGGCCTGTTCCCCGTCCTCTTTGCGGCCGCCGGATTGACGATTGAACGCATCGGCATCCTCGCGGCCGTGTACCCGGCCGTATGGGGTGCCGGCCAGCTGGTGACTGGCGCGCTGTCGGACCGGATCGGACGCAAGCCCCTGATCGTCGGCGGCATGCTGGTGCAGGCAATCGCCCTCGGCATGGTGGCCTTCGGTGCAGGCTTCGAAACCTGGCTGGCCGCGGCAGTGTTGCTTGGCGCAGGCACTGCCATGGTCTACCCAACATTGCTGGCCGCAATCGGCGACGTTGCCCACCCCGAATGGCGGGCCAGGTCGGTGGGGATCTACCGGCTGTGGCGCGACGGCGGCTTCGCCGTCGGTGCCCTGTTGTCCGGCATCATCGCCGATGCCTTTGGCATTCCCGCGGCGGTCGCCGTCGTCGCCGTCCTGACCGGGGTGTCCGGGATTGTGGTCGCTGTCCGGATGCGCGGCGGCGATCACAAGCCCGTGTCTCGCTAGGCCGGTTCTTGAGGCGGGTGTTCCCGCGGCCGCAGGGCTAGACTTCAAGTGTGCACACTGGTGCACGTGTGCACTTGAGGAATGTGAAATGCTGACGGCCCTTCGGAACAGAGTCTTTGCGCGAATGTTCGGCGCCCAGATCGTAGCCCTGGCGGGGACGGGCCTGCTGACCATCGCCCTGGGGCTACTCGCCTATGATCTTGCCGGAAGCCACGCCGGGGCCGTCCTGGGAACTGCCCTCACCATCAAAATGCTGGCCTATGTTGGCCTCGCCCCGGTGATCACCGCCCTCGTGGCCCGCCTGCCGAAGAAGCCGGTGCTGATCGGGGCTGACCTGGTCCGGGCGGCCATGGCCCTGTGCCTGCCGTTCATCACGGAAACGTGGCAGATCTATGCGGTGATCTTCCTGCTTCAGTCCGCGTCCGCAACATTCACCCCGGCGTTCCAGTCGTTGATCCCGCTCATCCTGAAGGATCCCCGGGACTACACCTACGCCCTTTCGCTGTCCCGGCTCGCCTACGACTTGGAAGCCCTGGTCAGCCCGGCCGCGGCCGCGATGCTGCTGACCGTGATGAGTTACCACGAGCTGTTCATCGGCACTGTGGCCGGGTTCCTGATCTCCGCGACCCTGGTTGCCGTTACGGCCGTACCCCGGCCCGGCGCGCCCGGTGAAGCCTGGCCGTCCTTGTGGCACCGGACCACCCTGGGAACGCGGATCTTTTGGCGCCATCGGAGGCTGAGGTCCCTGCTGGCACTGAACCTGGCGGTGGCCGCGCCGACGGCCCTCGTGCTGGTCAATACCGTGGTCTACGTGCGGGACGTCCTGCACCGTCCCGGATCCGATCTCGCCGTCGCCCTTGCCTGCTTCGGTGCCGGGTCCATGGCTGTCGCCCTGACCGTCCCGAGGATCCTGGACCGCTTCGGCGATCGTGCCGTCATGCTGACCGGCGCCGCCCTGATTCCGCCGGCGCTGGCCGGCGCCGCCGCGGTGATGTTCCTGGCATCGGAGGGCGCGGCCTGGTGGCCGCTGCTGGGGCTGTGGGTTGTGCTCGGAGCCGCCACGTCCGCCGTCACCACGCCGTCCTCCCGCTTGCTACGGGAAGCTGCCACGGAGAACACGCTCCCGTACGTTTTCACGGCCCAGTTCTCGCTCTCCCATGCCTGCTACCTCCTCAGCTATCCGGTGGCGGGCTGGATCGGCGCTGCCGCCGGGTTGGGCTGGGCTGCCGCGGCGCTGACAATCCTTGCGATACTTGGCAGTGCAGGAGCCTTCCTGTCCTGGCCCCGGAAGACCGCTTCCGGGCCGGGCGACGCCGTTACCGAGGAGCAGGCCATTGAGCAGCCAGCCGAGCAGTCCGTTCAGCGCCGGCACTGATGGGCCCTCGCTCGTCCACCCCGTGACACCCGGCACGGAGCTGCTGGAAAATGCCGCCGCCACGCTGCGGATGCTGGCCGAACCCACGCGCCTGCATCTGCTGTGGCAGCTTGCGCAAGGCCCCCGGAGCGTCACCGAACTCACGGATGCGGCCGCTGTTCCGCGGACGGTGGTCAGCCAGCACCTGGCCAAGCTGAGGCTCAGCGGGATGGTGAACGCGCGGAAGGACGGCCGGCATGTCATCTACTCGCTGCACGACGGACACCTCGTCCGGCTGATCCGGGAGACCATTAACCACGCGGACCACCGGACCACGGGCGAACCCCTCCACGACTAACCCCTCCAGGACTAAACCCTCCAGGCTGACCCGCGATCGGCCGCGGCGACAGCGGGCAATTTTGGGGCTGATGGACCGTGTTCCCGGGGGCCGGACTGCGGTATTCTGGCCTCGGGTTATGCAGGCAGCCTCCGGATTCTTTGCTGAGGATTTCCCATGGGCCCAAAACTCCGCGCCGTCTTCGCACCCGCTGCCACGGATCCCCCTGCGGGCGCCGCATGAGCACGAACAGCGGCCGCCTCGCCGGCATTGCCGAGCGGCGCATCTTCAAGTCCTACGCCTCCTTGTCGTCAGTTCCCACCGGAGAGCTCGAGGCACTGGCCTGCCTGCTGAGGAACGGCGACAACACGCCGGGCCCGAACCATGCCGGGCTGGTGTGGCCGGTGGTCCTGGCCGAGCTGGCGCGCCGAAACGGTGCCGAACACCGGAGGCACTCCCGCCCTGACGATCCGGGCCACTAAGGCAATCCGGCACCCCACAGCGCTTTGCGCAGCAGCGCCTTGAGCTGCGCCGACTCTTCCGCCGGCAGTCCTTCCAGCACTTCCGCCTCAGCCCGCCGCGCAGCGTCGCCGGCCCGCTGCAGCAGCTTTCCACCCTTGGCGGTGGCCGTCACGGTCTTTGCCCGGCGGTCCAGCTTTCCCGGAGCCCTCGCCACGAGGCCCCGCTTCTCCAGCTCATCCACCAGGGCCACAATCTGGCTGGGATCCAGGCTGAGGAAGTCCGCCATTTCGCGCTGCGTCGGTTCCAGCCCGCTGTTTGCCAGAATCAGGACCGAGTACGAACGCTCCTTGAGGTCGAATTCGGCCAGTGCCCTGTTGTTCAGGACGGACCCCGCGGCGTGCAGCTTGGCCAGGAGAAATCCCAGGTCCTGGCTGATGGAAGCGGCCACAAGTTTGTGGGCCTGTTCGGTCCGCTGACCGCCCTGTGTCTCGATCGTCATGGCCGACTCCAATAATCCTCAAAATAAATCGTTGACATTTTCAACTATCCATAATTTCATGGATACCAGAACAGCATCCCACGTCGAGAGCCGGGATGCACAAGGTCAGCTAGCAAAGGAGCAGCCATGAGCCTGTCAGGCAAAGTAGCAATCGTCACCGGAAGCGGCCGCGGCCTGGGTCTGTCCTACGCCCGGGAACTCGCACGGCAGGGCGCCGCCGTCGTCATCAATGACGTCGACGCAACGGTTGCCGGGGAGGCAGTGGCGCTCATCGAGGCCGACGGCGGGAAGGCCGCCGCCGTCGTCGCGCCCGTCGGCAGCACGGACGTGGCCCGGCAACTGGTGCAGGCAGCCGTGGAAAACTTCGGCCGGCTCGACATCCTGGTCACCAACGCCGGGATCCTGCGGGACAAGTCACTGCTGAAGATGACCGACGACGATTTCGACGCCGTCATCAACGTCCACCTCCGCGGTACCTTCACCTGCGCCCGGGAAGCGTTCGCCTACTTCAAGGAGAACGGCATCGCCGGCCGGATCATCACCATCGGCTCGCCCACCGGGCAGCGCGGCAATTTCGGCCAGACCAACTACGCCGCGGCCAAGGCCGGCATCGTGGGCATGGTCCGCACCTGGGCCCTGGAAATGAAGAAGGCAGGCGTCACCGCCAACGCCGTCATCCCCGTGGCGGCGACGGCCATGACCAAGACCGTCCCCTACTTCCAGAAGGCAGTCGAAGCGGACGAGCGCGGCGAGGCCATGCCGGCCTTCTTCCGCCACGAACTCGGTTTTGGAACGGCCGACGACGTCTCCGGACTGGTCGCGTTCCTCGCCTCCGATGAGGCGGCCGGCATTACCGGCCAGGCCATCGGTGCCGGCGGCGACCGGCTGCAGCTCTGGACCCACCCCGAGGCCGCGGCCACCGAATACCGCGAGGGCGGCTGGCGCTACGAGGACCTCGTGGCGAACTTCGGCCCGCTCTTCGGCGGCAAGCTGCAGAGCGTGGGCGAGGAATTCCTGCCGCTGCCCGAGGACCTGAAACCGGAAGCACAGCCCGCCGCAGCTCCCGTGAAGGTGGGCTAGCGATGGCTGCCACCCGCTACGAGCTCGGCATCGACGCCGAGAGGCTCGACGCGATCGACATGCACGTCCACCTCGAAGTGGACGGCCACGGCCACGAATCACTCCCGCACGAGCTGACGGAGGCTTCGGCCAAATACTTCAAGTCCGAGGACCGCACGCCGTCGCTGGACCGCATAGCCGAGGTGTACCGGGAACTGAACATGGCCGCCGTCGTGTTCACCGTGGACGCCCGCACCCAGCTCAAGCACGAACCGAACAGCATCGAGGACCTGATCGCCGGAGCGGCCAGGAACAACGACGTGCTGATCCCCTTCGGCAGCGTGGATCCGCGCACCGGGGCCGAGGCCATCCAGGGCGCCAAGCGCCAGGCCATCGACCTGGGCGCCCGCGGCTTCAAGTTCCATCCCAGCCTGCAGGGCTTCGACCCCTCCAACGAGCAGTTCTATCCCCTCTGGGGCACCCTCCAGGAACTGGGCCTGCCGGCCATCTTCCACACCGGCCAGAACGGCATGGGCGCCGGCCTTCCCGGCGGCTACGGCATCAAGCTGGCCTACTCCAACCCGCTGCTGCTGGATGCCGTGGCCGCGGACTTCCCGGAACTGCAGATCATCATGGCCCACCCCTCCGTGCCCTGGCAGGACGAGGCCAACTCCATCGCCACGCACAAGGCCAACGTGTTCATCGACCTCTCCGGCTGGTCGCCCAAGTACTTCCCGGAGTCCCTGGTGCGGATGTCCAACTCGGTGCTGCAGGACAAGGTCCTGTTCGGCACCGACTTCCCGCTCATCACGCCGCAGAAGTGGCTGGGCGCGTTCGCGGACCTCCCGCTCAAGGACGAGGTCCGGCCCAAGATCCTCAAGCACAACGCCGTGCGCCTGCTCGGACTGGACGGCTGAGATGAGCGCCTCCACCGCTGAGCAGGCCACCGCAGCCGAAAAGGCCCCTCCTGCCGACCAGGCCCGGCTTTACGGCGTCTGCGATTACTACGACGCCGAGTCCCTCCTCACGGAGGCCGAGCGGCGTGTCCTGGGCAGGCTTCGCAGCTTCCTCGACCGCGAAGCGCAGCCCCTGCTGGCCGATTACTGGGAACGGGGCGAGTTCCCCGCCCAGCTCGCGCAGCCCCTGATCGACCTGGACCTGATGGAACCCGCGGAACTCACGGGCGCCCCGGACGCAATAAGCAATCCCGCCCGCGGCATCTACCAGGGTTTCCGGATCTTCGAACTGGCCCGCACCGACGCCTCGCTGGCCACCTGGTACACCTCCCAGGCCGGACTCTTCCGCACGGCCATCCGGGTGGGTGCCTCGCCGGAACAGCAGGCCGAGTGGATGCCGAAGGTGGTCGACTTCTCGCTCAAGGGCGTCTTCTCGCTCACCGAACCCGACTCCGGTTCGGACATCGCCGGCGGCCTGTCCACGACAGCCCGCCGGGAAGGGGACTCCTGGATCCTGGACGGTGCCAAACGCTGGATCGGGGGTGCGGTCAGCGCTGACGTGCTGGCAGTGTTCGCCCGCGACACGGCCGACGGCCAGGTCAAGGCCTTCCTGGTGGACCGCGAGGCGGCCGGCGTGACGCTGGAGAAGATCCACGGCAAGACGGCGCTGCGGATGATGCAGAACGCCCACATCAGCCTCCACGGCGTCCGCGTGCCGGAATCCATGCGGCTGCACAACGTGGACTCCTTCAAGGATGTGGCCGCGATGCTCCGGGCCATGCGTTCGGATGTTGCCTGGATTGCCACCGGCATCCAGGCCGGTGCGTTCGAAGCCGCCCTGCGCTACGTGACCGAACGCCGGCAGTTCGGCCGCCAGCTGGGATCCTTCCAGCTGGTCCAGGAAAAGCTGGCCAGGATGCTCGGCAACGTCACATCGTCCCTGTCCCTGGTGGTCCGGCTGACCGAACAGCAGTCCCGGGGCATCTACCGGGACCAGGACTCCGCGCTGGCCAAGATGCAGACGTCCCTGCTGATGCGCGAAACCGTGGCCCTGGCCCGCGAAGTGGTGGGCGGCAACGGCATCACGCTCGAAACCGACGTCGCCCGGTTCCACGCCGACGCCGAAGCTGTCTACTCCTACGAAGGAACCCACGAAATCAACGCGCTCATCGTGGGCCGCGCCCTCACCGGCGAAAGCGCCTTCACCCGCTAAACCCAAACAGCAACTGAAACCCGACGGCGGAAGCACCGCACCGCCGTCGTACTTCCGCAACTCCAAGAACCACACCAGGAGGCACACATGCCCAATCTCGTCGTCGACTTCGACAAACTGCTCACCCTCGCCGGAACCGACCTCGGCGTGACCGAATACCGCGAAATCACCCAGGAACAGATCAACAAATTCGCCGACGCCACCGGCGATGACCAGTGGATCCACGTGGACCCGGAACGCGCCAAGGACGGCCCGTTCGGCGCCCCGATCGCCCACGGCTTCCTCACGCTCTCGCTCATCATCCCGTTCTGGGGCGAGCTGTTCGACGTCGACGGCGTCACCACCAAGGTGAACTACGGCCTGGACAAGGTCCGCTTCACCTCACCGGTGAAGGTGGGCTCGCGGATCCGCATGCAGGCCACCATCGCCGAGGTCACCGAAGTCAAGGGCGGCGCCCAGATCAAGGTGTCCAACACCATCGAGATCGAAGGCCAGGAACGCCCCGCCGTCGTGGCCGAATTCCTGGCCCGCTTCTACAAGTAAGCCGCTACTACCAGCAACACCACCACCCCCCGTCCCTCCTTCCCAAGGAACAGCCATGTCAGGACACACCACGCTCGCGCCAGCGGGTACGGCCGCGAAGCGCAAGGAAGCGCGCACGGTCATCATGTCCAGCTATCTGGGCAGCACCATCGAGTTCTACGACTTCCTGCTGTATGCCACGGCCGCTGCCGTGGCCTTCCCCAAGGTCTTTTTCTCCGGCATGGACGACTGGGTGGGCGTCGTCGCCGCCTACGCCACGTTCGCCGCCGGCTACGTCGCCCGCCCCTCGGCGGCATCATCTTCGGCCACTTCGGTGACCGCGTGGGCCGCAAGGGCATGCTCATCGTCTCCATGGCCGTGATGGGAATTGCGTCCACGCTCATCGGCCTGATCCCCGGCGCCAGCTTGATCGGGCCCTGGGGCGCCGTCATCCTCGTGTTCCTGCGGGTCTGCCAGGGAATCGCCGTTGGCGGCGAGTGGGGCGGTGCCGCGCTGATGGCCCTGGAACACTCTGATCCCAAACGGCGCGGCTTTGCAGCCTCCTTCGTCAACGCCGGCGCCCCCACCGGAGCCGTGCTCGGCACGGTGGTGATGGGGCTCTTCTCCGCCTTGCCGCAGGAGGCCTTCCTGGCCTGGGGCTGGCGCGTGCCGTTCCTGCTGTCCTTCGTGCTCCTGATCGTGGGCATGTTCGTCCGGCTGCGGGTTTCCGAGAGCCCCATCTTCGCCGAGGCAGTGGCTAAGGAAAGCATGCAGGGCACCAAACGCAAGATCCCGCTGATCGAAGTGCTCCGCCGTCCCAAAGCGCTGATCATGATCATGTTTGCCGGTGCTGCGGGCTTCGGCCTGCAGGTGGTGCTGCCCACGTTCTCCATCACCTACGCGGTGTCCAAGGGGGCCCCGCAGCAGGGCGTGCTGTACGCGTTCGCCGGAGCCTCGGCCATCTCCATCCTGTTCGTCCTGCTCGGCGGACGGCTGTCCGACCGCTTTGGACGCCGGCCCGTGATGGTGGCCGGACTGGCACTGTTCACCGTCTACCTGTTCCCGATGTTCGGAATGCTGGGCTCCGGGAACGTCGGCCTGGTCTTCCTGGCCTTTACCGTGGCCCTGGTGCTGCATTCGAGCCTGTACGGACCGCTGGCGGCGTTTGTGTCGGAGCAGTTCGGCACCACCTCCCGCTACACCGGCGCGGCGGTGGGCTACCAGCTGGCCACCCTGATCGGCGCGGGCTTCACACCGGGCATCGTTGCCGGCCTGTACAAGGATTCCGGGCAGAGCATCGTCCCGGTGGTGATCTTCCTGTCCGTCATGGCAACGGTTTCCATTGTCTTCATCCTGCTGACGCGGGAGTCTAAGAACAACGACCTCACTGCGGTCGATTAGGAGCACAAACATGGACAACAACGGAGTTGGATCCTGGCTGCACCGCCGCCGCCGGAAGTCCGGACCCAAGACAGCCCTCGTCTCGGCGGGCCGTGCCGTCAGCTACGAGGAGCTCGCCGAGCGCACGGACCGGCTGGCCAACGCCCTGGGCAGCAGGGGAGTGGCCAAGGGCGACCGGGTGGCCTATCTCGGCGAGAACGATCCGTCCTTCGTGGAAACCTTCTTCGCGTGCGGGCTGCTCGGCGTCGTCTTCGTCCCGCTGAACACCCGGCTGGCAGCTCCCGAGCTGCAGTTCCAGCTGCAGGACTCCGGAGCGCGGCTGCTGGTCAACGCCGGCGCGCTCGAACCCCTGGCGGCAGCGTCCGCCGCCGGCACCGCGGTGACGCATCGCTTTGTTGTGGTGCCCGACGGCGGCACTGAAGGTTCCGTTGCGGAGCTGCCGTCCGGCGTCGAACGCTATGAAGCGGTGCTTCACGCGGCAGCCGCGACGCCGCGGGATGAGGCCGTGACCTTGGACGACGCCGCCATGATCCTCTACACCTCGGGCACCACCGGCAGGCCGAAAGGTGCGCTGCTGACGCACGGCAACATCACCTGGAACTGCTTCAACACCGTGGTTGACATGGACCTGAACCGGAATGATGTGGCGCTGATGATCTCGCCGCTGTTCCATGTGGCGTCACTGGATATGGGCCTGTTGCCGATGCTTCTCAAGGGTGCCACGGTGGTGCTCGAAACCCGGTTCGATGCCGGCCGGGTGCTTGGGCTGATCAGTCAGCACAGGGTCACCACCCTGAACGGCGTTCCCACCACGTTCCAGATGCTCTGCGACCATCCGGATTGGCCGACGGCGGACCTCGGCTCACTGGACAAGCTCACCTGCGGCGGGTCGGCCATTCCACGCCGGGTGCTGGACGCCTACGAGGACCGCGGCATCGGCTTCACCAGCTGCTACGGCATGACCGAAACCGCGCCCGGGGCCACCATGCTGCCTGTGGCGCGGTCCAGGGAAAAGGCGGGCTCCGCGGGCCTGCCGCACTTCTTTACGGACGTCCGCATCGCCGATCCCCTGGGCGGATTGGCAGGGGTGGGGGAAGTGGGGGAGATCCAGATCTCCGGGCCCAACGTCATCAGGGAGTATTGGAACCGCCCCGATGCCACCGCGGAAAGCTATGCGGATTCCAGCTGGTTCCGCTCCGGCGACCTGGGTTTCCAGGACGGGGAAGGCTTCCTGTTTGTCTCGGACCGCATCAAGGACATGATCATTTCCGGCGGCGAAAACATCTATCCGGCGGAAGTGGAGGCAGCCATCTCCGAACTGGACGCTGTGGCCAGCGTGGCGGTGATCGGAGTCCCGGACGAGAAATGGGGCGAGGTTCCCCGGGCGGTGGTAACCCTTCGAGAGGGTGCCCAGCTGAGTGAAGAGCAGCTTCGCGCGCACCTGGACGGCAGGCTTGCCCGCTACAAGATCCCCAAATCAGTGGTGTTCGTGGACGAGATGCCCCGGACTGCCAGCGGGAAGATCCGGAAGACGGACCTGCGGAAACTCACCCCGGCTAACGGACAGCTGCAGTAGCGCGAACGGACAGTTGAGGCCCCCGCCAAAAGCTGCCCGGGCCCGGATCCCAGGGTGGATCCGGGCCCGGGCAGTCGGGTCGTTGAGCGCGAACGGGCAGTTGCGGCCCCCGCCGCTCCGCTTCGCCGCCAGCTCAGTCGATGAGGAAGATCCGGATCAGCACCCGGTCCGGATGCCTTTCACCGGTTCCCACGGCAAGGCGTCCGTTGAGCCAGTCCCATTCCGGCGATGCCGTGGTGAGCCGGGGCCAGCAGCGGAAATAGATGCTGTTGGCATCGACCCGTTCGCCGCGGTTGAGCCGGGCGATGTCCTGAACTTTCCCGTGGCGCAGTGCAGAGTTGTGGACGTAGATGCGGTGGCCGTCCGGGGTCTCCAGGACGTAGCGGGCATCTAGTTCAGTTAGCGTGGCGGTCCGGAGGAGCTGGTAATCGGCGCCTCCGGGGATGATGCGCCCGTTCAGGACCGGGCCGGTGACCGTTCCGCCGGTGATGGGGATGACGCGCCGGTGGCCCTCGGGTGTTGGCCCGACGTCGATCGGCTCGCCGACAGTGACCGAGAGTTCCGTGAGGAAGGTCAGCCCCGGAGCTTCGGGGGCTCCGGGGGCTGGTGGCGCGGTCACAGAATTCCGGCCCTCAGCCGGCTGGGGTAGTCCGGGCCGAAAAGGATGGTCTGCCGGGCCACGAGGGTTTCGGCCGAGTCATAGGCCAGCTTGCCCGTGTTGAGGTTCCGGTCCCAGCGCGGGTGGCAGCTTGACGTGACCTGGACGCGGAGCCTGTCGCCAGCGGCGAAAGTGTAGGCGGTCTGCCAAAGGCTCACCGTGTATTCGTACGGCTTGCCGGGCTCGATCAGCGAGGGAGCGTGGCCCTCCTGGTACAGCCCCGTCGCGGCGTGGCTTTCCCGCCAGGAGGCGCGGACAATTCCGTCGGCAATGCCCAGGGACGTTCCGTCCGGAGCGACCCGGCACAGGCGCACCACGAAGTCTGTATCGACGGCGGTGGAGGCGGCATGGAACGTAGCGCTGAGCTCGCCGAAGAGTGTCACTGGCTCCTCGAAGGCCTCAGTCGTAAAGGTGAGGACGTCGCCGCGGGCCTCTACAGCTTGCTGCATGGCTGGCCCCGCGGGAAACACCCCGTGGATCATGGTTGCGCCGCCCGCGGTGGGGACGGGATCAAGGGGGTCGTATTCGTATTCCACGGAGCCGCCGGACCCCGGAGTGTCCCGCAGCGATCCGCCCGCGCCGAGGAACCAGGTGCGGTGGCTGTGCGGCAACGGGAGCTCATCAAAACCGCGCCACTGGTTCTCCCCCATGAAGTAGAGCAGCACGGCCGGGACGTCGCGGAGCCGCCCGGGTTCCTCCTTGAGCACAGCGTCGAACCAGGCGGTGTGGAGCCCGGAGAGGTCACCGAGGCCGTTCATCATCCCTCCGGCCGCGTTCAGTCCGAAGCTCACATCCGGGTAGCTGCCGGAGAAGTTCGTGTGGGCCCAGGGGCCTACGATAAGCCGCGGCGCAGGGGCAGCGCCGGTCCGGCTGTGCTCCAGCTGCATCGCGTACTGCGAGAGGGTGCTGGGACAGAAGATATCGAACCACCCGCCGATGTGCAGCGTGGGCAACGACACCGGCTTGATGGACGCCTCGTCCCACAATCGGGTGAAGCTGTTCCCTGGCGATTCTCCGGCCGAAGGAAGGACATGGCGGTTCATGAAGGTGCCAAGCCGTGCGGAGAGTTCCCGCAAGGGCAGCGTGCCGAACGCGCTACCGTCGGAAAACGAGCGATCCAGGTCCAGCCACGTCTGGAATTCCTTGCCTTGCAGTTCGGGATCGTCCGCATATTCGCGCAGGAGCTCGTTGGCAGAGATGGAGGCATGGCCCCAGCTGAACCGGCTGCCGAGCTCGTAGGCTCCGCCGCGGTAGAGCGAGCCGTTGTTCGCATTGCCACCGGCCGAGATGCCGGGCGAAAGGGCAGCGAGCCCGTCAGGGGCCAGGGACGCTGCCCGCCACTGCGTCTCCGCGAAGTAGGAGCGGCCCCACATCCCTACGGCACCGTTGGAGTACGGCAGCCGCGCCGCCCACTCGACGGTTGCGGCGCCGTCGGACGCTTCATTGGCGGACGGATCGAAGGCCCCGTCCGAGCCGAAGCGACCCCGGCAGTCCTGCATGATCACCACATAGCCCGCGGCTGCGACCGTTACGGGGTTGAAGTAGGCGGAGTTGACGGAGAGGTCGCGTCCATAGGGCGTCCTGGTCAGCAGGACCGGGCACGGTTCCCCGTCCGCAGGCCTGTACACCGTGGACCTCAGGATGATGCCGTCCGGCATCGGGGTTTCAACGTCTTGTTCAATGAGCAGGGGTTTTAGCGCGGTTCGCGGTGTCATGGGAGTTTCCTCATTGGGTTGTTCAGCGGCGGTAGTTTGTTCAAGACTGGGTTGTTCAGGACAGCGCGGAGGGGAGCGGCCGGGCAGGTGCCCGGCTACTCCCCTCCCGGTCCGGGATCAGGATTTATGCGTTGATGGATTCCTCGGTACCGGAATCTTTGGTACCCAGCGCCTCGGTGGGGACGTTGTAGGTTTCCTTGACCCAGATGGCGGTGACGGCTGCAGAGGCAACGCAGCATGCGGCGGTGAAGGCGGCCACGGGAATCCATCCGGTGGGGCCGGGCTGGACGATGGCGGCGGCGATGGCTGGCGCGAAGCCGGTGACAACGAGGCCCAGCTGCGACGCCGTGGCTGCGCCGGAGTAGCGGATCTTCGTCGGGAACATTTCCGCGGTCATGGCCGGGCCGAGCGGGTTGACCATCCCGTAGCCCACAGTCATGAACAGGATGCCGCTCGCGTAGATCAGTGGCACCGACGTGGTGCTGATGGACCAGAAGAAGACGAAGGCGGCTATGGCGCAGATGAGGTTGCCCGCGATGAAGACCGGCTTGCGGCCGATCCTGTCGGCGAGGATGCCGGCGGAGGGCTGGGCGACGAGTGCTAGCCCCGCCGTGAGGATGGTGACCCCCAGCATTGCCGGTGCCGGGACGCCGAACTTGCTGGTCGCGTAGGCGAGGCCGAAGGCGGCGAAGACGGACGAAACCACACTCCAGAGCCCGAAGAAGATGACCTTGATGATGGTCCGCCAATGATCGCGTAGGACCACCTTGATGGGCAGTTCCTTCTCGGTTTCCGCTTCCTTCGCGGCTTCGAACACCTCGGATTCGGGCAGCCGGACCCGGATGTAAAGGCCGACGCCGACCACCAGGATGCTGGCCAGGAACGGCAGGCGCCAGCCCCAGCTGAGCAGGTCCTCCTGGGGGAGCATGGAAACGGCGAGGAAGGCCAGGGACGCCAGCATGATGCCGGCAGCCGCGCCGGTGTTGACCCAGCTGCTGTAGAAGGCGCGCTTGTTGCTGGGGGCGTGTTCCATGGTCATGGTCACTGCACCGACCGATTCGCCCGCGGCGGAGGCTCCTTGGAGTGCCCGGAGGACAACCAGGAGGATGGGGGCGGCCGCACCGATGGCGGCTGTCGGCGGCAGGCAGCCGATGAGGAAGGTTGCTATGCCCATCACCACTAGCGTCAGCACCAGCATCTGGCGGCGTCCGATCCGGTCGCCGTAATGTCCGATCACGCTTGCGGCCAGCGGGCGGACAACGTAGCCGATACCGATCGTGGCCATGGACAGGATGGTTCCGAGGGCGGGGTCGATCCCGGGAAAGAAGATCTTGTTGAAGATCAGCGCGGAGGCCGACCCATAGATGAAGAAGTCGTAGTACTCCAGGGTGCTGCCAATGAAGCTTGCGGTGGCGGCGCGGCGGGCGTGCTTTGTTCCCTGGTGGGAATCGGGGCGGGCCTGTTCCGCGGACGGCGTCAACGGCGTCGGCGGAACAATGGGACCAGCGGTCATTGCGGATCTCCTAAGAGGACAGGGGAGGAAAGTTCTGGGGGCTCGCATGCTGAGCTGGGCGGCGGGGTCGGCTGTGGCCTCCGTCACGCCCCGGGTAAATAGTATGCACTTAGTTCAGCGCCCGTCAAGAAAAGTGCAAATCTTAATTGACGGGTCCTGCTGGCATGATGGAGGCGTGATGAGCAAGCCCTTGGCCTCTGGACCTGGCATGGATCCGGTGATGGCCATCGATTTTCCCCGGCCGCTGAAAGGCCCCTCCAGCCAGCACCAGCTAGTGACCTTGCTGGTTGACTACTGGTTCGACTGCGACGTCTGGCTGCCTTCACGGTTCATTGCCGCACTGGCCGCCGACCTCGGCATTACGGCGTCGGCGTCGGCCACGGCACTCAGCCGCCTGGCTACCCGGGGAGTGCTGGAGCAGTCGAGTGCGGGGAGGACTTCCCGCTACCGGATCACGGAGGGTGCGCGTAAACGCCTGCGCGGAGGCCTCGAGCAGGTCTCGGCGTTCGGGGAACAGTCCCGGCACTGGGACGGCAACTGGACCGTCATCGCCTTTTCAATCCCGGAAACATCCCGCGACGTGCGCGAGCTGTTTCGGTCGCGGCTGCGGTGGCGGGGTTTTGCGCCGCTTTTCGGTGCCGTCTGGGTCTCGCCCCGGGACCATGCCGCCGAGCTTGAAAGCACCTGCAGCGCTTTCGGAGTTGATGACTACGTCGTTTTTCGAACAGCCGATTCCAGCCTCCGCGGCAAGCGGCTCATCGACGCCTGGTCGCAGCAGGAGTTCAGGGAGCAGTACCAGCCGTTCATAGACAGGTTCGGGCCGTGGCTGGAACGACTCGACGCCGGAACCGTGACGCCTGCTGACGCCCTGCGGGTCAGAACCGAGGTCATGGATGCCTGGCGGGCGTTCCCGTGGAGCGATCCCGACCTTCCCGCCGAACTCTTGCCTGAGACCTGGCCGCGGACCGAAGCGCGTGACCTGATGGTCCGCCTGTATGACGGGCTGGCGCAGGCCGCCCTGGGCTTCGTGGAGGAGACTGTCGCCAGGGAAGCGCCGGAGCTTGCGGGCTCCGCCAAGGCCTTTTCGGTGCGGTCGGGCAGCTACTGAGCGCGAACGGGCAGTTGCGGCCCTAAGTTGAGCGCGAACGGGCAGTTGCGGCTCCGGGTTTCGCCGGCCGCCCGCTAGTGGATCAGCGCCAGCATGACGCCCACGGCCACGAAGAGCACCCCGAACGTCCGGTTCAGGATCTTCTGCCCGTGGGCGTTGTGCGTGAACCGCTGGAAGGACTTGGCCGCGGCGGCAAAGAAGAACCACATGACCAGGATGTCGATGACCACCACCGTGGCAGTCAGCACCAGGTACTGGGGCAGCAACGGCTGCTCCGGCCTGATGAACTGGGGCATAAACGCCAGGAAGAAGACCACGGCCTTGGGGTTCAGCAAGTTGACCCACAGGCCGCGGCGGAACATGGAAGCGGCCGGCTCATTGCGCAGTTCGGCCGCTTTCTCCTGATCCAGGTCCGGCTTGTGCAGGAACTGGCGGATGCCGAGGTAGACCAGATACGCGGCGCCGGCGTAACGGATCACGTTGAACGCCACGGGTGAACTGGCAACCAGGACGCCCACGCCCAGGGCCACGATCAGTACGTGCACCACCAGCGCGGCCTGCTGGCCCAGGATTCCCCAGATGGATCGCCGGAAACCCGAGTTCAGCGAGTTGCTCATGGTGTTGATGGCACCCGCTCCGGGCGTGAAGCTGATCAGGACGCCGGCGCCGGCCAGGGCCAGCCAAAGGGAGGGTTGCACCCATACAGTTTAGTGGCTGTGGCTGTGACGAAGTTTTGTCCCGGAGTATGGTCAGGTCATGGCAGGGGAGACGGTGAGCCACTCCGGGTACTCACGGCCGCGGTCGAAGCGCTGGCCGTGGGCTGTCATCCTGGCTGTGGTGGTGTTCCTCAGCTTCCCTTTGCTGACAACCACTGTGGGGGTCTGCATTGACTACGTTGATCGCCCGGGTGAGTGCACGTCCTACCCGCTGATCGCCGCCGCGGACTCGGTGCCGGGGGTCATTGGTGGTGGATCCATCGCCGCCATCTGCGTATACCAGCTGGTTCGAATCTCGGCCCGACGGCAGAACAGCGGGCCTCGGGATCCGAGCTAGGCGCCCGGCCGGACACCGTAGCTGAGGATCATGTTGCCCTTGCTGGTGCGTTCGGAATCCTGCAGTTCCAGCCGTGTCACCGGATCGCCCTCCTCGAACAGCTTCCGTCCGCTTCCGGCAATGACCGGGTGCACCATGAGCATCAACGATTCGAGGAGGCCGGCGAACAGGAGCTGCCGGGTCAGCGAGATGCTGGCGAACACGGCAATCTCGCCGCCGTCGCCTTCCCTGAGGCCAGCGACGAACTCCTCCAGCGGGGCGTCCATCAGCCGGGAATTCTGCCACTCGAGCTCGCCCGAAAGCGTCCGGGAGGCTACGAACTTCTGCAGCGGATTGATGAACGCGCCGAAGTCGGCGTCAGCGGCCGCGCCGGGCCAGTAGCTGGCCCATTGCTCGTAGCCCACCCGGCCCAGGAGCCCCGTTTCCACCCGGGCCATCATCTGCTGCATACCAGCACCGAGTTCCTCGTCGAAACTGTCGAACTGCCAAAGGTTGGGCGACTCAACCACGCCGTCCACGGAGTAAAACAGGCCGGCCGTCACTTTGCGCATGGGGTTCTCCTCGCCGATGGTTTTCCTTCGCATCCTAAAGGCAGACCGGTGGCCAGGGAACTGCCTGCCTAAAGATTCGTCAGACTCAGCAGTACCAACAGGTGCTGGCCTTCGAATTCACCCAGTGCGTCATGGTGCAGGGGAGCTCGTCATAGCTCGGGTATTGGTCAAAGTAGGAATGCGCTCGGGCAGACATGTATCCGGTTTCGTCCTGGCCAAAATGTCCGATCGTCTGGAATCCGCGACGGGCCGCCACCGTTTCCAGTTCCCCTGCCTCCTCAAGGATCGGGATGTCCCATGGAAAGCAATTCTCCGTCCATGTTCCGGCATGGGCGATCGCAAAGTACTTGGTCCACTCAGGGTCCAGTGCAGCCAGAATTGCATCGAAATGGGGTTCCAGCGATCCGCTAAATCCCTCACTAACAACCTCTACGCCGTCCAGCTGCATCTCAGAGTCAAGCCGGATCACCACAAGCCTGGGGAGGATCTTTCCTGCTTGAACTATGAGCGGCCGGGCCAGGATCTGAAGGTCAAAGCCTGCTTGAATGATCATTTCTTGAGGCTATTCCCGGCAGTGGGCGCGGCCCACAGGGTTGGTGCCCTATGTGGAAATCGGCACCACCGCGCATTCAGGCCCGGGCGATGACCTCGCCGTTTGGAATCAGGAACCAGCCGTCGTCGGTGGAACCCCAGCGGTGCCACCCTGCGGAGATCCGGGCAAGGTCAGCGGCGTTGGCGAAGCCGTACTCAAGCGCCTGGTCCGCGAACGCCGAATGCAGCACCCGCTCGCCCCACACCCGGGCCTGCCACCGGCGCTGCTGGCCCGTGGCGTACAGCCAGTTGCTGCTGGTGGGCGCCACGTCCGTGAATCCCGCGGCCTGGGCCCAGGAGACCAGGCGGCGTCCGGCATCCGGTTCGGCGCCGTTGCGGCGGGCAATGCGCTGGTACAGCTCCATCCATTCGTCTAGTTCCGGGATGGCGGGATACCAGCTCATGCCGTGGAAATCGGCGTCGCGCACTGCCACGATGCCGCCGGGCTTGGCCACCCGGCGCATTTCACGGAGGGCCTCCACCGGGTCCGTCAGGTGCTGGAGCACCTGGTGGGCGTGGACGACGTCGAACGTTTCGTCGTCGAAATCCAGATCGTAGATGTTCCCGGCCACGAACTCGACGTTGGCCACACCGCGTTCAGCGGCAAGCTCGCTGGCGTGGGTGATCACATCCGGCGAGCGGTCCAGCCCGGTGACGTGCCCCGGCGACACGAGGCCGGCGAAGTCGCAGGTGATGCTGCCCGGCCCGCAGCCCACATCAAGGACCGAGCTGCCCGGGGCAAGGTACGGGATCACGAACGCGGCGGAGTTCTCGGCCGTCCGTGAGGCATGGGCACGGACCACGGACTCGTGGTGTCCGTGCGTGTACACATCTTCAGGCTGCTGCGCACTCATAAGGAAACGCTACCGCTCCGACGGGAAAATGCGCGGCAATCGGGCGGAGCAAAACAGGCAGTTTATTGTGCTTCGACGTCAGTTTTCCCGCTTCTGCAGCCCGCCGTTCTGCGGAACATTGGAGGAGTGGGAAACAAGAAATCCGGCAGTTCAGCGGGGCTCGGGCTGTTCCGGGCAACAGGGATCTACGTGGGCGCAATCCTCGGATCGGGCATCCTGGTGCTCCCGGCCATCGCCGCCCGGGAGGCGGGTCCGGCCTCGCTGCTGGCATGGGCGGCATTGCTGGTGTTCTGCACACCCGTCGCCCTCAGCTTCGCTGAGATGAGCCGGCAGGAGCCCGACGCCGGCGGGATCGCCCACTTTGTGACCAGGGCTTTCGGTCGCCGCGCCTCGGTGGTTGCCGGCTACCTGTTCTACTTCGCCATCCCGTTCGGCGCTCCCGCCACGGCGGTGATCGGCGGCAACTACATCGCCAATGCACTGGGCGGCGGCCACGGAACTGCGCTCGTGGCCGCGGCGCTGCTGCTGGCGGCCGGGTTCGCGAGCAACGCCGTCGGAATCAGGCTGTCCAGCCGCCTCCAGCTGGTGCTGATGGTGCTGCTCGTGGCGCTGGCGCTCGCCGTTGCCGTGGCCGCACCCTTTGCCAAAGCGGAGAATTTTGAACCCTTCGCGCCGCACGGCTACTGGGCCGTGGGCGGAGTGGCCAGCCTGCTGTTCTTCTGCTTCGCCGGCTGGGAGGCAGTGACGCACCTGGCGGCCGAGTTCCGCAACCCCGGCCGGGACCTCAGGCGAGCCACCTGGCTGACGCTCGTCGTCGTCGGAGTGGTGTACATCGGGGTGGTGGCAGCCTCGGTGGCCGTGCTGGGCCCGGCCCTGCCTAAAAGCGCGGTGCCGGTGGCCGACCTGCTCGAAATGGGCTTGGGACCGCTGGCCGCCCCGCTGACCGCGGTTGCTGCGGCTGTGCTGACCTTCGGCCCGCTCAACACGTTCATCGCGGGCGCCAGCCGGCTCGGTTCCAGGCTGGCGGCCGACGGCGTGCTGCCGCCGGCGATGGCGCGCGGCGGCGGCCCGGGCGAGGTGCCCTCCGTGAGCCTGGCCGTCCTGGCCGGGATGACCTTCCTGTCCTTCGGAGCGGCGGTGGCCGGGCTGGCCAGCATGCAGTTCCAGATCGGCGCGGCCTCGGCCTGCTTCACCGCGGTGACGGCCTTCGGGCTCGCGGCGGGCACCCGGCTGCTGCCGTCCGGAACGCCGGCGTGGTTCGGCGTCATTGTCGCTGCCGGGGTGATGCTGCTGATCCTGCTTTTCAGCGGCTGGGCGCTGGCGGTTCCGGCGTTGCTGGCTGCTGCTGCGGTGTGGTCGGGGGCGCGTTTCCTGCCGGTTCCTGCGCGGCCGCTTCCTGTGCTGCGCTGATGGTTGCCCCGATCATGGATTCCATGAAGCGGGCAGCCACCTCCAGCTCCGCCGCGGTGAAATCCGCCATCGCGGCGCCCATGTGGCGGGCCAGCGGAAGGAACATGGCGCCGCCGTCGCGGTAGGCCTTGGGCGTCATCCGAAGCTGGACCTGCCGGCGGTCCGCTCCCTGGCGTTCGCGCACCACGTGTCCCGAACCGTGCAGCCGGTCGATCAGCGCCGTGGTGGCGGGGGAGCTGAGGTTGAGCTCCTTGCGGAGTACGCCGGGGGTGACAATCTGGTCCTTGGCGGCATGCCGCATGATCACCGCCAGGGCATTGAGGTCCGTCCGGTGCATGTCATTGCGTCCGCCGGCCGAATCCACATACCGGTTGGCTTCAAGCGTGAACTCCTGCAGCAGCCGGACAAGGCCCTGGGGCGCGGCCGGTTCGGGGCGCTCGGATGACTCTTCTGACACGGCGACCCTCCTTCTGCAATGGCTTGGCAACTGCGCCAGCCTAGCCAAAATTCTCTCACCGACGGGTGCGAGCAACTATTTGTGCCGAAGTGCTTATCTCCATGGTGGAGATAGTCTACTATGGAGTAAATTCTACTCCTCCGAGCCACCCCAAGAAGGACCCATGAAAAAGAGGCATCCCGGCACCGCGCGCGTCCCGTTCTGGCTACGCTGGCTGGTCCCCGTACTGCTCGTGATCACCTGGCTGGCCATCGCCGGCGTCGGCGGACCCACTTTCGGCCGCCTCGACGAAGTCTCCTCCAATGACCAGGCGTCCTTCCTGCCTGCCGGTGCCGAGGCCACCGAAGCCCAGGACTGGCAGGCAAAGTTCCGGGATTCCGACGAGATCCCGGCCGTCATCGTCGTCGAAAGCGACTCCGCCTTCACGCCTGCGCAACTGGGCGAGGCTGCCGCCCTAAAGGACAAGCTTGAGGAGCTGCAGGCAGGCAGTGCGGTCATCGGTCCCATCCCGTCGGAGGACGGCGAAGCGGTCCAGTTCGTGGTGCCCATATCCTCGTCGGGCCAGGTCAAGGAAATCGTCCAGGAGCTCCGCCAGGAAGTTCAGGCGTCAGCCCCGGAAGGAATGCAGACTTTCGTCACCGGTCCGGCGGGACTGACGGCTGACCTGGTGAGCGCCTTCGCGGGCATAGACGGGATCCTGCTGCTGGTGGCCCTCGCCGCCGTGTTCATCATCCTGCTGATTGTCTACCGCTCGTTGCTCCTGCCCATCGCGGTGCTTTTCACCTCGGTGTTCGCGCTGTGCGCAGCCATCCTGCTGGTGTTCGGCATGGCCAAGCTGGGCTGGATCCAGCTGAGCGGCCAAAGCCAGGGCATCCTTTCCATCCTGGTGATCGGTGCCGCGACGGACTACGCGCTGCTGTATGTTGCCAGGTTCCGCGAAGCGCTAACCCACACCACCAACCGCACGTCCGCCGTCCTCACGGCCTGGAAAGCCTCCTTTGAACCCATCCTGGCCTCCGGCGCCACGGTGATCATCGCCCTGCTGTGCCTGCTCTTTTCCGACCTCAACTCCAACAAGGCGCTGGGCCCGGTGGCGGCCGCCGGCATCCTGTGCTCGCTCTTTGCCGCCCTCACGCTGCTCCCGGCACTGATGGCCCTGCTGGGCCGCGCCGCCTTCTGGCCGTTCCGTCCCAAGCTGATCCCGGAGACCGAGCGCGAGCCTGAACTCGTCACCGGCCTCGAAGGCCAGAAGGGCCTGTGGCGCGCCACCGGCTCCCTCGTTTCCCGCCGCCCCCGGGCCGTCTGGGTGGCCTCGGTGCTCCTGCTCCTGGTGGCCTCCGCTGGCATCCTGCAGCTGAAGGCCAACGGCGTGCCGCAGACGGACGTTATCCTCACCGCCTCCAACGCGGTGGACGGCCAGGACGCGCTGGCCCGCCATTTCGACGCCGGTTCCGGCAGCCCCGCGGTGATCGTCGCCGACGAAGCGAAAGCGCAGGAGGTGCTGGAGAAGACCAAGGCGGCCGACGGCGTCGGCGATGCCTACCTCCTGGCGGAGGGGAGCGTGCCGGTGACAGGGGCCCCGGGGGCTCCCCGCGACCCTGATGTCCGCGAGGGCAAAGTCCTGATCAACGCCACCCTGAACTATGCCGCGGATTCCAGCGACGCTGAGAACGTCGTGGTGAAGCTCCGCGAGGATTTGAAGAAGATCGACGACTCCGCCCTGGTGGGCGGCGTCACGGCCACCGCGCTGGACACCAACACCACGGCCCAGCGCGACCTGATCGTCATCATCCCCGTGGTCCTCGCCGTCATCCTGCTGATCCTCATGCTGCTGCTGCGCTCCGTCCTGGCCCCGGTCCTGCTGGTGGCCTCGGTGGTGCTTTCCTACGCCGCCGCCATGGGCGTTTCGGCCCTGGTGTTCAACAACCTCTTCGGGTTCCCGGGGGCCGATGCGACGGTGCCGCTGTTCGGCTTCGTGTTCCTGGTGGCCCTGGGCGTGGACTACAACATCTTCCTGATGAGCAGGGTGCGGGAGGAGTCCCTCAAGCACGGCACCAGGCCGGGGATCCTGCGGGGACTCGGCGTGACCGGCGGCGTCATTACGTCCGCAGGCGTGGTCCTCGCTGCCACCTTCGCCGCGCTGGGCGTCATCCCCATCATGTTCCTGGTCCAGCTCGCCTTCATCGTGGCCTTCGGGGTCCTGTTGGACACCGTTCTGGTCCGCTCGCTGCTGGTCCCGGCGCTTGCCTACGACCTGGGCGGACGGATCTGGTGGCCCAGCAAACTGGGGCGGCTGGACGACGGCGGTCGGGCATCCGCTGGCCCGCGTGATGCCGAGAGCAGCCTGGATACGGACCTGGAGGGTGCCGCGCGCAGTTAGCGGGGCGTGCGCGTCACGCCACGCACATTATCGGGACTCCGCGAAGGGTGCGGCCGCGAATCTACGCGGCCGCGCCCTTCGTGGTCGGCCAAAAGCCTGCTGTGCGTGACGGCTGAATCGTCACCCCTGCGCCCGCCACCAGGCCACGGTGGCGGCTGCGGCTTCCGGCAGCGGGGTCGGATGCAGGCCCAGGGCGGCCTCGCTGGCGTGCGAATCCATGACGAACGGCCGCTCGAACTGGTACAGCATCTCGGCCAGCTCGCGGGTGCCGCCGGAGAACAATCCGATGGCCCGGAGGGCCCAGCCCGGCACTGCGCCCATTTTGGGAGCGGGCACCCCGCCGGCTTCCGCGAAGGCCGCCGCAAGCCTGCGCTGGGTGACTGCCGGGCCCGTGGGAGCGTGCCACACCCGGTTCCACAAGGCCGGAGTCTGCGCGGCACGGATCATGGCCGCGGCAAGGTCCGGCACGTACGTGAAGGAATGCGGCTGGTCCGCGCTGCCGATCACCAGCAGCCGCTTTCCGGCCAGCACCGCCGGCACGATGCGTTCGCCGGCGTGGGAGTTCCGCACGCGCGGGCCGAAGAAATCGCCCGCCACCACGCTGACAGTATTCGCGGGGGAGGCTGCGCGCGCCTTCAGCAGCGCCGTCCGGACTCCGCGCTTTCCGCCCTGCGCCTCGCGGGGGCTGTCCTCCGCCATGACGGTGCCGGGCCGGCTGTAGGAGTACAGGCTTTCAGGAAATACGACGACGGCGCCCGCCTCGCCGGCCGCCGCCAGCACGGCCTCCTCGGCCCGGGGGAGCTCCCGCTGCCATGCGTCCTCAGCGTAGGCGGAGCCATGGATGCAGTGGAAGACGGCGGCCGCCCCGGCGAACGCCCCGTCCAGCAGTGCCGGATGGGCGACGTCCACAGACATCCTCTCGATGAGGGGGTGCTCCGGGCCGCTGCCGGAGCGCGTCAGCACCCGCACGCGCTTACCCTGGGCCGCAAGCTGCTCCGCAACGGTCCAGCCCACCGGGCCGGCGCCGGTGACCACAAAAAGTTCGGGCATTGGATTCCCTTTCCTCGGGATCTTCAGTCTGCTCTGGAATCTGAGAGAGCGCCGCTCTCGAAATAAGGATGCTCGGCGGGAGTTCCAAAGTCAAGAGCACTGCTCTCAATTGTTGACAGTGCTCTGAAGCGTGAAATGCTGGAGGCATGCCGGCCAACAATGACTCCGCCCCTGCACCGCGCGCACCGCGCACGCCGCGGGAGCGTGCCCGTGCGCAGACCACCGCCGACATTGTCCGGCTGGGCCGCGAACACCTGGCCGTCCACGGCGCGGCTGCCCTGTCGCTGCGGGCAGTGGCCCGGGACCTCGGAGTGGTGTCCTCGGCCGTGTACCGGTACGTGCAAAACCGGGACGAGCTCCTGACCCTGCTGCTGATCGACGCGTACGGCGAGCTGGGCGACGAGGTGGAGGCCGCCGTCGCCCGCGTGCCCGAAGCGGATTTCGCCGGGCGGTTCCGGGCCCTGGGGCGCGCCGTCCGCGGCTGGGCCGTCCGTGAACCCGCCCGTTACGCCCTGCTGTTCGGCAGTCCGGTGCCCGGGTACCGGGCGCCGGCGGAACGGACAGCCGGTCCCGGGACCAGGGTGATCCGCAGCCTGACCGCCATTGTCGACGCCGCCTGGCGGGCCGGCGCCCTGCGCGCCGAGCCTGAGCCTCTGGCGGGGCCGTCTGCGGCTGCGGTGTCGGCGCAGCTGGCGGTCGACCTGGCAGCCATCCGGGAAGAGCTCGGGCTGGCGCTTCCCGACGGACTGCTGGCGCGCGGTGCGCTGGTCTGGACTTCGCTTTTCGGTGCCATCAGCTTCGAGGTTTTCGGCCAATATGGGGAGGGTACCTTTGCGGCAAAGGACGCTCTGTTCGAGCACCACCTGCAGGTTCTGGCGGGTGTAGCCGGACTCGAATAACGGCTGTCGCACCCGAAAAAACAGCATGGCAACTCTCAATTTGTGAGCGCTAACAAATTTTCCTTGTAACTCCATTTACAACGATATAAAGTGTGTTGCAGCCCACAGTTGTCCGGCCCGCCCCCACGGGCCCGAAGCAGCCGGACAGTCGGCGAATTTTTTACCAACGGCTACGTCCAAAGGAGTGACGGTGAAGCAAGTTGATTCACGCCCGATGCAGATGACCCGCAGGCAATTGCTGCTCGGAGGCGGTGTGCTCGCAGGCAGCCTTACCCTCGGAGCGAGCCTGACGGGCTGCGGCGGCGCGGCCCAGGCGGCGGGCAACGACATCCGCTTCTGGCATCTGCTCTCCGGCGGAGACGGCATCAAGATGATGGCCATGATCGACAAGGTCAACGCGGACCACCCCGACTACAGGGTCAAGCCGACCGTGCTGGCGTGGGGTGCGCCGTATTACACCAAGCTGGCCATGGCCTCCGCCGGCGGGCGGCCTCCGGAGGTTGCCGTGATGCATGCGGCCAGGGTGCCGGGCTACGCTCCCGGCGGACTGCTGGATGCGTGGGACCTGGACCTGCTGGCGGAGTTCGGCGTGCGCCCGGAGGACTTCGGACCCAGAATCTGGGAGAAGAGCCAGTTCAACGGCCAGGTATTTTCGCTGGCACTGGACTCGCACCCGTTCGTGATGCTCTACAACACCGAAGTTGCGGACAAGGCCGGCGTCCTGGGGAAGGACGGCCGGCTGGCGGAGATCTCCTCGCCGTCGCAGTTCCTGGAAGTAAGCCGCGAACTGCAGCGCGTCACCGGCAAGCACGGGCTCTCCTACGGATATCTGGGCGACGGCGCGCAGATGTGGCGGCTGTTCTACACGCTCTACCGCCAACACGGCGCGGACTTCGTGCTGGAGCCGGGCAGGCCCGCCCAGGTGGAGCGGGACGTGGCCATCGACTGCCTGGAGTTCATCACGTCCCTGCTGGATAACACCATCTCCACGAAAAGCGGCGACGGCGGGACAGCCATCGCGGAGTTCGCCGGCTCGGGGTCGGGGCTGCTCTTCACCGGTGTGTGGGAGTTGCCCACCATGAAAACGGCAGGAGTTCCGTTCGGTGCCAGCACCATCCCCACCCTCTTTGGAACGCCGGCCGCCTTCGCCGACTCGCACTCGTTCGTGCTGCCGCACCAGGCCCGGCTGGACGAAACCAAGCGCCGCGGCGTCTACCAGTTCGTGGCGTCCATGCTCAAGGGTTCCCTGAGCTGGGCCGAGGCCGGACACATCCCGGCCTACCAGCCGGTGGTGAAGTCCAAGGAATACGCGGCACTCAAGCCGCAGGCGGACTATGCCCAGGCGGCGGACATCATCAACTACGACCCCGTGGCCTGGTTCACCGGCTCGGGATCCGATTTCCAAGGCTACTTCGCCGAGAACGTCCAGAACGTGTTCCTCGGACGGGACAAGGCCGCCGACGGCTGGGACGCGTTTATGAAGCGCATCAACACCGTCCTCGCAATGCCGAACCCGGTGTGAGGACGGCATCCGGCATGGCCGCCGAATCCTCTGCAGAATCCCGCCTGAACATTGACCCGCCCGTGACAAAGTCCGTGACAAAGGAGTCCTCATGAGCACTGCCCGCACCACAGCGCCCCCGGCAAAACCAGCGCCCGCGGTAAAACCTGCGCCCGCGGCGAAATCGCTGCGTTCCCGGCGCGACAACCTCCACGGCTGGGCCTTCTCCGCCCCCTTCCTGGCCTTCTTCCTGATGTTCCTGGTCTGGCCCATGATTTCCGGGGCCGTTATGAGCCTCACCGGAAAGTCCCTCACGGGCGCCAACAGCGGGTTCATCGGCCTGGCCAACTACAGCGAGGCGTTCGCCGACTCGGACATGTGGCGCTCGCTGGGGAACACGCTGTACTTCACGCTGATCAGCACCGTCCCGCTGGTGGTCATCGCCCTGGCGCTGGCAGCACTGGTCAACATGGGCCTTCCCGCGCAGTGGCTGTGGCGGCTCTCCTTCTTCTCCCCGTTCCTGCTCGCCTCCACCGTGGTCTCACTGTTCTTCGCCTGGATGTACAACCCCGAGCTCGGGCTGTTCAATGACATGCTCGCAAATCTCGGCATTCCGCCGGTGGCGTGGCTGAACGATCCCGCGGTGGCGATGTGGGCCGTGGTGATCGCCACGGTGTGGTGGACCATCGGCTTCAACTTCCTCCTCTACCTGGCTGCACTGCAGAACATTCCGCAGCAGCACTATGAAGCGGCCTCGCTCGACGGTGCCGGGGGCTGGCGCCAGTTCTTCTCCATCAGCCTTCCCCAGTTGGGCCCCACCACCGTGATGATCGTGATCCTGCAGATCCTCGCGTCCCTGAAGGTCTTTGACCAGATCTACCAGATGACCGAAGGCGGACCGGGCGGAGCAACCCGTTCCATCGTGCAGTACATCTTCGAGGCCGGATTCACGGGCTACCGGCTGGGCTACTCCGCAGCCATTTCCTACATCTTCTTCGGCCTGATCCTGCTCATCGCGCTGGCGCAGGTCTTCATCACACGGAAAAGGAGCGCCTAGCCATGGCCACCACCACACTTTCCAAACCCGCGCTCCAGCCCAAGGGGTACGCCGAAACCGTTGCCAACCGGCGTGCGAAGACGCCGCTGTCCCGCATCCTGGCCACCGTCGTCGTGTCTGTCCTCGCCGTTGCGTGGCTGGTGCCCTTTGCCTGGGCCACCGTCACCGCGCTGAAGAGCGAAACCGACGCCGCGTCCACCCCCATCAGCTGGATACCGGCGTCGGGCTTCACCTTCGATGCCTTTGCCAAAGTGCTGCAGAGCGGCAACATCCCCACCTGGACGCTCAACTCGCTGTTCACGTCAGCGGCCATTACTGCCATCACCCTGGTGATTTCCGCGTCCGTCGCCTACGCCATTTCGCGGATCGACTTCCGCGGCAAGAGGATGCTGATGGGCGTAATCGTGGCCTCCATCATCATCCCGCCGCCGGTCCTCATCATCCCGCTGTTCCAGCAGATGCAGTCCCTGAACCTGATCGACACCTACTGGGCGCTGATCCTGCCGCAGGTGATCCACTCGCCCATGGTGTTCGTGCTCAAGAAATTCTTCGACCAGATTCCGCGGGAACTCGAGGAAGCCGCGCTGATGGACGGCGCCGGACGGCTGCGGATCTTCACCACGATCGTGCTGCCCCTGTCCCGGCCCATCCTGGCCGCCGTCGCGATCTTCGTGTTCATCGGGGCCTGGAACAACTTCCTCTGGCCGTTCATTGCCACCAACGAGAGCTCGCTGCTCACCCTGCCGGTGGGCCTGCAGACCATCAAGAGCGCCTACGGCATCCAGTACGCCCAGAACATGGCGTCCGCGCTGCTGGCCGCACTGCCGCTGATCGTCGTCTTCCTTTTCTTCCAGCGGCAGATCATCAGGGGCGTAGCCACCACCGGCCTTGCCGGCACGTAGCAGCCCCAGCATCCTTCGCCATCAAATCCACCCCTAGGACAGGAGCAAAATGTCCCGCGCACGCATCACCATTGACCGCGACTTCACCGTAGCCGAGGTTCCCCGCCGGATCTTCGGATCCTTCGTTGAGCACATGGGCCGCTGTGTCTACACCGGCATCTACGAACCGGGCCATCCCCGGGCCGACGCGCGCGGCTTCCGCCGCGACGTGATGGACCTCGTCAAAGAGCTGGGCGCCACCGTGGTCCGCTATCCCGGCGGCAACTTCGTCTCCGGTTACAACTGGGAGGACGGCATCGGTCCCGTGGCGGAGCGGCCGCGACGGCTCGACGGCGCCTGGCACACCCTGGAAACGAACGCCTTCGGCCTGCACGAATTCGTGGACTGGTCGCGGGAAGCCGGCGTGGAGGTCATGGAAGCGGTCAACCTCGGCACCCGCGGCGTCGATGCAGCCCGCGAGCTGGTGGAATACGCCAACATTCCGTCCGGCACCCGGCTGTCCGACCTGCGCCGCAAGAACGGCCACGAGGATCCGTTCAACATCAAGCTGTGGTGCCTGGGCAACGAGATGGACGGCCCGTGGCAGATCGGGCACAAGACCGCCGAGGAATACGGCAGGCTGGCGCAGGAAGCCGCCAAGGCCATGCGCTTCGTTGATCCGGACATCGAACTCGTGGCCTGCGGCAGCTCCAACTCGGGGATGCCCACCTTCGGCGCCTGGGAGCAGACGGTCCTGACCCACGCCTACGAGCAGGTGGACTACGTCTCGCTGCACGCCTACTACCAGGAGCACGACGGCGACGCCGGCAGTTTCCTGGCCAGTGCCGTGGACATGGACTACTTCATCGAATCCGTGATCGCCACCGCGGACGCTGTGCGGGCCAAGGGCAAGCACAAGAAGCACATCAACCTGTCCTTCGACGAATGGAACGTCTGGTACACCCGCCCCGGCGACGCCGACAGCCCCGAACAGGTGGGCAAGCACGGCTGGCGCGAGCACCCCCGCGTCATCGAGGACCAGTACAACGTGACGGACGCCGTCGTCGTCGGGACCTTCCTGAACTCCCTGCTCCGGCACGGTGACCGGGTCAAGATCGCCAACCAGGCGCAGCTGGTCAACGTGATCGCCCCCATCCTCAGCGAGGAAAACGGCCCGGCATGGAAGCAGACCATCTTCCACCCCTTCGCCCGCATGGCCGAGCTGGCGCACGGCCAGATCCTCCGGCTCGCCGTGGACTCGGACAAGTACGGCAACGCCAAGTTCGGCGATGCCGACCTCGTGGACGTCAGTGCCACCTGGAACGAGGAAACCGGCCGCATCGCGCTGTTCCTGGCCAACCGCGGACTGGAAGAAGCCGCCGACGTCGAAGTGGTCCTTCGCGGCTTCGACGCCCGCCAGGTGGTCCGGGCCGACGTGCTGCGCATCCCGGACGGTGCGGACCGGTTCATCACCAACACGCAGGCAAACCCCGGTGCCGTGGGCCTCATCCCGTTGGATGGCGTCAAGGCCGCCGGCGGCGAAGTCCGGGCCACCCTGCCAGCCCTGTCCTGGACGGCCATCGAACTGGAGGTCGTGCGCAACTGAGGCGGTGCGCCGGCGCGGCGGACACCGTGACGGACGACGGCGGGCGGCACGTTTTCGTGGCCGCCCGCCGTGGGTTTGCGGGCGGTGTGCGGGTCGGGCCGCTCTGCCCTCCGCCCCCTGTTGAAGTGCCGGGCGGATGGATAGACTGCCCCTGCGCCCGTCCGGGCGTCCGATGCTTCCAGGAGGGAACCGTCAGTGTCAGAGAACAGCGAAATTTCCAAGAACAGCGCAAACGAAGCGGAACAGCGCAGCACCGAACCCGCGCCGGCAGTCGAAGGTGACAGCGGCCAGTATGTCGACGGCGACTACGGCAAGGCGGGAATTGCGCACGAAGACCAGGTGGCCGCCGGCGACGGCGAGTATCCCGAAGGCGATTACGGAACCGCCGGGGAGGTCGAGGAGCCTGCCGGGGCCGTCGAAGGCGAGTACGAGGCCGGTGATTACGGCAAGGCCGGCACTGCGGGGGAGAACCTGGTGACCTTGGAGGAAGCCGAATACCCCGACGGCGACTACGGAACGGCCGGTACCGCAGGCCAGGCGGAGACCCGCGAGCCGGCCCGCCGTGCAGAATCTGGCGAGGAGCCGGGGGATACCGCCTGACAGTCAATTACGCCACCAGCCTGCTCCAGGACAGGGTTTCACGCACAGCGAAACCCTGTCCCGGTGCCGCTGCGTCTGGCGGAATTCTGCGGATTGGCGCGATTTTCCTGCGTCCTGCGCAGCCGTGTCCCCACGTCGAATTCCAAAGTTGAGCGGAGCAGACTCAACTTTGGATTGACTTAAATCCGGCCGTGGGTAAAGTTGAGTGTAGATCGCTCAATCAGTGGGCGTGCCTGAATCTAGACCAGCGTTTCCACGGAAAGAAGGAAGCAACACATGTCACGTGCAGTAGGTATCGACCTCGGAACCACCAACTCCGTCGTCTCCGTTCTCGAAGGTGGCGAGCCCACCGTTATTGCCAACGCCGAGGGTGGCCGCACCACGCCGTCCGTCGTTGCGTTCTCAAAGTCCGGCGAAGTCCTGGTCGGCGAGATCGCCAAGCGCCAGGCCGTCAACAACATCGACCGCACCATCGCGTCCGTCAAGCGCCACATGGGCACTGACTGGAACGTCGCGATCGACGACAAGAAGTACACCGCGCAGGAAATCTCCGCGCGCATCCTGATGAAGCTGAAGAACGACGCCGAGTCGTACCTGGGCGAAAAGGTCACCGACGCCGTCGTCACCGTGCCGGCCTACTTCAACGACGCCCAGCGCCAGGCCACCAAGGAGGCCGGCGAAATCGCAGGCCTCAACGTCCTCCGCATCGTCAACGAGCCCACCGCTGCCGCTTTGGCCTACGGCCTGGACAAGGGCAAGGAAGACGAACTCATCCTCGTCTTCGACCTCGGCGGCGGAACCTTCGACGTCTCCCTCCTCGAAGTGGGCAAGGACGAAGACAACTTCTCCACCATCCAGGTGCGCGCCACCGCCGGTGACAACCACCTCGGCGGCGACGACTGGGACCAGCGCGTCGTTGACTACCTGCTGAACCAGCTCAAGGTCAAGGGCATCGACCTGTCCAAGGACAAGATCGCCCTGCAGCGCCTGCGCGAGGCTTCCGAGCAGGCCAAGAAGGAACTCTCTTCCTCCACCAGCACCAACGTCTCCCTCCAGTACCTGTCCGTCACCCCCGACGGCCCGGTCCACCTGGACGAGCAGCTGACCCGCGCCAAGTTCCAGGACCTGACCAAGGACCTGCTGGACCGCACCAAGAAGCCGTTCCAGGACGTCATCAAGGAAGCCGGCATCAAGCTCTCCGAGATCGACCACATCGTGCTCGTGGGCGGCTCCACCCGCATGCCCGCCGTGTACGAACTCGTCAAGGAACTCGCCGGCGGCAAGGAGCCCAACAAGGGCGTCAACCCGGACGAGGTCGTCGCCGTCGGCGCCGCGCTGCAGGCAGGTGTGCTGAAGGGCGAACGCAAGGACGTCCTCCTGATCGACGTCACGCCGCTGTCACTGGGCATCGAAACCAAGGGCGGCATCATGACGCACCTGATCGAGCGCAACACGGCCATCCCCACCAAGCGCTCCGAAACCTTCACCACGGCTGACGACAACCAGCCGTCCGTGGCCATCCAGGTCTTCCAGGGCGAGCGCGAGTTCACCCGGGACAACAAGCCGCTGGGCACGTTCGAGCTGACCGGCATCGCGCCGGCACCCCGTGGCGTCCCGCAGGTCGAGGTCACCTTCGACATCGACGCCAACGGCATCGTGCACGTCTCGGCGAAGGACAAGGGCACCGGCAAGGAACAGTCCATGACCATCACCGGCGGCACCGCGCTCTCCAAGGAAGACATTGACCGCATGGTCAAGGACGCCGAGGAGCACGCAGCCGAGGACAAGGCCCGCCGCGAGGCAACCGACACCCGCAACACCGCCGAGCAGCTCGCCTACTCCGTGGACAAGCTGATCGCGGACAACGCCGACAAGCTGCCTGAAGAGGTCAAGACCGAGGTCAAGGCCGACGTCGACGCCCTGAAGAAGGCCCTCGAAGGCGCGGATGACGCCGCGGTAAAGACCGCCTTTGAGAAGCTGCAGGCTTCCCAGAGCAAGCTCGGCGAAGCCATCTACGCACAGGCCGGTTCGCCGGACGGTGCCACGGGTGCCGCAGGCGCAGAGGGTGCCCACTCCGGGTCCGAAGGCGCCAAGGCCGATGAGGACATCGTCGACGCCGAGATCGTTGACGAAGACGAGAAGAAGTAATCATGCCGCACCACGGTAATGAAGAAGAGCACCACTCTTCCGCAGGCCAGCAACACGCGCACGCCAGCGGCGACAACGACAACCAGGAGAACGAGCCGCAGAAACCGGTGATCCACGACAACCGCAAGGTTGATCCGAAGACCGGCCAGGCCCGCCACCCTGACCAGGAGCACGCCGCCGCAAGGGGCCACGGTTCCGGGGACGCACTGTCCCAGGCCGAGGACATCCTCAACAGCGTTGAGGTTCCGGCCGAGGAGTCAGTGGCCCAGGGCGTGGGCGCGGAGGAAGCGGAAGAACTCCGCAACGACCTCCGCCGCCTGCAGGCCGAGTACGTCAACTACCGCAAGCGCGTGGAACGCGACCGCGCCGTGGCAGGGGAGATGGCCGTCATCGGCGTCCTGAACTCCCTGCTTCCGGTCCTGGACGACGTCGACGCCGCCCGGCAGCACGGCGACCTGGCCGACGGCCCGTTCGCCGCGATCGCCGCCAAGCTGGAGAACGCGCTGAAGACCTACGGCCTGGTGCGCATCGATGAGACCGGCGTGGAGTTCGATCCCACGATCCACGAAGCCCTCATCCAGCAGCCCGGCCCGGACGTCGAAATCGACACCGTCAGCCAGGTCCTGCGCTCCGGCTACAGGTCAGGCGAACGGGTCCTCCGGGCAGCACAGGTTATTGTTGCAGTCCCTGCATAAGTAGCCCAAACAAGCGCGTAGCAGTTGGTGGGCCCCGGGAGTGGCATCGGGCCTGCCGGAGCGTGGTGGCCTGGTCCGCAAGGACCAGGCCACCACGCGAAGGGGCGGGGGCCCATCACCTGCGCAGCGCATTTTGAAAGAACTTGAAAGGAAACGCCATTGGCTAGCCAGGACTGGGTCGACAAGGACTTCTACAAGATCCTTGGAGTCGCCAAGGACGCTTCCGACGCCGATATCAAGAAGGCTTACCGGAAGCTTGCGCGGCAGCACCACCCGGACACCAACGCGGGGAACGTCGCGTCGGAGAAGAAGTTCAAGGACATCTCCGAGGCATACTCCGTGCTCTCGGATCCGGACGAACGCCAGCAGTATGACGCCATCCGTGCCATGGGCGGCGGCGCGCGGTTCGCTCCCGGCGGTGCCGGGGCAGGCGGCGGCGCCGGCTTCGAAGACCTCTTCGGCGGCCTCTTCACCGGTGGCGGCGGGCGCCACTCCGGCGGCTACAGCACCTCGGGCGGCATTCCGCCGGAATTCGCCGATCTCTTCGGCGGACAGTTCGGCGGCCCCGGCTCCGGAGCGGGATTCCAGCGTGCCCCGCAAAAGGGCGCCGACCGAACGGCCACCACCACCATTTCCTTCGCCGGGTCCATCCGCGGCACCACCATCGGCCTGCGCGAACCGGACGGGGACGTCATCGACGTCCGTGTTCCCGCCGGGATCAAGGACGGCCAGAAGGTCCGTGTCCGCGGCAAGGGCCAGTACGGACCGGCCGGCAACGGCGACCTGATGGTCACCGTCAACGTCAAGGGCCACGACTTCTACACGCGCGACGGCGACAACCTCCGCATCCATGTTCCGGTCACCTTCCCGGAGGCTGCCCTGGGTGCTGACATCGAAGTGCCGACGATCGACGGCGAAAAGGTCAAGGTCCGTGTTCCCGCGGGGACGCCCTCCGGGCGGACACTGCGGGTCAAGGGCCGCGGGGTCAAGCATGCGAAGGCCACCGGCGACCTGCTGGTGACCATCGACGTCGTGGTTCCGCAGAAGCTGACCAAGGAAGCGGAGGAAGCCGTGAAGGCGTTCGCTGCAGCCACGGACGGACACGATGTGCGGGCCGGACTGGCTGCCAAGGCACGTCTCTAGGAAACGCGCGGACTGGGACTGGGACTAGCGGGAGGAGCCGGCCTTGGACATTGATTTCGATCAGCCGATCTTCGTGATCTCGGTGGCGGCTGAGCTGGCGGACATGCACCCGCAGACGTTGCGGCAGTACGACCGGCTGGGCATCGTCTCGCCCAGCCGCGCGCCCGGAAAATCCCGGCGGTACTCCCAGCGGGACGTCAACGTGCTCCGGGAAGTGCAGCGGCTCTCGCATGAGGGGGTCTCGCTGGAGGGCATCAAACGCATCCTCCAGCTGGAGAACCAGGTGGCCGCGCTGCAGCGCCGGGTGTCCGAACTGACCGAGCAGCTCAGCAGCCGCCGCAGCCCGCTGGATTCACGCATTTTCGCGGCCGGAGCAGCCGGCGACGTGGTGAGCCTGGCCCGCGGCCAGCGGCCCCGCGCCCGCTCCCAGGCCGTGGTGGTGTGGCGCCCCCGTTCCACGGAGTGAGCGCTGCAGGCTGAGCCTTCCGGACTGACCTGACACGCCGTTCCTTGACAGGCCAAGCCTGCCGGAACAGAGTGAATGGTCAAGCCAGTTGCCAGTCTTCACTGCCCCGGAAGGAACGCCCTCATGGCCTTTGTGTCTGTCGGAAAAGAAAACAGCACCACCGTTGAGCTTTACTACGAGGACCACGGACAGGGACAGCCGGTGGTCCTCATCCACGGTTACCCGCTGGACGGCGCATCGTGGGAACGGCAGACCAGCGCGCTGCTGGCGGCAGGCTACCGGGTCATCACCTACGACCGCCGCGGCTTCGGCAAGTCCAGCCAGCCCACGGAGGGCTACGACTACGACACCTTTGCTGCCGACCTCAACACCCTGCTCACCGAGCTCGATCTCACCGACGCCGTGCTGGTGGGCTTCTCGATGGGCACCGGCGAGGTGGCCCGCTACCTCGGCACCTACGGCTCGGACCGGGTCTCCAAGGCAGTGTTCCTCGGTTCCCTCGAGCCGTTCCTGCTGAAGACGGACGACAACCCCGACGGCGTCCCGCAGGACGTGTTCGACGGCCTGCTCAGCGCAGTGAAGGAAGACCGTTACGCGTTTTTCACGGAGTTCTTCAAGAACTTCTTCAACACCGACGACACCCTGGGCAGCCGCCTCAGCGAAGAAGCCCTGCGCGCCAACTGGGCCACCGCCAGCAAGTCCTCCGCCCACGCCTCAGTGGCGGCGCAGCCCACCTGGCTGACGGACTTCCGCGCGGACATCCCCAAGATCGACGTTCCTGCCCTCATCGTGCACGGAACGGCGGACAACATCCTGCCCATCGACGTGACCGGCCGGCGCTTCAAGGACGCGCTGCCCGCCGCGGACTACGTGGAGATCGAGGGCGCGCCGCACGGCATGCTGTGGACCCACGCGAAGGAAATCAACCAGGCCCTCCTTGCCTTCCTGAAGAAGTAAGCAGGGAGCTGCACGCAGGCTAGCCGGATGCGGCGCTGACCCTCAGCTGCATCAGGGCCAGGTCGATCAGCGGCGTGGCCGCCCCGAGGAGCCGTGCCCGCCGGGTGAAGTCGCCCAGCAGGTGTTCGGTCTCGCCGGGGCGGCCGGCAACAACATCGCGGTAGAGGGACGACGTGAAGGTTGACCCGGGCTGCGTCAGCATGTCCACGGACAGCTGATGTTCGTGATCCGGCACCGGATAGCCGGCCGCGGCCGCGACGGCGCCGGCTTCGGCCAGCACCGAATGCACGAAGTCCGTGCCGCCGGGTACCGCGACGATGGCGCCCACCGGTCCGCGCATCAGGCAGGTCACGGTCCCCGCGGACACGATGAATGCCCACTTGTGCCACATGGATGCCAGGGCGTCCGCCGTGGCCGAAACCTTGAAACCGGGCACGGTCAGGGTTTCAACCGCCCGCACGACGCGGTCGCCCGGCGGGCCTGACTGTTCCCCCACCGTGAGTGTGGCCAGCGGATTCATCTGCAGGATGTCGCCGTCGTCGGTGAGGGTGGTGACCACCTTGACGATCCCGCCCAGCACGCGGTCCGCGCCGAAGGCCGCCTCGAGCGCGTCCATGTGGGCCATGCCGTTGAGGAACGGAATGACCACCGTTTCCGGCCCCACCGCCGGTGCGAGGTCTGCCAGTGCCTGCGGCAGGGCGGCGGCCTTGACCGTCACCAGCACCAGGTCGTACGGTCCGTGCAGGCCAGGCGCCGTGACCAGCGCCGGTTCAATGACGTCGTCGCGGCCCAGGCCCGTGATGCGAAGGCCGCGCCGGCGTAGGGTGGCTGCCCGTCCTTCCCGCACCAGGAACGTCACGTCGCGGCCGCCCTGCGCCAGGCGGCCGCCGAAGTAGCCGCCGGTGGCCCCCGCTCCGACAACCAGGATTCTTTGTGCGTTCTGCTGGCCGCTCATGCTGCTCCTCGGGATTTGTGTCGCCGCCAAACCCAAAATGACGGCGGGAAAGTTTCCTTCAGGTTAACTTTGCCATCCGCACTTTCCGCCATTTTGTCAGCCAACTTACCGTTTCCGGGCTTCTGATCCACTGCGGACGCCCGGTCCGAAATCGTGCGGAAACGAACCATCATGCGTATTGAAACAATTCGCTCCTAGATTGAGCCCCAGGGGGACCCGACAGGACCCTGGAGACCAGCAGCTGCCGCGAGGCAGCGCGGAGCGAGAAGCAGGTAAACATGAGGGTTTCAGTAACGAGGCGCGCTTTGATCCCCCTGGCCGCGGCGGCAATGGCAACGGCCCTGGCCGGCTGCGGAAGCCAGATTTCGGATCCGGCCTCCGCCAATTCCACCGCCAGCAGCGGCAGTTCCTGCGTGGACACGTCTGGCAGCAGCGTGAAGGTCGGATTCATCAACTCACTCTCCGGCACCATGGCCATCAGCGAGAACACCGTCTTTGATTCCCTGAGCCTGGCAGCCGAGGAAATCAACGCCGCCGGCGGAGTCATGGGCAAACAGCTGGAAGTGATCAGCGAGGACGGCGCCAGTGAACCCACCAAGTTCGCCGAACGCGCCGGGAAGCTGATCCAGCAGGACTGCACGGCCGCGGTGTTCGGCGGCTGGACCTCCTCCAGCCGCAAGGCCATGCTCCCGGTCTTCGAAGCCAACGACGCCCTGCTGTTCTACCCGGTGCAGTACGAAGGCCTCGAAGCGTCCAAGAACATCTTCTACACAGGAGCCACCACCAACCAGCAGATCATCCCGGCCCTGGACTACCTGGCTGAGCAGGGCACCAAATCCATCTTCCTGGTGGGCAGCGACTACGTCTTCCCGCGAACGGCCAACAAGATCATCCAGGCCTACGCCAAAGCCCACGGCATGGAGGTCCTTGGCGAGGAATATGCCCCGCTGGGGTCCACGGAGTTCTCCACCATCGTGAACAAGGTGCGGGACTCGAAGGCCGACGCCGTCTTCAACACCCTCAACGGCGACAGCAACGTGGCCTTCTTCCGGCAGTACAAGAGCGTTGGCCTGACCGCCGCATCCATGCCGGTGGTCTCGGTGTCCATCGCCGAGGAGGAAGTGCCCGGCGTCGGGCTCGAAAACGTGGAGGGCCAGCTCACGGCCTGGGACTACTACCAGACCCTTGACACGCCGGCGAACAAGAAGTTCGTCGCGGCGTTCAAGGCGAAGTTCGGCGCCGACCGCGTCACCAGCGACCCCATGGAAGCGGCGTACACCTCGCTGTACCTGTGGAAGGCCATGGTGGAGAAGGCCGGTTCCTTCGAAGTGGACAAAGTCCAGGCAGCCGCGGGCGGGGTGACGTTCGAGGCGCCCGAGGGCACTGTCACGGTGGACGGCGAGAACAACCACATCACCAAGACGCCCCGGATCGGAAAGATCAACTCCGAGGGCCTGATCGAGACTGTCTGGTCCTCGCCGAAGGCCGTGGAGCCCGATCCGTTCCTGGCCAGCTACGACTGGGCCAAGGACCTGGCCAAGTAGCCGCTGCCACCGCCCTGCAGAAACCCGGAGGAAAGGCCCGCTGGAATGGAACTGTTGATTGGACAGATGTTTGCCGGACTCAGTCTCGGCTCGGTGCTGCTGCTGGCCGCGCTGGGGTTGTCGCTGACCTTCGGCCAGATGGGGGTCATCAACATGGCCCACGGCGAGTTCATGATGGCCGGTGCGTATACGGCCTTCGTGGTGCAGCGGAGCATTTCCGACGCCGGCATCTCGCTGCTGGTTTCCATTCCGGTGGGCTTCCTGGTGGGCGGCCTGCTGGGGCTGGTGCTCGAGGCGGTGCTGCTCCGGCGGATGTACCACCGTCCGCTGGACACCCTGCTGGTCACGTTCGGGGTGGCGCTGATCCTGCAGCAGGCCGCCCGGGACATTTTCGGCGCCCCCAGCGTGGACGTCCGGGCCCCGGCCTGGCTGCAAGGCAACGTCGAGCTGCTGGGAGCGCCCATCCCGCTCACCCGGCTGTTCATCCTGCTGCTGTCCCTGGTCTGCCTGGCAGGACTCGTAGTGGTCCTCAAGGGGACGCCGCTGGGCCGCCGCATCAGGGCGGTGGTGCTGAACCGGGACCTGGCCGAAACCAGCGGCATCTCCACCCGGCGCACGGACCAGCTGACGTTCTTCATCGGATCGGGCCTGGCCGGGGTGGCGGGCGTCGCCGTCACGCTGATCGGGTCCACCGGCCCGTACCTGGGGACGAACTACATCGTGGACGCGTTCCTGGTGGTGGTGGCCGGGGGAGTCGGCCAGATCAAGGGGGCCGTCATCGCGGCGTTCGCACTGGGCGTGCTGCAGTCCGTATTTGAATTTTCGACGACGGCGAGCATCGGCAAGGTGCTGATCCTGGTGCTGATCGTGGTCTTCCTGCAGCTGCGGCCGCAGGGCATCTTCAGCCTCAAGACAAGGAGCCTGGCATGAGCACTTTCCTGCGGTCCCGGTGGGGGGTGCTGGCCGGTTTCGCCGCGGGAGCGGTGCTTCTGCTCGTGGCGGCTCCCGCGGCACTCTCGGCGTTCAACCTTGCCCTGCTGGGAAAGTTCATTTGCTTCGCGATCGTTGCGGTGGGGATCGGACTGGCCTGGGGCCGCGGCGGGATGCTCACCCTGGGGCAGGGGGTGTTCTTCGGGCTCGGCGCGTACATCATGGCCATGCACCTCAAGCTGGCGGACGCCTCCCTCTTCGGCGGGTCCGGCGTGCCGGACTTTATGTCGCTGTACGGCAGCGGCGAGGTCCCCGGCTGGTGGGAGCCGTTCCGGAGCCCGGTGGTGACCCTCCTCGCCGTCGTCCTCGTTCCGGGGCTGGTGGCCCTCGTCCTGGGGCTGGCCGTGTTCAAACGGCGCGTCAAGGGGGCGTATTTTGCCATCCTCAGCCAGGCGCTGGCGGCCGCCTTCGCCGTGTTCCTGATCGGCCAGCAGGCCACCACCGGAGGCTCCAACGGCCTCAGCGGTTTCCGGTCCTTCTTCGGGTTCGATTTGAAGGACCCGTCCAACAAAATGATGCTCTATTCGATCGCCGCCGTGGTGCTGCTCCTGGCCCTGGCGGCGGCCCGGCAGCTCATGCGCAGCCGGTTCGGCGAACTCCTCGTCGCCGTCCGGGACCAGGAGGAGCGGGTCCGGTTCCTGGGCTACGACCCGGCCACCATCAAGACAGTGACCTATGTGATCGCGGCCGTCATGGCAGGGATCGCCGGCGCCTTGTTCGTGCCCATCGTGGGGATCATCTCGCCGGCCGACGTGGGCGTCATTCCGTCCATCGCCTTCCTGATCGGAGTGGCAATCGGGGGCAGGGCAACGCTGCTGGGCCCCGTCCTAGGAGCACTCAGCGTGGCCATCGCCCAGACCAGCCTGGCCTCCACCTTCCCGTCGTTCTGGGTCTACTTCCAAGGCCTGCTCTTCGTCCTGGTCATCGGGTTCATGCCCGGCGGCCTCGCGTCGCTGCCGCGGCTCGTCTCCCGGCTGAAGCAGCGCCGTACAGAGCAGCCCGGCGGCGCTGCACCGGCGTCCGCGCCGCAGGTTCCCGGCTCCGCCGTGCCGGCCCCGGCAACTGCAGCAACCACCCCAACCACCGTCCCGGAAGAGGCAAGCCGATGACCACCCCCACGCTGCTTCCCGACGGCGAGCCACGGGCCGGCGGGCTCCGCCACGGCCGGCCGAAGTACCTCGAGGTCCGCGGCCTCACGGTGGCCTTCGACGGCTTCGTCGCCGTGGACAGCGTCAACCTCGACGTCATCCAGGGCGACCTGCGGTTCCTCATCGGCCCCAACGGTGCCGGCAAGACCACCATCATCGATGCGATCACCGGGCTGGTTCCCGCCACCGGATCCGTGAACCACACCGGCACTGAGATCCTGGGCCGGAAAGTGCACAAGATCGCCCGGCTGGGCGTGGGCCGGACGTTCCAGACGGCGAGCGTTTTCGAGAACCTCACGGTGCTGCAGAACCTGGATATCGCCGCCGGGCCGGGCAGGAAGGCACGGGAGCTGCTGAGGAGACGGAAGGGCGTGGACCCCGCCGTCCAGGAAGCCCTGGAAATCATCGGGCTGACCCGGGCCGCGGACAAGCAGGCCGGCACCCTGGCGCACGGTCAGAAGCAATGGCTGGAAATCGGCATGCTGCTGGTCCAGAACTCGGACGTGCTGCTCCTGGACGAACCCATCGCCGGAATGAGCCAGGACGAGCGCGACGAAACCGGGCAGCTGCTCCGCCGGATCGCGGCCAGCCGCATCACCCTGGTGATTGAACATGACATGGACTTCGTCCGGGAGTTCGCCACTTCGGTGACAGTCCTCGCGGCCGGGAAGGTCCTGAGCGAGGGCAGCGTGGCGCAGGTCCAGGCCGACAAAAAAGTGCAGGAAGTCTACCTCGGCACGGCCGGAATGGAAGGGCACTGATGCTGGAAATCACGGACCTGCAGACCGGCTACGGGCGCACCCAGGTTATTTCCGGAGTGGATATCACCGTCCCCGACGGGTCGCTGGTTTCCCTCCTGGGCCACAACGGTGCGGGAAAGACCACACTGCTGCGCGCCGTCGTCGGGCTTCTCAGGCCCACCCGCGGCACCATCACGCTGGACGGGGAGGACATCTCCGCCCTCCGGCCGCACCAGCGGGTGGCGCGTGGCATGGCCTATGTTCCGCAGGGGCAGCAGTCGTTCGGGCAGCTGACCGCCCTGGAGAATCTGCAGCTGGTGGCAGACGGCCGCCGGAACGCGAAGGAACGCGTGGCGGAAGCGCTGGACATGTTTCCGGCGCTCAACCCGCTGCTGGGCCGCCGGGCCGGCCTCCTGTCCGGCGGGCAGCGGCAACAGCTGGCCATCGCCCGGGCACTCATCACCGAACCGACGCTGCTCATCCTGGACGAGCCCACGGAAGGGATCCAGCCCAATGTGGTTGCCGAAATCCAGGAGACCATCATCAAGCTGTCCCGGCGCAGCGGCATGCGCGTCCTTTTGGTGGAACAGCACATCGGCTTTGCGTTGAACGCGGCCGACAGCTACTACGTGCTGGCCGCCGGACGGGTCAGTTCCCGCGGCACGGGCGGGGCCGAATCCGCGGGCAAGGTGCGCGAAGCAATGCTGATCTGACCGGGCTGGCGCAGGGGAAACCCGGCCCGGCGTCTGACCGGGCCGGCGCAGGGGAGGCGGACCGTTAGTGTGAACGAGCGGCTTCGCCCTGGGGGTTGCCCGCAGTGGGCGGTGCCTGCCGTTCGAGCGTCTCCCCGAACGGGACGTCTTCGCTGACGGCAACGGTGAAGGTGGTGTTCCCCAGCCGCGTCACCAGGATGCCGCAGCGGCCCTCTTGCATGGCGTGCTGCCGTGCTTGTTCAACTGCGGTGCTTAGCTCCGCGTCGATAAGGCGTGGATCCGTGGCTTCGACGAAAAAGGTACGTCCGGCCTCGATGGTGCTGATCATGCTGCGTTTCCTGACTTTGGTTCCTTGGTGGTTTTGATCGGGTTGGTTTCGACCCTGGGACTCCGTCCGGCGTCTGAGATCGCCCGGAAAATGCGCTCCTGCGATGCCAGCTCGATGCCCAGGGCGGTCGCGGCGATGTCTTCGAGGGCTTCGTACATCCAGTCTGTGGCGGTCTTGTTGTCCGGATGGGACGCGCCCGGATGGGAGGCACCCGTGAGGGCCGGACCCGTGAGGGACGGACCCGTGAGGGACGGGTCGGACCGGAGGAGCGAGTAGCGTGCCACTTTCGCCTTCAGCGCGGCGACGAGGTCCTCGATCTCCGCCAACAGCGGGTCGTTCCACCGGTCGGAATCCTGCGAGTCAAACTCCTGCGCCACACCGGGGTCCCCTGCGTCGGACGGGGTTCGGTTCAGGCGCAAATCGGGCTGCCTCCACTGGCTCGTTGCCATGGCGGCCCTGAGCAGCTCGCTATGGTCCTGGGATGCCACATGCGTGAGCGAGACTTCGAGGGATGGGTTGCCGCGCATCGGGTGGACTCCTCCTGGATTTTTCGCCGACAAAATGGCGCTACCAGGGTCTGGGGCAACTAAATTAAGTGTATCCGGCGCCTCGGGACGTGAACAGGGACCCGCTGAACCGGCTGGTCCGGGCCCCGACCGACCGGGATCAAACTCTCACGGGGCGCTGCCAACCGGTTGATCCGGGAGCGGGCATAAACTGTACAAACAGCAGTTGATGCATGGAAGGTGCCTTTCCGATGGTTCAAGCGACGTCCTTCCGTTTCCCGGATCCGGCTGTCGCCGCGCGGGGCCGTCATGGTTGACGGTTCCTGTTCGATGGCTGAGGGGCTGGACACCGGCCTTTGTACGGTGTTCCTGGAGTCGCTGCCCATTACCGGCGCTTCGATCTCCGTATTCTCGGGCCTGGCTCCGGAGACCACGGTGTGCGCCAGCAACCGGGTTTCGGCGCGGATTGACGAACTCCAGTTCGACCTGGGTGAGGGGCCCCGCTGGACAGCCCTGGAGCGACGGAGGCCGGTGCTCCTGCCCGACGTGCGCGCGGGTTCGCATGCCGCCTGGCCCGTCTTTGCGAAGGCCATCCGGGACCTTGACGTGTCCGCCCTATTCGTCTTTCCCCTGGTGCTCGGCGCCATGGACATCGGGGTTGCGGAACTCTACTGTTCAGACCCCGGCCCGCTCAGTGCGGCCGACCATTCGACGGCGCTGCAGCTCGCCGATGCCGCGACCTGGCAGCTGCTCCGGGAGCTCCTCACCCTGGCCCCGGCGGACGGCACGGATGCACCGCAGGACGGCTCGCCGATTTCCCGGCGCGAGGTGCATCAGGCCACGGGAATGGTCCTTGCCCAGACAGGGGCTTCCGCCACCGATGCGCTGCTGTTACTGCGTGCGCACGCGTTCTCCCAGGGCCGCACGGTCCGCGAAGTGGCCCGTGACGTCGTCGCCAGGACCCTGGATTTCACGCCTCCCGACGGGGTGACCCGCCGCCCATGACGTGCAGTAGAATCCCAATATGGCGATGATGAGCCGCGCCGGACGCGTAAGTGCCGCTTTCGTCAGGATAGCGGACACCCTGGTGGGGGATTACGACGTTTTCGACCTCCTGCACACCCTGGTGGACGAATCTGTGGGAATACTCGACGCCGCCGCGGCCGGGCTGGTGCTCGTTGACCCGGGCGGTGACCTCCAGGTAATGGCTTCCACGAGCGAGGAAAGCCAGTTGGTGGAGGTTCTCCAGCTGGAGGCCGGCGAGGGTCCGTGCGTTGACTGCTACCGCACCGGCGCTGTTGTGGCCATTGACGACATTGCCACGGACGGGTCCCGGTGGCCGCTGTTCCAGGCTTCCGCCCTTGCCCAGGGCTTCAAGTCCCTGCACGCTGTTCCGATGCGCCTGCGCAGCCGGACCATCGGTGCCATGAACCTCTTCGGCCGGGAGCCGGGTCCGCTCAGCGCGGATGATGCTGCGATTGCACAGGCATTTGCCGACGTCGCCACCATCACCCTGCTGCAGGAGCGCGCGGCCAGGGAAAACGCCCTCATCAACGAACAGCTACAGCACGCGTTGAACAGCCGCATCCAGATTGAACAGGCGAAAGGTGTCATCTCGCACACGGCAAACGTGGACATGAACCGGGCCTTCTCGATGCTTCGCGACTATGCCCGTGCCCACAACCAGACCATTTACGAAACCGCCGCAAAAGTCATCGGCCGCAGGATCACCCTCTGACGGACCGGGTACCTAGGCGCGGGCCCCGGGACCGGCGAGCAGAATAGAGTACTCACTACTCGTGACGTACCGGAGCGGCAGCGGCTTGAATGGAGCCCAGCTGGGTCTCACAGCTGTGGTCTCTGTTCTCTGGGGGTTTCCTATGTGTCTGTTCTGCAATGCCCAAGTGTCCCTGCCCCGCCCTGCCACGCCGGGCGGCGTCCGATGAGCGCGGGAATGGAATCCGTCGCCATGTTCGCCGGCTCGCTGGCAGGGCTGGTGATCTTATCCCTGGGCCAGGCGATGGTGGTGGCGTGCCTCTGCTTCGACATGGTCCGTGCCCTGTCCGTGCCCAGGTCCCACCGACGCTACGTGGCCAGCACCGTCTTCCGGACGCTGGCGCTGCCGTCGGTCCTCGTGATGGGCATCAGCGTCCTGGTTGATGCCGTCTTCTGGTCCTGGCTGGATGTGGCCATGGGTGTCTTCGTGATGGTGATGATCATCTTCCGGCTGCATCACGACAAGGACGAGGACAACTGGTGGAAGGGCAAGGGCAAGAAGCTCGCCCGCTGGGCCCGGAAACAGCTGTCCACGGGAAGGTCCCTGGCCCCGGCCATGGGCTGACGGTTCGCCAGCTGAACGTTCGCCGCGGTCCGTGAACAGCCGGCCCGGCCGTCAGTCGTTGAACAGGCCGGCCAGGTCTTCCGCCGTCAGGGAACCGCCGGAGAGCGCATCGCCTTCCATCACGTCAGCGAACAGCTGCGACTTCTTCGCCTTCAAGGCCATGACCTTTTCCTCGATGGTGTCCTTGGCAACCAGCCGGTAGACCATCACGTTGCGCGCCTGGCCGATCCGGTGGGTGCGGTCCACGGCCTGCGCCTCGGAAGCCGGGTTCCACCACGGATCCAGCAGGAACACGTAATCCGCCTCGGTCAGGTTCAGGCCGAAACCGCCCGCCTTCAAGCTGATCAGGAACACGGGGGCGGAGCCGTTCTTGAACTCGTTCACCACATCCGAACGGTTGCGGGTGCCGCCGTCGAGGTAGCAGAATTCGATTTTCTCCTCGACGAGCCGTTCCCGGACCTTGCCCAGGAAGCCGGTGAACTGGCTGAAGATCAACGCCCGGTGCCCCTCGGCAACCAGGTCCTCCAACTGCTCGAACAGCACGTCCAGCTTGCTTGAGCGGACACCGGACAGGGACGGGTCCACCAGGGAAGCGTCCAGGCTGAGCTGGCGCAGCAGGGTGAGCGACTGGAAGATGGTGAAGCGGTTCTTGTTGACGTCTTCGATGAGGCCCAGGATCTTCTGGCGCTCGCGCTGCAGGTGGGTCTGGTACACCTTCTGGTGCCGCGGATTCAGCACCACCTCCAGGATCTGCTCCTGCTTGGGGGGGAGGTCGTGGATGACCTGCTCCTTGGTGCGGCGCATCATGAGCGGACGGACCCGACGGCGGAGCTTGTCCAGCTGCCCCTTGTCACCGTTCTTTTCCACCGGCTTCTGGTAGTACTCGGCAAACCTGCTGGGGCTCGCGAAGAGGCCCGGGGCCACAATCGAGGTCAGCGCCCAGAACTCCATCAGGTTGTTTTCCAGCGGCGTTCCGGTGATGGCCAGCTTGAAGGCGGCCGGCAGCTTGCGCGCGCACTGGTAGGCCTTGGACTGGTGGTTCTTGACGAACTGGGCCTCGTCCAGCACCAGGGCGGCCCACTCGCGGGACGCGTACGCCTCGTAGTCGATCCGGAAGAGGGCGTAGGACGTAATCACGATGTCCGCTCCGGCCATCGCCTCGGCCGGGTCCGCTCCGTTTTTTGCGAACGTTTCGCCGATTGCCCGGACCGTAAGCCCGGGGGCAAAGCGCGCGGTTTCGGCTTCCCAGTTCCCCACCACACTGGTGGGGGCCACCACCAAGAACGGTGCGGAGCCCGCTGCGGGGGCCGGTGCCCCGGCGGCCTCCTTGGCTGCGCAGACCAGGGCCAGCGCCTGAACGGTCTTGCCCAGGCCCATGTCGTCCGCCAGCACCCCGCCCAGCCCGTGCTTGTAGAGGAAGCTGAGCCAGTTGAAGCCTTCCAGCTGGTACGGGCGCAGCTCGGCGTTGAGGGTGTCCGGAAGGGGCAGTCCCTTGATGCCGCCTTCCAGCAGCCCGCCCACGGCTTCGCGCCAGGCGGAGGCCTGCTGGTCCACGATGCCGAGGTGCGCGAGCTCGTCCCAGAGCCCGGCCTGGAACCGGCTGATCTGCAGCGGCGCGTCCTTGTTGTCCTGCAGGGAGCGTGCTTCGTCAATGAGTGCGCGCAGCTGATGCAGCTCGGGCAGGTCCAGGGAGAAGTACGCGCCGCTGGGCAGGAGCATCCGGGTTTCGCCGGCCGCCAGCGCGGAGAACAGGGCAGCGAAGGAAACCGGCTGGCCTTCGAGCGTGATCACAATGCCGAGGTCGAACCAGTCGCGCTGGTCGGTGGCCTTGGTGGAGATGGCCACCACGGGCGCTTCTTCGGCCTCACGGTAGTCGGCGATGTCCCCCGCGGTGTCCACCACAACGTCCGGGGTGTTGCGGAGCCGGGGAAGGACTTCCTCCGTGAAGGCCAGGGTGTCCAGCCCGCTCAGTTCGGCCGAGGCCGCCAGCCGCGGGGTGCCCCAGCCGCCGGTAGCGGATTCGCCCAGTTTGGGGACCACTTCCCAGGGCTGGCCCAGAGCCTCGAGGATGCGGGCCTCCGCGGGATCGTCCCGGTAGCCGTGGTCGCCCGGGTGCCGCCACAGCGGCTGTGCCGTGACCAGGTTCCCGGACGTGTAGTGCCATTCCCAGTGCAGCCGCACTTTGTGGTCGCTGCCGTAATTGGCCAGGAGGGACAACGTGGGAACGGCCAGAGAGGGCAGCTCGACGGATTCATCCGACGCCGTGACCCGGGCAGCCTGCTTGAGCTTGGGGTAGAAGCCGGTGAGGAAGCGGGTCTCGTCCCGGGCCGGAATATGCAGGGTGCTGCCGGCCGTGACGAACGTCAGGAGTTCTTCGCTGAGGCCGGTTTCCAGGGGAGCCAGGGTGATGATCGACCCGCTGCCCACGCCCGGAAGGGCGTCCGCACCGGACGTCAGGAAGATCCCGTGGGCGGGCCGGCCGATCGTCCCCACGGAGGCCGGATCAACCACCTCCCCCTCAACGGTGATGGTGGGGGCCAGCGTCAGCCCGCCGTCGTCGGACGTTTTTCCGCTGTCGACGGCGGCAGATTCGACGACGGCAGGTTCGACGGCGGCGGCGCCTCCCCCGCCGGAAGTACCAAAGCGGGTCAGGTTAAGGCCGACGGCGGCCGGCTCCTCCACGAACCGGACGGGCTCCTGGCTGCCGGTGTGGACCAGCGCGACGCCGATCTTCCGGGCCTGGGCGAGCAGGCTCCAGAGGTTCTTGCCGGCATAGGTGTTCAGCCCCAGCCAGGGCGCGGTGGAATTGTGCTGGCGGTTAGCGAGGGCGGTGTGGGACGCGAGGAATTCCTGCATCCACTCCACATGCGCTTCGTTGCATTCGCGCCGGTAGTTCAGGTAACTGAGCGTGTTCCAGGAGACGTCGCCGCGGATCCACTTGCCCTTGGCGCCCATGATCACCGGGCGGGCCTTGAGCTGCCGGACACTGCGGAGCGGATCGCGCCGGCCGGTGTAGGAGAAGTGCGGGGCCGGTTCCTCAATATCGAACTGCAGGGCCAGCGGGATGCCGTTGGTGGACGGGGTGATTCCCGGCAGGGCAATGAGCGGCCCCAGGGCCTGTTCCCAGTCCGGCATCTCCTGCACCAGGGGCTCACGCGACAGGCGGGTGCTTTCAGCCGGGGCCAGGAGCTGGACGCGGGTGGCCGGATTGTCCTCCGCCGCGAAGAGCAGCGCGGCCACGTGCTTGCAGTCCTTGCGCACGGGGCAGCTGCAGACCCCGACGGTGCAGCTCCAGCCGCCGGCCTTACGGACCAGCTTCGCGGTGGTGGAATACGGCACGTCCTGCCCGCCGCGGACCTTGCCGAGCATCAGGCCGGTGGCGGCATCAAAGGAGATCCCCGAAACCCGGCTGCCCATGGCGTAGGCGAGTCCGGCCGCGAGGGAGCGGTCGTTGATCGCGGGGGTCTGTATTGCCAGTGCCGCACTCTCGTCCGGTTGGGATGGCATGGTGCGCGCTACTTTCAGCAGGTCAAAAATCTGCAGGTTATCTGATCCATCTTAGCGAGCCGGAAGAGGCCCTGAAACTTCGCCCAACGTTCAACTCCGCCTCAACCCGCGGACCGGTGCGCCGCGTAGCGTGAAAGGGTCCCAAGCACCACCCGCTTTCAGCAGTGAGGATTTCCCATGAGCACCGGTCAGCCCGCCAGCAAGCACCCCGTCGTCCTGGCACTCGAAAGCGCCGAAGCGGCCAACGAAGACGTTGTCGACTCCAACGTGACCGTGGTCAACGCCATGTACGCGGAGCTCCTCGACGCCCCGGAAATCGCGCCCAACGCCCTCCGCAGCTACTACGTCGACTTCTACCTCACGCAGGCGCTGGCCGGCGGCTTCGCCCAGTACGTCTTCACGGTGCCGGAGCGCGACGAGATTGACGCCTACGTCCGCGAAGGCCTGGAAGGCATGGGCGCCACCGCCCACCTGGCGCTGTTCAACCGCACCGCCGCGGCCTTTGACGCGCTCAGCGAGGACGACGCCGACGCGTACCTGGACGGGGATACCGAAGGCTTCGGCGAGGCCGACGGCGGGACAAGCTCCCCGGAAGCCGTCAGGGAGCTCGAAGAGCTCGACGAAGCCTTCGAGTCGCTGCTTGAGACCGAGGACATCCTCGAGCTCAACGCCGCCTGGCTCCGCGGCCAGGAAGGCCTGCTGCTGCTGGACGACGAGCAGCTGGAACTGCACATCGCCGAGCGTGTGGCCCAGATCCCCAACCTTGCGGAGCGCCAGGCCGAGGCGGCGGAGGAAGCCCTTGAGAACGCGCCGGAGTTCGAGCTGATCATCCGCGAACTGTGTGACGTGGCGGGCCAGGAACTCCGGAAAATCACCATGGGCGACCCCAACTACGAACACAACGGCGAAACCGTCCTCGCCTGGCACTTCACCACGGACCAGGGCGATTTCATCATGGTGGAGGAGGACGACGAGGCCTACATGATCAGCCCCTCGACCAAGGAGATCGTGGCCGCGGTGGAGTTCGAAGAAGCCGACGCCTAAAGCCGCCGCCTTAAGCCGACGCCTAAAGCCGCCGCCTTAAGCCGACGCCAGGGCCCTGCCGGGACTCCGGCGGGACCTCGTCTGCGCAAACCCTGTAAAATTGAGCGGAATCAGACCAACATGAACGCCGGCGCCGGCCAAAAACCGGCGCCGGCGTTTGTGCATCCCGATGATCGGTGGACATGTCGCTCAGGTTCCTTCCCAGCAAAATCACGCCACGTGCCTTGTGGGCCGCAGCGGCCGCCGCCCTGGCTCTCGTGCTGGTGGCCGTGGCCATTGTGGTGGGCTCCGGGCAGCAGCCGGACCCTGCTGGTCCCGCCGCGGAGGCCCTTGCCGACGTTGCTGACGCCCAGGCGGAAGCCAGGAAGGACTCGGGACATTACGGCTCATTCTGGCTGGCCGGGGGAGACCGCAGCCTGGAGAACCTCGCCCGCCCGCTGCAGACCGACGGCGTCGCCGACCTCCGCGCCATCGAATGCGCCGACGGCTGGGTGGCCGCCGCCCGCGACGGGCAGGACGTGATGGTGCGGTCCAGCGAACAGGACTCCGCCGTGCAGGCAAAGGCAGTGCGCGCGGGTTCCGCGGACATTTCCCGGCCGGACTGCGTTACTCCGGAAGCGGTGGATGCGATGCTGGCCGACCTGGGAGCCGGTCCGGAGCTGCCGGCACCGGCGGAGTCCGCATTCGCGCGTCCGGACGGTGCCTCCGCGTACCGGCCCGGCTACCACATCACACCCCGCGAAAACTGGATGAACGATCCCCAGCGGCCGTTCCTGCTGGACGGTCTCTGGCACTACTACTACCTCTACAACGCCGGCTACCCGGAGGAAAACGGCACCGAGTGGTACCACCTCACCAGCACCGACCTGGTGCATTGGAAGGACGAGGGGGTGGCCATTGAAAAATACAAGAACGGGCTGGGCGACATTGAAACGGGCAGCGCCGTGGTGGACTACGAGAACTCTGCAGGGTTCGGCAAGGGCGCCGTCGTCGCCGTCATGACGCAGCAGGACGAGGGCATCCAGCGGCAGTCGCTCTTCTATTCCACCGACAAGGGCTATTCGTTCAAGGCCTTCGACGGGAACCCCGTCATGGACAACCCGGGGGAACAGCACTGGCGCGACCCGAAGATCATCCGCGATGAGGCGAACAACCAGTGGGTGATGGCGCTGGCCGAGGGCGAGAAGATCGGGCTGTACGCCTCGGCCAACTTGAAGGAATGGCGCTACCTGTCAGGCTTTGAACGCCAAGGCCTGGGGATCCTTGAGTGCCCCGAACTCTTCCAGCTCGACGTCGACGGCGATCCCGCCAAACGGACCTGGGTCCTCGCTGCCAGCGCCAACGGCGCCGGGGAAGGACGGTCCACCGGCGTGGCCTACTGGACCGGGAACTGGGACGGGACCCGGTTCGAGCCTGCGGACGACAAGCACCAGTGGATGGATGACGGCGCCGACTTCTACGCCGCCGTGACCTGGGACGATCCCCGGCTCACGGAAGCCCAGCGCATGGCTTCCCGCCACACCGTCGCCTGGCTGAACAACTGGGCCTATGCGCGGAAACTGCCCACCGAAGACTGGCACGGCGGCGCCGATACCGTGGTGCGGGACATCCGTCTCAAGACCGTCTCCGGAAAGCCCACGCTCGTCTCCACCCCCACCAACGCCCTGAAATCCCTGCAAGGCGACACCGCCACCGTGACGGACCGCAAGCTCACCCCCGGCGGCGCCGGCGGACTGCCTACCCCCGACGGCGGGGGCTACCGGCTCGATCTGACCCTTGAGAAGGCTGCCGGGGACGACGGCAGCGAAGCCAAGGTGGAGCTGCTGGCCGAAAACGGCGTCTTCGCCACCGTGGGCTATGACTTCGCCTCGGAAGCGGCCTTCGTCTCCCGGGACGGCGCCGCCAAGGAAACCGCCGGACTCGCGCCCGACTACGGCGTGGTCCGCCGGGCGGCCTCCGCACCCCGTGACGGCAAGGTCGAGCTGACGGTCTATGTGGACCACAGCACCGTGGAAGTGTTCGTCAACGGCGGGGAGCGTACCCTCACGTCCCTCGTCTATCCGTCCGGCGCGCCCACGGGCCTGAAGGCGCTGACCAAGGACGGCACACTGACGCTGAAGTCCTTCAGCTACACGCCGATGGCCGCCGCCTCCTGATCCTCCCGGTGATGAGCGGTCCGGTCCTGGCTTAGGCCTCGTCCTCCACGCCGATCCGGTAGGAGGCGAGGAAGGCCGCGATGCGGCGCACTGCTTCCTCGATGTCCTCGACTGAGGGAAGGATGACGAAGCGGAAGTGGTCCGGCCTGGGCCAGTTGAACGCCGTGCCGTGCGAAACCAGGATTTTCTGTTCACGCAGGAGGTCCAGGACGAACTGTTCGTCGCTCTTGAACGGGTAGAGCTCCGGGTCCAGGCGGGGAAACAGGTACATGGCGGCGGCCGCCGGTACACACGTGACGCCGGGAATCGCGGTGAGCAGCTGGTGGGCGCGGTCCCGCTGCTCGCGCAGCCGGCCCCCGGGCCGGACCAGGGCCTCGATGCTCTGGTAGCCGCCAAGGCAGGTCTGGATGGCATGCTGGGCGGGGACGTTGGGGCACAGGCGCAGGGAAGCCAGCAGCTCCAGGCCTTCGCGGTACGCCTGGGTTGCCGCGAGCGGGCCCGTGACGGCCACCCATCCTGCGCGGTAGCCGGGCATCCGGTAGGCCTTGGAGAGGCCGCTGAACGTCAGGACGCAGATGTCCTCCGCCACGGAGGCGGTGTGGATGTGCTGGGCCTTTTCGTACAGGATCTTCTCGTAGATTTCGTCCGAGAACAGCACCAGGTGGTGCTTGCGTGCCAGCGCCGCAAACTGCTCCAGGATGTGCCGCGGATAGACGGCGCCCGTGGGGTTGTTCGGGTTGATGATCACGATTGCCCTGGTGCGCTTGGTGATCTTCGATTCGACGTCGGCCATGTCCGGCCACCAGTGCTCGTCCTCGTCGCACAGGTAGTGGACGGGCTTGCCGCCGGTCAGGGTGACGGCGGCTGTCCACAGCGGGTAATCCGGGGCCGGGATGAGGACCTCGTCGCCGTCTTCCATGAACGCCTGGAGGCACATGGAAATAAGTTCGCTCACGCCGTTGCCGATGAAGATGTCCTCGACGCCGATCTGCATCAGGCCGCGGGTCTGGTAGTACTGCGAGATCGCCGTGCGCGCGGAGAAGATCCCTTTGGAATCGCTGTAGCCCTGCGCCCCGCGCAGGTGGTGGATCATGTCCACCACTACGGACTCGGGGGTTTCCAGTCCGAACGGTGCCGTGTCGCCAAGATTCATCTTGAGGATCCGGTGCCCTTCGGCTTCCATCTCCTTGGCCGCCTGGAGGATGGGCCCGCGGAGTTCGTAGCGGACGTTCTGGAGTTTGCTGGAGTGCTGCATGGGACGCATGCTTGATCTTTTCACAGCCCGCGGCTTAGGGCACAGGCTCCGAACCGTGCGGGGCAACGCCGCAACCCCGATCCCCCGTCCGGGCGGTCTACACTGTGGTCAGCGCCCTTGAAGCAGCCCGGGGGGATTCTTTTCTGTGCCGGGGGGACAGACGGATGGTACGTATCCAAGCAAGCGGCCCGATCGACATGAACGAGCGTGCGGCAGGGCCAGGCAATGACAGGCCGCCGGCGGAGGCCGCACGGCCGGCCTGGGACGCGCTACTGGCCGACTGGATCGACCGGTTCTTCGGCCGGCTCGGGGTCCGGGGCCGCGTGGTGATGGGCCAGTTGCCGCTGTCCGTTACCTTGTTCCTGGTTGTGGTTGCTGCTGCGATCTTCAGCCCGGAAGCGCTGGCGGACGACACCTTCAGGATCGCCGTGCTGGCACATGCCGCGTTGCTCGGACTCTGCCTTGCCGTTCCCTGGGGGAAGCTGCACCCTGAAGCGTTCACGCTGATACCGGTCCTTGACTGCGTGGCCATCGGATTCACGCGGCAAGCAGGCGGCCCCAGCTTCAATGTCCTGAGCCTGCTGCTGGTTTTCCCGGTGGTATGGCTGTCCGTCAGCCGGCACCGGCACCGCGTTGTCCTGGCGATTCTCGCCACTGTGCTTAGCACGGTCGTCCCTGCCGTCGCCTTGGGAGCGGACCCGTTGCAGGGGTCAATGATCCGGACAATCTTCCTGCCGCTGGTAATGGCCGCGATCGCGGTGACGGCCCACGTGGTGGCGGGTGCGCTGTACCGGCAACGCGGGACGCTGGTCCGGAAGGACCGTGACCTGGCAGCAACCCTCGCCGAGAGCGTCCGGCGCCAGCGGCTGCTTGATGCCGTGCTTTCAACTGTTGACGTGGGCGTTTGGGTGGTGGACGCAAGCGGTCAGGATGTGCTGACCAACAGGGCGATGCGGACCGATCCTTCGCTGGCCCGCCTGACGCCAGCCACAGGATCTCCCGAGCTTTTTTATGGCGACAGGACCACTCCGGTGCCGCCGGACGGTTTCCCTGCAGTGCGGGCATCCCGCGGTGAGACGTTCACCAATGAGCTGTACTGGGCCGGCGAAGATACCGGGCAGCGGGCCTATTCCGTCAGCGGCCGCGCCATCCGGTCCCTGGACGGGACCAACACGGGAGCTGTTGTCACCTTCGCCGAGGTGACCGCGCTGATCAATGCCCTCGCTGCCAAGGACAACTTCGTCGCCACGGTATCGCATGAGCTCCGCACACCGCTGACGTCAATACTCGGGTACATGGAACTCGTCATTGACGAACCGGGCCACGAAGACATCCAGGCTGAGCTGCGGATCGTGGAGCGGAACGCCGTCCACCTCCTGGGCCTCGTGAATGACCTGATCGCCGTCGCGTCTGAAAACGTGGAGCTCGTCCTGCAGGAGACGGACATGGCAGGGCTCCTGGGCGCCGCCGTGGCCGCCCACCACGCGAAGGCTGCCCTCTGCGGAGCGGCCCTGGTGCTGGACACGGAAGAACCGCTGACTGCCCGGGTGGACCCGGTCAGGATCCGGCAGGTGGTGGGCAACCTGATATCGAACGCGGTGAAGTACTCGCCGGACGGCGGACGCATTACCGTGCGGGCCCGCAGGAACGGCAAGGAACTGGTCTGCTCCATCACTGACACGGGCACAGGCATGACGAAGGAGGATCAGGAACAGGCCTTTGCCAAGTTTTTCCGATCCGCCAGGTCCCGCGATACCGCCATTCCGGGCGCAGGCCTTGGCCTTCCGATCAGCAAGACCATTATCGAAGGACACGGCGGCTCCATCAGCCTCACCAGCGCCCCGGGGGAGGGCACCACAGTGTCCTTCGTCCTTCCCGCCGCCGACGCCTGATACCTGCTCAGCTGTTCTGGTGGAGCGCTTCCGCGAGGAAGCCCAGGACGGCGTCGTCCACGTCCTCAACGGACGCCAGCCTCACCTTGCGGCCGAAGGAATCACCATCGCGCACTTTGACGGCGCTGAGCAGGCCCTCCGCCGGAGCGTCCAGCCGGAGCGTGATGTCCACGCTCGTGTTGTTGGCCCGTGTGACCTGGGCGAACTTCCGCCGCGGCGAGTGGAGTGACACGTAGCCTTTCCTCAGCTGGATCTCCACGCCCTCCGTTTCAGCTGCCCAGGCCAGGAGAGCGTCCGCGATCGGCCGCAGCCCGGGGTGGCCGGCGTACTGGGCGTCGATCAGTTCGTCGGCGTCGCGCAGCATGAACTCGGGGTAGCCGAACATCTCCCAGGACACGGCATACTGCGCGTAACCGGTGATGCCGTGCTTGTCCCGCATCCAGTCGCGGAGTTCCGCATCATTCCGCAGCCCGGCCTCATGGCCCCGGGCAGCCCACCAGCCGGCATCGCGGCCGGACTTGCGCAGGAGCAGCGCACGGTTGCTGTCCACCATGGTCTGCCAGGTCTTCGCAGCATTTTTCAGATCGGTCGGCTCGCCCATGTCCTGATCCTAACGCCGGACCCGATTCGGCCGGCGGACGGGCGGTTTCAAAAGAATTTTCGGGACCGCGTAACTTTTCCGGAGCCCGGGGCGATGTAAGGGGAGTGCGGACCGAGTCCGCACCGCTTGAGTGGCCGGATCAACCTGGCCGTTACTGACACTGTTGTATATGTTTTCGGAGGGTTTCATGTCCTTGTTCACTGTTTTTGCCTCTAGCAAGATTGCCGCGAGCGCATTGGCGGCCGGCACGCTGGCGGTCGGTGGCACCGGCGCAGCCGCATTTGCCGGAGCCCTTCCTGCTGACGTCCAGCAGAGCGCCCACGAACTGCTCGGCGCCCCCGCTCCGCACGTAGGCGGCGTTTCCGAGACTGCCACGTCCGACGCCAGCGCCGACGCTGCAGCTTCCGCTTCGGCTACGCCGTCCGCTTCCGCTGATGCCGCCGGCTCCGTTGAGGGCGAGAACGCCAGCGGCGAAGCATCCGCAAGCGCCGTCGGCCCTGACGCCACCGGCCCGGCCGCATTCGGCCTGTGCACCGCCTTCGCCAGGGGCGGCCTGAACGCCTCCTCCACCGGCTTCAAGTCGCTGGCCATCGCCGCTGAAGGCGAAGCCAACATCGACGGCTACTGCGCTGGAGTCACGGCCGCGGCCAACGCAACGGCCAAGGCTGACAGCAACAAGGCCGAAGTTTCCGGCAACGGCGGCGCTGCTGTGGACGTTGAAGCTCCGAAGGTGCCGGAAGCACCGGAACTGCCCACCCAGGCAGCTGTTCCGGCCGCCCCGGAGATCCCCGCCGAAGTCCCCACCCAGCTCCCGGAGCTGCCCACCTCGGCTGGCCGTCCGTAACGCAGTTACCTATGGTGGATCGCGGGACTCCTTCCGTTGGCAGGAGTCCCGCGGTGCAACAGGGGCCGGTCCGCAGCCTTCCGAACCCGGAAGATATGTGACCGTGCCCCGCAGGATGGAGGAGCCTCAGGGTGCTCGACACTTTGGCAGATGAATACGTGCACACGGACGGGGCCGACCCCGCCGTGCTGTTCACCCTTGTCTACCGAAAGTTCTCCGGCGCCGTCCTGGGGTACCTGAGGGCGCGCGGCGTGGATGACCCGGAAGCGGTCACCCAGGACGTGTTCCTTGCCTTCTATCCGAAGCTTGACGGCCTGCGCGGCGGGCTCCAGGGCGCCAAGTCACTCATCTTCTCCATCGCCCACGCACGGATGGTGGACCACTACCGCCGCAATGAGCGCACCCCGACGCTCAGCCCCTACGAATCCGAGCTTGACGCGCGCAGCACGGCGTCGGCCGAAGAACTGGCGCTGGCAAAGGCGAATGGCGGCGGGGCAGGAGCCCTGCTTGAAGGGCTCAGCCCGGACCACCAGGAAGTCCTCGCCCTCCGGGTGGTCGCGGACCTGTCCGTGGAACAAGCCGCCGAGATCATGGGCAGGACCCCGGGAGCAGTCAAACAGTTGCATCGCAGGGCGCTCAGCGCCCTCAGGGAACGCGCCTCAACAGGAAGCCAGGCAGATCATGAGTGACACCTCCTCATCCCGGAACCAGCAGATCATTGACGACCTGCTGGCCGACGCCGGCATGGACGATGCCGCAGACCTCCGCCCGGTACTGCTGGAACTTCGTGCCCTGGCGGCGGACAGCCCCCGGCCGTCCGCCGCAGTGGCCGCACTCATGGCGCCGGCCGCCGCACCGGCTACTGTCCCCGTCGCCACGCTCGCCCTGGCGCCGGCTGTCCACGAAACCGCAACCCCGGAACCCGCGGTTGACGAACCGGTCATCGACGAACTCGCTGCCCGGCGGCGGCGCAAACACCGCCTGCCGCTCACGGCCCTCACCGTTGCCGCGGCCCTCGCCGCCGGCGGTGCCGCCGCTGCAGCATCCGATGAGAACTTCCGCCACGCCCTGGGAAACGTCGGCCACGCGGTGACGCTGGTGGTGGGAACCATGACCTCTGGAAGCGGGGGAAAAACGGGCGGCCAGCCTGCCACGGATCCCGCCGGAACGGTGCCGGGTTCGCCCGCGTCCACACCCGCCTCGCCGGCCCCTTCTCCTGCCGAAAGCAGTTCCGTGCCCGGCGTACAGCCCGGTAAGGGGACGCCGGCCGAGCCGGCCTCCCCTTCGCCAAGCCAGACGCACGCACCGGAACTCAACCTGCCCAAGCCCGATCCCCGGGACTTGGGCTCACTCCCGGGGTCAGGCCAGCTGCCTTCCGGGAAGCCGCTGCCGACGTCCCCGGTGAGTCCCGACCCGTCCGGGCTGGTGCCCACGCCCCCGGTGGACCTGCCGATTCCCGGCCACAGCGGCGGTTAGTACCCTCCGGCGGCCGCCTGCACCATCCCGCCCGCCGGGTCCACGAGATACCAGACGTTGCCGACGCCCTGGCCGGTGATGTCACCGGCGGCTTTGTCCTTGACGTAGTAGTACACCGGCAGGCCGTTAATGGTCACCTGCTTCTTCCCCTCCGGTGTGGAGATGGTTCCGACGGTGCCCGTCACGCCCTCAACAGCGGGTGCGGCCGATTCCGTGAGGACCGGCGGCCACGCGGCAATGCACGCGCCCGTGCACGCGCTGGTGCCGGAGTCCTTCACATCCTTGGTGAAGAAGTAGACGCTCATGCCTTTCGCGTCCACCACGATCTGGCCAGCGGCCGATGACGCCGTCTTCAGTTCAGCCGCGCCCGCCGGGACCGGAGACGACGAGGTTCCCACAGGGGCGGAGCTTTCCGCGGGGACGGAGGCCGACGTCGTACCCGCCGCAGTGGTGGGCGTTGTTCCGGTGCCGCCGCCACAGCCGGTGAGAGCCGCGGCCAGCGCAACCACGGACAGGCCGATGCCCCATTGCTTTTTCATGTCCTGCTCCTTGGATTCGGGCCGGCCAAGCGGCCAGGCGCTATCCGGTACGACGTCCAACGACGCAGAATGGTTCAAACGGCTGCCCGGTGAACCGCCGGCGCCTGCGAACCCTTTGGGACGGTGCCATTTGGCCGGTGAACCGTTTGGGTCCGGGTGGCGTCGTAACGGGGGAACGGCGGGCGTCCTGCCCGGCGGCAGCACACGAAGCAGCACGAGGCAGCACACACAATGCAGGGGACCATCAGCACGGCAGGAGGGGCGGGGATGCCGCTCGATGAGGACGTGGTAGCGGCGATCTACCGGGAGCACGGCCCGGCGCTGCGGCGCTTCGTGCTGAGCGCCTCCCGGGATCCGCAGCTCGCCGACGACGTGGTCCAGGAGACCGTGCTCCGTGTCTGGCAGCAGGCTCCGGAGATCACCGGGAGCCTGCGGAGCTACCTTTTCCGGACCGCCCGGAACATCATGATCGACAACTACCGCAAGGCCCAGCGCCGTCCCATCGAAGCGACGGAGCGGGACGTGGCGGACCCGGCGGAAGCCACCGAACGGGTTGATGAGCTGCTCAACCGCGTGCTGATGGAGGAAGCCCTGCTGCGGCTGAGCACCGAACACCGGGACGTCCTGGTGGCACTGCACTACCGCCGCTGCACTGTCGCGGAAACAGCCGCGGAGCTGAACATCCCGGCCGGGACGGTGAAGTCCCGCGCCTTCTACGCGGTGCGGGCGCTGCGGACCATCCTTGACGAAATGGGGGTGCAGCGGTGAGCAGTGCGGAAATGCACCACCTGCTGGGGGCCTACCTGCTGGGCGGCCTGGAGCCGGCCGACGTGTCGCGGTTCGAGCAGCACCTGGCCGGGTGCGCGGACTGCCGCCGCGAGCTCGACGAACTCGCCAGCCTGCCGGCACTGCTGGACGCCCTTCCCGTTGCCGACGCCGTCGCCCTGACCGGGCCCGCCTCCGCGGCGCCGGCAACACCGGAGGCCACTGCGTTGGGGGCAGTGGCTTCCGCGGCGGAGCCCGCTGCCTTGCTGGACGAACTGGCGGCCCGTCGGAGGAAATCACGACGGCGGTGGGCGGCGTTCGTCGGCGCGGTGGCCGCCGCGTGCCTGGCACTGGGAGTGCTGGCCGCGCCGCTATTCAACCAGCCGCCCCGGCCGGACGCCAGCTACTCCGTGGAGGCCCCCGGCGGACTCCAGGTCCAGCTTGCCCTCATGAAGAAGGCCTGGGGGACCGAGGTGTCGTTTTCCGGCACCAGCCTGCCCACCCAGGGCACCCTGTCCCTGTGGGTCAAGGGCCAGGACGGCACCGAGGACCGGGCCTGCAGCTGGTCCGCGACGCCCGGGGGCCGCTCCAGGATCACCGGGGCCACACCCACCCAGATCAGCCGGATCAGCAGCGTGGAACTGCGCACCGAGGGGCAGCAGACCGTGGCCGTCATTTCCATGGTGGACGGCTCGTCCGGGGCCCATTGACGCACCCTGCGCCCGGTGGGAGGCTGGGCACATGGTCCGCGGCAGGACCGGGCGGTTTGCCCGGATTCAGCCCTTCGGCATCGATAAGGTGGCAGCCGCCGTCGGTGGTGATCCTGACGTGCTCCGCATGGAGAACCTGGACACGGACATCGCGCCGCCGCCGTCGGCCGTCATGGCCACCCGGGAAGCAGTGGGAAACAAAGCCGCCAACAGCTGGCTCCCCTTCACCGGCACGCTGGCCCTCCGCCAGGCCGTGGCCCACCGGCTCCGGCAGCAGACCGGGCTCGCCTACGATCCGCGCTCCGAGGTGGTGATTACCGGCGGCGCGCTCGCGGGGATGCTGAGCGTGCTCCTGGCAACGGTGGACCACGGCGACGAAGTGATCGTCACGGATCCCACCTATGCGGGCATGGTCAACAGGGTCCGGCTGGCAGGGGCGGTGCCGGTGTTCGTCCCGCTGATGGTTTCCGGCGGGCGCTGGCGCCTCGACCCGGCACGGCTGGCCGCTGCGGTGTCCGCCCGAACCCGTGCCATCCTGCTGATGAGCCCGGCAATGCCCACCGGGCACGTGCTCAACGACGCCGAATGGGGCGCCGTGCGGGACGCCTGCCTGCACGCGGACTGCTGGCTGATCTATGACGCAGCCATGGACAGGATCCTGTTCGACGGCCTGCCGTACCGGCATCCGGCCTCATTTCCGGAGCTGGCCCCGCACACCATCACGCTGGGCGGCGTTTCCAAAAACTACCGCATGATCGGCTGGCGCGTGGGCTGGGTGGCCGGCCCCGTGGAAGTGATGGGAGACGTGGCACTCGCCGCGATCTACAACACCGCCGTGGCCAGCGGCTTCAACCAGGCCGGTGTCCTCGCGGCACTGACCAACAGCGATGACGGGATCGCCGGTGCGGTGCGCGAATGGCAGTCGCGCCGGGACCTGGTGCTCGAGGAGCTGGCCGGGCTGCCGGTTGTGGTGCCTGAAGGCGGCTGGTCGCTGCTGCTGGACGCGGAGGCGCTGGGCATGCGGGCGCCGGAACTGTCCCGGCGGCTCCTGGCCACGGGCCGGATAGCGGCCACTCCCATGACGGCGTGGGGCCAGGATGTGGCGCCGCGGTACGTGCGGCTGGTTTATGCCACCGAACCCCTGAGCCGGCTGCGGGGCATCGGAGAGCGCGTCCGGGCGGCCCTCGAGGGCGGGCGGCCTTAGGGCTGCAGGGCGCGGAACTCCTGCACGAGCTGCGGATCCTCGCACGCCCGTGCGAAGGCTTCGATGCGTTTTTCGATTTCGCGGCCCAGCAGCCAGCTGCCGATCCTCTCCGCCACGGGCCGCAGCCACGCCGGCCGGCACGAAAAGGTGTACTTCCACACCGCCCGGGTGCCGCCGTCGGCCGCGGTGAAACGCCACCCGCCGCCAAAGTTGCCGAAGAACCACGGGCCGGACACCATGGTCATTCCCACATTCCGGGGAGGTGCGTAGGAGACGTATTCGCTCACCATCACCAGTCCCATCTTCGAGACTGTGCGGGTGCGGACGCCCTTGCCCGCGGCCCGGGCGCCGTCCAGCCACGCCTGCGCCGAGATGAAGGGATCCCACTTCAGCCGGAACTCGCCGGTGGTCTGGGAGAACGCAAACGCGGTCTCCGGATCGAGGCGGATGAAGCGTTCGGCGCGTACCTGGGGCATGCGTCCACCCTAGCCGGGCGAACGCAGGCGGCTACATCTTGGCCAGTTTGGCCCGCACCACCTGGAAGACGCCGTAGCAGATCAGGCCGATTCCGACGGCGGCCAGCAGGTACAGTCCGAACGGCTGGTCCCGCAGGGCCTTCAGCCCGCCGTCGAGCCCGGTGGATTCCTCCGGATGTGACTGGACGGTGGCGATGACGATCAGCAGGCCCACCAGCAGCAGCGCGAAACCCTTTGCGATGTAGCCCACCACGCCGAGGACGGTGACGGCGGTGCGCATGGTGCCGGGCGGAGGCATCCGGAGGTGCTTTTCGAACGACTTACGGATGCCCCGGATACCGTAGACAACTCCCGTGATGGCAACCCCGGCGCCGATGGCGATCAGCAGTGCAACGCCGCCGGGGGCCTTCATCAGTGCGATGGTGAAGTCGCTCGTGGACTGGCTGTTGTCCTTCCCGGTGCCGATCGCGAACGAGGCAAGCGTGACGGCGAACGCGGCAAACACCACGGCCTGGCCTGCTGCTTTGAGCTTCCGCAGAACCTTGTCCCGCTTCGGCAGGTGGCTGTAGTCGAAAATCGCGTCGCTGGTCTGCCAGATGGCCAGGGCCACGCAGGCGGCGAAGCTGCTCCACAGCAGTATGGGGCCGGCCGGCTGGCTGGCCAGTTCCTGCACGGCGCCGCTGACGTCCGCCTTGCCCTGCCCGCCCATGGCCAGGCGGATCGCAATGGAGCCCACCAGGAAGTGCAGGATGCCGCTGACAGCGAATCCGGCACGGGCCATAAGCTCCAGCGGCCGCGAATTGGTGACTTCCTCGGCCGTGTCAGCGGCCTCTCTCAGTTCTTTTTTGATGTCCGGATCCTCGTGCAGTTCTTGTCGCCGCGGGGATGTCCCGCCGTGCGTGTTAGAGCCCCATCGTGCCACGGGAACCGGCTTCCGAACAGATCCCTGCCCCGGCACGGACTGCTGCGGGCGGGAGGCATGGGGAGTGATGCCCATGGCACCGCACAGTGCGACATGGCACGATATGGACCAGCCGCCACCGTCGCAGCTGCATCACTCTTCCGGGGAGACACCATGACCTTTTACGGTGCTGACGTCAGTCAGCTTCGCGCCTTGGCCAAGGCAGCAGATAAGGCCGCTTCATTGCTCAGCAGCCGGGCATCCTCGCTGCAGAGCCAGATCCTCGCGGCACCCTGGAAAGGCAGCGACGGCGAGCGTTTCCGGCAGGAGTGGACCGGAAGCCACCGCCCCAGCATCGAGCGGGTGGTGGCAAGCCTCCGGCAGAACTCGAAGATCCTGCTCCAGAACGCCGCCGAGCAGGAACGGTCCTCGGCGGCCGGCTCCGGCAGCACGAGTGCCGGGCCGGGCGGGCCGTCCGGCCTGTTCGAGCAGATGAAAAACTGGGTGCAGGAAAAGCTCGAGGCTGCGCGTGCGGCCGCCGAACACCGGGCGGAGCTCCAGGGCCAGCTGGCCACGATGGCAGGGGCCACCCCGGAGGAACAGGCCAGGTGGTGGGACGGGCTCTCGGCCGCGGACAAGAAGTACCTGATCGAGGGCGAGGGCCCGGACGGTCCGTTGGCCGAAGAGCTCATGGCCATGGACGGCGGGATTCCGGAGTCGGCCCAGGACCTGGCCCGGGAGCACCTGCTGGAGCTGGCCAAGGAAGACATCCCGGTCTACACGGAGACAGGGAAGGCCTCCATTGAGGCGCGCGTGCTGTGGGTCCACGGCGGCGCAGAGGTGGGCACGGAGGTGGTGGAAAACGCGGACGGCTCTGCCACCGTGAAGGTCTACGGCAACATGGGCCTCGGCGTGAACGACGCCTCCGGGTCGGCCGGTGCCACACTCACCGGCGAAGTGGCCCGCGAGTACACCTTCGACAGCATCGAAGAGGCCTTGGCGGCCCGGAACCAGATGTATGCGGATCTCCCGCCGGACAGCGTGGGCGACATTAAGGACGTGGCCGGCAACCCGCCGGACTACATCCTGGACACCTTGAACGAGGCCGCCTCGGACAACGGTTCCAACGGGCACGAGGACAAGGCCAAGGGGTCGCTGAGCTTTGAGGCCGGGGCTGAATCCGCCGATGCCGCCGGCTCCGCGAAGCTGGAACTGGCCTACGAAAAGAACCTCAGCGACGGGACGTCCAAGGGCAGCGTGGAAGTGTCCGCCGAGGGCAACCTGGACCTGGACGGGCGGACGTTTGAAGCCTCCGGCAAGGGCGGCCTGGAGCTGAACATGGACAGGGACAACAACCTCAGTTCGGTGTCCCTGTCCCTGGAAGGTACCGTGACGCAGGGCGTCAAGGAGGGCATGGATGTAAAGGCGGGGAACGTCGAATCCAGCGTGACAGCCGGCACGCAGGGCACCGTCAAGATCGACATCGACTACACACCGGAAAACAGCGCCGTGATCGACAGCTACATGAAGAACGTGGCACTCGGGAACGACGCGGCAGCCGCCCGGGATGCGGCCAGGCTCTACGAGGCGGGATCCGCCACCATCCAGGTGAACAGCGTGGTCACGGCGTCCAACGAGGCAGGGTTCGATGTCAAGGCCGGCGAGGTCAAGGTCAGCACGGAAAACCAGGTCAGCACGAACGTCAGCACCTACCAGAAGGTCCCCAACGACACCCGGCTGTCCCGGCTGTAATGCCGCCGCGTGCCCTGCACACACAGCCCTGCACACACACTGACTTTTCGCTGAAGGAGCAACCACCAGCCATGACAGTTCACATCGAATCCCCGCTCGGTTTCACGGCGGACTTCCCCGAGCACACCCTGGTCCTGGACGATTCCACTGCCGGCCCCAACACGGAGCAGTACGGGCTGCTGGGGGACGTCCTGGTCACCGTTATCAAGGACGACACCTCCGTTGAAGGTCCGGCCGAGGCCAACGGCTGGGCCCACCTGATGTCGGCCCACTATCTTGACGAGCGCGGCGGCAGCCTGCTGACCGAGGGCGAACTGAACCTTCCCGGCAAAGCCGCCTACGCCGTCGTTGTCGGTTATGACGACGCCCGGGGAGACGCGAAAGCGGCCGCCACGGTGGGCGTCTGGGAAAAAGACAGGTTCATCGGCGTTGTGGTGATCTGGCCGTATGTGGACCCGCAGCTCGAGCCGCGGATCGGCCTGCTCAAAGACGTGGTCGGCGCCATCAGGGTCAGCTGACGCCGCGCCGGGCACGGACGCCGCGCCGGGCACGGGTGCCGCGTTGAGCGCCAAGCCGCCTTGCCCGAAGCCCGGGCCTAGCCGAGGAGGGGCCAGGGCCCGGCCAGGCCGGTCCAGGTCCACATGCCGCCCGCCAGGTTGAAGGCCGTAAAAGCGAGGCCAAGCAGGCCGGTGATCCTGGCGGCGTTCATCCGGCGCGACCTTTTGATGGCTACGATTCCGGTAATCACCGAGGTCAGGACCAGCCCCGCCATCAGGCCCACCAGGACCATCAGCAGGATCCAGTAGCCGCTGGTGTCCGGCAGCGGGACGTTTGCCATGAGTGGCTCGGCCGCCGCCATGATGAACGTTGACAGGCCGACCATTGCCGCGACCGGTGCCAGCACGGCGCAGACCAGGCTGGTGATGCCGGCCGCCAGCCCGCGTGAATCAGCGGACCGGAGCGGCGGGGCAGGTTGAGCCGCGGAGGGCTGGACGGAGGCCATGGTGCATCATAACCGCCGGTAGCACAGATCGAAGATGAGGCGGCCGGCTTCATGGGCCTTGTTTTCGAAGCTCGTCCGGATCCGGCCTTCGAACCGGGGTGCCCAGCCGCCGGTCTCGTCCACGCCCTCGTTGGGGCCGGTGTGTTCGGTGCTTACCGGGGCGCGCCCCTCCTTGACCGGAGCGCCGCCCACCAGGGACTCGACCCCGGACTGCCACACCTGGGTAAGGGGGCTTTCGGGACCCCTGCGTTCGCCGTCGTGCAGATTGACGAAACGGTCGGAGCCGGTCATCACGTCGCGGACATGGACGGCGTAGTTGGACCAGTCCGTGGCCACCCGGAACAGGCCGCCTGGCTGGAGGGCGGTGGCAACGAGCTCGGCGAACTCGGGCTGGATCAGGCGGCGCTTGTGATGGCGCGACTTGTGCCAGGGGTCCGGGAAGAAGACCCAGACCTCGCTGACCGATCCTGCCGGCAGCATTGTGGCGAGGACCTCCGGCGCGTTGGCTTCCACCACGCGGACGTTCTTGAGCCCGCGGCTGTTGATCTTGATCATGGTGTTGGCGAGCCCGGGGGTGTACACCTCCACGGCCAGGAAATCCCAGTCCGGGTTCTCTTCCGCCGCGTGGCAGACAGCGTCGCCAAGGCCCGAGCCGATCTCCACGATCAGGGGCGCCTTGCGGCCGAACTCCGCCTCGGCGTCGAACACGTAGTCCGGGTGCACGGAGGTGTTGGCGATGTGCCGCGGGACGTCGACCGCCCAGCGGTCCGAGTGCTCCTCCCAGGCCACCTGCCGGCGGCCCTGCAAACGGGTTCCGCGGCGCACAAAGCTGACGGGCCGGCCGCCGTAGGTGCCGAACGAAGCCTGCGTGCCGGGGGTTACCGGGCGGGGGGCCTGCGGCTGCCCTGGGGCTGATTCAGCGGCTGTGTCCGGCGACTGGGCAGCGGAAGGCTCAGGGGTTTCTGGGGATTCACTCATCCCTTCCAGAATAGTTGAGTTTTGGCCCGGCAAACGCGGGGCGGGAGCGCTCCAAGCCTCGACAAGCGGACAAAAACTCCCCTGGCACTGGGGTGCCGCCTTGCCTTTCGAGCCCGCGCCGGACATGCCAGACTGTCCCGCATGACTGATGCCGTGCGCAGCTATTGGGACAACCAGGCGGAGACGTTCGACGACGAGGCGGACCACGGTCTGGCCGACCCCGCCGTCCGCGGAGCATGGGAGGCGCTGCTTTTGCCGCTGATTCCGGAACCCGGCAGTGAGGTGGCGGACCTTGGCTGCGGGACCGGCAGTCTTTCGCTGCTGCTGGCCGGTGCCGGGCACCGCGTGCGGGGCGTGGACCTGTCAGGGAACATGGTGGACCTCGCCCGGGCGAAGGCTGCGGGCGCGGGAGTGCCCGCAGAGTTCGTGGTGGGCGACGCGTCTGCGCCGGCCCTGGCGCCGGACTCCTTCGATGCGGTGCTTGCCCGCCATGTGCTGTGGGCGCTGCCGGATCCGGACGCGGCACTGGCCCGCTGGGCCGGGCTGCTTCGCGGTTCGGGCACCATGATCCTCGTGGAAGGGCTGTGGGGGACCGGTGCCGGAATATCCGCCGAACGCTGCCTGGAGCTGGTCCGCCGTCACCGGAGGAACGCCGCCGTGACCATGCTGGGGGACCCGGCATTGTGGGGCAAGGAGATCACCGACGAGCGGTACTTGATCGTCAGCACGCCCTAGCGGCGGCGGTTGCATGCCGCCGCGGGGATTCATAGCTATGTGGATAACTCCTGCGAGAATGGGGCGCGTGACCGAAGCCACGAACCGAGCCAAGAACGCTGCCGCGAGCGAGCCATCGAGCAAACCATCGCGCAATTCCGCGGGCAATGCCGCGCAGACCAAAGCCCCGGGCCGCTTCAGGAGCGACACCTCCGGCACGCTGGTGGACGCCGAGATTGATGAGCTTCCCGCAGCCGAGCCCACCCGCGTCAGCAGCCGCCGCGGGCTGGTGTACCTCGGAGTATGCCTGGTGCTGATCGGGCTGAACCTGCGGACGGTGTTCTCCAGTTTCGCCGCGGTACTCCCGGAAATACGCTCCGACGCCGGCCTGCCGGGCTGGGCGGTGGTGGTCCTTACCACCGTGCCGGTGACACTGCTGGGGGTATTCGCCCCGCTGGCGCCCGTCCTCGCCCGGCGTTTCGGTGCCGAGCGGGTACTGCTGGGAGCCATGGCTGTGCTCACTGCCGGGCTGCTGCTGCGTCCGTTCGAGCTGCCGGGCGCCGGCCACCTGCCCGCCCTCCTTGCCGGGACAGCTGCCTGCGGGGCGGCGATCGCCCTGTGCAACGTGCTGCTGCCGGGACTGGTGAAACGGGACTTCCCGCACAGGCTCGGGCTGATGGGCGGCCTCTACACCACGGCCATCTGCGCCTCGGCCGCCCTGGGCGCCGGATTCACGTACCCGGTATTCGCCGCGTCGGGGGAGTGGACGGCGGCGCTGTGGTTCTGGGCGCTGCCCGCCGCCGTCGTCCTTGTGCTGTTCCTGCCGTTGGCCGTCCGGCAGCGGCACCCGCGGCACCAGGCCGTGGCCGACGGCGTGAACGTGTGGCGCTCGGCGGTGGCCTGGCAGGTCACCATTTTTATGGTGCTGCAGGCCATGATGTCCTTCAGCGTGTTCGCCTGGCTGGCCCCCATCCTGCGGGAACGCGGAGTGGACGGCGGCACGGCCGGGTTGATCGTCTCCGCCTCCATCGTCCTGCAGATGCTCGGTTCACTCTTCGCGCCGGCGCTGGCCGCAAGGTTCGGCGACCAGCGGGCCATCAACACGGTGGTGGCGCTCATGACCGGCGGCGGGTTCGCGCTGAGCATCTTCGGGCCGCTGGACTTCATCTGGGTGTGGACCGGCCTGCTGGGACTCGGCCAGGGCAGCCTGACCGCCGTGGCCCTGACCATGATCATGCTGCGGACCCGGGACGGTCACACGGCGGCCCACCTGTCCGGCATGATGCAGGGAGTGGGCTACGGCCTCGGCTCCACGGGCACCCTGATGGTGGGCCAGCTGCACCAGGGCACCGGCTCCTTCGCGGCCGCCGGCGTGCTGTTCCTCGTCGTCGGTACGCTGGCCGCAGTGTTCGGCTACCGGGCCGGGCGGGACCGCTACATCGGCGGTTGAGGTTCGACGGCGGGTGGCCCCGTTGGGCCGTCCGCTGCAGTCAGGCCGGCGCGTGCCCGGTGGACCCGCGCACCACGAGCTGGGTGGGTACCAGATGCAGCCGCTTTGGCAGCTCCGGGTGGTCCCTGCGCTCCAGGATGAACTTGCCGGCCTGCAGGCCCACGGCGATGTTGCCGTTGTCCACCGACGTCAGCGAGAGGTGCCGGATCTTGGCCAGGTAGGTGTTGTCGTAGCCCACCAGCGAGAGGTCGTCCGGGACGCTGAGCCCCCGGTCATCGGCGGCGGACAACGCTCCGATGCAGGCGATGTCATTGAATGCGAAGATCGCCGTGGGCCGTTCCTTGCGGGCCAGCAGCCGCTGGGTGGCGTCGTAGCCGCTTTCCTCGCTCATGCCGCCGGCCACCACCAGCGGCTCAAGCCCCGCGGCGCGCATGGATGATTCGTAGCCTTCGCGCCGCAGTTCGGCGATCCGGCCCGGCCCCTGCAGGTGCGCGATGCGGCGGTGGCCCAGGGAGATGAGGTGTCCGGTCGCCTGGCGCGCGCCGGCTTCGTCGTCGTTGACCACGACGTCGGTCCGGTCCAGCTCGGGTTCCCGTGTGCCGGCGAGGACTACCGGAACGGTCCTGGCAGCCGCCTCCAGCGCGGCGGATTCCGTGGTGGTGCCGACAACGACGATGCCGTCGATGCGCTGCTCGAGCAGGGTTTCCACCGAGTGCCGGCCCACCCGGTGGTCCGTGTAGGAATCGACAAGGACGGGCGAGACTCCCGCCGCATGAAGCGAGGCGCTCAGCCCTTCCAGCAGTTCCACGAACCACGGATTGCGCAGGTCATTGAGGAGCACGCCGATGGTGCCGCTGCGCGGGCTCGAGAGGCCGCGGGCAAGCTGGTTGGGCCGGTAGTCGAGTTCGGCCATGGCATCCTGCACGGCCTGGCGGCGGCCGGGGCTCACGCTGGCGGATCCGCCGAGCACCAAAGACACCAGGGACTTGGAGACCCCGGCCCGCTCGGCGACGTCCCGAATGGTGGGCCTGCGCGGCTGGTCGCCGGATGCGGGCGAACTGTCCATGCTGCGTCTCCTCTCGGTCCCACCTCAGCATAAGGGGTTGACTAACGGCTTGTTCCTCCTCCATTATGGACCGGTCCAATACTTGTCCAAAATCGAAGGAAACGTCATGAGTGAACCGCGTACACGCCGGCTGGTCGCAGGAATGGTGGGAGGCGGAGCCGGGGCGGACATCGGCAAGACCCATCGGTATGCGATGCGGCTGGATGACCAGTTCGAGCTGACATCGGGCGTTTTCGGCAGGGACCGCGAAGTGTCCCTCGCCCTGGCCGCGGAGCTGGGCATTGCCGGGGACCGCTCGTACCGGGACTATACGGAAATGGCAGCCGCCGAGGCAGCGCGGCCGGACGGCGCCGACGTCGTGGTCGTGGCGACGCCCAACGACAGCCACTTCGACATCGCCCGCGCCTTCCTCGAAGCCGGGATCTCCGTGGTGTGCGAGAAGCCGCTGACCCGGGACTCGGGCACCGCAGCCGAGCTGGTGCGGCTTGCCGCCGAAAACAATTGCGTCCTGGCGGTCCCGCACTGCTATTCCGCGTACGCGATGGTGCGTCACGCGGCGCGGATGGTCCGCGACGGCGGCCTGGGCCGGGTGACCTTCGTCGACGTCGAACACGCCTCCGGCTGGGCGGCCACGCCGCTCGAGGAACAGGGCCACAAACAGGCGCGCTGGCGGACCAATCCGGATATTGCCGGATTCCCCAGCGTGGTGGGTGACCTCGGAACCCACGCGTACCACCTGCTGCGCTATATCACCGGACTGGACGCGGACCGCGTGTCCGGCCGGCTGAGCACCCTGGTGCCCGGCCGCCGCGTCTTCGACCACGCCACAGTGGAACTTGAACTGGCCGGGGGAGTGCCGGCCAGGCTCTGGGCCAGCATGGCCGCCACCGGCCACAACCACGGCCTGCGCATCAGGGTGTATGGCGACAAAGGCAGCCTCGAATGGCAGCACGAGGACCCGCACCACCTCACCGTCCAGGACCTGGACGGCGCCACCACGGTCCTCACCCACGGCCTCGGCACGCTGTCCGAAGACGCCACCCGGCTCACCCGCGTTGGCCTGGGCCACCCCGAGGGGTTCCTCGAGGCGTTCGCCAACTTCTACCGCGACCTGGCGGACATCCTGCGCGCCCGCCGCGACGGCACGCCGCCGCCGTCACGGGAACTGACTATCCCCACCGGCATCGACGGGCTCCTGGGTGTCCAATTCGTCGAAGCCGTGGCGGCATCGCACCACCGGGACTCCGCCTGGGTCTCGCCCGGCGCCGGCCGTCCTGCGGCGTCGTTCCAGGAAGCAGGAATCTGACATGCAACGCTTCGCCCTTCTCGGAGCCGGTTTCATCGGCTCCGTCCATGCCGCCAACCTTGCCGCGCACCGGGGCATCGACTTTTCCCGGATCTACGACATCGACCACGACCGGGCCAAAGCCCTGGCCGAAGTCCACGGCACCCAAGCCGTCAGCGACCTGGACGAGGTGTTCGACCCCCGGGAGGTGGACGCCGTGTTCATCGCTTCCTCCACGGACACCCACGCGGAGCACCTGGCCCGCGCGGCCGACGCCGGCCTGGCCGTCCTGTGCGAGAAACCGATCGACCTGGACCTGCGCCGGGCCCGCGAAACCGCTGCCCACGCGGCCGGCCGCGGCGTCCCGGTGATGGTGGACTTCAACCGCCGTTTTGACCGCGACTACGTGGAACTCAAGCGGATCATCGACGCCGGGGAGGTGGGCGCCGTCGAACTTCTCCAGCTCTCCAGCCGCGGGCCGGCCGTTCCGCCGTTGTCCTACATCGCCGCATCCGGGGGCCAGATGCGGGACCAGACCGTGCACTTCTTTGACCTGGTCCGCTGGCTGACGGGGCTGGATCCCGTGGAGGTGTCCGCCGTCGGGTCCGCTTTGGCGGAACCGCGCCTTGCCGACTACGACGACGTCGACACCTCCGCCGTGACGCTCCGCCTCCCCACCGGGGCGCTGGTGCAGATCGACAGCATCCGGCGCACCAGCTACGGCTACGACGAACGCATCGAGGTGTTCGGCTCCGAGGGGATGGCCGAGACGCAGCGCCGGCGCACGGGTGCGGTGTCCCGGTACCGGGCGGGGCAGGTCATCGACGACGGCCTGCATCCGGGCTGGTTCGAGCTCGTGAAGCCCACCTACGCCGCGGCACTCGCACACTTCGTTTCCGCGCTGGAGGACGGCACGGCACCCACGCCCTCGCTGGAGGACGGGCTCAAGGCGCAGGCCATTGCCGAGGCGGCCACCCGTTCCCTGCACAGCGGACGGACCGAAAGAATCGAGCACTAAGGCGGCTACTCCTTGCCGAGTCCGGCGGCGCTGACCTTGCTGCCGCCGGTTTCGGCGGTGACGCTGTTCAGTGCCGTGAGATCCAAGATGCCGCTGATGTCGGCTTCCTTGGTGGTGCCGGCCTTCACACCGTCCTCGAGCAGCTTCTTGTAGGCTCCGGCGAGCGGATCCACGGTGAAGACGATGTTCTTCAGCGACCGCTCGATGACGTCTGCCTTCAGTTCAGCGCCGGAGGCTTCCTTCAGCGCGGCGTTGATGACGGAGGACTTCTCGTCCGCGGCGGCGGAGTTGAGCCATGCCACGGATTCGGCGTGGCCCTTGAGCAGGGCTTTGACGGTGTCGGGGTGGTCGGTGGCGAACTTCTTGCTCACGATCAGGATGGTGGTGGGGAACTCGCCCGGCTTCCCGGTCAGGGACCCGTCCCACAGGTCCTTCTCGTCCACCAGCACCTTGGCGCCGGCCTGCAGCACCAGCCGGGACGCCCAGGGCTCGGGCAGCCACGCGCCGTCGAGCTTGCCGTCCTGGAACAGCTTCAGGGTCTGGGCGTTCTCGGTGGGGTTGATGGCCACGTCGCCGCTGCCGTCGGTGTTGGTTTTGTAGCCCTGCGCGGCCAGCCAGGCCCGCAGCGCCACGTCCTGGGTTCCGCCCAGCTGCGGCGTGGACAGGGTCTTGCCCTTCAAATCCGCCGCGGCGGCGATCTCCGGTTTCACCACCAGCTGCGCGCCGCCCGCCGCGGCCCCGGCGATGATGCTCACGGACTCGCCCTTGCTCTTCACGAACGAGTTGATCGCCGGGTTCGGGCCGATGTAGGTGGCATCGATCGCACCGGCGTTGAGGGCTTCGATCGCGGCCGGGCCGGCGTTGAACACCTGCGTGCTGAGCTTGGTCTCGCCCAGGCTCCTGGCAAGGAAACCCTGCTTGACGCCCACCAGCGCGGGGGCGTGGGTGACGTTGCCGAAATAGCCCAGCTTCAGTTC
>NZ_JMLE01000009.1 GCF_000685965.1 Arthrobacter sp. UNC362MFTsu5.1 | reverse complement strand
GGTCGTCGCGGGCCACCCCGGTCACGGTGGCGTACCGGAGCTGCATGGCCTGGACCGAGCGGGCCACCTTGGTGGGTTCGAACATGTCCACCGGGGAGGGCTTGCCGGTATCGATCTGGCAGAAATCACAGCGCCGGGTGCATTCGGAGCCGCCGATCAGGAACGTGGCTTCCTTGTCTTCCCAGCACTCGAAGATGTTCGGGCAGCCGGCCTCCTCACACACCGTGTGCAGGCCTTCCTTCTTCACCAGGTTCTTGAGCTGGACGAACTCCGGGCCCATCTGGACCTTGGCCTTGATCCACTCCGGCTTACGCTCCACCGGGGTGGCCGCATTGCGCTGCTCAATACGCAGCATCTTCCGGCCTTCTGGTGCCAGTGTCACAGTAGAGCTCCTTCGGGGCTTGAAACGAGTGCTTCTTCGTGCTTGCGGAATTCGGCCACGACCTGGTCCGCGATATCACCGGGGGTGATGGTCCTGCCGGCTTCAAGGGACATCGTGGTGACGCCGGCGTCGGTGATGCCGCAGGCAATGATCTGGGCATACGGTGCCAGGTCGTTGCTGCAGTTGATGGCGATGCCGTGCATGGTGACCCCGTCGAGGACGCGGATTCCGATTGCGGCAATCTTGCGGTCCGGCCCTTTGCTGTCAGCCTTGATCCAGACGCCGGCGCGTCCCTTGATCCGCTCCGCTTTGATGCCGTAATCGGCCATGACCGCGATCATCACGGCTTCGAGCCGTTCGACGTAGTCGCGGATCCCTGACCGGTTTTTCAGCTTGAGGATCGGATAGGCGATCAGCTGGCCGGGACCGTGCCAGGTCAGCTTGCCGCCGCGGTCCACCGCGACGACGGGGGTTCCGTCGAACGGCCGTTCGTGGTCTTCTGTGAGCTTGCCGGCCGTATATACGGCGGCATGCTCAAGGAGCAGGACTGTGCTGGGTGCCTCAGCTGCGACGACTTTGTCATGGAGTTCGCGCTGGATGTCCCAGCCCTTCATGTAATCAACGAAATCCGGAGCAAGACCCAGCGTGGAAAACTCAAGAGTCATGGCATCCAGCTTAGACCCCGTCCGCCGTCGTGCCTGATTCTGTGCTTAACCTCTCACTGCAGTGCCTGTGGATAACTTCTGCGGAATTGTGCCGATTCCGCTATTCCTTGGGTATGGAGAAATACGATGAGGACGGCACGGTTCCGGAGGTTCCCGGCTATGAGGTGGTGCGTGAACTCGGCCGGGGCGGAAGCGCCAGCGTGTGGCTTGTCCGGGAGGAGCAGACACTCCGGGAGTTTGCGGTGAAGTGCTTTGACGCCGCGGAAAGCCGTTCGTCGTCCGCGGACGACGGCGGTGTTCCCGGCAGGGAGGCGCGGTTCACGGCAGACGCCGTGCGCCGTGAACTCAGGATTCTTTCCGCGCTGGACCACGGCCACCTGGTACGGGCCCATGATGTGGTCGGGCTCCGAGGGGGAGCAGGCGGGGGCCTGGGGCTGGTCATGGATTACGCGGCAGGCGGCTCCCTGGCCCAGCTGGTCACCTGCCGCGGTCCGTTGAGCATCGGGGAAACAGTGACTGTCCTGACGCCCCTGGCCCAGGCACTGGCGTACCTCCACGGTCAGGGTTTCATGCACTCGGATGTTTCGCCGGGCAACGTGCTGTTCACCGCCCACGGCAAGCCCCTGCTGGCGGACCTTGGCGTGACGCGCATGGTGGGTGACGCCGCGGATCCTTCCCCGGCCGGCACGGCCGGTTTCCTGGACCCGGCGCCGGTGGATGCCCTAAGGGCAGGGCTGCAGCCCGAGCGGGACGTCTATTCGGCCGCCGCCGTCGGCTGGTACTGCCTGACCGGCAAGCCACCGGAGCCCGGCCCGGAGCGACCGCCCCTGTCACTTCTGGTTCCCGGCGTTCCCGCCGCCCTCGCTTCCGCGCTGGAGGCGGGTCTGCGGGAGGACCGGCGGGGACGGCCGACGGCCTTGGAGTTTGCGGCTGCCGTCTACCGCAGCGCGGACGCTGCCCCCGTGGACCTCGCCGGCGCGGTCCATCCCACGGTCCTTCCCCAGCTGCTGACCCGCCGCAACGTCCCGCCCTCCCGCAACGCGCGCGGCGCGGCGAAACTCCGTGCCCTGCGACGCCGCCTCGGGCGCCGCGGTGGTCCCTTCAGCCGCCGGGGACGCGTCGCCGGCCGGCATGCCGGGGGCAAACGCCGCCGGATTGGCGCCCTGGCGGCAGCGGTTGCCTGCTCGGTCATCGTTTCCGCGTGGTTCCTGGCCGGGCCGCAGCAGGTCGCATGGCAGGGAGCCGAGCCGCAGTCCGTGCACACGGCGGCGGCGCCGTCGCCGGACGTCCGGCCCGGGGCGGCAGGAAGCCCCGTTCAGGCGGAGGCCCGTCAGCGGGCTCTTTCGCAGCGGCCCGAGGAGGCGGTGCGCGGGCTGGCGGAACTAAGGTCGGCTGCGTTGAGTTCCGGGGAACTCGGGCTGCTGGACGAGGTCAACCTGGAGAACTCCCCGGCTGCCGCAGCCGACGCCAAAGTCAGCGGGAAGCTCAGGGACACCGGCCATGTCCTGGCCGGCTTCAGCACCACCGTGACCCGGGCAGAGGCTGCACCCGGCGGTTCGGATGCACGGGCTGTGGTGGCCATCACCGCAGTCAACTCCGAATATCGGGAGACCGACGCCGGCGGAAATGTCGTGGCAGTGGAACCTGCCGGTCCGGAGCAGCGGCTTCGCCTGGTCCTGGTCAGTTCCGGCGGGCGTTGGCGGATCCAGGAGATCCTGCCCGAGGCCTAGCTTCGGAATGCTTAGTCCCGGCCGGTTGCCCACGCCGCTGCCTCGGACAACGAGGGATGCTGCCACTCGAACCCGGCCTCGGCCAGCAGGGCGGGCTCCATGCGCTGGCTCCCGAGGAGGAGCTCATCGGCCAGTTTTCCCATGACCACCCGCAGCACCGGCGCCGGCACCCGGAGGAAGGCCGGCCGGTGGAGTGCGGCGGCAAGCCTTGCCACCAGGGCATTGACGTCGGCGGTCTCCGGCGCGCACACGTTGACCGGACCTGACAAGGGGGCTGCGAGCAGGAAGCTGAAAGCCGAGGATACGTCCGGCAGCGTGATCCACGGCCAGCACTGCCTGCCGTTCCCGAGGGGACCTCCAAGGCCGAGCCGGAGCAACGGCAGCAGCCGTCCCAGCGCGCCTCCCGACCGGCTGAGGACCACCCCCGTCCTGGGCGTCACCACACGGACGCCCGCCGGAGCCGTATGCGCCGCTGCCTCCCACTCCCGGCAGATCCGCGCCATGATGCCGGAACCGTTCGGGGCGTGTTCGCGGAGAACCGCGGCCCCGCTGTCCCCGTAGTAGTTCGAGCCTGACTGGCTGATGAAGACCTTGGGCGGCTGCCCTGTTTTCGCCATCGCCGCCGCCAGCGTGTGCGTGGGATCCAGCCGCGACCGGAACAGCTCGTCGATCCGTCCCCGGGTCCACGGCCGGTCCCCGATCCCGGCCCCTGCCAGGTTGATCACGGCGTCTGCGCCCTCAAGGTGCGCGGGATCAAGCTGCCCGGCTGCCGGATCCCACTGCAGTTCGCCTGCAGTTGCCGGTGCCCGGCGCACCAGGCGGATGACCTCATGGCCGCCCTCGCGCAGGTGGGCGGACATGTCGGTTCCGATAAGGCCTGAGGCGCCGGCCATGATGATTCGCATGATCCATCTCACCATGCCCGGCACGGCGGTGGAACCTCCCGTCCGGGCCACTGGACTTTGACTATGATCTAACGATGACCTCTTCGAGCTACTTTCGTTTCCCGCATCTGCACGGCGATCTGGTCACCTTCGTGGCCGAAGACGACGTCTGGATTGCGCCCCTGGACGGAGGCCGCGCCTGGCGGGTTTCCTCCCTTCAGCTGCCGGCCCGCAACCCGCGCTTCACACCCGATGGCAAGCGCCTGGTGTGGACGGTTGTGCAGGGAACAGCGCCCGAGGTTGTCACTGCGGAGGTCGACGGCGGAGGCTACCGCCAGCTGACCTACTTCGGCCATGCGTCCACCCGGGTCAAGGGCTTCACCGCGGCCGGTGATGTCCTGGTTACGAGCGCCTTCCGGCAGGCGGAAAGCCGTCACACGCACGCCTACAGTGTTCCGCTGGAGGGAGGCTGGTCGGAGGAACTCGCGTTCGGGCCGGTCGAGTCCGTGGCCTTCGGCCCGGAGATCGGCGACGAACGCCCCGTGGTCGTAGCCAGCGTCCTCTCCCGAGAGCCGGCCTGGTGGAAGCGGTACCGCGGCGGCACCGCCGGCAAGCTGTGGATCGACGCCGACGGCAACGGGGAGTTCGAACGCCTTGTTCCCGAACTGGACGGCAACCTTGCGGATCCCATGTGGGTTGACGGGCGGGTGGCTTTCCTCTCGGACCACGAAGGCTACGGGAACCTGTATTCAGTGCTGCCGAACGGCACCGGGCTGCGCCGCCACACGGACCACGAAGACTTCTATGTGCGCCACGCGGCCACGGACGGCAAGCGCGTGGTGTTCGAATCCGCCGGCGAGCTCTGGCTGGTCCCTGACCTGGACTCCGACGCTGTAAAACTCAACATATCGCTCGGGTCAGCCTCGCAGGGGCGGAGGCCGGCACTCCTGAAAACCGCCAGGCACCTTGGCGGCGTGATTCCGGACCACACCGGTTCCTCAAGCGCCGTCGAAGCGCATGGCACCATCCACTGGCTCCGGCACAAGGACGGGCCGTCGCGGGTCGTTGAAGCAGCGCCCGGTGTCCGTGCCCGGCTGCCGCGGCCCCTGAGCGAGGGCCGCATTGCCTATGTGGCCGACCACGACGGCGCGGAAGCCCTGTACATCAAGGAGATTGCTCCGCAGGTGGCCGGTGCGCAGGCAGCGGCTGCCGCCCGGCCCCAGCGGCCCGCCGGGCAGGACACCGGAACGTCCCTACCGAAGCCCGTCCCGGCCGCCGGGATGAACACCCCCGGCGCGGCATCACCCGCCGTTGACGGCGGCAGTGACGTGGCTGGCGGGGCGCCGGAAGACGCGGTCGTCCCCGCCGGGGGCGCCGGTGCCGGGCCTCTGCAGAAGATCGATTTCCCCAAGTCCACCCGGGCAAGCGCCATGGAGGCCAGCCCCGACGGCCGCTCCCTTGCCGTGGGAACGTCCTTCGGCGATGTCTATCTGGCCGACACCCGGAGCGGCAGCATCAAGCTCATCACCAGCATCGGCGAGGGCACCATCGACGGTCTGTGCTGGTCCCCGGACTCCGCGTGGCTCGGCTGGTCCGAACCGGTCACGTCCTTTGGTTCACGCAGCCGGCTCCGCATTGTTAACGTGGACGATCCGGAGTTCCGGATCGTTGATGTCACGGACGGACGCTTCCGGGACGCCTCGCCCTCGTTCACCCCCGACGGCAAATTCCTGGCGTTCCTCTCGAACCGGAGTTTCGACCCCGTATATGACGGACACTCCTTTGATTTGTCCTTCCCCAGCCCCATCAAGCCCTACCTTGTGGCGCTTGCTGCTGACACGCCGTCGCCGTTTGGTCCCTCGGTGGACCTCTCGGACGGACCGGACGGCGCCTCCGCGGAAGGCGCCGAAGACGGCGCCGGTTCTGCGGCGCCTGCCGTCCGCGTAGACGCAGAGGGCCTGGCGCATCGCGTCATCGGAGTGCCCGTTCCGCAGGGCAACTACTCGGCGCTCGAGGCGACGCCGGGCGCTTTGCTCTGGCTGGACAACGCCCTTGCCGGCGTCACCGGCGACGGCCGGGCCAGCACCGACGACAAGGACACCGCCCCCAGCCTGGTGCGGTTTGACATGGCCAGGCGCAAGACGGCCACCCTTGTGGACGCCCTGGACAGCTACCGGGTGTCCGGCGACGGCCGGAAAGTGGTTTTCCTGCACGACAAGCAGATCCGGGTGGCGCCCGCCGATGCCAAGGGCGACGAGGATTCGGGGCAACTGGTGAAGGTGGACGTCAGCCGCATCCGCGTGCTCCTGCATCCGCTGAGCGTCTGGGGCCAGGCGTTCGACGAGGCCTGGCGGCTCCAGCGTGACTTCTTCTGGACCGAAGACATGGCAGGCCAGGACTGGGAATCGGTACACCGCCGCTACCGTCCCCTGGTGGACCGGCTGGGCTCGCACGATGACCTGGTGGACCTGCTGTGGGAACTCCATGGGGAACTGGGCACGTCGCACGCGTACGTTCGTCCGGCAGCAGTCACCGAAAACGGCAGCAACGGGCAGGGCCGCCTGGGCGCGGATCTGGCCTTCACCGGAACAGGCTGGGAAATCACCCGCATCCTTGCGGGGGAGTCATCTGACCCGCTCGCCACGTCACCGCTGACCAGGCCGGGCGCAGACGCCAAGGCGGGGGATGTCCTGCTCGCAATCGACGGCGTGGAACTGTCCGAAACGCTGACGCCCGCCATGCAGCTCGTGGGCGCCGCCGGAAAGGCCGTGGAGCTGACCCTGCGCAACGGCGCGGCCCACGGTGAGGCGGCAGGCAAGCAGCGCCGCATCGCCGTGGTGCCGGTCAAGGACGAGGAGCGTCTGCGGTACCAGGAATGGGTGGCCGGCAATCGGCGGACAGTGCGTGAAGCCTCCGGCGGAACGTACGGTTACCTCCACATCCCGGACATGCTCGCGAACGGCTGGGCGCAGCTCCACCGCGACCTCGACACCGAGACCGCCCTGGACGGGCTGATCGTGGATGTCCGGCGCAACCGGGGCGGGCACACGTCCCAGCTCGTTGCGGAACTCATCGGCCGCAAGGTGACCGGATGGAGCATGCCGCGCGGTGAAAGGCCCCGGACGTACCCCCATCACGCGCCGCGTGGACCGGTGGTCATCCTGACGGACGAATTTGCCGGCTCGGACGGGGACATCATCACCCAGGTGTCCAAGCTGCGCGGGATCGGGCCGGTCATCGGCACCCGGACCTGGGGCGGTGTGGTGGGCATCGACAACCGTTTCTCGCTGGCGGACGGAACCGGCGTGACGCAGCCGCGGTACGCCACCTGGTTCAGCGGCGGCGTGGGCTGGGGCGTCGAGAACTACGGCGTGACGCCGGACATTGAGGTGACGTTCCCGCCGCACGCCTATGCTGCCGGCAGGGATCCCCAGCTCGAGTACGGCATCGGCGCCCTCAAGGAAATGATCCAGGAACTTCCCACGGACCGCCCCCCGCTCCGTGAAGGCTACCGGCGGCTCCTTCCGGCGCCCCTGCCTGCCCGCACCGCCAAGGACTGAACCGGCGGGCTGCCGGGGACGACGAAGGCCCCGCCGCTTCCTGATGACAACCAGGAAGGGGCGGGGCCTTTGCCGTGCGGCGGTGCGGCATCCCCAGGAGCGGGCGCACCCCTGCAGCCTAGGAAGCGGCGAGCGTCGCGTCCATGGTGATGTCGATGCTGGCCAGGGCACCGGAGACAGGGCAGCCCACCTTGGCTTCCCCGGCGATCTTCTGGAACTCTTCTTCCGAAATGCCCGGGATGGTGGCGTTCACCGTCAGGTGGCTACCGGTGATGCCGGTGCCCGGAACGAAAGTGACATCGGCCTTGGTGTTGATCTCTTCAACGGTGAAGCCGGCCTGGCTCAGCGCCAGGCTGAACGCCATGGAGAAGCAGGACGAGTGCGCGGCGGCGATCAGCTCTTCGGGGCTGGTCTTGCCTTCCGACTGTTCTGCGCGGGCCTTCCACGTGACGGCGTAAGTACCCAGCCCGGAGCTGTCCAGCGTGGTGTTGCCGGACCCCTCGAACAGGTCGCCGTTCCATACAGTATGCGCGGTGCGTATTGCTGCCATATCCACTCCTCAGCTTAGATTCGATCCGGTCCGGGCTTCCGCCCAGACCTTCCGCATCAATCCTATGGATTCAGGAGCCGCGGCGCACGGGCTGTCCGCTGTCAGTGGATTATGACCGTCTACACTGGCGCAATGGAAACTCAACGCCGAAGGGATCCTGCCGTGGTGGCACCGCAGGCCAGGATCGCGGCCATCATGGTCAATGCCGTGAACGCGGAAGAGCTTGCGGCATTTTGGGCTGCGCTGCTGGGAACCACGGTCTCCGCCCGCTTTGACCAGTTCGTCTGGCTCAAGCCGGCCGCCCCCGGAGCCCCGCAGCTTGCCTTCCAGGAGGTCCCTGACGCCACCCAGGGCCGGCGGCGGCTGCACCTTGACGTCCACGGACCGGACCCGGAGAGCCTGCGGGCCCACGCTGAATCGCTGGGAGCCGTGTTCGTCGAAGGGCATGACATCGGCGACTTCCACTGGGACGTGATGCATGACCCCGAAGGAAACGAATTCTGCATCGCCAGCGACTGACTGGCCGACTCAACCTGCCACCGGACTACCGCTGGCCAGCCACAACGACGACGGCGACCCTCCCGGCCAGGGAGGGTCGCCGTCGTCGTTGGCGCAGTGAGTTACTGCCGGAGTTGCGTTACTGCCAGAGGGTGGCGATGGCAACGTTCAGCAGCGCCAGGCCGCCCACGCCGTGGGCCAGTCCCTTGCTGATCGGCTCGTCCTTCTTGTATTTGCGGCGGCCCATGAAGGCGAGGACCCCGACCGCCAGCGCGATGGCGAACTTGATACCGAGCTTGAAGTAGTTCGCCTCCATGTCCAGTGCCGGGATGAGCCCCATCATCACGATGCCCGTGATGATCTGCAGGGCTGCGCCGTCGAATTGCCGCGGATGCACGGTGGGCTTTTTCATGTTGCCGATCCAGATGCCGACAATCATGGCTGCGCCGACGATGTGCAGGAAGACCATGATGTTGTAAACGATGTCCATGGGCCCAGTCTAGCCAGACGGTTCTACGCTACGTAGTAAGCCCCGCGGAAGCTTTGGAGACGATTCGGTAACCAAAAACGACGGCGGTGCGGGCCTTCCGGTGGTTGCCCACCGGTGCCTGCACCGCCGTCGTTGTTTGTTGCTGGTTACAGCCCCAGGTCCGCCTCGAAGGCGCCGGCCTCAAGGCGGGCCTTGAGGGTCTGCAGGAAGCGTCCTGCGTCGGCGCCGTCCACCAGGCGGTGGTCGTACGTCAGGGAGAGGTACATCATGGAGCGGATGGCGATGGAGTCGTCACCGTTTTCGTCGGTGACCACCACGGGGCGCTTGACGATCGCACCGGTGCCGAGGATGCCCACCTGCGGCTGGTTGATGATCGGGGTGTCGAACAGTGCGCCAACAGAACCGATGTTGGTGATGCTGAACGTTCCGCCGGACAGCTCGTCCGGGCCGATCTTGCCGTCGCGGGTGCGGCCGGCGACGTCCGCGATCTTGCCGGCCAGGCCGGCAAGGTTCAGGCTGCCGGCGTCGGAGATGACGGGAACCAGGAGGCCCTTGTCCGTGTCAACGGCGATCGCCAGGTGCTCGGCGTTGTGGTAGGTGATCTCCTGCTTGTCTTCGTCGTAGGCCGCGTTCACCTTCGGGTGCTGCTTCAGCGCTTCGGCGACGGCCTTGGCGATGAACGGCAGGAAGGTCAGCTTCACGCCGTTCTGGGCCTGGAAGGAGTTCTTGGCCTTGAGGCGCAGCTTGGCGATCTTGGTCATGTCCACTTCGTGGACCTGCGTCAGCTGCGTGGAGACGTCCAGCGACTCACGCATGCGCCGGGCGATGACCTGGCGGATGCGGGGTGCCTTCTGCACGGTGCCGCGCAGGGAGGACTCTGCACCTGAAGCCGGTGCAGCCGCTGCGGACGGGGCCGGGGCTGCGGCGGCGGGAGCTGCCTTGGCCTCGGCGGCAGCGAGCACATCCTGCTTGCGGATGCGTCCGCCAACACCGGTGCCGGTCAGCGAGGCGATGTCCACGCCCTGCTGGTTGGCGAGCTTGCGCACCAGGGGAGTGACGTAGCCGGACTCGGCCGGCGCTGCAGCTTCCGCGGCGGGAGCAGCAGCCGGGGCCGGGGCTTCCTGCTTGGGCGCTGCCGGTGCTTCTTCCTTGGCGGGCGCTGCGGCCGGGGCCGCGGGTGCTGCAGCGGGAGCCGCGGCGGGTGCTTCCTGCTTGGGAGCCGGGGCAGCCGGTGCGGCAGCCGGAGCGGCAGCGCCGGAGCCGATGACGGCAAGGACGGAGCCCACCTCGGCGGTCTCGTCCTCGTTGACCCGGATCTCCTGCAGGGTGCCGGCAACCGGCGACGGGATTTCGGTGTCCACCTTGTCGGTGGATACCTCCAGGAGCGGCTCGTCAACCTCGACGGAGTCGCCCACGGCCTTGAGCCAGCGGGTGACGGTGCCTTCGGTGACGGATTCGCCGAGCGCCGGAAGGGTTACTTCGTGGCTTTCGCCGGAGGCTGCGGGGGCTGCTTCGGCAGCGGGGGCCTCAGCCGGGGCAGGTGCCTCGGTGGAGGGTGCTTCTTCGGCGGGTGCTTCTTCGGCTGCGGGGGCCTGCTCGGCCGGGGCGGCCTCGGCGGGGGCAGCTGCTTCGGATGCGCCGGCGGAACCCGAGCCGTCACCAATGCGGACGAGCGGAGCGCCGACTTCGGCGGTCTCATCTTCGGCGACGAGGATTTCCTCAATCACGCCAGCAATCGGAGAGGGGATTTCGGTGTCTACTTTGTCGGTGGAAACCTCGAGCAGCGGCTCGTCCACCTCTACCCGGTCACCTACCTGCTTGAGCCAGCGGGTGACGGTTCCTTCGGTGACACTCTCACCGAGGGCGGGCAAGTTAACGGATTCAGACATGTCGTCCCCGTTCTCCTTATTGATCTTTAGTGCGGATGATTGCTGCCGTGTTCGAGCTTAGTGCACCCTGCGGATCATGCCGGGTGCACTAAGCCCTGTGGTAAAGCGGAAGTACTAGCCGTGGAGGGCTTTGCCCGCGAGGGCAAGGTGGGCCTCGCCCAGGGCCTCGTTCTGGGTCGGGTGGGCGTGCAGGAGCTGTGCCACGTCCTCCGGGTAGGCTTCCCAGTTCACGATCAGCTGTGCTTCACCGATCTGCTCGCCCATGCGGGAACCGATCATGTGGACGCCCACCACGGGGCCGTCCTTCTGGCGGACCAGCTTGACGATGCCGCCGGTGCCGAGGATGGAGCTCTTGCCGTTGCCGGCGAGGTTGTATTCCTGGGTTTCGACCTGGTCGTCGCCGAACTTTTCCTTGGCAGCCTTTTCGGTGTAGCCCACGGTGGCGATTTCAGGCTCGGAGTAGGTGACCTTCGGGATGTTGACATCCTCGACGATGACCGGCTTCAGGCCTGCGATTTCCTCTGCCACGAAAATGCCCTGCTGGTAGCCGCGGTGGGCCAGCTGGACGCCCGGGACGATGTCGCCCACGGCGTAGACGTTGCCGACGCCGGTGTGCAGGCGTTCGTTGGTGATGACGAAACCGCGGTCGATTGTGATGCCGGCTTCTTCGTAGCCCAGGTTGGCGGTGACCGGTCCGCGGCCGACTGCTACCAGGAGCAGGTCGGCTTCGAAGGTCTTGCCGTCAACGAGGGTGACCTTGACGCCGTCGTTGTTCTGCTCAACGCCCTGGAAGAACACGCCGGTGGAGAACTTGATGCCGCGCTTCTTGAATGCACGCTCGAAGTTCTTGACGATCGCGGCATCCTCGTTCGGAACCAGCGACGGCAGGCCTTCAACGATGGTGACGTCCACGCCGAACGACTTCCAGACCGAAGCGAACTCGACGCCGATCACGCCGCCGCCCAGGATGATCGCGCTCTTGGGGATGTAATCCATGGTGAGGGCTTCGTCGGAGGTGATGACCTTGCCGCCGATTTCCAGGCCCGGCAGGGTGCGGGAGTAGGAACCCGTGGCGAGCACGATGTTCTTGCCCTTGTAGGCAGTGCCGTTCACGACGACGGTGTCGGTGCCCTGCAGTTTGCCTTCACCTTCGATGACGGTGATGCCCTTGGACTTGATCAGGCCCTGAAGGCCCTTGAACTTGCCGGCGATGATGCCGTCTTTGTAAGCGTTGACTGCGCTCATGTCGATGCTGTCCAGCGTGACGTTGACGCCGTACTTTGCGGAATCGCGGGCGTGGTCGGCGAGCTCGGCCGAGTGCAGGAGGGCCTTCGTGGGGATGCAGCCGTTGTGCAGGCAGGTGCCCCCGAGTTTCCCCTTCTCCACGAGGCCTACAGTGAGGCCCAGCTGAACTGCACGGAGTGCCGTGGCGTATCCGCCGCTGCCACCGCCGAGTACCAGGATGTCGAATTCTTGCGCAGTTGCCTGATCGGCCACTTAGACGCTCCCTCGCGTGAACGATGACACGAGAGTACGCATCATCTGGTCTTGGAACTTGCTCTGCCGTGATTATGCCAGCAGGCCGGTTCTCTTGCATTTGTGACTACCGCAGTTCACCTTAGCGAACCACTTATCCATGCTCCACCTTGTCACGGCGTTTGTGGAGCGCTTGTGTCGAGTGTCACGCGGCTTTGTGGCGGACGGATCATGACCCGCCACAAAGCCGCGAACGGCCTCACCGGCCCTGCGGAGGGCGGTGAGGCGAAGCCCGTTACGCGGAGGCCGCCAGGACGTCCTCGACGTAGGCCACCAGGGTGCGCACGGTGCAGCCGGTGCCCTGCTTGGGGGTGTAGCCGTACGGGCTGCCGTTGTTAAAGGACGGGCCGGCGATATCGATGTGGGCCCACGGGATCTGCTCGCCGTCCTTGCCCTTGCCGACGAATTCACGCAGGAACACGGCAGCGGTCATCATGCCGCCGTGGCGCTCACCGATGTTGGCCAGGTCCGCCACCTCGGAATCGATGCTGGCGCGGAGCTCTTCCGGCAACGGCATCGGCCACACCAGCTCGCCGGCGCGGTCCGCCGCGGCCTTGAGCGGTCCCGTGACGCTGTCCGAGCCCATGACGCCCGCGGTCCGGTTGCCCAGCGCGATCAGCTGCGCACCGGTGAGGGTGGCGACGTCGATGATGGCGTCCGGGTATTCCTGGCTGGCGGCCACGATGCCGTCGGCCATGACCAGCCGGCCTTCGGCATCCGTATTAAGGACCTCGACGGTCTTCCCGCCGAACATGGTGAGGACGTCCGCCGGGCGCTGCGCCGCGCCGGAGGGCATGTTTTCAGCAATGCACAGCCATGCGGTCACCTTAACGGGAAGGCCCAGGCCCGCGATTGCCAGCACGGTGTTAAGTACGACGGCGGCGCCGGCCATATCGCTCTTCATGTCACCCATGCCGAGGGCGGGCTTGATGGAAATTCCGCCGGTGTCGAAGGTGATGCCCTTGCCCACAAGCGCGATCTTGGCTGCGGCCTTGGACGGGGCATATTCCACCTTGACCAGCCTGGGCTGCCGGGTGGATCCCTTGCCGACACCCATGATCCCGCCGAAACCCTCCTTTTCGAGGCGCTTTTCGTCCCACACAGTGACCTTGACCGGCAGGCCCTTGGAGAGTTCCTTGGCGGCGTCGGCAAAGGACTCGGGGAACAGGTGGCTGGGGGGCTGGTTCACCAGCGAACGGGTCGCGTTGACTGCTTTCCCGATGAGGGCGGAACGGTCCAGCAGGGGCTGCAGGTCCTTGTCGGCGGCGAAGTCCGTGAAGATGACGACGTTCTTCACGGGGTCCTTGCGGCCGTTGGCAGCTGAACGGTATTCCGTGAATGAGTACGAACCCATGGCCGCGCCTTCGGCGACGGCGGCGACGTCGGCGAGGGACGCCGTCGGGAGCGCCAGCGTCACGGTGGTGAGGCCGGCAAGCTGCCGGACAGCGGAACCGGCGGCGCGGCGCAGCGCCTCTTCGGCGAGCTTTCCTCCGGCGCCGGGTTTGCCGACCCCTGCCAGGACCAGGACGGCGGCGCCGGCTTCCGGAAGCCCGGGCAGCCTGTGGACCTGGTCGGCCGCGCCGGTGAGGCCAAGAACCTTCAGGGACTCCGCGATGGCCTCGGCGGACTTGGCCGTCAGCGGGTTGTCCAGCAGTACAGGTCCGTCGGGACCCTGCGCCACTCCAATGACCAGTGCGTCCGTGGGCGACTTCTTAACGTCACGCGCAATGACGCTAAGTTTGATTTCAGTATTCTTGACCACGAGGATCAGTCCTCAATTCTCTGTGATTTTCGGCAGGATGCGCATGTTGGGCGCCCCGCCATGGAACAGGCCGTCGTCGGCTTGAGACGCAACCCGGTGTCTGCCAGGCCGTCCGTAGGGCCAGTTCCGATCGTAGTCTCTCCGTCCCGGTCGCGTTGAATTTGATGAGACCTGCAGCACATTGCCGCTGCGCGCGCCGGACCCGGAATGCATCGGGCGGCCGGTGCGTTGTAGAAAATATCCGGCGGACCTGTGCGGACCACCCCACCAAAGCGCTGCCGACCCCCGCCTCCGCCGCCACCTCGAAAGGAACACGCCGTGCTTGAACGGATTTCCGGCTCCCTGCTGGACCCCGACGCTCTCTTTGTGAGCAATGCCGAGCTGTTCGACGACCCGGCCCTCCGCGGGCTCAACCTGGTGATGGGCTTCACGGGATTCGCGGACGCCGGCCACGTGGTCAAGCAGATCACTGCTGAACTGCTGGACACCCTCGACTCTGAGGTGGTGGCTGTTTTCGACGCCGACCAGCTCATCGACTACCGCTCGCGCCGCCCGCACGTCACCTTCGTGGAGGATCACCTCCAGGACTACCAGGCCCCCAGCCTCGCCCTGTACCGGCTGGTGGACGGACTGGGCAAACCCTTCCTGTTCCTTGCCGGCTTCGAGCCCGATCTCCAGTGGGAGCGGTTCGCCCGGGCCGTTGTCCGGATCGTGGAGCATCTCGACGTGAACCTGGTGACCTGGATCCATTCCATCCCGATGCCCGTTCCACATACCCGGCCGGTGGGAGTCACGGTCCACGGCAACCGACCCGAACTCATCGAGGGCATCTCCGTCTGGAAGCCCACAGTGGAAGTTCCCGCCGCGGTGGGCCACATCCTGGAGCTGCGCCTCACCGAGGCCGGCCGCAATATTGCCGGCTACGTCATCCACGTGCCGCATTACCTTGCGGACGCCGAGTACCCCAACGCGGCCGTGGCCGGGCTTGAGTACCTTGGCGCGGCCACCTCGTTGATGCTTCCCACTGACCGCCTGCGGGAGGCCGGCCGCGAAGTCGGGCGCCAGATCGCCGAGCAGCTGGAAGCCTCCGAAGAAGTGCAGCAGGTGGTGTCGCGCCTGGAGACGCGCTATGACGAGAAGGCTGAGGGCACCGTCCGCCGCTCACTGCTGGCTGATGAAAACGACGAACTGCCGAACGCCGACGCGCTCGGCGCTGCCGTGGAGGCGTATCTCGCCCGGGAAGAGCCCCGTCAATAAACCAGGGAAGGCCCCCGTCAATAAATAGGACTTATCCAGCCAGCGGGCATAATGGAGACGTGACTGCACCGCGCGCCTGGCTCATCTGGACCGTCGGAATTTTCGCGTATCTGGTTGCGGTCAGCCAACGTACATCCTTTGGCGTCGTGGGCCTGGAGGCAACCGAGCGGTTCCATGCCACCGCAGCGGAGATCTCCTTCTTTACCGTGCTGCAGCTCCTGGTCTACGCCGGCCTGCAGATCCCGGTCGGCGTCCTTGTCGACCGGCTGGGGTCACGGACCATGATCGCCGGGGGAGCCGTCCTTATGGGACTCGGCCAGCTTCAGCTGGCCTTCGCGGACAACATCCCGGGCGGCGTGCTGGGACGGGTACTGGTGGGCGCCGGGGACGCCATGACGTTCATTTCGGTGATCCGGTTGATCCCGCTGTGGTTCGCCCCGGCCAGGGTGCCGCTCATCACGCAGCTGACAGGAATGTCGGGCCAGCTCGGGCAGCTCTTCAGTGTGGTCCCGTTCGCGATGATCCTCCATTCGGCCGGCTGGACCCCCGCATTCCTGACGCTGGCAGCCATGTCAGCGCTCGCCGTCGTCCTGGTCCTGGCGGTGCTGAAGGACCAGCCGCCCGGGCACCCCCGGCCGGACACAGGCCAGGGCCTCAAGGCCACCGGCATTTCACTCTCCCGCGCCTGGCGCCAGCCCGGCACCCGGCTGGGGCTTTGGAGCCACTTCACCATCCAGTTCAGCGGCACGGTGTTCGCCATGACCTGGGGCTACCCGTTCCTGATCTCCGCCCAGGGCCTTAGCGCCGGGACCGTGTCCGGCCTGATGGCCATCTACGTCGCCGCTGCCATCGCAGCGGGTCCGCTGATCGGCAGGTTCGTCTCCCGGCACCCGCTCCGCCGCTCCACCATGGTGCTCCTCATCGCAGGCACTACGGCTGCGGCCTGGGCCGCCGTGCTGCTCATGCCCGGCCGTTCTCCGCTGTGGATGCTCGCCGGGCTGGTGGTGGTGCTGGCCATCGGAGGGCCGGGATCCATGATCGGCTTCGACTTCGCAAGAACCTTCAATCCTGCCCACCGGATCGGAACCGCCACCGGAATCGTCAACGTCGGCGGCTTCATTGCGGCGCTCGTGGCCATTTACCTCGTAGGCGTCGTGCTGGACGTGCTCCACGCCACCGGGTTCTCGCAGGGAGAGCTCTACGGCCTCGACCCGTTCCGGATCGCACTCAGTGTCCAGTTCGTGCTGATCGGAATCGGTTCCGCGGCGATTATCTATACCCGGCGCAAGGTGCGGCGGCAGATGGCGGCCCAGGGCGTCGTGGTTCCGCCGCTGCTTAAAGCCCTCGCGCAGCAGCGCCGCCGCAACCTGGAACGCCGCCGCGCCGAGTAGGGCTGTTTCCACATAGCGCTGAAAAGCTATTAACGCGGGACGCCGGCCGTTCCAGTCTGGATACATGACACCTCCAGAACGACTGACCATCACCTGCCCCGAGGACATCCTGGGCTTCATTCCACATTCCCTTGGCTACTGGCCGGCCAACAGCCTGGTGGCCATGACCATGCAGGGAAAGCGGCTGGGTGCCACCCTCCGCGTCGACCTCCCCGACCTTGATTCGGATCCGGGGCTGCTTCGGTTTGCCCGTACCGTCAGGGACTACCTTGACGCGGACCACGACGCCGACGGCGCCCTCCTGGTGCTCTTCAGCGAGGAAGGATGGATGGGCGGGTCGGGCGGATGGCCCGGTGGTGTCCCCGCCGGGGCGCCGATGGAGGGGACCCTGGCGAGGCTGCTGGCGGCTCTGGAGGTCGAGCTGGAAGTATCCGGGCTCCCGGTCCGCGACGCCTGGTACGTCGGCGGGTCCTTCTGGCGGAATGCGTACTGCTTCGATCCCGCCTGCTGCCCGTTTCCCGGCCGCTCGGTGGATGAGATCCGGGACAGCCGGCTCAACGCCGAGATGGTGTTCCGCGGGAGCAGCGTGGGCGAGGACCCCTCGTCCGCGGGCGCCTTGCCCGCGGCCGCGGAGGCTGATGCGTGCGTGCTGGAATCCGAACAAAAGTGGTCCACTGAATTTGCTCCGCTCCGGGGGAGTTGCGCCCAGTTCGCCAAGATACTGGACGTGTGGGGGTGCGTGCTGGCCGACGGAGGGCAGGGGCACCTGCCGGCCGAGCTGTCCGGGTATCTCAGGGCTTCCCTGCGCATACCCCATTGGCGGGACGCCGTGCTGGTGATGAGCGCGGCGGGACGGCCGGCCGCGGAACAGGGCGCGGAGGACTTCGGGATCTTCGCGCCGGACGCAGGCCTGCGGGTGGTGTCACCTCCTCCTGGCGCTTGGTCGGCACCCGGACCGGCGGAAGACATGCCGGACGAGGGGGCATTCCCGATTCCCGGGTACGGGGAGGTGCTTCTGGGGCTGGCACCGCCATCGCCCCGCTGGGACCGGATGAGGGCACTGGAGCGCGTGCTGCAGCAGCTCGGCACGGCCGGCGGGGGAGAAGGCGGCGCTGCATCGCTCACGGGACGGGCCTGGATTGAGTGGTGCCGCGGCAGGGGGTCGTTCGCCCATGCCCTGCTGGACCGGGCCGTCGCGGAGCACCCCGGATACCGGCTCGCGGAACTGCTGTCCGAACTGGTCGGCCGCGGGACGCTGTGCGGATGGGCCGGGCGCCGTGACGCGGCCTGGCAGAAGTTTGAAACGGATGCGGCCTAAGGCGGCACCGCATACTGATGCGCCGGGCGGGGAGAGAGGCCGGTCCGCCGAAACATTCGGCCCCGGCGGCGGCACTGAGGGGCCGATTCGGAAAATCATGAGACAATGGATGCCGAGACCCGGTTGGGTCCGTGAATCAAGTGCATGTAGTGATGCCCGGAAACGGGAACATTACGGCCGCTCCGGCAGTTCTACTTAATGGCTCTGCTGGCCGCGATCGCACCTGATGTGAATCACGGACTTGACAGGGTCATAGTGGTGTTGCCCGTATGGTGATTCCACAGACCGCCGCTAGAAAGGTTTTCTGTGACCCCGTCTTCCGCCAAGAAGGAACCCGCCGACCAGGCCGAATTGTCCCCTGAGGAGAAGAAGGCGGCGACGAGCGCCAAGCGTGCCGCCACGCGCGCAGCCAATAAGGCTGCGGCCGCCGAAGGCGGCGCCCCGGCAAAGCCCGAGCCCAAGAAGCGCGGACCCAAGCCCGGCGCCAAGGCTGCCGCCGAGGCTGCCGGAAAGTCCGACGACGATGCAGAGGACGTCGAGCTGGACGAAGATCTGGACGACGTCAGTCCGGATCCGTCAGAGCTGAGCGAGGAAGAGGCCGCCAGCAAGACCGGTGCCGCCGCCACCGGCACTGGCTTTGTCTACTCCGACGCCGATGACGACGATGCTCCGGTCCAGCAGGTCATGTCGGCCGGCGCCACGGCCGACCCCGTCAAGGACTACCTGAAGCAGATCGGCAAGGTTGCCCTGCTGAACGCCGAGCAGGAAGTGGACCTTGCCCTCCGCATCGAGGCGGGCCTGTTCGCCGAAGAGAAGATCGCGGCGGACGACGGTTCCATGGATCCGAAGCTCAAGCGCGAGCTCGAGTTCGTCATCCACGACGGCAAGCGCGCCAAGAACCACCTGCTGGAGGCCAACCTCCGCCTCGTTGTTTCGCTCGCCAAGCGCTACACCGGCCGCGGCATGCTGTTCCTGGACCTCATCCAGGAGGGCAACCTGGGCCTGATCCGTGCGGTCGAGAAGTTCGACTACACCAAGGGCTTCAAGTTCTCCACGTACGCCACCTGGTGGATCCGCCAGGCCATCACGCGTGCCATGGCCGACCAGGCCCGCACCATCCGCATCCCGGTGCACATGGTGGAAGTCATCAACAAGCTGGCCCGTGTCCAGCGTCAGATGCTGCAGGACCTTGGGCGCGAACCTACGCCCGAGGAGCTGGCCCTCGAACTGGACATGACACCGGAGAAGGTTGTCGAAGTCCAGAAGTACGGCCGCGAGCCGATCTCGCTGCACACGCCCCTGGGTGAGGACGGCGACTCGGAGTTCGGTGACCTCATCGAGGACTCGGAAGCCGTGGTTCCCGCCGACGCAGTCAGCTTCACGTTGCTGCAGGAGCAGCTGCACTCCGTGCTGGACACCCTGTCGGAGCGCGAAGCCGGCGTTGTGGCGATGCGGTTCGGCCTCACCGACGGACAGCCGAAGACTTTAGACGAAATCGGCAAGGTCTACGGCGTCACGCGTGAGCGGATCCGCCAGATCGAATCGAAGACGATGTCCAAGCTGCGGCACCCGTCCCGGTCCCAGGTCCTGCGCGACTACCTGGACTAAACAGCAGAAACACATACGTGAGGCCCCGCCGTCCGGCGGGGCCTCACGTATGTGTGGATTTGTCCGGGTCCTGGGCAAAACGAACAGGGCCCCTCCGAACGGAGGAGCCCTGTTGCTGTCAGAGAGTTGCCTAGTCCACCGATACCGGCGGCTTCTCGTGAAGCCGGCCCGTCTCGTCGTGCCAGTCGGAGCTCAGCGGCTTAAGCGTCGCTTCGACTGCCCGCGCGTGGTGGCCGCAGAAGAGCAGCTCCCCGCCGGAGGACTCGAGAACAACCCGGACGTACGCCTGTGCTCCGCAACGATCGCACCGGTCCAGTGCGTTGAGCGTGCGGTCCGCAACTGCTGTTGTCATTTCGGCCTCCTTAGTAGATCTGTACATCTATATAACCAGCATTCGTAGCAAAACCATGACAAGGATGGATCACTTTCGCTGTGCGCGTATCACCATTCCGTAACGGGTACTGCCGGATGACGCCGATGTTGGAGTGGCTGGCAGGGGTCCCGGCGCGGGCCGACTAACCTAGGAAGAGCGTCAAAAGCCTTAGCTGTTCCGTCACTGAAGGAGTTCACAACCCGTGGCACCAAGTTCTGATTACACTGCCCGGCACCTGTCTGTACTGGAAGGCCTCGAGGCCGTCCGCAAGCGCCCGGGCATGTACATCGGTTCCACCGACTCCCGCGGCCTGATGCACTGCCTGTGGGAAATCATCGACAACTCCGTCGACGAGGCACTGGCCGGCTTCGGCCATGACATCCAGATCATCCTCCACGCCGACAACTCGGTGGAGATTCATGATGACGGCCGCGGCATCCCCATCGACGTTGAGCCCAAGACCGGACTGACCGGCGTCGAGGTCGTCTTTACCAAACTGCACGCAGGCGGCAAGTTCGGCGGCGGATCCTATACGGCGTCAGGCGGCCTGCACGGCGTCGGTGCCTCGGTGGTCAACGCGCTGTCCTCGCGGCTGGACGTGGAGGTGGACCGCGGCGGCAAGACGTACAAGATGTCCTTCCGCCGGGGCGAACCGGGGCGGTTCAAGGACCCGGGGACCAAACCCGATCCGGCGGCGACGTTCGAACCGTTCGTCAACGACTCGGTCCTTGACGTGGTGGGCAAGGCCAAGCGCGGCGTCACCGGCACCCGGATCCGCTACTGGGCGGACCGCCAGATCTTCACCCCGGACGCCAAGTTCTCCTACGAGGAACTGGCCGCCCGGGCCCGTCAGACGTCCTTCCTGATCCCGGGCCTGAAACTGACCGTCCGGGACCAGCGCAGGCTTCCGGGCACTCCCGGCGAGCTCGCCGGCCACGAGGAAGTCTTCCACCACGACGGCGGCATCTCCGAGTTTGTCGATTTCCTTGCTGCCGATCCTGCGGTCACGGACACCTGGCGGCTGCACGGCTCGGGCAAGTTCAAGGAAACAGTCCCTGTCCTGGACGAGCGGGGCCACAGCCAGTTGGCCGAGGTGGAACGCGACTGTGAAGTGGACGTGGCGCTCCGGTGGGGGATCGGGTACGACAGCACCGTGCGCAGCTTTGTGAACATCATTTCCACCCCCAAGGGCGGCACGCACCAGTCCGGCTTCGAGCAGGCCCTGGTGAAGACGTTCCGTAAGGCCGTGGAAACAAATGCCCGCAAGCTCAAGGCCGGCAACGACAAGATCGAAAAGGACGACATCTTCGCGGGACTGACCGCGGTGCTGACGGTGCGCCTGGCCGAGCCGCAGTTCGAGGGCCAGACCAAGGAAATCCTCGGCACGTCCGCGGTCCGGGCCATCGTGGCCCGCGTGGTGGAGAAGGAGATCAATGCCAAACTGACCTCCGCCAACCGCAATGACAAGGCGCAGTCCGCGCTGCTCCTGGAAAAAATCGTCAGCGAGATGAAGTCCAGGATTTCCGCGCGTGTCCACAAGGAGACGCAGCGCCGCAAGAACGCGCTGGAGACATCCTCGATGCCCACCAAACTGGCGGACTGCCGCACGGATGACGTGGCCCGCTCGGAACTGTTCATCGTGGAGGGAGACTCCGCGCTGGGTACTGCCAAACTGGCCCGCTCCTCGGACTTCCAGGCGCTCCTGCCCATCCGCGGCAAGATCCTCAACGTTCAGAAGGCATCGGTGGGGGACATGCTGTCCAACGCCGAGTGCGCCGCGCTCATCCAGGTGGTGGGCGCCGGGTCCGGGCGCAGCTTCGACATCACGGCGGCACGTTACGGCAAGGTGATCCTGATGACGGACGCCGACGTGGACGGCGCCCACATCCGGACACTCCTGCTCACGCTCTTCTTCCGCTACATGCGGCCCATGATCGATGAGGGCCGGGTGTTCGCCGCAGTGCCGCCGCTGCACCGCGTGGAGGTGATCAACGCCGGGCAGAAAGCCAACGAGATGATCTACACCTACTCCGAGGCTGAACTCCACGTGCTGCTGGCGCGGCTGGCCAAGGAGGGCAAGCGCTACAAGGAGCCCATCCAGCGTTACAAGGGCCTCGGTGAAATGGACGCGGAACAGCTGGCGGAAACCACCATGGATCCGCGCCACCGGACCCTGCGCAAAGTGGGGATCGAAAACGCCAAGCAGGCTGAAGAGACCTTCGACCTGCTGATGGGCTCCGACGTCGCGCCGCGCAAGGACTTCATCATCGCCGGTGCTGCGAGCCTGGACCGGGAGCGGATCGACGCCTGAGGCCGGCGGCCGGGGAACGCCCGGCCGCCTGGCCTGTTAGCCGAGCAGCCCCGGGACTATCAGCAAAGCGGTGGGCACCGCCAGCAGCAGCAGGCAGCCCGCAAGGACCAAAGCCCTCTGCGGGGCCGGCAGCGGCTCCTGGGGGGACAGCAGCCGGCGGACCCGGGACATGGTGGTGCCTGCCGAACTCGCGCTGCCCGGCGAACCCTGGAGACCGGCGTCGACCATTCCGGCCGCGCTGATTCCAGCCGTGCTGATGCCGGCTGTGCTGATGCCGGCCGTGCTGATGCCGGCCGCGCCGGCTTCGCCGGACGGCAGGTCGCCGCCGTTAAACGCCACGCGGCCGCCGGGGACGCCGGCGGGACCGCTGGCAACGATGGCGATGGCCTTGATAAGTGTGGCTTTGCTTTCGGTCTTCAGGGCGACGTCGTCGGCAAGCATTTCGATCAGGGTGCTCACGGATTCCTGGGCAAGGCGGGTGGTGGGCAGCCAGGGGAGGGCCTGGCGCCAGGCCGCGAATGCCCACAACAGGAGGTGGTGGCGCTGGCTCAGGTGGGCGTTTTCGTGGATGAGCACGGCGCGGAGTTCTGCCGGCTCCAGCGCAGCCATCAGGCCGTCGCTCAGTACCGTGACGGACCGCGCGCCCCCCGGAAGGCAGTAGGCAACAGGCGAATCGTGGTTGATCACCACGGTTCCCGGACCGTCCGTCGACGGTGACGCCAGCAGGGCAAGGAGTTCGCGGTGGCGCCGGCGCTGCCGCTCGATCCGGTAGTAGGTCAGCAGCAGCGTAAAGACGAGGTGTGCCGTGAGGAGCGCCGCCGCGGACAACGCGAAGAGATGCCAGAAACCCAGCGCGGTGGTGGGGGCATTAAATAGGACCATGCCGGCCAGGCCGCGCAGGCCGGCCAGGAGGTTGTCGCCGATCGGCTCGAGGCCGTAGACCAGCATGGCGCCGATCATGGACAGTCCGCCGGCAAGGGCGATTGCCTGCCAGAGCAGCATGGCCGTGAACGGTGACCGGGCCGGCCATTGCGCGCGTGAAAGAAGGATAGGCACCGGCCATGCCAGGACTATCGCCAGGACCGCCAGCAAATATGAGGTCCAGAACATGCGCTGTTAGTTGTGGCCAAGCAGTTTGCGCAGTGTTTCGGCTTCACTTTCGGTGACGGAGCCAATAAAGCGGGCAAGTACGGCTTCGCGGTCCGGCGCCGAGCCGAGGACCTCGTGCATGAGTTCGGCCGTGTGGTCCGCCCTGCTGGAAACAGCCTGGTAGCGGTGCGGGCGGGTGCCGCGTTCGCGCTCCACAAGCCCCTTCTTCTCCAGGCGTGAAAGCACGGTCAGGACGGTGGTTACGGCCAGATCCTTGCCCTCGTGGCCGGCCGTGCCGCCCTGGGCCTGGGTGCTCTGCGCCAGCAGGTCCCGCAGGGTGTTGGCGGTGGCCGCTTCCTGGCCTGCCCAGAGCAAATCCATCACTGCCCGTTCCAGTTCACCAAGACTTGCCATTCCGTACATCCTTCTTAAAGTTCCGATCCGCGAAGCCGGGGCGGCCTTCGCGGAGCGCGGTTGAATACTTAGGTTCTAAATTTACCTCTTTTTGCAGTTTCTTTCTACATGAGGTAGAACAATCGGCGCGTCGCGCCCTTGCCAGTGGGTCCGGCCGGTGGAACTGTTGGTTACAGTGCTCGCCGAAAGTGTTCTACACTCTGTAGAAGTTAGTCTTCTACGCAGCGTAGAAGACTTGGACTGATGAAAGCCTAGCCAAAAGTAGGGACTGCCTTGGACGCTTTGGAAATCGCACGCTGGCAATTCGGAATCACCACCGTGTACCACTTCATGATGGTCCCGCTGACCATCGGGCTGGGCCTCGTGGTGGCAGTCATCCAGACAGTCTGGTACCGCACCGGCAAACCGGAATACCTCCGCATGACCAAGTTCTGGGGGAAGCTGTTCCTCATCAACTTCATCATGGGCGTCGCCACCGGCATCGTGCAGGAGTTCCAGTTCGGGATGGCCTGGAGCGAGTACAGCCGCTTCGTGGGCGACGTTTTCGGGGCGCCGCTGGCGCTTGAAGCACTCCTCGCCTTCTTCGTGGAGTCCACCTTCCTGGGACTGTGGATCTTCGGCTGGAAGCAACTCAAGAGGGGCGTCCACCTGGCCTGCCTCTGGATTGCCGTGATCGGCTCGGTGTTCTCCGCGTACTTCATCATCGTGGCGAACAGCTGGATGCAGCATCCCGTCGGTGTGGAAATGATCAACGGGCGCCCGGTCATGACCGATGCCTGGGCCGTCTTCACCAACAACACCGCCCTCGTTGCAGTCCCGCACACCCTCTTCGGCGCGCTGGCCGTCGCCGGAGGCTTCCTGCTGGGCATCGCCTGGTACCACCTGTGGCGCCGCCGCCATGACGGCATCGACACCGTGGGCCCCGACGGCAAGGTCATCCCCGGCGAAGCCGACATCCCCGGCCGCGACAAGGCCGACTACAAGGTCTGGATCACCTCGCTCCGGATCGGCGCCGTCGTGGCCATGATTTCCTTCGCCGGAACCGCGCTCACCGGCGACCTGCAGGGCAAGCTCATGTTCGAACAGCAGCCCATGAAGATGGCCGCGGCCGAGGCTGCCTGCCACGACGGCACGGGCTTCTCCGTCCTCAGCGTCGGCAACGTCGGCTCACAGAACTGCGACGAGATCGTGGCGGTCATCGAAGTCCCCGGAATCCTGTCCTTCCTGGCCAAGGGCGACTTCACCACGGAGGTGAAGGGCGTCAACAGCCTGCTGGACCAGTACAAGGCCGACTACGGAACGCACCTCCCGGACAACCCCATCTACGGTGACCGTGCGGGGCAGGAAATCGAGTACGTTCCCGTCATGGAGGTGACCTACTGGGGCTTCCGGATGATGATCGGCTTCGGCGGCCTCGCCGCCCTAGCCGCCCTCGTGGCACTCTGGGCCACCCGCAAGGGCACCGTGCCGGCCTCCCGCGGACTCATGCGGCTCGCCGTCGTCGGCATCATGGCCCCATTCGGCGCCAACGCCGCCGGCTGGATCTTCACCGAGATGGGCCGCCAGCCGTTCGTGGTGGCACCCAACCCGGACCCCAGCGGGATCGACCAGGTGTTTATGTTCACCGCCGCTGCGGTCTCACCCGGCGTTTCCGCAGGAGAACTGCTCACCTCCCTGGTGGTGCTGACCGCCGTGTACGCCGTGCTGCTGGTGGTGGAAGTGAAGCTGCTGGTGAAGTACATCCGCGGTGGCGTGGTTTCCGCAATGCCCGAACTCGCCCACGCACCGGCCGGTGAAAACGAGGACGCCACACCCGGCCCCGGTGGCCCCGGCAAGCCCGGCGGCTCCGACGACGTCCTGGCATTCGCCTACTAAGCGCAGAGGAAATTCGACCATGGAACTGCTGCCCACCATCTGGTTCATCGCCATCGCGGTGTTGTGGACGGGATACCTCTTTCTCGAAGGGTTCGACCTCGGCGTCGGCATGTTGATGAAGCTCTTCGCCCGCAACAACACCGAACGCCGTGTCCTGCTCAACACGATCGGCCCGGTCTGGGACGGCAATGAGGTCTGGCTGCTGACCGCCGGCGGAGCGACGTTTGCCGCCTTCCCGCTCTGGTACGCCTCCCTGTTCTCCGCCCTGTACCTTCCGCTGCTGCTGGTCCTCGTGGCACTCATCTTCCGCGCAGTGGCCTTCGAATACCGCGGCAAGGTGGACACGGACCGCTGGCGCGCGGTGTGGGACTGGGCCATCGCGGCCGGATCCCTCGTGGCGGCCTTCGGCGTCGGCGCGGCGCTGGCACTGACCACCACCGGGCTTCCGCTCAACGCCAACGGCGACCGTGAGGGCGGACCGTTCGCCTGGTTCAGCGGCTACGCCGTCCTGGGCGGGCTCGCCGTTGTGTGCTTCTCTCTGCTGCACGCGCTGGCGTTCCTCGCCCTGAAGACCGACGGCGATGTCCGGCACCGCGCCCGGAACTGGTTCGTCCGGCTCCTGCCGGTCCTCCTGCTCCCCATCGCCGGCTGGGCCATCAGCGTGCAGCTGCTCAGCGGCGAAGCCTGGACCATCGCCGCGGTTGCCGCGGCAGTGGTGGCCGCGGTGTTCGCCTGGCAGTTCGGCCGGAACGGACTCGAAGGGAAGGCGTTCCTGTCGCTCGGGGTGTTCCTGCTCCTGGGCAGCGCGTCGATCTTCGGTGCAGCCTTCCCGGTGGTGCTTCCCTCCACCCTCAACCCGGACTTCAACCTGACCATCTCCAATGCCTCATCCTCCGACTACACCCTGGGGCTCATGACCATCGTGGCGTGCGTGGGACTGCCGCTGGTGCTCGCTTACCAGGCCTGGACCTACTGGGTGTTCCGCCGCCGGGTCAGTGCCGCCCACATTCCGGAAGCGCACAGCTTCCTGCCCGCCATCGCCGCCAGGGCGCTGGCCCCCAAAGACTAGGACCCCATGAGACCGCAGTTCCCGGCCGGACCCGCAAACCGGCTCGCGCTTTATTGGCTGGGCTTCCTTGCCGCCCTCAAGGCATTGTCCCTGGTGCTGATGGCGCAGGCGGTCGCCTCGGTCCTGGCCGGGCTGGTGTCCCAGAACCCGGCGTGGGCGGACCAGCTGGGCTGGGGTCTGGCCGGTGTGGTCCTCCGGTCCCTGACGGTGTGGGCGCAAGGGGTGGCCTCGCGCCGGGCGGCCCTCGGGGTCAAGGAGGAACTGCGTGCAGCACTGCTCGAACGCGCGCTGCGGAACGGCACACGGGCGGCAGGCCCGTCTGACGGCGGTTTGGCGATCCTCGCCACCAGGGGCCTGGACGCACTGGACAGCTATTACACGCAGTTCCTGCCCGCCCTCGTCAACTGCGCCGCCATCCCGCTCCTGCTGGGAGTCCGGATCCTGTTCGCCGATTGGGTCAGTGCAGTGGTGGTCGTCCTGACCGTACCGCTCGTGCCGGTGTTCATGGTGCTGATCGGCCGGTACACCGAAGACCGGGTCCGCGCCGCGCAAACGGCTTTGGCCCGGCTGTCGGGCCACATGCTGGAACTGGCCAAAGGGCTGCCCGTACTGGTGGGCCTGGGCCGGGCCAGCGCCCAGCGGAAGGCACTCGAGGACATTTCGGAGCAGTACCGCTCCCGGACGATGGACACCCTGCGGACAGCCTTCCTTTCCGCGCTCGCCCTCGAGCTCATCGCCACGATTTCGGTGGCCGTAGTGGCCGTCTTCATCGGCGTGCGCCTGGTCCACGGCGACATGGCACTCGAAGCCGGGCTGCTGGCCCTGATCCTGGCCCCCGACTGCTATCTGCCGTTGCGGGAACTGGGCACCGCCCACCACTCAAGCGACGACGGACGTGCCGCCCTGGCCGAGGTCACCGCGGTCATGGATGCGCCGGAGGTCCGGCCGCTGCAGCCCCAGAATGACGGCTCGCAGCCGCACAACGGTTCTCTTCCGCTGAATGGCTCACGGCCGCAGGGCCGCCGGCATCCCCTGAACGGAGCGTCCGACGGCGGTTCGGGACTTCCGGCGCTGACCGTCAGGAACCTGACGGTCACGTACGGCGGGCGGCTGGAACCTGCCGTCGGACCGCTCAGCTTCGACGCGCCCGCAGGGCTGATCACTGCCCTCGATGGGGCCAGCGGGGCAGGCAAGAGCACCATTCTGGGCGTCCTGGCGGGAATCGTCGGAACCGGCGGCAGTGCAGCGGTGAACGGCCGGATCTCCGGGTTCTCGCCGGCGGACGTCGCCTGGGTGCCGCAGCATCCCGTCATGGTGGAGGCCAGCGTGCTGGCCGAGGTGACGCTCTACCTGGCGGGCGGCGCTGCCGGCACGGGCTCCGCCGCTGCCGCCACCGAGAAGGCCAGGGCCTGCCTTGAGGCGGCGGGAGCCGGGCACCTGGCTGCGAAACACCCCGCCGAGCTCAGCCCGGGGGAGCTCCGCAGGGTTGCCCTGGCGCGCGGCCTGGCCAGGATCGAGGCCGGTGCCACCCTGCTGCTGCTGGATGAGCCCACCGCGCATCTGGACCGCGAATCCGCCAACGTGGTCAACGGCTCCATCCTGAAGCTTCGCGGCCGGGCCACTGTGCTGCTCGTGGCCCACGACCGCCTCACCAGGGAACTGGCGGACCACGTAGTGCCTGTCACGGCCGGTTCCGCGCTGCGACGGCCGGCCGCAGACGGCGCCCCGTCACGGCTTTCCACGGTTCTCCGGGCCCCGGACGCGGGACTTGATGCGGCTCCGGACGCGGCACCGGCGACCACGCAGGCGACGACGCGGGCCGCCGCAGCGGGTACCCGAGGCCGGGCCGAGGGTCCCTCGGGGGTCCGGACGCACAACACTTCCGCCCGGATCTTCAGGCTCCTGCGGCCGGAGTCCCTCAAGTTCGGCGCGGCCGGCGTCGTGGGGGTGCTGGCGGCCCTGTTCGGCGTCGCCCTCGCAGGATTGTCCGGCTGGCTCATCATCCGTGCCAGCGAGCAGCCGCCCATCCTCTACCTCCTGACCGCCATCGTGGGCGTGCGGTTCTTTGGCATCGGCAGGGCCGTCCTGCGCTACACCGAACGGCTCCTGCTGCATGATGCAGTCTTCGCCTCGCTCACCAGGCTGCGCGGCCGGCTCTGGGATTCCCTGAGCCGGCGTGCCCTGTCCCTGCGGCGGCTGCTGCAGGGCGGAAATGTCCTGGGAACGGTGATTGACGACGTCGACACGGTCCGGGACCTGCTGCCCCGGGTGGTCCTGCCGCCCGTGACCGCCGTGGCCGTAGGCGCATCCGCCGTCGCGGCCACAGCCCTCCTGCTGCCCGCGGCGCTGCCCGCGGTCATCTCAGCTGCCGTGGTTTCCCTGGTCGCCGCGCCGGCCGCGGCACTCCTGGCAGACAGGATGTCCGCACAGGCCGAACAGCGGCTCCGCTCAGGGGTCCTGCGGGACATCGCCGCGGCGCTGGACGCGCGGGCTGAACTGCACGCCAACGGTGTTGCCGCACCTGTCCTGTCCGCCATCGGCGTTGCCGATAAGGAAGCAACAGCCGCCTCGCAGCGGTCCGCGTGGGCCGAAGGGCTGGGCCAGGCGCTCACCGTCCTGGCCTGCGGTACCGCCGCCCTGGCCACTGCCGTGCTGGCCGGCCCCGAGGTGACGGGCGGATCCGTTGCCCCGGCCACGGCCGCCGTCGTGGTCCTGCTGCAACTGGCGCTGGTGGATCCGTACGCCGCCATCACGACGGCGGTACGCCAGTACCCGGCGCTCCAACTGGTCCTGGACCGGATCAGCGAGGCCGGCGTTCTGGAGGCCTCCGACGCCGAAGGCGCGGACGTTCCTGCCGGAGTCACACCCGCTGCGGAAGCCGCTGGACGGAACGGCGGGACACCCGGACTGGAACCTGTTGCCCAACGCCCCGGCGCGCTGCCCGGCATCGAGCTTGAGTCGCTCTCCGCCGCCTGGCCCGCGGGCCCGGAAGTCTTCAGCGCTGTTTCCGCGACGGCGGAACCCGGCCGCTGGCTCGCCGTCACCGGAACTTCGGGCTCCGGAAAGTCAACCCTGCTGGCCGTCCTGCTCGGGTTCCTGCCGCCACGCTCCGGCCGCATCGCCGTCACCGGACGCGCCGCCTGGTGTCCGCAGGAAGCGCACCTTTTCGACTCCACCATCCGCGGCAACCTCCTGCTCGGCCGGCCGGAAGGCAAAGACGGCGACGCCGGTCAGGAAATCGCTGAGGCCCTGGCAGCCGTGGGGCTGGAGCCGCTGCTGCGCCGGCTGGAGGACGGCGCCGACACCCGGATCGGACCCGGCGGCGCTTTCCTCAGCGGCGGGGAACGCCAGCGGCTCGCGGTTGCCCGCACCCTCATGACCGGGGCGGACGTAATCCTGCTGGACGAACCCACCGCGCACTTGGACGCCGAAGCCGGCCGGGAAATGCTTGCTGACCTTCGGCGGGGTCTCGCCGGGCGGACCGTGGTCCTGGTGACCCACAATCCCGACGACATCGACCCGGCAGACCGCAGGCTGGACCTCGACGCAGGGGCGCGGGCCGGCGTCGGGCATGTTCTGGCGCGGGGCGGGGCCGGCAGTTAGCCTGTTGGCATGCTGATCAACGATGCTCCGAGGCCCGGATCCTGGCGGGACGCACTGGCCGGCGAGGGACTGGCCTGGCGTCCGGCCGACGAACCGGACATCGCGGCGTGGGCTGCCCTGATTGCCCGGACGGCCGAGGCGGAACGGCCGGTGTGGTTTGAACGGGCCGCCGACCTTGAACAGGTCCTGCAGTCGACGAAGAACTATCCGGCCGCCAACACCCTGCTGGTGCTGGACGGCGGGTCCGTTCCCCGGGCCTATGCGCGCATCACGAAAAACCCGGACGGCGACAAGGCCTACGGTTTCGGCTGCGTCGACCCGGCCTGGCAGCGCCGGGGGATCGGCACGGCGCTGCTGGGATGGCTCAGCGAGCGGACCCTCGAGCGCTTCGCGGAAGACCCTGGGGCGGACGACGGCGGCCCGGAAGGCAGCGGCACAAAAGGCAACGGCACGGAAGGCAGCGGCACGGAAGGCAGCGGCCCGGTGCCGCGGCTGCGCGTGCACATGGAGCAGCAGCACGAGCACCAGCAGCGGCTGCTCCGCCGGAACGGATTCCGCGTGGTGCGCTATTTCAACGAGATGCACCGGCGCCTGGACGGCGTTCCGCTTCCCGAAGTGCGGCTCGATGACGGGCTGGAGCTGGCCACCATGCGGCCGGAGCTCACTGAGGAGGTCCGGCTGGCCCACAACGCAGCCTTCCGTGACCATTGGGGAAGCGAGCCCCGGGATGAGGAATCCTGGGGCTTCACCGTCAATGATCCGCAGGCCAGGCCGGACCTGAGCGCAGTGGTCCTGGACCGCAGCTCCGGAATCGTGGCAGGCTACCAGCTGGCCAGCCACGACCCGGACAGCGCGGTATCCCGGGGGTACAGCGAGGGGTATACGGAACTGCTGGGCGTCCGCCGCGAGTACCGCGGACGAGGGGTCGCCCGGGCCTTGCTGGCCGATGCGATGCGGCGCTTTGCGGCGGCGGGGATGGACCGCGCCTCCCTCGACGTCGATTCAGAGAACCCCACCGGCGCGCTCGCCCTCTACGAAAAGATGGGGTACGCCGCCGTCAACCGGAGCCTGGCGTGGGACAAGGAACTCGCGCCGCCCAACTGAAACCCGCCTGGCTTAGCGCGCCTAGGCGTCGACGTCGTGCAGGTGATGGACGACGTCGTGCAGGAAGTACTGCGCGAGGGTCATCACCGTGAACTCCGAACCGTTGCTCCGGAGGCCTTTCCGGCCCCACTCGTCCTCGTGCACGCCGGCGAAGGATGCCGCGATCTGCTCGCCCTCGGCGGTCAGTTCCGCACTGACGATGGCGGGGTCGGCATTGGCGTAATCCTGCTCCACGGCGGTCTTGTCCTGGTCCCAGTTCTCGAACCGGGCATCATCGGAAGTCAGCATCAGGTTCAGCCGGCGGTCGAAGAGGCTGAAGACGTCCCGGACATGCGATGCGTACTCCAGCACGGACCAGGTGGCCTCGTCCGGTCGTTCAGCGACATCCGGCCGGCGCAGTGCCGCCCGCCAGCGCGGCAGCATGTTCGTGACGCTGCCGGGAACCGTGGCCGGAGTGACCGTTGAGGCGTCGAATCCGCAGTCCGGGCATACCCTGGTCAGCACCCAGGTCCAGTCTTTTTCATCGGGGATGATAGGCATGCCAGTAGTCTAGGCCCAGGTCATGCTGGGCCCAATGGCGTCCACGGCCTGCGACAGCGGGATGCCGGAACCGTCCCGTCGGCCATGCTCCTGCGGGAGCGACCGCGCCACCCCTGCCAGCGAGGACGCCTTAGCCGGACCGTGTCCGGCCCATGCAATGAGCAGGGTATCTTCGCCCTTCAGGAACCGGTGTGCCCGCACTCCCGCAGTGGCCCTGCCCTTGGCCGGGTACTCCGCGAAGGCCGTCACCTTCCCGGCCCCCGGAGCCGTGCCCGGCAGGGCGCCGTCGGTCCCGGAAACAGTCACGACGACGGCCTCCTCGTCGCCGGGGGCAACGGTTCCGAAGAACAGCACTTCGTCCCCGGCTCCCAGTTTGATGCCCGCCATGCCGCCCGCGGTGCGGCCCTGCGGCCGGACATTGGCCGCGGAGAAGCGCAGCAGCTGCGCCTGCTTGGTGAGGAACACGAGGTCGACGTCGTCCGCCCCGGCAGGCTCAACGCCCACCACGGTGTCCTTGTCCTTGAGGGCAATGACTTCCCAGTCCTCGCGGTTGAGGGGGTAGTCGGGCTGCACGCGTTTGACGATGCCCTGCGCCGTCCCGATCGCCAGGACTGTATCCAGCGGGGCGAAAGCGACGAGTGTCTCGCCCTTCAGCAGCGTGATGAAGTCCTTGGCGGGCACGCCGCCGGCCAGGTTGGGAAGCCCGGACATCGGCGGCAACACGGGCATGTCCATGACCTGCAGGCGCAGCATCCTGCCCTGGGAGGTGACTGCCGCGATCTCGCCGCGCGCGGAGGTCTTCACCACGGACCGGAAGACGTCGTGCCGTGACCGCGGACCGGACTCGGCCAGCGGTTCCTGGTTTGAGGTCCGGGCGATCTGCCCGCTGGCGCTCAGGATGGCCCAGCAGGGATCGTCGGCTATTTCCAGGGCGAGCGGGGCCGCCTTGCCCTTGCCGCCGGGCGCAGCGGCCAGCGCGGCAACGGTGGGTGAGACTGCCTCGGATTCAAGCAGCACCGTCCGGCGGGGAGTGCCGTACTTTTCCGCGATGTCGCCCAGTTCGTCGGAGACCAGTTCACGCAGGCGCTGGTCCGAGCCCAGGATGGCCTCGAGCTCCGCGATCTCACGTTTGAGCTGGTCCTGCTCTTTTTCGAGCTCAATCCGGGAGTACTTGGTGAGCTGCCGGAGCCGGAGCTCCAGGATGTAGTTCGCCTGGATTTCGGTGAGGTCGTAGATGGACATGAGGCGTTCACGGGCGGCGGCAACCTCGTCGGAGGACCGGATGATCTGGATGACCTCGTCGATGTCCACGATGGCGATCAGGAGGCCCTCCACCAGGTGGAGCCGGTCCTTCTTCTTTGCCAGCCGGAAAGCCGTGCGGCGCCGCACCACGTTGATGCGGTGGTCCACGTAGACGGAGAGCAGCTGCACCAGGCCGAGCGTCTGCGGCTGGCCGTCCACCAGCGTCACGTTGTTGATGCCGAAGGAATCCTCCATCGGCGAGAAACGGTACAGCTGCTGGAGCACTGCGTTGGGGTTGAAGCCGTTCTTCAGCTCGATCACCAGCCGCAGCCCGTGCTTGCGGTCGGTCAGGTCCACGATGTCGCTGATGCCGGTCAGCTTCTTGCCGTTGACGGCGTCCTTGATCTTCTCGATCACCTTCTCCGGGCCCACCATGTAGGGAAGTTCGGTGACCACCAGGCCGGTGCGGCGGGCGGACAGCTGCTCGATCTCCACCTTGGCCCGGGTCTTGAACGAGCCGCGGCCCGTGGCATAGGCGTCGCGGATGCCGTCCAGGCCAACGATCCGGCCGCCCGTGGGCAGGTCCGGGCCGGGCACGAACCGCATAAGGTCCTCCAGGGTGGCCTCGGGGTTCGCGATCAGGTGCCGGGCTGCGGAGATGACCTCCACGAGGTTGTGCGGGGCCATGTTCGTGGCCATGCCCACGGCGATGCCCGTGGCGCCGTTGACCAGCAGGTTGGGGAATGCCGCCGGCAGGACATCCGGCTGGGTCAGCTGGTTGTCGTAGTTGGGGACGAAATCCACCACGTCTTCGTCGAGGTGGTCGGTGAGGGTGAGCGCAGCCGCCGCGAGGCGGGCCTCGGTGTACCGCGGGGCTGCCGGGCCGTCGTCGAGCGAGCCGAAGTTGCCGTGGCCGTCGATCAGCGGCAGCCGCAGCGAAAAGTCCTGCGCCATGCGGACCATGGCGTCGTAGATCGCGGTGTCGCCGTGCGGGTGCAGCTTGCCCATGACCTCGCCCACCACGCGGGCGCTCTTGACGTGGCCGCGGTCAGGGCGCAGGCCCATTTCGCTCATCATGTAGAGGATGCGCCGCTGCACCGGTTTCAGGCCGTCACGGGCATCCGGGAGGGCCCGTGAATAGATGACCGAATAGGCGTACTCGAGGAACGAGCCTTCCATTTCCGACGTGACGTCGATGTCAACGATGTTCTCGGTGTAGTCCTGGACGGCGTCCCCTGCCGGGGCGGAACTTTGGCGGCGGGCCATGGGGCTGGTGGATCCTTAACGGTTTACTGGCGAGTTTTAGCTAGGCTAACCCTATGGTGGATCAGCCCGGGGACGGCGTATATCCGGAATATTGGGAAGCCGATGTCGTTCTGCGGGACGGAGGGACGGCTCATCTGCGCCCGATCCACCCCTCAGATGCCGACGCCGTGCAGGCTTTCCATACCGGCCAGTCGCAGAAGTCCATCTACATGCGGTTCTTCGCCTTCAAGGCGAGGCTCTCCAGCAAGGAGCTGAAGCGCTTCACGGAGGTGGACTACAAGGACCGGGTGGCGCTGGTGATCACCATTGGCGGTGAAATCCTGGGCATCGGCCGCTACGACCGGCTGACCGATCCCGAAGAAGCCGAGGTTGCCTTCAATATAGCCGACGCCCACCAGGGCCGCGGCATCGGATCCATCCTGCTGGAACACCTGGCCGCCGCCGCACGCGAAAACGGCATCCGGAAATTCAGCGCCGAAGTGCTGCCGGAAAACCGCAAAATGCTGATGGTCTTCTCCGACGCCGGTTACGACGTCAAGAGGCATTTCGACGACGGCGTGGTGAGCCTCGAGTTCAACATCGACCCCACGGAAAAATCCCGGGCGGTGATGGAGTCACGTGAGCACCGCGCGGAGGCGCGCAGCATCCAGGAGCTGCTGGCGCCGTCGTCGGTCGCGGTGATCGGGGCCAGCCGCAAGTGGGGCACCATCGGCTACCAGCTGCTCGAACACATCATCGAAGGCGGCTTCACCGGGCCGGTCTATGCCATCAACCCCGAGGCGCTCGAACTTGCCGGGATGCTGTCCTTCGCAAGGCTCTCCGAGGTACCGGACCCGGTCCGGCTGGCCATCATCGCCGTCCCCTATGAGGAAGTCCCCAAAGTGGTGGCGGACTGCGCGGCCGCGGGCGTCAAAGGCGTTGTGGTGGCGACGGCCGGGTACGCCGACGACGGTGAGCGCGGGCTTGCCCGGCAGCGTGAGCTGGTCCGCCAGGCCCGCTCCAACGGGATGCGGGTGATCGGCCCCGCATCCCTGGGCATCGTCAACACGAACCCGGCCGTGTCCCTGAACGCCTCCATGGCGCCAAGCCTGCCGCGCCGGGGCGGCCTGGGACTCTTCAGCCAGTCCGCCGCAATCGGCGTGGCGTTGTACGCCGCCTCCAGCCGGCGCCGCCTGGGCCTTTCCACGTTCCTGTCCGCCGGCAACCGGGCCGACGTCTCGGGCAACGACATGATGCAGTTCTGGGAAGACGACGCCGACACCGCCGCGGTGGGGCTCTACCTCGAATCCATCGGCAATCCGCGCAAGTTTTCCCGGCTCGCCCGCCGCCTTGCCCGCACGAAGCCCGTCATCGTGGCGAAATCGGACTCGATGGGCCTGCAGTTGCCTCCGGGGCATGCGGTGCGGACCACGCAGGCGCCTGCCGGCGCCCTGGACGCGATGATGCGCCAGTCCGGCGTGATCCGGGTGGAAACGATCGAGCAGCTGATGGACGTGGCCCAGATCGTCGCCGGCCAGCCGCTGCCGGCCGGGGCGGACATCGCCGTGTTCAGCAACTCCCGGGCCCTCGGCAAGGTGGTCGCGGACAGTGCCGCCGCCAACGGGCTCGGCGTTGAACGGATCGTCACCGACGTGGACCTCGACGCCGGCATGTCACTGGCGCTGCCGGCCCTCCGGGAGAGCCTGGCCGGGATCCTTGCCTCGGACTCCATCCACGCCGTCGTAGTGGCGCTGCTGCCGGCACGGGGCCTCACCGTGGAGAAGATTGCCGGCGTCCTCGCGGAATGCTCCGCCGCGGCCGGAAAGCCGGTGGTTGCCGCCTTCACCGGAATCCTGGACCCGTCCGTCTATGTTGAGGGCATGGTGGGCGCGGACCCGGCGGGGGCTGGACCTGTCCACGCCGTGGGCGCCGAATCCGTACCGTGCTACTCCAACCCCGGCGCCGCCGTCGCAGCGCTCGCCGCCGTGGTCAAATACGCCGAGTGGGTGGAACGCGACCAGGGCCTCTTCGCGGAGCCGGAGGGATGCGACCCCGAAAGCGTCCGGGCCGAGCTGGAGGACCTGCTCCATGACGTCCCCGGCGAACAACTGGTGCAGCTCGCCCCGGCCAAGGCGGCAACGCTGCTGGCCCACTACGGCATCGACGTGGTGCCCTCCGTGGGCTTCGAGACACCCGACGAGGCTGTTGCAGCCGCCGAGCGGCTTGGCTGGCCCGTGGTGCTGAAGACCACCGATCCGACCCTGCGCCACCGGCTGGACCTTGGCGGTGTGCGGCTGGACATCCAGGACGCCGAATCATTGCGGCGCAACATCGTCGAGATGCACCGCGCCCTGGCGCCCTACGGCTCGCCGTCCATGGAAGTCCAGATGATGGCTCCGGTGGGCCAGGCGTGCACGTTCCGGGCCATTGAGGATCCGTTGCTGGGCCCGGTGGTTTCCTTCGGACTGGCCGGGGACGCGGTGAATTTGCTGGAGGACTGGGCCCACCGGGTTCCGCCGCTGTCCGGCGCCGATGTCCACGACTTCATCCGTGCGCCGCGCGCGGCCAGGAAACTGTTCGGCTACCAGGGCCTTCCCGCGGTGGATGTGGCCGCGCTGGAGGACCTTGCCGCGCGGTTGACCCGGCTCAAGGACAACCATCCCGAAATAGCGCTGGTCGAGTTCAACCCTGTCCTGGCCGGGCTTCGCGGCGTATCTATCCTGGCCGCTGATGTCCGGATCGCGAACGCCGCCCAGCGGACAGACAGCGCCCGCCGGGCGATGCGCAGCTAGCCCGCCCCGGGCGCACAGTTAGCAAGTGCCCAGTCGATCTGTGAAAATGGAGTAATGAGCCCCCAGCCTCCCACGTCGAAGCCGCACGCACCCCGACCCGGTCACCAGGCCTCGCACGGGCATAGCGCACATGACCACGGCGTCCAGGGCCAGAGCCTGGAAGGGGCGCTCCAGCAGGCAGGCTTCTACCCCCGGCTGGTGGCCGACGTCGTTGATGACGCCCTGGACGGGCGCGACTGCATGGCGCACCTTGTGCATCTTGAAACGCATTTCGACCGCGCGGAGGTGCGCCGCCACATCACTGTGCTGGTGCTGACGGACGACATGCTGGTCATCGCCCACGTTGACGACCAGCAGCTCGACGAGGCCGGCGAACAGATTGTCGCCCAGATTTCCACCGAGTCAGTGCCGGTGGCGCAGATCCGTTCCGTGGTGCTGAGCTACATGTACGCCCAGCCGCAGAACTACAAGCCCTCCGATCCCGTGCGGGAACTCACCCTCTCCATCGCCTGGTCCGGCGGCCAGCGCCTGGACATGGGGCCGGCCAGCTGCGGGGATCCCCAATGCGAAGCGGACCACGGCTACAGCGGCACCATCGCCCAGGAGGACATTGTGCTGCGCATCAGCGCCGAAGCCGACGGCCTGCAGGCCGTCCAGGACGCCAAGCTGTTCGCCCGCGCGCTGCGCGCCGTCAACACCGGTTCGGCGCCCCTGCCGCACAACGGTCCGGTGGCCGCGCCACGTCCGCGCACCGGCGTTTTTGGAAACCGCCTCAGCCGCGGGCACCAGCGCTGAGATGATTCCCGGAAACAATGCTGAGCCGTCAGCCCTCGCCATCGCCGAGGGTGCCCGCGTTCCTTCACCGATGCCCCCGGCGCCTGCCTTCGGCCAACGTTCCATCGCCGAAGTACTGACCAGCGCGGCAGCGAGCCTGGGGATTGAGGGCTTCGAGAACCGGCTGAACCTGCCCGCCGCCAAGCGGGTGTGCGTTGTCCTCGCCGACGGCCTGGGCCGCGGCCTGCTCAAACAAAAGTCGGCGCACACGCCCTTCCTCCGGTCCGTGATGCAGCAGGGCCAGGGGGCGGTTCCGGTAGCGCTGGACTCCGCTTTCCCCTCAACCACTGCATCCTCCCTCGCCAGCTTCGGAACAGGGCTCCCGGCCGGCCAGCACGGAATGGTGGGCTATGACGTCCTCGATCCCGGACAGGACAAGGTGGTCAACATGCTGGGCAACTGGGATGCCGGCGTGGACCCGCTCGAGTGGCAGCCGTTTCCCACGGTGTTCGAGCGCGCCGCCGCCCACACCGACGTCACCACCATCAGCCTTCCGCAGTTCGGCGCCTCGCCCATGACCCAGGCCGCCCTTCGCGGCGGCCGGTTCATCGCCGCCGGTACTCCGCATGCCAGGACTGCTGCCGCGGCGGAAGCCATGCTGGACGCCGAAAGCTCCCTGATGTACTTCTACGTCAACGACCTGGACAAAGCCGGGCACCGCTACGGCTGCCAGTCCGCCCAGTGGGAACACCAGCTGGAAGAACTCGACGCAACGGTTCGCCGGCTCAATGCCACGCTTCCGCCGGGGACCACCGTCCTGTTGACGGCGGACCACGGCATGCTCGACGTCCCGGAGTCGCAGCGGTTCGACTACTCCGCGGAACCGGCCCTCATTGCCGGTGTGCGGCACACAGCGGGGGAGCCGCGCATGGTCCACCTGTACTTGGAGCCCGACGCCGGTGAACAGGACCGGGCACGGCTGATCGAGTCGTGGCGGGAGCGGTTTGGTGACAGGATCTGGGCGTTCACCCGCGACGAGGCCGTGTCCGCCGGACTCTTCGGCGACGTCCGGCCGGCGGTCAGTGCGCGCATCGGCGACGTCATGATCGCCGCCCGGGACGCCCTCGCGCTCTACGACACGCGCCGCGTCCGCTCCACCGCCCTGGAGGTCGTCGGGCAGCACGGGTCGCTGACCAAGGCCGAGCGGGAGGTTCCGCTGTTGTACTTCCAGGCCCAAGGCAGAAAGGGAGCGCGTGGCTGAACTCGTCTTCTTCTCAGGAACGATGGACTGCGGAAAATCCACGCTGGCCCTGCAGATGGACCACAACCACCGGGCCCGCGGCCGCGGCGGCGTCCGGTTCAGCCGCAACGACCGTGCCGGCGGTGCAAGGATCTCCAGCCGGCTCGGGCTCGAAACGGACTGCGTGGAAGTCCTGGACTCCACGGACTTCTGGGACGAGGTCATCCAACGCCGCACCCGCGGCCTCCGGGTGGACTACCTGATCTGTGACGAAGCCCAGTTCTACTCACCGCTGCAGGTGGAACAGCTCGCCCGGATTGTGGACGAGATCGACGTCGACGTGTTTGCTTTCGGGATCAGCGCCGACTTCCGAACCCGCCTCTTCCCGGGGTCGCAGCGGCTCATCGAGCTGGCGGACCGTGTCCAGGTCCTGCAGGTGGAGGCGCTGTGCTGGTGCGGACGCCGGGCCACCCACAATGCCCGCACGGTCGACGGCGTGATGGTCACCGAAGGTGCGCAGGTGGTGGTGGGCGACGTCGACATGGCCGGCGACCAGGCCTCCACCGGCGCGGCGGACCACGCCCCCGTGGTGGGCTACGAGACGTTGTGCCGACGGCACTTCATGCGGCGGGTCACCGCCCACGGCGCCAACGTCATGGCCCAGCAGGACCAGCTGCTGCCGTTCGAGGTGGACGCCTGCCTGTGGCACGGTGCCGGAGAAACCCGGCCCGGCTGACCCGCTACGCCGGGCGGTTCAGTCGCCGCGTGCGCCGAAAACTATTTCATCCCAGCTCGGTACGCTGGAACGCTTGGGTTTGGACGGCTGCCGTTCGGGCTGCTCCGCGTCCCGGTCGTTTCTGGGGGTGGCCGGTGCGTCGTCCCGGGTCCGGCGCGGGCTCCCTCCACCCAGCAGTTCATCCAGCCCCACGTTCGGAGCGGATTCGCGGTTCCAACCGGTCTGGCGGGGGCGCGCCGTTTCCCTGACCGGAGCAGTTTCCGCCGCGGCGGCTTCATCGCCGTCCGGGCTGGCGGCAGGTACCGCCGGCGTGCTGCCGGAGTCTTCAGCGGACGCTTCGTCCGGGTCCGTCACCGGACGCAGCGGGGAGGCCACGATGGTGATTTCGCGGGTTTCCGTGCTGACGCCGTCGTGGAGTTTCAGCCGTTCATCGTCGTCCCCGGTGTGCCGGGGAGCCAGGCTGAGGCGGGACAGCATTGACGCGCGGACTTCACGCTTGCGGGTGAACGAGTCTCCCTTGGCGGCCGGGGATTCGGCTTCGTCGCGGCTTTCCGTCCCCGTTGCGTCGTCGTCGGAGTCGGGCTCCGCTACCACTTCGGAGGGCCGGGGGTGGGCCGCCGGAACACCGTTGGTGAGCAGCAGTGCCAAGGCGTCGTCGGCGTCCTCGTCCACACCGAGCCGCTGTCCGCGGCGTGAGCGCAGCATCTCCAGCAGGCCGTCCGAGTCCTTGCCGGGCTGGCCGGATGCCGTCCGGGCAGCGGCCGCCTCGGCGTCGGTCTCAAAGTCAAACGGGCGGTCGGACACTGCCGACAGGCGGCGGGCAGGCACAGGACCGTCGAGCGGTTCCAGCTCGCTGAGCTGCTGTGCCCAGCGGTTGGCGTTCTGCAGGGATTTCCGGGCGGGACTGAAAGTCCACATGGCGGGCGGTTCCTCGCCGATGCTGGTGTGCGCGCCGGTATTGGTTTCGAAGCGTGCCACCACGGTCCAGGTGCCGTCCGGGCGCCGCCAGGAGTCCCACTCGACGGTGGAGGATTCGATGCCGTGGGCGTTGAGGCGGTGTGCCACCATGTCGCCGAGGGTTGCCGGGTTGTCGCCGAAGGCGGAGCGGTAGACGTCATGGCCCGGCGCAGGGGAGGCCACCTCGATTTTTCGCGCCTGCTGTGCGACGTAGTCGCGCTCGGCAAGTACGGGGCCTTCATAGCGCTGGACCTTGGCCAGGGGGATGCCCGAGAGTTCCGAAACCTCCGCGGCCGTGGCGCCGCTTCTGATGCGCGCCTGGATGTCCCGCGGGGACATGGCAACAGGCGCAACTGCAGCGGCCGCTTTCGCCGGAGAGCGGCTGGCCGCGAGCCGAAGGGCTTCGTCGATCGGCAGCCGGAACATCTCGCCGCCGGTGCCGCTCAACAGGAGATGCTCCCCGTCGTCGTGGACGCCTACAAGCCGTAGATCCTGCATACAAATCCTCCACCCTGGCATTACTGACATTCGAAACTCTGCCACTCGGCAGTCGCAATTCGGGGGAGGGGAGAGGGCGCGCCGCAATATTCCAGGGTTTTCCAGTCGTCAAGTGCGTTTTTACTGCTTCCGGCCTACGGCGGGCGGGCCCGGCCGGCACCCGCCTCGCACAGACCACGCTTTCCCATGCCGCGCAGGGAAAAATAGGCGCCTGAGTCGGGCACAAAATGAGTCAAGCCAGCGTTGACATCGGTGAACCGGCCCGGGGGACCAGCCCGGCGGACGATGTCCGTCCCGAAGAGGCCACCGGCGCCCGGCCATCCAACCGAAAAATCGGAGTGTGAACAGAAGATAATGGCGACAGACTACGATGCGCCGCGGAAATCAGAAGAGGACCTGAACGAAGATTCCATCGAGGCATTGAAGACCCGCCGCGTGGACAAGCCAACGGCAGTGGTGGATGAGGACGAAGCCGAGCTGGCTGAAGGCTACGAACTCCCGGGGGCAGACCTGTCCGGCGAAGAACTCCTGGTCCGCGTCCTGCCGGCCCAGGCTGATGAATTCACCTGCTCGTCATGCTTCCTGGTCCGTCACCGCTCGCAGATCGCCCGGGAAAAGGACGGTTTGCTCTTCTGCAAGGAGTGCGAGGGCTGACAGCGGCGCCCTAGGCGCGGGTGAGGGCGGCGGTCAACTGTGCCGGGTGCCGCGTGGAGGTGAGCCAGTAAGGCGTGGGGTCGGATGGATCCGTGATGTCGATCCTCACCACCGGGTCCACCCAGCCCCGGATGCAGAGGTATGCCAGTCCGTTCAGGCGTGTGCCGCGTTCCGCCGTCGCCTCCTTGCCGGTGAACGGTGTCACGGTCCCTATATAACGACGCTCGATGGTGGCCCGCCCCACTTGGAGCGTTTCTGCCGTCACCGTTATCGACGGCGTGGACAGGATCAGCAGCACCGTGATGATGCTGAACAGCACCAGTGCCGCCGTGATGCCGGCCGCCATGCTGATCGGAGCAAACACGAGGATGCCTGCGCCGGACAGTCCGGCTGCGACGAGCCAGATCCAAAGGTTGGGGTGGAGTTTCTCGCTGTACAGAACGGCTGTTCCGCGGGGTGTGCTGTTGGGGGCAGGCACAGCTGCACTAGATTCCGGCATAGGCCCAGCTTTCCACTTTTTCCGGGGTATTTCACCTTGGCCCGGTAGCGGCCGCTGCCCGCGGCGGCCAGGCCGCGGCTAGGCCAAGGTGCGCCGCTCGCGTTAGAGTAAATGACTGTGACTGAAGAAACTGCAGCCGTGAGTACTTTGCCGCCGAACTCCCTGGAAGGCAGCGCCGCGGCCTACGGATCGCCCACGCTGTCGGTCCAGCTGAAAATGCTCGACGCCGGCCTCGAAGCCCCGTCCTACGCGCACCCCGGCGACGCCGGTGCGGACCTTCGCGCCCGCGAGGACGTAGTCCTTGAACCAGGCGAACGCCGGCTGGTGCCCACGGGGGTTTCCATCGCCCTCCCCAACGGTTATGTCGCCCTCATCCACCCCCGGTCCGGGCTGGCCACCAAGCATGGCCTGACAGTGGTCAACGCCCCCGGGACCGTGGACGCGGGATACCGCGGCGAGATCGCCGTGACGCTGCTGAACACGGACCGTGAGAAGGCCATCGAGCTGCGGCGCGGCGATAGAATTGCACAGATGGTCATTCAGCGCGTGGAGTACGCACAGTTTGTGGCCGTTGCGGAATTGAGCGACTCGGTCCGCGGTGACGGCGGCTTCGGTTCCACCGGCGGATTCGGTTCCGCCGCCGGGTTCGGAACACCGCAGGCCTAGCCGCGGGCGCTGCCCGGCTCAGCCGGTGCTGCATGACTTACCGCGCGGCCCACAGTGGCACGGCGGGAATTGATCACTACTAAGGAGACAAACCCGATGGTTTTTGGGCGTGGCAAGAAGGCCAAGAAGGACCAGGCGGCAGAGACCGCGGAAAGCCCGGAAACTGCAGGCTCCGTTGCCGAGGAGCGCACTGGCCGGGCAGCCACGGGGCCCTTTGACGTCTCCGAAGTCGACAGCACTGACGGCTACGTTGACCTGGGAGCCCTCCTGATTGCTCCCCGGGAAGGCCTCCAGCTCCGTCTCGAGATCGAGGAAGCCACCCAGCGGGTTGTGGCTGTGACCATGGACCTCGACGGGTCGAGCCTCCAGCTCCAGGCCTTCGCCGCGCCCCGCACCGAGGGGCTCTGGGACGAGATCCGTGAACAGATCGGCCAGTCCGTGGGAAGCCAGGGCGGCCAGGTCGAGGAGATTCCCGGCGTTTTCGGTACCGAACTGGTGGCCAAACTTCCGGCAGGAACGGCCGACGGCGCGGGCGGCTACCGCGTGGCCCGCTTCATCGGCGTCGACGGCCCCCGCTGGTTCCTCCGCGGCGTGCTGGGCGGCGAAGCTGCCCTGGACCGCGACGCCGCGGCGAACCTGGAATCGCTGTTCCGGCAGATCGTGGTGGTCCGCGGCGAGAGCCCCATGCCGCCGCGTGACCTGCTGCAGCTCCGCCTGCCGAAGGATTCCGCTCCCGCGCCGCTGCAGGGCGCACCCGAGTTCGAGCAACCCGAGCGCGGACCGGAGATCACCCAGATTGGCTGACCCGGCCGGCGAATATCCGCAGCCCGAACTTTCCATCAGTGGATTGCCGGACCGTGGACGGGTGCTGTGCCGTGGCTTCATCGAGTCCGTGACCTACGTACCGGCCGCACAGGTTGCCAGCTTCACCGCGATCATCACGGACCACGACCTGCCGCGCACCAAGGGAGGCGCTGCCCCCGCCGCGGTGGAACCGGCGTCGGCCCGGAGGCCCGGAGGACCCGGCCGGCGCGACCGGCTGCGGGTCGTGTGGCTCGGCCGGCGTCGCGTTCCCGGCGTCGACCCCGGCTGCGAACTCCGGCTGGAAGGCATGCTGACGTTGCGCGACGGGCTGCCCACCATGTTCAACCCCCGCTACGAAATACTGTCCCGCCAGGAGAACCAATGACGCCGTCCGAGACTCCGGATCCCGCTGCCGGACCGGCCGCATCCGAACCGGTCAAACCACGGCCCGCGCCCGAGCCGCCGTCAGTGGCCGACCTCGCGGAAGGCTACGCGGTCAAGGCCGGCCTGCACCGGACCAAGGACGGCAGCATCGATGTGCTGAAGACCGCCGGCGGCGTCCAGGGTATCGCCGAGAGCATCGTCCCCGGACTCACCTTCCTCGTAGCCTTCACCATCACCCGCGACCTCACCCTGTCCCTGATCGGGGCCCTTGCCGCGGCCGCAGCCTTCACCATTGCCCGGCTGGTCCAGCGGCGTCCGCTGACCCAGGCGCTGGCCGGGATAGTCGGCGTCGGAATTTCGGCGTGGCTGGCGAACACCACCGGGAAGGCGGAGAACTTCTACGTTCTGGGGTTCTTCACCAACGCCGCCTACATTGCAGGCATGGTGGTGTCCATAGCACTGCGCTGGCCCATCGCCGGCCTGCTGTTCGGTTTCATCAGGAACGAGGGCCTGGAGTGGCGCAAGGACCCGGCCCGGGTCAGGGCCTACCGCCTGGGCACGTGGGTCATCGTGGGTGTCCTGGTGCTGCGGCTGCTGGTACAGGTGCCGCTCTACCTCCTCGGCGAGCAGGGCCTGAACGGCCTCGCCACCACACGGCTCCTGATGGGCGCCCCGCTGTACATCCTGGGCATCTGGGTTGCGTGGCTCATCACCAAGCCCGACCGTAGCCGCCCGAACTAGCCGTCGAAGCCGTCGTCCTCGGGAGCCTGCTGCTCCCGGGGCTGGGCGGCGGCCGGGTGCCCCTCGTCCTCCTGTGCACCGTCCGTGTCCCGGTCCTGCTGTTCAGGCGACAGCAGCGCCCTGAGCTGGTCTTCGGCAGCAATGGTGGTGACGAAAAACAGTTCGTCCCCGCCGTCGAGCACATCGTCCCGGCTGGGCGTGATGGGGGCCTGGTCCCGGAGGATCGCCACCAGGGTGGAGTCCTCGGGCCAGTCAATGTCTCCCACGGTGGTTCCGATGACGTGCGAGTCGTGGGGCACGGTGAACTCGACCAGGGACGACACCCCGGTCTGCAGCGTGAGCAGCCGGACGAGGTCGCCGATTTCCACCGCTTCCTCAACGAGGGCGGTCATCAGCTGCGGGGTGTTGACTGCGACGTCCACGCCCCACGAATCATTGAACATCCAGTCATTCTTGGGGTTATTGACGCGTCCCACCGTGCGGCCGACGCCGAATTCGGTTTTGGCCAGCAGGGACACCACAAGGTTCACCTTGTCATCACCCGTGGCTGAAACCACCACCTCGGCGTCCTCGAGCTTGGCGTCCTGGAGCGTGCTCAGTTCGCACGCGTCGCCCACCAGCCAGTGCGCCCCGCGGAGCCCGCTGCGGCCGATCACTTCCGGTTTCAGGTCGATCAGCAGGATTTCGTGTTTGTGGGCAAGAAGCTCACGGGCGATCGAGGAACCGACGCTGCCTGCCCCGACGATGACGACTTTCACTTACTGCTCCTTGGGGGGTTCTTTGGCAAGAATGTGGCCTACCTCGGCGCTGCGGTCCACGCGCAGCATGGCGTGGACGGTGTCGCCCTCCTGATAGGACGTGCCGGCGGCCGGCAGCATACCTTCGCCAAACCTGGTCAGGTAGGCAACCCGGATTCCGGCCGCCTTCTCGATCTGGGCGACGGAGTGCCCGATCCACGCCGGGTCGAGGTCGATTTCGGCCAGGACCAGCCGGCCGGAGGGCTCACGGAAGTCGCCGGCGAGGTGCTGTTCGGGCAGGATCCGGCGCAGCACCTGGTCCGCGCTCCAGCGCACTGCCGCGACCGTGGGAATGCCCAGGCGCTGGTAGATCTCGGCGCGGCCGGGGTCGTAGATCCTTGCCACCACGTGCGGGACGTGGAACGTTTCGCGGGCCACCCGGGTGGCCAGGATGTTGGAGTTGTCACCGCTGGACACGGCCGCGAAGGCGTACGCCTCACTGACGCCGGCCTGTTTCAGGGTCTCCCGGTCGAACCCGACTCCGGTGACCTTGCGACCGGAAAAGCCGGTGCGGAGCCTGCGGAAGGCACGGTCGTCCTGGTCGATAATGGCCACCGAATGGCCCGCATCCTCGAGGGTGTGCGCAAGCGTAGCTCCCACACGCCCACATCCCATGATCACGAAGTGCGCCACCCGTGCCTCCTCAGTCTTTTTCCTGTTGCTGCGTAAGACTCTACCGGCCGTCGGCGCCACTCGGCCCGGTGGCCGCAACTTCCCGCCCGGCGGCCTCACCGGCGGCCGCGGGGGCGCCGCGGAGTGGCCCCGGGGCGAACAGCCACATGCCGTCATGACATCGCGTCCGAATCAGACTAGCTTTGTGGAGTGCTGACAATATTGAATGCCGTGAAGCGGGTGCTGGTGGGGAGGCCCTTCCGGAACGACCGGCTGGCCCACACCCTCCTGCCGAAGCGGATCGCGCTTCCGGTCTTCGCCTCGGATGCCCTGTCCTCTGTGGCCTACGCGCCCGACGAAATCCTCCTGACCCTGGCACTGGCGGGCGTCAGCGCGGTTGCCTTTTCACCATGGGTGGGCCTCGCCGTCATGGTGGTGCTGCTCACGGTGGTGGCGTCCTACCGCCAGAACGTCCACGCCTACCCGTCCGGCGGCGGCGACTACGAAATAGCCAACGTCAACCTGGGCAAGTACGCCGGATTGACCGTGGCCTCAGCGCTGCTCGTTGACTATGTGCTCACGGTTGCCGTCTCGATGTCCTCCGCGGCAACCTACCTCACCGCAGCGGTCCCGGCGCTTCACGGCCAGCAGGCACTGATTGCCACCGTGGGCGTGGTCATCCTGGCGCTGGTAAACCTGCGGGGCATCAAGGAAGCAGGCAGCGTCTTTGCCGTTCCCACCTACATCTTCATGGCGTCCATCCTGGGCATGACCGCCGTCGGCGTCTTCCAGGCGGCAACCGGCCAGCTCGGCGAGGCCCCGTCCGCGAACTTCACGATTGTTCCGGCGGCCGGGTTCGACGAGGGGCTGGTGGGGCTTGCCGGCGCCTTCCTGCTGCTCCGCGCGTTCTCCTCGGGTGCCGCGGCCCTGACCGGCGTGGAAGCCATCAGCAACGGCGTTCCGAATTTCCAGAAACCCAAGAGTAAGAACGCCGCCACCACGCTGCTGCTGCTGGGTGTCATCGCTTCCGCAATGCTCGCCGGCATCATCTACCTGGCCAACGCCACCAAGGTGCACATTGTGCTGGACCCGGCCACGGAATTCCTGGTCAACGGGCAGCCGCTGCCGGAAGGCTACATCCAGAGTCCGGCCATCAGCCAAATCGCCCAGACCATCTTCGGGCCGGGTTCGGTGCTGTTCTACATCGTGGTGGCCGCAACCGGCGTCATCCTGGTTTTTGCCTCGAATACAGCCTTCAACGGTTTCCCGGTCCTCGGATCCATCCTCGCGCAGGACGGCTATCTCCCGCGCCAGCTGCGCACGCGCGGTGACCGCCTGGCCTTCAGCAACGGCGTGCTGGCCCTCGCCGCAGGCGCCCTGGTGCTCATCCTGGCCTTCAACGCCGACGTCACCAAGCTCATCCAGCTCTACATCGTCGGCGTTTTCATCTCCTTCACGGCAAGCCAGCTGGGCATGGTCCGGCACTGGGGGCGCGAACTCAAACTGGCACGGGACAAGACCGTGCGCCGCCGGATGCTGAAGTCGCGCACCATCAACATGATCGGGTTCGGCATGACCGCCCTGGTCCTGACCATCGTGCTGATCACCAAATTCGAGCAGGGGGCATGGATCGCGCTGCTTGCGATGTTCGTGCTCTTCCTCATCATGTGGAGCATCCGTGCGCACTACGACAACGTGGCCAAGGAACTGGCCGTGGACGAGGACTCCTCCCCGCGCGCCCTTCCGTCCCGGGTCCACGCCGTGCTCCTGGTGTCCCACGTCCGCAAGCCCGTCCTGCGGGCCCTGGCCTATGCGCGCGCGTCCCGGCCCTCGCGGCTCGACGCCATCACGGTGGATATCAACTCCGAAGAAACGGCCCACACCCTCGCGGACTGGGAGAAGCTCGAAATTCCGGTGCCGCTGACGGTCCTCGCCAGCCCGTACCGGGAAACGGTGACCCCCATCATGGAATACGTCAAGAACATGCGGCGGGATTCGCCCCGCGACCTCATCGTGGTCTACATCCCCGAGTACGTGGTGGGTAAGTGGTGGGAACAGCTGGTCCACAACCAGACCGCCCTCCGCATCAAAACCCGCCTCCACTTCGAGCCGGGTGTCATGGTGGCCAGCGTCCCCTGGCAGCTGAAATCGTCCGAAGAAGCCAAGAAATTGCAGGATATCCAATGAACCCCGAGACCCAGACCCGCACGCATGCCGAACTTGTGGTGGAGGTCGGGCCGATAGCCCACGGCGGCCACTGCGTGGCCCGCCACGAAGGCCGCGTGGTGTTTGTCCGGCACGCAATTCCCGGCGAAAAGGTCAGGATCCGGCTGACGGACGCCGGCGAGGACTCCAAGTTCTGGCGCGCCGACGTTGTGGAGGTGCTCGAAGCGTCACCGGACCGCGTGCCCCATTTCTGGCACGTGGCTGATTCCCTGCGTGCCTGGTCCCACGGCCACCCGCCCGTGGGCGGCGCCGAACTGGGCCACGTCTTGCTGGAACGCCAGCGCAGCCTCAAGGCTGAGGTCCTGGCGGAACAGCTGAAGCGGCTCGCCGGCGTCGAACATCCGGCTGTGTGGGCGGACCCCGCCGGCCGGGAGAACATCGTCGAAGCTGTGGGGGAAGCTGCGGCGGCCGACGGCACCCCCGGCGCGGCAGGCCTCGGCTGGCGCACGCGGGCAAGTTTTGCCGTGACGCCCGCCGGGAAGCTGGGAATGCATGCCCACCGTTCCGATCAGGTCATTGCCATCCGTGAGATGCCCCTCGCCGTGGCCGGAATCAACGAGCTTAAGCTCTGGGACGCCGACCTCCAGGGCGTCGAGCGCGTGGAAGTGGCAGCCCCTGCCAACGGATCGCGCCCGCTGGTTCTGCTGGCCCCGTCCGCAGGCACCCGCGCCAAGCGCCTCAGCGGCATCCTGGCGCAGCTTCCCGACGACGTCTCCGTGGCCAGTTTCGATCCGGCCAAGGGCGAGGTGCTGCAGCTGCGCGGCCGCACCTGGGTCCAGGAGACCGCCGCCGGACACGAATACCGTGTCACGGGGGAGGGCTTCTGGCAGATCCACCGGGACGCGCCGGACACCCTCGTCGGGGCGGTCAAAGGATTCCTGCACGACGGCGGATACCTTGAGCCGGGCGCGGTGGTGGCCGACCTGTACGCCGGTGCGGGCCTTTTCACCGCAGCCCTCGCCGACGCCGTCGGTGTCACCGGTTCGGTGCTGTCCGTTGAAGGTGCCCCCGGCACCAGCCGCGACGCGCGGAAGAACCTCCACGGGGCGCCGCAAGTGGAGATCGTGCAGGGACGCGTGGAACGTGTGCTGCGCCAGAAACCCCGCAACTTCGACGCCGTCGTCCTTGATCCGCCCCGCGCCGGCGCGGGCAAAGCCGTGGTCAGCCAGTTGATGGCCGCGGGGCCGCGGGCGGTCGCCTATGTGTCCTGCGATCCGGCGTCGTTCGCCCGGGACCTGGGGTACTTCCAGCAGGGCGGCTGGTCGCTCGCAGGGCTGCGGGCGTTCGATCTGTATCCGCACACGCACCACATGGAGACAGTGGCGTTGCTGACGCCCCCGGCCTGATGTGACTAGGATGGGCGTAGTAGTCCCACGTCGCGCGCCGAATTCTCGGCTGACCCCATGCTCTTTTGTATGACCTTGTACTAATTAGGATGACCTAACTAGCAAGCGGTCTACCGCGCGACAAAGATGAAACTGTTGCGAGAGGAGTCCTGCGATGAGCATTGTGGACAGCTTCGGTTCAAAAGGCAAACTTAATGTAGCCGGTACCGAATACGAAATTTTCCGGTTGAACTCCGTTGAAGGTGCAGAAAACCTTCCGTTCAGCCTCAAGGTATTGCTTGAAAACCTGTTGAGGACCGAGGACGGCGCGAACATTACGGCCGATCACGTCCGAGCACTGGCCGGTTGGGATCCCAACGCCCAGCCCGACACTGAAATCCAGTTCACGCCGGCGCGCGTGATCATGCAGGACTTCACTGGCGTGCCCTGCGTTGTGGACCTCGCCACCATGCGTGAGGCCGTCAAGGAGCTCGGCGGTGACCCCAAGAGGGTCAACCCGCTGGCTCCCGCCGAGATGGTGATCGACCACTCGGTGCAGATCGACGCATTCGGTAACTCCGGCGCACTGGAGCGCAACATGGAGATCGAATACCAGCGGAACGGGGAGCGCTACCAGTTCCTCCGCTGGGGCCAGACCGCGTTTGACGACTTCAAGGTCGTCCCGCCGGGAACCGGCATTGTGCACCAGGTCAACATCGAGTACCTGGCCCGCACCGTGATGACCCGTGAAGTTGACGGCGTTGTCCGGGCCTACCCGGACACCTGCGTCGGCACCGACTCGCACACCACCATGGTTAACGGCCTGGGCGTGCTGGGCTGGGGCGTTGGCGGCATTGAAGCCGAAGCTGCAATGCTGGGCCAGCCCGTGTCCATGCTGATCCCGCGTGTCGTGGGCTTCAAGCTGACCGGATCCATCCCGGCCGGCGCCACCGCCACCGACGTCGTCCTGACCATCACCGAGCAGCTGCGCAAGCACGGTGTTGTGGGCAAGTTCGTGGAATTCTACGGCGAAGGTGTGGCGGCAGTGCCGCTGGCCAACCGCGCCACCATCGGCAACATGAGCCCGGAGTTCGGCTCCACGGCCGCCATGTTCCCGATCGACGACGTCACCCTCGACTACCTGCGCCTCACCGGCCGGTCCGAAGAGAACGTTGCCCTCGTGGAGTCCTACGCGAAGGAACAGGGCCTCTGGCACGATCCTTCCAAGGAGATCAAGTTCTCCGAGTACCTCGAGCTGGACCTGTCCACGGTTGTTCCCTCCATCTCCGGCCCGAAGCGTCCCCAGGACCGCATCGAGCTCACGGATGCCAAGGAGCAGTTCCGCAAGGACATCCACAACTACGTGAGCATCGAAGACGGCAGCGTCGACGAGTCCCTGGAAGAGTCCTTCCCGGCCTCCGACCCGCCCTCCTTCACCCACGCCGATTCCCACACCACCGAAACTGCGCGCGTTGAGTCTGCCGCCAACGGTGCCCATGGGCGTCCGTCCACCCCGGTGCACGTTGTCACCGCGGACGGCCGCGAGTTCGAGCTGGACCACGGCGCGGTCTCCATCGCCTCGATCACGTCCTGCACCAACACGTCCAACCCGTCCGTGATGCTTGCTGCCGCACTGCTGGCCCGCAACGCCGTGGACAAGGGCCTGGCCGCGAAGCCGTGGGTCAAAACCTCCGTGGCTCCGGGCTCCAAGGTAGTCACCGACTACTACGAGAAGTCCGGCCTCACGCCGTACCTGGAGAAGCTCGGCTTCTACATCGTGGGCTACGGCTGCGCCACCTGCATCGGCAACTCCGGCCCGCTGGACGCCGAAATCTCCGAGGCCATCCAGGCCAACGACCTTTCCGTCACCGCGGTGCTCTCCGGTAACCGCAACTTCGAAGGCCGGATCAACCCGGACGTGAAGATGAACTACCTGGCCTCCCCGCCGCTGGTCATCGCCTACGCCCTGGCCGGAACCATGGACTTCGACTTCGACACCGATGCCCTCGGCCAGGACGAAGCCGGAAACGACGTCTTCCTGAAGGACATCTGGCCGAACCCGGTCGAGGTCCAGCAGGTCATCGACTCCTCGATCGACAAGGAAATGTTCGCCCGCGGCTACGAGGGCGTCTTCGACGGCGACGACCGCTGGAAGGCACTCGACACCCCGGCCGGCGACACCTTCGCCTGGGACGAGAAGTCCACGTATGTCCGGAAGCCCCCGTACTTCGAAGGTATGAAGGCCAAGCCGGAGCCCGTCACGGACATCACCGGTGCCCGCGTGCTGCTCAAGCTCGGCGATTCGGTCACCACCGACCACATCTCCCCGGCCGGTTCCTTCAAGTCGGACACCCCGGCCGGCCAGTACCTGCTGGCCAACGGTGTGGAGCGCAAGGACTTCAACTCCTACGGCTCGCGCCGTGGCAACCACGAAGTCATGATCCGCGGCACGTTCGCGAACATCCGCATCAAGAACCAGCTGCTCGACGGCGTCGAAGGTGGCTTCACCCGCGACTTCACCCAGGCGGACGGTCCCCAGGCGTACGTTTACGACGCCGCCCAGAACTACCAGGCAGCCGGCACCCCGCTGGTGGTCCTGGCAGGCAAGGAATACGGCTCCGGCTCATCCCGTGACTGGGCTGCCAAGGGCACCGCGCTCCTGGGCGTCAAGGCTGTCGTGGCCGAAAGCTACGAGCGCATCCACCGCTCGAACCTGATCGGCATGGGCGTCCTGCCGCTGCAGTTCCCGGCCGGCGAATCAGCCGCGACCCTGGGCCTGAGCGGCACGGAAACCTTCGCAGTCGAGGGCGTCACGGCCCTCAACGAAGGCACCACGCCGAAGACCCTCAAGGTCACCGCTACAGCTGAAGACGGCTCCGCCAAGTCCTTCGACGCGGTCCTCCGCATCGATACCCCGGGCGAGGCGGACTACTACCGCAACGGCGGCATCCTGCAGTACGTGCTGCGCCAGATCTCCGCCAACTAGCGGCAGAGGTCACAACCGGCACCACCCAAAAGCCCCGGACTGTCACCGACAGGCCGGGGCTTTTGCGTGGCGGCCATCGCTCCCTGCGTCCGGCCCGCCGTCGAGGCGTTAGAGTTAAAAGGCATGTCTACCACCCGAAGGAGGCCCCGTTGGGAATTTTGGACACCATCCGGAATCCGCAGGACCTGAGCAAGTTGACCGAAGAACAGCTGACCCAGCTGGCTGCGGAGGTCAGGAGTTTCCTGATCGGCAACGTGTCGCAGACGGGTGGCCACCTCGGACCGAACCTCGGCGTTGTGGAACTGACCATGGCCGTGCACCGTATTTTCGATTCCCCCCGGGACAGCATTGTCTTTGATACCGGGCACCAGTCGTATGTCCACAAGCTCCTCACCGGACGCCAGGACTTCAGCACGCTCCGCCAGGAAGGCGGCATGTCCGGCTACCCGGACCGTGCGGAGTCCGAGCATGACATCGTGGAAAGCTCCCACGCCTCCTCTTCGCTGTCCTGGGCCGACGGCATCTCCCGCGCCCGGCAGCTGACCGGCGACGGTGACCGCTACGTGATTGCCGTGGTGGGCGACGGCGCCCTCACCGGCGGCATGGCCTGGGAAGCGATCAACAACATCGCAGCGGACAAGAAGCGCCGCGTCGTGATCGTGGTCAACGACAACGGCCGTTCCTACGCGGCAACCGTCGGCGGCTTCGCCGACTACCTGGCATCCCTGCGTCCCACCATCGATTCGTTCCGCGCGGCCCCGGCCTACGAGGGCACCCTGGACTGGTGGAAGCGGAAGCTCCAAAACGGCGGACCCGTGGGGCAGTTCACCTACCGGAGCCTGCATGCCATGAAGAAGGGCATCAAGGACTGGTGGGCGCCGCAGGGCATGTTCGAGGACCTGGGCATGAAGTACATCGGCCCGGTGGACGGACACAACCTCCAGGCCATGGAGCACGCCCTCTCGACCGCGAAGAACTACGCCGGTCCGGTCATTGTGCACGCGATGACCGAAAAGGGCCACGGCTACGCGCCGGCACGCGCGCACGAAGCCGACCAGTTCCACGCCGTCGGCATCATCGATCCCGAAACCGGGGAGCCCACCGAGGCGGGCGGCGCCCAGTCCTGGACATCGGTCTTCGCCGACGAAATCGCCGCGATCGCCGATGAACGCCAGGACATCGTGGGTATTACCGGTGCCATGCTCATTCCGGTGGGCCTGCACAAATTCGCCGCACGGCACCCGGAACGCGTCTTCGACGTCGGCATCGCCGAGCAGCACGCGCTGACCTCTGCCGCCGGCATGGCCTTCGGCGGGCTCCACCCCGTCGTCGCCGTCTACGCGACCTTCCTGAACCGCGCCTTCGACCAGCTGCTCATGGACGTTGCCCTGCACCGGGCCGGCGTCACCATCGTGCTGGACCGCGCCGGCGTGACAGGGCCTGACGGCGCCAGCCACCACGGCATGTGGGACATGGCCATGGTCCAGATCGTCCCGGGGCTCCACCTGGCAGCGCCACGCGACGCCACAAGGCTCCGCGAAGAACTCCGCGAAGCCGTGGCCATCAAGGACGCGCCCTCTGTTGTCCGCTATTCCAAGGGCAGCGTAGGCGCCGAAGTGGAAGCGCTGGAGCGCCTGGGCGACGGCGTGGACGTGCTGGCCCGCCGTCCCGCTGGCTCCAGCGAAAACGACGTGCTGATCGTGAGTGTGGGCGCCATGTCCGAGCTCGCACTGGATGTCTCCAACCGGCTGGGCGCCCAAGGCATCAGCTCCACGGTGGTGGACCCCCGCTGGCTGCTGCCGGTCCGGAAGTCCATCATTGCGCTGGCTGCCCGCCACCGCCTGGTCATCTGCATCGAGGACGGCGTCCGCGCCGGCGGTGTGGGTTCACGCATCCGGCAGGAAATGCGCGCCGCGGGCGTTGACACCGCCCTCAACGAGGTGGGCCTGCCGGTGGAGTTCCTGGACCACGGCACGCGTGCGCAGGTGCTGGAACGGGTCGGTTTGACGGCCCGCCAGATCACGCACGACGTCGTTGCCCAGGTCCTGGGGACCAAGGTGCCTTTCGCCCGTCCCCTGCCCGGCCAGGAACACCCGACTACGGGTAGCCTGCCAAAACTGTGATCCCGCACGAGGCCGAACCTCCCGGGGACCTGGCACCGGGAGACCTGGTGGTGGCGCGGAACCGCAAATGGGACGGTGGCGCGCACTGGGTGGTACCGGGCAGCTACCTCGGCGCCGACAGCCATGGCTGGTGGATCTTCCAGCCCAAGGGATCGTTCATTTCGCGGCCCGGAGCGGCTTTCCACGCCCGGTCCGACGCGGTCCTGCTTGTTCCGCGGACCGGCGACTACGTGGCGACGTTCTACGACGACACCTACCCCGGGGACTTCCGGGTGTACGTGGACCTCGCCGTGGGCCACGGCTGGAACGTCCTCCGGCCCGGCACGCTGGAGTTCCACGTGATCGATATGGACCTGGACGTCATCCGGTCCGTGACCCGTGGCGTCTACATCGACGACGAAGACGAATTCGCCGAGCACCAGGTGCGTATGGAGTATCCGCGGGACCTCGTGGACCGCATGCTCCGGGAGACAGAACAGCTTTACCAGGCCGTGAAGGCACAGCAGGCACCGTTCGACGGCACAGACGCCGAGTGGTTCAGGAGAGGACGGGCATGAGCGGAATTATCAGGGTCTACAAACGAGACGACGAAGGGGTCCTGCTGTTCCGGGAAGCCTGGTTCGATGAGGACTACAGCCAATTCGTCATGAACCACGGCGTGGTCGGGCACCAGAGCAAGACGGACGAAACGGACGTCGCCGATGCCGGAGCCGCCGAAGGCCTCATGGACGCCTTCGCGGTGCAGTGCGCCGAGGACGGCTACGCCGAGATTGCCGACGAAGAGCAGTTCTGGGTGGTTGCGCAGTACGCACTGAAAACCAAGGACGGCACCGACCGTGACCGCTACCTGGAGGAAAAGGCCAAGGACGCCCTCATCAGCCACCTTGCCTGGCGCGGACTCGGCACCGTGGAGCGGTCAGAATTCGGCGATGCCAAACTCAACATCTTTTGCCTCTGCCCCGACGTCAACAAGGCCGTCAATGCCATCAAAGTCTGCATCCGCGGCGAGGACCTGGACTTCACCAAGCTCAGCATCGGGGCTGCGCCGTTCGGGGCACCAGAGGCCTTTAAGCTGAAGCACTCGCCGAAACCGGCTTCGGGCTTTACTCTCTAAGAGGGGGCAACCGACTGACTGGGAGGCAACCGCTATGGCGCCAAAATCCGTTCAACCAGGCCACACCCCGATTCCCCGCGGAATCGGCGCGCCTGCCCGCCGGGCCATGGCCCACGCGGGGCTGGAAACCTTGGAACAGGTGGTCCAGTACCCCCAGCGGGAATTGTTGAAGTTGCACGGAATGGGCGTCAAGACCATGGCACAGCTCCAGGACGCCATGGACGAGCACGGACTCGAGTTCCCCGCCACCTGACACGGCTTCCGGCCTCCGGCCACGGTCCGGACGCAGCCCCGAAGGGCTGCGTCCGGACCTGTATTGCGGCCGTTATAGGCTGAATTCATGACTGAATACCGCCGCCTTGGAAAATCCGGATTGACCGTCTCCGTTGTTGGCCTCGGCTGCAACAATCTCGGCCGGGCCAATACCGTGACGGAGTCGCAGGAGGGGACCGACGCCGTCGTGCATGCCGCCCTGGACGCCGGCATTACGCTCTTTGACGTCGCGGACACCTACGGCCGGGAGCCCGGACTCAGCGAGACCATGCTGGGCAAAGCCCTTGCAGGCCGGCGCGGTGACGCTATTGTGGCCACGAAGTTCGGCATGGACATGCGCGGAGCCAACGGCAACGACTTCGGGGCCCGCGGATCACGGCGCTACATCGTCAAGGCCGCCGAAGCCTCGCTGCGGCGGCTCGGCACCGACTGGATCGACCTCTACCAGTTCCACACCCCGGACCCGCTGACGCCCATCGACGAGACACTTGCCGCCCTGGACGACCTCGTCACCAGCGGCAAGGTCCGCTACCTCGGGCACTCCAACCGGGCCGGCTGGCAGGTGGCCGAGGCCGAATTCGTTGCCCGCGCCCGCGGAGGTTCTCGCTTTGTGTCCACCCAGAACCACTACAACCTGCTGGACCGCCGCGCAGAAGCCGAAATCACGCCCGCCGCAGAAGCCTACGGCCTGGGCGTGCTGCCCTACTTCCCGCTGGCCAACGGACTGCTGACCGGCAAGTATGCGCCCGGCAAAGCTCCGGAAGGCTCCCGCCTCAGCCACACCCGCACCAACCTGGTCCACGACGCCGACTGGGACCAGCTGGAGAAGTTCAGCGCGTTCGCCGCAGAGCGCAACCTCACCGAAATTCAGGTGGCGTTCTCCTGGCTGGCGGCCCAGCCGTCCGTCAGCAGCGTGATCGCGGGCGCCACGAAGCCGGAACAGGTCCGCGAGAACGCCGCCGCCGTGGCCTGGGTGCCTGCTGCCGACGAACTTGCCCGGCTCGATGAGATCTTCCCCCGTGCGCCCAAGGTGGCACTCTTCTGATGCATTCAGTCCTGATGGACGTGGACACCGGGATCGACGACGCCCTGGCCCTGGTGTACCTCCTGTCCCGCCCCGAAGTCCGGGTGCATGCCATCACCTGCACCGCAGGAAACGTGGGCGCCCGGCAGGTGGCGCTCAACAACCTGGCCCTCCTGGAGCTATGTGGCAAGCCGGGAATCGAGGTGGCCATCGGCGCTGAAGTGCCGCTGGAAATCCCGCTTGTCACCACTGAGGAAACCCACGGGCCGCAGGGGATCGGCTACGCGGAACTGCCGCCGCCCGCACAACAGATCTCGGCCCGGCACGCCGTCGACGTCTGGGTGGACGAGGTGCGCAAGCACCCCGGCGAGATCACCGGACTCATCACCGGTCCGCTGACCAACTTTGCCCTGGCCCTCCGCCGGGAACCGGACCTGCCGCACCTGCTCAAGGGGCTGGTGATCATGGGCGGCTGCTTCTACTACCAGGGCAACACCACCCCGACGGCAGAATGGAACGTTTCGGTCGATCCGCACGCCGCGAAGGAAGTGTTTGCCGCCTACCGGGGACTCCCGGAGGACAAGCTGCCGGTGGTGTGCGCGCTGGAGACCACCGAACTGATCGAGATGCGGCCCGAACACCTGCAGCGCCTGGCCGAGGCCGCGGGCGCCGGTCCGGAACCCGTCCTTCCGGACCAGCCTGAGGGGCTCCGCAGCACATCCGGAAACCCCTTGGTGGCGTGCCTCTCGGACGCCATCCGTTTCTACATGGAGTTCCATCGGCTCTACGACCAGGGCTTCGTGGCCCACGTGCACGACGCTTTCGCCGCCTGCGTGGCGGTGGGGCGGACGGACGTGGCCACTGCGCTGGCCACGGTGGACGTCGAAACCGTATCCCCGCTGCTGATGGGCACCACCGTGGCGGACTACCGGGGGCTGTGGGGCCTGCCGCCCAACGCCCGGATTGTGATGTCGAACAATCCGAAGCAGTGCTTTGATGAGCTCATCGAATCAGTGGGGGCGCTGGCAGGGCGACTGCCCTAAGATGGTAGCTGCGCCGAGGTGACATAGGCGCACGTTTGCCGATCCCGGTACCGGTGTACCCAAGTCCGTGTACCCGAGGAACGCAGCCCACAGCCAAAGGAACAGCCATGTCACAGCAATCCCGGACCCTGCCCGCCCCTGGACAGGCGGCGGTCCGCAACCGCCGCCTGCTTGAAATCCTTGGTGCGGTGTCCATTGCGGCAACCTTCATTTTCCTCGTCCTGACGCAGCCCGCGGACATCACCAACGGGTTGGCGGGCGGATCCACCCTCGTGGCCCTGGGCGGTTTCCTGCTGGGAGCCATCCTCCTGATCATCGGTGTGCTCCCCACCCTCCCCACCTCCACACTCGTGCTGATTCCGGTGGCACTCGTCCTCAACATCGCCCTCGGGCAGATCATGGGCTCCACCGGACTGCCGTTCTACTTCGACGCGATCGGCACAGTGCTCATTGCCGTCCTGGCCGGTCCGGCCGCCGGAGCCGCAACGGGCGCCCTCAGCAGCGTCGTGTGGTCCTTCATCAACCCCACCGTGCTGCCCTTCGCCGCCGGTGCGGCGCTCATCGGTTTCCTGGCGGGCCTCGCCGCCCGCTACGGGCTGTTCCGCCGCTTCTACCTGGCCCCGGTGGCAGGCTTCGTGACGGGCATCCTGGCCGGCGTCGTCTCCGCACCGATCGCGGCTTTCGTCTTCGGCGGCACCTCCGGTGTCGGGACCGGCGCGATTGTCAGCGCTTTCCGGGCCATGGGCGATACCCTGCTGGCGGCCATCACCAAGCAGGCGCTCATTTCGGACCCCATGGACAAGGCCATTGTCTTCGCCGTCGTCGCGATACTGGCGTACGCGCTGCCGCGCCGGACCACGCTGCAGTTCGCCTTCGTCCGCCGCTTCAACGTGCTCGCAGGCAAGAAGCGGGAAGCGCCGGACGCCTGATTCCGTGCCTGCCCGACTGAACCCTCCCGCCGCGCCCAACCCCCTGACCGCACTCGCCGCTGCCGTCGCGGCCGCAGCAATCACGACGGCGGTGTCCAGCTGGGCCGTTTCCCTCGCCGTTGCCCTCGCCTGCGCGATGCTGGCAGTGCGGTCCGGGGTGGCCGGCCGGCTGGCGCCGGCGGCCGCGGTGATCCTGGCACCGTTCTGGCTGTCGCTTCTGGTCATGCACGGGCTGTTCTTTCCCGAGGGCAGGACGGTCCTGGCGGACTGGGGCGCAGCCAGGGTCACGGCGGAGGGCCTGGGTTTCGCGCTGGACATGGGTGCGCGGACGGCCGCATACGTCATGGTCTTCCTGCTCTTTTCGTTCACCGTCCGTGTGCCGGACCTGGTGGCGGTGATGGCGGCGCGGCGCGTGCCCCCGCAGTTCGGCTACGTCCTGGCATCCACCCTGACGCTGGCACCGGCCATCAGCCGAAAGCTGGCGCGGATCCGGCAGGCCCAGGAATCCCGGGGACTGGTGCTGGGAGGCGGACCGCTGCGGCGGCTGGCGGCCGCCCGGCTGCAGATGGTTCCGCTGGTCCTCTCGCTCATCGAGGATGCCGGTGAGCGGGCACAGGCGCTGGATGCCCGGGGCTTCAACGGCAGCCGGACCCGCACCAGCTACCGGGACGTGCCGGATACTGCTGCCCAACGGGCATTCCGGGCCGTCGCCCTGCTGCTGGCCGCAGCCGCGGTGGCGCTGCGGCTCTCCGGACAGTGGCCCGAGCTCCCGGGGTTCCCGCTCCAGGGGTTCGCAATGCTGTGGCCAGGCGGAGTGCCGGGATGAGGAGTGTGGCCCTGCTCGAGGCCCGGATTGAAGCCTTCAGCTATCACGGCGAGGACGCGTCCGTTCTCCACGACGTCGAGGTTGTTGCGGCACCGGGTACGCTCACTGCCGTGCTGGGCGGTTCCGGCAGCGGCAAGTCCACCCTCGGCCGGCTGCTGGCCGGCTGGCTGTCCGGCGGGAACTCCGGACAGTTCAAAGGCAGCCTGCACCTGCGTACTTCCGACCTGCGTGCTTCCGACCTGTCTGATTCGGGCAGGTACGCGGCACCGGGGGACGGCGGGCCCCTCGTTTTTCACGGCACGCCGGACGACCCACGGATTGACGCGGCCCTCTGGTCCGATCAGGTGGGGTTCGTGCCGCAGGATGCCGCAGCCCTGTTGTCCACCGTGGGGTCCACAGTGGCCGAGGAGCTGGCGTTCGGCCTCGAGAACCGGGGCATGGACAGGACCTTGATGCACGCGGAGGTGTTGCGTGCCGCCGAATCCGCCGGACTGACCGGGCTGCTGGAACGCGATCCGGCCACCCTCTCCGGCGGCGAACTGCGGCGGCTCGCGGTGGCCTGTTCCGCCATGACGCGCCCCGGAGTGCTGGTGCTCGATGAACCGCTGGGCTCGCTGGATGCCGCAGGCTCAGCCTCGGTGCGTGCGCTGGTCCGTCGGCTTCTGGACGCCGGCACCGCCGTCGTTGTCCTGGGCCAGGCCGTGGACGACCTGGCGATGTCAGCCACCCGCTGGCTGGTGCTCGACGGCGGCACGGTCACCGCACGCGGCACCCCCGGCGAGCTGGCGGGCAGCCCCGCGCTGCTGCAGTCCGGCGTTGTGGTTCCCGCGCCGGCGGACGACGGTTCCGGCCTGCGCTGCCGGACCGTTGACCGGCAGTTGGCCGCTGCCGGTCCCGGAACGGAAAATCCCGCTGCTGCCGTCCTGGAACTGGACCGTCTCAGTTTTGGCTACCCGGCAGGCAGGGGAAAGACGGGTCCGGGCGGGCTGGGCGATCTCAGCCTCGCAGTGGCTGCCGGACAGGTCGTCGCCGTGACGGGTCCGAACGGAGCCGGCAAGTCAACGCTGCTGAGGCATCTCAACGGCCTGCTCCGCCCAATGCGGGGGGCCGTCCGGATCGAGGGCAAGGACATCGCCGGCATTCCGACGGGGCGTGTGGCGGACCGGGTGGGCCTGCTCTTCCAGCATCCGCGGGACCAGCTCTTTGAGCGAACGGTACTGCGCGAGGTGCTGTTTGGCCTGGAGCGGAAGGTCGGTGCGGCGGCGGAAGCGGCCGCGCGGGCGGCGCTGGCCGCCGTCGGACTCGGTGACCAGCTGGCGGCCCATCCGCATGAGCTTCCGGCGTCCCGGCAGCGGCTCCTCGCCCTTGCCACGGTCCTGGCCCGGGAACCGGTCCTCATCGCCCTGGACGAGCCCACCGTGGGCCTGGACCGCCACGGCCTCGAACGCCTGGATGAGGCGCTTGGCGCGGCGGCCGAGCGTGGTGCAGCCGTCGTTATGGTCACGCACGAGCTCGCCTATGCCCGGGCCACGGCCCACCGGGTCCTCGAACTGCGGGACGGCACGCTCCGGGAGGTTTGAATGTTGCCGGGCACTCCGGCCCTACGGCCGCCTCTGTCGGCCACCTAGGCTTACCGCTATGAGTTCAACGCCCCCGGTGCCGGTCGTCACGGACAAGCCCGCACCCGTGACGGCTGCCATCAGGATCCTGCTGATCGTGGGCATCCTCGGAACGCTGTTGGCGGGTGCAGGGCTCTTTTTCCTGTTGGGAATGCTGGGTATGGTGAGTCTGCGGACCGCGGCGCCGGGCCTTGCCATGTGGTCGGTCGCGTTCCTGGTGAGTGTGGCCGATATCGTAGCCGCACTGGCACTCCGTCGCGGGAAGCGGGGCGTGCGCCCCGTCATCGTGGGATTTCAACTGGCGGGCCTGGCGATGCTGGGGTTCAGCGTGGTGGCCGGGTGGGCGAGCCAGACCCAACCCGGGGCTCCGGGCGTGGGCCAGATGCTGGTGATGTTGCTCGGTGTCCTGGCGTCATCGGGCCTGCCGTTCGTCTTTGGCCTGGTGGCAGCGGGTCTTCTCTGGGCGCCGTCTGCGAGGGCCTATTTCAACCCCGATACGGCCACAGTGGACTGACGTCTCGTTCACACGCAGCAGCACCGAACGCAGAAACGCCGCCGCCCGCACCGGATAAGGTGCGGGCGGCGGCGCCGTCGGTTGGGCAGTGGGGGTGGACTGCTGCCCCGTGGCCCTAGGCCGGAACTGCCGCGGAGGCTACGCCGGGAGCGAGGAACTTCCTGCCGTTGACCCGTTCGGAGGCCCCGACGCGGTCCAGGTAGGGGGTGATGCCCCCGAGGAACATCGGCCAGCCGGCTCCGAGGATCATGCAGAGGTCGATGTCTTCCGGACCTGCCACCACGCCTTCTTCCAGCATGAGTCCGATTTCCTCCGCCAGCGCATCCTGCGTGCGGCGGAGGACTTCCTCCCCGGTGGAGGGGGAGGTGCCGAAGGACAGCAGCGCCAGCGTGTCGGCGGGGATGAACGGCTTTCCGTCCGGTCCCTTTTCCGGCACCCCGTTCTGCAGGGCCCAGATGGATTTTACGCCGTTGTCGATCAGCTTTTGCAGGTTCTGCGAAACGCTGAAGCGGTCCCCGAACGCGGCATGCAGGGATTCCTGCACGTGCTGCGCCACGGGCAGGCCAACCATCGCACCGAGCGTAAACGGCGTCATGGGCAGCCCCATGGTCCGCAGCGCGTTGTCGGCCACGTCCGCCGGAGTTCCCTCGTCGAACGCCGCGGTCACTTCGCCCATGAGGCGCAGCAGGATGCGGTTGACCACAAACGCGGCGGCGTCCTTGACCAGGACGGCGGTCTTCTTCAGGCCCTTGGCAAGTTCGAACGCGGTGGCCAGCACGGCGTCGTCGGTCTTTGGCGCCCGGACGATCTCCAGCAGCGGCATCACGGCCACCGGGTTGAAGAAGTGGAAGCCCACCAGACGCTCAGGGTGCTTCAGGTCCTCAGCCATGGCAGTGACAGACAGTGAGGACGTGTTCGTGGCCAGGATGCACTCGGGGGAGACAATCGCCTCCACCTCCGCGAACACCTGCTTCTTGACGTTCAGTTCCTCAAACACGGCCTCGATGACGAAGTCGGCGTCGGCGAACGCCGCCTTGGAAACCGAGCCCGTCACAAGTGCCTTGGTGCGGTTGGCGGCGTCAGCACTGAGCCGCTTCTTCGCGAGCATCTTGTCCACTTCGGCGTGGACGTAGCCCACACCCTTGTCCACGCGGTCCTGGTCGATGTCCGTCATGACCACCGGCACCTTCAGCTGCCGGGCGAAGAGCAGCGCCAGCTGGCTGGCCATCAGGCCTGCGCCCACCACGCCCACCTTGGTCACCGGCCGGGCCAGCTTGCGGTCAGGTGCCCCCGCCGGGCGCTTGGAACGCTTTTGGACGAGGTCCAGGAAGGCGTACACCGTGGAGCGGAATTCGTCGGTCTGCATGAGTCCGGCCAGGGTCTCGCATTCGAGTGCTGCCGATTCCGTCTGGCTCATGGTCCGGTTGGCCTCCATGATGTCCAGCACTTCGGCCGGCGCGGGCGAGGCATTGGACGTCTTGGCCTCCACGAAGGCCCGTCCGGCGGCAACGGCCGCCGTCCAGCGGCCGGCAACCTCCGGATCGGAAGGCTCGACGGCGTTGGGCCGCTTCGGGGCGACCTCGCCGGAAATGACGTCGGCCGCCCAGGCGAGGGACTGCTCCACGAAGTCGGCCGGTTCGAACATGGCGTCGGCGATGCCCAGGCTGAAGGCCTGCGGACCGGTGAGCGTCCGGTTGTTGCTGAGCGGATTCTCGATCATCACCTTGACGGCGTTCTCCGGTCCGATCAGCCTCGGAAGGATGTAAACGCCGCCCCAGCCGGGCACCAGGCCGAGGAAGGCTTCGGGAAGCGCCAGGGCACCGGCGCCGGTGGACACCGTCCGGTAAGTGGACTGCAGGGCGATCTCCAGGCCGCCGCCCAGGGCCACGCCGTTGATGAAGGCGAAGCTGGGCACGCCCAGGTTGGCGAGGGTGGCGTAGACGTCGTGGCCGAGCTGCGCCATCCAGAGTCCGTGGTCCCGGTGGTTCAGGGACTTCACGGCGGACAGGTCCGCGCCGGCCACGAGGTAATAGGGCTTGCCGGTCACGCCGACGCCCACAATCTCGCCGCGGGCGGCCCGGTCCTTGAGGCCCTCCAGGACCGTACCCAGTTCCACCAGGGTATTCGGGCCCAGCGTGGTGGGCTTGGAGTGGTCAAAGCCGTTGTCCAGGGTGATCAGCGCGAACGTTCCCGGGCTCGGCTTGCCGGCGGCAGCCGGCAGCTCGATGTCCTGGACATAGGAGTGCGTGACGGCCTCGTCAGGGAAAAGGTCGGCAAGCTTGCGGAAATCGGCGGCGCTCATGCTGCTGCTCCTTCAGTCTGGGTGATGGCGGGATCGGTGCTGGCGGTGTCATCGGCGGGCGACACGGCGCCGCTGTAGTCTGTGTATTCCGAGTGACGAGGGTTTTCCCAGATGACGGTGGCGCCCATGCCCAGGCCGATGCACATGGTGGTCATGCCGAAACGGACCGACGGGTCCTCCTCGAACTGGCGCGCCAGCTGGTTCATCAGCCGCACTCCGGAGGAGGCCAGCGGATGCCCGACGGCGATCGCACCGCCGTAGCGGTTGACGCGGGGATCGTCGTCGGCAATGCCGAAGTGGTCCAGGAAGCTCAACACCTGGACGGCGAATGCCTCGTTGATTTCGAACAGCCCGATGTCCGAGATGTCCAGGCCTGCGTTCTTCAGCGCCTTTTCCGTGGCGGGGACCGGTCCGATGCCCATGACTTCGGGCTCCACGCCGGCAAAGGCGTAGCTGACCAGGCGCATTTTCACCGGCAGCCCAAGCTCCGCCGCGGCCTCCGCGGAGGCGAGCAGGGCCGCCGTCGCGCCGTCGTTCAGACCGGCGGCATTGCCGGCGGTCACCCGGCCGTGGGGGCGGAAAGGCGTGCGCAGCGCGGCAAGGTCCTCGAGGGAGGTTCCCGGCCGGGGCGGTTCGTCAACGGTGTTGACCGTCCAGCCCTGCCCGGGCTTCATGGTGGCCACCGGCACCAGGTCCGGCTGGATCTGGCCCTTTCCGTAGGCCGCCGCCAGTTTGTCCTGGGATGCCACGGCGTAGGCGTCCGTGCGGTCCTTGGTGATGGCCGGGAAACGGTCGTGCAGGTTCTCGGCGGTGTTTCCCATGTTCAGGGCGGCGGGGTCCACGAGGCGCTCGGACATGAACCGCGGATTGGGATCGGCGCCCTCGCCCATCGGGTGGTTGCCCATATGTTCCACTCCTCCGGCGATGACGACGTCGTACGCTCCGAAAGCGATGCCGCTGGCAGTGGTGGTGACGGCGGTCATCGCGCCGGCGCACATGCGGTCCACGGCGAAGCCGGGGACGGTGCGGGGGAGTCCGGCCAGGAGGGCCGCCGTGCGGCCGATGGTGAGCCCCTGGTCGCCGGTCTGGGTGGTGGCGGCTACTGCCACCTCGTCAATGCGGTCGGCCGGGAGGGAAGGGTTGCGGCGCATGAGTTCGCGGATGCACTTGACCACGAGGTCATCGGCGCGGGTTCCGGCGTAGATGCCCTTTTCGCCCGCGCGGCCGAACGGGGTGCGGACACCGTCCACAAAGACGACGTCGCGGACGGTCCTGTTCCTTCCACTGCTGTGGGTTCCGCTGCTTTGTTCTCCGCTGTGGCGGGGCTGGCTCACGTGATACTCCTCATCGAGACATTGGTGCCGGACGCGCGCCAGTGGCAGCGGCAATCCGGGCGGCATTGATTCCAATGTTACTCGTGAGTAACTTAGCTGGCAAGGACCCGCGCGACGGTTGTTGTCCGGCCCCGGCGGGCAGGTCGATGCGGCCCGCCGAGTGAGGTCCGGGAAGCCTAGCTCGCGGTTCCGGGCGCGGCCCGGGGCTCCTTCGGTTCCTTGGGGGGCAGCGGCTGCGGATTGAGGAAGGCGGCAGTGATCAGGGGGGCCGTCAGCTCGATCTGCCACGGCCGGGCACCCAGTTCGCTGAGCTCTTCGGCGATCGCCTCTTCGTTGAGCTCCGCCGGCGGACGCCATGCCACCCGGCGGAGGAAGTCGGGCGTGAGCAGGTTTTCGACAGGGAGGTTCAGTTCGTCGGCTTTGTCCTGGAGCAGCGGCCTGGCGGTCGTCAGGCGTTCGGCCGCAGCCGGGTCCCTGTCCGCCCAGACGCGCGGAGGCGGCGGAGCATTCGTGGGCAGGTGCAACGGCGGCAGTTCCTCCATGCTCCTGGCTGTCGCGATGCACCGCAGCCAGCGCGGAGCCTCGCGCTGCGCGGCACGGCCGTGGAAGCCCTTGGTTCCCAGCAGCTGTGGAACGGTGGTGGGCATGGCCTTGGCGGCTGCCACCAGCGAAGAGTCGGGGATGAGCCGGCCGGGAGCGACGTCGCGCTTGCGGGCCAGGGAGTCGCGCTCCAGCCACATCTCACGGACCGCCGCCAGCTGCCGGCGGTCCCTGATCTGGTGCAGCCCCGAGGTCTTGCGCCAGGGATCCACGCGCGGCGGGGCGAGTCCGGCCGCGAGGATGGCGGCGAACTCCTGTTCGGCGAATTCAAGCTTCCCGTCGGCCTGGAGCAGTTCGATGAGTTCCTCGCGCAGTTCGGTGAGGACCTCAACGTCGAGGGCCGCGTAACGAAGCCAGGGTTCCGGGAGCGGACGGGTGGACCAGTCGGCGGCTGAATGCTCCTTGGCGAGGCCGAAGCCCAGGAGTTGCTCGATGACAGCCGCGAGACCCACCCGCGGCAGGCCGGCAAGCCGCGCGGCCAGTTCGGTATCGAAGAGTTTGTGGGGCCACATGCCAAGCTCCGACAGGCACGGAAGGTCCTGGCTCGCCGCGTGCAGGATCCATTCGACGCCCTCGAGGGCGTCGTTGATGATCCGCAGGTCCCCGAAGGGTTCCGGGTCGATGAGCCACGTTCCCGAGCCTTCGCGCCGGATCTGGACGAGGAAGGCCCGTTGCCCGTAGCGGAAGCCCGAAGCGCGTTCCGCATCCACCCCTGCCGGGCCGGTCCCGGCGGCAATGGCGGCCGCGCAACGCTCCAACCCGGCCGGGGTTTCAATGACTAGCGGCACTCCGTCGCGGGGGGAATCCAGGTCGATGACCTCGGGGACCAGACTGTCGAAGCCTTCCACCGTGATGTGGGGAGTAATGTCAGCAGCCGGGACGCCGGCCGTGGTGTGTTCCGGATTTTGAGGGGTCATGATGCCTTCAGTTTACCGACATCGCGCTGCAGGGCGTCCCGCCGTGGTCCGCCATGGTCAGTTGCGCCGCCTGCGGGGCAGGGCGGATACGCCCTCGGGCAGCGGCGGGAGCCCGGCGAAGGTGCAGACCATGTCCGACCACGCCTCCAGATGGGAGCGGATATCGGGCCCCGCAGGGGTCCAGGACGCCCGCAGCTCGATGTCGATGGAACCGGGCCTGTCGGCGAGGGTGCCGAAGCTTTCAGACAGGATCCGGGTGGCTGTTCCGCCCGCCGCACGGTAGGGCGCGTTGTGGTTCTCCAGTGCCTCCACGAGCCAGGTCCACGCAACCGAGCCCAGCATTTCGTCGTTGCCCATCTCCGCCTCCAGCTGGGCACGGATGTAGGTGACGATCCGGAACTCGCCGTCCCACACCGCCGAGCCGTCGGGATCGTAGAGCAGGATGAACCGTCCGGTGGCGAGTTCCTCGGCGTCCTCACCGACGGTTCCTGCGGCCCGCACCAGTGCGGCGGAAACCGGTCCGTGCACGGCGGCGGGGGCCGGCCCCGGAACAGGGCCTATGACCTCCGCGCCCAGGGCCACTGCGAAGGGGGCCAGCCTGGACGGCGCGGGGATCTCGTCCAGGTGCAGCTCACCGCGGCACCGTGCTTTTCGTAGGGATTCCAACGCGGTAAGGAACTCCGCGGGAACCTGGGCGAGTGCGTTCACATTGGCAGGTTACGCAAAAGGTGGCGTCGAACCCGGCAGGCTCGCCGCCCCGTGCGCCCGCTCAACGGGCCGCCAACTCCCGCTTGATGGCAGCGACAAACGAATCCACGTCCTCTTCACTGGTGTCGAAGGAGCACATCCAGCGGACTTCCCTCGCAGCTTCATTCCAGTCGTAGAAGCGGAAGGATTCACGCAGCCGGTCGGCCACGCCCTCGGGCAGTACGGCGAACACGCCGTTGGATTCCGTCTTCTGCGTGGGTTCCACGCCGTCGATCCCGTCCACGGCAGCGCGCAGCCGGGCAGCCATGGCGTTCGCGTGCCGGGCCGACCGCAGCCAGAGGTCGCCCTCGAGCATCGCGATGAACTGGGCGGACATGAACCTCATTTTGGAGGCCAGCTGCATGTTCATCTTGCGGAGGTAGACCAGGCCGTGCGCGGCGTCGGGGTTGAGTGCCACCACCACCTCACCGAACAGCAGTCCGTTCTTGGTGCCGCCGAAGGAGAGGATGTCCACACCGGCGTCGCGCGTGAACGCCCGGAGCGGCACGTCGAGGTGGGCTGCGGCGTTGGCCAGCCGGGCGCCGTCCATGTGGAGCTTCATGCCCTTGGCATGGACGTGGTCCGCGATGGCGCGGACCTCCTCCGGCGTGTAGCAGGTGCCCAGTTCGGTGGTCTGGGTGATGGAGACGGCCAGCGGCTGGGCGCGGTGCTCGTCGCCCCAGCCCCAGGCTTCCCTGTCGATCAACTCGGGGGTGAGCTTTCCGTCGGTGGTGGGGACCTGCAGCAGCTTGATGCCGCCGATCCGCTCCGGGGCGCCGTTCTCGTCCATGTTGATGTGCGCCGTCGACGCACAGATCACTGCGCCCCAGCGGGGGAGCAGGGACTGAAGTGAGAGGACGTTGGCGCCTGTTCCGTTGAAGACGGGGAAGCATTCGATGCCGGCGCCGAAGTGCTCCTCCATGAGCACCTGCAGCCGAGCGGTGTAGTCGTCTTCGCCGTAGGAGACCTGGTGCCCCTCATTGGCGGCAGCCAGGGCAGCCAGGACTTCGGGGTGCACGCCGGAATAGTTGTCCGAGGCGAACCCCCGCACGGCAGGGTCGTGGAGCCGCGCCGCGGTGGCGGCAGGGGCAGTTTCAACTGTGGTTGTCATCGCTTTGGTCACGCTTTCAGTCTAGGGATGTGGGCCGTTATCGGCTAAGAACCAGCCGCCGGCCGTTCAGTTCCGCCGCCGGGGTGGTAAAAAGTCCGACGGCGGCAGCCGCCAGGTCCGAAACGTCGGTGAAGCCGGGGAAGCTGCGTTCGGGGGACCGGGCACGCATCCCGGCGTCCACGAGGCCTTTTGCCACGAAGATGACGGCGGCGCTGTGCGTCCCCTTGCTGAAGCCTTCGGCAACCGCAAGGGTCCATGCCTCGGCGGCCGCCTTCGCCGCAGCATAACTCGCACCGGACGCCGTCGGGGTTGCAACGGCCGTGGAAGTGACCATGGCGAACCGGCCGGCCTCCGAGGCTGCGAGGTCGTCGTAAAACACCCTGGTGACATTCCGCACGGTGGTGAGGGCGCTGCGTTCCAGGAAGTCCCAGTCCTCGTCGGTCTGGTCGGTGATGCCCTGGGCGCCGCGCCAGCCGCCCACCAGGTGGATGACGCCGTCGATCCTTCCGGCAGTGGCGGAAATGGTGGCGTGCAGCGCCCGGACGTCTGCCAGGTTGGCGAGGTCGCAGACGAGGGGGATGACGCCGTCGCCCGCTTCCGCGGCGGCAGCCTCAATCCGGGGACCGTCCGAACCGACCGTAAAGACCGTATGGCCGGCTTCGCGCAGCGCGCGTGCCGTGGCGATCCCGGACGGCCCGCTGCCGCCCGTGACCACCACGTTCAAGGGGCGTCCGGCACTCATCCGGCGTTCATGGCCAGCGTGTTGATGCCGGTGCCGGTGGCTGAAGAACCGGTGATGCCGGCTGTTGATTCGATGACGGGGCGCATCTTCTTTTCGAGGGCTTCATAGAACATCGACAGCGGGAATTCGTCATCGAGCACCTGGTCCGTCAGGCCGCGGGGCGGCCCGGCCAGCGGCAGCGCGTCCGGACCCTTGGCCCAGACGGAGGACGGGTTCGGCGTGACGGTCCCGGCGATCAGTTCGTACGCGGCCAGCCAGTGGGCCATCTTGGGGCGGTCGATGGAGCGCCAGTAGAGCTCCTCGATCCTGGCGCCGAGTTCCACCACGACGTCGGCAACTTCGTCCCAGTCGATGCTGAGCTTGCTGTCGGTCCAGTGCAGGACGCGGTGCTGGTGCATCCAGGCGAACAGCAGCTGTCCGCCGAGGCCGTCGTAGTTGCGTACGCGGCTGCCGGTGATGGCGAAGCGGAAAATCCGGTCGAAGATGACGGCGTACTGGACCAGCTTGGCGTGCCGGCGTGCTTCCGGGTCCGCCTCCTCGTCCTTTTCGATCTTCACCGATTCGCGGAAGGCCGTCAGGTCGCAGCGGAGTTCCTCCAGTGAGTACAGGAAGTACGGCATGCGCTGTTTGATCATGAAGGGATCGAAGGGGAGGTCGCCGCGCATGTGGGTGCGGTCGTGGATCAGGTCCCACATCACGAACGTTTCCTGGGTGAGCTTTTGGTTCTCCAGGAGCTCGGCGGCTTCGGCGGGGAGCTCCAGGCGGGTGATGTCGGCAGCAGCTCCGAGGACCCGGCGGAAGCGGGCTGCTTCCCGGTCCGCGAAGATGGCACCCCAGGTGAACGTCGGGGTTTCCCGGACCGCCACGGTTTCCGGGAACAGCACGGCCGAGTTGGTGTTGTAGCCGGGGGTGAAGTCCAGGAAGCGGATGGGAACGAAGAGCTTGTTGGAATACTCGCCCTCCTCGAGTCCGGCGATGAACTCCGGCCAGATGACCTCGATCAGGACTGCTTCCACAAGGCGGCTGCTGCTGCCGTTCTGGGTGTACATGGGGAAGACCACCAGGTGCTGCAGCCCGTCGATGCGGTGCTGCTGCGGCTGGAAGGCGAGCAGCGAGTCGAGGAAGTCCGGCACCCCGAAGCCGTTGGAGGCCCAGCGGCCGAAGTCGCTCACCAGGAGCTCGAGGTACCGGGAGTCGTGCGCAAAGGACGGAGCCAGCGCTTCCACGGCCGCGCAGATGGTGCCGACGTGCGCGGCAGCGGCTTCGTGGTCAGCGGCGTCCGGGACCGAGCCGTCCTGGGCCTGCAGGGCCTGGATTGCCGTCGCGGCAGCTTTGAGCCTCACCCACTCGGGGTGGTTTGCGGTGAGCGGAGCGTGTGCGGTGAGAGCGGTCGTGGTCATCGTCGGCGATCGCCTTTCTGGGTTGCTTGGAGCTTCTACGGCGAGCGTAGCAAGCAATCAGAGCTCCTAATGCAAAATTAGCCCGAGCATAAGAAAGACTGGTGCAAGTGGTTGAGCAGACCCGCCCCAGCCATAGCGGGGGCGGGTCCTTGCAGAGACGTCTGGCGGCGCTTACTTTTCGGCGTCGTCCGCTGAAACGAGCGTCAGCGAGACGGAGTTGATGCAGAAGCGTTGGTCCGTGGGTGTGCCGTAGCCCTCGCCCTCGAACACGTGGCCCAGGTGCGAATCGCAGCTTGCGCAGCGGACCTCCACACGGTCCATGCCCATGGTGCGGTCATGGATGTAGCGGACGGTTCCGTCTGCGAGCGGTGCCCAGAAGGACGGCCAGCCGCAGTGCGAATCGAACTTCTCATTGCTGGTAAACAGTTCGGCTCCGCAGGCGCGGCAGTTGTAGACACCTGCCGTGTGGGTATCCGTGTACTTGCCGGTGTAGGGGCGCTCGGTCCCCGCCTGCCGGAGCACCCGGTACTCCTCCGGTGTCAGCTCCTGCCGCCATTGCTCATCTGTCTTTTCAATCCGCGGAGTGCTGTTTTCCGCGGCGGATCCGTCGCCGGGAACCTGGACGGGCGCGACTTTTGGCTTGTTGCTAAAGATGCTCATGGTTTCAACAACGCTCAGGAGTCGCCGATAAATCCCGAACCGGCATACAGGTGCAGCACGGGAAGTCCCAGCTGGTCCTGGGCCTTGTTGGCCCAGTCGGTATGGAAGGTGTCCGCGATGGCATGGGGGCGTGTGATGACGACCGCCTGGCCGGCGCCGACTTCCTTGACCTTGGCCACCAGTCCTTGCACGGCCCCGCCCTCCACCACTTCGCCGGTGACGCCGCCGCCGATTCCGGCCAGCGCGTTAAGCGATACCGCCAGCGTTTCGGCGGCGGCAGCGCGTTCGGTGGCGGGATCCGGGGCATGGGAAGTCAGCTCCCGGAAAGCTTTGGCGACGTCCAGGAGGGACAGGTTTTCGAGGAAGTCCACCAGCAGGTGCCGTTCCGTGTTGGCCGGCACCAGCACCAGGAGGGGCGCGTCACCCCCGTCCACCAGGCGTTCGATGTTCACGCGGTCGTCCGCACCCAGCGGCTCTTCTGTCAAAATGACGATTGGATCGCTCATGACCCCAGCCTAGTCCCGGCCTGACCTTCCCGCACGGATTTCGTCCGGGCCTCCGGCCGCCGGCGGTGTGCCCGAATATGATCGGAGGGCCGGCAGCAGTAAGAATGGATCCATGGCATCAATTCCGGGGCTGCGCCCGGCCACTCCGACGAATCCGCCCCGTGCCTTGGACCGGGTCCAGGGCACCCCCGAGGCGGGCATGTCCGCCAGCGCCAAATGGGCCGTGGGCGGCGTAATCGCCGGAGGTGCCGCCGCGGGACTGCTGGGTGCAGGGTCCTCTGCCCTCGCCCTCTATTTCGCCCGGCGGGTCATCACGCCCGTGCGGGTCCGGGATGAGAACCAGGAAGTGCTGGCTGTCATCCGGGCCGCGGACGGACTCCAGGTCATCCTTGCCGCCACCGAAGACACCACGGTTGAGGGCACCTACGGGCTGATCTTCGACGGCGGCCGCGGGCACGCACGGATTGGCAGGATCCTTTCGTACTCACCCGCGGAACGCACCGTCCTGCGCGAGGTCGAAGCAGTCTATTCCGGCGACCTCACCACCGCCCGCCGCGGCTACTGGAGCGGGGCTTCCTACCCGGACCCGGCGTCCATCGGGCTGCCGGTCGAGGACGTTGAAGTCGACGTCGAGGGCGGTGTTGCGCCGGCGTGGCTGGTGCGCGCGCCGGCGCCGTCGGACATCTGGGCCATCATGGTCCACGGACGCGGTGCAAGCCGGCAGGAATGCCTACGGGCGCTCCGGCCGGCACAGGTTCTCGGCATGACCAGCCTGGTGATTTCCTACCGCAACGACGGCCTGGCGCCTTCGGCCCCGGACGGGCGCTACGGCCTCGGGTCCACCGAATGGCGCGACGTCGAGGCAGCCATCACTTTCGCCGTCGCCAACGGCGCCAGGGAAGTGGTGCTGTTTGGCTGGTCCATGGGCGGCGCGATCTGCCTGCAGACGGCCGACCTCTCACGGCACCACCACCTGATCCGGGCGATGGTGCTCGATGCGCCGGTCATCGACTGGGTGAACGTGCTGGCGCACCATGCGCAGCTGAACCGCATCCCGTCCGCCGTCGGGCGGTACGGGCAGCTGATGATGGGCCACCGCCTGGGCCGGCGGCTGACGGGACTGGCGGCGCCCGTGGACCTGAAATCGATGGACTGGGTCTCCCGCGCCGTGGAACTCAGGACTCCCACACTGATCCTGCACAGCGTTGACGACGAATATGTGCCCTACGGGCCATCGGCCACCATTGCAGAAAAAAACCCGGAGATGGTCACGTTCGAGTCGTTCCAGGACGCCCGCCATACCAAGGAGTGGAACGTCGATCCGGAGCGCTGGGAAGGCCTGGTCACCGCCTGGCTGCGGCGTCAGTTGGCCCCGCGGGCCAACCCGGGCTCCCGCCCCCGGAAGTCCGTGCCGTCCGGAACGGACGCTAATATGACAGACGCTAGCGGTCCGGAGTAGCTTTCGGGCCTGTGCCGATGCGGGCGGTGATGGCGCCGGTGAGCCGGACTAGGTGGTCCGGGTCCAGTTCGATGTCCAGCCCGCGCCGGCCGCCGGAGACCAGAATGCTTTCCTGGCCCAGGGCGCTCTCGTCCAGGACGGTGGGCGAGGGCTGGCGCTGCCCCAGCGGTGATATTCCGCCCAGTACGTACCCGGTCCTGCGCTGCGCCGTGGCAGGATCCGCCATGGCGGCCTTCTTGGCGCCCAGTGCAGCCGCGATTGCCTTCAGGTCCAGGTTGCCGTGCACCGGGACTATCCCCACCGCGAGCCTGCCGTCGACGTCCACCATGAGCGTCTTGAAGACTTTTGCGGGATCCACGCCCAGCACTTCCGCCGCTTCCATCCCGTAGCTGGCAGCCGAGGGATCGTGGCTGTACGGATGCAGCACGAAAGGAACGCCGGCCGCAGCAAGTGCTGCTGTAGCCGGCGTTCCCTGTGAAGCCTGTTTGCGCGCCATATGGTGCCCGGGCCTTCCGGCCTAGGCCTTCAGTGCGGCGGAGGCAGCCACCTTGCGCTTGATGCGTCCCAGCATGGCCGTCATTCCCCGCATCCGCAGGGGAGTGATGGCGCGGGTGAGCCCCAGCAACTCGGGCATGTCATCCGGCACCGAGAGGATCTCCGGCGCCGTGAGGCCGTTGAGTCCTTCATAGAGGACACCGGCGAATCCGCGGGTGGTGGGTGCTTCCGGCGGCGCCTTGAAGTACAGGCGCACACTGTCCGGGGAACCGGCGTCGTGCTTTTCCGTCTCAATGGTCAGGAACAGCGGCGACTGGCACTCAACTACCTGCTCTAGAAGCTCCGGGTGGTCCTTCAACCGGTCCGGAAGCTCGGGGAGACCCTGGGAGAACTCCAGTAGCAGTTGCAGCCGCTCGGGTTCGGTCAGGGCCTGGAAGTCGTCAACTATTTCCGCCAGCGCGGCGGGAAGGGCTTGGGTATTCATCAAGTCCAGTTTACGCCGGTACCGTGCCGCGTTCGGTTCCCTTGGTGATGGGCACGCGGACGGCGTTGCCCCATTCGGTCCAGGAACCGTCGTAGTTGCGCACGGTCTCGAAGCCCAGCAAGTACTTCAGGGCGAACCAGGTGTGGCTGGAACGCTCGCCGATGCGGCAGTATGCCACGACGTCGTCGCCCTCCTTGAGGCCGGCCTCGCCCAGGTACAGGGTCTCGAGCTCGGCCCGGTTGCGGTACGTGCCGTCGCCGGCTGCCGCGCGTGCCCAGGGGATCGAGGCGGCCGTGGGGATGTGGCCGCCGCGCAGGGCGCCTTCCTCAGGGTAGGCCGGCATGTGGGTGCGCTGGCCGCTGTATTCCTCGGGGGAGCGGACGTCGATCAGCGGCTTGCCGAAGTGCGCCAGCACGTCTTCCTTGAAGGCTCGGATGGGGGCATCGTTGCGCTCCACCTCCGGGTATTCGGCGGGGGAGGGGACGGTGACGTCGGTGGTCAGCTTGTGGCCTTCGGCGATCCATTTGTCTCGGCCGCCGTCAAGCAGGCGGACGTCTTCGTGGCCGAAGAGGGTGAAGACCCACAGGGCATAGGCGGCCCACCAGTTGGACTTGTCGCCGTAGATGACCACGGTGGAATCGCGGGAGATGCCCTTGGCGGCGGCCAGGGCGGCAAACGCTTTGCCGTCGACGTAGTCGCGGGTGACCTCATCGTTCAGGTCGGTGTGCCAGTCGATCTTGACGGCGCCCGGGATGTGGCCGGTTTCGTAGAGCAGGACATCCTCATCGGACTCCACCACTACGAGCTTGCCGTCGGCGACGGCGCCGTTTTCAATGGCCTCTGCGAGCCATTCGGTGGACACAAGGCGTTCCGGGTTCGCGTACTCGGCGAACTTTTCGTTCTGTTCAACGGGGTAGGACACAGGGATGGCCTTTCACTGAAACGGTCAGGGGACCCATGCCACCGGGAAGCGTCGCTGCGGCCGGGCCAGTTCCAACACTAGCCACGGGCCGGCACTTATGCGCCCCTGCGTTCACAGAGGGAAATATGGCCTTGGTCACGTGTGCGCACCGCGTAATGGGGCCGGTGCCCCATTGCCGGTATCCTTTCTGGGGACACGAGACCAGCAGAACGGACCACCTTGGTACAGATCGAACAGCTCTCCGCGCGGACACCGTCGGTTTCCGTGGATGAACTCCTCAAGGGTTTTTATCCCTCCCCGCGGTTCGGAGAGGTTTCCTTCGCAAGCTACCGGCCCGATCCGTCGCAGCCGAGCCAGTCCGGGGCGGTCACGGCGCTGCAGTCCTTCGCCACCGGCGTTGGCGCCAACGGAAGCTCCGGACTCTTCAAGAAGCTGTTTGGCAAGAAGGACAAGGACAGTTCCCGCGCCGGCATCTACCTGGACGGCGGTTTCGGCGTGGGCAAGACCCACCTGCTGGCCTCGCTGTGGCACGCGGCTCCCGGCCCCAAGGCCTTCGGCACCTTCGTCGAATACACCAACCTGGTGGGCGCGCTGTCCTTCCGCAAGACCGTTGAGGCGCTCAGCAGCTACAAGCTCGTGTGCATCGACGAGTTCGAACTCGACGACCCGGGGGACACCGTCCTGATGTCCCGCCTGATGCGCGAACTGGCCGATGCCGGCGTCAAACTGGCGGCGACGTCGAACACCCTTCCGGGTTCGCTGGGTGACGGACGGTTCGCCGCCGTCGATTTCCAGCGTGAAATCCAGGTGCTGGCAGACCAGTTCGACGTCGTCAGGATCGACGGCGAGGACTTCCGCCACCGCGGCCTCCCGGCAGCGCCGGCTCCGCTGAAGAACGCAGACCTGACGCACCACATGCAGGCGGAGTTCCATGGCAAGACGGTGGCCCGGGATGATTTCAAGACCCTCATCAACCACCTGGCGGGCGTCCACCCCAGCCGGTACCGGCAGCTCCTGGCCGGCATCGAGGGTGTTGTGTGGCGTGATGTGGAAACCATCACTGAGCAGGCAGTCGCCCTTCGGTTCGTGGTGCTCGCGGACCGGCTCTATGACAAGGACGTTCCGATCCTCGCCAGCGGGGTTCCGTTCGACCAGCTCTTTACCGAGGAAATGATGACCGGCGGCTACACCAAGAAGTACTTCCGTGCGGTGTCGCGTCTGACGGCCCTCGCCCGGGAAGGGCAAAACCACGAACCGTCATAGCCTTAAACGTTGCCCTTAAACGCTGCGCTTAAACGCCAAAGGTGCCGGCGCCGCCTCACGGCGGGACCGGCACCTCGCTGACGTTCCTGGGTTAGAGGCCCTGCTGCCGGGGTTCACCGGTTACAGGGGGCTCTCCGGCGACGGGAGGTTCTTCGACCGGAGCCGGGTGCGGCTTCGGGTCGACCTTGTCCACGAGGCCGGCTGCGCCTTTCTGGACGGTATCGATCTTATCGGCGTACTTTCCGCCGGTCTTTGAGTCGATGAAATCACCGGCTTTGCCGATGCCGTCCTTGATGGCCTGTTCATTGCCACCAACCAGTCGCTGAGCCTTGCCCTTTAGATCGTCAAGAATACCCACGGGCACCTCCCTTCTGTCGCGGAGCCAGATCGCTCCTCCGCTTTCGATCCTAGCCCGGGACCCCGGGTGTGCCAAGGGCACGCGCCGCGACCTGTCTAGGGTCCTGATGCCCTATTTGGGTGCCCACGACATTTTTGGCCCCGGAATCCGGGCAAGAAAAAAGCAGCTCCGGAGAGCTGCTTTGTGGTGGGCGATACTGGGATCGAACCAGTGACCTCTTCCGTGTCAGGGAAGCGCGCTACCGCTGCGCCAATCGCCCGCACCGGAAGGATCCGGAGTGGAATTGTAAATAACAGAGCGGACGACGAGATTCGAACTCGCGACATCCACCTTGGCAAGGTGGTGCTCTACCAGCTGAGCTACGTCCGCATTTAGTCCATGCCGGCTGGGCCGGTGGTACTGGATCAAGCAAGTTTCCTTGCTTTGGTGGGCGATACTGGGATCGAACCAGTGACCTCTTCCGTGTCAGGGAAGCGCGCTACCGCTGCGCCAATCGCCCAAATGTTCTCCGGGATGAACCGGATACCAAGGTTTTCACCGAGGTGGGTACGGGATTCGAACCCGTGTATACGGCTTTGCAGGCCGCTGCCTCGCCTCTCGGCCAACCCACCGTGTAAGCCAGGTTCCTGGGAACCTTTGCCATGACAGTGTCCTGCGAGCGGACGACGAGATTCGAACTCGCGACATCCACCTTGGCAAGGTGGTGCTCTACCAGCTGAGCTACGTCCGCATTATTGTCAGCATTTCCGTGCCGCATTCGGCATTTCCTCGCGTTCCAACGAGTAAGAACTCTATAGGAGGTTCGGGGAACTTACAAATCGGCGCCTTGTCCTCGGCGCCCGATGCCCTTTTTTCCTTGGAATCTAGGGGATAAAGCTAATGACAGCCGTGTAATTCGACGGTTCGTTTCGGCGTCGAGGGGCTCGATTTCCAAATGCCGCCAGGGTGGGCTAGCATTCAATGGCATTGGGGCGATTGGCGCAGTGGTAGCGCGCTTCGTTCACACCGAAGAGGTCACTGGTTCGAACCCAGTATCGCCCACCAATGAATGGCCCGTTCCGCTGAATCAGCGGGGCGGGCCATTTCGCTTTCCGGCCACGTCTCCTGCCGCCGGGTAATCCTGTCAGCCCTTCATGAAAGAGTGTTTGCATGACTGATCCACTCCTTGCCCACGCCACGGACTACGGGCGGATGTATGCACGCTCGACCTCCGAGTCGTTTTCCGTGCCGTCCATTACCACCGTCATCGGCCAGCAGCCGCACGGCCTCGACGGCTGGTTCGGGTACATGGGGGCAAACAGCTTGGCCAGCGATCCGCTGCTTCCCGGGATCCTGGGGAGCCCCGCAAAGGTCCGCCAGGCGGTCAGCCGCGCTGCCAAGGCAGCGGAAACCTACCGTGACGATGCTGCCCGGCGAGGCGACCGGGTGCACAACTACTGTGAACAGGTTGCGCTCAGGGCCCTCGGGCGGCCGCATCAGATGAAGGAAACGCGGGAGGCGCTGGCAGCCAACGGCGAGGAAGGCTTTGCGGCGCGGTTCGATGAGTGGTGGGAACTGTTTGGCGTGGAGCCCGTCGCACCCGAAGTCACCGTCTGGAATAAGACGGTGGGCTATGCGGGCACCCTGGACCTTGTAGCCAGGATCAACGGCAGGACCTGCATCATTGATTACAAGACCAAGGGCACATCCCGGGACGGCACGGTCAAGCCGCTGGACGACAAAGTGGTGATGCAGCTGGTGGCCGGAATGAAGGCCGAGGAAAGCCTTGTTGATCCTGTCGCCGGGGAGTGGGAGCCCTGGCAGCACGGCGAATCCCCGATCCTGCTGGCGGTCGCCATCGGGGAGACGGAGGTCCGGCCGATGCGTGCCAACCCGGAGGTGCTCAAGCACCATTGGTGGAAGTTCTGCGCCCTCCGGCGCGTCTGGGAGATGTCGGCTGACACCGTCAGCGCCGGAACAGCCCTGCTCCCGCTGGCGCCGCCGCCGTTGCCTGTGGCAGCGCCCGCACTGCAGGCTGTGCCCGGCAGGTAGCCGGCCAACTAAACTGGACTGGATCCCGTACAGCTCACCCAGCACCACCGAAGGACAGATTGCACATGGCCATTTTGAGTATCCGCATCATCGGCGACCCTGTGCTGCGCACAGTTGCCGATCCCGTGACGGAATTCGGGCCGGAACTCGCAAAGCTCGTCGCCGACATGACCGAAACCATGGAAGACGTGGACGGTGCAGGACTGGCCGCACCCCAGATCGGCGTCAGCAAGAGGGTCTTCACCTACCGGATCGGCGGAGTGGAAGGCCACATCATCAACCCGGTGCTGGAGAACAGCGACGACTTCCAGCCCGATGAAGTGGAAGGCTGCCTCTCCATACCTGGCCTCGGTTTCCCGGTCCGCCGGCACCGCGCCACCCGGGTTACCGGCGTCGACCTGCACGGAAACCCCGTCACGGTGGACGGCGAGGGCATGCTGGCCCGCTGCTTCCAGCACGAAACGGACCACCTGGACGGCATCCTGTTCACGGACAGGCTCGAGGGCGAAGACCGCAAGGCCGCCCTGCGTTCCATCCGCAACGCCAACTACGACGCCATTACCGAGCGGACGACGTCGAAGCGGGCCAAGACTGTCGGCTCCAGTTTTGGCGGCGGCAGCTTCGGCGGCGGCAGTTTCGGCGCCGCCGAGTGAGGGTCCTGTTCGCCGGGACGCCCGCTGTCGCGGTCCCCTCCCTGGACGCTTTGGTGCAGGCCGGCTTTGACGTCGTCGCCGTCCTGACCCGTCCGGACGCTCCGATCGGACGCAAACGCGTGCTCACGCCGTCGCCCGTTGCCGCCCGCGCCGCCGAACTCGGCATCGAGGTGATCCATGCGGCGAAGGTGGACGCGGACGTGACGGCAAGGATTGCCGCCACGGCACCGGATGCCGCGGCCATCGTCGCCTATGGCGGCCTCATTCCGCGCGCCGCGCTGGACGTTCCGCGGCACGGCTGGATCAACCTGCACTTCTCCCTGCTCCCCGCCTGGCGCGGCGCCGCGCCCGTGCAGCGCGCGGTCATTGCCGGCGACGACATCACCGGCGCCGTCACGTTCCTGCTCGAGGAGGGGCTGGACACCGGCCCGGTCTTCGGCACCCTGACCGAAGCTGTCCGTCCTGACGACACCTCCGGGGCACTCCTGGAACGGCTTTCCCATAGCGGCGCCGTGTTGCTCGCCCAGACTCTTTCGGCGATCGAGGCCGGACGGGCGGTTGCTGTTCCGCAGTCGGGGGACGTGTCCCTGGCGCCAAAACTGGGCATCGACGACGGCCGGATCGACTGGCACCAGCCCGCCCTTGCCATCGGGCGCCGGACCCGCGGGGTCACGCCCGAACCAGGGGCGTGGACCACACTGGAGGGGCAGCGGGTCAAACTCGACCCCGTTGTACTCAGGGCCGGGGCGCCGGCGCAGAAGCCGGGACAGGTGCTGCTCGACGGCAAGAGCGTTTTGGTGGGGACAGGTTCCCATCCCGTTGAGTTGACGCGGATCCAGCCTTCGGGCAAAAAGATGATGGCCGCCGCCGACTGGGCGCGCGGACAGGCAGCACTGGAAGGCGTGGTATTCGAATGAGTGAGTCCGGAACGGGCGGCAGCAGCCGCGGCAGGACCCCCCGTCAGGGGCGAACAGGCGGCGGCGGGCAATCCGGCGGATCCGGCAACAGCCGCAGCGGCAGCCAGCGGGATGCCCAGGGCAGGGAACGCAACCGTGGCCCCAAGCGGAACTTCACCGAGAATGCCCCTTCGCAGCGCACCCGGCGTGCCGACCCGGCCCGGCTGGTGGCGTTTGAAGTGCTGCGTGCGGTCGCGGCGGAAGACGCCTATGCCAACCTGGTCCTGCCGGCCCGGATCCGCCACCACGGCCTGGACAAGCGTGACGCCGGGTTTGCCACCGAGCTGAGCTACGGGGCGCTTCGCGGCCAGGGAACCTATGACGCCGTCCTGGCCCGCTGCGTCGACCGGCCGCTGGACCAGCTGGATCCGGCCATCCTGGACGCCCTTCGGATCGGCGCCCACCAGCTGCTGGCCATGCGCGTACCTGCCCACGCTGCCCTGGACCAGACCGTGGGACTGGCGCGCGCGGTCATCGGGGCCGGCCCGTCGGCCCTGATCAATGCCGTCCTGCGCAAAGTCTCAGCCCACACCCTGGACGAGTGGCTGGAGCTTCTCCTCAGCGACGAGCAGGACGAAACCCGGGTGGCGTCCATCCGCTACGCCCACCCCGAGTGGATTGTCCGCGCCCTGCGGCAGTCCCTGGTGGCACACGGACGCCCGGTCACCGAAATCAACGAACTCCTTGAGGCGGACAACGCCGCACCGGTGGTCAACCTCGTCGCCCTGCCCGGGCTGGGAAGCCTTGACGAAGCACTGGAAGGCGGAGCCACTGCCGGCGAGCTGGTGGAAGGCTCGGCCCTGTCCAGTGGCGGCGACCTCGGCCGGCTGGCATCGGTGCGGGAAGGCAGCACCAGGGTCCAGGACGTCGGCTCGCAGCTGGTTGCCCGCGCCATGGCAGCCGTGGACCTGGCGCCGGCTCCGGAGGCACAGTCCGCCGGCGAAGGCGGCGAGAAATGGCTGGACCTCTGCGCCGGACCGGGCGGCAAGGCGGCCCTGCTGGGTGCCCTCGCACGGCAGCAGGGTGCCACCCTGCTGGCCAACGAACCCGCCCCGCACCGTGCCAAGCTGGTACGGCAGGCCCTGGCCGCCGTCCCGCATGAGGTGTGGCATGTCCGCACCGGCGACGGCCGCGACGTAGGTACTGAAATGGCGGGTACCTTCGACCGCGTGCTCGTCGACGTTCCCTGCAGCGGACTCGGCGCCCTCCGGCGCAGGCCCGAATCGCGGTGGCGACGCACGCCCAAGGACCTCGCGGATCTGGGCCCGCTGCAGCGCGAACTGCTGAAGTCGGCACTGGACGCTGTCCGGCCCGGCGGCGTGGTGGCGTACGTGACCTGCTCGCCGCACCCCGCCGAGACCACCGCGGTCGTAACCGATGCGCTGCGCAAGCGCGACGACCTGGAACTGCTCGACGCCGGTGCTGCCCTGGACAAGGTGAGCCTGTCCGGCCACCTGGAGGCCGGCCATGACCTGACCGCCCAGCTGTGGCCGCATGTCCACCGCACGGACGCCATGTTCCTGGCACTCATCCACAAAAAACCCTGATCCCTCAGCCTTCAGTGAAAGGAGCCGACATGGCTCAGTGCTGCATCAACCCCAGCATTCTCTCCGCCGACTTCGTCAACCTTGAGGCAGAGCTGCGCAGAATCAGCAACGCGGATGCCGTCCACGTTGACGTCATGGACAACCACTTTGTGCCGAACCTGACCCTTGGCCTGCCCGTGGTGCAGCGCATCCAGGCCGTGAGTCCGGTGCCGCTGGACGCGCACCTGATGATCGCCGACGCCGACCGCTGGGCGCCCGCTTACGCGGACGCGGGACTCGCGTCAGTAACGTTCCATGTTGAAGCGTCGATCGCCCCCATCAAACTGGCCCGGGAACTGCGCGCGCGCGGGGCCAAGGCCGGAATGGCGCTGCGCCCCGGGACGCCGGTGGAGCCCTACCTGGACATGCTGTCGGAACTGGACCTCCTGCTGATCATGACCGTGGAACCCGGTTTTGGCGGCCAGTCCTTCCTCGACCTGACGCTCCCGAAGATCAGGCGTGCCCGCGCAGCGATCGACGGCTCCGGCACCGGGGTAGCGCTGCAGGTGGATGGAGGCATCACCGAGGAGACCATTGTCCGGGCAGCCGAAGCCGGCGCCAACGTGTTTGTTGCAGGCTCCGCGGTGTACGGCGCGGAGGACCCCGCGACGGCGATTGACCGCCTTCGGGCAGCCGGCTCGCGCCCGGTTTCAGCCGGCTCCGGCTCTGTTTCGCAATCATGACGGAGTCTGACGGGAATACACGGACCAGTCACTCAGTTGTGACAGAATAACAACACACACTACGTGCTCCGGGGTCGGTGTAAGTCCGAACCGGCGGTGACAGTCCGCGACCCGCGAGCCGGCACAGATCCTTTTGGGGAACTGGTCCGGCGGACGGTTGAACCGGTGAAATTCCGGTACCGACAGTTAAAGTCTGGATGAGAGAAGCACGTACAGCTGTTACTGCACTGCCCTTTCGGCGGTGCGGTATTGCGCTGTCGTATACCCCCGGAGCCAACTCGGTTTCGAGGGAAGGAACGACGAACGCTTTGACGCCGCAGACAACAGCGCCGCAGACTACGGACCAGTTCAGTGCTGCCGAGATCGACGCCATGGAGGCTGCCCTCGCCGCAGCGCTCCACGGTCCCCGCGGGGCAAACCCGCTCGTGGGCGCCGTCGTCATCGGATCCGATGGACGGCAACTGGTGACCGGTTACCACCGTGGCGCCGGTACGGCGCACGCGGAGGCCGATGCCATTGCCCAGGCCGGCATGAAGGGCATCGACCTGGCAGGATCCACCATGGTGGTCACCCTGGAGCCCTGCAACCACTGCGGACGGACCGGGCCATGCGCCCAGGCAATTATTGACGCCGGCATCGCTTCAGTGGTGTACGCCGTGGACGACCCCCACGATCCTGCCGCCGGCGGAGCCGCAACGCTGCGCGCCGCGGGCGTCCGCGTCCGTTCCGGCCTCTCCGCCCGCGCCGCCTACGAGCTGAACCGCCGCTGGTTTGAAGCCGTGTTCGGCCAGCGCCCCTTCGTCACCCTCCACATTGCCCAGACCCTGGACAGCCGCATCGCGGCGGCTGACGGCACCAGCCAGTGGATCTCCAGCCCCGAATCCCTCGCCGACAACCACGGACTCCGCAGCCGGGTTGATGCCATCCTGGTAGGCACGCAGACGCTCCTGGTGGACAACCCGCGGCTCACCGCCCGGGATTCGTCCGGCCGGCCGGCCGGCAGCCAGCCGCTGCGCGCCGTCATGGGCCTCCGGGGAATTCCCGACGACGCCGCCATCCACGGGGATGACGGCCGTGTGCTGCACCTGCCCACCCGGGACCCGCACGAAGCCCTGGCCCGGCTGTTCGCCGCCGGGGTCCGCCACGTCATGGTGGAAGGCGGGTCCAGCATCCTGAGCGCCTTCCTCGCCGCCGGACTCGTGGACGAACTGATCGTCTACCTCGCGCCCACCCTCCTCGGGTCCGGCACGGCAGCCCTCGGCGACCTCGGCATCAGCACCCTCGCAGAGGCCCAGGCCTGGGACTGGGACCAGGCATCAGGGGGAGCCGTTCAGACCCTCGGCCGGGACCTGCGGCTCCACCTCTTCCCGGGCGACACCGTAGCTGCGCACACAGTATCCGCGCATACCGAGCATGCGCCTGCCGAACAGGCAGCCGCCCCGGAACTGATTTCATCCCTCACCAGCTCACCCGAATCCTTACCGCACCGCACCGGCGCGGGCACCGCCACAGGAGGCAACTGATGTTTACCGGAATTATTGCCGAACAGGGCAGGGTCCTGTCCGTAGAACGCGACGGCGCCGTCAGTGCCACGGTGCGCCTCCATGCGCCCACCAGCACAGAGGGATTGGCCCTGGGAGGCTCGGTGGCCGTCAACGGAGTATGCCTGACCGCTACGGACATCGACGGCAAGGACTTCAGCGTCGACGTCATGGGTGAGACCCTGGTCCGCAGCACCATCGGCGAGCTGAAGGCGGGCGACACCGTCAACCTGGAGCGCTGCGTTCCTGCCGGCGGGCGCCTCGACGGACACGTTGTCCAGGGCCACGTGGACGGGGTGGGCGAGCTCCTCGAGCGCGAAGCACTGGGCAACTGGGACCGCCTGCGGTTCGGCGTGCCCGTGCGCCTTGCCCGCTACATCGCCGAAAAGGGCTCCATCGCCGTCGACGGCGTCTCCCTCACGGTCACTGCCGTCAGCGATGCGTCGGAACCTGCCCCGTGGTTCGAAGTGGGCCTCATTCCCACCACCCTGGCAGACACGGGCCTGGGGGCGAAGAAGTCCGGCAGCAAGGTGAACCTCGAAGTCGATGTCCTGGCCAAGTACACGGAACGGCTGCTCGCCTTTGCCGGGGGCGCCGCCACCGGCGCTGACGCCGCCGCTGCTGCAGCCGGAGCGGGGGAGTCCAAGTGAGCCAGCTCAAGAACACGCCCCGACCCGGTGCCACTGCGGATGTCCTGTCAGGCAACACGCTCCTTGACCCGATCGAGGACGCCGTCCGCGCCATGGCGGCCGGCCTTCCGGTGCTGGTGGTGGACAATGAGGACCGCGAAAATGAAGGCGACATCATTTTCGCTGCCCAGCACGCCACTCCCGAGCTGATGGGCTGGACCGTCCGCTACAGCTCCGGGGTCATCTGCGTACCGCTCGACGGAGCCCGGGCTGATGCCCTGCTCCTGCCGCCCATGGTCGAGGTCAACGAAGACTCCAAGGGCACGGCCTACACGGTGTCCTGCGATGCCGCCCTTGGCGTCAGCACGGGAATTTCCGCGACGGACCGTGCACTCACCGCCCGCGTACTGGCAGATCCCGCCAGCCGGCCGGAATCGATCACCCGTCCCGGGCATGTTTTCCCGCTGCGGGCCGTTAACGGTGGAGTGCGTGAACGCCCGGGCCACACCGAAGCGGCCGTGGACCTGTGCCGGCTTGCCGGCCTGGAGCCGGTGGGCGTGATCGCCGAGGTGGTGTACGACAACGGAGAAATGATGCGCCTGGACGGACTTCGCGGCTTCGCTGCTGAGCACGGGTGCCCGCTGATCTCGATCGAGGATCTGGTGGCATACCTGGAAACAGCAGAGCCGGGCGGACCGGTGGCAGCGCCGGCAGGGAACGAGGAGATGCGATGACGGCTTCAGAGGCACGAAAAGACGTTAAGGCGGGGCGCCGGCCGCACCCGGTCAGCGGCGGACCCGTGGTCCAGCTGCCCAGCGAATTCGGGGTCTTCGTGGCCCAGGCCTGGACCGACCTGGTGACAGGAATCGAGCACCTCGCCGTCAGTTCGCCCATTCCGCCCGTGGACGGCAAGGCGCCGCTGGTGCGGCTGCACTCGGAATGCCTCACCGGCGACGTTTTCGGTTCGTACCGCTGCGACTGCGGCGAACAGCTGGCGTACGCCCTTGAGAAGATCAGCGAGGAAGGCGGCACGCTGCTGTACCTGCGCGGACAGGAAGGCCGCGGCATCGGCCTTGCCAACAAGATCAAGGCGTACGCCCTGCAGGAAGCCGGCTTCGACACCGTTGAAGCCAACGAGCAGCTGGGCCTGCCTGTGGATGCCCGCTGCTACAACGCCGCCGCGCAGATCCTGGCCGAGCTCGGACTGCACGAAGTGCGCCTGCTGAGCAACAACCCGGACAAGCAGAACCGGCTGGCGGACGCCGGCGTCACCGTCGTCGAAATGGTTCCCACCGAGGTGCCCTCGCGCGAGCAGAACATCCGTTACCTGCAGACCAAAAAGGACCGGATGGACCACCGGCTCGTCCTGGACAGCCAGGACGCTGAACCGGTGGCCGCGTCGCCGTCGGCCGGCCAGGCGCCATACCAGCACGAACAAGACTGACTCAAGCACCAAGACCGATTTCAGCACCAAGACCGACCCCAAAAGAACGAACCAGGAGACTTTTAGATGAGTGGACACGGCGCGCCGGAGATTGACCTCACCACCCTTAACCCGGCGGAGACGTCGCAACTGAAGCTGGCCATCGTGGCCGCGAGCTGGCACACCCAGATCATGGACGGGCTGCTGGACGGCGCGCTCCGGGCCGCAAAGGACGCCGGAATCAGCGAGCCCACCGTCCTGCGGGTGCCGGGCAGCTTCGAGCTCCCCGTGGCAGCAGCCCGGCTCGCCAAGCACTTCGACGCCGTCGTGGCGCTCGGCGTCGTGATCCGCGGCGGAACACCGCACTTCGAGTACGTCTGCGAGGCGGCCACCATGGGACTGACCGACGTCAGCGTCAACACCGGCGTCCCGGTTGGCTTCGGCGTGCTCACCTGCGACACCGAGCAGCAGGGCCTGGACCGCGCGGGCCTGCCGGGCTCGAAGGAAGACAAGGGCCATGAGGCTGTCACCGCCGCGCTGGCCACTGCGGTGACCCTGAAGCAGTACAGCTAGCCGTTCCACTGCCTGCTCCGGACCTGTGCATTACCTCACATCGGCGCCGTCATGGAACGGCCCGACAGGCGGGGTCAGGCCCGGAGCAAGTAGGCTGGAGGGCGTGAAGAATTTCGAGACGCTGTTCGCAGAACTGAGTGAGAAGGCAGCCACCCGTCCGGCAGGCTCCCGCACCGTCGCAGAATTGGAGTCCGGAGTCCACGGCATCGGCAAGAAGGTCGTGGAGGAAGCCGCCGAAGTGTGGATGGCTGCCGAATACGAATCCGATGAGGCCGCCGCCGAGGAGATCTCCCAGCTCCTGTACCACCTGCAGGTTCTGATGCTCGCCAAAGGCCTGACCCTGGAAGACGTCTACAAGCATCTGTAGCCATGCTGAGCGTGGCCGATTGCCTGTAACCAAGACTTCCTAACCCCAGAAAGACCCCCATGCTGCGTGTTGCCGTCCCCAACAAGGGATCCCTGTCCGAAGCGGCTTCGGCCATGCTGTCCGAAGCCGGCTACCGCCAGCGCCGCGATACCCGCGAGCTGGTCATGGTGGACCCGGACAACGACATTGAATTCTTCTTCCTGCGCCCGCGGGACATCGCTGTTTACGTCGGACGCGGAACGCTCGACGTCGGCATCACCGGCCGCGACCTGCTCCTGGACGCCGAGGTGGAGGCTGAGGAACTGCTGCCCCTGGGCTTTGCCGCCTCAACGTTCCGCTTCGCCGGCCCGGTAGGCGACTTCAGCAAGGTCGAAGAGCTCGAAGGCAAACGCCTCGCCACAAGCTATGACGGCCTCCTGCGCGGCTACCTCGCCGAGCGCGGCGTCAACGCCAAGGTGGTCCGCCTGGACGGTGCCGTCGAATCGTCGGTGCGGCTCGGCGTCGCGGACGCGATTGCCGACGTCGTCGAAACCGGGAACACGCTCAAGGCCGCCGGAATGGAAATCTTCGGCGAACCGATCCTGAAGTCCGAGGCCGTGCTGATCCGCCGCACCGGCCAGGAAGGCTCCGCAAACGGCACGGCCAAGGAAATCGAAGTCCTGATCCGTCGCCTGCAGGGCGTGCTCGTAGCCCGGCAGTACGTCCTGATGGACTACGACATCCGCAAGGAACTCGTCGAGCAGGCTGCGGCCCTCACGCCGGGCCTGGAATCACCCACCGTCTCGCCGCTGCGTGATTCGGAGTGGGTTGCCGTCCGCTCGATGGTTCCCAAGAAGGAAACCAACAGGATCATGGACGAGCTCTACGACCTCGGTGCCCGGGCCATCCTGGTCAGCAGCATCCACGCCTGCCGGATCTGAGCCGGCCCGTCACAGTGCGGTCCGTTTCCAACGGACGGGCACCGCATCTCCCAACAGCGAATCACCAGGAGAAATCATGGCTGTAGCAGTGCGCGTAATTCCGTGCCTGGACGTTGACGCCGGCCGCGTGGTCAAAGGCATCAACTTCGAGGGCCTCCGGGACGCCGGCGACCCCGTGGAGCTTGCGCACCGCTACGACAACGGCGGGGCGGACGAACTGACGTTCCTGGATGTGACGGCCTCATCGGGAAACCGCGAGACCACCTTCGATGTGGTCCGCCGCACCGCCGAGGAAGTCTTCATCCCGCTCACCGTCGGCGGCGGCGTCCGCGGCGTGGCCGAGGTGGACAAGCTCCTGCGCTTCGGGGCGGACAAAGCGTCCATCAACACTGCCGCCGTCGCCCGGCCGGACGTCATCGACGAAATCACCCGGCACTTCGGGTCCCAGGTCCTGGTGCTGTCCCTGGATGCCCGGCGCACCCGCCCCGGTTCCGAGCCCACTGCGTCCGGCTTTGAAGTCACCACGCACGGCGGCCGGCAGGGTACCGGGATTGACGCCATCGAGTGGGCACGCGAAGCCGCGGACCGCGGCGTAGGCGAAATCCTGCTCAACTCCATCGATGCTGACGGCACCAAGGACGGCTTCGACATCGAACTCATCCGCCTGGTGCGTGCGGCGGTCAAGGTGCCGATCATCGCGTCCGGCGGTGCCGGCCGGCCCGATCACTTCCCGCCCGCCGTGGCGGCCGGTGCGGACGCCGTCCTGGCGGCGTCGATCTTCCACTTCGGGCCGGTGGACATGATTTCGCAGGTCAAGACGGCGATCCGCGAAGCAGGCTTCGAAGTCCGCTAGTCCCTACAGTCCGACTTCGGCTGACTGCAGGAGCGCGACGGCGTCCGGCTGGCCTTCGAACGTCACCAGCGCATGGCGGGTGCGGCCGTGGGCGTGCATCAGCAGTTCGCCCGGTTCGCCCACGATGGCCACCGATACGGGAGCACGTTTGGCCACATGCCGCGGACCGGAAGGACGCACCAGCACGATGCCCAGGTCCACGCCGCGGTACAGGATGGCTGCCCGCTTGACGAGTTCATCCCACAGGGCATCGGAGTATTCCTCGTCCAGTGCCCGGGGAGCCCACCGGTCCACGGCGCGCCGGACGTCCTCGGTGTGCACGAAGTACTCGATCAGGTTGGAGCTCTCGGCCAGGGCCCTGATCCTCAGCGGCGACAGGGCCGGGGGACCGGCACGGAAGGCGTTGACCAGCCGGGTGTAGTCCTCGGAGGTCTTGAGTTTGGCGGCCAGCTTCGCAGTGGCCTCGTCGGAGGCTCTTGCGAGGCTTTTGATAATGAGGCCGAGCCCCACACCGGCCTTGCGTTCGCGCAGGTAGAGGTGCGCGGCGAGGTCGCGTGTGCGCCAGCCCCTGCAGAGCGTGGGGGAGTCAGGACCGGCCGCCAGCAGGGTTTCGGCCAGGACTTCTCGGGACGGGTCGACGAAATGCATCACTTGTGAAACTAGCACGAGAGGCCGCGAGTTGCGCAGTGGAAGTGCCGCCGATTTTGACCCTGATCGTCACACTGCGGTGAGGCACTAGACTTGGTCTGATGTCTGAGCAGCCCGCCCCCGCCCCCGTGCCCGCCCTTCCCGCTGAAGTGGCGGACGCCCTCAAGCGCGACAGCGCAGGCCTCGTGGCCGCCGTCGTGCAGCAGTTCGACACCAACGAAGTGCTCATGCTGGGCTGGATGGACGACGAGGCGCTGCGCCGGACGATGACCACCGGGAGGGTGACCTTCTACTCCCGCTCCCGCCAGGAGTACTGGCGCAAGGGCGACACCTCCGGCCACGTGCAATGGGTGAAGTCCGTTGCGCTGGACTGCGACGGCGACGCCCTGCTGGTCCGCGTCGACCAGGTTGGCGCAGCCTGCCACACCGGCACGCGGACCTGCTTCGACGGCCGCGGGCTGGCCGTCGTTGCCGGTGACGCCAGCAGCGCAGGGACCGCCGGCTAGCACCGACCAGGCAGGTCTCCGGCGCAGGCGCCGGGCACCCCACCACACGATTCAGGCACCACTTAAGAACAGGCGGAAAACCATAGCCATGCAGGACCTTGGAATCATCAGCCCGGGCCTCGAGGAATTCCGGGAGCTCGCCAGCCACAGCCGTGTCATCCCGGTCCGGCTGAAGGTACTGGCCGACGCCGAGACGCCCATCGGGCTCTACCGCAAGTTGGCCAACGGCCAGCCCGGCACGTTCCTGATGGAGTCCGCGGCCGTGGGCGGCGCCTGGTCGCGCTATTCCTTCATCGGCGCCAAGTCGCGCGCCACCCTGACCACCAAGGACGGGCAGGCGCACTGGCTGGGCGAGCCGCCGGCCGGCGTGCCCGTGGACGGGAACCCGGTGGATGCCATCAGGGATACCGTCGAGGCCCTGCGCACCGACCGCTTCGACGGCCTGCCGCCGTTCACTTCGGGCCTGGTCGGTTTCCTCGGCTGGGAAACCGTGCGGCACTGGGAGAAACTCACCAGCCCGCCCGAAGACGACCTGGAACTGCCGGAACTGGCCCTGAACCTGGTCACCGACATGGCAGTGCACGACAACATGGACGGCACCGTCCTGCTCATCGCCAACGCCATCAACTTCGACAACAGCTCGGAGCGGGTGGACGAGGCATGGCACGACGCCGTGGCCAGGGTCAAGGCCCTCCTTGCCAAGGTCAGCACGCCCGTGGAACAGCCCATTTCCGTGCTGGAACCCGCCGCACTGGACTTTGCCTCCAGCGTCCAGGAACGCTGGAACGAGCCCGACTACCTCGCCGCCCTGGACCGCGGCAAGGAAGCCATCGTGGACGGCGAAGTGTTCCAGGTGGTCATTTCCCGCCGCTTCGAAATGGAGTGCGGCGCCGACCCGCTGGATGTCTACCGGGTGCTTCGGAACACCAACCCCAGCCCGTACATGTACATCTTCAGCCTCGAAGACGCCGCCGGCCGGCAGTACTCGATCGTCGGCTCCTCCCCGGAAGCCCTCGTGACCGTCACGGGCGAGGAAGTCATCACCCACCCGATTGCCGGCTCGCGTCCCCGGGGGAAGACCGTGGAAGCGGACAAGGCCTTCGCCGAGGAACTCCTGGCCGACCAGAAGGAACGCGCCGAACACCTCATGCTGGTGGACCTGTCTCGCAACGACCTCTCCAAGGTCTGCGTTGCGGGCACAGTGGACGTCACCCAGTTCATGGAGGTGGAGCGCTTCAGCCACATCATGCACCTGGTTTCCACCGTGGTGGGCAAGCTCGCCCCCGCGGCCAAGGCGTACGACGTCCTGAAGGCAACCTTCCCCGCAGGGACGCTGTCCGGGGCCCCCAAGCCTCGCGCACTGCGGCTCCTCGACGAATTGGAACCGCACCGCCGCGGCATCTACGGCGGCGTGGTGGGTTACCTCGACTTCGCCGGCGACATGGACATGGCCATCGCCATCCGTTCCGCGCTGCTCCGTGAAGGCCGGGCCTACGTCCAGGCCGGCGGCGGCATCGTCGCCGACTCGGTCAACCCGACCGAAGCCCTTGAGACGGTCAACAAGGCTGCCGCGCCGCTGCGCGCCGTGCACACGGCCGGGTCCCTGCACAACATCACGGCCGAGTCTGTGCCGGACGCGGCGGACGCTACCCGCATGGATGCCGCCAGCCCGGATGCCGCCGGTCCCGCTGTCGCCGGTCCCGCCGCGGCGGGCAGCTGATGGGTGTCATGGAAGACGGCATCACCGACGACGGTGTCACGGCTGGCAAGACCGGCCGGCCGGCAACCAAGCGCCCCGGCGCTCCGGTGTGGGCACGGAAGTCCACGCTGGTGCTGATCATTGCCGCCATGGCACTGGCGGTCTTCGGCACCACCACCCAGACATGGCTGACCGTGCATCTGGACCCGGCCCAGCTGGGCCAGGCCGTCAACAGCCAGGACGGCCTCCAGGTGCAGGGCAGCAAAGCAGCCACAACCGTCACCGCGCTGGCACTCGTGGCGTTGGCTGGCGGTCTTGCCGCCTCGATCGCGGGCCGGATTGCGCGCTGGATCATTACCGCGATCATCCTCCTGGCCTCCGTTGGCATCGTGACCGCCGCCGTTACGGTGATGGCAGACCCCCTCGCGGCCGCTCAGGGTTCGATCGCGGCTGCCACCGGCATTACCGGGAGCAGCGTCCAGGTGAGCGCTTCGGCCTTCCCTGCACTCGCCGTCGTCGCCGGTGTCCTGCTGGGGCTGGGAGCCTTGCTCATCATCCCGGCCGGACGCCACTGGAAGACGCGGACGAAATATGACGCCGCAGGGGCTGGCGCTGCCGGCACGCCGGAAGGTCCAGCGGACGAGATCGACAGCTGGGACAGGCTGTCGCGGGGCGACGATCCGACGTAGGCGGCCCGCTGCCGTCCAAGCCGCCGATGTCCAAGGCACCGCCAAAAAATGGCAGAATGTAAGCAGTATTCATCCTGAGGAGATTTCCATGAGCAAAGCCACTGTTTCCGCATCCAAAGCCGCTGCTGCCGAAAGCGTCTACACCGGCGTCGACCACAGCGCAGACCTCGGCCACGGCAACAGCCCGGCGGCATGGACGTGCGTGATCGTTATGCTGGTGGGCGCGCTCATCGCGGCCATCGCCTTCGTCATTGCCAGCACCCCGATCTTCATTGGCGGCGCCGCTGTAATGGTCATCGGCCTGCTGCTCGGCTGGATCATGCGCAAGGCCGGCTACGGCGTGGACGGCAGCAAGCTGAAGAACTCCGGCCACTAGCAGTGACTGTTCTCGACGACATCAATGCCGGTGCGCGTGAGGACATGGAGGCCCGCCGGCGCCTGGTGTCCCTTGCCGAACTGAAGGACCGTGCCGCGGCGGCAGCTCCCGCGCGCGATGCGTGGGCTGCCCTCGGCGGGGATTCCTCGCCACGGAACCAGCTGAAGGTCATCGCGGAAATCAAGCGGCGCAGCCCCTCCAAGGGCGATCTGGCGAGCATCGCCGATCCAGCTGACCTCGCGGTCCAGTACGCCGACGGCGGAGCTTCCGTCATCAGCGTGCTCACCGAACAGCGCCGGTTCAGCGGGTCGCTTGCCGACCTCGACGCCGTCCGAAAAGCCGTGGATGTTCCGTTGCTGCGCAAGGACTTCACGGTTGACGAATACCAGATCTGGGAAGCCCGTGCGCACGGCGCGGACCTGGTCCTGCTGATCGTTGCATCGCTGAGCGACGCCGAGCTTCGCGATTTCAGCCAGCTCACCCGCGAACTGGGCATGAACGCGCTGGTGGAGACGCACACGGCGGAAGAGATCGAGCGCGCCGTCGCGGCGGACGCCCGGATCATCGGCGTCAACGTCCGCAACCTCAAGACGCTCGACGTCGACCGCTCCGTGTTTGCCTCCCTCGCCGGCGGCATCCCTCCGGAAGCGGTCATTGTTGCCGAATCCGGAGTCCGCGGCGTGGACGACGTCAGGCATTACGCCGCGAGCGGCGCCAATGCCGTGCTGGTGGGCGAAGCGCTCGTGAGCGACGCCACCCCGCGTGAGCGGATTGCCGAATTTACCGCTGCAGGGGCGGAAGCCATCGCAGCACGGGTCTGATGACCGGGGCGCCGGCGGCAGCCTGCTGAAGCCGTGCGCCACCCGAAATTTCTTTATGAACAGTGGAACAGGATGGTGAGACCGATGGTCGACGCGCCAACAACCGGCTCTGATGAGGGCACCGCGGACGCATTTCTGCAAGGAGACCGGTCCCTGCGCCACGCGCCGGGCCCGTACTTCGGCTCCTACGGCGGGCGCTGGATGCCCGAATCCCTCATCGCGGCCCTGGACGAACTGGAAGACACCTTCGAGAAGGCCAAGGCCGACCCGGATTTCGTCGCCCAGATCAAGGACCTGAACAAGAACTACTCCGGCCGCCCGTCCCTGCTCACCGAGGCCAAGCGCTTCGCCGAGCACGCCGGGGGAGTGCGCGTGTTCCTCAAGCGCGAGGACCTCAACCACACCGGTTCGCACAAGATCAACAACGTGCTGGGCCAGGCCCTGCTCGCCAAGCGCATGGGCAAGACCCGCGTGATCGCCGAGACCGGAGCCGGCCAGCACGGCGTGGCCAGTGCGACGGCCGCTGCCCTGCTGGGCCTCGAGTGCGTGGTCTACATGGGCGCCGAGGACTGCCGGCGCCAGGCGTTGAACGTTGCGCGCATGGAGCTGCTGGGCGCCACGGTCATTCCGGTGACCAGTGGATCGCAGACCCTCAAGGACGCCATCAACGAGGCACTCCGTGACTGGGTGGCCAACGTTGACCACACCCACTACCTGCTCGGCACGGCCGCGGGTGCCCACCCGTTCCCGGCGATGGTGCGGTACTTCCACGAGGTCATCGGCGAGGAAGCCCGCGCCCAGATCCTGGAACAGGCCGGACGCCTTCCGGATGCGGTCTGCGCCTGCATCGGCGGCGGCTCCAACGCGATCGGCATTTTCCACGGCTTCCTGGACGATCCTTCCGTCCGGATCTACGGCTTTGAGGCCGGCGGCGACGGCGTGGACACCGGACGCCACGCAGCCACCATCACCCTGGGCAAGCCGGGCGTGCTCCACGGCGCACGCTCCTACCTGATGCAGGACGACGACGGACAGACCATCGAGTCGCACTCCATCTCGGCCGGCCTGGACTACCCGGGCGTCGGTCCGGAGCACGCCTACCTGGCGGACATCGGACGCGTCAGCTACGAGCCCATCACGGACGCCGAAGCCATGGACGCCTTCCGGGTCCTGTGCCGGACCGAGGGCATCATCCCGGCGATCGAATCTGCACATGCCCTGGCCGGCGCCATCAAGGTGGGCCAGCGCCTCGCAGCCGAAGCTGCTGCCGAAGGCCAGGCCGCGGACAGCAAGATCGTTATCGTGAACCTCTCCGGCCGCGGCGACAAGGACGTGGCCACGGCCGCTGAATGGTTCGACCTGCTGGACAAGGATTCCGTAGAGGCCGAGATCGGCAAAGAAGGGGAACAGCTGTGACCGGCGTTCAGGACATCACCAGCACCAGCAAGTCAGCAGCCGCCATTGACAAGGCACGCGCTGAAGGGCGCGCCGCCCTCATCGGCTACCTTCCCGCCGGCTACCCCAGCGTGGAGGAGACCATCGCGGCCGGCATCGCGCTGGCCGAGAACGGTGCCGACCTGATCGAGATCGGGATCCCGTACTCCGACCCCGTCATGGACGGCCAGGTCATCCAGGCCGCCACCACCGAGGCCCTTGCCAAGGGCTTCCACGTCCGCGAGGTCTTTGACGTGGTCCGCGGGATCACCAGCAAGACCGACGCCGCCGTCCTGGTGATGACCTACTGGAACCCGGTGGTCCGGATGGGCGTGGACGAATTCTCCCGCAGGCTCGCCGAAGCAGGGGGAGCAGGCCTGATCACCCCCGACCTGATTCCGGACGAAGCCTCCGAGTGGATGGCCGCCTCGGACAAGTACGGCCTGGACCGTGTGTTCCTCGTGGCGCCGTCGTCCTCGCCGGAGCGCATGAAGCGCACGGTGGATGCCAGCCGCGGCTTCGTGTACGCCGTGTCCATCATGGGCGTCACCGGGGCCCGGTCCTCCGTCAGCGATGCTGCGGAAGGCGTCGTGGCAGCAGCGCACGCTGCAGGGGCCGAGCGGGTGTGTGTAGGCCTTGGCGTCTCCAACGCCGGCCAGGTCCGCGAGATCGCGGCCTACGCTGACGGCGTGATCGTGGGTACGGCGCTCGTCGCCGCCATCCGCGACGGCGGCGTGGATGCAGTTGCCGCCCTGACCAAAGACCTCAGCACCGGCCTGACCAGGGAAGAAGCCTAAACAATGCAGACTGTCCTCCACGCGGCGGCCATGCTCCCCGCCAGTATTCCGAGCCCGGACTGGTCCGGGTTCGATATCCCGCTGCCGTGGGGGTCGCTGCGCATTCACGCGTACGCGCTGTGCATCCTGGCCGGAATCGTGGTTGGCCTGTGGCTGACGTCGGTCCGCTGGGCCAAGCGCGGCACTCCGGAGGGCAGCCTGTGGGACATCGCCATCTGGGCCATCCCGTTCGGCATCATCGGCGGCCGCCTCTACCATGTGTTCTCGTCCCCGGACGCCTACTTCGGGCCGGGCTTCGACGGAACCGGTGACCTGTCCCTGATCCCGCAGATCCAGCGCGGCGGCCTGGGGATCTGGGGAGCTGTCCTGCTCGGCGCGGTGGGCGCGTGGATAGGCTGCCGCCGTGCGGGCGTCAAGCTCACTGCCTTCCTGGACGCCGCCGCCCCCGGGCTGCTGCTGGCCCAGGCCGTGGGGCGCTGGGGAAACTACTTCAACCAGGAACTGTTCGGCGCGCCCACCACGCTTCCCTGGGGCCTCCAGATCGACGCCGACAACGCCAACTTCCCGGCAGGGATGCCGGCGGACACGCTCTTCCACCCGACGTTCCTCTATGAGTCCCTCTGGAACATCGCGGGCGTGGTGATCCTGCTGGCGCTGGACCGGAAGTTCAACTTCCGCCGCGGGCGGCTGTTCTGGCTCTATGCCATGTACTACACGCTGGGCCGGGTCTGGATCGAGGCCATGCGGATCGACGACGCAGAACAGATCAGCCTGTTCGGCATCACCACCCGCCTCAACGTGTGGACCAGCATCGTGGTGTTCCTCGTGGCGCTGATCGTGTTCGTGGTGCTGGGGCTCCGCAAGCGCGATGAGCCGGACACCGCGTACCTGCCCGGGCACGTCCCGGCCGACAAGGACAGCGACGCCGGCGTCCGTGAGGACGGTGAGTTGGCGACTGTTCCGGCGGACGGCAAAACCATCCGGCATGCGGACAAGAGTGTCTCAGATAGTGAGTCCCGTGGTAATCTCCCTGATAACCAAAGCGGTCCGGGGCACACTTCCGCCCCAACTGAAGCGGTGAAGGAACCAGCTGTCGGCACCACGCCCGCAAAGGGCGGGCAGGCAGCTGAAAACTCCGTTCACCAGGACTCCGGATCCGCGCCGGACACTGACCGCACCAAGTAGTCAGGGCCGGCAAACCGGGCAGCAGGGCTACCGCCCGCACCGCCCGTTCCCACAGCGTCGTGGCACCAGGGCCCCTTCCCGTCAGCACAGAGCTGCTGCCGGGTCAAGCCCAGGTCAGGGCCTGCGTAACTGTTAGTTCAGCAGGCCGGGCTGACCTACAATTTCCAGTAAGTAACACTTTGTTGTGCCCATCACACAGGCACCGCGAGTGGGGCCAACGTTGTCCCTTCCATACGCACGATCAGGAGGAAGGACGTCTCCCATGACCCAAACTCTTCACAGCCCCAGTTGGTCCGAGCCGAACCAGCCGGCCGCCGCCATGTCGCCGTTCAAACGGTTCGCGGCGCTGCCGGAGGCCAGTGGTCTCTACAACCCGGAGCAGGAGAAGGACGCCTGCGGCCTGGCCATCATCGCCACGCTCCGCGGTGAGCCGGGCTACGACATCGTCGATGCCGCCCTGACTGCGTTGCGCAACCTCGAGCACCGCGGTGCCGTGGGCGCCGACGAAGGAACGGGCGACGGCGCCGGGCTGCTCATGCAGATCCCGGACGAGTTCTTCCGCGCCGTTACCGAGTTCGAGCTTCCGGCGCCCGGGCAGTACGTGGCAGGTACGGCATTCCTGCCGGCCGAGCAGCGTGAAGCCGACGCCGCCAAGGCAGGCATCGAAGGCCTCGCAGCCGACGAAGGCCTCACCGTCCTGGGCTGGCGTGAAGTCCCGATCGTGGCCGACCTTGTCGGTGCCATGGCCCGGGCCTGCATGCCCTACTTCTCCCAGCCGTTCTTTGCCTCCAGCACCGGGGAAGTGCTGGAGCGCAACGAACTCGACTCCCGTGCCTGGCGCATCCGCAAGCGTGCCCAGAACAAGTTCGGCGTGTACTTCCCGTCGCTGTCCTCACGGACCATCGTCTACAAGGGCATGCTGACCACGGCCCAGCTGGAGCCGTTCTACCCGGACCTTTCGGACAAGCGCTTCAAGACCAAGCTCGCGATCGTCCACTCGCGCTTCTCCACCAACACGTTCCCGTCCTGGCCGCTGGCCCAGCCGTTCCGCACCATCGCCCACAACGGTGAAATCAACACCGTCAAGGGCAACCGGAACTGGATGCGTGCGCGCCAGTCCCAGCTGGCCAACCCGCTGCTGGGCGATTCCCCTGAAGAGCTGTACCCCATCTGCACGCCGGGCGCCTCCGACTCCGCGTCGTTCGATGAAGTGGCCGAGCTGCTCTGGCTCTCCGGACGCCCCATCACGCACTCGATCATGATGATGATCCCCGAGGCCTGGGAAAACCACGCCACGATGGATCCGGCCCGCAAGGCGTTTTACGAGTACCACTCCCTGCTGATGGAACCGTGGGACGGCCCCGCTGCCGTCTCCTTCACCGACGGCAGCCTGGTGGGCGCAACGCTTGACCGCAACGGCCTCCGCCCCGGCCGCTACTGGATCACCGAAGACGGCCTGGTGGTGTTCGCCTCCGAGGTGGGCGTCATCGACGTCGAACCTTCCAAGGTGGTCAAAAAGGGCCGCGTCTCGCCCGGCAAGATGTTCCTGGTGGACACCGAAGCCGGCCGGATCATCGACGATGAAGAGGTCAAGGCCGAAGTCGCCGCCGCCAACCCGTGGGCGGAGTGGGTCAAGGACAACCTGATCGACCTCGACGAGCTGCCGGAACGCGAGCACGTGGTGCACACGGCCGCGTCCGTGAACATCCGCCAGCGGACCTTCGGCTACACCACCGAGGAACTGAAGATCCTGCTGGGTCCGATGGCCCGCACCGGTGCCGAGCCCCTGGGTGCCATGGGTTCCGACACCCCGGTGGCCGTGCTGTCCAAGCGCCCGCGGCTCCTCTTCGACTACTTCGTGCAGTCCTTCGCGCAGGTGACCAACCCGCCGCTGGACGCCATCCGCGAAGAGCTGGTCACGTCGCTGATGTGCGCCATCGGCCCGAACGGCAACCTGCTGGACACCAAGCAGGTCCGGCAGCCGCAGGTTTCGCTTCCCTTCCCGGTGATCAACAACGACCAGCTCGCCAAGATCGCCAACATCGAAAGCCCGGACGGCGACAGGATCGCCATGAAGGTCCGCGGCCTGTACCGCCCCGAAGGCGGCGAAAACGCCCTGCGTGCCCGCCTGACCGAAATCTGCGAGCAGGTTTCCGGCGCCATCAACCGCGGCGTGCAGTATGTGGTGCTCTCGGACCGTGACTCGAACGCCCAGTGGGCGCCCATCCCGTCGCTGCTGCTGGTCAGCGCCGTGCACCACCACCTGCTGCGCAGCGCCAACCGGACCAAGACCGCCCTGGTGGTTGAAGCCGGCGACGTCCGCGAGACGCACCACGTGGCCGTCCTGATCGGCTACGGCGCCTCCGCCGTGAACCCGTACCTGGCCATGGAATCCGTGGAACAGCTCATCAGCACCGGTGATGTTGTTGGCGTGACTCCGCAGGACGGCGTCTACAACCTGATCAAGGGCCTCGGCAAGGGCGTCCTGAAGATCATGTCCAAGATGGGCATCTCCACGGTTGCCTCCTACACCGGGGCGCAGACGTTCGAAGCCCTTGGCCTCGGCCAGGAACTGGTGGACGAATTCTTTGCTGGCACCCACTCCCAGCTCGGCGGCGTCGGACTCGACGTCATCGCGGCTGAAGTGTCCGCCCGGCACCAGATGGCCTACCCGGAAGGCGGCATCGAGCAGCCGCACCGTCCGTTGCTCGGCGGCGGCGAGTACCAGTGGCGCCGCGACGGCGAACCGCACCTGTTCAACCCGGAGACGGTCTTCCGGCTGCAGCACGCCACGCGTGAACGCCGCTACGACATCTTCAAGTCCTACACCCGGGGTGTGGACGACCAGTCCGAGAACCTCATGACCCTCCGCGGCCTTTTGAAGTTCAAGACCGATGCCCGTCCGGCGGTGCCGCTTGAGGAAGTGGAGCCTGTCTCCAGCATCGTCAAGCGCTTCTCCACGGGCGCCATGAGCTACGGGTCCATCTCCAAGGAAGCCCACGAGACCCTGGCGATCGCCATGAACCGGCTGGGCGGCAAGTCCAACACCGGTGAAGGCGGCGAGGATGTGGACCGCCTGCTGGACCCCGAGCGCCGCTCGGCTGTGAAGCAGATCGCCTCGGGCCGCTTCGGCGTCACGAGCCTGTACCTGAGCAACGCCGACGACATCCAGATCAAGATGGCGCAGGGTGCCAAGCCCGGCGAAGGCGGCCAGCTGATGGCGCAGAAGGTGTACCCCTGGGTTGCCCGGACGCGCCACTCGACCCCCGGCGTCGGACTCATTTCCCCGCCCCCGCACCACGACATCTACTCGATCGAAGACCTTGCCCAGCTGATCTATGACGCGAAGCGCGCCAATCCTTCGGCCCGGGTGCACGTCAAGCTCGTTTCCGAGGTGGGCATCGGCACAGTTGCCGCCGGTGTCACCAAGGCCAAGGCCGACGTCGTACTGGTTTCCGGTCACGACGGCGGTACCGGCGCCTCGCCGCTGAACTCGCTCAAGCACGCCGGTGTTCCGTGGGAGCTGGGTCTCGCAGAGACCCAGCAGACCCTGATGCTCAACGGCCTGCGCGACCGCGTGGTGGTACAGGTAGACGGCCAGCTCAAGACCGGCCGCGACGTCGTGATCGCCGCGCTGCTCGGCGGCGAGGAATTCGGCTTCGCCACGGCACCGCTGGTGGTGGAAGGCTGCATCATGATGCGCGTCTGCCACCTGGACACCTGCCCGGTGGGCGTTGCGACGCAGAACCCCGAACTGCGGGCCCGCTTCAGCGGCAAGCCGGAGTTCGTGGTCAACTTCTTCGAGTTCCTGGCCGAGGAAGTCCGCGAAATCCTCGCGGAGCTCGGTTTCCGCAGCATCGAAGAGGCCATCGGCCACGCCGAAATGCTGGATACCCGTGAGGCGATCAACCATTGGAAGGCCGAAGGGCTGGACCTGGACCCGATCCTGCACGGACTCGAGTTCGACGACGACGCCCCGCTGCGCAACCTCACCGGCCAGAACCACGAGCTGGACAAGCACTTCGACCAGCGGCTCATCACCATGGCCGCCGAGGCGCTGACCGACCGCAGCCCGGTGAAGATCGCCGTGGACGTCATCAACACGGACCGCTCCGTGGGCACCATGCTGGGCCACGTCGTCACCAAGACGTTCAGCACGGATGTCCTGGCGACGGACACGATCGACATCACGCTGACCGGCACCGCCGGCCAGTCGCTGGGCGCCTTCCTGCCCGCCGGCATCACCCTGCGCATGTTCGGAGATTCGAACGACTACGTGGGCAAGGGCCTCTCCGGCGGCCGCATCATCGTCCGTCCGGACCGCACCAACGTGTTCCAGGCCGAGAGCAACGTCATTGCCGGCAACGTGATCGGCTACGGTGCCACCAGCGGCGAGATGTTCCTGCGCGGCCAGGTGGGCGAACGCTTCCTGGTCCGCAACTCCGGCGCCACCGCGGTGGTCGAAGGCATCGGCGACCACGGCTGCGAGTACATGACCGGCGGCCAGACGCTCATCCTCGGACGCACCGGCCGCAACTTCGGTGCGGGCATGTCCGGCGGAACGGCCTACGTGCTGGACCTGCGGACCACCCGCGTGAACAAGCAGGCGCTGGAATCCGGCGAACTGCAGCTGCGCGAACTGGACGCCGAGGACCGCGACATCGTCCACGGCCTGCTGGTCAAGCACGTCGAGGAAACCGAATCCCTGCACGCGCAGCGGCTGCTGGAGAACTTCGATGACACCGCAGCCCGCATTACTAAAGTCCTGCCGCGCGACTACGCGGCCGTATTGCAGACACGTCTCGACGCGATCGAAGAGGGCCTGGACCCCGATGGCGAAGAAGTATGGTCTCGAATCCTGGAGGTGACCGGTGGCTGACCCACGCGGATTTCTTAAAGTACGTCAGCGTGAAACCCAGCCGCGCCGTCCCGTTCCCGTCCGGATCATGGACTGGAAAGAAGTGTACGAGGCCCAGGAAAAGGGTGTCCTGAAGAGCCAGGCCGGCCGCTGCATGGACTGCGGCGTGCCGTTCTGCCACCAGGGCTGCCCGCTGGGCAACCTGATTCCCGAGTGGAACGACCTCGTGTGGCGGGACAAGGGCGAGGAAGCGATTGAGCGGCTGCACGCCACCAATAACTTCCCCGAATTCACCGGCCGGCTGTGCCCGGCTCCCTGCGAGGCGTCCTGCGTGCTGGGGATCAACCAGCCCGCCGTGACCATCAAGCAGGTCGAGGTCTCCATCATCGATGAAGCCTTCGACAACGGCTGGGTCAACCCGCTGCCGCCGACCCGCCTGACGGGCAAGACGGTCGCCGTCGTCGGTTCCGGCCCCGCCGGACTCGCCGTGGCGCAGCAGCTGACCCGCGTGGGCCACACTGTTGCCGTCTACGAGCGCGACGACAAGATCGGCGGCCTGCTGCGGTACGGCATCCCCGACTTCAAGATGGAGAAGGAACAGGTTGACCGCCGCCTCGAGCAGATGAAGGCCGAAGGCACCCGCTTCCGGACCGGAGTCGCCGTCGGTACCGACGTGACCTGGGAGCAGCTCCGCCGCCGGTACGATGCCGTGGTGGTTGCCACGGGCGCCACCGTGCCGCGCAACCTGCCCATCCCGGGCCGCGAGCTTGAAGGCGTGCACTACGCCATGGATTACCTTGTCCCGGCCAACCGCGTGGTGGCAGGGGAGCAGGTTGAAAACCAGATCCACGCCAAGGGCAAGCACGTGGTGATCCTGGGCGGCGGCGACACCGGTGCTGACTGCCTCGGTACCGCCCACCGCCACGGTGCCGCCTCCGTGACAACGCTGGCGATCGGCAAGCAGCCGTCCGTGGAGCGCATGCCGAACCAGCCCTGGCCCACGTTCCCCACCCTCTTTGAGGTTGCGAGTGCGCACGAAGAGGGCGGCGAGCGTACGTACCTGGCTTCCACGGTGGAGTTCGTCGGCGAAAACGGCAAGCTCACCGGCGTGAAGGTTGCCGAGACCGAGTTCGTGGACGGCAAGCGCCTCCCGAAGGCCGGCACCGAGCGGATCATTCCTGCGGACCTGGTGTTCCTGTCCCTGGGCTTCACCGGTGCGGAGCCTGCCGGCATCACCGAGCAGGTCCACGCCGAATTCGACGGGCGCGGCAACGTGGCCCGTGACGGTTACTACATGACCAACACCGAGGGTGTGTTCGTTGCCGGCGACGCCGGCCGCGGCCAGTCGCTTATTGTGTGGGCCATCGCCGAGGGCCGCGCCTGCGCGGCAGCGGTGGACAAGTTCCTGATGGGAACCACGATCCTGCCTGCCCCGGTTGCCCCGACCGACCGGGCGATCGCCGTTCTCTAGTCACAACTCTGCAGTCACAATCGGGGGACCACGGAAGTTCACCTGCGGTATAACTCCAATCCAGAAACACACCAATAGGGTAGGTATATGAGACGCGCAAAAATCGTGGCAACGTTCGGACCGGCTATTTCCAGCTTCGAGAACACCCTCGCAGTTGTTGAAGCCGGCGTGGATGTTGCCCGCATGAACATGAGCCACGGCGACTACTCGGTGCATGACGTGACGTACGAGAACGTCCGCAGGGCATCGAAGCAGCTCGGCAAGCCCGTAGCCGTCATGGCTGACCTCCAGGGCCCCAAGATCCGTCTTGGCCGCTTTGTTGACGGTCCGCACGAACTGGCTGTTGGCGACATCTTCACCATCACCACCGAAGACGTTCCCGGCACCAAGGACATCTGCTCCACCACGCTCAAGAGCCTGACCGACGACGTCAACGTCGGCGACGCCCTGCTGATCGACGACGGCAAGGTGGCCCTTCGGGCCATCGAGGTCGACGACGTCAAGGTGGTCGCCCAGGTGACCGTCGGCGGCTTCGTTTCCAACAACAAGGGCATCAACCTGCCCGGTGTTGCCGTCAACGTTCCCGCGCTGAGCGAAAAGGACGAGGACGATCTGCGCTGGGCCATGCGCCGCGGTGTGGACATGGTTGCCCTGTCCTTCGTCCGCGACGCCTCGGACATCAAGCGCGTCCACGAAATCATGGACGAAGAGGGACGCCGCGTTCCGGTCATCGCCAAGATCGAGAAGCCGCAGGCTGTCGACCAGCTGCACGAGATCATCGACGCGTTCGACGCCATCATGGTGGCCCGTGGCGACCTCGGCGTGGAGCTCCCGCTCGAAGAGGTGCCGATCGTCCAGAAGCGCGCCATCGAACTGGCCCGCCGCTGGGCGAAGCCCGTCATCGTGGCCACCCAGGTGCTCGAGTCCATGATCGACAACCCGCGCCCCACCCGTGCAGAGGCTTCGGACTGCGCCAACGCAGTGCTCGACGGCGCCGATGCAGTGATGCTCTCCGGCGAGACGAGCGTGGGCAAGTACCCGATCGAAACCGTCAAGGTCATGGCCCGGATCATCGAATCCACCGAGGTCCACGGCCTCGAGCGCGTCCCCCCGCTGGGCACCAAGCCCAAGACCCGCGGCGGCGCCATCACCCGTGCCGCCGTCGAAATCGCCGACCAGCTGGACGCAAAGTACATCTGTGCTTTCACCCAGTCCGGCGACTCCGCACGCCGCCTGTCCCGCCTGCGTCCGGTCAAGCCGGTCTTCGCGTTCACTCCGGTGGAGCACGTGTGGAACCAGCTTGCACTGACCTGGGGCATCCAGCCGGTCCTGGTTCCCATGGTGGACCACACCGACGAAATGACGGCCCAGGTGGACCGCAGCCTGCTGGAACTGAACCTTGTGGAGGACGGTGACCTGGTGGTTATCGCTGCCGGTTCACCTCCCGGAAAAGCCGGTTCGACCAACTCGCTGAAGGTGCACAAGGTGGGCGACCTCGCCGACTCCACCTTCGCTGGCGAAGCTACCAGCAACAAGGAAAAGCTCGGACCCTGGCCGGAAAAGAAGAAGAAGGCCTAGTACGTCACCTGCGTGCGGCGAAAGCCGCACGCAGAACAAAAGGGAGGATCTCCGCCGGTTGGCGGGGATCCTCCCTTTTTTGTCTTGATTTGTCTTAGACCCGCGGCCTACCGGTGGCAGGAGCCCGGCAGGCCGCCGTCGGGCGTTACCTACCGGGCTGCGGAGGTTAGTTGACCTGGTTGATGATGGTTTCGGCGACCTCGCGCATGCTGAGGCGGCGGTCCATGGAAGTCTTCTGGATCCAGCGGAAGGCCTCGGGTTCGGTGAGGCCCATCTTGGTGGTCAGGAGGCTCTTGGCGCGTTCTACGAGCTTGCGGGTGGCGAACTGCTCCTGGAGGTCGGAGACCTCGTTTTCGAGCGCCTTGATCTCCTCATGGCGGGACAGTGCAATCTCCAGTGCGGGGATCAGGTCCGCGGGCGTGAAGGGCTTGACCACGTAGGCCATGGCGCCGGCGTCGCGGGCACGCTCCACCAGTTCCTTCTGGCTGAAGGCCGTGAGGAGCACTACGGGGGCGATGCGGGCCTTCACGATTTTCTCGGCGGCCGAGATGCCGTCCATGACCGGCATCTTGACGTCCATCAGGACGAGGTCAGGCTTGAGTTCCTCGGCAAGCTGGACGGCCTTCTCGCCGTTGTCCGCTTCGCCGATGACGTCATAGCCCTCGCCACGGAGGATTTCGATGATGTCCAGGCGGATAAGGGTCTCGTCCTCGGCGACAATAACGCGGCGCGCCGGCTGGCTGTTGGGGTTTGACTCCGTCTGTTCTGACACGGGAACTCCTTGAAAGGTACGGCGGGAACTAGTCCATCTTAGTTGTGCCCGCTGTTGTACTTGGAACTGCTTGGGTTCGTTGCGGCTTCACTGGCGCGATTCTGGAATTCAGCCTATCTGCATGTAGAGTAATTTCGCGCACTGGAAGCGATCGCGTTGCTCACAACACAGCCGTGAGCCTAAGATTGTTACTCCCGTGTAATCCGCGCCCGAGTGGCGGAATTGGCAGACGCGCCGCACTCAAAATGCGGTATCGAAAGGTGTGTGGGTTCGAGTCCCACCTCGGGCACGCATAACCCCTCGTCAGAGGGGTTTTTGCTTTAACGTGTGGACATTGACCCTCTGACGTTGTCCGCGGTATGTTCCTGGCGCCTCGGTGGCCTATTCGGTTATGTGGGTGGCGGGATCAGGGTCCTGGCTTGTGGGCCCTCCGCCTGCTGGGACCTAGGGCTGTGTGTCGTACCTTCTTGCTGTTTATGGTGGCCAGTTGTTGGCCGTCACTCATTCATGGCCAGTTGTTGTGGTGACGACATGACGAAGGCGAATTCGTTCGACGATCTTCGGTAGTTATTTGCTGTCTGCGAACGAGGCGGGGTCCGCTCCGCGTGTGTTTGTCCGGCCAAAGGGGGTGTGCACATTGTGCACACCTTTGTGCACGGGCGCTTTCAACCTGCATTTTGGTCCCTCCCTCCTGGTGCTGCCTTCGCTACTTCATGACGTTCTCTGTTTCAGGCGACATGACTTTGCGGCTTGGATCGTCGGTGTCGTTGAACGTTCCGGGTTCAGCGGGAACGTCTTTGGGGATATCTGTGGCTGGCGTACAAGTCGTCGACAGAGTGCAGGTGTGTGGGATCCGGACTCTTCTTCCGGGGTCGGTCGTGGTTTGGTTGATCCGCCTGACTTTGGCGCCCCGAGCTGGCATCGGCCCCGTCCGCGGAGCACACGCAGGAGTGGAATGCCGATCCGGACGGCTGGGGCGCGGCGGTGGAGAGCTGGCTCCGGAACGTCCCGCCGTCGTCGTCCGTATCCTTTTGACAGCGGGTCAGGAGGCTTCGAGTCCCCGGGGCCGGAAGGCCCGGTCTTTGTGCATGTTCCAGCCGGCGACCATTCCGGAGCCGATCATGAGGTCGCTGAGCCTGGCCAGACGGTAGGCGGGGTCTGCTTCGAGGGCGAGTTGCAGGAACTGGTGGGCTTTGCTGCCGCGGCCTTCCCACCAGTTGACGAAGGCGATGGCGGTGAGGATGGGGGCCGAGTGTTTGGTGCTGCTGTGCGTGTACGCGTGGAGCAGCAGCTGCTGTGCCCATTCGACGCGCGACCATTGAGGGCCGCCCTTTGTTTGTGCCAGGAGAACCCGGTCCATCGGTTCGTCGATTCCGGGGATGTCGGCCATGAGCTGGTCGCGGATGGCCGGGGCCTGGAAGTTGGCAATCAGGTCGATGGTCTGGTCATCTTCGGGATAGGACATCGCCTCCAGCATGCCGTCCCAGAGTGTCCTGGCTTGTTCGAGGGCTTCGCCCGGGTTCATCCGGTGAATCGTCTTGACGCGGTCGTCGACGGCGTTCGCTGTGCGGTTCTCTTTTGTTGAGGCCGGCAGGGTGATGTGGTTTGTTGGTGCGATGGTGCTGCCGCGGTAGATGAATTCGGCGTTGATCTGGCTGGACTGGGTCGCCTTGAGGGGGAGTGTCAGTCCGTCCTGGGGGTCGCCGTCGTAGGGGGAGACGGTGTTGTCTCCGACGAGGAGTCCGTCGCGGATGGTCATTCCGCGTTCGGCCAGCGCGCAGGTCAGTGCTGCGATGGTTGCGGCGTGCGGTTTGGGCTGACCGGGTTTCTGGGGCTCTGAGGTGTAGACGGCGAAGAGGACGCTGGCGGCGCTGGCGTCGTGGGCGAGGTAGTCGGCCACGGTGCGGGCGTATCTGAGTCCGCCCTCGTGTGTGGGGAGGTCGACTCCGAGGGTTGCGCCGACGCGGTTGGCGTCCAGGGTGATGCAGACGAGGCTCTCATGTGGCCAGAACCCGAGGGTGTGCCCGACGAAGCTGAGGACGTCGGCTGGGGTTTTGATGGTGAGCGGTTCCATGATCCTTCTCCTTCAGCGACTGGCGGGCACCGGATGTGCCTGTCAGATTCCGGCCTCGTTCTGATACACGGAGTCACCGCTGGGTGTGAGGGTCCGGAGGGCAACTTGGGGAACCGGGAGCGATCCAGAGTTTCGCGAGGAAATAAGCGACGAGCGCCGAGCGAAACTCTGGATCGAGCCCGGCGCGTAGCGCCCTGGTTGCGTGGAGGACCCGCCCAGCGATGATGAGGATCAGAATGACAAACAGCGATGATGCTTCTGGTGGTTCATGGAGACGGGGAAGCGGGGCGGCATGACGCGAAAGGATTCTGCGCATGCCGGAACGGCTTTGCGTCGTGCAGGAGACAGCCTTTGCCGGAGTGAAAGGGGTGAGACGGATCGACCGACGCCACCCGCGGGGGATGTGTCGGTAGTGTCAGGTTGGGACCTGAGACCTTCTACGACCATTGTCAGAGATGCAGAGCCGGGGCTCTGTTCTGACAGCGATTCGGCTACGTGCCCGACGTCAGTTAGGGGTGTACTCCAACTAGGTTTGATCTTCCGGCGTGCAACGCCTCCGAGTGAGGCTGATCGTTGGGTGAGGAGGGCAGCCAACCCTGATTCTTCAGTCTTCTGGAGACTGAATGACGGTCGGTGGCGTGGCATCGCTCCCAATTACTACTTCTAATAGCCCAGGTGTTGCAACGGCCCTGGACGCCAAGCCGTCACAATGGCTCTGTTGTCGACCGTTACCGACACCCGCTGCGCGATCGTCCGCATTTGTGATGTCGCGGTCCTGTGCGTGGATACCCGGAGCGTGGACGTCATCGTCTTACGCGACGACATTGTGGGCGCCGTCGACCCGAAGATTTTCTTCACCGTGCCTTAGTAGAGCATCTATTCAGCCAGCAGGCGTTAGTGAGACAGCAGGGTCCAAAGACTGGATCTTTAAGCGTCCCGTTGCTCTTCGGGACTTGAGTGGTCCGTGACGCGGTTGATCCTTTCGGAGGGCCGTCAATAAACTGCCTGTTCCTCAGGGCGCACGTAAGGGCCGCTATAGAAATTACGACGAGGATATGGTCCAGGATCAGGGACGAGTCATGCTGCAGATCCTGACGGGCAGGTTAAATATTCGGCACGAATGGCATGTCGAACACGCCGAAGACGGCAGTGTCTACAAGCGCTGTCGACGCTGCAGCAAGGACGATGATGAACGCACCAGAGGAGGGGGCAACTTCAGCCATTGGGCAGGCGGGTGAAACGAGGGCAGCATCTGGTTCTGATCGGCGCCCAGTCTGCCTGCTCGGTGTACCAGGGGCAGGCTCCCGGCCGCCCGCGGTACCTTCGCCAGACTCGATGGCCTTGTAGCAGTGGACCAGGACTCCTCCGAGCTTGACTTCACGCTTCAGCGGCTTGCTAAGCCCAATGAGCTCCAGATAGTGGACGCCGTCAAGCATGCCTCGTTAGAACTGTGCCGATCGTTGACTCCCTGCCCTAAGGGCATTGGATCAGTGATCGTCCGTTGTCTCCGTCAGGTGAGCTTCGAGGACATCGCGGACCCTGGTCCACTCGTGCGGGCCGTAGCGGTCATTGTTGACGTGATGGAGCTCGGCCTCGCCGTTGAACATGCTGACGAAGTACTGCATACCCTGCCATGCGGGGAAAGCCTGGTCTTTGTCCTTCGACAGGTGTCGGCCGATCCTGCTCATGGCAGCTAAAATGCCGGTGGTACCGGCCCATTGCAGGGAGAAAGGTGTCCTCGTGAGGTCGGTCATCGTCCGGGCGATACTACGCGCCGTGACGCGGTCGCCGGCTATCTCGACGACGCGGGGTGCGTCCTCATCGAGGGCGACAAGCGCGACGACGCGAGCGACGTCGTCCTTGGTCGTGAAGTCGAGAATCTGGTCCGGTGAGGACCAGAACAGCACCCGGTGACGCTTGAACGAGATCATGGGCGCCTGCCCGGTGAGCATGTCGGCGAACGCCCCGTTCAGTACGGAAGTCACGCGAATTGGGGCGGCGTCCAGTTCGGCCGCGAGCTCGCGACGGAGCTCGAAGTTGCGGTTGCTGCCCGGGGTGATCCGGCGGTAATCCGCAGAGTAGTCGGACGGGATGAACCGTGCCACCCCTGCTTCGACGGCGGCCGCAAGGAGGGCGCGCTGCGCGTCGACGATGACTGGACGCGCACCGCTGATGGTCGAAATGACGGTTTCGACGCCGGACAGTGCTGAGGCGAGGCCGGCCCGATCCGTGTAGGCGACCTCGTGGACTTCCACGCGATCCTCCCTACCGTAAATGCCTTGGGCCGTCCCGCTTCCGGGGCGTGTCAGGACCCGGACGAGGGTGTCGCGGCGGAGGAGTTCGCCAACGACGCGGCGGCCGAGGTCTCCAGTGGCTCCGGCGACGAGGACGGTGATAGTAGTGATGATGTGCTCTTCTCGCTAGGGTTTGTCGGTGCGGCGCCGGCGGGAGAATTGGTGGGAGCGCCACCGGTTGCCCGAATGCAGGCGCGGTCTCGCACAGCGATGCCCGCAGCCGCCCCGAGTGGGCCAGGCCGACGCCATTCGAGCCTAGCCCTCATGCAGAAACAGTACTTGGCACCGGGAAGATGGCCGACCTTTAACTTCAAAAAGGCTCAACGGCTAGATGCCGAAATGGGAGCGGTGGCTTTCGCTGAGCGGTGGTTGACGGAATCTACGCTGAGCGCGTTGACTCATAGAAAACCTCCGCTTAGCGGGATATGTTGCCTCATTTGAAGACCTCCGCGTAGCGGTCTGGTTGTCGGTGGTGGCGTTCTTGGGCTATGCCCGTTTTCATGGAGCTAACGATGGCCCAGCGGCAGGCCGTGACGAAGAAGAAGGCGCTGGCATATCAGGGCGTGTCCCGGAAGGCGAAGTCCCGGATCCTTCATGAGCTGGTCGGGTTGACCGGGTGGCACCGCGATTATGCCCGGGCGGCCCTGCGGGATGCCCTGGTCCTGAAGATCGCCAGGCACCGGCCTGGCAGGACGCCGGTATACGGGCCTGAGCTGCTGCCGGCGCTGAGCAGGTGCTGGGGGTGCTCCGGGCCCCGGCAGGGAAGCTTCTGGCCTTGATGCTGCCCGTGCTGGGCCGCTGTTGCGCGCCGAGCGGGAGCTGGCAGGGGAACGGGCGAGGATGGTCCAGCGGGGACGGTCCCATACCAAGCCGGGCACGCTGCTGAAATCGCAGATCCCGATCCGCACCTGGGCAGAATGGGACGACGCGGTCGCGGGCTTCGTGGAGATCGACCTGGTCGGTCATGAGGGCGGCAACAACGCCGGCGAGTTCTGCTTCACCCTGACAGTGACCGACATTGCAACTTTGAATCGTGAGCGGGGCGGAGCGCCCTGGTTGCGTGGAGGACCCGCCCAGCGATGATCGGGATCAGAATGACAAACAGCGAAGTTGCTTCTGGTCGTTCATGGAAGTGGGGGAATGGAGCGGCATGACGCCTCCGTTCAGTTGGCGAAACCCAGAAGGCAAGGATGCAAATTTCCATCCCCAGCCTGAGCTGCAACTTTGAGGCCGACGTTGCGTTGTTCCGCGAGGCCGTCGAAATGACCCTGACCCAGGGGCGTGATTAGTGCGGGCTTCGTCTTCCGGAGCCACTGGGCACGGGTATCAGAAGCATCGCGGGGGAGTGACGTGCTCGTTGGTGGCCTTCTTCGCTGCTCACTGCCGCCGGAACTGATCCGAGCCGTAGACGTGCGGCGGTCTCCCGTGTCCTGGTGAGCGCAAACAGCGCCGCCGCAGAGAAGTACATGAGATGGAACGCCGGCGCGAACAAGTTGCCGGTGTCCTTCACCAGATCTGGCTGATAGGGGGAGTGGTTCAACCGAACGGGAAATGGCCACCTTGTGCGTCACTCTGACGCCGTCACAGCGCGCAGCCGTCGGAAGAGCTCAGACATCACCGCGCCCGTGAGCGCACGCGCTGGGCAGGAAGACCAGGAACAATGCAAGGTCCGGGGACCAGACGTCGCACACGTGCATCAAGGCGGACACCGGAATCAGCAAGGACGCGCGTAGCCCGTTCGTTCTCCACGATCGTCTGCGCGCCTCGCATCGGTGGAAACGTCTGCAGAACCCGCATCAGCCAATCCGTAACGGCAGGGCCTCAGGGCGCGCCAAAGCTGTGCGAGGACTTGATGGACGCCGCGAGGTCGGATCGGAAGAAGGCCAACACTTCCGCAGCGCCTGCCGCGTCGCTGGAGGATGTCGCGACAGCACCCGCGAAGACCGTGCTGATCGCGCAGTCGGCGGGGAGGACGCCGAGGATGCGCACGCCGGGCTGCCCCACCAACTCGCTGAGCTGCTGCAGGCCGAGATCGACCTCGCCCTCGGCGAGCAGGCGCGCCACGGGCACGCCTGGACGGGCCTGCACCAGCCGGTCGCGGACCTCATCGGTCATGCCCCAGTGGTCGATCATTCGCAACAGTTCGGTGCCGCTCGGACCGGTGGAGTATCCGATGCGGGATGCCGTGCGCAGGGCGCTGCGAAGCTCATCGGCATTCGCAAAGGCCGTGCCTTCGGAACATGTGGCTGCATCGGCGCTACGTGTGGGCACGCCTACGGCGACCTCCGACAGTACGATCGGGGCGATGGTTGCCGGATCGACGTGCCCCTCGGCAGCGAGGCGTTGGAGAGCGTCCTCGGCGAGGAACACAAGGTCGAACGGCTCGCCGGCGGTCACCCGCCGGGCGGCGTTCACTCCGCCTTCGGATTCGAGCTGCAGAAGCGGCAGCCCCGCCCCGGCTGCAGCTTCAGCGAGGTCGGCGAGAACTTGGCGGGTGGCCATCGACGAGATCGCCCTCATGCGGCATCCTCGAAAGTCTCGGCGTCTACTTCGGCAGCAGAGGCTGGCGCATATCGCGCGCCAGAGATGGTATCCGTGCCAATCAGCTCGCCGGCCCGCGTCAGCAGCGCGCCGTCGACAGTGATGTCGGCCGCCGCCATGTTCTCACGCAGGTGCGCGACGCTCGTTGTTCCCGGGATCGGCAGAACGTGATCTCCGCGGGAGCGCAGCCAGGCCAGCGCGAGCTGTGCTGGGGTGCAACCGGCCTCCGCAGCCAGCTGACGCCAGGAGGCCAGCAGCGCCGCATTCGCACCCCAGTGGTCGAGCTGGAAGCGCGGCATGCCGCGGCGGATGTCGTTCTGGGACAGCTCACCTGGGTCCTTGATTGCATCGGCGAGGAAACCCCTTGCGACCGGCGAAAACGCAACAAGAGTCACGCCGTCCTCGCGGGTGGCGTCCAGCATGCCAAGCTCGGCATTGCGACTCCACAACGAGTACTCGTTCTGCACGGCCGCGATAGGGGTGACTGCCTGCGCCTCGCGCAGTCGCGCGACCGACACCTCGGACAGGCCGATTGCGCCGATCTTGCCCGCGGCGACCATCTCGGCCAACGCCCCGACGCTATCGCCGATCGGCACTTTCTTGTCCCACCGGTGAAGGTAGTACAGATCGATGTAATCGACGCCAAGGCGGGTCAGCGAAGCATCGACCTGTGCGCGCAGCGTATCGGGACGTCCATCGATGACTTTCACGCCATCGACGGACGCCATCCCGCACTTACTCGCCAGGAAGACCTCATCGCGGCGCCCCGCGATCGCAGCACCTACAAGCTCTTCGTTGCGGCCGCCGCCATACAGTGTTGCCGTGTCGAGCATCCCGATGCCTTCATCGAGAGCGGCGCGCAGCATCGCCAGCCCCTCGTCACGGGAAGGGGGGACGCCGTACGCGTGGCTCAGCGACATACAGCCCAGACCGGTGGGTGGTAGCCTCACGCCAGCTGCTTCTCAAGCGAGCCGAGAACTCGGTAGCAGTCGATCACCTGGCGAAGCGACGAATTCGGCTCGCGTCCCTCGCGGATAGCAGAGATGAATTCACGATCCTGCAGCTCAATACCGTTCATGCTTACGGCGACATGCGACACGTCTATCGGCTCCTCACGGCCGTTGTAGAGATCGTCGTAACGCGCGATGTAAGTCTCGGTGTCGCCGATGTAGCGGAAGAACGTGCCGAACGGGCCGTTGTTGTTGAACGACAGCGACAGCGTACAGATCGCGCCCGACTCGCTCTTGAGCTGGATCGACATGTCCATCGCGATGCCGAGTTCGGGGTGGATCGGGCCCTGGACCGCGTTCGCCTGCACGATCTTGCCTGCCTGGTAGGCGAACAAGTCGACGGTGTGCGCGGCATGATGCCACAGCAGGTGGTCCGTCCAGGACCGGGCCTCGCCCTTCGCGTTCGTGTTGCTGCGGCGGAAGAAGTACGTCTGCACGTCCATTTGCTGCACGTTGAACTCGCCCGACGCGATCCGGTTATGTACCAACTGGTGCGAGGGGTTGAAGCGGCGGGTGTGGCCGACCATTGCGACGCGATTGGATGATTCAGCCGCCTCAAGCGCTGCCTCGGCATCCGCGAGCGAGTCGGCCAGCGGAATCTCGACCTGCACGTGCTTGCCGGCGGCGAGTACCGCCTGGGTCTGAGACGCGTGGAGCCCCGTGGGCGTCGCAAGGATCACTGCGTCGACGTCGTCGCGCTCGAGCACGGCGTCCAGGCCGACAACGGCGTTCTCGACGCCGTATTTCTCGGCAACTGCCCGGGTCGGTTCGGGCCGCGTGCCGCTGACGACGGTCACCTCGGCATCGGGGATGTTCATCAGGCCGTCGAGATGTTTCATGCCGAAGGCGCCTGCGGCGCCGACGACGGCCACACGGATCTTGTCAGTCATGGGGGCTCCTTAGTTGCGGATGCGGATGCGGTCAGTCGGTCGGGTTCGTGAGAACAAGGTGGCCGACGGCGGTGTTCGACGCCGGCACGTGGTAAAAGCGGTGGTTCACCTCGGGGCTCTCGCCTTGGAACTGATCATCCATCGCACCGCGCGCGATGAGCCAGTCGACCAGCTCGATGCCCTCGGAGCCGGCCTCGTCGACGTACTCCATGTGCTGCCATTCTGTCAGGCCTACGGGGTCGGCGATGAGGTGGTCAAGGAATGCGTTGTCCCACTCCTCGTTAATGAGGCCGGCGCGCGGGCCCTGCAGCTGGTGGCTCATGCCGCCGGTTCCCCAAATTTGCACATTGAGCGGCTCGCCGTCCCACTTGTCCAGCGCACGGCGGAGCGCACGCCCGAGTTCGTAGCAGCGACGTCCGGACGGCACCGGGTACTGCACCACGTTTACGGCGAGGGGGATGACCCTGACGGGCCATTCCTCGACATCGCCATACACGAGCGACAGCGGCACCGTAAGCCCGTGGTCCACGACCATCTCGTTGACGAGCGTGAGGTCGAAGTCATCCTGGATCACGGACTGGGCGATGTGTGCGGCCAACTCGGGATAGCCTTTGACGTCGGGCACAGGGCGGGGGCCATAGCCCTCGTCCGCGACCGGGTACTCCGCGCCGGTGCCCAGCACGAAGGTGGGGATGATCGACGAGTCGAACGCGGTGGCGTGGTCGTTGTAGACAAGGATCACGACGTCGGGGGTGTTCTCCTTGGCCCACTTGCGGGTCCACTCGTAGCCGCTGAACACCTTCTTCCAGTAGGGCTCCTCGGTCTTGCCGTGATCCATCGCCGCGCCGATCGCAGGCACGTGCGAGGTGAACAACGCAGACGTGTACTTCGCCGGCGCATCGGGGCGCATGACCTCGGACTTCTCGGCCGGCGCGGGAGGGGTCCATCCGTCGAGATCCTTCAGCCGCACACCCTCGGGGCGACGGCCACCGCCGATCATCATGTCGCGGTAGGCGGCCTCGCTCATGCCGGTCATCGAGCCAGCCATCTGCTGGAAGCTCAGGCCGTGCGTGGCGCCGATCTTGCTGAGGAAGTAGATGTTGCCGCCCTCGGCCATCATGGCGTTCAGGTCCATGTCGAGCACCGCCTGCCGCTGGGCGGGGCTCAGCGGCCACTCGTCGAGATAGGCCTCGCGGTCGGCGAGGTAGCGCTCGCGGTTCTCGGGCTTCATCAGCGACATCGAGAACTGGTTGAGGTGGTAACCCTTGCGGGCCATCTCAGCATCGAAAATGATGGTGCCGGGTACGTCTTTGTACGGTTTGTCGAGCGTCATGTCATACTCCTTCGGGCCAGTAGAGGCGGGCGGGATTGTCTACGAGCAGCTTGTGCTGCAGTTCGGGGGTCGGTGCGATGTGCGGGATGAAGTCGACCAGGAGCCCGTCGTCGGGCATGTGATCCTTCAGGTTCGGGTGCGGCCAATCGGTGCCCCAGAGCACGCGATCGGGGAACTCCTCGACGACGCGACGCGCGAACGGCACGACATCGGTGTACGCATTTTGCTCGCCGTCGAGCGCGCGCGGGCCGCTGCTCGAGAGTCGCTCGGGGCAGGAAACCTTGGTCCAGACGTTCGGGTTTTCCCGCATGAAGCGCAGGAACAGCTCGAACTCGGGACCGTTCGGGTCTTTGGTCACGTCGGGGCGACCCATGTGGTCGACGACGAGGTCGGTGGGGATCGCCGAGAAGAAGTTGTACAGCTCGGGCAGATCCTCGGCCTCGAAGTAGATGACCACGTGCCAGCCGAGCGGGGCGATCTTCGCGACAATCGCGTCGAGCGACTCGGTCGGCACCCGGTCGACCAGACGCTTTACGAAGTTGAAGCGCACGCCCCGGACGCCGGCGGCGTGCAACTCGGCGAGCTCCTCATCGGTCACGTCGCGGCGAACCGTGGCGACACCGCGGGCGCGACCCTCGCTGCGCTGCAGCGCGTCGACGAGGGCGCGGTTGTCGGCACCGTGGCAGGTGGCCTGCACGATCACGTTGCGCTCGAAGCCGAGGTGGTCGCGCAGCGCAAACAGCTGCTCAGCCGAGGCGTCGCACGGAGTGTACTTGCGCTCCGGCGCGTACGGGAACTGCTCACCCGGTCCGAAGACGTGGCAGTGCGCGTCCACCGCGCCTGCGGGCACGCGGAACGTCGGAGTCGAGGGCCCGTCGTACCAGTCGAGCCATCCGGGCGACTTTTCGAAGCCGCCGCTTGTGTCCCCGTGCGCCATAATGCTCATGCCTCCACGTACTCGAGGCCGGCCTTGGCCAGCGGCTCGCGCATGTTGTAGATATCGAGGCCCAGCACGCCGTCGCGGAACTGCTGACGCTTGGCCTCCTCGTTATCCTCGCGCTTCTGGCTGGCGTCTGCCACCGCTCCGACAAGCTCGCGCGGGACAACCACGACGCCGTCGACATCGGCCACGACCACGTCGCCAGGGTTCACCACGGCGTTCGCGACCACTACGGGGATATTCACCGATCCGAGGGTCGCCTTGACGGTGCCCTTCGAGTTGATCGCGCGAGAGAATACCGGGAAGTCCAGCCTCTCGAGGTCGGCGACGTCGCGCACGCCGCCGTCGATGACGAGGCCCTTGCAGCCGCGCGCGATGAGCGAAGTCGCGAGCAGCTCACCGAAGAAGCCGTCTTCACTCTCGGTGGTGCAGCCGGCGACGATCACGTCGCCTTCCTGCACCTGCTCGGCGGCGACGTGGAACATCCAGTTGTCACCAGGCTGCAGCAGCACCGTCACGGCCGGGCCGCATAGCTTAGCGCCGGTGTAGGCCGGCCTGATATAGGGGCGCAGGAGCCCGACTCGCCCCATCGCCTCGTGGATAGTGGCGACGCCGAACTGCGAAAGCCGTTTGACGTCCGCGGGATCCGGACGTTCGATGTTGGTGCGGACGATGCCGAGGTTGTTCAGTCGCATTTGATGGTCCTTTCAGAGTCCGCGCGCATTAAGGGCGCGGTCAAGCCGTGGGTAGACACGGCGGGCGTTGGCTTCGAACACCTGCGCGCGCTGCGCGTCGTTCAGGTTCGTGGTGGCGTCGACGTACCGCTTGGTGTCGTCGAAGTAGTGTCCGCTGCGCGGGTCGACGTCGCGGACGGCGCCGATCATCTCGCTCGCGAAGAGGATGTTGTCGGTCGGGACGACCTTGGTGAGAAGGTCGATGCCCGGCTGGTGGTACACGCAGGTGTCGAAGAACACGTTGTTCAGCAGGTGCTCCTCGATTTCGGGCTTGCCCAGCGCCATTGCGAGCCCACGGAAGCGCCCCCAGTGGTAGGGAACGGCGCCGCCGCCGTGAGGGATCACGAGCTTCAAATCGGGGAAGTCGCGGAACAGGTCGCCCTGGAGCAGTTGCATGAACGCGGTGGTGTCGGCGTTGAGGTAGTGCGCTCCGGTCGTGTGGAAGGCAGGGTTGCACGACGTGCTGACGTGCACCATCGCCGGGATCTCGTATTCGACGAGTTTCTCGTATATCGGGTACCACGAGCGATCGGTCAGCGGCGGGGACGTCCAGTTGCCGCCGGACGGGTCGGGGTTCAGGTTCACGGTGACAGCGCCGAGTTCCTCGACGGCGCGAGTAAGCTCGGCAACGCTCGTCGCGGGATCAGCACCGGGGGACTGAGGGAGCATCGCCCCCACCAGGAAGCGTTCGGGGTAGAGCTCGCTGACGCGGGCGCACAAGTCGTTGCAGATCCGGGCCCAGGTCTCGCTCACAGCGAGGTCTCCGATGTGGTGCGCCATGAACGAGGCACGAGGGCTGAAGACTGTGACGTCGCTGCCGCGCTCGTTCATGAGCTTGAGCTGGTTGGCCTCGATGGTCTCACGGACATCGTCATCGCTGATGCGCAGGGTCGCAGGGTCAGGAGCGTCCGCGCGTCCTTCAGTGAATGCGATCTGCAGATCACGCCAGGCTCCGAGCCGTGTTGGAGCTGTGGTGTAGTGGCCGTGGATGTCGATAATCACGCGTGTCGTCCTTGTCACTAAGTGTTAGCGGTGCGAGTAGCTGCACTTCGTTGGATCAGTGCTGCCCCAAATCGACTCTAGGGGTGTTCGCCACTGTGGTCCAATAGATATGCAAAGACAAAGCCATTGATATCATCTATGGCATGACGTTCACCGACCTCAACCAGCTCCGGACATTCGTCACGCTCTACGAGCTGCGCAGCGTCACGGGCGCCGCCAGGCGCCTACACGTGACACAGCCCACGGTCAGCTATTCCCTGAAGCGGCTCAGGGAGCGGTTCGGCGACGAGCTGTTCCGTCGCGAAGGGAACGACATGGTGCCGACCGCGAAGGCGACGCAGTTGTTTGGGCCCCTGCACAACGCCCTGGCACAGATAGACGCGACCGTCATGGGATCGGACGTGTTCGAACCGACCGGATTCAGCGGCGAACTCGTCCTCGGACTCACCTCGATCGGTGAACAGACGTTCCTCCCACCGATCATGACCGCCCTCGGGCGGGTCGGCGCCGATCCGCGGATACAGGTAGAACGGCTCGATTCGGACGAGGTTGAGAGCGCGCTAATCCGCGGCACCATCGATCTGGCACTTACCGTGTCGCGGATCGCCACACCGCGGCTGTGGAGGACGCACGTTCGTTCGGTCGAATACGTGGCGCTGTCGTCAGGGTCGCATCCACTGCCAGGGACCGGGCCTGACATGTTCGAGGGGAGGCGCTTTGTGCGGGTTTCCGCCCGTGGCGGGCATGTCTATCCCGTTCAGGCGCTGACCGAACACGACTTGATGTCCCAGGTCGTGCTGACCATGGAGGAATACGGCACCGTGCCTGCCGTGCTCGAGGCGACAGATCTGGTCGTCCTGCTGCCTCGACATGTAGCGGGGGTGTTCTGCGGCTGGTTCCCCCGCCTTCGCATCGCCGAGCTGCCCTGGCCCGCGCAGAGCACACCGGTGGAGTTGTATACGCGGCGCGAGGCCAGCCTCTCGCAGGCGCAGCGATGGTTCCGCTCGCTGGTGCTTGATGCGGTTGCGGCGGATGAATACAGGTCGTAGTCGCTACACTCTGCGGGCGTCTCAAGCTTGGACGGCCCCCTCATGCCGCATCGGTTCGGCCGTAGAGGTCGGTGGGGACGGTGCGACCCGGCGTCGCCACTCGCTCTTGAGAATCGGTTGGATCTTAGGCCAACTCATCGACGCTGCGCGGGCAGAGCAAGTCAGGGCTCCCAATGCCGAGAGCTCAAGCGGAGACTAGCGTTTCGTCCTGTTCCAGCTGGCCTTACCCGGAGCGAACGGGCTACGCACGTGGATCGACCACGACGAGTGCGGGTGGATCGTCAGAATCGCGTGCTCCCACCAGGCGCGGGCTTCGTCTGAGAGCTCCGGTAGCACCGCATCCTTGTCGGCGTCGTCTTCCGGGCGGGGACGCAGCGCCTTCCAGACCAGCTGCACCTCGGGCGCCCCGGTCGGGATCCCGTCGACGTCGATCACGGCACGATCCCACGGCAGCTGCAGGCGTGGGTCTCGACGGTAGACCCAGACGCGATCCGTGCCGTCCTCGACGTCGATCTGCAGTACCCATGCGCCCGTCGCGTCGTCGTGGATACGGACCGGCTGCAGATCGGCATCCATATCGGCCTTTGCCCAGGGGATCACGTCGTCGCCGGACGGAACCCAAGCGCTAAACGGCGCCGGAATGTCATGCACCAGCCGGGGCAGGTCGGCAGCCGTCGTGCTGACATCGGTATTGTGGTGCTCGCGAATGCTCGTGCCGAGCCAGTGGTCGAGTGCCACCCCTCCGGACAGCCACCAACGCGCCGAAGAGGGTCCAAGCAGCTTCGCCACGACTCGTGGGGGCAGGGGTTCCCAGCGCGTCGCGAGGGTGGGTGCGGATGATGCCATGAACCAAGGCTACCCGTGCGCGGCGGTGGTTTGTCGAAATGGCAATGGGATCGCCCCCCGGTGGTACGTCTTCCACTGGCCCAATAACACCCCGGCCGAACGGGCCAAGCTCACCGAAGTGGAGATCAAGGGTCCGAGTTCGGATCCTGTGATGTACTGGTTCGCTGCGAGTCGAGTATTCGGACGTTGGAGCCTAGCGGGGAGCCCAAACCCGAAATGGCACCACTGACCGCAACCACGAACCCATGCACATGTAGTAGACGCAGGAAAATCGACGCAGATCCATGCGCGGTCCCGCCGCTGGCCGACAGAAACCTCCTCGGCAGGTAACGAATGCCCTTCAGGCCCTCCCCCTGCCATCTTCAGACGCCGATAACCGGCCATATTTTCGACGGCCAGTTGAGGGATACGCCGGTAGTGTCAGGGTTGAATCCGAGACTACTCCAGCCATTGTCAGAACAGCAGAATCGGGCCCAATTCTGACGCCTAGTACACCCCAACCTGACGTCAGTTAGGTGTGTATTCCAACTTTGTTTGATCTTCCGGCGGGCAACGCCTCCGAGGGAGGCTGATCGTTGGGTGAGGAGGGCAGCCAGCCCTGATTCTTCAGTCTTCTCGAGACTGAATGACGGTCGGTGGCGTGGCTCGCTCGCACCTCTCGGCGCCCATCTTAGTGCTGGGCATCAATTGCCTCCCCAGGCAGCGATGGCGCGCTCGACATAAGTCGAGACGCTGGAGCGTATGTCGGTTCCGGGGTTGAGGAGCCACTGTAGACCGATGCCGTCCATCATGGCGGTGAGTAGCCGTACCTCGACCTCGATCTGCGCAGGGGAGAGGGGGGCGATATCCCCGGCCTCGACGGCTTCGCGCAAATGCGCGGCGAGGGTAGCCAGATTCGTGGCGTAGCGCTGGGTGATGAATGCGTGACCGGGGTGGGCCGGGTTGGACGCCTCGGCTGCGATGGTCGTGAATAGCTCGAGCAGCCCGCGGTAGTTCTGGTGGGCGGCCATGACATCTGGCAGCCGCCGGAAGTAGTCCAGTCCGCTGACGTCGGTGAGACCGTTCTCTACGGTCCGCCGGTCCCATTCCTCCAGCACGGCTGTAAGCAGGCCTTCCTTGCTGCCGAAGTGCTGGATCAGCGTTGCGTGGTTGACCCCTGCCTGCTCGGCGATGGTGCGGATGGAGCCGCCGGCGAAACCGTATTCGCCGAAGACGTCCATGGCGATGCCGACGAGCTGCTCGCGCCGGCGGATCCCTGTCCGGTAGGGGCCCCGTGTTCTGGTCTGCGCGCTTTCTTGCATGTCACTACTTTCTCATGACCATTGCCGAAATATAACCATTCGGTTAGTGTTTAAGTTCGAACACGCCCGTAGCCGCACGGGACGTCCCGACTGACCGCTGCACGTGTCAGCCCAGTCGCGAAGACTCGCAGATGGGAATCCTTGAGATGAAGTACTCCGTTCTCGGCCCGACCGGCGTGCGTGTGTCCCGCATCTGCGTGGGCACTGCGACCTTCGGCGTGGCACCGAGCGCACACGAAGCTGATGGAGTCGTGGGAGCAGCCCTGGATCTGGGCATCAACTTCTTCGACACCGCTGACGTGTACGGTTCGACCCCGACGTTCGACCGGCCCGGGGCCCCGCCCGCCTCAGAGCGCGAGTCCGCCGAGGAGATCCTCGGCCGTTCCCTAGCCGGCCGGCGGGATGAGGTGGTGCTGGCCACGAAGTCGGGGGAGCGGAGGTTCGATCCGGATGCCGGTCTTTCGCGCCGGTACATCATTCAGCAGGTCGAGCAGAGCCTGCGTCGGCTGCGTACTGACCGTATCGACCTCTATTACGCGCATTTCCCGGATCCGAACACGCCGCTGGAGCAGACACTTGCCGTCTACGACGATCTGATCCGTCAGGGGAAGCTGCGTTACGTCTCGCTGTCCAACTATCCGGCGTGGCAGGTGACCGAGTCGCTGTGGATCGCCGATGACCGTCGGCTGGTGTCCGCTCCCGTGGCCGCGCAGGTGATGTACAGCCTCCTGGACCGAAGCGCCGAGAAAGAGTTGACCGCCGCGTGCGTGCGGTTCGGTCTGTCGATCATTCCGTATGCGCCGCTGCACGGTGGCCTGTTGGCCGACCTGTCGGTCCTGGACCGTGAGATCGCCGGGGGCAAGCGCTACGGCGGCCCCGGCTTTACTGCGTCCGAGATCGCGGTCGCCCGCATGCTCGACCGGCTGGCCCGCGAGTGGGGACTGGGGATGCAGCAGGTCTCGCTGGCCTGGCTGCTGTCCCGTCCGGCTGTGGCATCGGTGATCGTGGGAGCCGAGACCGTCGAGGAACTCCGCGCCAACGCCGCCGCAGCAGATGTCGAGCTCACCCAGGAACAGCTGGATGCGGTCTCGGCGCTGACTGCCGGGACCAGGCCCTGACCGGAAGATACGAGGAACTCTGATGAAGTACTCACTCCTTGGCCAGACCGGTGTCAGGGTCTCGCGGATTGCGCTGGGCACCGCCACCTTCGGGGTCGCCCCGAGCGCGGACGACGCCGACCGGGTCGTCGGTGCTGCGCTGGATCTTGGCATCAACTTCGTCGATACGGCCGACGTGTACGGCAACATGCCCGTATTCGACCGGCCTGGAGCCAAACCTGCCGCGGAGCGCGAACCTGCCGAGCAGATCCTCGGGCGTGCCCTGCGCGGACGCCGTGACAAGGTGGTGATCGCCACCAAGTCCAACGGCATCGTCGGGCTCGGGGTCAATGACCGGGGGCTGTCACGCCGGCACATCATCACCCAGGTCGAGGAGAGTCTGCGTCGCATGCAGACCGACTACATCGATCTCTACTACGCCCACGACATCGACCCGGACACCCAGCCGGAGCAGACGCTGGCGGTCTACGACGACCTGGTCCGGCAAGGCAAGATCCGGTACGTCGGGCTATGCAACCATCCGGCTTGGCAGGTCACCCGCGCGCTGTGGATCGCTGATGACCGCCGTCTGCAGGCTCCCGTCGCCACACAGGTGAAGTACAACCTCATCGACCGGGCCGCCGAGCGGGAGCTCGCACCGGCGTGCGAGCAGTTCGGCCTGTCGATCATTCCCTACGCCCCGCTGCATGGCGGACTTCTCGCCGACCTGGCGGTCCTGGACCGTGAAGTCTCCGGCGACGAACGATTCGGCGCACCGGGGTTCACCGCGGCGGAGATCTCCTTGGCCCGCGAGGTGGATCGACTCAGCCGCGAATGGAGCTTGCGCCCGTACCAGGTAGCCCTGGCCTGGCTGCTGTCCCGCCCCGCCGTCGCCTCGGTGATCGTGGGGCCGGAGACTGTCGATGAGCTTCGCGCGAACGCCACCGCCGCGGACCTCGTGCTCGCGCCGGCCCAGTTGGATGCCCTGACGGCTTTGGCTATCGAACCACCGGCCTTCCACCATCGCGCCGGGGACGGGCCGCTCAAGCCGACCACCGCAGATTCGATCGTCTAATCCGACATTTCTTCGAACCTTTCATGACCACCAAACAGTAAGGAACCAACCATGTCCCGCGCCGATCAGAGCACCGCCGACTTCCTCACCGAATACTTCGCAGTCATGGAGAAGAAGGATTACGCACGTCTCGCCGGCTACTACGCCGACGACATCACCCTCACCTTCGCCAACGCACCGACCGTCAAGGGCAAGGATGTCGTGCTGGCGCAGATGGCTGCGATCGGCGGCAAGGTTGAATCTCTTGCCCACCCGTTGATCAACGTCTGGCAGGAAGAAAACGGCGTGGTCGTATTTGAGATCGACAGCGCCTGGCGGTTCCTGGACGGCGTCGAAGTAACAATCAGGGCATGCTCGATCTTCACCATGAATAACGGGAAGTTCACCGATCAGCGCATCTACGTCGACAACAGCCCCATCAACTCCTACCTGGGGGGCACCGGGAGTCACTGACATGAAACACGGTCAGGAAGCAGTCCTCGAGTACGTCCGTGCGCAGGTTTCGGGTGTGGTCTTGGAATCTGGCCCCTGATCCGTTCCTGGGCGTTGTTGTCACGGAGAAGGTCACACTGCTTGGCATCATTATTGATGGTCCACAATGGCGCCAGCCCCGGGGACGTTTCCCGCCTTCTGTGACAGGTTATCTGCTGCATTCATCTGCCGTAAGTCTTACCGAGGTGTAGGTTGAGCAATTTATGAATTCTGTAACTTGGTCGGGCTGCTTTGTCGCTTCCGTATCGTGACGGGCGCGAGCCCGGGGCGTATGATTCGGTTCTCGGAACGCCGCAAGCAGTCAGAAGGTGGAAACAATGGAGCTTGACGAGGTCGTCGGCCGGTTTCATCAAACGATGAATGCGTTCGCTAAAGGAGACCCGGAACCCGCGAAGGCCATTTTCTCCCACGGCGAGGATGGGTCGCTTGCGAATCCCTGGGGTCCTCCGGTCGTGGGCTGGGATCGGGTGTCCAAGGCCCTCGATTCAGCCGCTGCCCGGTTCGAGGATGGACGTGTCACTGCTGTGGATTCCCTCACGAGGCACGTCACTTCCGATCTCGCCGTCTTCCTCGATATAGAACATTGGCAAGCCAAGCTTGGAGGAGGCGACGAAGTATCGCAGTTTGATTTGCGTGTAACGAGCGTCTACCGCCCCGAGGGTGACACGTGGGCACTGGTGCATCGCCATGCCGACCCTGTCATCACAGCGCGCCCCCCGGACGCTGTCCTATAGCGCACCGGACTCATGCCGTCCGTTCCACTCGTGGGCTCAAAAGGGGATCAGACCTGCTGGCTCCGTATTCTGGAGGTCAAGCCATCGGCGCATGATGCCGTGACTCCATGGACTGAACGACTTTTATCTGGGCAGCTGACTTGTTCGTCGAAGTGTTGTTTCGATTCCTTGAATCCGCCTCTCGCGGGGGTAGGGGGGGAGTCGTCCGGTTGAGCAGCCAACAACCAGAGGCATCAGAGTCCGCGTTCGCCGCGCCCGCGATGAATCCGACGACTCCGGCGCCGGGCCCGAACACGGTCCGCCTCATGGCGAGACCCAGCATAACGGCAGCCCCAGCGAGCAGGAGGCTGACAGCGTGCGTGCCACCTGCATAGAGGGAGACCACTAGAGCGGCGAGAGCCGGATCCTCCAAAGCGATGCCGAAGACGGGAAAGACCAATCTCCCGTGCACTATAAGCAGGACGAAGTTGACCGGAATGACAGCCGCGAATACGCCGCAGCCGAAGTCCACCCACGGCCTGTCGGGTCCTCTGAGGCCGCGATACAACGCAATCACAGCCGGGACCAGCAGGACAGTGGCCGCGAAAAACGTCTCATCGACCCAGACCAGCGTCAACTCGTGCGAGGAGCGCCAGACTTGAATTTCCTGGCCTGTGGAGGGAGGGTCGCCGGCGATCGATTCAAGGACTGACTTGGCTAGGAACATTGCTCCGGCGAGCAAGAGGGAGAAGCCGCCGAACCGGTGGTCTGTCAGGGCCCGTTTGTCATGCATGCTAAACCTGACTATCGGGTATCCATGACGCGGACGCCGCGCGGTCAGGCTGCAGGCGGGTGTCATGCTCCGGTGCACACTGAACGCGGCCCAATGTTCCCTGCCTCTCAGAGAGTCTTCCCGTCGGCGCGAAATTTACTGGCCCATCTTTCAGCGTAGCGAGGGCCGCTGGACGCCTGAAGGGACATAAGTCCTGACCTGGGTGGCGACCGGCAAATGTCTCTGTTCCTCAAGCGTTGCACTTCGGCTAGAAGAATTTGTCGAGCACGGTCCTGATGCCAGGAGCAGCTCCATTTTCGGCCCCCAGACGGGCTATTGCGCTAAAGAACCCAGCCATGGTTGCGCGCCGAAAAGCGCGGGCCTTGTCGCCCTCGACTTCGGCCGGGATGGAGGCCCTGACCTTGACAAAGCCGGCGTCGCCCTGCAAACGCCATCTGTGTAACGCAGGCAGTCAGCCCCTGCCCAACGGGTCCTGCTCAAGAAACACGGAACTCCGCTTTAGGCTGTCCTTGGCCGTGCGAAAATATCCACCGTGACGCCTGGCTGGCAGGCAAGTCGCAGGACTGTAAGGAAGCATGATGACTCAAGCAAAGGGGCGTCGGGCCAGGGCGGGATCTATGCCGGTTGACCCGAGCAGATTCGTCCTCATCGACCGGCCAAGTAACTCATCGCTCCGGCGAGCGGTAATCGTGGGATGGCTCCTCTCGATAGGAGCGGGAGCCACCATTGCATCCTGTGCCGTGCTCCCGTTCAACCCGGAGGTGCAGAGCCTCTACCTGATTGCTGCCATCATCGGCGCTGCCGTGGGCAGCGTTATTTATGTACGGACGAACCTGCGCGACGGGAGGCGCCGGCGCGAAGACTTTGTCCGGTCAGGCGGCGACCCGACCGATATGAGCGACATGATGTTCGGCATGATGCGCGGGAAACGGTCCGAGGAAGGCAAATGGGTAGTCCCCGAGCAAGGTTCCGGCGACTATCAGGGCATCTAACTTCCACGCAGGGGAGGCCTTTTGGGACGGGGACTTACCGGGACCGAGAATCGAAGTCGAGGTAACCATGGATATGAAACCGGAAGTCGGCCAACCCGATGCGGGACCCTGGCAAGCCCAGTCATTGAAAGGCTTGGTGCGGCGGTTACTGCCGGCAGCAGGACAACGTCCGGACCGCCCCTGGATTGTAGCGGTAGATGGAAGGAGCGGGTCAGGCAAGACGACCCTGGTCGATCGTCTACTGGCTCAAGTGCCCGACTCAGCTGCTGTGCACACGGACGATGTAGCGTGGCATCTCTCCTTTTTTGACTGGGCCGATGAACTCCGTGCCGGTGTCCTCGAACCCCTTCTCAAAGGCGAGGCAATTTATTACCGTCCGCCGGGCTGGGTGGCCCGGGAACGTCCAGGTGCCATAGCTCTACCCGCCGGGCGTCCCGTGGTGTGGGTTGAAGGGAGCGGGTCATCACGCCAAGCGCTCTCCGACCTCATTGACCGTTCCATCTGGGTGCAGTGCGACAACCTTGAAGCCCGGCGTCGCCTCCTGGCACGTGATGGCCAGGAAGAAGGAGACCTGCACAGGGAGTGGGAAGAACAGGAAATTCCCTTCCTTCTCGAAGACCGGCCCTGGGAGCGCGCTACAGTGATCGTGGCCGGAAGGCCGACCCTGCAGCACGATCCGAAAACCCAAGTAGTAACCGCTCAGCCGACACCAGCATGCACGGAGATCACCTAACCCACTGCCAACTCCGCCCTCCACTCAAGTGGCCAGGGGCCGCGCATTAGGCAGGGCAGTGGCGTGACCTCGGAGGTGCAGTGCGTAGAGGGGAACGATGAGCGCACCCTCGTGCTCGAACTGTCTGGCGGGAACACGCAGGTGGTCGTCGCCGAACCGGCGGCGTGAAAGGACGGTGCGCGCCGGATCGCAGGACAAGTGCTGACGGAGCAGGAACGGGTGGATCTGTTAGGAGCTCGGCCGTACTCCCCGGCATGCCGCGATTAGCCGCAGGGTCATTGGCCTTTCGGGGCACCCCGAAGACTCCGAGACCGCCCTCGTCGACGAAGGCCTAGACGTGGCAGAGCCGGACCGATGGGCCATCGCCAGATGGCTTAAGAAGATGTCCCCCCAGCCCGGCCTTGGGGGCGGCCGGGTTTGGCGGGACGGTTCACCCCTTATCAGAGCGCACTCTCGCTTTGTGCGGGACCCGGGCCGGCGCTCAGCAGCTGGGGGAACGGTTAGCAGGCAACGAATACGGCAGCTTCCGGACACTAAGGGCATGCCGAACAGATCGTCTATGCCGGCGGCGCGGTATTGACCTGCAGCTTGGTCAGGCCGGGCTGTGAGCATGACGAGAGGGCAGCGCTGGATTCCTGATACGGCGGCCCACTTCCCGCCCATCAAAATCGGGCGACTCGTAATCAAGTGATCACGTCGGGACGGGGGTCGCCCACTGGCACCAGCTGGTGGGCCAGCGTTCACCGTGTACCGGAGGCCAGCAATGGGCACTGCTACACTCTGCTCATGATCGGGCTTCCCTTCGCGGGAGACGGGGTGGTGCACGCCGCCGTGTTAGGGCTGGGAATCCGTGCAGCCCTGCTGTTCCATGCATATGAGAAGCTCCGGCGCGGCTTGTCCGACCCGCGGCTGTGGCCCATTGCCGGTTTCGCTGTCGCCTTTGGGGCCATCCGCTCCAGGGTCCTCAAGTGGGATGTTTCCCGGCAGGTCTCCTCGGCGGACTGGTGGGGCAACGGCGACCGCAGCATCCTCACGGGCCTGGTGGGTGCGTGCGGTGTCCATTTGGGTAAACGGCTGACAGGCTACCGTGAATCCATAGGGGATTTGCTTCCTCCGGCGGTCGCCTTGGCGATGGTCCTCGGACGGGTCGGCTGTCTCCTCACGGAACTGCCTGGCACTCCGACCGGGGGAGCATGGGGGATAGCGCGCACTCCCGGGCAGGCTGCGACGGTGGGCGGACCGCCCGGGGTAGGATTCCAGCCGTCCATTGCCTATGAAATTGTGTTCCACATGGCCGCGTTCGAGCTGATGTGGCGATTTCGTGACCGCCTGCCCCGTCCTGGCGACCTCTTCATCTGCTACGTGACTTCCTACGCCTTCTTCCGGTTCGGTGTCGAATTCGTCTGCGGCAACGAGGTGCTCTGGCTGGGGATGAGCCGTCCGCAGTGGTTCCTTCTGGGGATTTTCCTCGTGCTGTTCTGGCGGATGCCGCGGGTCTTCGGGAAATCACTCCGCCCCAAGTTGGAAGGAAGAGTGGCATGAGCGATGACAACCCCGAAGAGGCTTGGAGCCCACTGCCACCGCCCCGAGAAGAGGAACCGCCCCCGGAACCGAGACGTGGCTCCATACTGCTCGGAATCTTGTTGGGGACTACTGCCCTTTATGCCCTATATTTCGGGACAACCAGGGGCATCGCTCCGGATGAGGGCTATAAGACCTTCCTCGCCGGGCCTGCAGCGTTAATACCAATCGGCGCCTATCTGGCGATAGCCGGTGCCCTGGCAATCCGGCCACGCACCTCCCGATGGGGTGCGGGGCTGTTGATTGGTCTGGGAGTCTTCATTCTGCTCGGCGGCGGCATCTGTGTCATGGCCCTCTCGCAGATGAGTAGGAGGATATGAATCCGTCACCGTACTTTTCCCGGTAGGCGCTGCCCGGCACCGGCCAGCCGCTGCGCGGTGACCGCATCCACAGGTCTGTCACTGCGTTTTGCCCCCGCTGCCACGAGACCAACCCGCCGCTCGCCCAGGCGCGGCGCCTGTCCGGGGTACTGCTCATCCGGGATGATCGCGTGTGGCTCGAACGCGGCTGCCCCGACCACGGCCTGGTGCGCACCCTCTACGACGAATCGCCGGAAATCCTGCGCTACCTGGAGCAATGGCAGGCGCCCACCAAACAGCCTGCATCCTGCTGCAGGACATCATCGAGCACTGCAATCTGCGCTGCCCCAGTTCCGGGGCCCACATGTTGAAGGCAACCATATCGCTCGGTTGCCCGTTGCCGGCTTGGCCGCACCCACGACGGCTGCCGGATTACAGTGCCGGAGAAGGCCCCGTCACCGTGCGGTTAACCGGACAGGTTCTATGGGAGTTCGACGGTCGCGCAAACGAGCCTAAATCCGGCCATGAAGTGCCCCGGCACTCTGCCCGGATCAGGGACCGGCTGGAAGACACTTCTTTGGTTGTTTCACTCTGGAAGGAGATAGTGCTTTTCCGGTGGTCCGCAGACACATCGTGCCTTTCGTATCCGAGGTGATCGTTCATTTCCGCTTTCAGTGCGGTCTCCGGAACGTTCTTCGTGAGCCGGTTCAACAGCCCGTCAGTGCCGGCGAAGTCGGTGCTCTGCTCCCTGGGCCAGGACCTTGCGCTAGCTCTTGCTGATACACGTCAGTCGCCATGGGATCCAAGGTGTCGCCCATGATCAGTTCTCCCCTCCAAGCAACGCCCGGCGTGTCAGGCCACCTTGGATCCACCGCTATTCAGGCAGTCCTAGCCAGCTAGACCCACCAGAACATCAGGGCCCACCACGCGGCGTTGTTAGTGGCGTCCTTCGGTTCTTCCTTCGGTGTTGTTGCCGTGCTGTCTCGTGTTGTCTCCGTCTTCTTCGAGGCCGGCGCTTGTTTTGGGAACAGCTTCCTGGTCGCCAGGTAGAGTCCGGTGACCATGACTGCAAAGCCGGTCAGGCCGATGGTGAGGTTGGCCACGGGGTTCGGGAGTGCGAGTCCGAAGAGTAGAAGGGTGATGCCGGCAACCGTCGTGAGTACTCCGCCGACGATGAGGCGGATGGAAGAGGTGGGGCCCGGGGCGGTTTCTATTGTGTGGGCAAATTGGGGGTCGTCTTCCTTGAATTGTTTCTCCAGTTGCTCCAGCATTTGTTGTTCTCGTTCAGTGAGTGCCATCAGGCGGTCCTGCCCTGGGCGCGTGTCGGGGCTGTGGATGACTTTCCAAGGGCGTGGGACCGTGGGGCGGCGAGCCGGCGACTACGGGTTCTGTTTGATTGGCGGTTAGTCATGGGGGTCTTCTCTCTCGCGTTCTTCGTGTTCTGTGCGGCCAGGTCGGGATAGCTGATGTAGCGGGGGATTTTCCCGGTACCGGGAGCGGGGGTTGGAGGGGTTTACGCTGATGGCTGTTGGGCTGGTCGGCCGTAGGTCTCCAGGAGGCGGAGCCATATCTCGCTCACTGTTGGGTAGGCGGGGACAGCGTGCCAGAGCCGGTTCAGAGGGACCTCGGAAACGATGGCGATGGTTGCTGCGTGCAGCAGTTCGCTGACATCGGGGCCTACGAAGGTCATGCCGAGGATGACCTTTCGTGCTTCATCGACGACCATTCGGGCGGTGCCCTTGTAGCCCTCGGCGTGTAACCCGGCACCGGCGACGTGGCCGATTTCGTAGTCGACAACCCGTATGTCGTAACCGGCTCTAGCCGCCGCCTGGGCAGTAAGACCTACGGAGGCGATCTCGGGGTCTGTGAATGTGACCTGTGGTACCGCGGCATGGTCAGCTGTTGCCACGTGGCGTCCCCAGGGGGCGTCCATCACGTCCGCCCCGGTTGCCCTCGCGGCGGTGACGTCCCCGGCCGCGCGTGCCTGGTATTTTCCTTGGTGGGTGAGCAGCGCGCGGTTTGTCACATCGCCGGCGGCGTACAGCCAGTCAAGGCCGGGAACCTGCAGGGTGTCATCGGTTTCTATCCAGTCGCCTGGTTTGAGACCAACGGTGTCGAGGCCGATATCCCGGGTGTTTGGTGTGCGTCCGGTTGCGATGAGCACTTCCTGGGCTGTGATGGTCTGGCCGTCACTGGTTTCGATGGTGACGCCGGTGCTGCCGCGGTGGACGCTGCTGGTTTTGGTATCGAGGAGCAGAGTCACTCCCTGCTCACGGAGGGCCGCGGCAACCAGTTCTCCAGCGAACGGTTCCATGCCGGAAAGGAGACCGCTGCGGGCAATCAGGGTCACTGTGGTCCCGAACCCCGCGAAAGCTGTCGCGATTTCCGTCGCGACTACGCCGCCGCCGATGATGGCGAGGCTTGCCGGGACCGTTTTGATGCTGGTGGCTTCCCTGCTGGTCCAGGGCCGGGCGGCGTCCAGTCCCTCGATGTCCGGTAGGAATGCGGCTGAACCCGTGGCCACGGCGACGGCGTGCCGGGCGGTGAGTTCCGTCGTCGAGCCGTCCGCGGCGGTGACGGTGACCTTTTTGGTGCCGGTGATCCGGCCATGCCCGCGGATCAGCCCAATCCCGGCGCTGTTGAGCCATTGGACCTGTCCGGCGTCGGACCAGTTGCTGGTGTAGTAGTCCCGCCGTGCCAGCACAGCTTCGACGTTCAGCTGTCCGGTAATGGCTTCGGCCGCGCCGGGAAGCTGCCGGGCTGCGCGCAGTGCCTGAGCGGAACGCAGCAGTGCCTTTGAGGGCATGCAGGCCCAGTAGGAGCACTCTCCGCCGACGAGTTCGTTCTCTACGATGAGGGCGGTGAGGCCGCCCTGGACGGCGCGGTCGGCGATGTTTTCACCGACTGCACCTCCGCCGAGGATGATCAGGTCGTACTCTGCGGTACTGGCCGCGCTCATCGTCCGGGCGCCCGGGTGAGGACTTCCTGAAGGAACCAGCCGTTGCCGTCCGGGTCGCTGAAGGAGGCGAAGGAGCCGTAGTCGGCCCGGTCGGGGGAGGGGCCGCTGACGCGGTTTCGTCCGCCGGGCCTGTGGAAGAGCCCGTCGGCGTCGTGCCAGACTTCGCTGATGTCGATCCCGCGGGTGTGCAGGTCTGCCTGCGCGGCGATGATGTCTTTCACGATCAGGTGAAGGTTCTGGACCGAGCCTGGTGTTGAGTCGGTGACGCCTGTGCCGAAGATGATCGACATCTCCGAGCCCGGAGGGGTGAGTTGGATGATTCGCAGTTCGTCGCTGATGTTGAAGTCGGCGTCGAGGCGGAAACCGGCCTTCTCGTAGAAGTCTTTGGCCCGGTCGACGTCTGTGACGGGGAGGACGAGGACTTCGAGCTTGAGCTCCAGGGCGGTGGTTCCTGCGGCCTGCGCTTGGGCTGTTGTGGCTTGCGTGCTGCCGTTTCCGCCGGGCCCGTTGAGGCTGTAGCCGGCGTCGGCCAGTGTCCGGGTCATGTGGTCCGCGTACCAGCTGGGCCATTCGGCGTCGTGGACGCCGCCGAGGATGTCGGCTTCGTAGACGCCGTGGTCGGTGGCGGCGTGGTCGAGGGCGTTCTTCAGGATTTCCGTGGCGGGGATGGACATTTGGTGCTCCTTGGTGGGTTGTTGTCTTGCGGGTGGGTGGGTGTCAGTTGGCGGGTCGGAGGTCGTGGAGGTCCAGGAGGATGGCGGCGAAGCTGTGGATGGCGTTGTTGTCCTTGTCGCGGAGCAGGACCCGGCGGCGGGTGGGAGCTGTCAGCCCCTGGAAGTCTTTGTGCTCGGAGGTGTAATGGGCGACTTCCGCCCAGCCATTGACTTCGACGTCGTAGTCCATCCGCCGCTGCAGTCCGGTTTCGGAGTCGAAGTAGTAGGTCTGGACTGTGCTGTGGCTGTGGATGGAGTCCGGGAAGGTCACCTCGAGCCGCCGCCACGTCTCGCCGTCTTCGTCCCAGGGATCGATTTCACGGGTCTGGACTCCGGGGAGCGTGAAGAGCAACGGTTCTGCGAGATAGGTCCAGGTGGCGTAGGAAATGAAGTAGCCCATCTGGGTCGGTGACCACTGGGTGTCGCCCTGGTAGTCGGCCATGCTGCGGCGGGGCTCCGAAAGGCTGTCCACAACTGTGCCCGCACCATCGGTGATGGTGACCAGGTCCCGGACGGCGTCAAAGTGCAGGGTCCGTCCTGGCCCGAAGGGCGTGATGCTGATCCGCTGCCGGGCGAGGTCCGCTGTCACGGTTACATCACCGAGCAGGTCCGGCTGGCCTTTGAAGGGCCAGAAGACGCCGTGGACGCGGACCTTCGCCGAGACACTTGGGGCTCCTTCCCAGGGCTGTGCGCTGCCGTGCTTGGCCAAGACAAATTCAAGGAGGTCGTTCATGGTCTTCTCTTTCGTGGTTTTTCTGCGTGACGTAGTGCTGGAGGGGGAGGGGCAGCTGGGATCAAGTCGAGGTCGACGTGTGCTGCCAGCCGCCCGGACACCGGTATCAGAGTGGGATCCGGGGAAAGGGCGGTGTTAGTGGGCGTCGAGTTTGGAGAACAGGCCGGTGAAGGTTCCGCCGGCGGCCGAGAGTTTTTCGAAGAATGCGCCGGCTTGAGGTGTGGCGACGGCCCGGGAGGCTGATTCGTAGTTGGGGAAGTAGAGGTCCAAAGTCCGGTGCGCCGGTGTTGGTGTGCAATCCTCCTTGGGCCAGACTTTGGCCGACTCGACCCGGATTAGTTCCGGCAGGTCCTTGGCCAGGGTCAGGAGTGCGGGGACGTGGTGCTCGAAGCTTTCCGGCGTCTTGGGGTTGTTGATGATGAGGGTGATTTTTGTCTGCATTCTTTTGTCCTGGTGGTTGGGAGTGGGTTGGAAAAAGGAGGGGTTAGTTCTTTGCGAGGAATGCCAGGACTTCAGCGGCGAATTCGTGCGGGTACTGGAAGAGGAATCCGTGGTTGGCGTTCGGGTAGATGCTGAGTTCGGCGTGGGGGATGTGGCCGGCCAGAAGATAGGAGTTGGGGGTGGGCACCATGAGGTCGTTGTCGCCGTTTGCCACAAGGGTGGGGGCTTTGATGGAGGCCAGACGGGTCAGTTTGGCTGGATCCTGGATGCCCCATTCGATGATCGCGGCGGCTTGTGCGTCCCGGGCTGCCAGGGAAACGTCGGCGTCCCGGCCCTCGGTACGGGTAAAGATGCGGCTGATGAATTCTTCGCCCCTGACTCTGCTTTCGGTCGATGAGTTGAAGAAGAGGAAGTGGATGTCGCCGGCGTCCTGCACATCCTTCAGGGCGTGTGCCCTTGGTTCATCTGTCCAGCCGTGCATGTCGCGTCCGCCTTCGGGGCCGGTGCCGGCGAGGATGATGCGGCGGACCAGGTGTGGGCGCTGCAGGGCGACCTCCTGGGCCACGAAGCCGCCGATGGAGAAGCCAAACAGGTCGACCTCGTCCAGGCCGAGGGCGTCGATGAAGCTCAGCGCATCGCGGCCGAACTCCTTGAACGTGGCAGGTGTCGCGCCATTGGAGAGTGCCACTCCGCTGGCATCGAACAGGATGACTTCCCGCTCGGCGGCGATGCTGTCAACAAGAGCAGGATCCCAGCTGTCGAGATTGCCGCGGAAATGCTGGAAAAACACGATGGGTGTGGTTCCGGTTTTGCCGAAGCGGCGGTAAGCGTACGTTGTAGCGTTGCTTCCCCTGATGGCGAGGTTGGGGGTTGTGTACTGGGACATGGAAGAGCCTTTCGAATTTGCAGTAGACCGGTCGTCTAGTGATGGAGCAGAAAGTGTGGTGAAAGGGGAGGAAAAGAGCTTGGCGTCAGGGTGGGGCCTGCGCCTAGGCCAGGATGTCGGAATAGACGGTTTCCAGGAACCCGTCGAGCGGCGTCCGTGAACGGGTCAGTTTGGAGCGTGCGACGGCGCCTTCGAAGCTGGCGATGATGAAGCCGGCGAGCCGCTGCGGATCGCTGCGATTGGCGATCTCCCCTTCAGTTTGTGCTGCAGCGATGGCCGCCGCAAGCTTGTCTGTCCAGAGTTCCAGGGACTGTTCGACTACCGCTGTGACGGCCGCGCTCTGGGATGGCATTTCGTTGGAGAAGTTGCCCAATAGGCAGCCTCGCTGGAAGTTCTCGGCTTCCGCCATTTTGGTGATGTAGGACAGATGTGCCCGGATCCTTCCCAGGGGAGATGCCTGCGCCGTCTCGAGCAGCTCATACTTGATGGTTGCCTCGTAGAGCCGCACAGTTTCAACAGCGAGGGCTTCTTTGCTTTCGAAAAAGTGATAGAAGGAGCCCTTGGGAACTCCGGCCGCTCTGGTGATGTCCAGGACGCCGGTTGCCGAATAGCCGTTTGCGTGGAAGAGATCCAGTGCGGTGCTGGCAATTCGTTCCTTGGTGTCCGTGCTCATCTCTTGTCCTTTGCTCGGGGTGATTACTCGAGAATAGACCGGTCGTCTAGTAAATGCAATACCCCTCCTGAAGATTTGCAAGGATTGGGCCTGGTGAAACAGATGAGGACCGGATGGGCCGGGGGCGGGTCGGATCTACTTCCCGGCATGTTTCCTTTGGGGGCATTGGCCCCGGCGGATTCCTAGGTGTTCTGCCCGGCGTCCTGCGGGTGGACCTTTTGCCCCCGCCCGGTGGGCAAATGAGCCAGATTCCAGTCAGCCGCGAGAATTGGGTGATGCCTGCTCCCGGCTCGCGAGGTCGTGGATGAGTGGCGGAAGGAGTTGCCCTTGTTCCGCTTTGCAGGTTTCGTCCGCGAAGACTGCTGCAGCCGCGGTGGCTTCGTCGATTCATCGAACCTGTTCCGGAAGCTTAGGGGAGTGCGGCACAGGGCCGCCGGGCTAATCCGCGTCGCGTGCTGCGCGGCCCGGGCCCCGCCCGCGGCCCGCCTTTGTCCCCGCGGGCCGTGGGCGGGCACGCAGGGCTGATCTTTGGACCACCTGATGCAGCGCCCGTGCGTGTCTAAAGCCGGGGTCTCCGGCCTGTGCAGAGCAGCGGAATAAGCCTGACTGTCTGCCGGCCCCCTGCCCGCTGTCGCTGCAGGTGTTGACGGCTGATGTGATGGGCGATACAGTTCATCGGGAGTTATACGAATAACTCACAAATTATCTAAGGCCCAGGGAGGTACCCATGGCTGGATCGCGGCCGAAGTCTGGACCGACGATGCATGATGTCGCGGCTGCTGCCGGGGTTTCGCAGGCGACAGTGTCGTTGGTGTTGAATTCGGCTTCCGGGTCGCGCTTCTCCGAGGACACCCGCCGGCGGGTTCGCGAGGCTGTGGATCGGCTGGGGTACCGCACCAACGCACACGCCAAGGTTCTCCGCGACGGGGTGGCCGGCATGATCGGCTTCATTGGCGACACCGTAGCCACCACTCCCTTCGCTGGGGCCATTATCGAAGGGGCGCAGCAGCGGGCCTGGGAAGACGGGCTCCTCCTGCTGGCAGTGAACACTGGCGGCGACAAGGAGCTCGAGGCCGCATCCCTGGATGCCATGCTTTCCTACAAGGTAGCCGGGGTGGTTTACGCCGCCATGTATCACCGGGTGCTGGATGTCCCGGAGGCTCTGGCGGGTGTGAAGTCGGTGGTGCTGAACTCCCAGGACCGGGCGGGGCGATTCCCGAGCGTCGCCCCCGACGAAGTAAAGGGCGGTTACGCAGCAACTCGCCGGCTGCTGGCGGCCGGGCATTCCAAAATCGGGCTGATCAACATCGAGACCTTGGAAAGCGGGCTGCCTGCTGCTGTCGGCCGTTATGAGGGCTACGCCAAGGCCCTTCGGGAGTCGGGCCTGGACGTGGACCCGGATCTGGTGCGCTTCGGTGGGGGCGGCGAGGAAGACGGGTACCGGTACGCGATGGAGCTGCTGACCGGTACCAAGCAGCCAACCGCAATTTTCTGCGCCAACGACCGTGGCGCCTGGGGCGCCTATCAAGCGGTTTCGGATTTAGGTCTGTCCATCCCTCGGGACGTCTCTATTGTGGGTTTCGATAATCAGGCAACGCTGGCACCATTCCTGAGGCCGGGCCTGACCACGTTTGAGCTGCCATTCGTCGCCATGGGCCGGCGCGCGGTGGAACTTATTCTCCAGGACGCGGAACCCGATGGCCGGGTCGAGCTAATGGACTGCCCTCTGATTGAACGTAACTCAGTGACCCATCCTAAGGAGATGCCATGAGCCGCACCATCCCGGCCCGACGCGGGCGTCCGTCCGCGGCATTGTCGCCGCAACGAAAAATTTCTGTTTCGCTTCGTCTGAAGAGGATTTTTCGGGCGTGGCAGTTATACGTATTACTAGCCCCGTCCCTCATCTATATCGCGGTTTTCAAATACTGGCCGATGTACGGCGTGCAGATCGCCTTCAAGAACTACAGCCCCGCTGCCGGGTTCACGGACAGCCCTTGGGTGGGTCTGACGCACTTCGTCCGGTTCGTGAATTCGTACCAGTTCGGCCAGGTTCTCGGAAACACGCTGTGGATTGCGGTACTTGGCCTGCTGGTGGCTTTTCCGATCCCGATCATCCTGGCGTTGCTGGTAAACCAGCTCCAGAGTGAGAGGTTCAAGAAGTTCACCCAGACGGTGCTCTATTCCCCGGCATTCATCTCCACCGTGGTGGTGGTGGGCATCATGTTCGTGGTCCTGTCCCCGAGGTCGGGGCTGCTGAACAACGCCATCCAGTTGGCCGGCGGCGAGCCGATCTTCTTTATGGGTTCCGCGGAGTGGTTCCGTCCCATCTACGTCATCTCCGACGTCTGGCAGAACGCCGGATTCTCCATGATCGTGTATCTGGCTGCCCTGGCGGCCATCGATCCTGCGCTGCACGACGCGGCAAAGGTCGACGGCGCCTCGAAGCTGCAACGCGTCCGGCATATCGACTTACCGGGCATCATGCCGGTGGTAACGATCCTGTTCATCCTTGCCATCGGAAACCTGCTCAACGTCGGATTCGAGAAGGCACTGCTGATGCAGACCCCGCTGAACCTCTCGAGCTCGGAGATCATCCAGACCTACGTCTATCACGCGGGTCTGCAGCAGGCCCAGTTCAGCTATTCGGCCGCCATCGGCCTGTTCAACTCCATCCTCAACCTGGCGCTGCTGCTCTTCTTCAACACGGTGGCGCGCCGGGCCAACCAAGCGACCCTGTGGTGATGCCAAAATGTCCCTGACAACCAACCCCCGTACTACCGGCAGCCCCGCACGGGCCGTCATCCAACACCGCCCCCGGCAGACGCTGAGGGACAAGTATGGAGACCGTGTCTTCAACGTCACCGCCACGGCAGTGCTGCTGCTGTCGATCCTGGCCGTGGTCTACCCTCTTTACTTCATCGTCATCGCCTCGGTCAGCGATCCTAACGCTATCTACGAGGGCAAGGTCTGGCTGTTTCCCTCGGGCGTGACGCTTGAGGGATACCAGCGGATATTCGCGGACAGCCGGATCTGGAACGGCCTGGGCAACACCCTCATCTACACCGTCCTGGGGACCGTCATCAGCGTGACCACGATCCTGTGCGGCGCCTATGCACTGTCCCGCAAGGACATGCCGGGTCGGAAAATCCTGATGCTTCTGTTCGTCATCACCATGTTTTTCGACGGCGGCCTCATCACCAAGTACCTGGTCGTTCGGGACCTGGGCATGCTGAATACCGTCTGGGCCGTGGTCCTTCCCGGTGCGGTCGGGGTCTGGAACCTGATCATCGCCCGCTCCTTCTTTGAACACACCATCCCGAATGAACTCCGTGAAGCGGCCCAGATGGACGGCGCCACGGACTTCAAGTTTTTCTTCAAGATGGTCCTGCCGCTGTCCAAGCCCCTGATCATGCTCATGGTCATGGTTCATGTCGTGGCCCAGTGGAACTCGTTTTTCGACGCCCTGATTTTCCTTAATGATGACTCCAAATACCCGCTGCAGCTTGTGCTGCGCAACATCTTGATCCAATCCGATGTTTCATCCACCGGCACCACCGGGGGAGACATCCAGTCCTATGCGGCAGCGCAAAGGATCGCGGAGCTCACCAAGTACGCCATGATCGTCGTCTCGAGCCTGCCGCTGATGATTGCCCTGCCATTCATGCAGAAGCACTTCACCAAGGGCGCCATGATCGGCGCCGTCAAATAGGGACCCTCCCCTCGCACCACCGGTCCCCGGGCACCTGCCGAGGGCCGGCAAAACACACCTCAGAAAAGGAATGACCATGGCAATCAGCCGAAAATACGCCGTCGTTGGCGCCCTGCTGGCCGGAACGATGACATTCACCGCCTGTTCCGGCGGCCAGTCCGGCTCTCCGGAGGTCAAAGACGCCTCCGCTGACTTCGGATTCCAGGCAACAGGCTTCCCGATCGTCAGCAAACCGCTGACCCTGAAATTCTCGGGAACCAAGACGGCCCTTGCACCGGACTACAACACCATGACCGTGGTGAAGAACTGGGAAAAGGACACCAACATCCATGTCGACTGGCAGAATCTGCCCGAGACCGTGTTCAAGGAAAAGAAGAACCTTATCCTGGCCAGCGGGGACCTTCCGGATGCGTTCTTCAACACGGGCCTGACGGACGCAGAAATCGCCACGTACTCCGCGAGCGGCACCTTGATTCCGCTGGAGAACCTGATTGAGAAAAACGCGCCCAATCTCTCCAAGCTCCTGGCGGCCCGTCCAGACATCAAGGCAGCCATCACCTCCTCGGACGGGCACATCTACTCCCTGCCCTCCATTGAGGAGCTCGGCCTCGTCCAGTTTCCCAACGAAATCGCCATTAACACCGCATGGCTGAAAAAGCTCAACATTCCCATGCCCAAGAACATCGCTGAATTCCACGACGCCCTGCTGGCGTTCAAAACCCAGGACGCATCCGGGACCGGCAAGACTATCCCGCTGAGCTTCATGCCCGGTTCCTGGTGCGGCGACATCGTGGACCTGATCGCCGCCCTCGGCGGAGTCCCGGACAACATGGACCACCGCATCGTCCAGGATGACAAGGTCATCTTCACCCCCACGCAGGACGGCTACAAAAAAGCCATCCAAACACTGCACCAGTGGTACCAGGAAGGCCTGATCGACCCCGAGTCCTTCTCCCAGGACGACAAGGCCTACCTGGCCAAGGGCAAGGCCGCCACGGAAAACCTTGGCTCCTTCGTCTGGTGGGAAGTCCCCGAAATGGTCGGCGCGGACCGCGCCAACAATTACTCCCTGGTCCCGGTCCTCGAAGGCGTGGACGGCAAACGGATCGCCAGCCAGTCCAACAACCAGGAGATCGCCCGCGGAGCCTTCGCCATTACCGGGAACAACAAATACCCGGCTGCGACCATGCGCTGGGCCGACAACCTCTATGACCCCATCCAGTCCGCCCAGGCCAACTGGGGACCGATCGGTGAAACCCTGCAGAAGGACGCCAGCGGGCTGCTGACCCAGATGCCGGCGCCGGCCGGAACCAGCGAAGGCGAGCGCCGACAGAAAGTCGCCCCCGGCGGACCGAAGGCCAACACCGCGGAGAACTTCACAACCGTCGTCGCTCCCGAGCCGCGCGCCGCGGAACGCCAGAAGACGGTCAACGAAAACTACAAGCCCTTCGCCGGCAACGACGGCTACCCCTCGGTGGCACTGTCCACCGAGGAACTCCAGCAGATCACCAGCATCGAGACCGACACCACCTCCCTGGTCAAGCAGAACATCGCCAAGTGGATCGTATCCGGAGGCATCGAGCAGGAATGGGACGGTTACGTCACCCAGCTCAAGAACATCGGAGTCGAGAAAATGATCGAGGTCTACCAGCAGGCCTACGACCGCTACAAGAAGAACTCCTAGCCACCGACACGGCGGGGCAGGCCGGTTCATCACGCGCCGGCCTGCCCTGCCGTCCGGAACCCCGCACCGGGAAATTCCCAAACGCACCAGCACAGAATCGAGATCCGACCCTCATGACTGCCGTGACCGCCACAACGGCCGATACCTTCCGGCCCGCCCTGCACTATGCAGCCCGGAATACCTGGCTCAACGACCCCAACGGCCTGATCCACCATGAGGGCGTCTACCACCTCTATTATCAGAACAACCCGCGGGACAACGTCTGGGGAAACATGTCCTGGGGTCACGCCACCTCAACGGACCTGTTGACCTGGACTGAGCACCCGGTAGCCATCGCCTGCGACGAATTTGAAGACATCTTTTCCGGCAGCATCGTCTTCGACCGGCACAACACCAGCGGCTTTGGCACCGGATCAACGGCTCCGCTGGTCGCCGTCTACACCAGCGCCTACAAGACCCCTTCCGCGCTCCACGGCGTCCAGGCCCAGTCCCTGGCCTACAGCCTGGACGGTGGCTACACCTGGACCAAGCACCCCGGCAATCCCGTACTGAACCGTGGGTCAGCCGACTTCCGCGACCCCAAGGTCATCCGCTACGAATCCGACGCCGGAAGCTACTGGGTCATGGCGGCCGTGGAAGCCCAGGATTTCGAAGTCGTCTTCTACAAATCCCACGACCTCAAGTACTGGGAACTGCTGAGCAGCTTCGGCCCGGCCAACGCCACCGGCGGGGTCTGGGAATGCCCGGACCTCTTCCCGCTGCCTGTCGACGGTGACCCGGAAAACCTCAAGTGGGTCCTGACAGTAAACCTCAATCCCGGCGGCCCCAACGACGGCTCGGCCGGACAGTACTTCGTCGGGGACTTCGACGGGACCACGTTCACCTCAGACACCACAGTCACCGACGGCCTGCAGGACCCGGACCGCCTCGCCGAGTACCAGTGGCTCGACTGGGGCAGGGACTACTACGCCGCCGTTTCATTCAGCGACGTTCCCGACGGCCGAAGGCTCATGATCGGCTGGATGAACAACTGGCAGTACGCCAACGAGATCCCCACCTCACCATGGCGCAGTCCGATGTCCCTGGTCCGTGAAGTGTCTCTGCACAGCGTCGAGGGGAGCTGGCGGCTGGCCCAGCTGGCCGCCGGGGAGCTGGCTCCACGCGCCGGGCAGAGTCCGTCATTCAGCCTCGCGGCAGTCGAAATATCCGAGGGGCAGCGGGTCCTGGACGGCGCGGCCGGCAGCGTCCAACGCATCGAGTTCACCGCTACACCGGGAACGGCCGAGGAATTCGGGCTGATTGTCCGCGGCGAGGGAGCACAGGGAACCCGCATCGGCATTCGTCCCGCGGAAGCGCTCATCGTTGTCGACCGCAGGGAGTCCGGACACACGGACTTCCACGAATCTTTCGCGTCCATCGACGCTGCCCCGATCCGGGCGACAGACGGTGGCTATGAAATCACCGTCTACGTGGACCGCTGCTCCGTCGAGGTTTTCGCCCAGGGAGGCCGGATCACCCTGACCGAGTTGATCTTCCCGGCCGCCACCAGCACCCAGGTCTCGCTCTACGCCAGCGGGGGCACAGCAACTCTCACTAGCCTGAATGTAACCCAATACGCATAACGGTCCCCAGCCTGCCGTGGAAGCGGCAACCGCCGCCGCGGCCTGCGCGGCCGGCAGCATGAACGCGCCACCTCCTTGCCCGAACCCGGCAGCACACCGCCTGAAGAAAGACCTGACATGCACTATCTCGAGTCCGGCGGCCCGTCCCGGCCGCTCCTGGACGTCGTCGTTGTCGGCGAAGCCCTCATCGACGTCGTCACCTCGCCCGAGGGGACCAGCGAGTACCCTGGCGGGTCACCCGCCAACGTTGCCTATGGGCTTGGCCGGCTCGGCATCAACACCGGTCTGCTGACCGCCATCGGCGACGACGAACGCGGCGCCGCCATCGAACGGCACCTGCACAGTGCCGGTGTGACGCTCCTGCCCGGCTCATACTCCTTGGGAAGAACCGCCTCGGCGACCGCGACGATCGCCCCGGACGGGTCCGCCAGCTACGACTTCGACATTACCTGGGCCCTGGAACCGGTCGCCCCCGCCTATGTCCCGAAGGTTCTTCACACCGGTTCGATCGCCACCTTCCTGGCACCGGGCGCGGACGCGGTCAAATCCCTCCTGCAGCAGAGCCGGCATGAGTGCACAATCACCTATGACCCCAACATCAGACCCGCCCTGCTCGGCAGCCACGCCGAGGCCATATCGATCTTCGAAGACCTGGTTCAGCTGACCGACGTCGTCAAACTCAGCGATGAGGACGCCCGTTGGCTCTACCCGAGGAAGGACCTGGATGGCACCGCAGAGCACCTCCTCGGGCTCGGCGCCCAGCTGGCAGTCATCACCCAAGGTTCACAGGGTTCACTCCTGGCCACCGCCGCGACACAGCTGAATATCCCATCAGTGACATCCGGGGTCGCTGACACGATCGGCGCCGGCGACTCATACATGGCAGCCCTGATCCTAGGACTTATCACCCGCGGCACCGACGGTCTAGCCCCCGCCGTCCTGGAGCAGCTGGGACGCACAGCCTCCGTGGCCGCCGCCATCACCGTGCGCCGCCCGGGCGCCAATCCGCCGACCTTGGAGGAACTCAGGAACCATTTGCAGCCGGCTTCCTAGCCTGGGTCACAAGTCCATCCTTCAGACAATTCAAAAATCCGCGGGCGCTGCCTCCGGCCCGGAAGCCGCCGCCAGCGTCTGTCTCCGAAAGGCACTACGAGCATGGAATACCGCAAACTTGGCTCCTCCGGCATGTACATAAGCGAACTGGCTTATGGGAACTGGGTCACCCACGGCGAGCAGATAGAACAAGACGCGGCCACTGCCTGCGTCCGTCAGGCGCTTGACCTTGGCATTACCACCTTCGACACCGCCGACGCCTACGCAGGCAACCGCGCGGAGATGACGCTCGGTGAAGCGTTGGCCGATGTGCGGCGCGAAAGCGTCGAGATCTTCACCAAGGTGTATTTCCCCACCGGCGACGGCCGGAATGACCGCGGGCTGTCCCGCAAGCACATCATGGAATCCATCAACGGCTCCCTGAAGCGGCTGCAAACCGACTACGTGGACCTCTACCAGGCCCACCGCTACGACTACGAGACACCGCTGGAAGAGACAATGCAGGCCTTCGCCGACATCGTCCGGGCCGGAAAGGCTCTTTACATCGGCGTCTCCGAATGGACGGTGGACGAAATCCGCGCCAGCGCCGCCCTCGCCCGGGACCTTGGCATTCACCTCATCTCCAACCAGCCCCAGTACTCCCTTCTCTGGCGGGTCATCGAAAAAGAAGTCGTGCCCGCCTGCGAGGAACTGGGTCTGGGACAGATCTGCTGGTCACCCATGGCCCAAGGCGTGCTGACCGGAAAATACGTTCCCGGCCAGGCAGCCCCCGCAGCATCGCGCTTCACAGGAGAGGACGGCAAACTTAAGTCAGACAATCGCTACCTGACCGAGGACATTCTCACCCGCGTCCAGCAGCTCAAACCGCTCGCCGCGGACGCCGGCCTGTCAATGCCGGCACTGGCCGTCGCCTGGGTACTGCAGAACCCAAACGTATCGGCGGCCATCGTCGGCGCCTCCCGCCCTGACCAGCTCATAGACACCGCCACCGCAGCGGGAGTGAAACTTGACCCGGCCCTCCTGGCGCAGGTCGATGACATCATGGATCCCGTCGTTGAACGGGATCCCGCCAAAGTGGAATCCTTCACAACTCGTCCGTGAAACGAAACAAGTCCCCATCGTCGAGGATGTGGCAGACGGTCGTGATGGACACATTCTGCTGCATCTGCACGTTTGCGACGCGTCTTAGCTTCATTTTCATAACGACTTCGCGTGTATGGGCAGGCGCCCTTGATGATGGCGATCCCCGGGGGTTTCGCCAGGTCTGGGTGCACAGAGACTCCCGTTTGGAGCCCAGCATGGCGATGACTGGGACCGGACAGGGATATGCCAGAGCCTGCAGCGGACGGCAGCGTGCCCGATTCCCTGGAGATGGCGCATAAGGGGGTTGAGGCCCGCACGGTCCAAGCCACGCCGTCGTTGACGGACTGGGCGACATGACCAGTTCCGGCTGTCACGAACTTCTCTACTTTTCCGTCGCCTTCCTGTGGACACCCGGGGGGGGTGGTCCGGATTTGGTCGCGTCCAGCATGCCGTCCAGCGAGCTCTGGCTTCCTTCGGTCGTCGAAGACGAATTCGGGGTGATCTGACTGGGCTGGTCGCCCTAACGAGCACTACCGCCGTCGACGTGAGGCCGGCGACTGGCACGCGGCCGCCCAACGGAATCGCCTTAACCGCTTCCTGGGCCAGCTCTACCACTGCCTCCAGCCCCGGATGCACTTCGACGAGGCCGGAGCCTTCGTGCATAAGATAGCCGGCTCCACTGGATCGGTGCCGGCCAGCTAGAAGGGAATGGACAGTTCCCTGATGTGAATTCGGCGGCTCCGCGTTTGATGAGCGCCCGGGCGTAGATTAGGTCCGTGGCTAAAAACAGCGCTTTCGGAGAGTACCTGCAGGCGCGCCGAAAGCTTGTCCGGCCGGAAGACGTCGAACTGCGCAGCTACGGGCGGCGCCGGGTTCCTGGTCTTCGGCGTGAAGAGGTTGCCGGCATCGCGGGCATCAGCGTGGATTACTATGTGCGCCTGGAGCAGGGGAAAGACCACCACCCATCCCCGCAAATACTCGACGCTCTCGCACGCGCCCTGCGCCTGGACCCGCCCTCAACCATCCATCTGCACCGGCTCGCGCGACCGGTCCTGCAGGTCGCGGCCAGTCCCGCGCCGGCCGGGGTGGCGGAAGGCTTGTCGTATTTGCTGGTCACGTTGGCCCATGTTCCTGCCTTTGTTCAGGACCGCTTCATGAACGTCCTCGCTGCCAATCCGCTGGCCGTTGCCCTGTCCCCGAGAAACGAACCGGGCACGAACGTGCTGCGGGCAGCATTCTTGGATCCCGCCGAACGGGAGCTCTACAAGGACTGGGAACACGTCATGGAAGACGCGACCGCGGGACTCCGCGCAGCTGTGGGGGAGCGCATCAACGACCCGCAACTCGAGGCGCTGGTCGTCGAGCTATCAGAGCGCAGCGCCTACTTCCTCCAGCTTTGGGGGCGCCACGATGTCCGCCCCAAGGTGGCGGGCAAGCGTCTGCTGCATCACCCGGTGGTGGGCGAACTCGAGCTCTTCCACGAAAAACTGGCTGTCACCGGAACGGACGGTCACCTCTTGGTCATTCACCACGCCGAGCCCGGCAGTGCCTCCGAACGGGCGCTGGAGCGCCTGGCCCGGACACTCCCGGCCTGACCTGAACCCTCCACTAACGGCGGCTCTGAATCACCCCCCGATGGTAGCCCCGGCATTCATATGAATCACAGGGTTCTGGCTGCCTGATTCCGGCGGCAGCACACTGAATCTCGGAGCTTCCCAAGACCCCCTCCGTCCTTCAGTTTTGCAGCCGAAGGACTCCGGGCGGCTCCTATGAAAAACGCTTCCCGACCTGCCGAAAGAAGACCAACCTCATGGCAAGAATCACCACCGGTTTCGGATTCAGCTCCACCACCTCCGATGTCACCGAGGGCATCGACTTCACCGGAAAGCGCGTCATCGTCACTGGCGGCGCTTCCGGCATCGGAATCGAAACAGCCCGCGCGTTCGCCAACATCGGTGCCGAGGTCACCTTGGCGGTGCGCAACGTCGAGGCCGCAACGCCAATAGCGCAGGAATTGCGCGAGTCAACAGGTAACAACAGCATCTTCCTGGGCAGGATGGACCTCGCCGACCTGTCCACCATCACCGAATTCGCCGACGAGTGGACCGGCCCGCTGCACGTGCTGGTCAACAACGCCGGCATCATGGCACTGCCCGAACTCGAGCGAACCCCGGAGGGCTGGGAAATGCAGTTCGCCACGAACCATCTGGGCCACTTTGCCCTCGCCCAGGCCCTGCACGGAGCCCTCGCCGAGGCAGGGAACGCCCGTATCGTGTCCCTAAGCTCCAGCGGACACCTGTTCTCCCCGGTCATGTTCGATGACCCGCACTTCAACTTCGTCGCCTATGACGCCTTTGTCGCCTACGGGCAGTCCAAGACCGCGTCAACCCTGTTCGCAGTAGGCGTGACCGCCCGCTGGGCCAAGGACGGCATCACCTCCAACGCCGTCATGCCCGGGGCCATCGCCACCAAACTCCAGCGCCATACCGGAGGGCTGCGGACCCCCGTCGAACGCCAGAAGACCCCCCAGCAGGGTGCGGCGACCACCTTGTATGTGGCGACTTCCCCGGAGCTGGAGGGTATCGGCGGACGCTACTTTGAGGACGTCAACGAGGCCCGCATCGTGGACCGCCGCGGCCCCGACTACACCGGAGTGGCACCCTATGCGCTCGATCCGGCCAACGCCGAGCGGCTCTGGGACCTCTCGACCGAACTCCTTGCCCGGGAGACGGTGTGAAAACCATCAAATCCTCCACGCTGAAAGACAATGACATGACCGGCAGCACCGCCACACCCGAGGCAACACCAACCACATTAGCGATCACCCCGGGCGCTGCCTCGGAGCTGAGTGTCGGCTGGGTCGGCCTCGGAGACCAAGGTGCCCCCATGGCACGGGCCATCGCCGAGGCAGGCTTCGAACTGAACGTATGGGCCAGGCGCTGGCGACGGTCCAGCCCGTCTTGGAGGCGTTCTCCAAGAAGGTCTCCCACATGGGCGCCGCCGGGTCGGGGCAGACCGGAAAACTCATCAACAACGCCCTGCTGATGATGAACCAGAAGAACGTCCAGGACATCCTCGCCTTGGCAAGCAAACTGGACCTTGACCTCGGAGCCCTGACGGACCTGCTGCTCTCCGGAACCGGCCGCAGCTTCGCCCTCGAGGCACTTACCGGTGCCGTTACCACCACCAACGCCGACCACCTCAACGTCCTGCAGATCATCGACATGGACCTCTTCGCCGAGGCCATGACAAGCCTCGGCCAGGACATCGCCGCCATCGACGACTACGCACGGGCCGGCGCCAGCGGCCTGCCCTTCGCCGCCCACTTGATCGCCAGGGTGCCTCACCCCTAGCCGAAGAGCGCAACGAACGAGGAAAACGTGGGTGCCTCAACGACCACCAAAAATCCAAGCCAGCTCATTCGACTTGACGTCTAAAGACCGTGAGATGTCTTTTCTGAGGGAAGAACTGAGACCGGCCCCACGGGTCCGGCCTCAGCCCTTAGAACGGTCATCGCCTCGCTCGGGCTGTTAAAGCTCCTCGGACGATTTCCGTCGTGACGACTCCGGAGGATTGGCCGGCCGCCGCCCCGCGATGACCCGACCGCTGATTGGGAGACGCGACGTGATCGCCGGATAAGGACACTACGGCGCGGTTATCTGCCGGGCTCCAACCCATCCGACAGGCTGGGGGCTGTTTTGGTGCACCTATGGCCCGGTATTGACGCCGGCAACGCCCATCATCACTGCGTCGTGATCGACGCCTACGGAAACCGTGTGCCCTCACAAAGAATCCCCAACGATGAGGCAGCCCTGCTCGAGCTCATCGCGAACGTCCTGAAACTGGGTGACGGAGAGGAGGCCCAGTTTGCCGGCCGCGTCAGCGGGGTATCAGCAGGCTGATTTGTGTCCTGATGTCCTGTACCAGTGCTTCAATTTCCAATCCAGCGTTCACACTTGCGGCCATGCTGACAAACATGATCGCCGAGATGATGCGCGCCGTCGTCGCGGCGTCACCCACGCCGCCCAGTTCGTCCCGGTCCAGTATGGCGGCAATGGCCTCCTCGGTTTGCCCAACGATGGATAGTGCTGCGCTGTGGTGTGGCTCCGTAGGGTCGCCGAAGACCATTTCCCGCAGGTAGAAGCGTCCGTTGTCGATCTGGGTTCGGTTGCACTCCACGATCGGCCGCACGACGGCCATCACCGCACCCAGGGCATCCCGGATGGTTTCAGCATCCGCCCGGCCCCGCTGGAGAGCTTCGGCGTAGTTGGCGTTCTGAACGAGGAGGAGGAGTTCTCCCTTGGTTTTGGCGTAGAGAAAAAGGGTTCCGGTGCCGATGTCGGCTTTGTCGGCGATCTGCTGGGTGGTGACGTCCTCGACCCCGTATTCGGCGAACAGCTCCGTGGCTGCGGCCGTGATGCGGTCCAGCTTCTCCTGCTTGTTCCGCTCGCGCCGTCCGGGCGGCTGGGATGTGACAGGCATGTGGGTTCCTCTGGACGTAAACTGACTGGACTCAATAATGAGTATATCGAAGCTGCGGAGACCGGGCCCTCCGGTCGGCGCCCCTACTCTTTGTAGTGGGGGAGGATCCGGCCACTCTTGACGTACGTCAGTGCTGCTTCAACGTCATAGGCATGGATGGCAGAGACCACTGGCTTCAGTTGATGCGAGAGGTTGCGGACGGTAGGGCTGCTAAGGAATGCGGCGCGGGCTGCCGGTTCGGCGAATCCCAGGATGATTGATGCGTGGAAGCGTTGGTCCGCCGGGTTGTCGTGGGCGACGCGGGGTGTGTCCCACATCTTTTTAATCCATGGCATGAATGACTGGGTGCGCAGTTCCTTTAGCATCCCAGTATCAGCCAGGGCAGGAACAAGTTCCTTTTTCACGGCCCGCCGGAATTCACCTGGGCGGACACCGGGGCGGCGGCGGAGGTAGATGACCGTGCGAGCCCCGACAGTCTCTGCCGGGGACGCGACGTCATACCAGCGTGAAGTGTTCGGCGGGCCGGCGTAGAGAAGGGTGCGGCGGAATACGTTGACTTCGTCCTTGTAGGCCAGGGCGGTTTGCTTGCGCCCCTTGAGCGGCGAAAGCGCGGATTGGAAAGTGACTTCCGCGATGCCGTCGATCTTCCGCTCTGCAGGGATGGCGGTCTCCACGCCTGTGGTTGCGGGCCATAGGCCGGGGTTGTGTTCGGCGAGGTGGATCTGCCGGTACTCCTCCAGCCCTGGTGTGGCGGCGATGATGCCCGAGTGCGGGCCCTTCCAGTAGTCCATGCCGGTTTGGCGCGCCTGCTCGGTGCGCACCCAGAGCAGGACGGAGGACGTGAAGTGCTTTGTCACCTGCGGTTGGGCTGTTGCCGGTGGGGTGCCCATGGGTGCCTTCCTATCGCGAGCGTTGTGGTCAGGGGGCGAGGAATTCGACGACGGCGGGTGCGAACGTGGCGTGGTACTGGAAGATACCACCGTGGCCGGAGTCGGGGTAGATGATCAATTCGGATCCCTTGATGCGGTGATGCAGGTCCTCAGAGAGCACGGAAGGCACCATGCGGTCGTTGTCGCCATTGGCGATCAGTGCGGGCTGAGTGAGGATGGACAGGTCCGACGGGGCCGAACGGCCGAACTTCTGGATTGCCTTCAGCTGCGTCTGAAATGCCCGGGTGCTGATTGGCTTGTCACGGTTCTCGGTTCGTTCCTGCAGGCGTTTGATGAAGGCTTTCGCGGCGGGTTTGCCGGTGGCGTTCCGGTTGAAGAACAGGAATTCCTTGGGGTCGGACCGGGTCAGGGTTGCCCGGAGGATGTCCCGGTAGGTGGTGCCGACGACCTTGTCGATGTCCTTACCTCCGCGCGGACCGGTTCCGGTCAGCACGAGCTTGCGGACAAGATCGGGATGTTTGATGACCAGGTCCTGGGCGACCATGCCGCCCAGGGAGAAGGAGAAGACATCAATCGTGTCGAACCCGAGGGCCTGGATGAAGGTGTAGGCGTCGTCGGCCATTGCTTCGATACTGTCGGGAACTTGTCCAGTGGAAGCGCCGACGCCGGGCTGGTCGAAGGTGATGACGTGGCGGTTCCTGGCAATGGGGTCGATGATACGGGGGTCCCAGTTATCGAGGGTGGCTGCCAGGTGCACGAAGAACACGACGGGGATCCCGCCCTTCGGCCCAAGCTCGCGATAGGCGTAGCTGACGCCTCCGGCGGTAATGGTGCTGGCAGGTGCCTTCGCGTACGAGGTGACGACTGGCTCGTTTGGGGCGTCGATGTTGTCCATGACGGTTGTTCTCCTGTGTTCTCTGCGTGAAGAGCGGGTATCGGCGGGTCAGCCGGTGACGGTGAGCACTGCTTTGCCCCGGAAGCCCCCTGCGGCCAGGGATTGCAGTGCCTCTGGAGCCTGGCCGAAGGTGAAGACCTTCCCTACGACGGGGCGTAGCACGCCGGCGTCAACCAGGGCGCTGATTTGACGTAGTTGGTCGCCGCTGGCCCTCATGAAGAGAAACTCGTAGCTGACGCCGAGCTTCCTGGCTTGCTTCCTGATCTTGCTGCTGAGCCCTGTGATCACAAGGCGTAGCAGGGGGTTGAGGCCTGCTGTGCGGGCGAAGGCCGGATCGGGCGGGCCGGCGATTCCAATCGCCTTCCCACCGGGCTTGAGGATGCGCAGTGATTTCTGCAGGTTTTGCCCTCCGAGGCTGTCGAGCACCAGATCGTATCCGCCCAGGAGTTGCTCGAAGTCCTGGGTGCGGTAGTCGATGACGACGTCGGCGCCGAGGTCCCGTACGAACCCGGCGTTGGAGCTGCTGGCGGTGGTTGCGACGGTCGCGCCGAGATGCTTGGCGAGCTGGATGGCGATGGAACCGACTCCGCCTGCGCCGGCATGAATGAGAACTTTCTGCCCTGGACGCACGTTGCCCTGCTCGACGAGGGCCTGCCATGCGGTAAGGGCTACCAGTGGCAGCGATCCGGCCTCCTCCATGGTGGCCGATTCGGGCTTGAGCGCAAGGTCTTCCTCCGCAATGGCAACGCGTTCAGCGAACGTGCCGATGCGGTCCTGGTTCGGACGGGCATAGACCTCATCCCCGGGCTTGAACCCCTTCACCTTTTCCCCGACGCTCAGCACGGTGCCGGCTACGTCGTTGCCGAGGACCAACTGGAGCTTGTAGGGAAGGATCTGCTTGAACTCGCCCAGGCGGATCTTCTCGTCCAGCTGGTTCAGGCCGGCAGCGTGCACCTGCACCAGCGCGTCCCGCTCGCCGACGGTCGGTTCAGCAACCTCGGCTTCGCGCAGCGGTTCCTTGTACTTGGTGATAACGAATGCCCGCATGCCGCGATGCTCCTTCTAATTAAAGTGACTTTAGTCAATTATGACTATACTCAGTTAATTGGTAAGCGTCAATGAAAAGTGCCGTGATGATGGGTTGACCCCATCACCACGGCACGGCAGCTGTTGCTAAGACTTGCTGGGCGCAAGTTGGGGGTAGAGCGCCTCGATGGGGGCGCTGAGTCCGGCCTTGAGCTGCACGGACGTCTCGTCGGCGAGAACTTCGTACTCGCCGGCTTCGAGGGCATCAAATACCGTGGTGACCAGATCGGCCGGGTCCATCTTGGGGTCGGTGGCATGCGCCGCCATCGCCGTGTCGACGTAGCCGACATGGACTCCCACCACGTGTACTCCTTCGGCGGCGAGCTCCAGGCGCAGCGAGTTCGTGGCCGACCAGAGGGCCGCTTTGGTGGCACTGTAAATGCCGCCGACGGCGTACCAGCTCATTGCGGAGTGGATGTCGATGATTGCGGATGTGTCCTTGGCTGACAGGATCGGCGCGAACGCGCGGGCGAGGAAGAGCGGGCCGAGGAAGTTTGTCTCGACGCTGGTCCGGATTTCCGCGTCGGTGTGGGAAAGGATGCCGGGGGTTGCAACGGATGCTCCAGCGTTGTTGATCAACACTGTGACGTCGCCCGCAGCCTCGACGGCGGCCCGTATTGAGGCCGGGTCTGTGATATCGAGGGTCAGTGGGACGATGCGTTCGTCCTCCCAGGTGCGGGGGGTGCGGGCGGTGGCGTAAACCTTGCTGGCGCCGCGTGCGAGGGCTGTGTGGACGAAGTGGGTTCCGATGCCGCCGTTTGCGCCGGTGACGAGGACGACTGCTCCATTGAGTGAGTGCATTTCACGAACTTTCTTGTGCTGATTTCCATCCACGCCGGTCGGCCCGGGTGGTGTGGTGCGGGATTAGGCGTGGGCAAGGGCCGGGTAGTCGGTGTATCCGGTTGCCCCGCCGCCGTAGAGGGTGTTGGGATCCAGCTCGTTGAGCGGGGCGTTTGCGCGCAGGCGCTCAACGATGTCGGGATTGGCCAGTGCGAAACGGCCCAGTGGGGCCACGTCCGCAAGGCCGGCCGCGACGTCGTCGGCTATCTGCTCGCGGTTGCGTCCGTAGCGGACGACGAGCACCGCCGTCGGCCAAATGTTCCTGAGGGATCGGAGCAGTTCGTCGTCGCCTACATGGTGAAGGTGCAGGTATGCCAGGTTCAGGGTCGCGAGCTCGGCTACCAGGTGCCGGTACTGGGCGTGCACCCTCTCGGTGTCGCCCTCGTTGATGCCACCCAGTGGCATGGCGGGGGAGAGGCGGATACCCACCCTGTCTGCGCCGATTTCATCGGCCAGGGCCTGGGCGAGTTCGATCACGAACCTCGACCGGTTTTCTATTGATCCGCCGTACGCGTCGGTGCGGTGGTTTGCGTTGGGGGAGAGGAACTGGTGCAGGAGATAACCGTTCGCTCCATGGATTTCAACTCCGTCGGCGCCGGCTGCGATGGCCGATGCCGCCGCGTGGCGGAAGTCAGCCACGGTGTTCTGGATATCCTCCGTGCTGAGCTCTCGTGGTGTCGGCGTTTTCTGGGGTCCGGTCGGCGTGAGAATATCCTGGTCTGCGGAGATCGCCGAGGGCGCCACGGGCTGACGGTGATGAGGAGTGTTGTCCGGGTGGGACATGCGGCCCGCGTGCATGAGTTGGATGAACACCGCCCCGCCGCGGGCGTGAACTGCTTCGGTGACGCTTCGCCAGCCCTCGACATGCTCGGGTGTGTAGATCCCCGGTGTGTTGGCATAGCCCTGTCCGTCTGCCGACGGCTGGGTGCCCTCGGTGATGATCAATCCCAAGGAGGCGCGCTGCCCGTAGTACTCGGCCGCTAAGTCGCCCGGCGCGCCATCAGGGCTGGAGCGGTTTCTCGTCATGGGTGCCAGCGCCAGCCGATGGGATAGGTCAAGGCGGCCAAGAGTAAGTGGTTGCCACAGGGCGGAAAGGGTCACGGGATAGTCCTTTGCGTTCGATGTATCAGAGCATCACCGCCGTCCAGCCGTAGTTCGGCCGCCGTGGACGCTAAGACCTGCTAATGCGTCCGCACGTTGGTGACTACACTCATAACTGAGTGTGCTCAGGATATATTCCCATGAGAATCAGAAGGGCAAGAAGCGATCGGTTAGAGGCTTGGTTCTGTCCTTTTTGTATGTCGTGGGTCCAAAGAATCTGCGGGAAAGCTACCTGGGCTCCAGGGTCAGCAGCCGCAAGACTTGCGAACGATGAGATCGGTGGTGAGGAGCTCGATCCCGCCTCCCGGATCTTCCGGTGACAGGGCGGCTGCAAGAACCCTCTCTGCGATCCGATCGATGGGCTGCCGCACTGTGGTCAGCTGGGGCCAGCTGAATTCCGATTCAGATGTTCCATCGAACGAAACAATGGCAATATCCTCCGGTATGGACAGGTTGGCTTCGTGAATGGCGCGAAGAGCGCCCACCGCCAGTAGGTCGGAGCTGGCGAAGATCGCTGTCGGCGGCTTTGGCAACGCCAGCAGCCGGCGGGTCGCTTCGTACCCGCCCTGACGCGTGAAGTCGGTGAGCTCGGCCGGCCCCTCAGGCAGGCCCGCCTCGTTGAGGGCCTTCTTCCAGCCATTGTGTCGCGGGTCTGCGCGTGAAGGGTCAATGTCCCTACCCACCAATATGCCGATATCCCGATGCCCGTGTCCGATCAGGTGCTGGACGCCCAGGGCGGCGCCCTGTTCAAAGTCTGTACTGATGATCGGTATGCCGTGCACGATGCTGGACTGGTCGATGAGCACACGGCGAATGCCTTGGACCTGCATGGCGGCGACTTCACTGGGTGGCAGAACTGTCGCGAGGATGATCGCGTCAACCTGCCGGGATACGAGATTGACTGTGTTTTGCCGCTCGGTCTCCGCGTCGGTGCGGGAGTTCGCGGTCAGGAGGGCATAACCGCGGGTGGCCGCCGCCTGCGCGATAGTGTCCGTCAGCTCGGCGAAGTACGGGTTGGTGCTGTCCGGGACGATGATCCCCAGAAGCCGGGCGGAGCCCATGGTCAGGGCGCGGGCAGTTGCGTTCGGCTGGTACTGAAGCACCTTGATGGCCTCCCGCACGCGCTCTGCTGTTGCCTTCGCCACCGGTTTGGGGCCGCCGTTGATCACATAACTGACGACGGCGGTACTGACGCCCGCGTAGCGGGCGACGTCAGTTCGCGTGACTTTCCCGGAACCCGCCTGTGTCTGCACACTTGCCATCGAGAACACCTTTCACCTCATTGTTGAACTCAGTCTACCCGGGTGGACTTCCTTAAATGCACATACTTGCTCTAATTTTCGGCACCTAGGTCACCTCTTGCACGATTGAGTCTACCCGCGTAGACTCGCATTGTGCCGCTGAGAAGTGACCCTCCTCACGCCCCCGCCTGACGATATCCAGGCATCGAAACGCTTCCATAAGTTCCACATTTCCAAGAGGAATCAATGATGATGACCATTCCAAAGTCCCGTCGCACGGCGGGGATCATTGCGGCCGCAGCTGCCGTTTCCGTAGCAGCCCTGTCACTGACCGGCTGCGGCGGACCGGACACCGGCAACGCCGGCCCATCCGTCGAAGCGGGATCCGGCGAAGGCACCATAAACGTCTGGGCCGTTGATGGTCAGGCAGCCGAGAATGACGCGTTGAAGAAGATCATCTCCAACTTCGAAACGTCCCAGAACAAGATCAAAGTGAACCTCAAACTCTTCCCCTCGGACCAGTACACCAAAGCAGTCAACTCGGCAGCCCCCGGCGACCTGCCGGATGTACTCGACTTCGACGGCCCTACACTGGCCAGCTTCGTCTATAACGGCAAGATGGCACCCCTGAAGGGCTCCGTCTCCGGGGAAACGCTGTCCAACCAGACGGACTCCATCAAGGCGCAGAACACTGTGGACGGCGCCGTGTATGGCGTGGGCATGATGAACGCGGGTCTGGCCCTGTGGGGCAACAAGAAACTCCTGGATTCTGCAGGTGTCACGTATCCGACCACTCCGGAAGAAGCCTGGACGGCTGAGGAGTTCACCGGGGTCCTGGATAAGCTCGCGGCCGTCGTCCCCGGGGGAAAACCGCTGGACCTGTCCGAACAGTATGGCTTCGCTGGAGAGTGGGGAACGTGCTGTTCTGCCGGGCCGGTCATCTGGTCCGGTGGTGGCACGATGCTCAAGGACAACAAGGCCGTCGGAGCTTTGGACTCCGACGCCAACGTCAAATCGCTGACGACGCTCGCGTCCTGGAAGAAGTACACCGATCCGAACGCTGACGGCCTGGCATTCCCGAACGGGCGGGTTGCGCTGAGCTGGGTGGGGCATTGGACCTACCCGACCTACAAAGCCCTTGGCAGCGATTTGGTGTCCATTCCCTTGCCCAACTTCGGGAAAGGAACCAAAACCGCCTCCGGTACCTTCGCATGGGGCATGGGCGCCACCAGCAAGAACGGCACCGCCTCCGGGAAGTTCCTTGACTTCCTGATGTCCGACGAAAGCGTACGCATCTACACCGACGCAAACGGGGCCCCGCCGGCGACCAAAACGGCACTGTCAGCTTCAAGCCTTTACGGCCCCGGCAAGCAGTTGCAGCTGCTTGGCGACCAGCTGAGCAAGGCGTGCGGACCCGAAGAACAGATCACCGAGACGTGTGTCAGCGTCACACGGCCCGTGACCGCCGGTTACCCCATCGTGACGGATCAGGTCGGCAAAGCAGAGGCCGCCATCTACTCAGGCAAGGACGCCAAGGAAGCCCTGAGTGCCGCAGCCCGCGCCATCGACCAGAACTTCGCCGACAACGACGGATACAGGAAATAGACCTCCGCAGCAGTCCGTGCCGCCCCAGCGAGGGGCGGCACGGACCGCCGGACTCGCTCCCAGCGAAAGCCTTCATCATGACCACTCAAACGCAAAAGATCCCGTCCCCCGCAGCGGCCCCGGCCAAGCGACAGTCATCGGCCATTCTGACCGGGCACCGGTTCGCGGGCCCGCTGTTCGCCAGCCCGGCACTGATCGGCCTTGCCATCTTCCTGGTGGCACCGTTCGTGCTCGCAGTCGTACTGTCCTTTTACCGGGTGCAGCTCAACAGCCCACGGCCCGCACGGTTCATAGGATTCGAACAGTACACACGCCTGTTCACCGATCCTGACCTGTCCGCAGCCTTCGGCCAGGCACTGCTGAACAACTTCACCTTCGCCCTCATTGTTGTTCCCGTACAAACGGTTCTGGCCTTGGGCCTGGCTGTACTGGTCAACCGCAAGCTGCGCGGGATGGTGGTCTTCAGGACGTTCATCTTCATGCCCTTGGTCTTCCCGCTGGCCCTTACCGCGGTGATCTGGCGGCTTATCTACTCCCGCGGAGATGAAGGCCTCCTGAACGCCATCCTGGGGCTCTTCAGCGGGGGCGCTTTGTCCAGCCACGACTGGCTCGGCAGTCCCTCCACGGCACTTGGTTCCATCATTGTCATGTCGATCTGGCAAAGCGTGAGTTTCCAAATGATCATTGTCCTGGCCGCCCTGCAGAGCGTTCCCACCGAACTTTACGAAGCCGCATCGCTGGACCGGGCCAACAAATGGCAGCAGTTCATCAACGTCACTGTTCCCGGCATCCGGAACACCCTGATCTTCGTTGCGCTCATAACGACCATCTTTTCGTTCAGGCTGTTCGACCAGGTGTACCTGCTGAGCCGCTCCGGCAGCGTTGACCGTGGTTCCACCGAGACCGTCATGACGCAAATCATCAACACAGGGTTCGACAACAACAACGTGGGCCAGGCCGCTGCCATGACTGTCATTTTCATGCTGATCATTACCGTGATCGCAATCATCCAACGCGCCGCCGTGCGCCAGCGAGGAGGGGTCTGATGACGATGGCCAAAACCATGGAGCCAACCCGGCGATCCAGCAGCATGAAACGCACCCGTCGCTGGCAAACAGCACTCCATTACCTGATCCTGACCGTTGTCGCGCTGTTCTTTTTCCTGCCCGTCTACTACCTGATTGTTGGCAGCTTCCGGCCATCCTCGGAGGTTCTGAGCGGACTGAGCGGCTTCGTCCCAACCAACCTGTCCTTCGACAACTACGCCGGCGTTTTCGACCACCTCAATTCAGATGCCACCGGCTACTTCGGCCAGTTCGCCCTGGTATCGATCATCGTCACCACAGCCGTGGTTGCCGGCAGCCTGATCGTGAATTCCATGGCGGCCTATTCGTTCGCGAGGATGAAATGGCGCGGCAAGAAGGTGCTGTTCCTGCTGGTGATCATCCTGACGATCATCCCGTTCGAAGCCGTCGCTCTTCCCTTGTACTACATGTTTTCGGGGCAGCGGGACACTGTCGTCATCCAGGCGATCCCGTTCATAGCCAACGCGTTCTCGATCTTCCTCTTCTACACGTTCTTCCTGGACGTCCCAGGCGAAATCGAAGAGGCCGCGAGGCTCGATGGGGCCGGGCCGTTCAGGACGTTCTTCCAAGTCATCGTCCCCATCACCAAGCCGGCATTCGCCACAGTGGCCATCCTGACCTTCCTGGCTCAGTGGGGATCCTACCTGTGGCCAGTCCTGATGGTCTCAGACCCGACCGCCCGGCCACTGCCGTTGGCCATCAGCATCTTCCAGAACCAGCAGCCTCCCGAATGGGGCCAAGTGCTTGCCTTCGGCACGATGTTCATCGTCCCGGTCCTGGCGGTCTTCCTGATCTTCCAGCGCTGGTTCGTCGCCAGTATCAGCAGCTCCGCCATCAAGGGCTGACGCTCTGCGTCGACCCAACCGGCCCACCTCAACGAAAAGAATAGGTGCACTACTTTGGCCTTCAGCCTCAAAGACTCATGGGTATGGGACTTCTGGATCGCCGACGACGGCGACACGTTCCACATGTACTACCTCCACGCCCCCAAGAGCCTGGGAGACCCGGCCCTGCGGCACCGCAATGCCCGGATCGGGCACGCCACCTCACAGGACCTGATCACGTGGGAACCCCACGGCGTGGTCCTGCAGCCGGATGATCCGGAGGCGTTCGACGCAACCTCTACCTGGACGGGCAGCGTGGTCCAGGGCCCGGACGGGATGTGGCGGATGTTCTACACCGGCGCGCGCTTTTATGACACCCACAACATCGAGGCCATCGGTGTTGCAACGTCCCCGGACCTTTACACCTGGACCAAGCAACCCGCCGTCGTGCTTGAACCTGACCGCCGCTGGTACGAACGATACGGTGACAGCAGCTGGCCGGAAGAAGCATGGCGGGACCCCTGGGTGTTCGCCGACCCGGACGGCGAGGGCTGGCACATGCTCATCACCGCCCGCGCGAATGAGGGTGGGGACGATGACCGCGGCGTCATCGGCCACGCAGTATCACCCGACCTCTCATCCTGGGAAGTCAGGCCACCCCTCAGCCAGCCAGGCTCCGGATTCGGACACCTCGAGGTCCCCCAAACCGTAGTGCTGGACGGCAGGACCCTTTTAGTGTTCTCGTGCGGCGTGGATACGCTTTCCGCCAAGAAAGCCGCAGGGTTCGACGGCGGCGGCATCTGGAGCCTCGAAACCCACCATCTCAGTGGTCCCTTCGACGTCGCATCCGCCGCCGTAGTCACCACGGCACCGCTCTATAGCGGAAAACTCGTCCAGGACAGGTCCGGCCAATGGCTCATGATGGCCTGCCATGACGCCAACAGCGATGGCACGTTCGACGGCCTGGTGTCCGACCCCGTGCCGGTCCATTGGGATCCCGCACGCGGAAGCCTGACCACCGCTGCAACACCCAGGAACTCATGAGGACTTCAATGCCGACCCGCAACCCAGGTGCGATCCTGCACCTGGCAGCAGGTGGAGTGTCGGTGGTACTCGACGCCACGAACAGGCAATTACCGGCAATTGTGCACTGGGGAGGGCAACTGCCCGTGCTGACTGCCGAAGAAGCCAGAACAATGGTAGGAGCCAGCACTCCCGTCACGGGTTCCAGCACCATCGACGTCCCACCCCGGCCCGGCCTCCTGCCCGGACAGGACTCAGGCTGGATGGGGCGCCCAGGACTACGTGGATCCTTCGACGGCATTGGGTGGTCACCGAAATTCCAGGTCCACACTGTGGCCCTAAACGGCGCACCAGTGACCGGGTTCGCATCCGCCGGAGCAGGTCGGGTGCTGGTCGGCGCAATCGACGACGCACAACGGCTGCGCCTTGACCTGACATTGGACCTGCTTCCCGGCGGGCTGATGCGCAGCCGGGCGAAACTGACCAACCTGCACGAAAAAACGTACGCGGTCGACGATGTCTCCCTGGCCTTCCCGATTCCTGCTGAGGCAACGGAATTATTGGATTTCGCGGGAAGCCACAACTGTGAACGGGTTCCGCAGCGCGGAACCCTGCGCACAGGGACGCACCTCCGTGAGAATCGAAAGGGCCGGACCGGCTCTGACAGTGCCTTCATACTGCACGCCGGAACTCCTGGATTCGGATTCGGCAACGGCGAAGTCTGGGCCGTCCACACGGCATGGAGCGGAAACCACCACCATTTCGCCGAACGCTTTTTCGGCGATCAGCTGCTCGGCGGCGGAGAACTGCTCCTTCCCGGCGAAGTCCGGCTGGGCCTCGGTGATACCTATCAGAGCCCCTGGGTTTACGCCTCCTACGGGACGGGTCTTGACGCCATCGCCAAACGTTTCCATGCCCATGTGCGGAGCCGCATTTCTCCGGTCTCCGCAGATCGCCCCGTGACCCTGAACGTGTGGGAAGCCGTCTACTTCGACCACGAAGAAGAAAAACTCATCGACCTGGCGGAACGTGCTGCTGCCGCCGGCGTTGAGCGCTACGTGCTCGACGACGGCTGGTTCGGTTCGCGACGCGACGACACCTCAGGGTTGGGGGACTGGGTTGTCTCTCCGGATGTGTGGCCGGCCGGACTGCACCCGCTGGTGGACCGCGTCCACGAACTGGGGATGCAGTTCGGGCTATGGTTCGAACCCGAGATGGTCAACCCGGACAGCGATGTGGCCCGCGACCATCCGGAATGGATCATGGCGGCCCGCTCCGACTGGCCCGTTGAATCGCGCAGCCAGCAGGTCCTCAACCTCGGAATCCCCGAGGCGTACGAGCACGTCAAGACGCAGATCCTCGCGCTCCTGTCCGAATACAAGCTGGACTACATCAAATGGGACCACAACCGGGACCTCATCGAGGCCGGAAACCAGCTGGAGGGCGGACGTCCAGGTGTGCACCGGCAGACCCTGGAGTTCTATGCGCTGCTTGAGGAAATCCGTTCGGAGCATCCAGGGCTGGAAATTGAGTCATGCTCTTCCGGCGGAGCCCGCGTGGACCTCGGCGTTCTGGAGCACACTGACAGAGTCTGGGTGTCGGACAACATCGACCCCCACGACCGGCAGGCAATGCTCCGCTGGACCACGCAGCTGCTGCCGCCCGAATACTTGGGATCACACATTGCATCAGGCCGTTCCCACACCACTGGTCGCCAGCACGACCTCGCGTTCCGCGCAGGCACCGCCGTCTTCGGCCACCTCGGTGTCGAATGGGACCTCACCACCGCCACCGACAAGGAAATCGACAGCCTGCGCCGGTGGATCTCCTTCTACAAACAAGAACGCGGCTTGCTGCTCAGCGGGGACGTGATCCGCATGGACGGTCCCGATTCCAAAGTGGTGGTGCACGGCGTCGTCAGTCCTGATCGCTCCGAAGCGATCTTCGCGCAAGCGGCCCTGGACAGCCTTTACCCGGACCCTGCCGGGCGCCTCCGCTTCCGGGGACTTGACGCTGAGGCGAGGTACCACGTGGCACCAGTCTTTACCGGGCCCACACCATCCGGACTGGCCCCGCCGGAATGGTGGGGCCAGCCGAAGGCCGCCGGCGTGCACATTGAACGGACGTCCCTGCGGGCAGCCGTCCAGAATGGCGTCAGTTTCCCGGGCGCCGTGTTCGCAGGCAGTTCGCTGGAAAAGGTTGGTGTCGCGTCGCCCAGAATTCACCCCGATCAGGTGGTTCTGTACCGGCTTTCCAAAGTCGCCTAAGCCAGTCACTCACGGAAGTGCGACGGCGGCACTCACCTGAGTGCCGCCGTCGAAGCGCGCCACGCGTGCCGAACAGCGGCGCGTGGTCGAGGACGCCGGTGATGGAGCTAAGCGGCGAGATTGGCGTGTCGACAATGGTCACTTTGGGCCTCGGACTGGGTCGTACATGGGTCGGATCGGGCGCGGATTCCGCATGGATCCGGGAGTTCCCAGTGTTTGCAGGGGGAATGCAGTTCGAGTCCCACCTCGGGCACGCATAACCCCTCGTCAGAGGGGTTTTGCTTCAAAATTGTCAGCATCTGGCCCGGCACGCTGCGGGAATTTCGGTCTGGGCCGGCGTTAGGTTTGAGTATGAAATCAATCGTGTACCGTGCCACTGGCGATCCGTCTGTTCTCGAGCTCGTCGACCGCGAGATCCGCGACCCGGGGCGTGGGGAGGTGCGCGTAAGGGTCGTGGTGTCCGCCGTGAACCCCACCGACTGGAAGTCGCGTCGCGGCGCCAAACCGGGTGAGCCTTTGCCCTTCGCGGAGGTCGTGCCGAACCAAGACGGCGCCGGCGTAGTGGACGCCGTCGGACCCGGCGTCGAACGTTTCCACGTCGGTGACCGGGTTTGGCTGGCCCTGGCCGCCTACCAGCGTGCCGACGGCGGGACAGCCCAGGAATTCGCCGTCCTGCCGGCCGAGAGGGTCTTTCCGCTGCCGGAGAACGCCGGGTTCGACGTCGGCGCGAGCCTGGGCGTTCCCGCGATCACCGCCCATCGGGCCCTGACCATCGCCGAGGACGGCCCGCGGCGGCTGCACCCGGGAGCCTTGGACGGCAAAGTGGTTCTGGTCGCGGGAGGGGCCGGCGCCGTGGGCCATGCGGCGATCCAGCTCGCCAAGTGGGCCGGCGCCGTTGTGATCACGACCGTGAGCGGACCGGCGAAGGCTGTGCTGGTCACGGCTGCCGGCGCCGATCACGTCATCAATTACCGGGAAGCCGACGCGGCCGCGGAAATCCGCCGGATCGCTCCCGACGGAGTTGACCAGATCGTGGAGGTGGCACCTGCGCAGAACGCGGATCTCGACCTGGCAGTGATCCGCAATCGCGGCTCCGTCGCCGTCTACGCCAACAACGGCGGCGACTCGATGAGCCTGGACGTCCGCAGGCATTTCAGCCTCAACGTCCGCTACCAGTTCGTGCTGCTCTACACCGTAGGCATGGCGGCGGTGCAAGCCGCCGCCGAGGATATCAATGCGGCCGTCGCCGACGGCGCCCTTCCGGTGGGCGAGGCCGCAGGCCTGCCGCTGCATCGCTTTGACCTGGCTGACACGGCTGCGGCCCACGCGGCGGTGGAAGAGAGCATCGTCGGCAAGGTGCTGATCGACGTGTCAGCGGGCTAGCCGATCGCTCATCTTTCGCCTCGGCGGGATCATCAGGCCGAGCAGCCAAGGGCGCTCGATCTGGCAGAACCCTGTGCTGAACCGACTGCCCTTTGGTGTCTCGACGTCTATGACGAGCGCGTTGTCCGAGACGCGCCCTGTCTCCAAGCGGGCCTCGCCGGCACCGTCATTGTCGGCGTGTATGTTGGCCTCACTATTGCAGGGATTGAGAGGGCGGCGCACATTGAACATTACTGACCTGGCTGCGTCGGATGTCGGACGGAAAATACGCATCGTGGGTTTCGGGGGTGGATTTGAAATCCACGGTATCTTGGAACGGGTCACTTATGAATGGACCGTGCCTCACCCTGAGCAGTGGGGGTCCTCGCCGGAGATAGCGTCAGTCGGTTTAACTGTTAGCGGGTGGGAAGCGACCCTACCCCCGACAACGACCTGTGAACTCCTGACGGCTAAGGTGACCGACGGTCGGACTACGGAATAGCAACGTAAAGAGAGGGGCCCGATCCAGCAATGATTCGGGGCCCTCGGCCGCTTGGAAAATGGATGGAGGCCCCGCGGCGGCGGGACCTTCATCGTCATCAGCGCTGACGCTGGATTCGGAGAGTAGCACGGTCAGTTGAACTAAAAACTGCTAAAAACATGGTGCAGACGACTCCTGACATGTCGTGCGGACGACTGCAGACAGGGCAGACGGCGGGCCAATTCTGCTGATCGCTGCAGATGGGCGCACCATCGAAAAGCCCCCGATCCGGACGCAATGCGTCAGTTGGGTGCGTCCGCAAGCACACCAGGTGCGGCTGATCCGGTTGCTTGCTGCGCGAGCCGCGGGCTGAATCAGGGGTAGCGTCCCCAGGGCCTAATTTTCAGCATTGTCAAATGCGCTGCCGGCTCTTAGCATGACACCCTGGGGAACCCGTCGAGAGTATCTCTATATGAATCAGGGGTTTCGAATGAAGAAGCCAAGAGGGCGAACTGTTGTTCCGGCCGGATACGTGCCGTACTCGTCCGGGGTTGGCGTGAGCTAAGCCAGCGGTACAGCAATGCATTCTCAAAAACCTCCCAGCCCAGTGACGTGATCGCGCCGGGGAATGGTCTATTCGTTTGGCGCCTTGCTGACTAAAGGGAAACAGCCTGGGAGCCACATCGCCAAAGCTGACATGTCTTCGGAAGTTCCCGCCAGGGCATTGCCAAGAGATCAGAGATCCACAGTGAAAAACCCAGCAAAACGGATTGGCCTACTGTTTAGCCTGGTTGTCACCCTCTTGCTGACCGTGGGTGCGGCCCCAGCTGCTGCCAAACCAGAGTCGTGTTTTATATTTCAGTACATTGCCCAGCAGCATGTCCACGGCGGGTGCTGGGCAGGAACCGGAGAATTCAAGATCTGGGCTCAGTGCCATGAACGCTGGGGTCACGTTCATCGCGAGAGCGCTTGGGTCGCAGCCGGATTCCCGAACGCTGCTGATGTGAGGTGCGCGGGAAGTCTTTACCGCTACGGCATGGTCAAACGGAACTAATTAGCTTCGGACCGTTCTTTTCGCGCCACCTGAAAACTCCTAACCAGGCGGGCTTGCGATTAAGAACGCGGTGGCGGCCGGATTGCGGCGAAGATGCGATCGCATCAGACCGCCCATTGTGGGCACACGTCAGGCGACGTCGGGAGGAGACCACCCGACGTCGCCTGAGGTGCGGCATGTTGTGTGTCAGAGTTCGCTCGGTGCTCCGGGGTCGCCGACGGCGGGGTCGATTCCGTATTTTTCGAGGACCTTCTTAATAGTGCCGTTTTCGCGGAGCTTCTTGATGTCCTCGTCCAGCGCCTTGCCGAGCGAGTCGTTGTCCAAAGCCGACGGAAGCATGACTTGGCCGACCGCAGCAAATTGAGGGACATTGGCATTCGGCTTCACATCCACCACGGTTGCACCCTCGATGGGGGCATCTTTGAATCGGTAAGTGGCGGAAGCAGAGGACGCCACCAGGGCGTCGATACGGCCTGCTTTGAGGTCGCCGTAGATGGATTCGTCGTCCTGGTAGATTTTGAACTTGTCCCCGAGCCACTTTTGCATGCTGGCGTTCCAGAGGTTGCCGGCCACCGAGCCGATCGTCTTGCCCTCAAGATCGTCGCTTGTGAGGCCCTTCGTGGAGACGATTGCCTGCGGGTCGCTCCATAGGGGTGTGCTCATGTAGACAATCTTGGTCCTCTCCTTAGTGCGGAGCCAGTTTCCCGATCCGATGTCGACGCGCTTTGACTGTACGGAGGGGATCACCGCTCCCGCACCGCCCGAGGTGCTCACGGTGACTTTCAGGCACTCGAGTTTGGCGATCTCGTTGATCAGGTCCCCTTCCATGCCGGTGACGCTGTCGCCGCTCAGGATGGTGGCAGGAGCATAGTCGTAGCTGGCGACTGTGAGTTCGCCCTGGGTAAGGGTCTTGAGATCCTTGTGCGCCGGGGTGCAGCCGCCCGAGCCGCTTACGGCTTCGCTGCCACCGCAAGCGCTCAGGGATAGGACGAGCAGGCCGGCGGCGGTACCTGCGGAAAGCGCGCGCACGAGTGTACGACGAGATCGTGACATGGTTTCTCTTTCTTTGATGGGGTGCTGGGGCTTTGATGGGGTGCTGGGGCAAACCCCGGGATGATGTAACGGAACGGGTCAGTTGCGTTGCAGGTGGCGGCCGAGTCGCTGTTCCAAGAGCCTCACAAGGCCGAGGAACACGAGCGTCAAGGATCCGTAAATCACTGCGGTCAAGGTGTAGACGCTGAGGTATTCGAACGTGATGGAGCCAATTTCGAATGCCTTGGACATCAATTCGGGCACCGCGATGACAAAGGCGAGTGCACTGCCCTGAAATACCAGGACTGCGAGACCGGCCAACGGCGGGGTGGAAATCCGCAGTGCCTGCGGCAGGATGATGAACCGGAATCCCGTCCAGCCGCGGAGCCCTGAGGTGAGGGCCGCTTCTTTTTGTCCCAAGGGCACTGCGGCAAGTCCGGCGCGGAAGTATTCCGAGGCGTATGCGCCGGTATTCCAGGTCAACGCGATAATCGCGGTGGTCAGGGATGTCAGGGTGATGCCGGCATCCGGAAGGCTGAAGTACAAGAGGTACAACAGCACAAGGGCCGGCAAGCCCCGTCCAATCTCAACGAAGAAGAAGGAGATCCACTGCAGGGGTGCGAGTTTCGCCGCTGCCATCACGGCGAACAGGAGGCCGAGGGGGAATCCGAAGAGCAGCGAGAGTCCGGTCAGCTGGAGGCTGACAAACAGACCCGGTGTGAGGTTGGGCAACCAGCCGAGCCATTGCGTGAGGATGTCCATTACGCCACTCCGATCTTCCTGCGCAGCGTGAGGTCGACACGTCGGGCCACGAGGGCGACGACGAGGCTGATCACGATGTAGAGCGCCCCGGCAACGACGAAGGAAAGCAGGCCTTCGTGCGTCTGCTTCGCGCTTTGCTGGGCGTAGTAGGTGATCTCACGCACTCCGATGGTTGACGCCAGGGCGGAGTCTTTGAGGAGCCCGATGCCGTACGTGGCGATCGCGGGCAGCGCGACACGGAAGGCCTGCGGTGTGATGATGTGTGCCACTGTGGTGACCGGGCTCAGCCCGAGGGCGTGGGCAGCTTCCCGTTGGCCGTCGGGGATGCTGAGCAGTCCTGAGCGGTAGATCTCGGCCATGAATGCCGAGGCGATGATGGAGAAACCTATTATCGCGGCCTGGATGGTTGACAGCCGCAGCGAGTACTGGGGCAGGCCGAAGTAGATCAGGAACAGCCAGGTGATCGGCGGGATGACGCGGACGAAGTTGATGTAGAGGGTGGCAATGGTGCGGATGATCGCGATGGGTGAGCGGGCGGCGCCGACGAGCACCAGGCCGATGACGCCTCCGATCAGGAGTGAGGCGCCGGTTACGTAGAGCGTGAGTCCGACGCCTTGGGCAATCGAGGTCAGGAGTTGGGTAATCATCGCCGTCTCACCTGTCCAGCACGGCCTTGAGGAACTGCCGGGTGCGTTCGTTTTGCGGGTCCGACATCACCTGCTCGCTGGGTCCGATTTCGAGGACGCCGCCGTTGCCCATCACCATGATGCGGTTCGAGACGTCGCGGGCGAAGTGCATTTCGTGGGTAACCACTAGCATGGTCATGCCCTCGTCTGCGAGGTCCCGCATGACGGCGAGTACCTCCAGGCCGATCTCGGGATCCAGGGCGGAGGTTGGTTCGTCGAAGAGCATGACCTTGGGTGAGAGTGCCAGAGCCCGGGCGATGGCGATGCGTTGCTGTTGCCCTCCCGAGAGCCGGGCCGGGTACGCCATGGCCTTTTCAGGAAGTCCAACCCGCTTGAGCAACTTGTTGGCAACCTCCTCCGCCTGTTCTTTGCTTGAGCCCAGCACCTTTCGCTGGGGCAGGGTGATGTTCTCCATCACGGTCAGGTGAGGGAAGAGATTGAAGCTTTGGAACACCATTCCGGTGACTCGCCGGAGGTGGTCCAGGCTCGCCTTGTCCGGCAATTTTCCGCCGGCAACAACGTGGGCTCCGCCAATCGCGATCGTGCCTTCGCTGGGGGTTTCCAAGTAGTTCAGGCATCGTAAGAACGTGCTCTTGCCGGCGCCTGATGGGCCGATGATCGAGACTACTTCGCCTTCGGCCATAGAGAGATTTACATCCGACAAGACCTGGACGACTCCATATCGCTTGCCAAGCCCGGACACCTCGACCGTGCCGGAGAGCGCGGTTGGGGGAGCTTTTGTGCCAAAACTTAAGCCCATTTTTGGTTCCTTCGATTAACTGACGCATACAACCCGCACTCATGGACGGAGCGTTGATGTGAACTGGGCCGCAGGTGCTTGTGGCCCTAGTCACACCTAAAGCATACATCCTTGTATGATTAAGGCAATAGCTTTTACGATGATTGCGCGGTCGTACCTGTTGTTACGCCGGTGAGGATGTCGTGGCTGACGCGTCTGGCCTCCGAATACGCCCCATGCGTACCGGCCGTCTCGGAGGAGTAGTCGCCTGCAAAATGCAGCGTGCTGGCAACCGGAGCCTGGAGCAGCGGAAGAGCGGCGGCCCGGGTCGGTGTCAGCAACGAGAAGCAGTGCTGCCACGACTGGATGCTGGCCCCGAGGATGTGCCCCCGTAGTTGCGGTGCCACAGTCAGGAATTCCTCGATCCACTGTTCCAGGACGCCTGAGGTGGGGTCGTTGGCTTCCGGGATGTATCCGGCCGAATTGCCGTAGCAGACAAATTGGGCCTTTCCGTCCTTGCGTCCCGGCCTCGGATTGATTACCACGTCGAACATTCGCCCGGCGGTTGCGATGAACGACCAATCGTCAATGCCGGCCAGTTCCGGTGCGCTGATGTCCACAACAACGCCAAGCTCGGTGGAGCCGGGTGTCTGCACGGACTCCAGGGCCTGGCTCTTCCATTCCGGCAGCCGGACCATTCCGGCAATCCGTGGGGCAGGAACCGCCATAATCACGTGCCTCGCGGTCACATCCTGGGTTTCGATGGCGGGCCCCGAGCCTTCATCAGGCCCGGCCGCAGAGATTCTTGCGCTCCACAGTCCATCAACATCCTGGTGAATGAAGTCCACGCGGTGATGCATTCGCACCTCGGTGCTTTGCAGGGCGTTGGCTAGTGCGGCGGGAATGGCCTGCATGCCCTTCAGGCAGACCATCCGGTTCTTCTTCTCCCGCACCAGATAACTGGCAAAGTACCTTAAAGCGTAGGTCGCGCTTAGTTCTGAAGGATGAGCTACCGAGCCGCCCCGGATTGCTGCGGTGAGAATTTCCTGGACGTTTTGGGGTAGATCGCTGATTCGCGACTGGGCGGATTCTTCGCCAAAGCCCGGCGTGGCCGGACGAAGTTGTCCATCCACAGTGTTCGCGTAGTACTCCGAACTCGCCCGCTCGATGAACGCCCGGAGGCCGTTTCGCGACTCCTCGTCGAGCGGGAGTCGCTCAACCAGGTCATCGTGGTCGGTCGCTACGATGGTTGTGCCGTTGGTGTGGATCCCAAATGTCGTCGGTTCGAAGGGTTCCAGGGCTACGCCCAGTTCCACTGCCAACTCATGCGAAGCCGTGCCGGTGTACACGAACATGGCACCCATGTTGACCGGTTCCCCGTTGATGTCCACGGTCTTTGCACGCCCGCCAAGCCGGCCTGTTTCCTCCAGGATGATCACTTTCTGGCCTGCACGCTCAAGGTTGTAAGCGGCGGCCAGCCCGGCGGGGCCTCCACCAATGATGGCGACATCGTACATTTGCTCTCCTTTGGGAGTTGGTTGGGGTGCGGTCCGGGTGATCGATAGGACCCTTCGGTCTCCATGATTGGTCGCACCTTCGATGATGGGAATACCAACGCGGGGAAGTGGTGCAGTATTGAGTCTTTGAGTCAGGCCATGGGCCTAGACTTGCCGCATGGGAAGTGCAAGCGATCGCGCCGAACTCAAACGTGCCGTTTTGACGGCGCCACTCTGGATGCAATCAACCAAAAGTTCCAGTCGCCATGTTGCTGAAGCTGTCGGCCTGAGCCAATCGTTCGTGGCGCGGACCTGGCAGGAGTTCATGACGCCCGACCAAACAACCAAGTCGATTAGTGCCATGCTGGCGGAGCGGCAGATGGTGTTGGTTGGATTCGCCGTGGGACCGTCGGGCTCCTGCCTCGTCCTGAGTCCCTCCCGCGCGTCGCGTGCACGGTACCCGGCCGGTCTGTCAGCCAGCAGCAAGAGACGACTGCGGGCGGTGCTGGCTGCGGATCTGCTTCTGGGTGTCCCCCCGGATCGTGAAACCACGGGCCACAGCCAGGACCTTTGGATGTCGCTGGAATCCGCAGGGCATAGCCTTACCGAAGCCATTATTCTGGTGAGCGGCAGTTTTGCAGTACCCGCCGGCGCGAGGCCGGCAGCGCACCTGGCCGATGCGTGGCAATGGCAGAGGCTGCTAGCTGCCCTTGACCTCCTGCCGGAAGTGCCATCCGGGACGCTGTTGGCGGACCTGGAGGCGCGCATCCGCCGGTGGTTCCAAGGTGGGCGGACACCCTTCGCATGGACGGTTGATCGCAAAGAGTCCACCTCTATGGGTTCAAGTTCGGCCGAAGTCCTGCGGGCCGGGAATTTATTGGCCGAGGGTATTCTTTCGGTAATTCGCCAGGGGCTTGTCGACGGAACCTTCTCCGGCGAGAGCGAAATTTCGATGGGGGAATTGGGCCGTTTCCTGGGCGCACCCGTGCGGGACATTCGAGCTGCTGTTCGCGCGCTCACCGAGGATGGGTTGGTTACCGCCGCCAGGTCAGATTCCGTGGTGGTGCGAGTTCCTTCCCTTGATGACGTCGCGGAGACCTACATGGCCCGGCGTGCTTTGGGAGCGATCGTAGTTCGGGCGGCCAGTCGTTGGAGTCCCGAAGGGCGCTCCCGAGTCAGGAATCACCTGGATGAGCTGGGCGATTGTGCTCGGCGCAACGATATAACCCGGGCCCATTACCTGGATATGGATTTCCAAATCGCACTGTTTGAGGCATCAGGCCTGAACCGAATACCGGCAATGTTGGAGACGCTTACTAAGCAGGCATTCATGAACTTTGCAGTCCTCGGGGCACGATACGCATTTTCACCACAAACAATCCTTGAACAAAACACGGAAATCTTTGAATCGATCGATGCGGCGGATCTTCGAGGAGCCACCTTGAGTTGGCAGAACAAAATGGATGACAGCCTCAACTACATGGCCCAGCACATCGCCGCCATGAATGCTGTGAATCAGGGCAAAGGACTGAACCGAAGCTAACCCCTCGGGGAATTTCGCCCGTCATGGCGCTGGGCAAACGCGCCGAGGTCGTGGTCGATCACTCCATAACGGGCCTCTCGTGCCGCGAGTTCTGCCTCCGTTTCCACCACATGTTCCCGTTGCAGTTGAACGGCAGGCTGGAGCGCGGGCTCCGTGGGCCTTGCGGCGAATCCGAACGATGTTCTCCGCCGCCACTGCACTGCCCGTGTAGAGGACCAGCGTCTCAGGGCCGAGTCCCCCTTCGTGCACATGTCCCAAGGCCATGTCCGTTGTTCCTCGGCCACCGCACCGCAGCCGGCCCGGCGCTCACAAAGCGGGAACACGAGAATGCGGGTCTTGTCGCCGAGGTTGCAGCAACACGGACATCGCCGCCGAGCTTGTGGTCTCGCCACGCACGGCCGACGGCCATGTCGAGGGCATCCTTGCGAAGCTGGGTTTCACGTCGCGCACGCAGATAGCGGTCTGGCTCGCCGGCCAGACCGGGCCGGGACTAGTGGCTGCTCTCTGACCTGGCTCCTTGTAGCGGATTTCGGCTGTGACGCCCGGCAGCCCAAGGGGGCGGGAGCGCCGAAGTCGATGTAGGTGCCCACTGCCAGACCTCCCGTCCGCGAAGACCCCGTTGAGGCTGGAAGAGATGGCGTCAGCTCCGGTGAAGGGCCGCGTCCAGGGTGTACATGTCACGCACCTTCTTCCGGCCGCATGGTCAACCTAAGATGCTGCTCAATCAAGAATTCCATCTCGCTTCGGCTATGGCGCTCCGCAGCGCGGGCTGCAACATCCCCGTCCCGGCCCTTGATCGCCTCGACGATCGCCATATGCTGTTTGACCAGTTCGTCCGCGCTGCCCGAGTGATCCGGCATGCCCCACCATAGCGTCATAAGTTCGGCCTCAAGTTGGAGCGCCGCCGAGGTCAATCTGCTGGATTGCGCGGCGATACTGATGGCGACGTGAAACCGACTGTCCATGCGACGCCGGGCCCGTTCCTCCACGGTATTACTGTGGTGACCTACCAAGGCTTCCAAATGTTCAACATTCTGAGGATCTGCCCGTCTTGCGGCTAGTCGGGCAGACATTGCCGCGATGGCCGCACCGAGGTCCCCGAGGTCCCGGAGCGATTCCGTGCTTGTTTTTCTGAGCTTGTGCTGCAACTGACTGTCGGAAAGTTCTACTTGGCGGCGGATAACGCTCCCGCCGCTGCGGCCGCGGCTGGTTTCGATGAGGCCCTTGGCCCGGAGGGCGGCCAGGGACTGGCGAAGGGTGATCGGCGAGATGCCCAGTTCTCCGGCAAGGACGGATTCCGTTGGCAGCCGATCACCCTCGGTCAGAATGCCCATCAAGATTGCAGTCTCGATCTGGTAGGACACTTGTTCTGCGCGGCCCAGCCCTTCCGGTTCGCTGCCGCGCAACAGCAAGAGCAGGTCCAAAGCGCGAGTGGAGATAGCCATACTTTGCATCTAGGGGAACCGTCCTGCCACTCATCAACGGGAGCGGGCCGCAAGCACGCTTTCCTATTACATTGAATTTTTACATATTCAAAGTTGTTTCGTAAGCACCCAGCCCAGCTACTCGGACCAAACGTTTTCCTCACATAGGAAATGGGGTTTCGTGTGTCGACGACGCACGCTTGCGGTCCTCGGGTGGGCACAAACTGGTTTAGATGAGGCCTTCTGCGGGGGCTTTTGACGGCCGCGGCCGGACTCAAGAATGATGAGGGCCGTCGCTACCTCAAGTGACAGGCCATCAACGTGATACAGCCTGCGGAGCCGTGGCCTTAAGTCCCTTAGAACAGCGGCCAGGGTACCGCCGGCATCTCACCGCTCGGAGCCGGAAACCGCCCTGCCCGGCGCAACCGGGCGCAGCGCGCGGCGAGCGATGCAATTTCTTCGGCGCTGAGCAAGTCCGCCAGTTTTTGGCCCAGCCCACCGTGGAGTCCTTCACTGACACGATCGATGCCCTCGCGTTCCTCAGGGGTGAGGGCGTCTCCTATCCATCCCCACAGCACCGTGCGCAGCTTGTGGTCACGGTGAAAGGTGAGCCCATGGTCCACGCCGTGCCGGTGTCCGTCCGCCATGGCAAGAATGTGATCGCCCTTGCGGTCGGCGTTGTTGACCACCATGTCGAACACCGCCATGCGCCTGAGCGCCGGCGAGTCTTCGTGAACGAGGGCGACCATCCGTCCGGTCTCATCACGTCCCTCGAGGACTTGCTTCCAGCCCGTCTCCGGCACCTGGTCCGCCGCGACCAGGTTCACCGCGCTTTGGGCGGGGTCTTGCTCCTGCCAGAGCTGCACCATTCCTTCGCCCAGGGGACCATCGCGCAGCCAGGTGCGCGGCACGACGTCCCAGCCGAAGGCCTGCGAGACCAGGTAGGCGGCCACCTCCCGGTGAGCCAGGGCGCCGTGGGGAAAATCCCACAGCGGACTTTCGCCAGCTATCGGCTTATAGACGACCATCACGTCGCCGATGTTCCCCAAAAAGGTGGCGTTTGACGCCGTCGTGATGCGGCCGGTGAGCGTCAGCTCGGCGGTCACGAGGTCCGGCGCCGGCATCAGACCTCGGGAAAGGTGCAGGTGTGTCCGTCGGCGTCTATGGGGTAACCGCAGAGCGGGCACGCCGGACGCCCTGCGCCCACAATCTCCCGGGTCCGCTTGGCGAATGCGCGGGCCGTGCCGACCGGCATTCGCACCAGCAGCATTTCGGGCTCGTCAGCGCCGTCATCATTTAGCGATTCGTCGTTGTCATCGGCATCGACATCGGTGATGGGGTAGGCCTCTATTACGACCTGGGCAGTGGTTGGGTCCCAACCTAGGCTTATGGCGCCGGTACGGAACTGCTCCTGAACGGCCTCGAGCTGGTCATTGTCGACAAGTTCAATGGGAGTGCTTGTGGGAACGCTGAAGGGGTTGCCCTCGACCGTGATGAGCTGGTCGAGAATTTCGTCGATCTTCTCTGCGAGCAGGGCCGACTGCTGCTTCTCCAGGGCAATACTCACGATTTGCTTACCGGCGCGCACCTGCAGGTAGAACGTGCGCGCCCCCGGAAGGCCAATGGTGCCGACGACGACCCGATCAGGCCAGGCAAACTCGTGAACACGTGTAGGCATGTCAGTATTCTAGGCACATAAGGTTCATGGCGCCTTCTGTCCTGCACCGCCGCCCACCGGCGCATCGCCAGAGTGGATGCCTGTCGACAGCCACGACAGATCACCCGCGTCGGTGTTGGTCGCGTAGACGCTCGGCCGACTAGCGCCGTAGCTCACGATCGATACGGAAGCTGGGCCCACGTGAATTCGCTGGAACAGGTCAAGGTGCATGCCGAGCGCGTCGGCGAGGATTGACTTGATGATGTCGCCGTGACTCACCGCGACCCACACAGCCCCCGGCCCGTACTCGGCTTCGAACGCTGCATCGTGGCGTCGAATCGCTGCCACAGCCCGAGCCTGCATCGCGGCCATGGATTCACCGCCGGGAAAGACGACGGCGGACGGTTGCGACTGCACAACCGGCCACAAATCCTCGGTCGCGAGATCACTGAGCGTGCGGCCTTGCCACTGGCCGTAATCGCACTCGGTGAGATCGAGATCGACCGGCGCGTACGGCGTGCCTGCCTGGCGGTCGAGGATGAGTTGGGCGGTCTGCTGACAACGCTCAAGAGGGCTCGACACCACCCCGACCACGGGCACGGCCGCGAGCCGGTCCCCGGTCAGAGCCGCCTGTTCGAGCCCGATCTGGTCCAGGCTGACGCCGACGGCCCGCCCGGCCAGCAGTCCAGAGGCATTGGCTGTGGTGCGGCCGTGCCGCACGAGAATAACTGTCGCCATGCACCCAGCCTAACCACAGGCTCGATGGGTGTGTGAACCGTACCGGGGCGCCCGTCGAACAGGGAAATGTTCACGTGAGGGCCCCTCGGCGGGCGACATGAGCGGTTCCGGCTGGGGAGGTGTTCTCTGCTTTTCAGTCGCTTCCCTGTGGCCTTCACGATGTGGTCAGGGTCAGCTCCCGTCCTGCATGCCTTCCTGGGTTTCCGTTCCTTGCAGTGGCTCTGGGCGGCCCTCTGTGTGGCATGGCCCTTTGTCATTTTCAGGGCGTTGATAGGCAAGTCAAGACTTGCCTATAGTGGTTCCATGGTCGATGTCTTCCGAGCTCTCGACGATGAGACAAGACGTCTCGTCCTCGATGAACTTCTAGCGCACGACGGCCAAACCCTGTTCGAGATTTGTTCCGCGCTCACGATGGGGCACGGCATCAGCCTCACGCGACAGGCGATCTCGCAACACCTAGGCGTGCTCGAGTCGGCCGGCCTCGTGGTGACGGAGAGGCGAGGACGTTCCAAGTTCCACTACTTCAACCCAGGGCCACTCGCCGAGATCAGGGAGCGATGGCCCACCAGAAAGAGGACCGAAAAATGAAAATTGCCCTAACGAGCCTATTCGTCGACGATCAGCGAGCAGCCCTTGCCTTCTACACCGAGGTGCTCGGCTTCACGAAGCGCCATGACATCCCCCTCGGTGACAACTTCTGGCTCACCGTCGTGTCGCCCGACTCGCCTGACGGTCCGGAGCTGCTTCTGGAGCCCTCGAGCCACCCTGCCGTGAAGCCTTATCGGGATGCCCTTGTCGAAGACGGCATCCCACTCGCTCAATTCGCCGTCGACGACATCGAGGCCGAGCACGCCAGGCTGACCAGCAAGGGCGTGGTGTTCACACAGCCACCGACTGACATCGGCACCGCTGTTGTGGCCGTCTTTGATGACACCTGCGGCAACCTCATCCAGCTCATCGAAATGAAGCCGGCCACCTGATCTGATCGCGGAGCTGTCGCCAGCACGCGAATCTCCTTGGACCGCCCGGCACATCATGAGCAAGCGGACCACCGGCCCAAGCGGCTCCGGAGCTGACGGGGGCATCAGGAGAAGGTCAATGGCATAGTTGTTCCATCCGAAACGGAAGGCGGCCCGGTGTCCTATCCATTCCAGCTGACCTTTGACTGCCATGACATCGAGACAATGGCGCGGTTTTGGACGGTGGCCCTCAGCTATGACCTCCAGGAACCGCCGGAAGGATTTTCGAGCTGGGCGGAATTTGCCACGAACCAAGGCATCCCGGAGGAGCTGTGGCGTGTTGCTCTCGTCGACCCTGCCGGCAAAGGCCCCCGCCTGTTCTTTCAGCCGGTTCCCGAAGGAAAAAGGCGAAGAACCGGGTACATCTGGACATCAGCGTCAGCCAGGGCGGCGGGTCACAGTGGGAGGGACGCCGACTTGCCCTCGCCCACGCCGATCGCTGTGTGGAGGCACGCTGACGGACTCGACGCGGCAATGAGGAAGAACGTTAGAGGCAAGGAACGCTGGTTCAGGCTCGCCTTGGTCGAGCGGTTGCTTGCGGGCGAGTCCGCCCCGTTTCTGGCAGTGCAGGCCGCTTTGGCCCGCGGGGTCGAATAGCGCCGTCGGCTTTCCGGGCGGGCCAGCTGTCGAAAGTGCTGGCCGCGGCACCGCGTGCAGTGTCAGGATGGGAGACACGACAGACGCGCAGGCCAGAGGAGGCTCGTGGATGACTGAGGAAACGACAGCCGCACCCGAAACGGGATACGCGTCGGTGAACGGGCTCCGGATGTACTACGAGCTGCACGGCGACGGCGGCACGCCCCTGTTGCTCCTGCACGGCGGGCTCTTCGACATCGAGCTGCAGTTCGGCGCGCTGATCCCGAGCCTGTCAGCCGGGCGCCGCGTGATCGCGACGGATTTCCAAGGGCACGGACGCACCAACGACACCGACCGGCCGCTGGGCACTGCCGATCTGGCATCCGATGTCATCGGGCTTCTTGAGCACCTCGGGGTCGGGAACGTCGACGTGTTCGGTTTCAGCGTCGGCGGTGCGGTCGCGCTTGATCTTGCCATCCGCCACCCGGGACTCGTTCGCAAGCTCATCGTGTCGTCGGTGTCGTTCCGGCCAGAGGGTGACCGTGGCGGCAACGCCGAAGCGGTTGCGGAGCTGACGGTGGACATGATCGCGGGAACCCCGATGGAGAAACGCTACCTCGCCGTGTCGCCGCATCCCGACCGCCAGCACCTGCAGGGTCTGCTCGACAAACTCGCACGCTACGGCGCGGGGGAGAGTGGATGGAGCGACGACGAAATCCGCGGAATCGCGGCCCCGACACTCTTTACGGTCGGCGACTGCGACATGGTTAAGCTCGAGCACGCGGTGAAGTTCCTCCAACTGCGCGGGGGAGACGTGAACGGGGACTTCGAGGGCGTGCCTGCATCGCAGCATGCGGTGTTCCCTGGCACAACCCATTTCTTCGGGCTCGCCCGGACTGAACTCGTGCGCGACGTCGTGATCACTTTCCTCGATGCACCCGCGCCAACCGGCTGGGCCGATCGGTGAGGGCTGCGCCACGAACGTTGGCAGAGTCTCCGCACCCCGCCCGGACTGCCTCTTAGGAGGGGCGGCCCACCTTCGACACCCGCCAAGAGCTCCTTCCGAGGCCCGCGACCTGGGACATATGGTCGCAGCGCTGGAAGGGCCAGTGCCCGAGCCGGATCAGCCGGCCACGGATTGGCGGCCAACCAGGGGGCAGGCGAAGTCAGATCTACGTCGGGCTCCGGGGAACCTCCGGGAATCAGCGCCGGCGGACCCACAACATTTGTCAGCGGTCCCGCGTGCTGTGCTCGGCGGGTGTGCTGTCCCGTGCGTTCCCGAGGCGTCCTAGGGTCTTCGCAAGTCAGCACATACAAATGGCAAGGGGAATATATCTCCTTTCCATTTTCAGAATACAGCGCGCCGGGGGGCTTGCCGCAAGGCCCCTCACATCGACGAAAATGGTTGGCCGCGGCAAGAAAATCTTGCGGAAATGCGGACTGCATTGGGCCGTTCAGCGCGGGAAAATGATTTGGGGTTTATATGTTCGACGTGATCATTAGCGGCGGCGGGCCGACAGGGATGATGCTGGCCAGCGAGCTGCGACTCCACGACGTGGACGTGCTCGTGCTGGAGAAGGATGCGGAGCCAGGAACCGCCGTCCGTTCGCTCGGCCTGCATCCGCGCAGCATCGAGATCATGGACCAGCGCGGGCTACTGGAAAGGTTCCTCGCACACGGGCAGCAGTATCCCGGTGTTGGCGGCTTTGCCGCGATCGACAAACCCCGAACGGCGAACCTGGACACAGCACACGCTTATGTCCTCGGCATCCCCCAGCCGGTCACCGACCGCCTGCTGGCCGAGCGCGCCGGCGAGCTCGGCGCCCAGATCCGCCGCGGCTGCGAGGTGACGGGTGTTGAACAGGACAGGGACGGGGTGAACGTCGGGCTCGGCGACGGCACACAGTTGCGCTCACGCTGGCTGGTCGGGTGCGACGGCGGACGCAGCCTGGTGCGCAGAATACTCGGCATCGGCTTCCCCGGCGAGCCCGCCAAGACCGAGTGGCTCCTCGGCGAGGTGGAGGTGACCACGCCGCCGGACGAGCTCGCGGAGGTGGCGGGCGAGGTACGAAAGACCCACAAGGGGTTCGGCATCGGCCCCACCGCAAACGGCCTGTACCGAGCCGTCGTGCCGGCGGCGACGGTGGCCGAGGACCGTTCGGTCCCGCCCACACTGGAAGAGTTCCGGACGCAGCTGCGGGCGTATGCGGGAACCGACTTCGGCGCCCACTCACCACGCTCGCTGTCCAGGTTCAGCGACGCCACCCGGCTTGCCGAACGATATCGAGTGGGCCGGGTCCTACTCGCTGGCGACGCAGCGCACATCCACCCGCCCTTGGGAGGGCAGGGTCTGAACCTCGGCATCCAGGACGCCTTCAACCTCGGATGGAAACTCGCTGCCGAGGACAACGGGTGGGCACCGGAAGGGCTGCTGGACAGCTACTACACCGAGCGTCACCCCGTCGCCGAAGACGTGCTGACCATCACCCGCGCCCAAAGCGAGCTGCTCTCCACCGAACCCGGCCCGCAGGCTGTGCGCCGGCTGCTGACCGAGCTGATGGACTTCGAGGACGTCCGCCAATTCCTGGCCGAGAAGATCACCGCGATCGGGATCCGCTACAACTTCGGTGAAGGGCCCGAGATGCTCGGCAAACGGCTGCGCGACATCCCGCTCTCACGGGGCCGTCTCTACGAGCTGACCCGCGAAGGCCGCGGGCTCCTACTGGACCAGACCGGAAAACTCTCCGTGACGGGATGGACGGACCGGATCGACCACGTCGCGGACGTCAGCGGAGAACTGGACGCACCCGCGGTCCTGCTCCGACCGGACGGCCACGTCGCCTGGATCGGCGAAGACCAGAACGACCTGCTCCACCACCTGCCGACATGGTTCGGAGCCCCCTCGGAGGACGCAGGGAGGATGTCGCCGGGAGGATGAGGTGCACTAACCGCCAGCGAAGGGCGGCAGCACGTCCACCACATCTCCCGCACTAAGCGCCGCACCGCGGTCCCGCAGTGCGACCTCGTTCCGTAAGAACGTGCTCCGGGTGATGACCTCAGCCAGCGAAAGAGCGGGGCCAGCCGCTCCCGCCATTCCGCGGTCGACGGTCAGCATGACTGCGATGAGTCCGTCCAGGGTGGTGCCGTCGGGAACATCGAGGTGTTCCTCTTCGACGCCTGCCGCTGCGCAGGCGGCGGCAAAATATCGAACGAGCATTCGTCTTATCCTCCGATGGCGCTCATGCTGCGGTCAGGCTGCACAAAGTCTTCAGTTCCAAGACCAGCGTGGTCCATGCCGTGCGCTCGCGGCTTCTTCCACATGGCATCCTGCCAAAGGTGCATGAGTTCGTCGTCCTCCGCACCAGCCCGCAGGAGCGCCAGGATGTCGAACTTCTCCCGTGAAAACAGACAGCTCATGATCTTTCCCTCAGCCGTGACGCGGGTACGCCGGCAGTCCGAACAAAAGGGTTCGCTGACTGAGGCAATGATCCCTACGGTTCCCAGAACAGTTCCGGACGCTTCGCCGGTAGCCGCGTGCCGTCGTCGTACTTCAAACCGTTCGGCCGGCGCGCCGTCCCGCTGGCGGCGATCCCGTTCCAGGACAAACTCTGCGGACAGCAGGGCGCGTATCTCAGGGGCCGTGATCATCCCGTGCTCAGTCCAGCCGCGTTGCGCGTCCAGCGGCATTTGTTCGATGAAGCGCAGCTCAATGTCTCGCTGCAAGGCCCACTCCAACAACTCCGGGGCTTCCTGGTCGTTGACACCGCGCATCAGCACTGCGTTGATCTTGACCGGTCCAAGGCCCGCAGCGCGGGCTGCCTCGACGCCGGCGAGCACTTTACCGAGGAACGGGCGCCGGGTCAGTTGGCTGAAAACCTCCTCATGCAGGGAGTCTAGGGAAACATTGACCCGGGTAAGCCCGGCCTCCTTGAGCGCCTCCGCCTTCTTATCGAGCCCGACGCCGTTGGTGGTCATGGAGATGGGGAGCTCGGGATGACGCGCCCGAAGTGTGGCGATGACCTCGACGAGGTCCGGTCTGACCAGAGGCTCTCCTCCAGTGATTCGGAGTTCCCTCACACCCAGTCGCTCGACGCCGATGCCCACGATTCTCTCGATCTCACCTGCTGTCATGACGGCTTCCTTCGGCAGCCATTGCATGCCATCCGCCGGCATGCAGTAGGTGCACCGGAGGTTGCATTTGTCTGTCACGGACAGCCGCATGTCGGTTGCTTGGCGGCCAAAACGGTCCAGCAACTTCGAAGGCAGTCCGGCCGGCCGTGATGTAGGCGCGGGCCCCTGGCTATTGTTCCTGGCCAGGCGCAGTACTGGGATGCCCAGTTGAATGGTCATGGGTATATGGCTGATGCGGTGTGGCCGGTGCAGCCGCCGTCAGCGGGAACCGAGGTCGCTGTCAATATACGAGCCGGGGCGGTTGTCGTTGTCGTGGCGGCAGTTGCAGCCCCCATCCAGCTGCAGCCGAACGGTCACTGGACTTGAGGACTGCAACTGGATATCCACAAACTCCTTCCCGTGGCTGCTGATCCGGAGAGTCTGTTCTTGGTCGTGGAGCTGGGACATGTAGATAACCTTTGCTGTGCGTTGGAGGTGGGTGTGCCCGGGTGGCACGGGCCAGGAAGCCGCGTGCCACCCGGCGGTTGGGACTGGTGGTGGTTTTAGTTGTTGTTGGGGTTTGTGTGGCGGGTCTGGACGGTGGGGATGCTGCCGGTGTGGGTGCCGCCTTGGTGGGAGTCGGGGTCCGGGCAGGTGTCGGCGCAGTCGTGTTTTGTGACGAGGTCGAATTGGATGCCGCCGTGTTGTTCTACGCCGGTGCGTATGGCGCGTTCGACGACGGATGTGGCCAGGCGTCGTCGGAGGGAGAGGGGGTCGCGTCGGAGGTCTTTGGTGAGGGCGAAGCAGAGCAGGAGCATGACGATGATGAAGGGTAGTGCTGCGACGATGGTGATGCGTTGGAGGCCGGCCAGGGCTTCGGAGGGTTCGTCGCCGCCGGCGAGCAGCATGACTGCTGCCACGGCGCCGGTGAGGGTGCCCCAGAAGATCACTACTCCGCGGCGGGGGTGTTCGGCGCCGTTGGAGCTAAGTGATCCCATCACGATGGATGCGGCGTCGGCGCCGGTGATGAAGAAGATTGCTACCAGGATCATGGCCAGCACGATGACGGCGGCGGTGAGCCAGCCGGGCATGCCAAGGTTTTTGACCAGGTCGAAGAGTGCGCCGTCGAAGTTCACGGACGGGACGCCGTTGACTGTTGTTACCAGTCCGGGGGTGCCTGTTTTATCGGCTTCCTGTTGGACGTGGAAAGCGGCTCCGCCGAAGATGCCGAACCAGATGACGCTGACGACGCT
>NZ_JMLE01000008.1 GCF_000685965.1 Arthrobacter sp. UNC362MFTsu5.1 | reverse complement strand
AAGCCGAACGCGCCAACGCGGCGCAGGCGAAGGCGGTCTCCGAGGCGAAGGCCCAGCGCACCGTGCTCGTGGACCAGCTGGCAAGCCTCAAGAACACCACGGTGGCACTCGAGTCAGCCAGGGTTGATGCGCTGGACCGCCAGCGTGCCCAGGAACGGCTGGCTGCCGTCACCGCTGCAGCAGCTTCCCAGGCTGCGGCCCGGGCGGAGGCAGCGCCCAACAGCCCGGCCCCGGGTGCCCCCGCACCCGCCCCGGCGGCGCCGGCTGCTCCCGCACCTGCCCCGGCCAACCCCGCGCCCGCGGATCCGGCCCCGCCTGCACCTGCTCCGCCTGCGCCCGTGGTCCCGGCTCCGACTCAGCCCGCGCCAGTAGTTCCCGCACCGGCCGTCCCGGCTCCGGCCCCTGCTCCCGCCCCGTCTCCGGGTGGCTCAAACCAGACTGCCATCTCGGTGGCGCTGGGCAAGGTGGGCTCTCCCTACTTTTACAACTACGGCGGCTCCGGCCCGCTCGGCTTCGACTGTTCCGGGCTGGTGCAGAATGCCTTCGCTGCGGCCGGCAAATACCTTCCGCGTACGGCGGCCCAGCAGTACGCGCAGGCGCCCGTTCATGTACCTCTTTCACAGGCGCAGCCCGGTGACCTCCTGGTCTGGGGGTCAGCCCCCGATTTCTACCACGTAGCCATCTACCTTGGCGGCGGACGCGTGGTCCAGGCCCTGAGCCCGGAAGACGGCATCACGGTCACTGACCTGACCTGGATGGCCGGAATGCAGCTCCACCCGACCGTTGCACGGTACTAGGACAGAACGTCCTTCGTGACGAACCGGCCGTAGGCCAGCGCCCCGAAGACCGCGATGTAGCCTGCCTGCAGCAACGCATTACTGCCAAAGGAATCCCAGGCAATCGGCTGGCGCAGCAGGTCCGCGAAACCGAACCAGTAGTGGCTGAACAGCCAGGGGTGCAGCCATTCCAGCTGCGGCAGCTCACCCACAACCTGTGACACCACGGACGCCACGATGGTGGCCGCCATGGCGCCCACCGGAACATCGGTCAGGGTGGACAGGAAGAGTCCGACGGCGGACAACCCCAGCAGCGACACGGTCAGGTACGCCGCCACGAGCAGCAGGCGCACCACTGCCTCCCCCGGGGTGATCACGTCGCCGGACAGCAGCGTCACCGGGCCTACCGGAAACAGGGCCGTCCCGATCCCTGCCCCCGCCAGCGCCACCACCAGCGGAGCCACGATGCAGAACGCGGCGGCGCCGGCGTATTTGACCAGCAGCAGCCGCACGCGGCCGGCCGGCGCCACCAGGAGGTAGCGCAAGGTGCCGAGGCCAGCCTCGCCCGCGATCGTATCCCCGGCCACCACGCCCACGGTGAGCGGCAGGAATAGCGGCACACACACGAGCAGCGCCGTTACCCCCACAAACAGCCCGTTCTGGGTAATCCTGTCCAGGAAGGCAGGTCCGCGGCCTGGTGGAACGGCCGAGGACACGCGGACGGCAATGGCCATCAGCACCGGCACGGCCGCTAGCGCCAGCAGCATGGCCCAGGTCCGGCGCCGGCGGAAAAGGACGCTCAGTTCGGAGGCCAGCAGAGGCAATCCGGAGGAAGCCTTGGCCGGTGCATCCGTCGCGACAACTTCCTTATTGGGCAATGTCGAACCCCTCCCCCGTCAGCGCCACAAAGCGGTCCTCCAAGCTGCCCTGCTCCACGGCGAAGCCGCGCACCCGTACACCGGCCGCCACCATGGCGGCCACCACGGCCTCCGGTTCCACGGCAACCCCCGACTGCCCTGCGTCGCCCAACTGCCCTGTGTCGCCCAACTGCCCTGCGTCTCCGGCCGTGCCGGTATCCCCGGCCCGCCGGCTGTCGCCGTAAACCAGCGCACCATTGCTCCGGCCGCCCATGGGCGTCATTCCCAGCCGGGCGAAAACGCCCTCGGCCAGGCCGGCGTCGGGCGTTACCAGGCGGATCCTGACCTTGCCCTCGTCCCGCAGTTCAGCGAGCGTTCCCTGCGCCACCAGCCGGCCCGCGCTCATGACCGCCGCGTGCGTGCAGATCTGCTCCACCTCCGCCAGCAGGTGGCTGGAGACGAAAACCGTGGCGCCGTCGGCCGCAAGGGAGCGGACCAGGGAGCGCACTTCGCGGGTGCCCTGGGGATCCAGGCCGTTGGTGGGCTCGTCGAGCACCAGCAGTTCCCGGGGCGAGAGGAGCGCATTGGCGATGCCCAGGCGCTGCTTCATGCCGAGCGAATACGCGCGGACTTTCTTCCCGGCGGCATGCGTCAGGCCCACGCGTTCCAGCGCGGCCTCCACCCGCGCACGCCGCGTGGACTGTACGGCGTAAGGGTCCGCCGCATCGAGGCGCCGAAGATTGGCTGCTCCGGACAGGAACGGGTAGAACGCGGGACCTTCCACCAGGGCACCCACACGCGGCAGGACGTCGTGGAAGCGCTCCGGCATCTCCAGCCCCAGCACGCTGACCGACCCGCGCGTTGCCCCGGCGAGCCCCAGCATCATGCGGATGGTGGTGGTTTTGCCGGAGCCGTTCGGGCCCAGGAAACCGAACACCGAACCCCTCGGGACGGCCAGATTAACGCCGTCCACGGCCAGCTGATGGCCGAACCGTTTGCTGAGGCCGCGCGTCTCTATGGCCAGCTCAGCGCTCCGTCCCGCGACTGTCACCTCGCGGCAGCAGCGGTCAGCAGGCGGTCCGCGGGAACAGACCCGGCGAAAACGCGCCCGTCATCGGTAAACAGCACATTTACGACGGCGGTGCTGAACAGCCGTCCGCCCGGCACCGCCACAGCGGCCTGCTGAAGCAGCGGATCGCTGGACATCATCGCACCGGCCTCCGCAGATGCGGCGCTGGCGGGGAATTCAACCACGCTCTCCCAGCCGGTACCCGTCACCGTAGGCCGCGCTGCTGCAGCATCCGGTGCCACAGCCTCCGGAACCGCAGCATCCGGCGTTACAGCATCAGGAACTGCAGCGTCAGGAACCACGCCCTCTTCCGTACGGTGTCCGGGCCAGCGGTGTCCGGGCAGGCTTCCCGTTCCGTGGGCCGGTACTTCGACTTCCTTGACGGTGGCCCCCGGCGGCGGGCTAAAGGCGAACAGTGAGGCGTCCGGGGCTTCAAGTGACAGGCTGGTGAACGCCAGCTTGAAGGCCGGTTCGCTCTGGCCCCGGGCCTTCAGTTCGACGCTCAGCGGCAGGCCGCTCTGGCCGTCAACGGCGATGGCTACCGAAGCGATCAGGGTGCCTTCCGTCCGCGGGGTGACCACCAGGTTGTAAGCGGCCCGGCCGGCAACGTTGACCTCCGGAAGCACTGAAATCTCAGTGGTGGGGTCAGCGGCCGCAAGGAACCGGGCGGCCAGGTCCTCCGGCGTCGGCATCACACCGTCCGTGCCCGCACCGGGATGCTTGTACTGGCCAACATCATGATGCCGGCCGGCATCGGCGGGGAGTGTCAGGTGAGTGGCGGTGTTGTCCCTGGAGCTGTACAGCCACACCTCGTCCCCGCTGCGTACGGCATTGCGTTCAGCGAGGCGGTCCAGGACCTGGACCCGCACGTTGCGCGGTCCGTCCAGGAACACCCTGGCGGTATGCGGCCCACTCAACAGCTCAAGGACGGACGCTGCGCCGCCGGCCGACGGCCCGGTTTTCGGAAGCTCGGGCAGGCCGATCCGGGACGTCTGCTCCAACGTCCCGGAGAGCGACGGAGCGGAGTGATGCGCTACCAGCGCCAGGACCTCTTGCGGCGTCTTGGCGGGCAAAGGGTCCCCGGCGCTTGCCGGCAAGGACCCTGCCAGCGCAGCGGCGGCAATTACGGCGGGCACGGCGGCGGCGGGCATCCACCGCAGCCACTTTCTGGTCATGACAACTCCGCTCCAACATTGCAGCTTATTGATTCCAGAGTACGCTTCGGACCCGCCCGCTACACCCCTTTGGGACGTCGCCGTCGTGCGCTTGCCGGGGCGGCTCAGCCCGCTGCCGGCGCGACCGTGCCGGCCCCGCCGTCGAGCGTTATCAGCTGCCCGGTGCTGATGGCGGAGGTTGCGTCCGGGACGCCCACGACGGCGGGAATTCCGTACTCACGGGCGACGACCGCGCCGTGGGAATTGGGCCCGCCCATTTCCATCACAAGCCCGCCGGCGGTGAGGAACAATGGCGTCCACCCCGGATCCGTTGACGGGGCCACCAGGATCTCACCGGGTTCCAGCGCGGCGCCCTGCGGGTCCAGGATGACGCGCGCCCGGGCTGTGACGGTTCCGGCCGACGCCGGCGTGCCGGACAGGACCCCGGCCGCCGTGCCGGCGGCGGTGCCGTGCAGCGCTTCGGGTTCCGTTCCGTCCGAAAGCAGCACCCGGGGAATGCGACGGCGGCCCATTTCGGCGTCGTAGGCCTCGCGGCGCTCGGCCACGATTCCCCGCAGAGACTCCCCTGCAAGGCCCCGGTGCGCCTCGGCGAAGTCGAGGAAAAAGATGTCGTCGGCCTCGGCGATGCTGCCTGCCGCGGCGAGCGCCTCCCCCACCGCCGTCAGCTGTTTCCGCACCGAAGCCAGGCCTTCGACAATGTGGTATTTCGGCAGTTCGCGCAGTCCGGCGAACAAACGGGTCCGCGTCAGCGCACCACGCACCATGCGGGCCCGCAGCCTGCCGGCCGGACCGCCTTTGCTCCCCGCGATCGCTGTTAGCCTCTCGATCTGGGCCTCTGCCTCGCGGGCGGCGTTGGCGAACTGCCGGTCCGGGGCCAGTGCCGGATCGTCGAGTTTGAGATAGTTCGCCAGGACTCCCAGGATGTGCGCGGGGTCGTCCGACCAGCGGGGCATGCCGAGGTCGATTTCCGCCACGGCGCGGTGGCCGTACCGTGCCAGGAAGCCCGCCAGCCCGGACTGCACGACGGCGGGAAGCCCGCCGGAGCGGTACCGCCGCGCCAGTTCAGCCGGAGAGGCCCCCTCAAAAACGGCGGCGGCCCCCGGGTGGGAGCGGATGTCCGTGGCCAACTGCCAGAGGGCAAGGTCCATTTCCGTGGTCACGTTGTTGGGGAGGCCCCGGAGGACGCCCTGCAGGGCACCGGACTCGGAGCCCTGCCCCGCCAGCTTCCCGGCGACCGCCAGCAGCGCGAACCCCAGAGCGGGCAGCGGCATTACCGCCGGAACGATGTGGAAGAGCCTCTCGCCCAGGATGCGTTCGGCCTGCTCCAGCCGTTCCGCAGGCGTGGCCGTGTCCGGGACCACGAGGCCGCCCCGGAACCGCGCGCCGAATCTATCCACACGCTGAAGCGCCGCTTCCGGTCGAAGGAGCGCCCGGAGGAACGACTCCGGAACCCTGGCCTTCGCCGCCAGCGGAACTACATGCCGGAGGAGCGGCCACGGCGACCTGAGCGTGACCGAGAACCTCGGGTCAGCGAACAGCCGGCGGAGTACCGTGGCGGATCTGGCTTCCATAATGTCGAAAACACGGGGCACAATGGCGCGGCCCACGCTGCTGCGGACCACCGGGGTGAGGTCGACGAAGAGGCGCTGCCCTGCCTGCCGGAACGGGGCCGGGCCGTTGCGCGGCTCGGGCACGTCGAAGCCGGCCGCACGGGCCACCGAGGACGCGATCATCCGGAAGCCGGCCATCCCCATCGGGGTCAGCGGGCGGGTCAGCCCCTGGGCAAGGCTGAAGCACAGGAAGACGCGAGTCCCCTCGGGCACCCGCAGGTCGGGGCGCGGATCCGGCAGGGGATACAGCGTGGTGATGGGCCGGGACTGCACCAGGAAGAGCTTGTCCGCGGCGTCGATGGCCCATTCGATGTCCTGCGGCGCCCCGTAGTGCCGCTCCACCCTGCTGCCCAGGGCGGCCAGTTCCCGGATCTGGCCATCGCTGAGGGAAGGGACGGAATCCGGGACAAGGTTGATCCGCTCGGTACCCCCTCCGGCGAGCGGCCTGATGGCGAGCCCCTTATCCCCCTCCCGCCGTTCCAGGATCTCCTTGGTGGCCGTGTCCACCACGAAGTGGTCCGGATTAACGGCTCCCGAAACCACCGCTTCGCCCAGCCCGGGACTGGCATCGATCACGGCCTCAAGCCGCCGGCCCGTCACCGGGTTCGCCGTGAACAAGACACCCGCCACCTCGGCGTCCACCATGCTCTGGACCACCACCGCCAACGCCACAGTAGACGGGCTGATCCCGTGGGTGGCCCGATAGGTCACTGCCCGGTCCGTCCACAGCGACGCCCAGCACTTCCGGACGGCGGCCAGAACGGAGTCATCGCCCACCACATTCAAATACGTGTCCTGCTGCCCGGCGAAGCTCGCGAGCGGCAGGTCCTCGGCCGTCGCGGACGACCTCACAGCCACCGGAACGTTAGTGCCCAGCGCGGCGTAGGACTCCCTGACGGCGTCGGCTATCTCCGGCGGAACGTCCACGGCGAGGATGAGCCCGCGTGCCCGGGCCGCCAGCGTGGCCAGGCCCGCGAGGTCGTCTGTCCCGGTGGCGGCGAGTGCGGCGTGCACGCCTTCAAGTCCAGCGGGGCCCACGGCCCGCCGGTACGCCTCCGTGGTCAGGCAGAAGCCGGGCGGCACGGGGAGCCCGGCACCCATGGTTTCGCCCAGGTTGGCCGCCTTGCCGCCCACACGGGCCAGCATTCCGGCGTTGATGAGCTCCAGCCCCAGCACAAGGCCGTCCGCGGAAACGTCCTGAGTGCTGCTCTGGGTCACCGTTGGCCTCCTGGTGTGTTCGCCCGGCCTGGCGTGTACGCCCGGCCGTTGGAGAGTCGGAAGGGCGGTTACGCCGCTCCGAGCATGGGCCCGAAGCTGGCGCGGTCGGCGAGCCGCGGGTCGTCCCGGTCCGGAACCACCAGCACCGGCCCCTTGGCATGGTGAAGGATGCCGTCCGACGTCGACCCCAGCAGCATTCCGGTGAAACCGCCACGGCCGCGGGTTCCCACGACCACCAGTTCCACGTGCCGGCTGGCTTCCACCAGGACCTCGACCGGGGAACCGTCCACGAGCTGCGTCTCCACGGTCAGCTTGGGGTAGTGGCTCTTCAGCCACGCCACGCCGGCCTCGAGCTGCACCCTGATGTCCGCGAACAACGCTTCCCTGTCCATCGGAGCGGGGACCCATGCCAGCGAGCCGCTGTACTGCGGCACGGCGCACACAACGCGGAGCGGGGCACCAAGTCGTTCGGCCTGGTCTGCAGCCTCCAGGACGGCGACGCGGGCCTGTTCGGAACCGTCGACGCCCACCACCACAACGTGCTCCACCGGCTGGTTGCCGGATTTGGCCCGCTCGGCTTTGACGTGTTTGTCATCCGTGGTCTCGCCCAGGCGGTCCGCACAGATCAGCGGCACGGTGACCGTGGGGCACTTGGCGTGTGCCGGCAGGGCGCTGCTGACGGATCCGAGCAGCCTGCCCACGAAGCCGCCCCGGCCTCGGGTGCCGAACACCAGCAGTTCGGCGGACTCGGACATCTCCAGCAGCACTCCGGAGGCGTCGCCGTTTTCCACGGAGGCGTCAACGTCGATGTCGTACGGGGCCACCTTATCCAATGCCTGCTTGAGGATGGCCTCGGCGCCCTCGCGGATCACCGAATCGTCAACGGTGGCATAGCCGCCGTCCAGGCCGGACGCCGCGAAGATCGGCACGGAGTATGCGGTCACGATGTGCAGGGGGCGGCGGCGGCGCTCAGCTTCACGTGCGGCCCAGACGAGGGCACACTGGCTATGGTCGGAGCCGTCAACACCCACAACGATCCCCTCGGGGGCGGCAGAACCGCCGTCGTCATCCCTTGACGGGTGCACCTGATCTCGGCCCATGGGGTCCGCCTCCTCGCGATACTGCCTGATGTTGCCGCTATTCTGCCAGAAGTGGCCGTCCGCCGGGTGAACCGGGCGCCAAGGCCGGATTCTGGCCGAATAATCCCTCTTTTAGACCACTATTCTCGGTTGCAGAACGCTAAGCAAGCGGCCCTCCGTCAGGCAGCCGGAGGCTTCCGGAGAGGCTCCGGACACCTGAGCCAGCTACCAGTTTTTACAGCACTGAAACATAAAGATCCCACCTCCGATGAGCCGAATTACAAGTATGAGATTGTTGGGTTAGCCAATGTCCGGCAAGGGCTATCCAGAGCTCCAAAAGTTCTGTAATGTCGAGGCGTTGCGAATCTGAGATACGTGTTTCAGAACACATTTCCAGCTTCATGCGCGGCAGCCGGACTTTGGGGGTTACGGAGAGTGCAGGGGAACCATACCTGCACAGCGAACCATTCGAGGAGGAACGAGCAGTGTCGAGCATGCCAATTTATGGTGGAACCGAGCAGACCACCACGGTGATCATCGGCTCAGGGCTTCCGGGCCTGGCAATTGCCAGCGAGCTCCGGCGGCGCGGCGTGGACTCCATCACCGTGGATGCGCTCGAAACCCTGGGCGGAATCCAGTCCGCCAATACCGTGTCACTGCCCCGCTGTGACGCGCCGAATTCAGCCACCATGCAGGAACGGAACGAAATCCTCCGGCACCTGAGGAACTACGCCAGCAGCCACAACCTGGACATCCGCAACAACACCCGTGCCGTCCAGCTGAACCTGCTGGGCACCGGACTCTCCCAGCCACCCATGCACCAGTGGGCAGTGCACACGCCCGAGGGCATCCTGCTGGCGCACCACATTGTCCTGACCCGCGGTGCACACAGCCAGCTGCGCCGCATGCTCGCCGACTTTGGGCTGGCCCTGGGGCAGAGCCTGGCCGCCGCCATGCGGGCCATCGGTATATACCTCGTGGGCGTCGGGGAACTCATCACGCCGACACCCAAGGAAGTACTCCGCCAGGCCAAGGTTGTGGGACAGGCGATTTCCGCCAAGGTCTACCCGGACAGTGTTCCGTCAGTGCTCACGGGAAGCTTCGCCGCGTTGCCGTCTCCGGCTTAGCGGGCGTCGGCATCCTCGGAACTGTCGCCGGCCGTGGAGGTGTCGCCGTCATTGTTCTTCAGGTTGCGCTTCGCCAGCACGCCGAGCGCCACAAGGATGCCCAGGGCGGTCCCGGCGAACACCACCAGGCTCCAGGGGAACGGCTCCGACGCGTCCGGTGCGGGCTCCGGAACCGTGGGGGTGGTGCCGGGCTGCGCGGTTCCCGCCGAGGGGACCTGACCCGCCGTCGAACTGCCGGGCGCCGAACTGCCGGGCGCCGAGCTGCCCGGCGCCGGACTGGCAGAGCCGGAGCCCGCCGCTGCGGCGGTGGCCGTAAAGCTGAACGTGCCCTCAATAGGGTGCGAATCGGAACTGACCACGCGCCACACCACGGTGAACTTCCCGGCCGGGGCGCCGGCGCGGAGCTTCTGCGACGCCACGTTGTCCACGATCTCCACCGGACCCTCCGCCCAGTTCACGCCTGCCGCATCCTTCACCTGGATCTGCGAGCCGAGGGCCAGCGGGTCCTTGTTGAAGGTCACCGAAACCTTCTCCGGCGGAGTGGCAACCGTGGCCCCCTGGGCCGGGCTGCTGGACTCCGCGGCATCGTGGGCAGAGGCTGGTGCCGCTGCGGACAGCACGGCGGCCGCGAAAAACAGTGCCCCGATAAGGGCGCTCAGCAGGTGGCGGATGGAACGCATGCGGGGATACTCCTGTGTGTTGGCTTCCTTACAGACTAGGCGAAATCGCGGGGTCGCAACCCGCCAACCTACTAGGATTCAACTTATCCCCAACACTCTCCCCGGAGGACTAATGCTCAAGCAGGGCTCTGCACTGGACCGGTACTTCAAGATATCCGAGCGGGGGTCAAACTTCTCCCGCGAGATCCGCGGAGGCTTTGCCACCTTCTTCGCCATGAGCTACATCGTGGTGCTGAACCCCCTGATCCTCTCCGGGCCCGACTCCAGCGGCGCAGTCTTGGGCTTCCCGGCCGTCGCGGCGGTCACCGCCTTTGCCGCGGGCATCCTGACCATCCTCATGGGCGCCTGGGCCAAGCACCCGTTCGCCATGGCCACCGGGCTGGGCGTCAACGCCTTCGTGGCGGTCACGGTGGCAACGAACCCGGGCCTGACCTGGCCGGACATGATGGGGCTGGTGGTCCTTTCCGGCATCACCATGCTGATCCTGGTCCTCACCGGCTTCCGCACCGCCGTGTTCAAGGCTGTCCCGGACGGCCTCAAGACGGCCATCGTGGTGGGCATCGGCCTGTTCATCGCCCTGATCGGCCTGGTCAACGCCGGGTTCGTGCGCCGCATCCCGGACGCCGCGGGCACCACGGTCCCGGTGGGGCTGGGCTTCGACGGCAAGCTCCTGGGCTGGCCCACAGTGGTGTTCGTCTTCGGGCTCATCCTGACCATCGGCCTGCTGGTCCGCAAGGTCAAGGGCGCCATCCTGATCGGCATCATCGCCTCCACCATCCTGGCCGTCATCCTGGAATTCACCCTGCACATCGGCCCCAGCTTCGACGGCAAGAACGTCAACCCGCAGGGCTGGTCGCTGGTGGCACCGAAGTTCACCGAGTGGGCCGCGCCGGACCTGTCCCTGATCGGCAAAGCCAACCCCCTCGGCGCGTTCGAGCACCTCGGCTTCGTGGCCGCAACGCTGCTGGCCTTCGTGATCCTGCTCAGCATCTTCTTCGACGCCATGGGCACCATGGTGGGCCTGGCCAACGAGGCCGGCACAGTGGACAAGGACGGCAACATCCCCGACGTGGACCGCGTCCTGCAGGTCGACGCGCTCGGCGCGATCGTGGGCGGCGGCGCATCCGTCTCCTCCAACCAGATCTACGTGGAATCCGGCGCCGGCATCGGTGAGGGCGCACGCACCGGCCTGGCCTCGATCGTCACGGGGCTGCTGTTCCTGGTGGCCATGTTCTTCACGCCGCTGATCAACCTGGTCCCGTTCGAGGCTGTGGCCCCCGCCCTCGTGGTGGTGGGCTTCATGATGGTGGCCCAGGTGGGCAAGATCGACTGGCAGGACTGGGGCATCGCGATTCCCGCGTTCCTCACGTTCACGCTGATGCCGTTCACCTACTCGATCGCGAACGGCCTGGGCGCCGGCTTCATCGCCTACGTGCTGATCCGCACGTTCCAGGGCCGGGCCCGCGACGTCCACCCGCTGATGTGGGCCGTGGCCGCAGCGTTCCTGCTGTTCTTCGGCATCGGCCCCATCGAGCAGGCGCTGGGCGTCCTGTAGTCCGGTTTTCGCCCGCCGAGATGGCACTGTCCGGGATTTGCGACAGTCCGACGGCGGCGGGGCTGGTTTTCGGGGCTCCGCTGCGGTGAGCTTGGAGTATGCCGCACACAGTCCTCACAGTCGATAATCCGCCGCTCACCTGGCGGGGCCGGTTCGATGGCGACGGCGCTGAGCACCGCCGCTGGTGGCAGGCCGTCCAGCCGTACCGCCACGGTCCTGTTGCTCCGCTGCCGGAACACCTGCAGACCGGCACACCGGAGCCTGGCCACCGTCCCGCCGTCATTCTCGGATTCAGCAGCGACGCCGGAGTGGTTCGCAACAAGGGCAGGGTGGGCGCAGCCGCGGCCCCCGCCGCCATCCGGGCCGCGCTGGGGCCGCTCGCGTTCCACCTCCCCCGCGAGGTGTTCGACGCCGGTGATGTGACCGTCAGGGACGGTGCGCTGGAGGCCGGGCAGGCCCGGGCCGGGCTGGCCGTTGCGGAAATGCTCGACGCCGGCAACCTCACCGTGCTGCTGGGCGGCGGCCACGAAACCGCGTTCGCCAGCTACCTTGGCGTAGCCGGTTCCGCCGCCGTCCGCAGCGGGCAGCGGCTGGGCGTGCTGAACCTGGACGCCCACTTCGACCTCCGCGACGCCCCCGAGCCGTCCTCCGGCACACCCTTCCTGCAGATGGCCAGGGCCGAGGAAGCCGCCGAACGAAAACTGAACTACGCCGTCGTCGGAATCTCGGAGCCCAACAACACCCGGGTGCTTTTCAAGACCGCTGAACGGCTGGGTGTGAAGTACCTTCTCGACGAGGACTGCACGGCCGAGGCAACCCGGCAGTTCGTGGCCGACTTCCTGGACACCGTGGACGTGCTCTACCTGACCATCGACCTGGACGTGCTGCCCGCCGCCGTGGCCCCGGGGGTCAGCGCGCCGGCCGCCTACGGGGTCCCGCTGCCGGTGATCAGCGCAGTGTGCCGCCAGGTGGCTGCCAGCGGGAAACTGCTCCACCTGGACGTGGCCGAACTGAACCCGAAGTTCGACATCGACCAGCGCACGGCCAAGGTGGCCGCGCGGCTGGTCAACACCCTGCTGGGCTAGGCCTGCCGCCTGCCGTCAGGCACGGAAGGTGACGACGGCGGTGGCCCACGGTCCCAGCGTTACCGTCAGGTCGCCGTCGCCGTCGTCCGCTGAGGATGCCTCCGTGCGGGAGGCCTCAGCCCGGGAGCCCGCAGCGGCACCGATGACCGTCACCTCTGCCGCCCCCGGAGCGGCACTGCCACCGGTCCCCTGCGGCAGCGTGACGCGTGCTGTGGACTCGCGGGGGCTGAGGTTGCCCAGGAACAGCTGCAGGCCGCCGTCCGACTGGACCGGGTAGACCGTCACGGGGCTCTTGCCGGCCCGCCGTTGCGACTGCACGGGATCAGCGGCCAGAACCGGATCACCCTTGCACGCCGCGAGCTTCTGCAGCAGCTCCCCTGCGGGGTTCAGAGTCCCGTCCGCGGCCGTGACGCCACGCGGCGGTCCTGCCTCGAAGTACGTCACGGAAGACACGCCGTCCACCGTCAGGGCGTGGAGGCTGGCCAACGTCCAGGCCGCGGTGAAGCTGTGGTCCTGGAGCTCGTCGCCTTCCGCACGCTGGTCCGGAGCATGAAGCCGGGGCTTGAGCGTGATGGGTCCGACGTGGACAGACCGCCCTTCCCCCAGCTTGTGGGCGCTGGCGGCGGCAAGACGCTGCACCGGAACGGTCTCCACGATGTGCGGGATTTCCGTGCTGTGCACCTGCGGGGCGAGGCTGAAGGTCAGGGCGTCGGCGTCCTTTGGAACGGGGCTGCCGTTGCCGCTTCCGGCGCTGCTTCCGGCAATCCAGCGGTTGAGTTCGGTGAAATGCGAGCGGGTGCCGGCCAGCAGCTGGCCGCTGAAACCGGCGTCGTTGAGCGAAGCCTTCAGTGCGCCAAACGCTGCCGGATCGGTGCACTGCGTTTCGGGGTGGAAGAGTCCCAGCCGGACGACCCGGGAGAGCGACCCGCCCAGGGCGCTGCTGAGTGCTTCCGCAACGCCGTCGGCCGAGTCCGACACCACCCGCACGTCCAGGGCGGCTCCGTGGCGGTCCGCCTCCCGGGCTGCGGCGGCAAGCTTGGCAGGCCAGGCTTCCCGGGGTTCGTACAGTTCCACCAGGACGGCGTCGAGGCCCGGCAGCGTGGGGCCTTCAGCTGAGCCGGCGCCTGCCGGGACGGAAGCCGTCGAGTCAGCATCCACCGAGTCCACGGACAACGCCAGAGCCGGAACGGTTCCCACCGGCACGCCCACGGCAAAGGCCGCCTGCTCCTGGCTTTCGCGGGCGGGGTTGTCCGGCGTCTCGATGCTCAGGGCTTCGATGCTGACCGACTGCTTCACGGTGTCCCCCACGGCGACGTCCACCGGGGTGGGCAGCGCCGAGGGGGTGCTGTAGGTCTTGAAGGAACCGTCGCTCCAGTTCCGCTGGTCCTCGGTTTCGAAGATGTCTCCGGAGAAGCCAAGGTCGAAGGCGGTTCCGGCGTCGGCCCATTCCAGCGAGGAGATGTCCGTGAACACCAGGTCCGGCCTGATGTCTGTGGGGAAGGCCCCGCTGGTGACATTGCCGTCCGGCGACACCACGCTGACGTCCCGCCCGGCTTCGCTGGTGGGATGCAGGACCACCAGGCCGATCCGGTTGCGGCGGAACGCCGCCTTCGCCCGGCCGGAGAATGACACATCAACGATGGCCGGGGTGACCCGCAGCATCAGCATGCCTTCGTAGGCCGGAGGTTCCGTTCCATCTGCGGCAGTACCGGGCGCCGCAGTGCCATCTGCCGCAGTGCCATCTGCCGCAGTGCCGGGGGCAGCGTAGTCAACGTGGATGCGGAGGCTGATGCCGTCGTCGTCCTTCAGTTCCTCGATGTCCCGCACCGACGGCGCAAAGGTGCGCCATTCGTGGTCCCGCACCACCGCTTTGATGGCACGGAGTACCGGCCGGCCGCCGTAGCTGATGTTCGCCAGTTCGTCCCCGATCAGCTCCGCCGTCCAGACGCCCACGGCGAGCTTCCTGATCTGCGGATCGAGCCGCCGCTCGAGTGCGGGGCGGGAATCGGAACCCGCCACGGCGGACGATACTGCGGCGGACGGTGCTGCGGGGTGCAGGGCTGCGGAGGGCTCAGTAGACACGGGAAGCTGCTCTCTGGTGGCTGGTGACTGCGCCCAGCTGACCCCGGGCCGGTCCTGTGGATTTGACCATATCGGAAGAGGCCCGGAGGCTCAATGGCCGTCCGTCAACGCCTGTTATGTGGCTGCTGGCCGCCCTACCGGCTGCCTACTGCGCGGCGTCGTACCCGGCCAGCAGGCGGCGGGAAGCGGTACCCATGTGCGAAGCCATGGCCTCGGTCACTGCGGCGGCGTCGCGCTTTTCGAGGGCCGTAAAAATGGCCCGGTGCTCCGCGAGCGCCGCGGCGGCGTGCCCTTCGTCCGTGAGGGCGCGGTCAACCCAGATCCGCAGCAGTGAGCGGATGCTCTGGAGGAGCTCCTGCAGCACCTGGTTTCCGGAGCTCGTGGCAATTTCCTTGTGGAAGGCGGCGTCGGCTTCCACGAATGCCGCCAGGTTGCCCAGGTTCTGCTCCATCGAGTCGAGGTTGGCCCGCATTCGCGCCAGGGACTCGTCGGTAATCCGGGCCGCGGCGAGCTGGCCGGCCTGCACCTCAAGGCCGCTGCGGAGTTCGATGAGCTCACGGGTCCTGGGCTCGCCCAGCATGAGCCCCCAGCTAAGGGTCCGGGGCAGGAGCTCCGAAACGCCGTCGCGCAGGTACGTTCCCGAGCCGGGTCGGACAATGACGATGCCCAAAATTTCCAGTGCTGCCAGTGCTTCGCGCACGGCCGAGCGCCCCACTCCGAGCGAGGCGGCCAGGTGGCGTTCGGCGGGGAGGCGGGTCCCGGCGGCGATGTCTCCGCTGGTGAAGTAGGCCATCAGCCTCTCGGCGACCTCGGAGACGACAGAACCCTGCCCCATGGAACCAAGCGCGGCACTGATTTTGGCCGTCGAGGCGGCGGAGTTTGCGGACACACTCACAGCGTAGCAACCACACGCGGGCAGGCATGGCATCCCGACTTCAAAATTAAATCAGTCAACCGGTTGACCAATTTACCTTGTTGGCCTTATGGTGGAAGTCACAGGCCTAGCCCCACTTGATACGCCCCCCGACGCTAAGCCTCGAAACCAGCCCCACGCCTCCAGCGCAGGATGCGGCCGGGACATCAACATCTAGGAGTCAACGTGGACACCACACAATCGGTGGTCGAAAAATCTGCAATCAGGAAAGTGGCAATCCGGCTGGTGCCGTTCGTCGCCCTGATGTTCTTCATCAACTACCTTGACCGGACGGCCATCTCCTTCGCCGGCCCCAACGGCATGAACGGCGACCTGGCCCTCTCGGCGGCGCAGTTCGGTTTCGCCTCCGGCGTTTTCTTCATTGGCTACATCCTGCTGGAAGTCCCCAGCAACCTGGCCCTGCACAAGTTCGGTGCCCGCCGCTGGCTTGCCCGCATCATGGTCAGCTGGGGCATCGTCTCCCTGCTGTTCACCTGGGTGGGCAACGTGGAACAGCTCTACATCCTCCGCTTCATCCTGGGTGTGGCCGAGGCCGGATTCTTCCCCGGCGCCATCCTGTTCCTGAGCCTGTGGGTTCCGTCCCGGCACCGCAGCAAGATCCTGGCCCTGTTCTACTTGGCCCAGCCGCTCACCACCGTGATCGGTGCCCCGCTGGCCGGCCTGCTCATCCAGCAGCACGGACTCTTCGGACTCGCCGGCTGGCGCGTCATGTTCTTCGGCGTGGCCATCCCCGCCATCATCGTCGGCGTCATCGCATGGTTCTACCTGGCCGACTCCCCCGCCAAGGCCAAGTGGCTGACCCTGGAGGAAAAGACCTGGCTGACCGGCGCCCTGGAGAAGGAAAAGCAGGAAACCGCAGCCAGCAACAAGCACGTCAGCGTCCGCACCGTCTTCGGCAACGGCCGGGTCTGGATGCTCTCCGCGATCTACTTCGGCTTCATCTACGGCCTGTACGCCCTCGGCTTCTTCCTGCCCACCATCATCGCGGGCTTCGAAGGCATCTACGGCACCAAGTTCGACGTCTTCCAGAAGGGCCTGATCACCGCAATTCCGTACCTGCCCGCTGCGTTCGCACTGTACTTCTGGTCCAAGGACGCCACCAGGCGCGGCGTCAAGACCTGGCACATCGCCCTCCCCGCCCTCATTGGCGGCCTGAGCATCCCGCTGGCCCTGTTCGCCGGCTCCCCGGCGGCCACCATCGCCGTCATCACCATCACGGCCATGTCCATCTTCGCCGCCCTGCCCAACTTCTGGACGGTGCCCACCCATTTCCTCACCGGCGCAGCAGCGGCTGCAGGCATCGCCCTGATCAACACGGTAGGCAACCTGGCCGGCTTCAGCGCCGGGTACGTCACCGGCTGGCTCAAGGACCTCACCGGAGGGTACACGGTGCCGATGTTCGTCGTCGGCAGCTTCATGCTCCTGTCCTCCATCCTCATGGTGACGTTGAGCCGCTCCGGCAAGGTCAGCGAAGGCGTCCCGGCTGAGGCGCTGGACCCGGCGGGCGCCGGACACCACTCCGAGCCGTAACAGCCCGGGCCGTAACAGCCCGTGCCGTCACAGCCGGGCCGCAACAAGCCCGGGGGCGTCCCCCTTGCCCGGGGACGCCCCCGCTCCAACCCGCCAATCCAATCCGCCCCGCCCCGAACGACTTCCTTAGTTAGGCCCAGGAGCTTCCCATGACCCGCCTGTTCAATGAACCAGCAGCTTTCGCTGACGAGATGATCGAAGGCTTTGTTGCCTCCCACGGCCGCTGGGTAAAGCGCGTCTCCGGCGGCGTCGTCCGCAACACCAGGAGCACCCCGGAGACGGTGGCGCTGGTGATCGGCGGCGGCTCCGGCCACTACCCGGCGTTCGCGGGCCTGGTGGGGCAGGGCCTGGCGCACGGCGCCGCGATGGGCAACCTCTTCGCTTCCCCCTCCGCGCAGCAGGTCTACAACGTGGCGAAAGCGTCCAGCAACGGCGCCGGCGTGCTGCTGGGTTACGGCAACTACGCCGGGGATGTCCTGCACTTCAACCAGGCCCAGGACCGCCTCCGCAAGGAAGGCATCGACTGCCGCAGCATCGCCGTCACCGACGACGTTTCTTCCGCCCCGCTCACCGAGCGCACCAAGCGCCGCGGCATCGCCGGGGATCTGACCGTTTTCAAGGTGGCTGCCGCAGCCGCCGAGGCCGGCTACTCCATGGACGACGTCGTCGCCATCGCCGAGCGCGCCAATGACCGCACCCGTTCCTTCGGCGTCGCCTTCACCGGCTGCACCCTGCCGGGCGCCGACCACCCGCTGTTCTCCGTCCCCGAGGGCCGGATGGCCGTGGGCATGGGCATCCACGGCGAACCCGGCATCGGTGAAACGGACATCCCGACGGCGGACCAGCTCGCCGAATTGCTGGTGGCCAAGCTCCTCACCGAAGTCCCGGAAGGACTCGAAGGATTCGACGGAGGCACCCCCCGCCGTGTGGTTCCGATCCTCAACGGCCTGGGCAGCGTCAAATACGAAGAGCTGTTCGTGGTCTACCGCCGCGTGGCCCAGCTGCTGGCCGAGGCCGGCCTGGAAGCCGTGGACCCGCAGGTGGGCGAGCTCGTGACCAGCTTCGACATGGCCGGCACCTCCCTGACACTGTTCTGGCTCGACGACGAACTCGAGACCCTCTGGAACGCCCCCGCCGATGCTCCCGCCTTCCGCCGCGGAGCCGTAACGGCCGCCGCTCTGGACGCTTCCGACGACGCCGAACCGGCCGACGTCGAACAGACCATCCCGGAAGCGACGGCGGAGTCCCGCGCCGGCGCCGTCCGGGTCCTCGCAGCGCTCGGCGCCGCCAAGAACGTGGTGGACGCCAATGCCGACGAACTGGGCCGGATTGATGCGATCGCCGGCGACGGCGACCACGGCATCGGCATGGAACGCGGCGTCCGCGCCGCCGTCGACGCCGCTCGTGACGCCGTCGCCCGCGGTGCCGGGGCGGCCACCACCCTGCACTTCGCCGCGGACGCCTGGGCCGACAAGGCCGGCGGGACGTCCGGTGCGCTCTGGGGCATGGCCCTCCGCGCGGTTGGTGACGCCGTGGGCGACACCCAAGCGCCCGACGCCGGTGCTGTCGCCAGAGGCGTTGCCGGTGCCGCGTTCGCGATCATGGACTTCGGCAAGGCCAAGCCCGGGGACAAGACCCTGGTGGACGTCCTGGTCCCGTTCCGCGACGCCCTCACTGCCGGTGTCAACGCCGGCAAGTCCCTCACCGAGGCCTGGGGCGCCGCCGCCACCGTTGCGCAGCAGGCCGCCGAAGACACCGCGCAGCTGCTGCCCCTCATGGGCCGCGCCCGCCCGCACGCCGAGAAGAGCCTCGGCACGCCGGACGCCGGAGCGGTGTCCATGGCGCTGATCGTCCGCGCCATCCACAACACGCTTACCGAGAACACCCTCAGCAACAACACAGTCAAGGAGAACGCATGAGCGCCAAACTGCGCCTGGTCATCGGGGCCGACGACGCCGGATTCGAATACAAGGAAGCCCTGAAGGCTGACCTGGAGGCCTCCGAGCTGGTCGAATCCGTGACCGACGTCGGGGTGGACGCCACCAGCCACACCCCCTACCCGTCCGTGGCCATCGCCGCCGCCGAACTCATCGCCGCCGGCAAGGCCGACCGTGCCCTGCTGGTCTGCGGCACCGGGCTCGGTGTGGCCATCGCCGCGAACAAGGTCCCCGGCGTCCGGGCCGTCACCGCGCACGACAGCTTCTCCGTGGAACGCTCCGTCCTGAGCAACAACGCCCAGGTCCTCACCTTCGGCCAGCGCGTCGTCGGCCTGGAACTCGCCCGCCGGCTTGCCCGCGAATGGCTCACCTACACCTTCGACGAGACCTCCGCCTCGGCCGAAAAAGTCACCCTGATTAAGGACTATGAAGGTGTCACTTCCTGCTAAGAATGCTTCGGCCCGCGCCGGAGACACAGCGCCGCAGGCGAAGGCCATCATCGGCGTCAGCCTGAAGATGTACTTCGGCTACCAGCGCTCGGTCGACTACTGCCGCGACGTGGCCACCATCGCGTTCGCCCACCCGGCGGTCCAGAGCGGCGACATCGAACTGTTCGTGCTGCCCACCCTGCCGGTGCTGCCCGAAGCGGCCCGCATCCTGGGTGCGGCCGGCGCCGCCGCCGGAGCCCAGGACATCTTCTGGGAAGACGAAGGCGCGTTCACCGGCGAGGTCGGCGGCACGACGGTGGCCGAACTCGGTGGCCGCTACGCCGAGGTGGGCCATGCCGAACGCCGCCGGATCTTTGGCGAGGACGACCGAGTCATCGGGCTCAAGACCGCCGCAGCCTACCGCAACGGCCTCACGCCAATCCTGTGCGTCGGCGAACTCAACGCCGGGTCACCGGAAGAAGCCATCGCCCAGTGCAGCGCCGAGATCGATGCCGCCCTGAACCGCGCGCAGTCCCTGGGACCGGCCGGACGCACCATCGTGGCGTATGAGCCGCAGTGGGCCATCGGCGCCCCCGAACCGGCGTCACCGCAGTACATCAGTGCCGTCATCACCGGCCTGGACGCACACCTCCGGGCACTGCCCGGCCAGGCGGACAGCCGGGTGATCTACGGCGGCAGCGCCGGCCCAGGCCTGATCACGGAACTGGACACCGCCGTCGCCGGCCTGTTCCTGGGCCGGTTTGCCCACGACCCCCAGGCACTCAAGACCATCCTTGACGAGACCGCCGCACGGCTGGCCGCGAAGAAGGTGGCCGCGTGAGCTCCCCCGCCAAGAGCCGGATCGGCCTGAGCAGCTACGCGTTCTTCTGGCAACTCTCGGACCAGGTGTCCGAACCGCTCAGCATCCACCAGGCACTGGAACGGACCGCCGCCCTGGGCGTGGACCTCTTCCAGATCTGCGACTACGCCCCGCTGGAAGCCATGACGGACGCCGAACTGGAAGCCGTCCGCGCCACCGCGGACTCGATGGGGATAGCGCTGGAGCTCGGCACCAAGGGCATCCGCCCGGAGCACCTGCGGAAATTCCTGCACATCGCCGGGATCCTGGGCTCGCCCCTGCTGCGGACCATGTTCAACGTCCCGGGCCACACCCCGACGGCGGAGGAAGCGGTGGCGATCTTCAAGGACGTCCTGCCCGAGTTCGAGGCAGCCGGGGTGAGGATCGCGGTGGAAACCTACGAACAGGTCCCCACTTCCCGGATCCTGGACGTCATCCGCGGAGTGGACAGCCCATCCCTGGGCATCTGCAGCGATCCGGCCAACACGGTCGCGGCGCTGGAGATGCCGCGCGAGGTGATTGACGCCGTCGCGCCCTACGTCCTCAACATGCACATCAAAGACTTTGCGTTCAGCCGCAAGGAGGGGTGGGTCGGGTTCACGTACTCCGGCGCTCCCCTCGGCGAAGGCCTTCTCGACTATGACTACATGGCCGGGAAGCTTCAGCCCAAAGAAAGAAACATCAACCAGATCGTCGAACACTGGCTGCCGTGGCAGGACACCGAGGCGGACACCATCCGCCTTGAAAACCAGTGGACCCAGCAAAGCATCGATTTCCTAAGGAGCAAGTGAAATGTCAGCAGAACAATTGACCGTCGCCGTCATCGGAGCCGGTGGCAAAATGGGAATGCGCGTTTCCCGGAACCTCCAGAAGAGCGCCCACACCGTCTTCTACAGCGAGAACTCCCCCGCCGGCCAGGACCGCGTCCGCGCCGAAGGCCGTGACATCACCTCCACCGACGACGCCGTCAAGGGCGCCGACGTGGTGATCCTCGCCGTCCCGGACACCGTCCTGGGCGTTGTGTCCGAAGGCGTGGTCCCCCAGATGAAGGCCGGTGCGATCCTGCTCACCCTGGACCCCGCCGCCGCCTACGCCGGGCTGCTGGCCAAGCGCGACGACGTGGTCCAGGCCGTGGCGCACCCGTGCCACCCGTCCGTGTTCCTGGAGCGCACCACCAAGGAGGAATGGGCCGACACCTTCGGCGGCGAAGGCGCCCCGCAGAACGTGGTTGCCGCGATCGACGAGGACGCCCCCGCAGCGACCCGCGACTCGGCCGAGGCCGTCATCCGCACCATCTACGCCCCCGTCATCGACGTGCACTGGGTCACCGTGAAGCAGCTCGCCATCCTGGAACCCACCCTGGTGGAAACCGTGGCCTGCATGATCGGCACCCTGCTCAACGAAGCACTGCACGAGACCGTACACACCGCCGGCGTCCCGGAGGAGGCAGCCAAGGCCATGCTGTTCGGCCACGTGCAGATCGCCCTGACCAACGCCCTCCGCGGCTCCAACCCGTTCTCCGAGGCCTGCGAAATCGCCATCCAGTACGGCAAGGACACCATCATCAAGGACGACTGGAAGAAGATCTTCGACGACTCCGAGCTCGACGGCGTCATCGCCAAGATGCTGAAACTGGACGCCGTCAAGCGCTAGGCGACCGGCCCTGCCGCAGGGCTCCAGCCCCCTTCGGGGCGGCTTAAAAAGGCTGTCCCTCCGGGCTTCGGTAGACCCGAAACCCGGAGGGACAAATGCCAGACATCTTACCTATTTTGACAAAGCCGGTAGAATGGATCGTGGCCATCCGGCACATCGTTTAGAGAAAGTCCTGCAATGAGCTCAGCAACCATGGAACGCCAGACCACCGACGTTCGGTCCATCCACCTGACCTTTTCAACCGCCGAAGAGGTTCACCACGGCCTGGACAGCGCCGTAAACGAACTCATCGAAGCTGCCGTAGCAGACGGCAACTGCGGCATCCGCGTCACCCGCCACGAGCCGGGCGCGTTCACCGTAGCACTAGACGAATCAGTACCCTTCGGTGAAACCTACGAGGACATCGCCGCCTAACCACGCGGCCGGATCCTGGTCTTAGATCCTGGTCTTAGGTCCTGGTCTTAGATCCTTCGGATCTGGACACCGTCCGACTTCATAAAGAGCTGGGATTCCGAAGGGCCCGTGGGCACCAGCCAGAGCACGTTTCCGCTCACGGAAACTTCCTCAACTTCACCCGCGGCCACCACATGCGCATGCTTGAGGATTTCCACCCGCTCGCCTGCTTTGAGGTTCCTCCAGTCGGAAACCGTGGCAGCAAATGCCGCCCGCCTGGACAGAACCGTCCCCCGTGCTTTCATTGAACTTCTACCCCTTTGTATATGTTCTTTTGCCACAACATCATTGGTGTGGGCTTCATCACTACATCTTTAGTTCTACTACAATTCCCGGGCCCCCGCCTGTTGTGTCGCGCAGTATTTCGGGGGCGCCGGGAAATTGTCATTCTGGATGCATAAAATTCACTTTTAGGCCAGAATTCCGACGGCGGATTCGGCTGCCGCCCGCACCTTGCCGGACGCAACGAGCCGGTCTGCCTCCTCCAGTTCCGGTGACAGGAACCGGTCCGTGCCCGGACCGTCGACGACGTCGCGCAGCGCCGCGATCACGGCCGCGCCGGCAGGCCCCGGAGCCAGTTCTCCGCCGGAAAGCTGGGTCCGCATGTCGATGGCCCGTGCGGACGTCACCAGTTCGATCGCCAGGACGCGGCGAAGGTTCTCCACGGCCTTCCTGAGCTTCCGGGCCGCGTGCCAGCCCATGGAGACGTGGTCCTCCTGCATCGCGGAGCTCGGGATCGAGTCCACGGACGCCGGGACGGCCAGCCTCTTGTTGTCCGAGACCAGTCCGGCCTGGGTGTACTGCGCGATCATCAGGCCGGAGTCCACTCCGGGATCCGCTGCCAGGAAGGCCGGCAGGCCGTGCGAACGCGCCGGGTCCAGCATGCGGTCGGTGCGGCGTTCGGCAATGGAGCTCAGGTCCGCCACGGTAATGGCCAGGAAATCGAGAACGTAGGCCACCGGGGCGCCGTGGAAATTGCCGTTGGAGCTGACCCGGCCGTCCGGAAGGACCACGGGGTTGTCGATGGCGGCGGCGAGTTCGCGGGAGGCTACGAGGGCGGCGTGGTCCACGGTGTCGCGGACGGCCCCGGCCACCTGGGGTGCGCAGCGCAGCGAGTAGGCGTCCTGGACCTTGGTGTCGTTGATCCGGTGCGAGGCCACGATCGGCGAGTTGGACAGGACCCGGAGCATGTTGTCCGCGCTTGCGGCCTGGCCCGGGTGCGGCCGGAGTGCTGCGTGCAGCTCGGGCAGGAACACCTGGTCCGTACCGAGCAGCGCCTCGACACTGAGCGCGGCGGTGATGTCCGCCGTCGTCAGCAGCTGGCGGATGTCCGCGATGGCCATCAGGAGCATGCCCAGCATGCCCTCGGTGCCGTTGACCAGCGCCAGGCCCTCCTTCTCGGCGAGCGTGACGGGTTCGATCCCGTGTTCGGCGAGCAGCTCGGCGACAGTCCGTTCGCCGCGCCCGCCGTAGGTGACGCCGTCGGGCCCTTCTGCTTCACCCTCGCCCATCAGCACCAGGGCGCAATGCGACAGGGGCGCGAGGTCGCCGGAGCAGCCGAGCGAGCCGAATTCGCGGACCACCGGCGTGATGCCGGCGTTGAGGACGTCCACCATGGTCTGCAGGACCACGGGGCGGACGCCGGTGCGGCCGGAGGCGAGGGTCTTGGCGCGGAGGAACATGATGCCGCGGACCACTTCGCGTTCCACGGCCGGGCCCATGCCGGCGGCGTGGCTGCGGATCAGCGACTTCTGCAGCTGGGTGCGCAGCTCGTTGGGGATGTGCCGGTTGGCCAGGGCGCCGAAGCCGGTGGAGATGCCGTAGGCCGGGATCTCGCTGTGGGCGAGGTCGTCGATGTGGGCGCGGACCTTGGCTACCGTGTCGAGGGCTTCCTGGGAGATGGTCACCTTGGCGTCGTGGCGGGCGACGGCGACGACATCCTCGGGGGTGACGCCGCTGGAGCCGAGGGTGACGGTCAGCGGTTCGTGGGTGGTGAGAGTCATGATTCCTACTTCAATTCTCATCGATTGCTCCGTAAGTGCCCTTTTGGGACCTCATAACGGCTCTTACGGAGCAATCGATGTGGGGTTGGGACCGTGGTCAGCGGGTTTCGTTCATGGGGATGCGGACGCCGCGTTCGTTGGCGACCTCGACGGCGCGGTCGTAGCCCGCGTCGGCGTGCCGGATGACGCCCATGCCGGGGTCGTTGGTGAGGAGGCGCGCGAGCTTTTCCGCGGCGAGGTCGGTGCCGTCGGCGACGGAGACCTGGCCGGCGTGGATGGAACGGCCGATGCCGACGCCGCCGCCGTGGTGGATGGAGACCCATGTGGCTCCGGATGCGGTGTTCAGCAGCGCGTTGAGCAGCGGCCAGTCGGCGATCGCGTCGGAGCCGTCGGCCATGGCCTCGGTTTCGCGGTACGGGGAGGCGACGGAGCCGGAGTCGAGGTGGTCGCGGCCGATCACGATGGGTGCCTTGACCTTGCCCTCCTTGACGAGCTGGTTGAACAGCAGCCCGGCCTTGGCGCGTTCGCCGTAGCCCAGCCAGCAGATACGGGCCGGCAGGCCTTCGAACTCGACGCGCTCGGCGGCCGCGTCGATCCAGCGGTGCAGGTGCTTGTTCTCGGGGAACAGTTCCTTGATGGCTGCGTCGGTGACGGCGATATCCTCGGGGTCACCGGAAAGCGCAACCCAGCGGAACGGGCCCAGGCCCTCGCAGAACAGCGGGCGGATGTAGGCCGGGACGAAGCCGGGGAACTCGAAGGCCCGGCCGTAGCCGCCCTTGCGGGCCTCATCGCGGATGGAGTTGCCGTAGTCGAAGACCTCGGCACCGGCGTCCTGGAACTCCACCATGGCCTGGACGTGCTTCGCCATCGAGGCCTGGGCCTTCTTGGTGAAGCCCTCGGGGTCGGCCGCGGCCTCGCGGTGCCATTCCTCCACCGTGATGCCCTCGGGCAGGTAGCTCAGGGGGTCGTGCGCGGAGGTCTGGTCGGTGACAATGTCCACGGTCAGCTCGCCGGCGTTGTGGCGGCGCAGGATCTCCGGGAAGACCTCGGCGGCGTTGCCGACGTAGCCCACGGACCAGCCGCGGCGCTCTTCCTTGGCTTTGAGGACCTTGGCGATGGCGGCGTCGAGGTCGGTCTCCACTTCGTCGAGGTAGCGCTTGCCGGCGCGGCGGCGCAGGCGCGTTTCGTCGACGTCGACAATCAGGCAGGCGCCGTCGTTCAGGGTGACGGCGAGCGGCTGGGCGCCGCCCATGCCGCCGCAGCCGCCGGTGAGGGTCAGGGTGCCGGCGAGGGTGCCGTTTTCGTCTCCGGTGAGCTTGCGGGCGATCGCGGCGAAGGTCTCGAAGGTGCCCTGCAGGATGCCCTGGGTGCCGATGTAGATCCACGACCCGGCGGTCATCTGGCCGTACATCATCAGGCCCTCGGCCTCGAGCCGGCGGAATTCAGGCCAGTTGGCCCAGTCGCCGACGAGGTTGGAGTTGGCGAGCAGCACGCGCGGCGCCCATTCGTTGGTGCGGAAGACGCCCACCGGCTTGCCGGACTGGACCAGCAGGGTCTCGTCCTTTTCCATGGTTTCCAGGGTGCGGGTGATCGCGTCGAACGCGGCCCAGCTGCGGACGGCGCGGCCGGTGCCGCCGTAGACCACCAGGTCGTCCGGGCGCTCGGCGACCTCGGGGTCCAGGTTGTTCATGAGCATGCGCAGCGGGGCTTCCGTCTGCCAGCTCTTGGCGGTGAGCTCGGTGCCGCGGGCTGCTTTGACCGGGCGGGCACCGGTGGTGAAATCGGCGGGTGCCATGAGGCGCTCCTTCGTGTGCTTGGTGGTTCGACCGGCGTCCGCCGGCTCATTGAGGTTCTGTATCAACTAAAGCCTGTCCGCAGCCCCGGAAACAGTGGGTTGAAGCCGGTGCTGTCCGGTATTCCAGACGCGCACCACTGTTCCCAACTAGGTAGCAGCAGGTGTCGTTTTGGGCCTTCAAAACGACACCTGCTGCTACCTAGTTGGGTAAGGGCTACTTGGCCGGGCGTCCGTGGATGCGGACGGAGAGTTCGTCCGCCACTTTCCGGACGCGGGCAGCGAGCGCCGGCCATTGGTCCGCCGGCAGTTTGTCCTCGAGGAACGTGACGGCGACGGCCGCCGTCGGCCATCCCACATGGTCCGTGACCGCGGCGGCAATCGAGCCGAACCCGGGTGTCACCTCGCCGTGTTCGGTGGCATAGCCGCGTTGCCGGACCTGGTCGAGGTGCGAGGACAGCGCCGAATACTTCATGATGGCGCCCTCCACGTCGTGCCGGGCCGTGAAGGCGGCCGCATTCGGGTACAGCGCACGGACCTGCGACTTGGGCAGGGCCGCGAGGATGGCCCGCCCGCTGGCCGTGAGGTGGCTGGGCAGCCGGACGCCGACGTCGGTCACCAGGGACGGCCTGTTCTTGGCGCGTTCCTCGACGATGTACAGCACATCGCGGCCGTGCAGCACTGCCAGGTGAGCGCTTTCGCCCACGACGTCCACCAGCGAGGCGAGCATCGGCCGGCCGATCCGGGACAGCGGCTCCTGCCGCGAATACGCGGAGCTGAGTTCGAAGGCGCTGATGCCCAGCCCGTACCGCTGCTCCTCATGCAGGTGCATCACGAAGCCGTTGGCCTCCATGACGCCGAGCAGGTGGTAGACGCTTGAGCGCGGCAACCCCAGGGCCGTGGCAATGTTCGACGCCGCCATCGGCCCGCGCTTGGAGGCCAGGAGTTTGAGGATACGCAAGGTATTTTCCGCCGCCGGGACTTTCGACGCCACCTTCGCGGTCGCCTTTGCCGCCGTCCGTGCGGGCGATTCGCCGTCCGCCATGTTTCCTCCATCGTTCGCGCCGGATCAAGGGGTGTCCGGTATCCCGTACTTAAGCGTGTTCCCTGCGCGGCACCGCATACGGCCATCGAACCACTTTGCCGTCCGGGATACCAGACATACATCAGGACGGGGACCGGGTGAGGACGTCCGGGGACTTCCGCCCCTATGCCGCTTCTCCCGTCCGGTGCTTCGATGGAGGTCACGGACTGTTGCGAGGAGGCGACCATGGTCTGGATTGCCGGACTCTTCCTGGTTGCCCACGGCTTGATCCACCTCGCCATCTGGCTGCCGAAGGCCGATCCGAATGCACCCATCGACGCCGGCCACTCCCCTTTCGCCGGCAATGTCAGGCGCGCCGCGGCCGCCCTGGCCGTTGCGGCCGCAGTGGTGTTGGCAGCCGGCGGCCTGGGACTCATTGGAGGGGCATCCTGGTGGCAGCCGGCAACCATCACCGGGGCAGCCCTCTCAACCGCGCTGCTCCTGCTGACCTTCAACAAGTGGTGGCTCATTGCCCTCGGCATCAATGCCGCGATCATCGTGCTGAGCGTGCAGCAGGATGCCTAGGAACGCAGCCATGACCAAACCGCTGGCAGGAAAAGTCGCGCTGGTGGCCGGGGCCACGCGGGGCGCCGGCCGGGGCACCGCCGTCGCCCTGGGCGAAGCAGGCGCCACCGTGTACTGCACCGGCCGCAGCGCCGGAGGCCGCAGGTCCGACTACAACCGGCCGGAGACCCTCGAGGAAACGGCCGTGCAGGTCAATGCCGCCGGTGGAGTCGGCATTCCCGTGGCGGTGGATCACCTGGACCCGGAGGCCGTACAGTCGCTGGTGCAGCGGATCGACGACGAACACGGGCGCCTGGACATTCTGGTCAACGACATCTGGGGCGGTGAAAACCTCATCGAATGGGACGCTCCATTGTGGTCCCACCATTTGGAGTCCGGCCTGCGGATGCTGCACACCGCCGTCGATACGCACCTGATCGCCAGCCATTTCGCGCTCCCGCTGCTCATCCGGAACCCCGGCGGCCTGGTGGTGGAAATGACCGACGGCACCCGCGAGTACAACGCCGGGCACTACAGGGTGTCGGCGTTCTACGACCTCGCCAAGAATGCGGTGCTGCGGCTCGCTTTCAGCCAGGCGGAGGAACTGAAGCAGTTCGGCTGTACCGCCGTGGCGCTCACGCCGGGCTGGATGCGCTCCGAAATGATGCTGGAGCACTTCGGCGTCACCGAGGAGAACTGGCGGGACGCTGCGGACACCCAGCCCCATTTCGCCGCTATCTCCGAAAGCCCGCGCTTTGTGGGACGCGCCGTTGCCTCTTTGGCCGCGGACCCTGACGTGCAGGGTCGCACCGGTGGCTCGTTCTCTTCCGGAGGCCTGGCGCTGGAGTACGGCTTCACCGATATCGACGGCTCACGGCCCGACTGCTGGCGCTATCTGGTTGAGGTCCAGGAAGCGGGGCGCCCGGCGGACGCCAGCGGTTACCGCTGACGTCCGCCGCTTTAGCGTGCTCCGCTTTTAGCGGGCCCCGTTTAGTCGGCTCCGTCTAGTCGGCTCCGTTTAGCGGGCTCCGTTCCGCTGCCGCGACACCCTATCGAGCGTCTCCCGATGTTGTCTGCGGGAAGTTTACCTGAGGTCTTTCCGCCGAGAATCCAGGGCCGCAAGGGTGTGAATCCATCACCCAATTCAGGGCAAGACAAAGGAGGCCAACTGCGCTTCCCCATGCAGAACTTCCAGTGCGACACTTGCCTATGCAGCCGCGTAGGAGTCGTAGGCCAGGAAGAGCTCCCAGTCCTTGAAAGGGTCCTCGGCTAGCGGATGGTCCGTCAGATCGAATTCGGGTGGGGGTTCGTCCAAATAGTCGGGCATGCCTGAACCAAGCAGGCCCGGCTCCAATGTACCCGGGTCGGGTTCGCCTGGATCACGACTAGTAGTCATAGCCAGGATCTCGACTGGCAAGACGGGTGGTTCCCAGTCGGGTTGTTCGCTGGCGTAATGGCGGCCTGCGGGTGAAGTCCAGCCGGGCGGTTCAGTGGGGCTGGCGCCGGCGGGTTTCCACCCGGAGGTGTGTTTGAGGCGGTGGTGTTTGCGGCACGGTTGGCCGAGGTTGCTGATCCCCGTGCTCCCGCCGTCAGCCCAGGCGAGGAGGTGGTCGGCGTCATTGTCCAGCGACTGGTTGTTACAGCCAGGGAACGGACACTTCCCGTCCCTCAGCCGGAGCCACTGCCGCAGCGCTGTGGAAATGCGGTAGCTGGTCCGTCCTACCTCCAACGGCGCACCGTCGCAGGGGTCCGTCAACACCCTCAGGAATGAAGATGCGCCGTCAGCGACAAGGGCGCGCCCCATGGACGGCGGGATCGGGCCGTACCCGTCCAACATGGCCGGCTCCTCGGATAAGCCGAGCAACGAGAGCGCCGGAACGGTGATGAGCACCTGCGCCGCAGGGGAAGGCACGTCTCCAGCCGTTGCGTTGCCTGCCGTTTCGCGCCCCGAAGTGAGGAGCCAGGTCGCGGCGACGTCGGCGCGGAGCTGGGTAAGGGTCCTGGCCTCGTCAGCTCCTTGGAGGGATCTTGCAGCTGTGGTGATGCGGTCCCAGGCCCCTGCTGCCTGACTGGCGGGCAGGTACGCGGAGAGCCAGGCCATGCCGTCGCGGTCCGGTGTGTATTCCACCCGCCGCTCGGCGGCGCTTCGATTATGGCGCTTTTCGATGCTGACCGGATGGTGCCGTTCCCGCCAGGTACGTGCCTTAGCCCGGAACCGGGCCGGGACGAGGTCGCCGGCAGGGCAGCCGCGCGCAGCGGATGGCGCATCCGGGTCAAGGAAGTGAGCCTCTAATCCGGCAGCCCCCGCTGTGTCGAGGTTGTCGGTTTCGTCCACCATGATCCGGGCATGCTGCCACGAAATGTTCCCCGCCTGCAGCGCGGACAACGTCAGCGGCAGGGTAGTGCTCAGTGCCTGGGCTTCGGCCAGGAGGGCACCGGCGGTGCGTTCGCTGACCGTCAGGACACACGCCACCTCAGCGGTCAGGGCCATGTCCTGTGCGGTGTGTTCTTGCGGGGACCGAGCCGGTGCCGCCGAGGCCATGGCGGCGCGCGCGTAGCCGGCGGCGAAGTGCACTTTCAGGGCAGCCATTCGGGCTTCCGTCCGCGCCAGCTCTGCCAGTCCGTCCAGGCACGCATCCGCCTGGTCACGAAGCGGGTCGGCACTGGCCGTGCCCATGCTTCCCACCGCGTGGCGAACCAGACCAGACAACGCAGAGACGGAGGCCTCGACGGCCTCCATCGTCTCCACAACGGCTCTGCTTTCCATACCCAAAGTATCTCCGGAGGCCCTGACATCATTGGCGGCGTCACTGCTGGCGCCTCCGAGGGGCCGCAAGTGTCCGTTCGCGCCGGGTGCGCAGCGGGGTCACAGCGGCGGCGGGGCCGCAAGTGTCCGTTCGCGCCGGGGGCCTGGAAGCCGCCCGGACAGTCTGAAATGAAAGACACCAAACCTCCGTGAGGCTCATCACGTAGGGCGCGAAAATGGTCTGCTGGATAGCGATCCCCCTCCCAATGACGAGAAGGTATTCGCATGCAACAAGCCCCAACAGCAAGCAAAACTGCAGGACAAACAGCGCTCGAAGACACCACCACAACGTCCTCCGGCGCCGCCGGAAGCACTGCCCGCGCCGCCGCCGGCACCGCCGTCGACACCGCCGTCAACACCGCCGTCGGCACCGTCCTGAACCGCGGACTGAACATCCGCCACATCCGCTTCATGGCTTTGGGGTCGGCCATCGGCACAGGGCTGTTCTACGGCTCTGCTTCCGCGATCCAGAAGGCCGGGCCGGCGGTCCTCCTGGCGTACATGATCGGCGGCGCGGCCGTGTTCATGGTGATGCGGGCCCTGGGCGAGATGGCCGTGCGGCACCCCGTGTCCGGCTCGTTCGGCCAGTACGCCAGCCGCTACCTCGGTCCGCTGGCCGGATTCGTGACCGGCTGGACGTATGTGTTCGAGATGGCCATCGTGGCCATCGCGGACGTCACCGCCTTCAGTATCTACATGGGGTTCTGGTTCCCCGACGTCGAGCGCTGGATCTGGGTCCTGGCCATCATCTTCTTCCTGGCAGCCCTGAACCTGCTCAGCGTCAAGGTGTTCGGCGAGCTGGAGTTCTGGTTCTCGCTGATCAAAGTCGTGGCCATCATCGCCATGATCGCCGGCGGCGCAGCCATCATCATCTTCGGTTTCCAGGCCGGCGGGGCCACGGTCGCTCCGGGAATCGGCAACCTCGTGGAGCACGGGGGCCCGTTCCCCAACGGCTTCGAAGGGCTCCTGGCCTCGTTCGCCGTCGTGATGTTCGCCTTTGGCGGGATCGAAACCATCGGCGTCACGGCCGGTGAAGCGGCCGACCCCAAGAAGGTCATTCCCAAGGCCGTCAACACCGTACCCGTGCGGGTTCTGCTGTTCTACGTGCTGACCCTCGCCGTGCTGATGAGCCTGTTTCCGTGGAACGAGGTAGGCGCCAACGGCAGTCCGTTCGTCCAGATCTTCAGCGGCCTGGGTATTCCCGCCGCACCGCACATCCTCAACGCCGTGGTGATTACTGCTGCCCTGTCCGCCATCAACAGCGACATTTTCGGAGCCGGCCGCATCCTCTTCGGACTGGCCCGGCAAGGCCATGCGCCGGCAAGCTTCGGCAAGGTATCCCGCCACGGGGTGCCGTGGATGACCGTTGTGATGATGGCCGGCGTCCTGCTGGTGGGCGTGATCCTGAACGCCGTCATGCCCGAGGACGTGTTCCTGCTGATCGCTTCGATCGCCACCTTTGCCACCGTCTGGGTCTGGGTCATGATCCTGGCGTCCCATGTGGCCATGAAACGGGAGATCGCCCGCAAGGGGCTCCCGGCGTCGGAATTTCCTTCTCCGTGGTGGCCGGCGGCCTCCATCCTGACCATCGCGTTCATGGCCCTGGTGATCGCGATCCTGGGTGCGTTCGAGGATTCCCGGGTTGCCCTCTACGTGGGTGCAGTGTGGCTGGGGCTGCTGATGGTGGCCTACCGCCTGTGGGTCCGCGGCCATGGGCGCGCCCGCGCCGAACTTGTCGACGAGACGGCTCAGGGCGCTGGAACATCGGGCAAGTAGTGCCCAATAAATTTCGAGTGTTGGACGGTACAGAAGGGGTAAGAGTTACGCAAGCGACGGGTGGGATTTGGCCTTAGGTTGGACCCCAGGCGCAGACCGGACGTGAACCACTTGCCGCAGCATCCGGACCGCCTGCGAGTCCTGCTGGTTCAGGCACTGCAAAGGAGTGGTTTTGATGAAGGATCATCCAGCCTCCCGGCCTCCCTTCCCCCGCGCCCGGCGCCGCTTGATCTCATGGCTGAAGGCCGCAGCGCAGAAAATCCGCACGGCCACCGTACCGTTCAAGATCGGGGACGTAGTCCTTGCCGACGACCCCTTCAACGGCCGCCGGCTTGGCGTGGTGACGGTCATCCACGGCTCGTCGCTGGGCCTGCGGACGGCGGCTGACGCCCACCCCGACCTGGTACCCGAGGTGATCTACTACGACTATCGGCAGGTTCGAACGCCGGAGTAGCAATACTGGCCGGGCCACCCAGGGCTTCCCCGGGCTACCCAGGGCTTCCCCGGCGCTAAAATCAGTCATGGTTCCACTGAGCAATCTGCTGACTTTTGCCCTGGCCGCCGCCGTCCTGATTGCCGTCCCCGGGCCGAGCGTGCTGTTCGTGATCGGACGCAGCCTGGCCCTGGGCCGCAAGGGCGGGCTGCTGAGTGTCCTGGGAAATGCGCTGGGAATGGTCCCGCAGATCCTTGCGGTGGCGCTCGGTGTGGGTGTTGCCCTGGCGCAGTCGGTCCTGCTCTTCACGATCGTGAAGTTCGCCGGCGCAGCCTACCTCGTGTTCCTCGGCATCCAGGCGATCCGGCACCGTGGAACAAGTACGACGGCGGCCGATCCTTCGCGTTCCGGCTCCACTTTCCGGGTCCTCCGGCAAGGATTCGTTGTGGGCGCCACCAACCCGAAGTCGCTGGTGTTCTTCGTGGCGGTGCTGCCCCAGTTCGTGGAGTACTCCGCCGGCGGAATCCCGCTGCAGCTTGCCAGCCTGGGGGCGGTGTTCCTGCTGATCGCCCTCGTCTCGGACAGCATCTGGGCGCTGGCAGCAGGAACCGCCCGCCAGTGGTTCGCCCGCTCCCCGCGGCGCATCTCCACGCTGAGCACCACGGGAGGAGCAATGATGATCGCCCTCGGAGGCACCCTCGCCTTAACAGGTGCAAAGCCATAGTTTGTGCCGCGCAGTTGGAGGCGGGCGGCGTCGGGCATGTGGAAGCGTGCGTCTAAGCGAGGAACGAGCGAGCACGCGGAACATGTCCGTGCCGCCCGCAACTGCGGGCGGACCGAAACTAACGAGCCGACCAGCCGCCGTCCATGGTGTAGCTGGCGCCGGTGACCATGCCGGCGTCGTTCGAGGCGAGCCAGGCAACCAGCGACGCGACTTCTTCCGGCTCCACGAGCCGCTTGATGGCGGACTCGGTCAGCATGATTTTCGCCAGCACCTCGGATTCGGGGATGCCGTGGACCTTGGCCTGGTCGGCAATCTGCGACTCCACCAGGGGCGTGCGCACGTAGCCCGGATTGATGCAGTTGGAGGTGACACCGTGGTCCCCGCCCTCCAGCGCCGTCACCTTGCTGAGCCCTTCCAGTCCGTGCTTGGCCGAAACGTACGCGCTCTTGAACGGGGAGGCACGGATTCCGTGTACCGACGAGAGGTTGATGATCCGGCCGAAGTTGTTCGCGTACATGTGGGGCAGCGCCGCCCGGATCAGCAGGAACGGCGCCTCGAGCATGAGGGTGATGAGCCGGCGGAAGTCGGCCGGATCGTATTCCTCAATGGGGCTGATGCGCTGGATCCCGGCGTTGTTGACCAGGATGTCGCAGTCCAGGCTGAGGGTTGCCAAGGCATCCACATCCAGCAGGTCCACTGCCCAGGCGGTGCCGCCCACTTCATCGGCAAGTGCTGCCGCGGCGGCCTCGTCGACGTCGGCGATCACCACTTTGGCGCCCCGTGCGGCGAGGGCCCGCACACTGGCAGCGCCGATGCCGCCGGCGCCTCCGGTGACCAGGGCCTTGCGGCCGTTCAGCGTGTTTTCCATAACCCAGCCTTCCAGTTCAAAGATTTTTTCAGCGAGCCGGCCGGCTCCAGCGGGGCTGGAGCCGGCCAAAACTCAGGCAGCTCAGCGTGTGGCTGCTACAGGCAGGCCTTCGCGTTCGGCGTCGGCCCGGTCCACATCCTCCAGGGCAATGCCCTTGGTTTCCTTGAGGCTCAACACTGCCACCGTGGTGATGGCGCACGCCACCACCAGGTAAATGGCGGTGGGCACCCATGATCCGGTGTCCTTGAGCCACTGGGTGGCCAGGAGCGGCGCCAGCGAACCGGCGAAGATCGAGGTGACCTGCGAGCCCAGGGATACCCCGGCGTAGCGCATCCGGGTGGGGAAGAGCTCAGCCATGATGGCGGGCTGGCCGGCGTACATAAAGGCGTGAAGGCACAGGCCGATGGTGACGGCGAGGACGATCACCACTGCGTTCCTGGTGTCGAACATGGGGAAGGCGAAGAACGGCCAGGTGGCTCCGGTAATGGCGCCGACCAGGTACACGGGCTTCCTGCCCCAGCTGTCCACGAGGCGTCCCACCTGCGGGATGACCAGGAAGTGGATGACGTGGGCGATCAGCAGCGCCAGCAGAAGCGAGGACGTGTCGTACTTGTGGACGCTCTTGAGGTACACGATGGCGAAGCTGACCACGAGGTAGTACATGATGTTTTCCGCGAACCGGAGGCCCATGGCCTGCAGGATGCCCTTGGGGTACTTGCGGATGACCTCGCCGACGCCGTAGCTGACAGCCTGCTCCTGCTCCAGCTGTGCCTTCGCTTCCAGGAAGATCGGCGACTCGGAGACGTTGGTGCGGATGTAGTAGCCGACGAACACGATCACGGCGGAGAGCCAGAACGCCACGCGCCAGCCCCAGCTGAGGAAGTCCGCGCTGCTCAGGACGTTGGACATGATGAACAGGACCAGCGTGGCGAGCAGGTTGCCCACCGGAACGGCGGACTGGGGCCAGCTGGACCAGAATCCGCGTGACTTGTTGGGGCTGTGCTCTGCGACGAGGAGCACCGCGCCGCCCCATTCGCCGCCCAGCGCAAAACCCTGGATGAAGCGCAGGAACACCAGGAGTGCCGGTGCGAGGTAGCCGATCTCGGCAAAGCCGGGGAGGCAGCCCATCAGGAAGGTGGACACACCGATGATCACGATGGTGAGCTGCAGGGTGGGCTTGCGGCCCAGCTTGTCGCCGATCTGGCCGAAGACGATGCCGCCGAGCGGGCGGGCCACGAAGCCAACGGCGTACGTGATGAAGGCCTGGATGATGCCGTCCAGCTCGTTACCGGTGGCTGGGAAGAAGTACTTCCCGAACACCAGGGTCGCTGCGGTGGCGTAGAGGAAGAATTCGTACCACTCCACCACGGTGCCAACCATGGATGCTGCGACGATCTTTTTCAGGCCCGCGCCCTTTGGGGCGGAATCGGCCGGTGTTGCCGAGCGTTGTTCTACGCTCATGTTTGTTCTCCTTAGTGTCCACGATGACACGCGCTGTGATCCACAGCACTGAATGGGCTCAGATGAGTATTGCCGCAGAAACTCTGCACTTCAATGGCCAAACCAGCACCCCTTGTGTGCAGAATTGCAGATATGGACACTAATCCCGATGACCTTCTGGTCCTGCTGGCCGTCTCGCGCTCAGCTAAATTCACGACGGCGGCGCAGGCCCTGGGACTGAACCACACCACCGTTTCGCGCCGAATAGCGGCCTTGGAGAAGACGCTGGGCGGGCGGGTCCTCTCCCGGGCGGCCGGCGCCTGGGAACTCACCGAACTCGGCGCGGAGGCCGTGCTGGTGGCCGAGCAGGTTGAACAGGCCGTGCGCAGCCTGGGCCAGCCCGGCAAAGCACCTGACCCCATCACGGGGGTTGTCCGCATGACGGCCACTGACGGCTTCAGCGCCTACATCGCCGCCCCGGCGGTGGCACGGCTGCGCCGCCAGCACCCCGGGCTCAGCGTGGAGATCGTGACCGTCACCCGGCGGGCCCTGCAGCAGCGCTCCGGACTGGACATCGAGGTGGTGGTGGGTGAGCCCCAGGTGCACCGTGCCGAGGCCTTTAAGCTGGGCGAATACGTGCTGGGAATGTACGCCTCCCGGGCCTACCTGGCCGAAAACGGAACGCCGGCAACGGTGGAGGAACTGACGGAACATCCTCTGGTCTACTTCGTGGACTCGATGCTCCAGGTGGACGATCTCGACGCCCCGCGCCGGCTCGTCCCCGCCATGAAGGACGGCCTGAGCTCGACCAACGTTTTTGTCCATGTGGAGGCGACCCGCGCCGGCGCGGGCATCGGCTTCCTGCCATGCTTCATGGGAGACCTGCACCAGGACCTGGTCAGGCTGCTTCCGGATGCCTTCTCCGAACGGCTTCCCTACTGGATGGTGCTGCGGCCGGACTCCATGCGGCGGCCGGCGGTGGCCGCCGTGGTGCAGGCGCTACGGGACCAGACAGTCGAGCACGGGGAGGCCCTCCTGGGCAGGCGCTGAGCCCTATGTTCGGGCCTCTACACAGCGTAGTGTCAGAGGTAGGAGATGTCGGAGAGCCTTCGCTGGTGACAGTGCGTCGAATCTGTCCATATCCACCACCGTGGTTGCGGGCGATCAAGAGTCCGCGGCCTCCGACCGGCCCCAAGTGGCCCGGCTTTCAAGGATCGAGGCCGCCATGGCTCCCGAGACAGACGACGCACCCACGGCCGAGCAACTCCAGGACCTGCTGCTCGACAGTCCGGGATTCACCGAGTTCCTTCTGAGCCTGACCACCATCTCCGCTTCCCGCCTGGGCGGGCGCGATCCGATGCTGTGCGCCATCACAGTTGAGCGGAACGGCAGCCCGGCAACCGTGGCCAGCAGCGACGACGAGGCCCTGCGGATGGACGAGAAGCAATACGACTACGACGACGGTCCTTGCCTGACGGCCCTCCGGCAACAGCACACGGTGCTGGTCCCGGATCTGCTCAATGACAGCCGGTGGGAGCACTATGCGGAGGCCGTCTCGGGAGAGGGCATCCGGTCAGTCCTCGCCGTTCCGATCCGCACCGACCAAGGCGCCGCTGCTGCGCTGAACTGCTATGCCCGCAGCACCGACGCGTTCGACGCCGCCACGATCGCTTCGGTCGAGGAGCACACCGACTCGATCTCCCGGATCCTCCGGCTCGCGCTGCGTGTCCATCCGGCGGAGATCTATCCCGAGCACCTCCGCTCAGCCCTCAAATCGCGGGCTGTCATTGACGCCGCCGTGTCCCTGGTGATGCTGCAGAACCGCTGCAGCCGGGACCAGGCCATGGACCTCCTGCACCTGGCGGCACGGGCCAACGACAGCAAGCTGCACGCCATCGCCGCGGATATCCTGTCCGGCGCGGAACTTCCGGGTAGCGAACTTCCGGGTACCGAGCTTCCCGGTACCGGGGGCCGGCCGCACTAGAGGTAGAAATGAAGGAAGCCCCTGCGCGAGTCAGTGGACTCAAGCGCGGGGGCTTCCTGCCCTCCGGTCTTGGGGGAAAGCGGAGAGCTTCCACAAACTTACAGCGCGCACAGCGCCCGGATGGCGAAAAACGGCACAAAAGCCGATTCTTGAGCCAACTTTGCGGCTGCCGGGGCTTTTGTTGCACCGGTCTTGCGCCTACGTTGTGCGGCCGCTATAGAGGTGGCGGCTACGCAGCCGACGAGCCGCGCGTCGGCGGTTCGGGGTCATGGCGGACGGCTGCGCCGGCTGCAAAGGCCCGAACTTTGGCGTCATCCCAGATGTGGGCGGGGACGCCGCCGCCCAGGAGCCTGCGGGCCAGTTGGGGGTCGTCGTCGAACGGCTGGTCGCTGCCGGCCATCACCATGTTGCCGTAGCGCCTGCCTTTGAGCATGGCGGGATCGGCAATGATCAGGGTGTGCTCGAAGACGGCCGCGATGGTGGCGGCATCCTCACGGGCATTCTTCAGGTCCGGAGCGTCGCCGGAATTCACCACATAGATCCCGCCGGGAGCCAGCACGCGCTTGGCGTGCCCGTTGAACTCGGCAGTGGTCAGCGGCCGGGGCGTCAGGGCACCGGCAAACACATCGCGGATGATCACGTCACGGGTCTGGGGCGTCAGCGACTCCGTCACCTCACGCGCTTCGCCCACGCGCAGCCGCAGCAACGGGGCCTTGGGCAGATCGAACCAGCCGCGGACGTACTCGGCGAGCTTGCCGTCCAACTCCACCACCACCTGGCGGGCTTCCGGGTACGCGGCGTGGAAGTAGCGCGCCAGCGAGCACGCACCGCCGCCCAGGTGCAGGGCGCGCAGCTTGGGCCTGGCCTCCCGGGGCCACCGTGATTCCACCAGCGCGGACATCCAGCGCATGTACTCGAAATCGAGGAAGAGGGGGTCGGCAAGGTCGATGTGCGAGCTCATGACGCCGTTGATCCGCAGGAGCCAGCCGTTTGAGTTGTCCTGGTCCGCGATCAGCTCGCAGTCCCCGGTATCGATGTAATACACGCCCTCAACCGGCCCGTCAGGGCGGGTTCCCTTCGGCACTTCCACAACTCCCGGCGTCGAACGTTCAGGGTTCCTGCCGGCAGCCCGGCCCTTACGTGCCATTTAGCCGGCCACCGTGTTGCTCATGCATCAACCCTAGTTGACCCGCCCCGCCTCCGACGGCGGCAGCGTCACGGTTGCTCATTAAGCGGTGGCCTGTAGCGTTAATTCCGAACCAAACACGCTGGCCGGCCCGACCGGTACGTCGGTCGGTGCTTTCCAGCCATTCGGAAGGGCGGACGGGCATGCGGATCGTCATCACTGGCGCCAGCGGAAATGTGGGCACGGCCCTGTTGCGGCGCCTCCAGCAGGAGCGGTCGGCGCGGCACGGTACCGAACGGCCAAACACAGACGGGCCGGGTGAGCTGGAACTTGCGGGAATCGGCCGCCGCACGCCGGACCTCACGGTGGCGCCCTACTCGGGCGTGGAATGGCACGCCCTGGACATAGCGGACGACGACGGCGGGCAGCTGCGCGCGGCGCTCGCCGGGGCGGATGCGGTGGTGCACCTGGCGTGGATCCTCCAGCCGAACCGCGACGAGGCGGTCCTGCATCGGACGAACGTGACGGGGACTGCGAACGTCCTCCGCGCAGCCAGGGAAGCCGGTGTGCGGCACGTGGTGTGCGCGTCCTCCATGGGGGCGTACAGCCGCTCCGGCAAGGAAACGCGGCGGCACGAGGACTGGCCGGTCACCGGCATCGAGGAATCACACTACAGCCGGCATAAGGCCGAACAGGAAGCCCTGCTGGACAGGTTTGCAGCAGAAAATCCTGGCATCACCGTTTCAAGGCTGCGTCCGGCGCTCTCCTTCCAGGCTGAGGCAGGCAGCGAGATCGGCCGGTACTTCCTCGGCCGCCTGATTCCCCGGCTGCTGCCGCGGAATCCCAGCCTGCCGATCATTCCGTTGCCCCGCGGCCTGGCCTTCCAGGCGGTCCATGCCGACGACCTCGCTGACGCGTACTGGCGCGTTCTCGACCGCCGTGCGGCCGGCGCGTTCAACATTGCCGCCGAGCCCGTGATCGGGCCGGTGGAACTCGCACGGATTTTCCATGCCAAGAGGTGGCTGCCTGTTCCGTTCCCGCTGGTCCGAGCGGCCGTGGACTTAAGCTGGCGGCTTCACCTGCAGCCAACGGACGCAGGCTGGATTGCGATGGCCGAAGGCGCCCCGGTAATGGACACCAGCCGCGCGCGCGAGGTGCTCGGGTGGGAGCCGCACACCTCCTCGGTGGATGCGATCCGTGGGGTGATCGACGGGCTGGCGGGCGGGCGCGGCATGGCAGGCTCTCCCCTGCTGCAGCCGCGCACCTAGCTGGCGGAGGCGGCCGGGACAGTCTGCCTGGACTAGCCTGCGGAGCCGCCGGGCGGCTGGGCACCGGAAGATTCGTGCTGCGAAAACTAATACACCAAGGGTACTTACTATCTGATAGTAATCATGCTTACTATTTAACGGCCAGTTCTTACTGGTTCTTGATCAGTAGCCGACCTTCTTGGAAAGAGAGTGCGAAGATGACAGAGAACCGATGGCCACAGGACGGTAGCTACGGCACCCCTGGGGTTGCAGAGCAAACCGCATACCCGGTGACTCCGGATAATGACGCTGCCTACCCGGCAACTCAGGTAACCAACGACGCTTACCCGGCGGCTCCGGCAACCCAAGGCATGCCGTCGAAGACGGAGACGGCAAAGCGCGAGGCCGGGGACCTCGCCCACCAGGCCACCGATTCCGCCCAGCACGTAGCGGAAACCGCCAAGGCCGAGGCAGCCAATGTCGCCGGAGAGGTCAAGGCAAACGCCAAGGATCTGCTTTACCAGGCCAAGACGGACCTCACGGATCAGGCAGGCCTCCAGCAGCAAAAGGTAGCGCAGGGTCTCCACTCCATTTCCGGGGAACTCCGCACCATGGCTAACGCGTCCGAGCAGCCCGGCGTAGCCACGGACCTGATCCGGCAGGCCGCTGACCGGTCTGCCTCGGTGGCATCATGGCTGGAAGGCCGCGACCCCGGCTCACTGCTGAACGAGGTGAAGACGTTCGCCCGGCAGCGCCCGGGAACGTTCCTCGTGCTGGCGGCGGGAGCGGGCATCCTGGCTGGCCGGCTCACCCGCAGCCTCAGTGCGGGCGCACCCGATTCATCGGGCGCCGTTCAAAGCGGGCGCACCACCACGGCTCCTATTTCAAGTGTGCCGGGCTATGTTCCCGATACCGGAACCGCAGTTCCGCCGCCGCCGGTGCAGATGCCGGCCCCGAACGCGACCACTGCCGGTATGGCCGGCACCGGAGCGGGCACGGGCGCCTACGCCGACAGCGATTATGGCGACAGCGCCTACGCTGACAGCCCCCAAGCCGGTACCGGAGACTATCCGGCGGACACCTACCCGCCCAATCCACTGGACGGTGAGGGAACGCGCCGTGACGAGACGGACCAGTGGGCAGCAGATCCGCTGGCCAAGGATCCCTTGGCCACGGACCCCCTGGCCGACGATCCGTACCGTGAGGATCCATATCGTGAGGATCCCCCGCGCGGAGGGCAGCGATGAGCAGCCAGTATCCTGAAACACCCCCTTCGGCGGCCCACGCAAAAGCTGACAACACCTCCCTCGGTGACCTGCTGGGCGACGTGACGCGGGACCTCTCCACGCTGATGCGCCAGGAGGTGGATCTCGCCAAGGCCGAACTGAAGCAGTCAGCCTCCCGTGCCGGGAAGGGCGGCGGAATGCTCGCCGGGGCCGGCGTGGCCGGCCACTTCGTCCTCCTGTTCCTGTCCCTGGCCCTCTGGTGGGCGCTGGGAACGGTCATGGGCCTCGGCTGGTCCGCCGTCGTCCTCGCCGTTCTCTGGGGCATCATCGCCGCCGTCCTGGCGTCCGTTGGCCGCAAGCAGCTCAACGCGATCAAGGGCATGCCGCAGACGGCGGAGACGCTCCAGGAAATCCCCCCCACCCTCAAACCCAGTCATTAGACCCAGGTACACAGAGAGCTCGAGGTACACACGATGAGTGAAAACCCGGACGCCATCCGCGCCGACATCGAAGCAACCCGCGCGCGGCTCGGCACCAATGTCGACGCCGTGGCGGACAAAGTTACCCCGTCCAACATCGTCCACCGGCAGACGGACAAAGTTAAGGACGCCGTGTTCGGAGTGAAGGAGAAAGTCATGGGAGCAGCGGATCACACCACTGACCGGATGCATTCGGGCACCAGCGGTGGCGGGGCCCACCTGTCGGACGCCGGCGCGGCCATCGGGGACGCTCCCCGCCAGGTCCGCACCAAGACGCAAGGCAATCCACTCGCGGCAGGGCTCATCGCTTTCGGTGCCGGGATGCTGTTCTCGTCGCTGATCCCGGCGAGCGAGAAGGAGCGCGAGGCTGCCGAGGCGCTCAAGGTCAAGGCAGAGCCTCTGACGACGGAGCTGACCGAGGCCGCGAAGGACGTCGCCGAAGGGCTGAAGGCCCCCGCGCAGGAAGCCATGGAAAACGTCAAGGCTACTGCCGCCGACGCCACTGACCACGTCAAGGCCGAAGGCCAGGGCGCAGTGGACGACGTGAAATACCGCGCCGCGGACGCCAAGGACAACGTCCAGCAGGTGTAACGACACCGGATCCTGGCCGGGCTGCTCCACCCTTGCGGCGGGGCGGCCCGGCCCCGGCAGATTTGAGGATATTTCGTATGGCCAAGAACCCCGCCACCCGGAACGGCACCGCAGCCCGTCCCGACGCCGAGACGCAGGAGAGCAGCACCGCCAAGGCCCGCACGGCGCCCGCACCGGATGATTCGCGCAAACCCGACAGCCCGCGTGATGTCACCAAACCTTCCTGGCAGTACATCGCAAAGAAGACCTTCCGGGAATTCACCAAAGACCAGTGCCCGGACCTCGCCGCCGCCCTGACCTACTACGGCGTCCTTTCCATGTTCCCGGCCCTGCTGGCCCTCGTGTCGCTTCTCGGGATCTTCGGACAGGCGGAGAAGACCACAGCGGCGATGCTGGAGATCGCCCAGGGCATAGCCCCGGGCTCCACGCTGGACATCATCCGGCAACCCGTCGAAGAGCTCACCAGTTCCTCCACCGCCGGCTTCGCCCTGATCATCGGCATCCTGACGGCCCTGTGGTCCGCGTCCGGGTACGTGGGCGCCTTCGGACGGGCCATGAACCGGATCTACGAAGTGGACGAAGGCCGCCCCTTCATCAAGCTCCGCGGCACCATGCTGGCCGTCACTTTGTGCACCGTGATCATCGTGGCGCTGACGGCAGCCATGCTGGTGCTCAGCGGCCCCGTGGCCGAAGCCGTCGGTAATGCCATCGGCCTGGGCGGCGCGTTCCTCACCGCCTGGAATATCGCCAAGTGGCCCGTGATCGTGGTGCTGGTGGTGGTGGTCATCGCCATCCTCTACTACGCCACCCCGAACGTGAAGCAGCCCAAATTCCGCTGGATGAGCATGGGCTCTTTGATCGCACTGATGATCTTTGTCCTGGCTTCGCTGGGCTTCGGCTTCTACGTCGCCAACTTCAGCAACTACAACAAGACCTACGGCGCAATCGGCGGCGTCATTGTGATGCTGCTGTGGCTGTGGATCCTGAACATGTCCCTGCTGTTCGGCGCCGAGTTCGACGCCGAGATGGAACGCGGCCGCCAACTCCAGGCCGGCATTGAAGCCGAGGAAACAATCCAGCTGCCGCCCCGGGACACCAAGCAAAGCGACAAGCTGCAGGTCAAGGAAGAAGAGGACATCCGGCGCGGACGCGACCTCCGCGAACGCCATGAGCGTGAACGCCGGAACGACGAACGGGACCAAAGCCCCTAGCGCGGAGGGGTACTCCGGACTCTACTGGGTGGACGTTGCGCCGCTGCCTATGGAGGGGAGGTCCCATGCCGACGGCTTCACCGAGGAATGCGCCGAACCCGAACGGACCGGTCGCTGTGGGCTACGACGGGTCCGAACCGGCACAGCTTGCCGTCCGCTGGGCCGCCGGGTATGCCGCCGCCACGAACCGACGGCTGAAGGTGATCCATGCCTGGGTCTGGCCCGTCTTCACCAAGAACCTTGGTCCTGTAAAAGGCGTTGAGGGCAGCGGGCTCAGACACGCCGCCGAAGCTACCCTCCAGGAAGGCCTGGACCTCGCCCGCTCAGTTGCGGCCGAGGTTGAAACCGCAGCGGCCGCCCGGCGCGAGGGCGCCGGGCCAGAGGCCGCCGAACCTGAGGCAGCCGAAGGCAGGGCGCACCCCCTGGAAATCGACGGCGTCATCGAGCCGGGGCTGCCCGGCCAGGTTCTCCGCGCCGCGGCGGAGGGCGCCAGTGTCCTGGCAGTGGGCCACCGCGGCATGGGCCGCTTCCTGGGGCAGCTGGTGGGTTCCGCCTGCCTCGACCTTGCCGTCCACGCGCCGTGCCCCCTGATGGTGGTCCGCTACCCGAACCGTCCCGGCCAGCCCGTCGCGGCCGGAATAGACGACAAACCCCGGCGTGACCAGGTGGTGGCGGAAGCGGCCAGCCTGGCGTCCGCCCTGAACGTGCCGCTGCAATTGATCCATGTGGCCGGCGACCAGCACCACGCAACACACGGGCGCCATGCACCGCTGCACGGTAAGGAGCTCCTGGACCAGGCCGTGGAACTCGCCAGGAGCCTCGCCCCCGACGTTCCCGTGGAAGGCATCCTGCTGGAGAGCCATCCCGTGCAAAAGGAGCTCTTGACCGCTGCGGCGCAGGCCGACGTCCTGGTTCTGGGCGCCCATCACCGGGAAGGCCATCCGGGGAGTACCGTGTCCTCGGCCCTGGAGCGGGCGCTGTGCAACCTGCTGATCACGCGGTGAACCCCGTGCCCCCAACGAGAGCCGTGCCGGAATAGCAGGACAGGGAGTGTGCCGTGCGTGCTTGGTGGGTTGGCAAACCGGGCCCCGTGGCGGGGCATCCGCTGGTGTTCGGCGAACGCCCCGATCCGAGCCCCGGACCGGGAGAAGTCCTGCTTGACGTGCGAGTGTGCGGCGTGTGCCGCACCGACCTCCACCTGGCCGAAGGCGACCTGCCGCCCCGCCAGCCCGGCATCATTCCGGGCCATGAGGTGGTGGGGGAAGTGGTGGAGCTCGGTGAAGGCGCCGCCAGGTTCCGGATCGGGGAGCGCGTGGGCGTCGCCTGGCTGGGGGGCACCTGCGGACGCTGCCGCTTCTGCCTCCGTTCGCAGGAAAACCTGTGCCTTTCCCCCACCTTTACGGGCTGGGACCGGGATGGCGGTTACGCGGACCGGGTGACGGTCAACGAGGACTACGCCTACCGGATCCCGGAGGTTTTTTCGGACGAGCAGGCCGCTCCCCTGCTGTGCGCGGGGATCATCGGCTACCGCGCCCTGAGCCGGGCCCAGGTGCCGGACGGCGGCCGCCTCGGCATCTACGGTTTCGGCGGTTCCGCCCACCTGGCCGCCCAGGTGGCCATGCACCGCGGAGCCAGCGTGTACGTCATGACCCGTTCCGAGGAGGCCCGGCGCCTCGCCCTGGAGCTCGGGGCGGCTTTCGCGGGGGACGCCGACGACGAACCTCCCGTGCCGCTCGACTCGGCCATTCTTTTTGCCCCGGTGGGCTGGCTGGTGCCGCAGGCGCTGCGTGCCCTGGACCGAGGGGGCACTCTTGCCGTGGCTGGCATCCACCTGAGCGACATCCCGCCGATCCATTACGGATCCGAGCTCTTCCAGGAACGGCAGCTGCGCAGCGTCACCGCAAACACCAGGGCAGACGGCGAGGAGTTCCTCCGCGTCGCGGCGGACATTCCGCTCCGGCCCACCACGGTGCCCTACCGGATGGAGGCGGCGGCCCAGGCCCTTCAGGACCTTGCCGCAGACCGCATTACCGGGGCCGCCGTCCTGCATATGGACTAGCCACAAACCCGCCTTAGGATCCGGTGCCCAGCCGGAATTCGTGGTCCTGCCCGGCGTGCAGCAGGACGTGCTGGGTGCCGAGCCGGACCTGCACCGGGGAGGCGTCTCCCGGGGCCGCGCTAACCCTCAGCCGGTCCTTCTCCAGGTGCACTGCCAGGAGCTGGTCCCGGTACCGCACGTTGAACGTGACTCTGCGGAGTTCCTTCGGAAGGCTGGGTGCGAAATCCAGGGCGTCCCTCGTGATGCGCAGCCCGGCGAAGCTCCGTTGCACCACGTCGATGGATCCGGCCATGGCGCCCAGGTGGATTCCCGCGCTGGTGGTGCCGCCCTGGGTATCGTCCAGGTCCGCGTCGAGGGCTTCGCGGAAGGTGTCCCATGCCTGCTCCGGGTCAAGCTGCGCCAGCACCGAGGCGTGCGCCACCCGGCTCAGGGTGGATCCGTGTGCGGTCCGGGCCAGGTAGAAGTCAACAGTCTGTGCGATCTGCTCGGACGTCACGGCATACCCGAGGCGGTCCAGGAAGGTGGTGAGCTGGTCTTCGCCGAGGACGTAGAGCAGCATGAGGACGTCCGCCTGCTTGGCCAGCTGGTAGTGGTTGGTGCTGGTGCCTTCGGCTTCGAGGATGAGGTCCAGGCGCTGGACGTTCCGGTAGGTGCGGCGGTAGTGCTCCCAGTCCAGCTCCTGGAGATTCTCATAACCGGCGAACTGGCTCATGATGCCGTCGGCGTGAAATGGCACGAATACCCTCCGGCCAAGCTGCGCCCACGCCTCGATTTCGCTTTCAGTGACGCGCAGCCGTTTGCGGAAATCGTCCATGTCGAAGCCGTGCAGGGAAGTCATGATCCACACCGCCAGATCGCACACCCATGCTGCCATGACGTTGGTATAGGCGTTGTCGTCCAGGCCTCCCCCGGGGTTGTCGGGGTAGCCGGTGTGGTATTCGTCCGGGCCCACCACAGCCCGGATGTGGAATCTGTCATCCGCGGGGTCGTGGTCGGCCATCGAGGTGAACAGCCGGGCCACTTCCACAATGATTTCCGCACCGTGGTGCATCAGCCAGGCCCGGTCCTGGGTGGCTTCAAAGTACTGCCAGGCGTTGTACGCCACGGTGAGGCCCGAGTGGCGCTGCAGGTGGGAGTAGTCCGGGACCCAGTGGCCGGAACGGGCATTAAAGAGCAGCTTCGGTGTTTCCTCGCGGCCGTCGCTGCCGCTCTGCCACGGAATCAGGGCTCCCTTGAACCCTGCCGCCCTGGCGGCGTCCCGGGCGGTCCCCAGCCGGCGCCACCGGTAATCGAGGAGCGCCCGCGTCACGGCGGGAAGCCTGGATGTCAGGAGGGGCAGGACAAAGAGTTCATCCCAAAAAATGTGCCCCCGGTAGCCTTCGCCGTGCAGGCCGCGGGCGGGAACACCGGCGTCCAGCTCCGCGGTATGCGCGGAGATGGTCTGGAGCAGGTGGAAGACATGCAGGTTCAGGATCAGCTGGGCCTGGTTGGAGGCGTCGAACTCGATGATGAAGGGCGTGAGCAGTCCCCGCCATGCCGCCTCGTGACTGGCCAGCAGCTCCTCGAAGCCGCCCCTGGCGCGGTTCAGGACGTCCAGGGCGGCGGTCCGGGGCGAGGAAATGGCGTGGTCGCGGGACGTCACCACGGCCACGGTTTTGGTGACGGTTACCGGATCGCCGTCCCGGAGGTCCGCCTCAAAGCGGTGGACGAACAGTCCGCCGAGCTCTTCAGGCGTGGCACGATGCAGGCTGGCGGGCACGTCGGTCCGGCTGGCCAGTGCAATGCCGATCCTGCTCTGGCTTGTCCGCGCCACAACCACCTGGGTGGCCGAGCCTGGCCCGTCGTCGGCACCGGAGACCGTGATGCCTGCCAGGTGGCGGTTGGACAGGAGGGCTTCCACCGGCACGTTCGAGTTGGTGATGTCCGTGTCGCAGCCGCTGCGGATGGCCACCCGGCCGGCCCATCCCACGGCGGTCACCGTCATCTCGAGCGCGGCGAGGTGCGGCTCCGCCATGGACACCAGCCGGCGCTGGACCACCTGAAGCTGCCTGCCGGCGTCGTCCTCCAACACGGCCTCCCGCGTCAGCAGGGCACGCTTCAGATCGAGGGTGCGCCGCTCGCTGCGGAGCTGCAGGCCGCCGTCGGACCACCACCGGCCGCCCTCCACGGAGAGGTCCAGCGGCAGCCAGTCCGGCATGTTGACCATGTGTTCGTCTTCGGTTTCCTGCCCCTGGATCACGCTGGTAAGCCGGTTGTAGACACCGGCGAGGTAGGTTCCCGGGTAGTGCACACCGTCCCGGCGGTGTTCAGGGGCCGCGCCCCGCGTGGCCATGTATCCGTTGCCGAGCGTGGTCAGGGCTTCCCGGTGGCCTTCGTGCGCGGGATCGAATCCCTCGTAGACCAGTTGCCAGGGGTCCGCGATGACCAGGCCAAGGTCCAGTTCGCTGACGTCTTCAAGCACGACGTCGGCGCCCGCGGCTTCCAGCTCGGCCCGATGCCCGGCCCGGTCAATCCCCACCACCAGGCCGAATCCGCCGCGGCGGCCCGCTGCAACGCCGGCCACGGCGTCCTCGATGACCACCGCACGTCCTGGCTCCACCCCCAGCTCCCTGACGGCATGGAGGAACAGGGCGGGGTCGGGTTTGCCGGCCAGCCCCAGCCGTGCTGCCGTGTTTCCGTCCACCACGAGGTCGAAGGCGTCGTGGAGTCCGGCGGCTGCCAGCACGGCGCGGGCGTTCCGGCTGGCTGTCGCGAGCGCCACCGGGACCTTTCCTGCCCTGAGCCGTTCGAGCAGGGCCACCGTTCCAGGGAAGACGGGCACGGGCCGGCGGCCCAGCAGTTCTCCGAAGATGCCGTTCTTACGGGCGCCGAGCCCCACCGCGGTCCACTCCCCCGGGCCGTCGGCGTGCCCGCCGGCCGGCAGTGTGACCCCCCGCGACTGCAGGAACGCCATTACGCCGTCCTCCCGGGTGCGGCCGTCCACAAAGCGCAGGTAGTCAGTGTCCGTGAACGGATCGCGCCGGGCGTCCGCCGGCATCCGGCGGTCCTGGAGGACGGCGTCGAAAAGTTCCTTCCATGCCGCCGCATGGAGTTCCGCGGTGTCCGTGACCACACCGTCGAGATCGAAGACCACGGCGTCAACCGGGGCCAGCGCAGCGGCGACGGTTGGCGACTCAGTCATGGCTTAGTCCTACCAGCGTTGGCCGGGCCTGCCCAGTGACGTTGGACCCGTCTTCCGGCTGACTGGCCGGCCGGTTCCCCGGCCGGCTCCCGGGCCGTCAATCCGGGCTGGTTATCCGGCGACCAAGGTGTCCAGCGTGATGAACCCGTAGCCGGCCTGGCGCATCCTCTCGATCATTCCCGGAAGGGCGTCTGCGTCCAGGGTTGAGCCGTCGGTCGGGTTGGACCCGATGTGCATCAGGACGATTTCGCCGGGCTGCAGGGCGGACAACGCACGGTCCGCCACCTGCTGCGCTGTGACACCGCCGCTTGTTCCCTTCCAGCCGAGGGTGTCCACGGACCAGCGCACCGGCACATACCCCAGGTTGTTCACAGCGGCGATGGTGCGGCCATCACGGGCACCGAACGGGAACCGGAACAGCGGCCGGGGGTCGGCTCCGGCGGCTGTTATCGTCTGCTCCGCCGTGCGGACCTGGTCCCCGATTGCGGTGTCCGGCAGGCCGGTGAAGTCCGGGTGGGTCTGGGAGTGGTTGCCCACACGGTGGCCGCCCGCCACGATGGCGGCCACCCCGGCAGGGTTGGCCGCAGCCCAGGATCCCGTCAGGAAGAACGTCCCGCGGACCCCTGCGCCCGCCAGGGTCTGCAGGATCGAGGGGAGGCCGGCCGAGTTGGCGCCGGCGTCGAACGTCAACGCCACCGACGCACCGGCACCGGGAACCACCTCCACGTCCTGGCCGGCCAGGGCAGGGGGAAACGGGGCCACCGGCGGAGGCGGCTGCGGAACAGGCAGCGTTTCGGGCGGCGGCGTGGGGCCGGACGCCACAGGGGCCGGCGCGGGCGTTTCGCCCGGAGTCTCGGACGGCGCGGACGGGGAGTCGGACGGCTGTGGTCCCGAGGACTGGCTTCCCGACGGCGAGGCGGCCGGGCTTGAGGGGGCGGGCGTCGACGGCGAAGACGCCGAGGTCTGGCTTGCCGCCGGCTGGCCCGCCGGCGGGCCCGATTCCCGCGGAGCACCGGCCAGGATCACGGCCACCACCACCGCCGCGATCGCAACCACCGCCACGACGGCAGCAGCCGCCAGCCTGCGGCGTCTGCGCGGATCGGCGGGCGGTTCGGCGGGCGGTTCGGCGGGCGGTTCCCCGACCATGTTCGACACCCTTCAACCATGGCAGGGGCAGCCCCGCCGCTGACAGGGCTGAAAGGCCTGCAGGCTCCACCGCATGCCGGCTCAGCGCAGGCGCCGCATCAGGGACCTATTCCCCTTGTTCCGCAACGCGGGTTCAATGGAGTGTTACCCATAGGTATGCGTCCTGTGGGTGCGTCCTTTCAGTGTGTGCTCAGACGCGGCAGCTAACCAGACGAAGGCGGGTCTGCCTGTGAAACTTGCGCTCCGGTATCCGCTCGTTGCGGGCACGGTACTGGCCCTGATGGCTGTCGCCGCCCTGGTGATGTCCGGCCAGCCGGTGATCGCGCAGTTTGCGGCGAGCGGCTATGCCCTGGCGGTGGCGGCCTACCTGTCCGTCGGCATGATCCGAAGGCTGCGCAGCGGGCACTGGGGCATCGATATCCTGGCCGTCACGGCGATTGTCAGCACGGTGCTGGTGGGCGAGTTCATTGCGTCCATGATCATCGTGCTCATGATGGCCGGCGGCACGGCCCTTGAGGACTACGCGGCAGGCCGGGCCAAGAGCGAACTCAGCGCCCTGCTGGCGCGCGTCCCGCAGACGGCCCACCGGGAGCGGAGCGGCGGTGCCGGGAATGGCACCACGCAGAACGGAACGCAGAACGGCACAGCGGAAAACGGCGCGCACGAGGACGTTGCGGCCACGGACGTCCTGGTGGGCGACATCCTGCTGGTCAAACCGGGCGAAGTCGTCCCGCTGGACGGCGTGCTGCTCTCCGATGCCGGCACGTTCGATGAATCCTCCCTTACCGGCGAAAGCCTGCCCGTGGAGCGCACGGCGGGCGAGGGCATTATGAGCGGCTCCGTCAACGGCGAGGCCGCCGTCCGGATCCGGGTTACCGCCGTCATGGAGGATTCCCAGTACAGCCGGATCGTGGCACTCGTGAAGGAAGCCTCGGAAAGCCGCGCCCCCATGGTGCGCCTCGCCGACCGGTACGCCATCCCGTTCACGGCCTTTGCCTATGCGCTGGGTGCCATCGCCTGGATTGTCAGTGGCAGCCCCACCCGCTTCGCCGAAGTCCTGGTGGTGGCCACACCCTGCCCGCTGCTCATCGCGGCGCCGGTGGCGTTCCTGGGCGGCATGAGCCAGGCGGCCAAGTCCGGCATCATCGTCAAGTACGCGGGTGTCCTGGAACAGCTTGGCAGGGTGCGCACCGCAGCCTTCGACAAGACCGGCACGCTCACCTACGGCCGGCCCTCACTGGTGGCCATCGTCACCGCCAATTCCATGGGCCAGGACGAACTCCTCCGGCTGGCGGGCTCCGCGGAACAGTACTCCTCCCACGTCCTGGCAGCGTCCGTAATGGAGGCCGCCACCTCCCGGGACCTCCGTTTCGAGACCGCCAGTGAGGCGATGGAGCATGCCACGCACGGGGTGCGGGCGGTGTTCGACGGACGGGAAGTGGTGGTGGGCAAGCCGTCCTTCGTGGCCGAATTCGCGCCAGGCGTCGTGGAAGCGGACCTGGCCAGCGGCCAGCTGGCCATCTATGTGGGCATCGGCGGGGTGTACGTCGGAGCCCTGGTCATGAGCGACCCGCTGCGCGCCGAAGCCCGCCGGACCCTGGCCGAGCTTTCCGCACTCGGGGTCACCGAAACGGTGATGCTGACCGGCGACGCCCTTGCCACGGCCAGGCACATCGCCGCCGAAGCAGGGCTCACGGATGTCCGGGCCGAGTGCCTTCCGCCGGACAAAGTGGAAGCCGTGAAGTCACTGCCGCGCCGTCCCGTGATGATGGTGGGCGACGGCGTCAACGACGCCCCCGTGCTGGCAGTGGCCGACGTCGGAATCGCCATGGGCGCGCGCGGTTCCACCGCGGCAGGCGAGTCTGCCGACGTCGTGATCATCCTGGACGATCTGTCCAAAGCGGCGCATGCCGTGCGGATAGGGCAGCGCACCGTCAGGGTGGCGATGGAGAGCATCTGGATCGGCATCGTGCTGAGCGTCGGGCTCATGGTGGCGGCAGCCGCGGGCTACGTGCCCGCCATCGCCGGGGCGCTCTCGCAGGAACTGGTGGACCTGGCCACCATCCTCAACGCGCTGCGCGCCCTGAGCCCTGGCCGGAACGTGGCACCGGCCAAGGATCAGGCCGAGCCTTCCACGTCCGCGATCACCCGCACCGTTTTGAGGTAACTGTCCGGGTTGAGCGAGATGGAGTCGATGCCCTCGCCCACCAGGAAGGCCGCGAAATCCGGATGGTTGCTGGGCCCCTGGCCGCAGATCCCGATCTTGATTCCGGCCGCGTGCGCCTTGCGGATGGCTTCGCTGATCATCGCCGTGACGGCGCCGTCGCGTTCATCAAATAAGGCGGCCAGCTGCTCCGAATCCCGGTCCACGCCCAGGACCAGCTGGGTGAGGTCGTTGGAACCGATGGAGAAGCCGTCGAACTTCGGCGCGAACTTTTCGGCCAGGACCACGTTGGAAGGGATCTCGCACATCATGTACACCTGCAGGCCGTTTTCACCGCGCACCAGGCCGTTCTGGTCCATGACCGCCAGCACCCGGTCCGCTTCGTCCGGGGTGCGGCAGAAGGGGATCATCACAATGACGTTGCGGAAGCCGATGGTTTCCCGGACCCGTTTGAGCGCGGCACACTCCAGCGCGAAACCCTCCCGGTAGCGCTCGTCGTAGTACCGCGACGCGCCGCGGAAGCCCAGCATGGGGTTCTCTTCGGACTGCTCGAACGAGCCGCCGCCGATCAGGTGCGCGTACTCGTTGGTCTTGAAATCGCTGAGCCGGACGATCACCGGGTTGGGGTGGTAGGGCGCGGCGATCTTGGCGATCCCCAGCGCCAACGCCTCCACGAAATACTCCCGGGGGTCCGCGTAGCCGCTGGTCAGTTCCTTGATCCGCCGGGCGTCGTCCGGGTCCGTGACCCGCTCCGGATGCACCAGGGCCATCGGATGGACCTGGATCAGGTTGCTGATGATGAATTCCATCCGGGCCAGGCCAACCCCCGCCGCGGGCAGCCGCCACCACTGGAAGGCGGCTCCCGGAGTGGCGATGTTCACCATCATGGCCGTGCGCGTGGCGGGCAGGGTGCCCAGATCCACTTCCTCGGTGTCGAACGGCACGGTGCCTTCGTAGACCCGGCCCAGGTCTCCTTCCGCGCAGCTCAGCGTCACGGCCTGGCCTTCACCCAGGACGCTGGTTCCGTTTCCGGTGCCGACGACGGCGGGAACGCCCAGTTCGCGGCTCACGATGGCCGCGTGGCTGGTGGTCCCGCCGTGGTCGGTGACGATCCCGGACGCCCGCTTCATCACGGGCACCCAGTCCGGGTCCGTCATCTCGGTGACCAGGATGGCGCCGTCGCGGAAGGCGTCGATGTCACGCGCGCTCCGGATGACGCACGCCGTGCCGTGCGCGATGGAATCCCCGATCGCGGCACCGGAGGCCAGGACCTTGCCCGTCCCGCGGAGGTGGTGGATGGTGAAGCGCGTCCCGCTCTTGAGCGCCTGGACGGTTTCGGGCCGCGCCTGCACCATGAACAGCTCCCCGGTGGCGCCGTCGCGGGCCCACTCCATGTCCATCGGGCGGCCGTAGTGGTCCTCCACCGTCACTGCCCAGCGCGCCAGGTCCAGGATCTCGGCGTCGGCCAGCACGAAGGAGCTCCGTTCCTCCGCTGAGGTATCCACCATCCGGGTCCGCGCGTGGCCGCCCCGGCTGTAGACCATCTTGCGGGCCTTGGAGCCGAGCGTCTTCTCGATGATCGGGGCCAGGCCGGTGTCCGCCAGCAGCGGCTTGAACACCACGTACTTGTCCGGGTTGATGCTGCCCTGGACCACGGTTTCGCCCAGGCCCCAGGCCGCGCTGATCACTGCCGCGCGGGGGAAGCCCGAATCGGTGTCGATGGAGAACATCACACCGGACGCCCCGACGTCGGACCTCACCATCCGCTGCACACCGATGGAGAGGGCCACGTCCAGGTGCTCGAATCCCTTCACCTCCCGGTAGCTGATGGCCCGGTCCGTGAACAGCGATGCGTAGCAGCGCCGGCAGGCGTCCAGGAGCTCGCGTTCGCCGGAAATGTTCAGGAATGTCTCCTGCTGCCCGGCGAAGCTGGCGTCCGGGAGGTCCTCCGCGGTGGCGCTGCTGCGGACGGCAACGGAGGGCCGGTCCACTCCGGCCCTGTCGGCGAGGGCGCGGTAGTGGCTGCGGATTGATTCGGCGATGTCCGCCGGGAATTCGCTGTCCAGGAAGAGCTCCCGGATGGCCTCGCCCGTGGACCGCAGCGACGTCTCGCCGGCCCGGTACTCCCCGATCCGGGCGCGCATGGCGGCGTCGATGCCGTTGGCTTCGATGAACGTGCGGTAGGCGGCGGCCGTGGTGGCGAAGCCGTCCGGCACCCGCACGCCCCGGGACTTGAGCGAGCGCGTCATTTCCCCCAGCGACGCGTTCTTGCCGCCTACCTGGGGCACATCCTCCATCCCGATTTCGTCGAACCACACCACGTGGCTTTCAGTCATGGCTGCTCCCGCCGCTTGGTCCTCCATGGATTGATCCTCGTTCGCCGGCCCCCCGCGGGTCAGAGGCTTTGGACCTGCGGTGCCGGACCACTTTGTACAGCCAGTCCGCGATGATGACGGCGGGAATGGCGGCGAGCGCCACGGCAAGGCCCCCGGGCGACGGCGGTGCGTGGCCCAGCAATGCGGCGATGGGGCCGACGAACAGGAAGACCAGCAGCAGCCCGACTTCCGCCAGCACCGCCCAGACCAGCAGCCTGTTGGTGGCCCAGCCCAGCCGCCACGGCGGGGTGCTGGCGCTGCGGCAGGCGAACGCGTTGGCCAGTTGTGCCAGCACCACGGTGGTGAAGGCCGCCCCGGAGGCCGCCATGAGAACGTCCGACACGGGTAGTTCCGCACCCGGCCGCCAGCCGGCACCGAGGAGCACTGCGGTGTAGGCGGTCATTTCGAAGAGGGCCTCCACCGGACCCAGGAGGCCGAACACACGGAACATCAGGGCGCGGTCCATCAGGTGCCTCCGCTCCGGCGGACGTTTCAGCGTGCCTTTGCTGGGGGCTTCGCTGCCCAGGGCCAGCGCCGGGAGCAGGTCGGTGCCGATGTCGAGGGCCAGGATCTGGAGCACGCTGAGCGCCAGCGGGAAGCGTCCGCCGGAGAGTGCCCAGATCACGAAGGGGGTGAGCTCGGCGACGTTGTCCGTCAGATGGTAGGTCAGGAACCGCCGGATGTTCGCGTACGTGGCGCGGCCCTGCTCCACGGCGGCGATGATGGTGGCGAAGTCGTCGTCCAGCAGCACAAGGTCCGCCGCTTCGCGGGCCACGTCGGTACCGCTCAGTCCCATGGCAATGCCGATGTCGGCCTGCTGGAGGGCGGGGCCGTCGTTGACGCCGTCGCCGGTCATCGCCACCACGTGGCCGCGGTGCTGGAGAAGGCGTGCCACGCGGAGTTTCTGTTCCGGGGTGACCCGGCTGATGACGACGCCGTCGCGGTCCAGCAGGGCGGTCAGGACGGCGTCGTCCTCAGGGAGGGTGTGGCCCTCCAGCACCAGCTCGGGTGAACCGATCAGCCCGGTTTCCCGGGCGATGGCGGCCGCGGTGAAGGCGTGGTCGCCGGTGACCATGGCCACCTTGATTCCCGCCTCGCGGGCCGCCTCGAGCGCCAGGCGCACTTCGGCCCGGGGCGGATCGTGGAGGCCGATCAGCCCCAGCAGCGTCAGCCCCGCTTCAACCTCCTCCAGCTTGACGCTTTCGCCCGGCAGTCCGGGCAGGCTCCGCTCGGCCACGGCCAGTACCCGCAGCCCGTGCGAGGCCATCTGGTCAACCATCTGCAGGGCGCGTTCGGCGCCGCTTTCGCCACACAGCGGAATCACGGATTCCGGGGCACCCTTGACGTACAGCATGGTGCCGACGATCGCGGATTCGCGCAGCCGGCGCGGGTCGAAGGCGAAGCGGTGCGACACCTCGGGGTCATCGGGCTTGTTCCCCGGGCCGGCCAGCCGGATGGCAAGCGCATCAATGGCGGCCTCCATCGGGTCACCCTCGGCGATCCACTGCCCGTTGTGGAGCACGGCACGCCCCGCGGAGGCGGCCAGCGCAGCGGTGCTGAGGTGCCGGGCTTCCCCGGTTCCCTTCCCGGTGACTTCGGCCTCGGGCCCGTAGCCCGCACCGATGATGCTGAGCAGCCCTGCCGGGGTCCAGACCTCGACGGCGTTCATCCGGTTCTGGGTGAGTGTGCCGGTCTTGTCCGTGCAAATGAAGGTGGTGGAGCCGAGGGTTTCCACCGCCTCCAGGTTCCGGACCAGCGCGTTGCGCTGCGCCATCCGCTGCGCCCCGACGGCCAGCGAAAGCGTCACCGTGGGCAGCAGGCCCTCGGGCACCAGCGCCACCGCCACCCCGATCGCGAAGAGGAAGGCGTCGCGCCAGGAAATACCCACCAGCAGCGAAAGGATAAAAAACAGCACGCCGATCCCCAGCGCCACCGTGGCCGTGATGCGGACAATCCGCTGCAGCTCCAGGGCCAGCGGGGTTGGAGGCGCCTCCACCTTGCCGGTCAGCGCGGCGATTTCGGCGAGACGGGTGCCTCCGCCGGTGACCGTGACAATTCCTTCAGCCTCGCCGTTAACCAGGAACGTGCCACCGAGGACGGCGTCGCCCGGGACCTTGGCTACGGCTTCGCTTTCGCCGGTGAGCATCGACTCGTCCACCGAGCAGCCGGCGGCAAGCACCAGCCGGAGATCCGCGGGGACCCTGTCGCCGGCAACCATCACCACCACGTCGTCCGGCACCAGCTCGGTGGTGTGGACCTTGACAATGCGGCCGTCCCGGCGGACCGACACGATGGCGGGAAGCAGCTCACGGAGCCTGGCGGCAGCCCGCTGTGCACGTTCCTGCTGGATGTAGGCGAAGAGGCCGTTGACCAGGATCACCACGACGATCGCGACGGCCAGCTGCGGCATGCCGGCCACGTAGGCAAGTCCGGCCGCCACCCAGAGCATGATGGCAAAGAAGTGGGTCATTTCGGCCAGCAGTTTGCGCCAGCGCGGCACCGGGCGGACTTGCGGCAGCCGGTTGGGACCGACGTTCCGCAGCCGGAGGGCAGCCTCCTCCGAGCTGAGGCCCAGAGCGCGTGGCAATGCACCAGCTCCGGAGCCGGCAGCAGGAATCACGGCCGCAGCCCGCTGTTCACGGGCAGCGCCGAGCACACGACACCACGGCCCTCAGGAGGAACCCCATGGGTCGAGGATGCGGTCTAGGAGTTCAGGCTCCTAGGGTCAAAGGTCACCACTGTCCCGGTCCAGTGCGGGCAGCTCCAGCGCGGGGAGCTCCAGCGCCAGCGCCCTAAGGTAGGCAGCGAACCCCTGCGGTGCGCGGGAATGGGTGCGGCCCGACGTCAGCACCCGGATGGTGTCGGTGGCCAGCACGCTGTAAGCCTGCTTGCGCAGGTTCTCCACCAGGATCCGGTCCTCGTGGGCGCGCGTGCGGGGAAACCCGCCGGCCGCAAGGTACGCGGAGGCCCGCACGCCGAAATTCGCGCCGTAGATGTGCGGATGGTCCTCCCTGAACGGGTGCCGCTCCAGCCAGCGCCGCAGGACGGCAGGATCGGTCCCGGCCGGATCCGGCTCGACGGATCCCAGGACAGCATCAGCCCCGGCATCGGCCAGTTCGACCTGGCGCACCAGCCAGTTCTCCGGGACGGCGGAGTCCGCGTCGGTATTGGCCAGCCAGACATGCCCCGGCCACTGCCCGGTCCAGTGCCCCGGCCCTGTCAACCGCCCCGCGCCTGTCCACTGCCCGGCGGCAGCCACGACCCCGGCGGCGCGGCTGCCGCCGGTACTTCCCAGCCGGACCTGCACGGCCGCGAAGCGCGGGTCTGAGGCGACGTAGCCGGCCGTGATGTCCGCCGACCGGTCCGTGCAGCTGTCCAGCACCACCGTGATGGACAGCCGCATACCGGGCCGTTCCCGCTCCAACGCGGCAGCGGCGGCACGAAGCGCCGAGAGCGCCCGGTCAAGGTGCTGGTCCTCGTTGTGTGCCGGCACCACCACTGCCACCCGGTCGATGCCCGGACGGGACCGGACTTCCTCCGCGGGACAGCCGCCCGCCCGTTCGGTGGTCCGGCTGGTCATCTCAGGGCCGCTCCGGCCCCGGCGAAACAAACACTTCCAGGACGAAGTCCTTTTCCCGGTAAAGCCCTGCCGTTGGCCACCGGAGCTGCTGCCGGGCCAGGGCGTGCACGGTGTCCCCGTCCAGTTCCCAGCCGGTGACCGGGTGGCGCCAATGGCAGAGCAGCAGGGTCCCCCCGGGGTTCAGCGAGCCTTTCACCCGCGCGAACAGTTCCGCCAGCTCCTCCGCCGTCAGGTAGTACCCGGTCTCGGACACCACCACCAGGTCGAAGCGGCCATCCGGCCAGTACTGCGGGACCGTCAGGTGCAGGGTCCGGGCGGAGGGATGGGACCCCAGCCGCTCAGCGGCCCGGACCAGGGCGGCGCTGCTGGCGTCCACCGCCACAAACTCCCGGCAGCGGGCCGCGAGCTCCACACTGAGCGTGCCGATGGAACAGCCGATTTCCAGTCCGGAACCGTACTCGGCGTCCGGCAGGACGGCCACGGTGAGCGCCCTCTTGCGCCTCTCGTACCAGCTGGTGGCGTAGCTCCAGGGATCGGTGGCCCCGGCGTGCACTTCGTCGAAGATCCGCTCGGCGTCGCCCGCGGTGTTGGCCCCGCCGGCGGGCCGGTGCCACGCGAACGTTTCCCAGGGGCGGGAGAAGTGATCGACAAAGCTGGCGGCAAGAAGCGCCTCGTCACCGGGCTGGTCGGACAGCGGCTGGATCTGCGAGGTGTGCGCCAGGAGGGCTGCCGCCTTGGCCCGCTGCTCATCCGCCGTCAGCGGCACGCGGACCCACGACTCCCAGGCGCCGTCCGCCGGGGACGCCCACAACCAGTACCAGACGGGGTACTCCAGCAGCCCGTGGCCGCCCTGCGCGGCCACCTCGGCGGCCACGGAGCCCAGGACGTCGTGGTCCGTGTGGCCGTCGGAGCGGTACGGCGCAACGATTACCACCCGGTCCGCCGGGCGCCCGGACGCTGCGATCGATTCCCTGACGGCGGCGGCGATCCGGTCCCGGTCCGCGTCAAGGTGGCCGTCCCGGAAATGCAGGAACTCCCGGGCGGCTCCGGGGGCCAGCCCGGACACCGCCGCCCTGAACTCAGCGAGCCGGACGGCAGCCAGCTGGTCCGGCGTCGTGCTCGGGGAGTCCGGGTGGGAGGCCTCCCCCGCTGTGCACAGCAGCACGTCTATCGCCGCGCCGGCGGCGTTCAGGCGCGCGAGGAACCCTCCGGCGCCCAGGGTCTCGTCATCCGGATGCGCAGCCAGCACAACGAAGGCCATGCCCGCGAGTTCGCCCAGGTCCAGGGGGAGTTCCGGGAGGACGGCCAGGCCGCTTCCCTCCCATTCGGACTCGGCAGTGCCGGTATCGGCGTGTGAGAAGCTCACCACGAGCGGTCCCCCTTCAGGGTCAGGGCGCCTAGTTGCGCGTCGTCCCGCATGGCGTGGTGCTGGCGGAGGTACAGCGACAGGTCCGCCATGCGTTTTCCGTACTCTTCGTTGAAGGCCAGGGGGCCGGGGCCCAGGTTTTGGGCCACTAAAGCCTGGATGCGTTCGACGGCGGCGGCGACGGTTCCGCGGACGCGCAGCGCCTCGCTCCACGCACCGGGGCCGGACAGCTCACCGGCGTCAATCCGCTCGGCCGTTCGCGCCAGGTAGCCGGACACGGAGGCGAGGAGCCGGTCCGTTTCGCCCAAATGGGCCAACGCGATCTGGTCCGGTTCACGCCCGTTGACCGCAGCGGCGGTCAGCGCGGAGCTGAAATCGCGGGCCACGGCAACGGCTCCCCCGAACCAGCAGGCTGCAACGCCCATGCCTCCCCATGCGAAGCCCGGGCGCTTGAAGTACCAGCCGGATCCACCCACCGGAACGGCGCTGACGCCGTCGAAGTGCACGGTGCCGCTGGGGATTTCCCGCAGGCCCCGGCTGGTCCACAGCGGGGTCTCGCAGGACACCCCTGGAGCATGCAGGTCCACTGCGAAAGCGGCCCGCCCGCCGTCTGCACGATGCGCGGTCAGCACGGCGCCGTCCAGGTGGGCGGCGAGCGAGCACCACGGCTTGGATCCGTTGAGGAGGTAATTCCCGGCGCCGTCCGGTGTTGCCTCAAGCAGCAGCCCGGGCCCCTCCGCAGCGAAAACGCCCCAGGCCCTGTCCGTTGATGAGTCCGCGAGAGGTGTACCCGCCTGGGCGAGGATGGCCAGCGCATCGAGGTGCGGTTCGAGCACCCGGCCTGCGGCGACATCCACGGAAGCCACGGACGCGAGAAGTTCCCAGAGCCGCGCCGTGCTGCCCTCGCCGGGCCGGGGCGCTGTCCGTCCGATCTCCCGCGCCAGGGCAAGAAGCGCCGGCACGTCTCCTGCCGCATCGCGCACGGCCCCAAGCAGCATGGCAAGGGTTTCGGGCGGCTCCGCTGCGGAACCGATGCGCACCGGGCGCGGTTTTGCCTCAGGATCCATTCCGCTGGCCGCTGCGCCGGCTCAGCCGTGGTCCGGTGCCGTGACGGAGGCTCCCGCGGACATGGTCTCGGCGTTCACCATCCACGCCAGCTGTTCCAGCCGCGCAATGCCGGCGTGGAGCAGGTCTGCGCTGGTGGGATCTTCCTCATCCACCTCGTCATGGACGTCGCGCATGGTCTTCACGGTGCGCTCCAGCCGGGCCGTGATCAGTTTGACGGCGTCCTTGGTGGAGGTGAGCCCTTCGGGGAACTGTTCCAGCCGGGTGTCGGCGGACACCGTGGTGCTCCTGCCGTCCGGCAGCGCGTGCAGGGCGCGCATCCGCTCCGCTGTTTCATCCGCGAAAAGCCTCACGCTAGTGACGATTTCATCGAGCTGCAGGTGGAGGTCGCGGAAGTTCGTACCCACGATGTTCCAGTGCGCCTGCTTGCCCTGGACGTGAAGTTCGATCAGGTCCGTGAGGACCATCTGGAGATTGCTGGCAAGGGTCGGTGAAGCCTTCATTTCTTCCTCCACTGCAGGCGGTGCGGGACGGGTTCGTGCCGCGTTAGCTTATTCTAAGCATACTTAGCATCTTGCCCGGGTGAAGTCACTTGACCAGAGCCAGCGCGAAGCCGTCCCAGCCCTTCGACCCCACGGTCTGCATGACCGTCGCGTCCAGCCGGGGATCCTCCCCCATCATTTCCAACGCGGCGACGATTCCCGGCGCGTTGACCTCGTCCAGGGTTGGATCCAGCAGCGCCCCCTCCCACACCACGTTGTCCATCACAATCGCGGTGCCCGGCCGGCCCAGCCTGACGGCCCAGTCCAGGTACTGCGGGTTGTTTTCCTTGTCGGCATCGATGAACACAAAATCGAACGGGCCGCGGCCGTCATCCTGCAGCCCCGGCAGGGTGTCCAGGGCGGCACCCACGCGGATGTCCACTTTGTGCCCCACTCCGGCAGCGTCGACGTTGGCGCGGGCCACGCCGGCATGTTTGGGGAGGTATTCGCACGTGATGAGTTCGCCGTCGTCGGGCAGTCCCTGGGCCATCCAGATGGTGCTGAACCCGGCCAGCGTGCCGATTTCGAGGATCCGCCGGGCGCCCGAAAGCTGCACCAGCAGCTTGAGCAGCTTCCCGGCGTTGGGCGCCACTTCGATGGCCGGCATCCCGGCGTCGACAGCGGACGTCACGGCCCGTTTCAGCGGGCTGCCGGGGCGGACGACGACGTCGGTCAGGTACTGCTCCACTGCCACCCACTGGGGCTAGGGCCGGTGCTCAATCATGGGCCCAGTCTCGCAGTTGCCCTTGCTGCGTGGGAAGCACCAAGGGCAGGCCGGAATTAGCCGGCGTCGGCGATGGCGCTTTCCAGCCGCTCCACTTTGGCGGTGAGCTCGCCGGAGTACCCGGGGCGGATATCAGCCTTGATGACCAGTGACACGCGGCTGCCGAAACGCCCTACAGCTTCGGTGGCCTGCTTCACCACGGCGAAGACCTCATCCCACTCACCCTCGATGGTGGTGAACATGGAGTCCGTGTGGTTGGGGAGGCCGGAATCCCGGACAATCTTCACGGCGGCAGCGACGGCGTCGTGGACCGAAGCGTCTGCGGATACCGCGTCGGAAACGGCACCGGAATCAGAGGCGGATTCAGCGCTGAGGTGAGCCGGCTGGCCGGAGGGTGCAACTGAGAATGCGAGCAACATGGACCCAGTCTGCCACAGCGGAATTCCTCGATACATTCGTCATATAGGGAGTACATTCGCGGCTACCAATCAGTAACCCGGGCGCTCAGGCCCAGCGTTGCTAACCTTGAAAAATGAACCTCGCAGTGGAACGCAAGCCCCTCCGTGCGGATGCTGCGCGCAATGTGGACAAGATCATCACCGCCGCCCGCAACTGCTTCCGTGAGTACGGCCCGGAAGTACCGTTGCAGACCATCGCCGTCACGGCCGGCGTCGGACCCGCAACCCTGTTCCGGAACTTTGCGGACAAGGAACAGCTGGTTCTTGCCGCGCTCAACCGCCAGCTCCGGCTGATGGTGGACCCCGTGATCGACGACGCCCTGGCCGGCCCCGATGCCGCCGACGGGCTGTTCCGCGTGATCGATGCGCTGATGGCAGCCGCCAGCGAGGATGCCAACCTGCTCGGCGCAGTGGCCGGACGCCGCGGCCTGCTGACCGGAATCACCGGCAGCCTCTTTGAGTCCGTGGCCGTCCTGCTGGGCCGCGGCCAGGGCCAGGGGACCCTGCGGACTGACATCTCCATGACTGACGTGATCCGCCTGCTGGCCATGCTGATCGGCGTCGTGGACACCATGGAACCCGGGTCCGATGCCTGGCGCCGCCCCGTGGCGCTGGTGGAGGACGCCATCCGCACGGAACGGCCCCACCGGCCGCTGCCTCCCCAGTCGCCGCTCCCGGGCACGGCCTTCGATTCGATCGTCCTGCCCTGAGTCTTCCTCGGGCGTAATTTCCGTCGGGCCGTAATTTCTATCGGGCCGCGGGCTCAGTCGTCCTGCCCTGAGTCTTCCTCGGGACGGTCCGTGTCGTCATGCGGCCGCTCGTCATGGAGCCGGCCGGCGTCCTCGGACCCGCGGCTGTAGGACGCCCTGCCGTCGGGGGCATGGATCTCGTCCAGGCGCTCGTTCAGGGCGTGCGCCAGGATATCCCGCTGCAACGCAGGCAAGGCGATGGCACCGTGGATGTAGGCTTCGACTTCAAATTGGCCAGCGATGCCGCCAATGCTGAAATACCTCAGCCACAGCTCCTCGACGCGCAGGTCAGCGTTCCGGAGCATTTCCTCAAAGCGGAGCCTTTGCTCATCTTCGTCCTTGCCCAGGGCCAAAACGCACCCCCGCTCACCGGGGCAGCTGGGTGGAGGACACCAGCTCGACGGATATGTCACGGAGCGACCTTTTGGCCCGCCGAGACTCCATCAGCAGGTCCTGCATGGCCGTGTCCTCGTCAAGTCCGTGGCGGGCCATCAGAATTCCCTTGGCCACGGCAATAATTTCGCGGTGGGCCAGGGCGTCGCGAAGGTCCTCACTAATCATCCGGGCACTCTCGCGGGCCTGGGCATTGATCAGGAAGATGGTGGCCTGCGCGGCGAAGAGTTCCAACAGGCGCACGGTGGCTGGGCTGAAACTGTTCTCATCACGGGCGTAGAGCTTGACGGCGCCCAGCGCGGAATCTCCGGTGAGCAACGGTGCGCTGACGGAGGACCGCAACCCCAGCTCGGTGGCCGCACTGGCCCACGCCTGCCAGCGGTGGTCGTTGCGGACGTCGCTGACCAACACCGGTTCGCCGCTCGCCCAGGCGAGGAGGCAGGGACCCTGGCCCAGGTCGTACTGGCGCGCGTCGGCAACCTCCACCAAGGTGTTGGAGGCACTCGCCGTATGTTTCCGGCCGTCGGCATCGATAAGTGTGACGCCCGCGCCCGCGGCGCCGGGCACGGCCGCTTCCGCAGCAGCGGTGATCAGCTCTAGGGCCCTGGATACCGTCTCGTCCGTCAGCAGGAGCTCGGAAGCACGGGCAAAGATTGCCGCCAGTTCGTCCGCGAGGGGTAGTTTTACCGCCATGGCCGCACCCACTCCACTGCTTTGCCGCCTTTCGCGAGTTGACCGGAACCCTTAAAAGCATAGCCTCAGGCGGGTCCGTTAGCCGGTGAAGTGGGTGGTGTCCGGCGCCGTATCGAATTTTCGCAGCAGGTCCTCGGCCACCACGCGGAGCTTGACGTTGCGGTTGCTGGAGACCTTGCTCAGGATGGCAAACGCTTCGGCCTGCGAGCAGCGGCTCTGTCCCATCACAATTCCCGAGGCAAGGTTGATGCTGGTGCGTGACTTCAAGGCCTCGAGAAGGTCGTCGTTGAGGTCCTTCGAGGCGCCGATGCGCACGGCCAGCCGCAGGGCTTTACCGGCCCGGGCCGCGAACGCTTCGCAAATGACGATGGCCTCGTCGTCGAACGCTCCTGCTTCCGGCGCGAAAAACGACACGGACGCCGCGGCCTCCGGATCCAGCCGCAGCGGGAGTGACAGGACACTGAGCTGGCCGGCCCGCATCACGCCGCGGTTGTAGCGCGGCCAGCGGGAGTCGGTCCGGGCATCGGGCACGGAAACCGTAGCCCCGGACTCCACGGCGGCCAGCGGAGGGCTCTCGCCGGTAGCCTGCTGAATCTCCTCAAGCAGCCTCGCCCCAGGTCCGCTGCCGGCGGACGTCACGGACCGCCGGGAGCGCAGCAGGGTCACGGCGCACAGCACGGGAAGGCCCGTCGTCTTCCCGATGAAGCCCGCCGAGAACTCACACAGCTCCCGGAGGAAGTCCTGCACATCGGCACTCTCGAGGACCAGGTCCTGCAGCCGTTCCGCCAGGTACTGGCCCAGCCGGGCGCCCGTCACGGCCCGCCGCCGCTTCTCGAATCCCCTGCTCGACGGCCCGAGGCCGCGAGATTGTGGTGGCCGTCACACAATATTAGAATTGTGGAGGTTACGCAGTCAGCCACCGTTTCTCGTTTTGGAGTTCGACATGGACTACGGACTACGTTCACCTTCCCTTCCGGTACTGCCATGACCCGCCAGCAGCTTGCCTTGCTCATGAACGGCGACGCCGACCCGCTGCTGGTCATCTCGACGGCCAGCACGTCGGAACTGCAGGCACTCACAGACGCCCTGTTCAGGGACCTGGATACGTCCCACCCGGTGTTCGGGGCGCAGTTCTGGTACGACCTGGCGTTGGAAGAGTTGGACAACAGGAACAACGGAGCCTCCCCACAGGCCGACGACTTGGCTGTTTCAGATGAGTTTGGCGCGGCCTAGGCAACGCTGTTCGGCCTATGGGCAACGCTAATCGGCCCAGTCGCACCGCTCGGCCCAAGCAGCGTCACTCGGCCGGCCTGGTGCCGGCCTCCCGCTCGCCTTCCGCGGCGTGTTCGTCCGCGGTTTCCGGGGCTTGACCTTCGGGAGAAGCTTCCTCGTGCCCATGCGGCACCGGCACCTCCTTGTGGTGGGCCTTCATGTGCGCTTCGTGGAGCTGGTCCGCTTCCTGCAGATGCTGCTGGAGCTTCTCCTCGGCATCGCGGCGGCGGCGGGACATCTCGCGCATTTCACGGGTGGATTCGGATCCAGGCGATGGCACATAGGGCCTGGATTTGGGGTCCTTTGCGGCAGCAGGAACCGCAGGCGCTTGTTCTTCGCTCATGGTGGCATCCTGCCACAGCACGGGCGGACCTACTAGGGCCGAACGGCCGTCATCAGCTCCAGCCCAGCAGCCGCAACCCGGCCGCAGCTCCGGCTCCGGCCAGGACCACCACCAGGAAAGGGGCCCGGAGCCACAGGGCGATTCCGGCTGCGGCGAGGGCGCCAATCCGGGCGTCCAACGCCAGGGCCTGCCCCGATGCCACCGCGTTCACGATGGTGAGGGAAGCCAGCAGGCCGATGGTCATGGTGCCCGCAATCCGGGACATCCGCGGGTTGCGCAGCAGGCTGGCCGGGACCAGATAGCCAAGGAGCTTCCAGCCGTAGCCCAGGAGGCAGGCAAGCAGCAGCCACATCCACAGGTTCATCTGCCGGCCTCTTCTGAATGCGGGTCCTGACGCGGGTGTTGGTGGTGCTCGGCATAGGGATCCACGTCGGGCTCCAGCCCCTCATCGCTGCGGCCGTGGCTGAACCAGCCGATCGCCGCCGCCACGAATGCCGCGATCAGGATGGGAACTCCCGCGGGTACGAACGGCACGGCCAGCACCGTTGCCAGCGCGCACACCACTGCGATGGCCACCGGCTCGCGGCCCTTGAGCCGCGGCCAAAGCAGGCCGAGGAAGGCCGCCACAGCGGCGCCGTCGAGCCCCCATTGCTTGGGGTCCCCCAGCGCGCTGCCCGCCAGCGCCCCGACCGCAGTGAAAATGTTCCAGAGCACGAAGATGCCGATGCCGGCCGTCCAGAATCCCCGCTTCTGTTCGTCGGGGTCCGTCTGCCCGGTGCTGGTGGCCGTTGATTCGTCGATGGTGACGTGGGCGGCGGCGTATTTGCGCCACCCGCGCGGTTGCAGCAGCGCGTTGAGCTGCATGCCGTAGATGCCGTTGCGCATGCCCAGGAGCGTGGCCGCGCCCATCGCCGCCACTCCGGATCCGCCGCCGGCCACCACACCGATGAACGCGAACTGCGAACCGCCGCTGAACAGCAGCAGGCTGAGCGCCATGGTCTGCCAGAAATCAAGCCCGGATGTGACGCCGAGAGCCCCGAAGGAAACCCCGTAGAGGCCGGTGGCGATGCTGATGGACAGCCCCACCCGCACGGCCGGAGACTGCAGCAGCTTCACTGCCGCGCCCCGGGAACGCTCCGAGTCCCGGCGGGACGGAACGGCTTTCGCAGGCTCCAGGCCCAGAGGATCAGCGGCACCTGCAGCGGAAGCCGGGCGGTGTGCACCTTCCGCTGCCCCGGCGTTCCGGCCGGACCGTACGCTCGGCGCAGTGCGTCGGCATGCCCGGCGACGAAGGCCGTAAACATGGCAGTAACGCCCCACGCGGCCGGTTTGCGGGTGGCCGGGATCAGGAGCCCGACGGCGGCGCCCGCCTCGAGCAGGCCGCTGAGCGCCACCCATTCGTCCCGGGTCATCACCGCATACGGGCCGTTGGGCCGGGCGCCGGAGTCGTCACGGCACAGGAAATCGGGAACCACTTGGTAAAAGAATGCGGGTTCGCGGAAATGCTTCATGGCGCTGGCCAGCAGCAGGGCGCTCAGGGCAGTCGCTGAGAGGGTCTGGGTGGCCCGGCCGGACCAGGTGAATGGCATGGATCCATGCAACCACAGGCGCTGACGCCCCCGTTAACCGCGGGCGCGCCGCCCCTGCGCGAAAGGACAGGGTGGCAACGGGCGGACGGGACTTTCCGCCCGGGTCAGGACGCGCAGCGCGGCGTAGCTTATTGACTATGAGCAACGTGGTGGAAATGACCGGCGTCGTCAAGCGTTTCGGAACGGTAGCTGCCCTCGACGGCCTCGACTTCCAGGTCGCTGCCGGCGAGGTGCATGGCTTCCTGGGTCCCAACGGGGCCGGCAAGTCCACCACGCTGCGGCTGCTGCTGGGCATGCTGCGGGCCACCTCGGGGTCGGCCAGGGTGCTGGGCCTTGACCCGTGGCACGACGTTGCCACGCTGCACCGCCGGCTGGCGTACGTACCCGGGGACGTGGCCCTGTGGCCCAACCTGACGGGCGGCGAGGTGATCGACCTGCTAGGGCGGCTCCAGGGCGGCCAGGACCGTGCCCGGCGTGACCGGCTGCTGCAGACTTTCGACCTTGACCCCACCAAGAAGTCCCGCACCTATTCGAAGGGGAACCGGCAGAAGGTCGCCCTGGTGGCCGCCCTGGCCACCGACGCCGAGCTCTTCCTCCTGGACGAGCCCACCAGCGGGCTGGACCCCTTAATGGAGGATGCCTTCCGCGGATGCGTCCGCGAGCTCCGCGATCAGGGCCGCACCATCCTGCTCAGCAGCCACATCCTCAGTGAGGCCGAGGCGCTCTCGGACCGGGTCAGCATCATCCGGGCCGGCCGCGTGGTGGAGTCCGGGCCGCTTGCGCAGCTGCGTCACCTGACCCGGACATCGGTCACGGCCGACGTCGCAAGCGTGCCCCCGGGCCTGGACCTCCTGCCCGGCGTCCACGACGTTGTGGTGACGGACCACCGGGTCAGCGCCCAGGTGGATCCGGCCGGGCTGGCCCCGTTCCTGCAGGCCCTGACGGCCGCGGGGCTGCACGCACTGACCAGCCAGCCGCCCACGCTGGAGGATCTGTTCCTGCGCCATTACGGGCCGGCCGGATCGCTCGAAACGGCACGGCGATGACCGGGACACTGGACCGAGGCGACTCGCCGGCCGGCAGGACGCGGACCCGGCCGGCGATGACCGGGACACTGGCCGGCACCGGCGTCCTGGTCCGGCTCGCGCTCCGGCGGGACCGCTGGCTGTTGCCGCTCTGGATCCTGGGCTTCGCCCTGATCGCTTACTCGACGGCGGCGGCCGGCGCCGAGCTGTACCCGGATGAGCCCAGCCGGGTGGCGGCCGCCACGGCACTGAACGCTACGGCGTCCATGGTGGCCCTCTTTGGGCGGATCTACGATCCGGCCTCGCTTGGCGCCCTGTCGCTCATCAAATACACCGCCTTCATGACCGCCATCCTCGCGGTGTTGATGGTCATCCTCACCATCCGGCACACCCGCGGAGACGAGGAAAGCGGGCGGCTGGAGCTCCTGGGCGGCGGACGGCTGGGCCGTGACGCGCCCCTGGTGTCCGCCCTGGCCATCAGCTTCGCCACGAGCATCCTGACCGGGCTGTTGTCGGCTGCGGCGCTTTCCCTCGGCGGCTTGCCGGGCCCCGGATCACTCGCCTTCGGGCTGGGCTGGGCTGCTACGGGGATGGCGTACAGCGCCGTGGCGGCCCTGGCTGCGCAGCTGACGGCCAGCGCCCGGGCCGCTACCGGGCTCAGCATCGGCGTCATTGCCGTCACGTACGGCATGCGCGCGGTGGGCGACCTCGCCGAGCCCGGACCGTCGGTGTGGTCCTGGCTTTCGCCGATCGGGTGGAACCAGCAGGTGCGGGCCTATGCCGGGGACCACTGGTGGGTGCTGTCACTGCCCCTTGCGCTCTGCGCCGTCCTTGTTCCCGCGGCGTTCGTCCTCCGCGCGCAGCGCGACCTCGGTGCCGGCCTGCGCGATGAGCGGCCCGGACCCGCCCGCGGACAACTCTCCGGGGTGCTGGGCCTCGCCGTCCGGCTCCAGTACCGGGTCCTGCTGGCATGGTGTGTGGCGTTTGTCCTCTTCGGAGTGGTGATCGGCTCCCTCGTCGGCAATGTGGCGGACTTCCTGAGCTCGCCCGGCGCCCAGGACCTGATGCGCGCCCTGGGCGGTCCGCGCGCCCTGACCGACGCGTTCCTCGCCGCCGAGATCAGCATCATGGGAGTCATCGCGGCCGCCTACGGAATTTCCGCCGCCAACCATCTGCGGAGCGAGGAAACGGCCGGGCACACCGAAGCTCTGCTGGGCACTGCCACCACCCGGCTCCGCTGGGCCAGCAGCCACTACGCCGTGGCGCTGGCAGGGGTGGCGCTGCTGCAACTGCTGACCGGCCTCTCGATCGGCATCGGGGCCGCGTCCGCCGTCAACGACGGGGAACTGGTGCCCCGCTCCCTGGTGGCGGCCCTGGCCCAGATCCCGGCTGCCTGGGTGCTCACCAGTGCCGCGCTGGCGGTGTTCGGTTGGCTGCCGCGGCTGACCGGTGCCGTCTGGGTGCTCCTGCTGGGACTTATTGCACTGGGTGAATTCGGGGTGCTGTGGAACGCACCGGAATGGCTCATGGAGCTCTCGCCGTTCCGGCACACCCCGCTGCTTCCGGTGGACGCTGAAGGAATTCCGGCGCTGGCGGCCCTCACGATTACCGCCGCGCTGCTCGGCGCGCTGGGCTACGCCGGCTGGCGCCGCCGGGACCTGGCGGCCTGAGGTTCCCCTTCCCGTTCAGCTGACGGAATGACTGCTTTCGCCGAGCCGGGCCAGCACCTCGGCCGGCCGGTTGGTGGTGATTTCGTGGATGCCCACGTCCCGGCACAGCGCCACGTCCTCCTCCGAGTCCACGGTCCACACCCTGAACCTGCGGCCGGAATCCATCCAGCGCTTCACGGCGCGGGCGTGCTGGCGCACGTAATCGATGCCCGGTCCCGCCAGCCGCACTTCGCAGTCGTTCAGGATCCGTTCGCCTTCCACCTGGGCGGCCCGCATAACGTTCGCTACGGCCCCGCCGGTGATAACCCCCAGCCCGAGTTCTTCCCGGACTTCCTCCACCTTGATGTCGTCCACCAGCTGGCAGATGAACTCGGCCGGAACAGTCTTGAGCAGGTGCTTGATGGCGTCCGGGCTGAAGCTCATGAAGGACACGGAAATGTTGTCCACCCGTGAAGTGCGGGGATCCCAGCCTTCCGATTCCAGCACCTCCAGCACCCGGTCCTCCAGTGCCAGCAGGTACGGGCTGGGATGCTTGAGCTCAATGGCGAGCCCGATGTCCCGGCCGGCCGCCCGGAGGATGTCCAGCAGTTCCGGCAGCGTCAGCAGCTGGTCGAACTTTCCGCCGTATTCAAGGGGAATCCGGGCGCCCTTCCACGAGGAAAAATCCAGCAGCCGCAGTTCATCGAGGGTCCGGTCAGCCACGGGGCCGGTGCCGTCCGAGGTGCGGTCCAGGTTCGCGTCGTGCAGCAGGACCACGTGCTGGTCCCGGCTGAGATGGACGTCGCATTCCACGCCGTCGGCCCCGTCTGCAATGGCCTGGAGATAGGCGGCCCGCGTGTGCTCGGCGAAGGCGGCGCTGGATCCCCGGTGGGCGTAGACCAGCGGCCGGGTGGGGGCGGACTCGTCGGTAGTCATGCTGACACGTTAGCGGACGCCCGCGGCGGATGCGGGACTAGGCTGGGCACATGCAGGTGAACAGTGAACAAACCACCCGTCCCGCTGCAACCAGACCTCCGCATGCCGGCACAGCAGGTACCGGCTCCGGCGCCGGTGCCGCCGTCGACCGGGGCCTGGGCAGTGATGCCGAAAAGGCCGCCGCGCTGCGGAAAATGAAACTCCTGGCGCTGGGGCTGTTGATTATCATGGCAGTGATCTTCGTGTTCGCCTTCGCGCTGCAGAAGCAGTACCCGTGGCTGGAGTACGTGCGGGCCGCGGCTGAAGGCGGCATGGTGGGCGCGCTTGCGGACTGGTTTGCCGTGACGGCGCTCTTCAAGTACCCGATGGGGATCAAGATCCCGCACACGGCCATCATTCCCCGCCGCAAGGACCAGATCGGCGCCTCGCTGGGCGAGTTCGTGGAGACGAATTTCCTCTCCGAACAGGTGGTCCAGGAAAAGCTCGCCTCGGTGGACATCGCCCGGAAGGCCGGCGCATGGCTGTCCGGTCCCGGCGGTGCCGAGCGCGTGGCCAAGGAGGGTGCCGCCGTCATCCGCGGAGCGTTCAAGGTACTGAACGACGACGACGTCCAGGCCGTGATCGAGTCCATGGTCCGCAAGCACCTGCTCACTCCGCCGTGGGGGCCTCCGGTGGGCCGGCTCGCCGAGCGGATCTTCGCCGACGGGCACCACCACACCCTGGTGGACCTGCTGGTGGACCGGACGGTGGACTGGGTCCGCGACAACCACGAGACGGTCAGCAGGCTGGTTTCGGACCGGTCCCCGCAGTGGGTTCCGCAGTTCGTGGACGGGCTCGTGGGAGACAAGGTCTATGTGGAGATCCTCAAGTTCACCAAGGCCGTGCAGGCCGATCCGCAGCACCAGGTCCGGCAATCGATCGACACGTACCTCACCTCGCTTGCGCAGGACCTGCAGCACGATCCCGTGATGATCGCCCGGGCCGAGGGCATCAAGGCGCAGGTGCTGGGCGACCCCGAGGTCCGCGAACTGGCCTCCCGCACGTGGGGCACCATCAAGGCGGCGCTGCTCGGCGCCGTCGACGATCCCCACAGCGAACTGACCGTCAAGTTCAAGGCGGCCGTGCACGACTTCGGCACCCGGCTGGTGGTGGACCCCGAACTGGCGGGCAAGGTCAACGCGTGGATCGGCGACGCCGCGGGCTACCTCGTGAAGACCTACCGCTCAGACATCGCGGGCGTGATCACGGACACCGTGGCGCGCTGGGATGCCGAGGAGACCTCGCAGAAGATCGAGCTGCAGGTGGGCAAGGACCTGCAGTTCATCCGGATCAACGGCACCGTGGTGGGCGCCCTGGCCGGTCTGGCCATTTTCACGGTGGCGCACCTGGCCTTCGGCTGACGAACCAAGCACCCAGCGCCCAGCGCGAACGGACACTTAAGCACCACTGCCCAGCGCGAACGGACACTTAAGCACCACTGCCCAGCGCGAGCGGACACTTAAGCACCCCCCGCCGCGCTTCGGGAGGGGCCGCAAGTGTCCGTTCGCGCTTTCTGGGCCAAGCTACGCCGGCACCGCTTTTGCCCTCGGCCGGCCCTGCACCGCGAAAACCGTAAACACCAGTGCCACGAGCGCCGTGACCACCAGCAGGAGCAGGCCGATCGAGTAGCTGTGGGTCGCGGCGTCGTACGTTGCCCCCATGACGAGCGGCGGGAAGTAGCCGCCGAGGCCGCCCGCCGCGCTGACCACGCCGCTGATGCTGCCCACTTTCCCGTGCGGCGCCAGCACGCCCACCCAGGCGAAAACCCCGCCCGCGCCCAGGCCGAGGGCCGCAGCCATGGCGACGAATGTCAGGCCCGCCGGGACCTCGCCGTCGGGCTGCAGGTTCACCACCCATGCGAGGACCGCGACGGCGGCAAGCGAGACGATCACCACCGGTTTGGGCCCGAGCTTGTCCGCGAGCACGCCGCCCACCGGCCGTGCCAGCACCGCGGCGAGGGCGAACCCTGCCGTGCGCGCACCGGCGCCGCTCGGATCGAAGCTGTACACGTCGCGGAGGTACGTGGGCAGGTAGGTGGCAAAGGAGACGAAGCCGCCGAAGACGACGGCGTAGAGGAAGCACATCTTCCAGGTGACCGGTGTTTTGGCGGCGTCCAGGAGTTTGGGCAGCACCGGGGCGTTGCTGCGGGTCCAGCCCGGGGATTCCTTCATCAGGAACCAGACCAGGGCCGCCATGACGGCAAGGACCCCGGCGATCAGCAGGTGCGTCGGGAAGTATCCGATGGAGGCGACGAGCCGGGGGTTGAGGAAGGCGGCCAGCGCCGTTCCGCCCATGCCGGCACCGAAGACGCCGGTGGCGAAGCCCCGCCGGGACGGTTCGTACCATCCGCTGACAAAGGGGATTCCGACGGCGAACACGGTTCCGGCGACGCCGAGCAGCAGGCCGGCGCCCAGCACCAGCGCGAAGGAGCGCAGGGTTCCGCCGACGGCCACCAGCAGGATCGGCACGATGGCGGCAAGCAGCACGAAGGTGAACATCGCCCGGCCGCCGTACCGGTCCGTCAGGGTTCCGACGACGATCCGCCCCAGCGAGCCGACGAACACCGGCATGGCCACCAGGACGCCGGTGGTGGCCGGGTTGAGCTGCAGGTTCTGGGTGTAGAAGGCGCCGAGGGTGGCCACGGAGTTCCAGGCCCAGAAGCCTGCCACGGACGCCGCGGTGGCCAGCACCAGGTTCCGGGTCTGGCCCGTGGAAGCGGACGTTGGGGACGGTGCTGTTCCAGCCACTGTTCACTCCTTTGGATTCAGCCGGTTTTGGATGGGCCCGGCCACTTCAGCGGTTACGGGTGTCCCTGTCCCGGGTTCCCACGGGCGCCCAGCCGCGCCGGGTGGCTGCGTCCCGCGAGCGGTAGACGATGTAGGGGCGGAAAAGGTAGTGCAGCGGTGCCGTGAACGCGTGGACCAGCCGGGTGAACGGCCAGATGACGAACAGGGCCATGCCCACGAGGGTGTGCAGGTGGAAGGAGAACGGCGCCGCCGCCATGGCCGCGATGTCCGGCTGCAGGACGAACAGCGAGCGGAACCAGGGCGCCACGGTCTCACGGTAGTTGTGCCCGTGCTCGCCCTCGAAGACGCTGGCCAGGGTGGTCCAGAGGCCGAAAACGATGGCGGCGGTGAGGACCACGTACATGGTCTTGTCGTTCGTGGTGGTGGCCATGAACACCGGCCCGGTGGTGCGGCGCCGGTAGATCAGCAGGATGATCCCGCCCAGGGTGCCCACCCCCGCAATCCCGCCCACAAACAGGGCATTGAAGTGGTAGAAGTCCTGGCTCATGCCCACCGCCTGGGTCCACGCCATGGGGATCACCAGGCCGAAGAAGTGCCCGGCAATCACCGCCAGCAGGCCGAAATGGAACAGCGGGGACGCAATCCGGAGCATCTTCGATTCGTACAGCTGGGAGGACCTGGTGGTCCAGCCGAACTGGTCGTACTTGTAGCGCCACACCAGGCCGCCCACCAGCACCACCACCATGACGTACGGCAGGACGCCCCAGAGCGCGGTGTCCAGGGCGGTGATTTCGACGGCGGATCCGGGCTCGGCTTCGAAGGGCGCCGTTTCAAGAGTCACCATGGTCAGGCCCCCTTCACGGGCAGGAGTCGCGGATCGTAGGGGTCCAGCCCCACGGCCTCGGTGGGCGGGCCGTAACCGGCCATCCGCATCACGGCCTGCTCGTCTGCGGGCGATTTCCCGGGGAGCGTGGCGCAGACGGCCTGCAGGATCCGGGCGTGCGGCAACCCGTCCCGCAGCAGCCCGAACCGAAGCATCTCGAGGCTCGCCCGGAAGCGGGTGAGCAGTTCCCGCCCCGCTGCCAGGTCCACCACCGCGGCGTATTCCAGGACCATCGGCAGGTAGTCCGGCAGTTCGCCGCGGGTGTCCACCAGGATGTCGCTTTGCCGGTAGGTCTTCTTGAAGTTGCCCAGCACCTCGCCACGGCGCCGGGTGTCCCCGTCGGTCCAGTAGCTCAGGTGCAGGGCGTGCCGCTTGCCGAGGTCGAATTCACGGACGTAGTGTGCCTGCACCTCCATGGGCGGCGTGGATTCCAGCAGGTCCAGCACCTCGGCGAAGTCCGGCAAAGCACCGGGGAACTCGCCCAGCGCCGACCGCATGAGCGGCACCCTGCCGGTCAATTCCTCATCCGGATAAGACAGGCACCAGGCGGCCGCGAGGTAGACCACCTGCTGGCGCCGGCTCACGGCTGTTCCCCCGGGTGGTGCTTCTCCGGAAAAAGGCCCGGAGGCGCCCCGGTGCCGTCCCAGTTGAGCAGGTTCACCCGGCCGCGCAGGGTGGTCCCACCGGGCGCCTCGTCGGAGGTCTGCCGGTCCCGCAGGGCATTGAAGGTTTCCACCGCCACCGGGACCGGGCGGCCGCTGGCCTCGCCGAACGGGGAGGAATCCTGCATGCCGGGGCCGCCGTCGAAGTCCAGCGAGCAGCCCATCTCCTCCAGGTCGTGGGCCTGTTCCACGTGCGCCTTGGGAATGACGTAGCGCTCGTCGTACTTCGCGATCGCCATCAGCCGGTACATCTCGTACATGGTCTGGCCGTCCATGCCCACGGCCTCCGGGATGGAGTCATCGGGGTCGTTGCCCAGGCTGATGCCCCGCATGTAGGAGCGCATGGCCGCGAGCTTCTTCAGCACCGCGGTGACGCGGTCCGCATCCCCGGCGGTGAAGAGTTCCGCGAGGTACTCCACCGGGATGCGCAGCGCCTCAATGGCGCCGAAGAGGTTGCCGTGATCCTCGCCGTCGTGCCCCTGGTCCCGCAGCAGATCCACCACGGGTGAGAGCGGCGGCACGTACCAGACCATCGGCATGGTCCGGTATTCGGGGTGCAGCGGCAGGGCCACCTTGTAGACCTTGGCGAGGGCGTACACCGGCGAGCGCCGTGCGGCGTCGATCCAGTCCTCGGGGATGTCCTGGGCCCGGGCCGCAGCCTGGACGGCGGGGTCGTTGGGGTCCAGCAGCACGTCCATCTGGGCGTCGTAGAGTTCCTGCGGGTCGGTGACCGCGGCCGCCGCGGTGACGGCGTCGGCGTCGTACAGGAACAGCCCCAGGTACCGCAGCCGGCCCACGCAGGTCTCCGAGCAGACCGTCGGCAGCCCCACTTCCACCCGCGGGTAGCAGAAGGTGCACTTCTCGGCCTTGCCCGTCTTGTGGTTGAAGTAGATCTTCTTGTACGGGCAGCCCGTGACGCACTGCCGCCAGCCGCGGCACTTGTCCTGGTCCACCAGCACAATCCCGTCCTCCACCCGCTTGTAGATCGCGCCGGAAGGGCAGGACGCCATGCAGGACGGGTTCAGGCAGTGCTCGCAGATCCGCGGCAGGTAGAACATGAACGTCTGCTCGTAGGCGAACTTGATCTTGTCCTCGGACTCGCGGCGCACCTTCTCCACGATCGGGTCCAGATGGCCGTTCTCGGCGGAGCCGCCCAGGTCGTCGTCCCAGTTCGCGGACCACGTGATCTTCGTGTCCTTCCCGGTGATCAGGGACTTGGGCCGGGCCACCGGGAAGTCGTCGCCCAGCGGCGCGTCCACGAGGGTCTTGTAGTCGTAGGTCCACGGCTCGTAGTAGTCCTTGAGTTCGGGCTGGACGGGGCTGGCGAAGATCCCCAGGAGCTTCTTCACCCGGCCGCCGGCCTTGAGCACCAGCTTGCCGCGCTTGTTCAGCACCCAGCCGCCGTGCCACCTTTCCTGGTCCTCGTAGCGCCGCGGATACCCCTGGCCGGGGCGGGTTTCCACGTTGTTGAACCAGACGTATTCGGTGCCCGCACGGTTGGTCCAGGCCTGCTTGCAGGTCACGGAACAGGTGTGGCAGCCGATGCATTTGTCCAGGTTCATGACCATGCCCATTTGAGCCATGACACGCATCAGTACTGCACCTCCTGGGAACGACGGCGGACGGTGGCCACCATGTCGCGCTGGTTTCCGGTGGGGCCGAGGTAGTTGAACGCGTAGGCCAGCTGGGCGTAGCCGCCGATCAGGTGCGAGGGTTTCACCAGCAGCCGGGTCACCGAATTGTGGATGCCGCCGCGCCTGCCGGTGGCCTCGGACTTCGGGACGTCGATGGTGCGTTCCTGCGCGTGGTGGACGTACACCACCCCGGCCGGCATCCGGTGGCTGACAATGGCCCGGGCCACCAGGACGCCGTTGATGTTCAGGCACTCCACCCAATCGTTGTCCCTGACCTGGATTGCTTCCGCATCGGCCGGGCTCATCCAGACGGTGGGGCCGCCGCGGGAGAGCGAGAGCATCAGCAGGTTGTCCTGGTATTCGGAGTGGATGGACCACTTGGAGTGCGGGGTGAGGTACCGGACCACCACCTCCATGGCCCCGTCCCGTCCGAGTTTGGGCTCGCCGAAGAGCCGGTGCATGTCCAGCGGCGGCCGGTAGATCGGCAGGGCCTCGCCGATGTCGGTCATCCAGTCGTGGTCGAGGAAGAAGTGCATCCGCCCGGTCAGGGTGTGGAAGGGCTTGAGCCGCTCGATGTTGATGGTGAACGGGGCGTAGCGCCGGCCGCCGGTTTCGGAGCCGGACCATTCCGGCGAGGTGATCACCGGGACCGGGCCGGCCTGGGTCTGGGCGAAGGTGATGAACTTTTCCTCGGAGCCCTCGGACAGGTCCGCGAGCTTCCGCCCGGTGCGGACTTCCAGGTCCTTGAAGCCCTGCACGGACAGCGCACCGTTGGTGGTCCCGGAGAAGGCCAGGATGGCTTCCGCCATTTTCGCGTCGGTGTCGATCGCCGGGCGGCCGTCCGCGGCGCCGCCAAGCATCACGCCGTTGGAGCGGCTGAGCCGGTCCAGGGGTCCGGCGAGTTTGTAGGTGACGTTCTTGACCGTGAAGCCCAGTTTGTCGGCGAGGGGCCCGACGGCGGCCAGCTTGTCCGCGATGGCCGTATAGTCACGCTCCACCACCGAAAAAACGGGCATGTTCTGCCCCGGCACGGCTGGAATGTCCGTCTGCCGCCAGTCCCGCACGATCCCGCCGGGCTGGGCGAGCTGGCCGGGGGTGTCGTGCTGCAGCGGCACACTGACCAGGTCCCGGCGGACGCCCAGGTGGGTCTTCGCCTGCCGGGAGAACTCCTGTGCCAGCAGGTGGAAGGTGTCGAAGTCCGTTTTGGTTTCCCACGGCGGGTCAATCGCCGGGCTGAAGGCGTGGACGAACGGGTGCATGTCGGTGGAGGACAGGTCATGCTTCTCATACCAGGTGGCGGCCGGGAACACGACGTCGGACAGCAGCGTGGTGGAGGTCATCCGGAAATCAGCGGAGACCAGCAGGTCCAGCTTCCCCTCCGGCGCCCGCTCATGCCACCTCACGTCCCTGGGCTTGAGCCCCTCGGCGTGGTCCTTGCCCAGGACGTTGTTGTGCGTGCCCAGCAGGTTCCGCAGGAAGTACTCGTTGCCCTTGGCCGAGGAGCCGAACAGGTTGGAGCGCCACAGCACCAGGGTCCGAGGCCAGTTCTCCGGGGCGTCCACGTCCTCGATGGCCGGGGTCAGCGTGCGGTTCTTGAGCGCGTCCGCGATGTAACCCGGAGTGTCCGGCGCAGTGCCGGCGGCGACGGCGGCCTCCGCCTCGTCCGCGAGGTCCAGCGGGTTGCGGTCGAACTGCGGGTAGAACGGCATCCAGCCGAGCCGGGCGGACTGGGCCAGCGCGTCCGCGGTGTGCATGCCGTCCAGGGCTCCGGTGGACAGCGGGGACTTCAGCGCGTCCGCGGAATAGCCGTCCTGCCGCCACTGGTCGGTGTGCATGTACCAGTAGCCGGTGCCGATCATGGTCCGCGGCGGGCGCGACCAGTCCAGGGCATTGGCCAGCGACAGCCAGCCGGTGACCGGCCGGGTCTTTTCCTGCCCGACGTAATGCGCCCAGCCACCGCCGTTGCGGCCCATGCAGCCGGTGAGCATCACCAGCGCCAGCACGGCCCGGTAGGTGGTGTCGCCGTGGAACCACTGGCAGATCCCGGCGCCCATGATGATCATGGACCGGCCCTTGGACTGCTCGGCGTTGCGCGCGAACTCCCGCGCCACGCGGATGCAGGCCTGTGCGGGGACGCTGGTGATCTCCTCCTGCCAGGCCGGGGTGTAGGGCGTGGACGCGTCCTCGTAGCCGGCGGCCCACTCCCCCGGGAGCCCGTCCCGGCCCACGCCGTACTGGGCCAGCATCAGGTCGAACACAGTGGTGACCAGCTGGCCTTCCACTTCCAGGACAGGCACGCCGCGGCGCAGCACGCTCCCCTCCCCGCCGGCATCCTCGAAGCACGGGAGCAGGATTTCGGCGCTTTCCCCGGACACTTCACGGAGGGACAGGGCGGGGTCGATTCCCTCCAGGTCGAGGTTCCATTTGCCCTCGCCGCTGCCGGAATACCGGAACCCGAGGGAGCCGTTGGGCACCGCGGTCCGCCCGGTCTTCTTGTCGAACAGGACGGTGCGGAACGCCGCGTCCTCAGCCCCGGACTCCCCCGGGAGGTCCCGGGCGGTGAGGAATTTCGACGGCGTCAGGGCGCCGTCGTCGTTCTTCACCAGCCTGACCAGGAACGGAAGGTCCGTGTACTGCTTCACGTAGTCGGTGAAAAACGGCACGTCCCGGTCCACGAAGAATTCCTTGAGCATGACGTGCCCCATCGCCATCGCCAGGGCTGCGTCCGTTCCGGCCTGCGCGGGGAGCCATTCGTCGCCGAATTTGGTGTTGTCCGCGTAGTCCGGGCTGACGGTGACCACCTTGGTGCCGCGGTACCGGACCTCGGCCATCCAGTGCGCGTCCGGGGTCCGGGTCACGGGGACGTTGGAGCCCCACATCATGAGGTAGCGCGCGTCCCACCAGTCGCCGGACTCCGGGACGTCGGTCTGGTCCCCGAACACCTGCGGGCTGGCGACAGGCAGGTCCGCGTACCAGTCGTAGAAGGACGTCATCACCCCGCCGATCAGCTGGATGAAACGGGTTCCCACGGCGTGCGACACCATGGACATCGCGGGGATGGGCGAGAAGCCGGCGCAGCGGTCCGGGCCGTAGGTTTTGATCGTGTTCACGTGGGCTGCGGCCGCGATCTCGACGGCTTCCTGCCAGGAAACACGCACCAGGCCGCCCTTGCCGCGGGCCTGCTGGTAGCGTCGGCGCTTTTCCGGGTCGGCCGCTATCTCGGCGAAGGCCAGCACCGGGTCGCCGAGCCGGGCCTTGGCCTCGCGGTACATCTCGACGAGGACGCCCCGGGCGTACGGGAAGCGGACCCGGGTGGGCGAGTAGGTGTACCAGGAGAACGCCGCGCCGCGCGGGCAGCCCCTGGGCTCGTATTCCGGGCTGTCCGGGCCCACCGAGGGGTAGTCGGTCTGCTGGGACTCCCAGGTGATGATGCCGTCCTTGACGTACACCTTCCAGGAGCAGGAGCCGGTGCAGTTCACCCCGTGCGTGGACCGGACCACCTTGTCGTGGCTCCAGCGGTCGCGGTAGAAGATGTCGCCTTTGCGGCCGCCCTCCCGGAACACCGCCCTGCCGTCGTCGGTCTGGTCCCATTTGGTGAAGAATCGGCCCAGCTTCAACATTGCATCTGATGCGGGTCCATCTAACCCCGCATGGGGTCCGGCAGCCATGCCCTCAAGCTAGGTTGCCGCGTGAAGCTCCGGATAGGGCCGAACGGCACTAGCCCGCCCCCGGCTGAGCGCGAACGGACACTTCAGCACCGGTTGGTAGCGCGAACGGACACATAAGCCCCCGCCCCCGAGCGCCCGACGGGACCGCAAGTGTCCGTTCGCGCTTCAGGGAGGGCCGCAAGTGTCCGTTCGCGCTTAGTTGGTCTGAGGGCTAGGCGAAGGGTTCGAGCTCCACGCCGGCGGCTTCCAGGGCCCTGCGGACGGCGGCCGCCGTCTCCACCGAACCGGGGGTGTCGCCGTGGAGGCACAGCGAGTGCGGCTGCAGCCGGACCACGGTGCCGTCCACGGCCTCCACTTCGCCGTGAATGGCCAGCCGGACCGCGCGTTCGGCGATCTCCCCGGCGTCGACCAGGAGCGCACCGTCCGCTGAGCGCGGCACCAGCGATCCGTCCGGCAGGTAGGCGCGGTCCGCGAAGGCTTCATGGAACACGGGGTGGCCCGCCTCGGCGGCAAAGGACAGGAGTGCCGACCCCTGCAGGCCCAGGATCGGCAGCCCGGGATCGTAGGCCTGGATGGCGGCGATCACGGCCGAGGCCTGTTCGGCGTCGTGCACTGTGCGGTCGTACAGTGCGCCGTGGACTTTGACGTAGTCAACGGATGCCCCGACGGCGTGCGCCACGCCGTCGAGCGCGCCGAGCTGGTACAGCACGGCCCCGAAGAGGTCGTCGAAGGTCATGTCAATGGACCGGAGGCCAAACCCGGGCAGGTCGGGATACCCGACATGCGCGCCCACCCTGACGTCCAGCTCAAAGGCCGCACGGCAGGTGTCCAGCATGGTGACGGGGTCCCCGGCGTGCAGGCCGCAGGCCACGCTGGCGCTGGTGATGAGCGGGAACATGGCGGCATCGTCCCCCATGGTCCAGGTCCCGAAGGACTCCCCCAGGTCAGCGTTCAGATCCAATGAATCCACCTTTCAATGTTGAGTCTCCGCCGGTTGTGGTGCCGGGGGTATTGGTGCTGGCGTCCAGGGCGGCCGGGGATCCGACACCGCCGGTGGTGCCCGCGCCGGCAGCCCCGGGCGTCAGTTCGCCGGGGATGGTGTCCGGCATGGGCCCGAAAGCTTCCTTGGCGCTTGCGACGACGGCGCGTCCCATCACGCGGTTGCCCACGCCTCCCACCACGGCGCCGACGCCGAACGGCAGGGCCCGGCCCAGCAGCGCCGTCCCTTGCCGCTGCAGCAAATTGCGGAGGAACGCACGCTGAATCCGGTCCCGCACCGAGCCGAAGCCGGGGAACGATGTCTTGCGGGCGAACGCTGAACCCCAGGCGTCCGTGGGGCCCTTGCCGCGGCCGGCAGCCTGGCCGCTGAGGCTACCGAGGAGCGCGGTACCTTCCTCGCCCAGCATGATGGCCATGACCAGCGTGCCGGCTTTCTCGGGGTCCACCATGCGGATGCCGTGGAGCTCGGCCAGGGATGTTGCGTACAGCGCGGTGGCTTCGAGGAAGCCGACGGTGGCTGCGGCGGAGAGGCCCAGGGCGGCCACGGTGCCGACGCCGGGGATGACGGCGGAGCCGCCGACGAGTGCGCCGCCGCCGGTCACAGCCAGCAGGTAGTCGCGTTCCAGCTTGTCCGCGAGCTGCGCCGCCGTGGCGCGCGGGTGCCTGCGCTGGAGCCGCCGGAGGTTGGCAAGCACCAGCGGGCGCTGGACTTCGACCGCCCGCAGCAGCATGCCGTGCAATCCGGGCTTGGGCTTGCCTTGGGAGTCGAACACCGCCTTGTGCGCGGTTTTTTGTGCAATTCGCATTGCCGGGTTCTTTCGCATGGCCATCGTCACCTTTCCTGGAACGGGAACAAGCCGCCGGCGGTGGTCCGCAACCGCGGTACGGAACCGTGACTGCTGCCGGGCAACGACAGCTTGTGGCTGTCGCTCTCCCTTAACACTAAGCCACCTTGCTACATCACCCAGGATTCGGCCACCGCTATGTACGCTGACGACGACGGCCCCCGGGGCCCGGGGTACACGGTCGGTGAGCCGGGCCATTCCACGCCGAATTCGGCCAGCCGTCCGGTGCTGCACGGAAGGTAGACATTCGTCAGGGCCGCGCTGGTGCCGCCGAGCTGGAAGTCGGGCGCCGAGAACTGGCGGCGGTCCAGGACACCGCTGATTTCGAGCTCCGCCTTGCGCCCCACGGCCCGGAAGCCGCGGTCCACGTCCAGTTCGACGTCGAACTCGTCCTGGGTGTGCGTGATTTCCGCCAGCGGGAACCTGGCTGCCTCCGGAAAGTAGCGGGTGAGTTCGTTGGCCAGGGTTTCGGCGAAGTAGCCGTTGGGGCCGTAGCTGCGCCAGCCCTGGCGGGTGGCCACCAGGAGGGCGTTGCCGCTGCCCCACTTGGACCATTCGGCCATCCAGAAGGAGGCGAAGCAGCTGGCGGGTTCACCGGGGATGTGGACGCCGTCCGGGTTCACCGGGTGCAGCGCCAGGCCCGGGTTGCTGCCGATGAATGCCATGCTGCGGCGTGATGCGCCTGCCGGACTGTTCCCCATACGCAGAGCCTAGCCCTGCAGGGGTTGGCGGCAGCTGCGGCGCGGCCGGATGGGCGGGCCTAGACTAGCCTTATGCCCACCCCCAGAGCCCTGCGGCCCTTTGTGCACCGGGAGTACCGGGTGCTGATCGCCGCGTTGGCCGTCTCCATTTTCGGTTCCGGAATGTGGGCTGTGGGCATGGTGTACCAGGTGATCCACCTGGGCGGCGGTCCGCTTGAGCTGTCCCTCGTTGCCACTGCGGGCAGCGTGGGACTGGTGGCGTTCGTCCTGGCAGGCGGGATCGCCGCCGACCGGGTGCCGCAGCGGCTTTTGATCATCGCGGTGGAAGGCACCAACCTCGCTGTGATCGCGGCCATCAGCGGGCTTGCCCTGGCGGGGTGGCTGCAGTTGTGGCACCTGGCCGTAGGCGCGTTCGTGCTCGGTGTGGGTGCGGCGTTCTTCTTTCCGGCCTATTCGGCCATCCTGCCCAGGATCCTGCCGCCGGAAGACCTGCTCGCGGCCAACGGCATGGAGGGGACCCTGCGGCCCATCCTGCAGCAGGCGGCCGGTCCTGCCGTGGCCGGCATCCTGGTGGCCGCGTTATCCCCCTCGCACGCAGTCACGGGTGTGGCGGCATGCCACCTCCTCGCGTTCATCATCCTCAACTTCCTCGGCCAGCACGCCCTTGATGCGCCGGGCACCGCGGGCGGCACCGCCGTCGAACGCGCCAAAACATCCTTCTTCCACGACCTCCGTGAGGGCGTCAGCTACACGGCCAGGACGCCCTGGCTGTTGTGGACGCTGCTGTGGGCCTGCATCTCGGTGCTGTTCCTGATCGGCCCTATCGAGGTGCTGATGCCGTTCGTGGTCCGCGACCAGCTGGGCGGCGACTCGCGCATGTTCGGTTTCCTGCTGGCCGTGATGGGCGTGGGCGGTGCGGCCGCGTCGCTGGCCACGGCGTCCTTCGCTCTGCCGCGCCGCTACCTCACGGTGATGATGGTGTCGTGGGGCGCCGGCAGCCTGCCGCTTGCCGCCGTCGGGATCATGGACAGCTTCTGGATGGTCGCTGCGGCGTTGTTCATCTTCGGCGCCACGGGAGGGATCGGCATGGTGATCTGGGGGACGCTCCTGCAGCGCCGGGTTCCTGCCCACCTGCTGGGCCGCGTGTCCAGCCTGGACTTCTTCGTGTCCCTGGCCCTGATGCCCGTCTCCATGGCACTGGCCGGACCCGCTGCGGCCGTGGTGCCCACGTGGGTGATTTTCCTGGTGGCCGGCGGCGTCTGCCCCGTCATGGCCGTGGTGGCATTGGTGGTGGCCAGGATGCCGGCCGATGAGCTGGCCCACCCGCTGGACCGCAGCGCCGGGGACCGGGAAACCGTGGACAGCCCGTAGGCAGCCGCGCCCCGGCCGCCGCGCCCCGCGGCTGCCGTCTCGGTAGCTTGCCGCGCCCCGCGGCTGCTACGCCTTGGCGGCCACAGGCAGCGGCGGCACCGCCGACGGGGCGTCAGTGGCCGCCGCCGTCAACGCCTTCCGCAGGGCCAGGAAGAGCAGCACCAGGCCTGCGGTGAGCAGCATGTGGCCGGTGCCGGCGATCCCAGCGAGCGCTTTGGAGCTGGCATCCAAACCTGCCACGACCAGCGTCCCCTTGACCAGCATCATCCCGCCGGTGACCACCACGCCGGCGTTCCAGATCCAGAAGAACCAGGCGAACAGCCTCGGCGCCGCAGCGGAGATTGCGAAGACCTTCTCCAGCCCGAGCACCAGCAGCAAAACGATGAAGCCCAGCACCAGCCAGTGCGTGTGCACCAGGCCCAGCTGGGAGTCGCCGGTGAAGCCGTTGACCTTGGTGAGTTCCCGATAGTAGAGGCCGGAGAGGACTCCGGCGATGGCATAGGCAAACGAGGCATGGAAGAGTTTTTTCACTCCCCCAGTCTTTCGCCGAAGCACGACGGCGGGATCAACCGTTCGGTTGATCCCGCCCGTCTGTTGGGACTACTGCTGTTGGAACTACTGCTGTTGGGAATACTGCGCGCTTAGGTGCGGGCGCGCACGATCGGGATGGACGCCGTCGGAAGTCCGCTCGGGAAGATGGTGGGCTCCGGCGCGCCGACCGGGGCCAGCGGCACCCGGGCAACGTTTTGGCCCACCGTGAGCAGTTCGCCGCGGACGTTGACGTCCAGTGGTTCGCCCTCGCGGATGCTGAGGCCGATGGATCCCTGGCCCAGCTCCACGAACAGCAGGCGGCCGCGCACCTTCAGGTGGAAGGTCAGGCCCTCCCATTCGTCGGGCAGCCTCGGGTCGAAGAACGGAACGTCGCCCTGGTCCCGGAGCCCCGCAAAGCCGCTGACCAGCGAACTCCACACACCGCCGGTGGAGGCGATGTGCACGCCGTCGATGGTGTTGCCGTGGGTGTCGTCGAGGTCGATGTACGCCGCATGGGTGAAGTGGTCCAGCGCGGCCTTCTCGTAGCCCACCTCAGCAGCCATGATTCCCTGGACGCAGGCGGACAGGGTGGAGTCGCCGGTGGTGATCGGATCGTAGAAGTCGAACGCGCGCCGCTTTTCGTCGGCCGTGAAGTCCTGCCACTGCAGGAACATCGCCAGCACGGTGTCCGCCTGCTTGAGGACCTGGTGGCGGTAGATCACCAGCGGGTGGAAGTTCAGCAGCAGCGGGTACTTCGACCTTGGCGTGCTCCAGTCCCACGGCTCCAGGGTCATGAAGTCGTTGTCCTGCGAATACACCTCGAGGTCCTCGTCGTAGGGCAGCTGCATCCGGATGGCAGCCTGCTCCCAGAGTTCGCGTTCGGCGTCGTCGATTTCCGGGTGGTCCAGGGCCGCTGCGGTGCGCAGGTTGAACCTGGCCATGACGTTTGTGTAGAGGTTGTCGTTCACCACGGCCGTGTACTCATCCGGGCCCGTGACGCCGTGGATGTGGAACAGCCCGTCCTTGCCGAAGAAGCCGAGGGAGACCCACATCCGGGCGGTTTCGATCAGCAGCTCCGCGCCCATGCCGTGCTTGAAGTCCTCGTCGCCGCTGGCCCACATGTACCTGTTGGCGGCGAAGGCGACGGCGGCGGCGATGTGGAACTGCGCGGTGCCGGCGGCGTAGTAGGCGCTGGCTTCGAGCCCGTTGATGGTGCGCCACGGGAACAGTGCCCCGTCAACGCTCAGTTCCTTGGCGCGGACCTTGGCGTCCGGCAGCATCTCATGCCGGAACTCCAGGACCTGGCGCGCGTTGTCCGGGCTGGTGTATGTCAGGTACGGAAGCAGGTACACCTCCTGGTCCCAGAAGTAGTGGCCATCGTAGCCGGAGCCCGTGACGCCCTTGGCCGGGATGCCGGCGACGTCCGCGCGGGCGGTGGCCTGGGCCAGCTGGAAGAGGTTCCAGCGGATGGCCTGCTGCAGTTCGGGCTGGCCGCCCACCACAATGTCCGAGGTGGCCCAGTAATCGCGGTAGTGCGCTTCGCTTTCGGCGAAGATGGCATTGACGGGCTGAAGCGCGTTCTCCGCCGCTTCCGAGGGGTCCTGCGCGGACCCGCCGTCCACGGCGCCCTCGCGGAAGGCCCGCGCCACGGCGTAGCTGGCGGTCTTCTCAAGGCGGAAGGGCTGGTCGGCTCCCACAGCGAGGACATACCGGACGCTGCTGTCGTCCTGGTCCACCAGGGTCTCGAACGGCTGGACCTCGGCCGAGGTCCAGTGGTCCACGGCCAGGCCCACACGCTGCCGGGAGTCGGCGGCTTCCCAGGAAAGGCGGAGCGAGCCGTCCCCGCCGTCGAGCCTTACCGGCAGCAGGACGCGGCCGGCGTGCCGTCCGGCGCGGCGCGGATCGTGGGTGGAGTGGTCCTCCACGGGCTGGTCCTGGCGGTTGATCACGGAGGACGTCACATCCGCGTAGATGTCACGGTCCGCGGCCACTTCGAGGCTGATGCCCAGGGTGCCGCGGGACTGGTAACCCACCGCCCGGCGCTCCGTGGTGGTCACGGTGGCACCTGAACGGCACTGCCAAGTGATCCGGCATTCGTAGATTCCGGTGGCGAAGTCGACGGACCGGCGGTAGTCCAGCACTGTCGATTCGCTCAGGGTCAGCGTTTCGCCGTCGATGATCACGGTGAAGTTGTTGACGTCCGGGATGTAGAGGATCCGCTGGCCGGTACGGGCGAAGCCGAAGGCATTCTCTGCGTGCTTGATGTCCCAGGTCTCGTGGAAGCCGTTGATGAAGCTGCCGGGCAGGTCGGCGTCCGCCGCGGCCCAGTGGGCGCCGCGGATGCCGAGATGGCCGTTGCCCAGGCTGAAGAGGGTTTCCAGGGTTCCGGAGTTTCCGGGAAGGTGGACGGTTTCCACGAGCTGCCAGGGATCGTTCGGAAAACGAGCACGGTCAGAGGTGATGAGTGCCATGGCTGTTGGGGTTCCTTTTGGCGTTGTGCAGGTTGGGAGGTTGGTGCGGCGGGGCTAGAGGAGTTCGTTCAGGTCCTCGACCACCAGCGTGGCGCCGGCGTCCAGCAGCGTCTGCCGGCCGGCTCCGCGGTCCACTCCGATCACCGAATGGAAGGTGCCGGCGCTTCCGGCCTGGACCCCGGACACGGCGTCCTCAACCACAACGCATTCCGCGCTGGGGAGGTCCAGCAGCTGCGCCGCGTACTCGTAGGTGGCCGGGCTGGGCTTGCCGGGCAGGCCGGCAGCAGCCGCGACGACGCCGTCCACCACTACAGGGAAGTGGTGCGCCAGTCCCGCGGCCTGCAGCACCGCCGGTGCGTTCCGGGAGGAAGAGACGACGGCGACCTTGAGTCCCAGCGCCTGTGCTGCTTCCAGGAAGCGCACCGAGCCCTCGTACGGGGCCACGCCGCCGGCTTCGACGATGTCGTTGAAAACCTTGTTCTTGCGGTTGCCGAGGCCATGGACCGTGTCGTTGGCGGGGTCGTCGTCCGAGGGGCCTTCGGGCAGCACGATGCTGCGCGAGGCGAGGAAGTCCCGGACGCCGTCGAACCTGGGCTTGCCGTCGATATGGTCGAAGTAGTCGCTTTCGCGGTAGCTGTCCGCCTCCGGAACGTCCTGCAGGAAGCCGTCGAAAAGCTCCTGCCAGGCGCGCTCGTGGACGATCGCCGTGGGCGTGAGCACGCCGTCGAGGTCGAAGAGGATGGCGGAGGCGCCGGTCCATCCGTGGACGGTGGTGCTGTTTGAAAGCTCAGTCATGCGGTACTCGGTGTCCTTTCAGACGGCGTGCAGGGGGACGTGCGTGGATGCTGCAGGTTTTTGGGGCGGCGGGAATCGCTTGATTCAACGGGGCTTGGTGCAGAAGTGCGGCAGTGCACTATTCGGTGATGGGTGGCTCGGTGCGTGCGCTCAACGCTTCCGGCGCGTGCTCTTGCGTTCAATCAGCTTGGTGTCCAGCACGTGGCTGGCGGGGGCGTTCAACGGCCCCGGACGTTGGAGTCCTTCGATCAGCAGGTTGGCTGCGAAGGCGCCCTGATCGGCTACCGGCTGCGCTACGGTGCTCAGCCCCAGGAACCAACTCATCTGATGATCGTCTATACCTATGATGGACACGTTTTTCGGCGCTGACAAACCGAGCTCGCGCAGGGCCATGAGTGCGCCGAAGGCAGTTTCGTCGCAGCCGGCGAAAATCGCGGAGGGCATCCTGCGGTTTTCGATGAGCTCGGTCATGGCCCGGCGGCCGCCCTCGATGCTCGACCCGGCGTCCATCACCAGGTCCGGGTCCACGGTCAGGTGGTGTTCGGCCAGCGCCCGCCGGAATCCGTTGAGGCGGTCCGTGGCCGTGACCACCGAGCGCTCCCCCGATTCACGGCCGGAGAGAATGGCCAGGTCCCAGTGTCCGAGGCCCAGGAGGTGGTCGGTAGCCTTCCAGGCCGCGTCCTCGTTGTCGATTCCCACGTTGTCCCAGGGAACGTTATGCATGCCCACGCTGGCCACGGCCAGCCCGGAGGACGCCAGCGCATCGATTTCGCAGCTGCTGAGGGCAATGTTCAGCAGCAGCACCCCGTCCACACGCTGCGACAACGCGTCAAGGTCGCCGAAGACCTTGCGGTGCACGCTGGGGGTGTTGCGCAGGCTGATCAGCATGGTGTCGAAGCCGCTGTCAGCGAAGACTTCCTCGGCAGCCTCCACGGCCTGGGTGAAAAACCACGCCGTGGCAGTGGGCGCGATGATGGCCACGGACCCGGTGGTGCCGCCGGCCAGGCGCGATGCCGCCGATGAGGCCCTGTAGCCGAGTTTGGTGGCGGCGTCCGCCACTTTCAGCTGGGCAGTGTCCGAAACGTTGGGCAGCCCGCGCAGCGCACGGGAAACGGTACAGATGGACAGCCCCGACAATGCGGCAACGTCCTGGATGGTCACGCGCGGTGCTTTAGCCATGCAACACGGGCTCAGCCCTTTCTTCTTCGGAAGTCGTGGGCCCGATACATGGCCGAAGAAGAGTGTAAGCGCTTACAAATTTAGCGCGCAACTGGTTTTACCTGCGGGTGCGGATTATTTCGGGCTTCCGAGGGAAACGACGCGCGCGCTTGGTCCCTCAGCGCAGGACGTAGTGGCGCAGGAAGGCGCTCACATCCACCATCTCCGCCTTGGAAATGGTGTGCCCCATGCCCGGGTAGGTGCGCGCCGTCAGCTGCGTGTTCCGGTTCAGCCAATCAGCGGTGTGCTCCACGGCGTCGTCATTGATCACCAGGTCGGCCTTGTCCCGGCCCCAAAAGAACGGCGGCTTGGCGTCGAACGATTCGCTCATGGCCAGCAGTTCGTTGTCCAGGACGAATCCGGACAACCCCACCACAGCCCGGAAGTCGTGGGGCCGGAGCCGCAGCAGCGTGCTGGCCATGGCCATGCCCTGCGAGAATCCCAGCAGGCTCACGCTGCTGTGCTGCGCCTTGACGGAGTTGATCCAGTCGAACACCTTGTTGCTGACCGAAATGACGTCGGCGAAGTCATGGGTCAGGAAATAGTCCAGCAGGAACCAGCCGTAGTCATCGCCGATCACTTTGGGCGCGCGCAGGGCGGCACAGGTGAACTCGGGCGGCAGCTGTCCGAACAGGTCCGACATGCGCACTTCGTCCGTGCCGTAGCCGTGCATCATCACCAGCAGCGGCGTGCCGGCGCGCTGGTTCTCCGGCCTGGACCATACGACTGTCTCCATCGCAACAGCCTAACTTTCCGCCGGCGGTCCCGGCGGCAGGCCTCAGCCTGCGGTGATCACCAGCGAAGCGCTGTGGCCGCCGAATCCGAAGGCGTTGGCAATGCCGGCCTTCCCGGCCGGCCCCGTGGTTGTCTCCGAAACGATGTTCAGGTGGATGTCCGGGTCCGGGTTGTCGAGGTTGAGGGTCCCCGGGATGGCGCCGGTACGCAGCGCCTGGATGGTGACGATGGCGCCGAGCGCCCCGGCCCCGCCCAGCAGGTGCCCCGTGAGGCTTTTCGTGGACGTGACGGGAACGGAAAGTCCGACGACGGCGCCGATGGCTTCCGCTTCGAGCCGGTCCCCCACGGGAGTGGACGTGGCGTGGGCGTGCACGAAGCCGATGTCCGCCCCGGTGAGTCCGGCCGCGGCAATGGCTTTCTGCAGGACGCGGCGCTGCATGGCGGGATCGGCCGCCACGATGTCCACGGCGTCGGAGGTGACGGCGCTGCCTGCGATCACGCCGAGCACTTCTGCCCCGCGGGAACGGGCGTGGTCCCCGCTCTCCAGCACCACGATCCCGGCGCCCTCGGCCATGACGAAGCCGTCGCGGTCCCGGTCGAAGGGCCGGGAGGCGGCCTGCGGGCTGTCGTTGCGGGTGGAGAGGGCCCTGATCTGCGAGAACCCGCTGATGGTCAGGCCGTTGATGCAGGAGTCCACTCCGCCGGCGATCACCACGTCGGCAGCCCCGCTGCGGATCATGTCGGCCGCCTGCGAGATCGCTTCGGCCCCGGAGGCGCAGGCGCTGACGGGAGTCCGCGCCCCGCCGCGGGCTCCGACGTCAATGGAGACCCACGCCGAAGGTCCGTTCACCATGATCCGGGTCAGCGTGTGCGGGGAGACCCGGCGGGGCCCCTTCCCGTCCAGGGTCCGGGTCTGCTCAAGGGTGGTGTCCAGGCCCCCATAGCCGGAACCGATCACGACGGCGAGCCGTTCCGGGTCAACCTCCGGCCGGCCGGCGTGCGCCCAGGCCTCGCGCGCGGCGATAAGTGCCAGGTGGCCGCAGCGGTCCATCCTTTTGTATTCCAAAGTGGACAGCAGTGACTGAACGTCCACCGAAACGCGTCCGGCGATGCGTACGGGGAGCCCCTCTGACCAGCCGTCGTCAAGGGCCACAATCCCGGAACGTCCGGCCAGGAGCGCGTCCCATGTTTCGCCGGCGGTCGAGCCGACGGGGGTCACTGCTCCCAGGCCGGTGACTACTACCGCGGGGACTTGTTCAGACATGGGTAACACTGCTCCTGGGGTCTGTGGACGCTGCGCGCTGTGTTCCGCGTGCGCAATCCACAGTACGCGCGGCACACGTCCGGCCGCCGGTGTTACTTCCCTCCGCAGGCAACATCCCGGTAAATAACGACTGTGACACGGCTCCGGCGCGCGCCTTCGGGTTCATTGAAACAGCGGGAAACGGGCTGTAGCCTGTCGCTAGACAGCATGCTGATCAAGTTTGCCGCACGTCTTTTTGCCCGCAGGTCCCCCGGACAGCTAGGAGCAAGTCATGAGAATCGGTTCCTCCATTTTCCTTATCGCCATCGGTGCCATCTTGGCCTGGGCCATCACCCCCGGCCTCATCCCCTATGTAGACCAGACCCTGATCGGGTATATCCTCATGGCCGTCGGCGTTATCGGCCTGATCGCATCGCTTGTGCTGGCCTCGCCGGGGCGCACCCGGCGGGTGAGCGAAACCCGTTCGGTGGTGGACCCGAACACGGGCGAGCGGATTGTCCGCAATGAGAGCCGGGACGGCAGCCTCTAGCCATGACCTTCCGGTCGCCTCCGTCCGCGGGAAGTTGTTCACGGACACAGGCGAACCGCACCATGAGTATCCCGGGAGCCGGGCCAGACCAACACGGTCGGGCCCGGCTTTCGCCGTCTAACGCCACACCGGAATCTGCGTTCGTGTTGTTTTCATTGACAAACCAACAGGAACAAAGATAAAGTCAAGCAATTCAACATCGTGTGATGGCAGTCACGGAAGCCGGTCGCACCAGCCAGCACCAGGAATACCAGCAGTATTTACGCAATGGAGGGTAAGTGTTCGCCGAGGAGCGCCAACAGCTGATCGCGGGTCTAGTCGCCGAAAGCGGCCGGGCCAGCGTCACTGCGCTTGCCGAGCGCTTCAACATCACCACCGAAACCGTCCGGCGCGACCTCGCTGCACTGGAAGCCGCCGGTACGGTACGCCGGGTCCATGGCGGCGCCGTCGCCCCGGACCGGATCAGCACCACCGAGGAAAGCATCCTGGAACGGACCGTGCAGCGGCAGCCGGAAAAGCTGCGCATCGCCGAGGCCGCCCTTGCTTTCATTCCGCAAAATCCGGCAGGCAGCATCCTGGTGGACGCCGGCTCAACCACTGAAGCGCTGGCCGACCTGATCGCCCTGCGCCTGTCCGACCCCTCGGCCGCCCCCGACTCCGGCGCGGAGAACGAACTCGTGGTCATCACCCACGCGATCCCCATCGCCGCCAAGCTCGCCGGTGAGCCGGGAATCGCCCTCCACCTGCTGGGCGGCCGGGTCCGCGGCCTCACCCAGGCTGCCGTGGGCCAGTCCACCGTGGACGCGGCCCATCGAATCCGTCCGGACATCGCCTTCATCGGCGCCAACGGAATCCACTCGGCCTTCGGGCTGAGCACCCCCGATCCTGAAGAAGCCGCCGTCAAAGCGGCCTTCGTCCAATCGGCACGCCGCATTGTGGTGCTGGCCGATTCGTCCAAGCTGGATGCCGAAACGCTGGTCCAGTTCGCCTCGTTGAAAGATCTGGACACCTTGATTACAGACAGTGAACCCAGCCCGGAACTGGCGGCGGCGCTTGCTGACGCCGGCGTGGACGTGGTGATCGCGTGATTGTCACCCTCACCGCGAACCCGAGCCTCGACCGCACCGTAGCCCTGCCCTCGCCGCTGCTCCGCGGCGAAGTACAGCGGGCCGTCTCCGTCCGCCAGGAGTCCGGCGGGAAAGGCGTCAACGTCTCCCGCGCCCTGGTGGCCTCCGGACTGGAAACCGTGGCCGTCCTCCCCGGCGGCGACTCCGATCCGGTCCTGGCGGGACTTCGTGAAGGCGGCGTCCCCTTCGCAGCCCTCGCCATCCACGAACCGTTGCGCACCAACGTGGCGCTCACGGAGCCGGACGGCGTCACCACCAAAATCAACGAACCCGGCCCGGTACTGAGCGAAGAGCAGCAGGAAGCCCTGATCGGGCTGCTGCTGGAGCGTTCCCGCGGTGCCAGCTGGGTTGTCCTCGCCGGCTCGCTCCCACCCGGAGTCCCGGCCGACTTTTATGCCACCGTCACCCGGCGGCTTCGCTCCACAAGCGCCGGCAACGGCACAACACAGTCGGCTCCGCTCATCGCCGTCGACTCGTCCGGCGCGCCCCTCGCCGCCGCCCTCTCGGGCGATGCGTCGGGCATGCCGGACCTCCTCAAGCCCAACGCCGAAGAACTGGCTGAACTGGCTGCCGCAGCCGGTTTCGCCACGGCGTCCACCGCTGACGAACTGGAAGCGGATCCGGAGGCTGCCGCGGCAGCCGCCGCCGCCGTCGTGCGTTCCGGTGTAGGTGCCGTGCTGGCAACGCTCGGTTCCAAGGGTGCGGTACTAGTGACGGCCGACGGCGCGTGGCTGGCCACGCACCCGCCGGTCAAGGCGGTCAGCACTGTCGGTGCGGGAGATTCCTCCCTTGCCGGCTACCTGCTCGCCTCCAGCCAGGGCGCCGCCCCGGCCGACTGCCTCCGTCAGGCCGTGGCACATGGTGCCGCTGCCGCCTCCCTGCCGGGCTCCACAGTCCCGGCGGTCCACCAAACCACCCCTGATGCCGTAACCATCACGGCCCTCCGGAAGGACTGACAGTGACTCAGCTCATTACTACTGATCTGGTCGAGCTAGACCAGAACCTGGGCAATTCGCCCGAGGACGTGATCCGCCATCTGGCCGGCAGGGTTGCCGCCACCGGACGCGCCACCGAAGCCGAAGGCCTCTTCACGGACGCCTTTGCCCGCGAATCCAAGACCGCCACCGGCGTGCCCGGCGGAATTGCCATTCCGCACTGCCGTTCCACCGCGGTGACGGTGCCCACCCTGGCCATGGCCCGGCTGTCCCAGCCCGTGGACTTCGGCGCCAAGGACGGCCCGGCGGACCTGATCTTCTTCATCGCAGCCCCCGAAGGCGCGGACCAGGAGCACCTGAAGCTCCTGTCCAAGCTGGCCCGCTCGCTGATCAAAAAGGACTTCACCGCTTCCCTGCGCGCCGCCACCACCCAGGCCGATATCGTCGAACTCGTCGAGGGCGCCCTGGCCGACAAGCCGGCCGCCGCTGCCGAGCCCGCAGCAGCAGCCGCAGCGGCCGCACCGTCTGCCGGCGCCGCAACCGGCGCCAAGTCCGGCGGCCCCAAGCGCCTGGTGGCCGTGACGGCGTGCCCCACAGGCATCGCCCACACCTACATGGCCGCCGATTCACTGGTTGCCGCAGCCAAGGAAGTCGGCGTTGACCTGCAGGTGGAAACCCAGGGCTCCTCCGGCGCCAAGCCGCTGGACCCCGCAGTGATCGCAGCCGCCGACGCCGTGATCTTCGCGGTGGACGTGGACGTCCGCGGCAAGGAGCGCTTTGCCGGCAAGCCGGTCATCAACGCACCCGTCAAGCGCGGCATCGACGAACCGGACAAGATGGTGCAGGAAGCACTGGCCGCGGCAGACAACCCCAACGCCCGCCGCGTACCGCACTTCGGCGCCGAGGAGCAGGCTGAGGCAGAAGCCACCGAAAAGGGCGAGCACATCGGCCAGAAGCTGAAGAAGGCGCTCCTCACGGGCGTCAGCTACATGATTCCGTTCGTGGCCGGCGGCGGTCTGCTGATCGCACTGGGCTTCCTGATGGGCGGCTACCTGATCACCCAGTTCGCCGACGTCATTGTGGTGGACAACAGCATCTTCAACCTGCCCACCGAATACCCTGAAAACGCCTGGGGCCCGCTCGGCGCCTACCTCGGTGCCGTGCTCTTCAAGATCGGTGCCCTCTCCCTCGGCTTCCTGGTCCCCGCCCTGGCCGGTTACATCGCCTACGGCATCGCCGACCGCCCGGGCATCGCACCGGGCTTCGTGGCCGGCGCCGTGGCAGGGTTCATGGGTGCAGGCTTCCTCGGCGGTATCGTGGGCGGCCTCCTGGCCGGCTACATCGCCCACTCCATCGGCCAGATCCAGGTGGCCCGCTGGCTGCGCGGCCTGATGCCCGTGGTGATCATCCCGCTGGTGGCCTCCCTGGTCGCTTCCGGCCTGATGTTCCTGATCCTGGGTGCTCCGATCGTCGCAATCACCAAGGGCCTGAACGGCTGGCTCTCCGGCCTCACCGGCGCCAGCGCCATCGCACTGGGTGTCATCCTGGGCCTCATGATGTGCTTCGACCTCGGCGGACCGGTCAACAAGGTTGCCTACTCGTTCGCCGTGGCCGGCCTGGGCGCCGCAACCCTGGACAACCAGGCCCCGTGGCAGATCATGGCAGCCGTCATGGCCTCGGGCATGGTTCCGCCGCTGGCCATGGCCCTCGCCTCCACCGTCCTGGACAAGAAGCGATTCAGCCTGGCCGAGCGTGAAAACGGCAAGGCCGCCTGGCTGCTGGGAGCGTCCTTCATTTCCGAAGGAGCCATCCCGTTCGCCGCAGCCGATCCGCTCCGCGTCATCCCCGCCAGCATGCTCGGCGGTGCCGTGACCGGCGCCATCTCGATGGCCGCGGGCGTCGGATCGAAGGCACCGCACGGCGGCCTCTTCGTCTTCTTCGCGATCGACAACTTCGTGATGTTCGTTGTGTCGATCCTCGTGGGCACCGTCATCACCGCCCTGGCAGTGATCGCCCTCAAGCGCTGGGCCGTCCGCAAGTCCGTTGATACCGTGGAGCCGGTTCCAGTAACTGTCTGACCCGGTTCGGTATTCTGACCAACCACCTGTCTCGACCTGATCACCAAGGAGCACACATGTTCGAACGCACCGCCACCATCGCCAGCCGCGTGGGCCTGCACGCCCGCCCCGCAGCCATCTTTGCCGAGGCAGCCGGCGAGTACCCGCACGAGATCACCATTGCCCGCCAGGGCGAACCGGCTGACGAGGCCATGGACGCCGCCAGCATCCTGTCCCTCATGAGCCTGGGCGCCTCGCACGGCGACGTTGTGGTCCTCCGTGCCGAGGGGGACGGCGCCGACACCGCGCTGGACCACCTGGTCCAGATCCTGGAAACCGATCACGACGCCGAGTAGCGGCATGGCGGGCTAGTACAGTCCGCTTCCGGTACGGCAACCAGCGGCCGGCCCGCTGCGCCACGGTCCTTTGACGGGAACGCGGCGCACGGGCCGGCTGCTGCGTTTAACTCCCCGGTTTCGTTCACTGTTTAGCTCCCTGTTTAACTCCGGGTTTAGCTCCCGGCAGGCTTAACTAAGCCGGCTTAGTACATTCCTTGTTTTTGCCTGACGGCCCCGTTAGCGTGGACAACGTGGCGACACGCCGTTCAACAGACCCATTCGGGGCATGACCCCGGGCTGAAAGAGGATGAGACAGTGGCTACCCTGCAGGAAACCATCGAGGTGGATGTTCCCGTGTCCACCGCCTACAACCAATGGACCCAGTTCGAATCATTCCCCGAGTTCATGAAGGGCGTGGAGTCCGTCGAACAGATCGACGAGACCTCCCTGCATTTCCGGACGGACATCGCTGGAGTCAGGCGCGAGTACAACGCGCAGATCACCGAGCAACTGCCGGACCGGCGGATCGCCTGGGTCAGCACGGACAAGCCGCGCAACGCCGGTGAGGTCACTTTTGAATCCCTCGGGCCGGAGCACTCCCGGGTCACCGTGGCAGTGGAGTGGGAGCCGGAGGGGCTGGTGGAGAAAGCCGGCTCGGCAGTGGGCGCGGTCAGCCACCGGATCAGTGCCGATCTCAAGCGGTTCAAGCACTTCATCGAATCACGCGGCATTGAAACGGGCGCCTGGCGTTCTGCCGTGGACCACGGAGAAGTGGAAGAAACCGAGGAGGAGGCAGGCTTTGCGGCGAACGCCCCGGCGCACCACGCACACCTGCACCACGCATCCCCGCAGCCGCCGCATGCACCCACGCCTTCGCCGCAGCGTCCGGCCGGGGTGGACCCTTTCATTGACGACGCCGAACCATCAGATCCGAACTGACCATGCCTGAGAAAAAGAACCCCAGCCTCAAGGACCCGGAACTGTACGAGGAACTGCGCGAGGACGGCGCCTCGAAACAAAAGGCCGCCCGGATTTCCAACGCCGCCGCACAGAGGGGACGCTCCGCAGTGGGCCGCAAGGGCGGCAAAGCCGGCGACTACGAGGATTGGACGGTGGCCCGGCTCAAAGCCAAAGCCAAGGAAATAGGGCTTAAGGGTTACTCTGCCAAGAAGAAAAGTGAGCTCATCTCAGCTCTTAGGAACTCCTGACCGCGGCAGCAATGGGCTACCGAACCGGCCAGTGCACCGCAGAGTCAGGCCCTTTTACGCCTGCTCTTCGCCGGTTCCTTGGCCGCAGGTTCCGCCGCAGCCGCCTTGCTGGCCGTCGTGGCGGGAGCCTTGGCAGCGGCCGTCTTGGTGGCCGTCGTCCTGGCCGGAGTCTTGGCGGCGGTCGTCTTCGAGCGGGCGGTAGAGGCCTTGGCGCGCGTGGTTTTTACGGGAGCTTCGTCAGTGTCGGCGTCGTCAGTGTCGGCGTCGTCGCTGTCAGCCGCCCCGGATCCGCCCGCAGCCTTGGCCGCGCCGCCGCTCCGCTTCTTTTCCAGGCTTCGCTTGAGTGCTTCCATGAGGTCGATAACCTCACCCTGCCCGGTCTCGGCTGCCTCGGCACCGAACGTCTTTTCCGTGTCCAGGGACTCGCCCTGCTCGATCTTCGCGTCGATGAGTTTGCGGAGCTGCACCTGGTAGTCGTCGGTGAACTGGCCGGGCTCAAAATCTCCGGCCATGGAGTCAACCAGGGCCGCGGACATCTCCCGTTCCTGGGCGGAGATCCGGACGGTGGTTTCCAGGGCGGGGAAAGCCGGTTCCCTGACTTCGTCCGCCCACAGCAGCGACTGCAGCACCAGGACGTCGTCCTTGATCCGCAAAGCGCCGAGCCGGGTCTTCTCCCGGAGGGCGAACTGGACCACGGCCACACGGTCAGTGTCCTCCAGCGCCCGGCGGAGGAGGACGTACGCCTTCGGGGATTTGGAATCCGGTTCCAGGTAATAGCTCTTCTCGAACATCATGGGATCGAGCTGCTCGGACGGGACGAACTGGACCACCTCGATCTCGTGGCTGCTCTCCGCCGGGATGGACTTGAGCTCGTCCCGGGTGAGGATCACCGTGCGGCCGTCCTCCTCGTAGGCCTTGTCGATGTCCGCATAGTCCACGATCTCGCCGCAGACTTCACAGCGGCGCTGGTACCGGATGCGCCCGCCGTCGGCGCCGTGGACCTGGTGGAGCCCGATGTCGTGATCCTCCGTGGCGCTGTAGACCTTGACCGGCACGTTGACCAGCCCAAATGCGATAGCGCCTTTCCAGATGGCTCTCATGGATCAAGTGAACATCAGAGTTGCCCGGAGGTGAAGACTTTTGGCCGGCAGTAGGGAACGTGTCCGGATCCAGGGCCGCGAACTGGTGGTCACCAACCTGGACAAGGTGATGTACCCGGAGACGGGAACCACCAAAGCCGACGTCCTGTCGTATTACACCGCCGTAGCGCCGGTCCTGATCCCCGCCGCAGTGAACCGGCCCGCCACGCGCAAGCGCTGGGTGAACGGGGTGGGCACCGCCGAAGCGCCGGGCGAGATGTTTTTCCAGAAGAACCTGGAGGACTCCACGCCCGGCTGGATTCCGCGCGCCTCGATCCGGCACAAGGAGCGCACCAACCAGTACCCGCTGGTCAACGACGCCGCCACCCTGGTCTGGCTGGCCCAGATGGGCTCGCTGGAAATCCACGTCCCGCAGTGGCGCGTGGACCCGCACGGCAATCCCATGAATCCCGACCGGCTGGTGCTGGACCTTGACCCCGGCGAGGGCGCCGGGCTGGCCGAGTGCGCCGAAGTGGCACGGCTGGCCCGCGCCATCCTGAAGGACGTCGGCCTGGACCTTGTGCCGGTGACCAGCGGCAGCAAGGGCATCCATCTGTATGCCGGCCTCGACGGCACACAGGGCTCGGAGCAGATTTCCGAGTTCGCCCACGAACTTGCCCGCGCCCTGGAGGCTGACCACCCGGACCTTGCCGTCAGCGACATGAAGAAGGCGCTCCGCACCGGCAAGGTGCTGGTGGACTGGAGCCAGAACAACGCTGCCAAGACCACCATCGTGCCGTACTCACTCCGCGGCCGGCTCCGGCCCACCGTGGCCGCGCCGCGCACCTGGCGGGAGCTGGCGTCCCCCGCACTGAGGCAGCTGGACTACAAGGAGGTTATGCGGCGGGTCAAGGACGGCAAGGACCCGTTCGCAGGGGTTTCCGCAGGCGGCGGCCATGTGCAGGGCCATCCCGACGGCGGGGGTTCCGGCGGCCACGGGCACGGCACCGGCGGGCAGGGCACCAGCGGGCACGGCACCAGCGGGCACCGCGGCGGCGGAACGCCCGACGGCGGCAGAACCGACCCGAGGCTGGAGAAGTACCGCTCGATGCGGGATCCGGAAGGGACACCGGAGCCGTTCAGTGCGGACCGGCTCCGGGCGGACCCCGCCGCCGGCACCATAAGGGAAAGGTTTGTGATCCAGGAGCACCATGCCAGCCGGCTGCACTTTGATTTCCGGCTGGAGCGGGACGGCGTGCTGGTGTCCTGGGCGCTTCCGAAGGGCGTGCCCGTCACCGGGGCGCAGAACCACCTCGCGGTCCAGACCGAGGATCACCCGATGGACTACCTCGATTTCGAGGGCACCATCCCCAAGGGCCAGTACGGCGCCGGGAGCGTCAGCATCTGGGACCACGGCTACTACGAATGCGACAAATGGATCGCGGGCAAGGAAGTCATTGCCACCCTCACGGGGTCTGAAGGCGGCGGCCTTGGCGGTACCAAGAGGTTCGCGCTGATCCGGACATCCCGGGACAGCGACGCCTCCCAACGGCCGGAACAAGCGCAGTGGCTGATTCACCTGATGGACCGCAAGGGGCACGCTGCCCCGCCAGCGCCAGGCGCTGCTGCCGGCTCAAGCACCCGGAAAGAAGCACAGGAGGAGGACGGGCCGCCGCCCGCACCCTCGCCTTCATCTGATGCCCCGCCTGTTTTCTTGCCAATGCTGGCTAGCGCCGGGACCCCGGCCGACCTTCGTGGCTTGGACTGGCAGTTCGAACTGAAATGGGACGGCGTCCGGGCACTCATCATCCGCGACGCAGACCGGATCCGGCTCATCAGCCGGAACGGGAACGACGTGTCCGCCAGCTACCCGGAGCTGACCGACAGCGCCTGCTGGCCGGAGCAGGACTTCACCGCCGACGGCGAGATCGTCGCCGTCGGGCCCTCCGGGCGGCCCGATTTCGGGCTGCTGCAGACGCGGATGAAACTGACCAAAGCGGCCGACGTCGCCAGGGCCCGGGCGGGGACGCCCGTCCGGCTGATGGTGTTCGACCTGCTCTCCGACGCCGGCGAGGACCTCCGCAGGCTGCCTCTCCGGAAGCGCAGGGTGCGGCTGGAGCAGTTGGATTGGCCGTCCGGTTGCCCCGTGCACCTGTCCGAAGTCCTGGACGACGATGTGGAGCACATCCTGGAAAGCGCCCGGGAACTGGGGCTTGAAGGGATCATGGCCAAACGCCTTGACGGACGCTATGTCAGCGGCGGCCGCAGCCGGTCCTGGTTGAAGCTGAAGTTCGAGCGCACCCAGGAAGTGGTGGTGGGCGGCTGGCGCCCCGGCAGGGGGTCCCGGAACAGCTCCGTGGGCTCAGTGCTGGTGGGCATCCCCGACGGCGGCACGCTGCGGTATGTGGGCCGCGTGGGCAGCGGATTCAGCGACCGGGAGCTGACGGAGCTGCGGCTCCAGATGGACACGCTGGCGAGGAAGACCTCGCCTTTCACCGACGTCCCTGCCGCCGATGCCTCCGACGCGCACTGGGTCAGTCCCGAACTGGTGGGCGAAGTGACCTTCGGGGAATGGACCGGCGGCGGGAAGCTGCGGCACCCGGTGTGGCGGGGCTGGCGACTGGACAAGAACGCCGACGACGTCGTGGCCGAATCCGGCTGACGCCAGGGACGCAGTAAGCCGGGATTCAGGAAATCCCGGATTCGGACAGACCGGAACAGGAACACGGGAAACCAGAGCTAACCGAAACACGGGAAGGGCCGGGCGGAACCCGTTTTGGGTGTCGCCCGGCCCCGGGTTGGTATTCGGGATTCCGTCTTTTGGGGATTCCGTCTAGGAGGAGTGCGGCATCTGCGGCCTGCCGGTCCGGTGGACTGCGGTCACTGCTGCCTCATGGCCCATCCGGCCGTGGGCGGTGCCGCGTTCCTTGGGATGACGCCGCTTGCCGTTGCCATCCGGCCACTGCCGGCCGCCGTTGACGGGGCCCGCGGGAGCTGGCATCTCGGGCGCGGGCGCCTCGTCCATTGACTCCGCCAGGTGACTGGCAAGCTCCGGTTCGAGCTGTCCCCCAGGATTTTTCTCAGCCATTTTGTGCTCTTCCTTTCCTCGTTGAAATGAAGCGTCCACCAATATTAGGTCTGCGGTTACGGCTTGTCTGCAGTACCTACCAGCGGACTTTTTTCTGGGCAGGGCCTTGCTTGCCGCTGGCATGCGTGGGTTTGTGGCCGTGTGAAACGCTCTGCGACCCGGCGCCGCCACGGGACTTGCTGGCCAGCATTTCCTTCTGGGCATCCGTCAGCCGGGACTTGATGCCCTGGCCGGCTTCCGGCGATCCGGCCTCCCGCGATTCTGTGTCCGGGTCTGTGTCCGCGCCCGATTTCGGTTCGGCGCCCTGGGTGTTGTCTTTGTGGGTCATGGAAGCACTCCTTGTATGACGGAAACGGATAGCTCGGAAGTACGCCTCAACGAGCTTTGTTTGCTGGTGAATGGTGCGGGCGGACAGGCCAGCAGGAACACCGCTGGCGGCCGGCCGCCGGCCTATCCGAAGATCAGTGTTCCCATGGGTCAACCTTAGGCAGTGTTCCGGCCGGTTGGGAACCCCCGGTTCGGATGGATTCGTGCCCCGCTCGCATCACTTGGCAGGTGTGGGCTGAAGGGCATTATTCGGCGAATTTGGGTGCTTTATGGGCCGCTGGCCGAAAAAGGTTTGGTAACGATGCGGAAAATCCGCAGATTCCAGTGCTGGCGCGGTGAAACGGCGCAAAATAGCTTGGGTTCAGGCCGCCGTTCTGCCCTTGAAACCCCGGATCATACGCCACCGAACTCGGAAACACCATGGAAATCGCGTAAAATTGAAAGCCTGCCCAGAGCGGGGCAGCTACAAGTCGCAAGCAAATGACCTCCATAGGAGAAGCCCAAATGCCCACAGACCGAAGCATGACCGACTCTTCAGCAGGCGCGAACAACGCCCGCGGAACCGATAATATTTTGCCAGGAAGTGTGCCCCCGGGCGCGGCGCCCCAAAGCGCCAAGAAGTCGAGGCTATTGCCTCGCCGCAGACTCAAAGTCTCCGATGTCAACGTCGTCAACAAGCCAATGCTTAAGAAAGCGCTCGGCGGAACCATCGTGGGTAACACCATGGAATGGTACGACGTCGGCGTGTTCGGCTACCTGATCACCACCATGGGTCCGGTGTTCCTGCCGGAATCCGATCCGTCCACGCAGACGCTGTTCCTGCTGGGCACGTTTGCCGCCACCTTCATCGCCCGCCCGCTTGGCGGAGTGATTTTCGGCTGGTTCGGTGACAAAGTGGGCCGCCAGAAGGTCCTGGCAGCAACCCTGATGCTGATGGCGGCGAGTACTTTCGCCATCGGCCTCCTCCCGGGCTACGCGCAGATCGGACTGTGGGCGGCCGCCCTGCTGGTGCTGCTGAAGATCGTGCAGGGCTTCTCCACCGGCGGCGAGTACGCCGGAGCCACCACCTTCGTGAGCGAGTACGCCCCGGACAAGCGCCGCGGCTTCTTCGCCAGCTTCCTTGACCTGGGAAGCTACCTCGGCTTTGCCATGGGTGCCGCCCTCGTCTCAGCCCTCCAGCTGACCATGGGCCAGGCTGCCATGGAGGAGTGGGGCTGGCGTATTCCGTTCCTGCTCGCCGGCCCGCTGGGCCTCATCGCGGTGTACTTCCGGAGCAAGATTGAGGAGTCCCCGCAGTTCCAGGCAACCCTGGACGCCCAGGAAGAGCTCGGCAAGGAAGCAGCCAAGTCCTCTGACGTTGCCGCCAAGGGCCCCGTGGGTGTTGTTAAGGCCAACTGGCGCCCGATCATTGTTGCCATGGTCCTTGTGGCCGCGGCAAACACCGCCGGTTACGCCCTGACGTCCTACATGCCGACGTACCTCACCGACGCCAAGGGCTACGACCCCGTCCACGGCACGCTGCTGACGATCCCCGTGCTGGTGGTCATGAGCCTGTGCATCCCGCTGACCGGCAAGCTTTCGGACCGCATCGGACGCCGTCCGGTCCTGTGGATCGGTGCCGTGAGCACGATCGTGCTGGCAGCGCCCGCCTTCCTCCTGATCGGCGTCGGCGACATCTGGTCGACCTTGGCCGGCCTGTCACTGATCGCCTTCCCGGTCACCTTCTATGTGGCAAACCTGGCCTCGGCGCTGCCGGCCCAGTTCCCCACGGCCAGCCGTTACAGCGCCATGGGCATTGCCTACAACTTCTCGGTGGCGATCTTCGGCGGCACCACGCCGTTCATCGTGGCTGCGCTCATCAAGGCAACCGGCAACGACATGATGCCCGCTTACTACCTGATGGCCACCTCGGCCATCGGCGCTGTAGCCATCTACTTCCTGAAGGAATCGGCCAACCGTCCGCTGCCGGGCTCCATGCCCAGCGTGGACACCAAGGCTGAGGCACAGGAGCTGGTGGCCACCCAGGATGAGAACCCGCTGATCAACCTGGATGACCTGCCGTTTGAGGACGAGCTGCGCGAACCCGAAAAGGTTCCTGCGAAGGCCTAGCCTTGTAGCCCAGCTGCCCCGCCGACGAGGCCTGCTTTGCACGATGTTCCTTTGTGACAGCGTGCAAAGCAGGCCTTCCGCGTGTCTGGCAGACTTTTTTGAGGAAGAGCGCTCGGAACGAACGCACAAGAGACCGAACGGAGGTACCCATGGCCCACGTCCTCCGGCGGCATCTCCGCGACCTGCATAGCCTCGGCCCGGCCAACAATGATCATTTGTCCGCCTTGCGCGTGGCGGTCAGCGTGGCCGTCCCCTCCCTCGCCCTCCTGGTTTTCGGCCGCCCGGACCTGATCATCTATGCCGTGTTCGGTGCCCTGACCGGGATGTACGGACGCTCCGAGCCCCACCAGCTCCGCCTCACCCATCAGGCCCAGGCCGCGCTGGTCCTGCTCAGCGGCGTTGGCGTCGGCATTTTCCTGTCCGTCAACCACCTGCACTCCTGGTGGCTGGTGGGTGTGGAAGCCGTCCTGGCCGGCATCGGCTCGGTGTTCTCCGACCGGGTGAACCTGAAGCCCAACGGCCCCTTCTTCGGCATCCTGGCCCTCGGTGCCTGCGCCTCAGTCACCACCAGCATTCCCTGGTTCGCGGCGCTGCTCATCGCAGCCGCCTCCGCGGCGTTTTCAATAGCCGTTGGATTTGGCGGCTGGGTCCGTGGCCGGAAGTGGCAGCCGGGAGCGGTCCGGGCAGCCGCACCGCTCAGCGGAGTACGGCGACAGGCAGCCGTGATCCATGCGGCGCGCTACGTCCTGGCAGTGGGAACTGCCGGCTCCATCGGTGTTCTCAGCGGCAGCGGCCACCCGCATTGGGCCATGGCTGCCGCCGCGGTTCCCCTCGCCGGCGCCGACCTGCCCAGCAGTGTGCACCGCGGCCTCCACCGCATGGTGGGGACATTCCTCGGTCTGGTGCTGGTCGCCGTCGTACTTCTTCCGGTGCCGTGGGCGCCGCTGACGTTTTTCCCCGGGGCTGAAGCCGCCGTGCTGGCGCTTCTGGTCATCATCTTCCAGTTCACCACCGAACTCTTTATGACCAGGCACTACGGCCTCGCCATGGTGTCCTTCACACCCGTCATCCTCCTGATGACGCAACTTGCCGCCCCGGCGGACCCCTACGTCCTCATCACGGAACGAGCCGTGGAAACCGTCGTGGGAGCCGTGGTTGGCATCCTGGTGATTGTGCTGGTCCGGCGGCGGGCCGTCCGCCGGCAACCGCCCAGCTGAACCCAGCGGCTACTTTGCGGGCCGTTTCGCCGGCCCGGACGTAAACCGTGCGGGCAGCATCCGGGACACGGCGGCCACCACTTTGTACCGCTTGGTGGGGATGGACACCGCGCGGCCGCGTTCGTTGTCCGCCAGGCCCTCGCGGACAACTCGGTCCGCGTGCAGCCACAGCCACCGCGGGGCCACGGTTTTGTCCATGCCCATCCGGTCATGGAATTCGGTGTGGGTGAACCCCGGGCACACGGCCGTGACTTTGACCCCGCTGCCGGCGTAGGCCAGGTTCGCCCAGCGGCTGAAGCTCACCTGCCAGGCCTTCGCCGCCGAGTAGCTCCCCCGGTTCGCAAAGGCGGCGACGCTGGCCACGTTGATGACCCTGCCCGAATGACGGGCCAGCATGCCCTGCAGGGCCGCGTGGCACAGTTCCATGGGCGTCTGGACATGCAGCCGCAGGTGCCTGCGTTCCTCGTCGAGGCTGTTCTGGTCGAAGGATCTCAGCAACCCGATGCCGGCGTTGTTGACCAGGATCTCCACCGGCCGTGAAGAGTCGGAAAGGCGTTCGACGACGGCGGCCACCCCGGCGTCGTCGGTCAGGTCCGCGGAGAGCACCTCGGCGGTGATGCTGTAGTTGTTCTCCAGTTCGTGCGCGGCGGCCCGCAGGCGCTCCGCATCGCGTGCAACCAGCACCAGGTGGTGCCCCTGTTCCGCGAGCTGGCGGGCAAACTCGGCACCAAGGCCCGCCGTCGCGCCGGTGATCAGGGCCGTGGGTCCGGGAACTTGTTCGGTCATGGCAGAAGCCTAGTGGCACTGTGCGCCCGGCGCCTCCCTTATCCGGCGCCGAGATGGCACCTCACGGCAGTATCTGCGACCACGACTGCCGTGACATGCCATCTCGGTGAACTTCCTAGGCGAACTTTGCCAGCGGGTTCACCAGCCTGCCGGCCATCTGCAGGCCGCCGGACGGGTCCGCGAGGTCCAGCATCTGCTGGTTGTTGCGCAGCTGCAGCCTGTTGAGGCAGGAGAACTGGAAGTCGGGCGCGAACAAGTCGTGCCGGGCAAACTGGTCCGCGAGTTCGGGGTGCTCCGCCTGGTAATCGCGGATGGACCCGGCCGCGATGCGCCAGAATTCCTCGCCCCGGAGGACGCCGTCTTCCTCGAGGAGGGCGCCGAGGAACCGGAAGATGCAGTCGAACACGTCGGTGAAGATGGCCAGGACCTTCTCGTCGTCGGGGATATCCGCCTTGATCCGCGATACGGCGTCCGGCAGTTCGATCCGGTTCCCCATCACCACGATTTCCTCGGCGATGTCCTTCATGACGGCCCGCACGGGCACCCCGCTGTGGAGCACCAGGATCACGTTCTCGCCGTGCGGCATGAAGGCCAGTTCGTAGCGGTACAGGCAGTGCACCAGCGGCACGAGGTAGGCCTCGAAGTACCGGCGCAGCCACTCGCCGGGTTCCAGTCCGGACTGTTCGATCAGGGCGGAGACCATGGGTGTGCCCGCGGAATCGGTGTGCAGGAGCGAGGCCATGGTGGCAAGTTGCTGCCCCTCCTCCAGAAGCGGCAGCGGGCTTTCGCGCCAGAGCGCGGACAGCATCTTCCGGTAGGGCGAATCCTTGGGCGCGGCTTCCTCGTAGTAGCCGTTGTGGTATCCGATCGCCGCCACCTCCCGGCTCATGGCCAGCCCGCGGGCCTGCAGGGCTTCATCGCCGCCGATCAGGTCCTGGAGCCAGTCATTGATGGCCGGCGTGGCTTTCATGTACTGCGGGGACAGCCCGCGCATGAACCCCATGTTCAGCACCGACATGGCGGTCTTGACGTACGCCTTTTCCGGGGACGCGGTGTTGAAGAACGTCCGGATGGACTGCTGGGCCTGGTAGCCGTCCGCCCCGATCCCGAGGTGCACGATGTGCTGCTGGGCGATCTCGGCCGCGAAGGTCACCGTCAGCTTGTTCTCCCACTGCCACGGGTGCACCGGCATCAGGAAATACGCGGCAGGGTCCAGTCCCAGGGCACCGAGCTCGGCGTCGAAGTAGGCCAGGGTGCCCGCACCCAGTTCGGCGTCAAGGTGGGCTGCATAGTCCAGGCCCTCGCTGGAGGTGAACACCGCCTTGCTCCGGTGGACCGCGATCCATTCCAGCTGCACGGGAGCGCCGGTTTCCGGGGCAAAGGCGCGGTAATCGCTGATGCCGAAACCCAGCCGGCCGTTGTTGGCCACGAAGCAGGGATGGCCCTCGGTCATGCTGCGCTCAATGGCCTGGAAGTCCGTTGCGACGTCGGCTCCGCCGGTCACTCCTGCCGCCAGTTCCGCGGACGACGGCTGGCCGATCCACTGCTTGTAGGCGTGGCTGGCAAGCGTGCTGCTGATCTCTTCAAGGTAGACCGGGAGCATCTCCGGTCTGATCCCCAGGGTGTCGCGGAATTCGGTGATGAACCGGAGCGCATCCAGGGGCGCGTCCTGCCCGTCCCGGTTGCAGGTGATGGAAGCAGCGTCGACGGACCAGTGCTCAAGGTGCAGGATCCTGGCGGAGAACCGGTATTCAACTGCGGCGTCGTCACTGAGCACCCGGTAGTCCCCGGCGCTGGTCCGCTCCGGGCTGATCCGTTCGGCGCTGATCCGCTCCGGGCTGAGGATGCGCTCGTGGGAGAACTCGGCGAGCGCCTTGCGGACCAGGTGCCGGTTGGCGACGGCCCAGCGTTCCGGCGTGAGGTGGGTTGCGGCGTTTGCTGCGGTGAGGATGGATTCAAGTTCTGCGGTGGTCAAAGCGACGCTCCCTGGCGGATCGGGGACTGGCGGATCGGGGATGGCTGGATCGGGGATGAATGACGGGCGGCGCGGGCCGCATGGAAGGCCTCCCGGGTGCAGAAGCTGAGGAGGGCCTGCTTGTCCGGCAGTGCAATCTCCCCTGCCGGCTGGAAACCGAGCCGCTCGTTAAGCACATGGATTTTGTGGTTCCGGGCGTCGGGCTCCACCACCACGCGCTCCACTTTGTCCTTGGCGAAGAGCCGGTCCAGGACCGTCTCCATCACGGCGGCGGTATAGCCGGGGCGCGGCGGACCGGCCGGCGGTGCCACCAGCAGGTGCATCCCGATGTCCCCCGGCTGCACGGCGTACCGGCCGGCCAGTGGAGAGAAAACCGGAAGGTACTCCTCCATCAGGAAGGCGGGAACGCCGGCGTCGAGCCCCAGCAGCGCGTGGTGATGACCGCTGGACTGGATCTTCGAGTATTCCTGCGCAACGTCCTGCACGGACGCGGACTGCATCCCCCAGAAGGCTGCATAGGGCCGGGTTACCCAGCTGTGCAGGAGTTTTGCGTCGGCGTCGGGGTCGAAGCAGCGGAACGTGAAACTCATGCGTTCACCCCCGTCGGCACAGACATGCCCGGTTCAGGCATGTCCGGTTCAGGCCTTCCCGGTTCAGCCACGGCCGGCGCGGGAACCCCGAACTGCTGGAACGCGATGCTTTGTTCCACGGGGTAGACCTCGCGGCCGGTGATTTCGCGCAGGATGCAGGAGTTGCGGTAGGCGGCCATGCCGAGGTCCGGGGTGACGAAGCCGTGGGTGTGGAGCTCCGCGTTCTGGACGAAGATCTCGCCGGGTTCGACGCCGGTGCTGTAGTTGCGCTCGACGGCGAACCTGCCGCGGCCGTCCCGTGCGATCCGGTCCTGCACGCCGGCGAGGAACTCCGGCTCGCGGTAGCCGTAGCCGGTGGCCAGCACCACGGCTTCGGTGTCCAGTTCGTAGTCGGCGCCCTGCTCCTCGTGCCGGAGCTGCAGGGTGTGGGTGCCGGAGACGGGGTCCCACGAGGCCCCGGTGAGGGCAGCGTGCGTCAGCAGCTGCGTGTCCACGATGCCGGCGAGGCTCTTGGTGTAGAGGAGGTCGTAGATGGCGTCGATGAGCTCGGAGTTGATGCCCTTGTACAGGTTCTTCTGGCTCCTGATAAGGCCGTCGCGTTGTTCCTCCGGGAGGCCGTGGAAGTAGTCCACATACTCCGGCGACGTCATCTCCAGGGTGAGCTTGGTGTACTCCAGCGGGAAGAACCGGCCGGACCGGGTGACCCAGTTGAGCTGGTACCCGTGGACGTCGATCTCCTGCAGCAGCTCATAGTAGATTTCCGCCGCGCTCTGGCCGCTGCCCACGATGGTGATGCTCCGCTGCTTCTGCAGCTCACTCTTCCTCGACAGGTACTCGGCGTTGTGGAGGACCAGTCCCCCGCCGTTGGCTGCCGCCTCGACGATTCCGTCACAGGCCGCGGGGACGTACGGCGACGTCCCGGTGCCCAGCACCAGCCGCCGCGCACGCAGCACCTCCGGCCCGGCGGGACCGTCCACGGAGAGCGTGTACACGCCGTCGTCGTACGTGATCTCCCGGACGTCCGTGCCGAACCGCACCGACCGGAGCCGGCCGGCCACCCACTGGCAGTACTGGTTGTACTCGGCGCGCAGCGGGTAGAAGTTTTCCCGGATGTAGAAGCGGTAGAGCCGGCCGGTCTGCTTGAGGAAGTTCAGGAACGAATACGGGGAAGTGGGGTCGGCCAGCGTCACGAGGTCCGCCATAAACGGGACCTGCAGGTGGGCCGGTTCCAGCATCATGCCGGGGTGCCAGTCGAACGAGTCGCGGCGTTCCAGGAAGACGGCATCCAGCCCGTCGATGGGCTCGGTCAGCGCGGCGAGCCCCAGGTTGAAGGGCCCGACGCCGATTGCGGCGAAGTCGTAGATGCGCCCCTCACTCGAGGTGCTGGAGCTTGGGGTGCTGGAGCCTGAGGTGCTGGAGGGAGTGGACGTGCTCATGCTGCAGCCCCCTGTCCGGTCAGCAGCGCTTCACCCGTGCGGCGCAGCATGCTGATGATCGTGTTGATGTCTTCCGGAGTGGCCTCGGCGTTCAGCAGGGTGAACTTCAGGTAGTGCCGTCCGGCCACCTTCGTTCCGGCAACCACTGCCGCGCCGGAGGCGAATACCGCGGCGCGGATCGCCGGGTTGAGGGTGTCCGCGGCGTCCTCGTCGAGGCGCGTCCCGTCGGCCAGGAGCGGGCGGTAGCGGAACACGAGCGTGCTGAGCTGGGGTTCGGCAACGAGCTCGAAGTCGGGATCAGCGGCCAGTGCCTGCCCGGTGCGTGCGGCAAGGTCTATCGCCTCGTCCAGCAGGGCGCCGACGGCGTCCGCGCCCATGATCCGGAGGGTCAACCAGAGCTTCAGGGCGTCAAAGCGGCGCGTGGTCTGGATGCTCTTGTCCACCTGGTTGGGAATGTCCGCCAGCGCGGCGCTCTCCGGGTTGAGGTAATCGGCGTAGTAGGTCACGTGCCGCAGCATGGCGCGGTCCCGGACCAGCAGGGCACTGGAGCTCACCGGCTGGAAGAAGGTCTTGTGGAAATCCACGGTGACGGAGTCGGCCAGGCCGATCCCGTCCAGCCGGTGGCGGTAGCGGCCGGAGAGCATCAGCCCGCCGCCGTAGGCGGCATCCACGTGGAACCAGGCCCCGTACGCCCGGGCCAGGGCGGCGACGTCGACGAGCGGGTCCACCGCGCCGAAGTCGGTTGTCCCGGCGGTGCCCACCACAGCGATCGGGACCAGCCCGGCGTCGGCCGTTTGCGCCAGCGCACCGGCCAGCGCGGCGGGGTCCATCCGGTGGTCCGGCCCGTAGGCCACCGGCACCACGGCGTCGTACCCCAGCCCCAGCATGGAGGCCGACTTGCGGATGCTGAAGTGGCTGTCTTCGGAAGCGAAGACCCGCAGTTTCTCCAGCAGGGCGGGAAGCCGGAGGGACTCATTGCCCGGGAGCTTCCGCAGCCCGGCCACGGCATGGTTGCGGGCAATAAGCAGCGCCTGGAAGTTGGACTGGCTGCCGCCGGAGGTGAACACGCCGTCGGCAGCGTCACCCAGGGACAGCCGCTCAGCCGTCCAGTCGATGAGCCTGCGCTCGATCATGGTGGCGCCCGCGCTCTGGTCCCAGGTGTCCATCGACGAATTCACGGCGGACAGGATGCTCTCCCCCACCAGCGCCGGGATCACCACGGGGCAGTTCAGGTGGGCCGCGTACTTCGCGTCATGGAAGTAAACGGCGTCCTTCAGGTACACCTCTTCAAGTTCCGCCAGCGCGGCAGCCGTGTCCGGCAGGGGGCGGTCCAGGTCAACCGCACCGACGCGCGCCTGCAGTTCCCCGGGTCCGACGCCGGTAAACGGCTTGGTGGTCCGCTCCAGCTTGGTGGCCACGGCGTTGACGCCCTGAAGCACCTGAGCCACGTAACGGGGCGCATTTCGGGAGTTGAAAAGGTGGTTGGTGGCGGCGAGGGCAAGCTCCACCCGGGAGCCGAAATCGTGCCCGCCGGCAGGGGCGGGCAGGTCCAGGGGTTTCTCGTCCACACGGGGCAACAGCGTCACAAGGTTTTCCTTTTGGTAGGCGTTTGGAGGCGCGCTAACGTAGCAAGGCAAGCCTTACTTAGGTAAACCTTTTAGTCAAACTTTTGTGAGCTAATTATGAAATCGGCGGATTTGCGGGGTTTTGCCGGCTCAATGGAGCGTCATTGACTGTCGTTCGGGAGGTGATTGAGGCAGAATTTGCCGCTCCAGGTGCAGCCGTGGCCGGTATAGTGCGCGGCCGTGGCCGGCTCAGTGCGCGGCGGTGGCCGCCGACTTGCGCCGGCAGAGCAGTGTCCAGCGGTTCCCGCCGTCCTCCTTGGCGTAGGAAAACTGGTCCAACGCCACCTTGGCCAGGGCAAGTCCGCGCCCGCTCCCGGACATGTCATCCGGCATCTCGGCAGCGGTGAGGTCGATGCCGGCGGGCCTGGCGTTGTCCGTGAATTCGGCAAAGAGCCGCTCCGGCTCGCACTCCACTGCCAGGACGAACCGCACGGGGTCCGTGCCGGCCGGGCGGGAGTGCTCGATGATGTTGGATGCCACCTCGATCAGCGCCGTTTCAAACCTGATGCGGTCCATGGGTTCAATGCCGGGTTCGCCCGCCCAGACGTCCTCGAGCAGCTCATGGATCAGCTCCAGGCTTTCGGGCACCGCGGCGGCGCGCAGGCTGAACTCGCTGCTCATCAATAGGCTCCGTCCACCGAGGCGACCGGCTGCAGCACCCTGTTGAGGTTGGTCATTTCCAGGACAGCCGTGATCTGTGCCGTGGGGTTGGCCAGCCGGAGGTCTCCGCCCGCCTGCCGGGTCTTCTTCAGCCCGGTAATCAGGGCGCCCAGGCCGGACGAGTCAATGAAGTCGGTGCCGGCAAGGTCCACCACCAGCCGGACCGTGCCGTCGCCGATCAGGGCATCAATGTTGGCGCCGAGGTGCGGTGCTGACACCATATTGAGCCGGCCCACCGGACGGATTACGCCCACCCCGTTGGCCAGGGTCTCGTTGTTGAATTCGATCATGGATTTCCCTCTTTCTTTTTGGTGCTGTCCAGCCAGGCATCATAGCCGGGGTAGCGGACGGCCTCGATGACCACGCTGAAGATCAGCAGGTCGAAGGCTATCCACACAAAGTTGACGGTGCTGCCCAGGAGATCGCCCTGGCCCAGCAACAGCCGGATCACACCCACTCCGGCCGCCAGGACCAGGACAGCCATGGCTATCAGCTGCGGCCGGACCAGGTGCCACGGCAGCCGGCTGCGTGCCTGCAGTGTCTTGGGGGTGACCCGGAAGTCCAGGTCCCGGCCCAGGAACACGTTCCCGAAGGCGGAGGTGACGGACTTGATCCAGGTGGGGAACAGCGCCAGCGAATACTGCTGGCCGCGCCACGTCTTCACCCCGCGTCCCACCACCATGAACAGGATCTGGTTGATCACCAGGAACGGGATGAGCCGGAGGAAGAATTCGTTGCTCAGGGACTGGACCGGGAGGATCCCGAGGGTCAGGTAGATGACGGGGGCGGCGATGTAGGCCACCGCGGCGAAGCCGGACAGATAGCTCCACATGGTTGCCAGGTACATCAGCCGCTGGGCCAGGCTGAGCCCCTTTTGCATAAACGGGTTCTCCCGGAACATGACCTGCATGGTGCCCTGGGCCCACCGGAGCCGCTGGGTCAGCATCGAGTCAAGGTCTTCGGGGGCCAGGCCGTCGGCCAGCCGTTCGTGGTGGTAGGCCGATTCCCAGCCGAGGGAATGCAGCCGCATGCAGGTGGCCATGTCCTCTGTCACCGAGATCGTGGCCAGCGGCATCACGGCCTGCGCCTCGCCGGCTTTCTCGGCATTGACGGAATCGATCAGGACGCGGACGGTTTCCACCGCTCCCAGCGGGGACCAGTCGCGCTGGGACAGCCTGTCCAGGGCAACGTCGTCGACGACGGCGAGGGAGCCGTCCACGTCGATGGTGCGGGACAGCCCCTCAATGGAGTTCAGTTCGGCGTGCAGCGCCGCGAAGTCTTCCGCCACCAGGTTCCGGGCCACGGCGTCCACGCGTTCCTGGAACCGGTAGGTGACGTCGGCAATGGCCTGCCCCTCGCTAAGCTCGCGACGGACCTGCTGCAGGTCCGTCGCCAAGGTGGAGAGCGCGGATGCCAGCCGTTCCTGCCCGGGTCCAAGCTGGCGCCTCGCTTTGGCCACCACCTTGTCCGCCGTTTTGAGCGCCTTGTTCAGTGCCAGCTCTGTTTCCGAGACGTAGCGCATGACCCCCAGCTGCATCAGCGCTTCCCGCCGGATGATCGCGTTTGAACCGCAGAAAAAGGCCGCGTTCCAGCCGTCCTTGCCCTGCTGGATGGGCCCGTAGAAAAGCGGCGCCTGGCTGCCCAGCGGATCGTTGGGCGGAACGTTGACAAACACCTGCGGGGTCTGGACCAGGGCCATCCTGCGGTTGTTGAAATAGCCCAGCGTGTTGTCGAGGATCTTCGGGTCCGGCACCTGGTCCGCGTCGAGGATCAGCATGAACTCGCCGTCCGTGGCGAGCAGTGCGTTGTTGAGGTTGCCGGCCTTGGCGTGCCGGGGACGGTTGGCCCAGTCCTCGGACCGGGTGATCCAGCCGATGCCCTCCGCCTCGGCGATGGCCCGCAAGTCGGCACGGTTGCCGTCATCGAGGATCCAGGTCCGGTGCGGATACGCGATGTTCTTGGCTGCCCGTGCCGTTCCCATAACGAGGTCGAACGGCTCGTTGTAGGTGGTGATGAAAACGTCCACCGTGAGGCCGGCCGGCGGCGGTGGCGGAGTGTCCCGCTGCTTGTACCGCCACATGGTGACGCCGAACAGCAGGGAATCGAGCAGGGAGTAGGTTTCCGCCAGGACCAGAGGTACCGCGATCCACCAGGCTTCCCAGTTGATGGAAACCATCCAACGCCAAATGATGTAGTTCAGGCCCAGGATGGCAGTAGCCAAAACAATAAGCCTGATGGTCAGTTGCCGTGGTGTCATGGCCCGGCTGTCCCCCTGGATCCTCGTCCGTTCAGTCAGCCGCCCGGTGGGGATCCGGCTCCGAAGTGAGACCAAGGGAACGTGGAAGGGCGGACTGTCCTGAGTCAGTCCAACCTTATCCGCCCGGCCGAAAAAGGGCTAAGGTGCGGAGCGGATGATGACGGCGGACCGGGCTGTCAGCCCGCGGCGATTTCCTCCTGCGACGGGCCTTCGGGCTCCGTCAGGTGCCGTACATGGAGTTCCTCGGCGGCCAGTTCGTACCAGGTGTGTGCACCGAAGGAAGGGCTCGGCGTGTCCAAATGACGGTACAGGGCGTCGGCCAGCTTCCCGAGGGCGTCATCGGACAATGCCCGGACCGTGGAGGCTGGATCCAGGTTGCCCTCGAGGTATTCGGAGAGCTCCAGGCCGTCGATGGTGCGCTGCTCCCCGGCCGCTGCCAGGTTTTCGTCGATGTCCAGACCGGCAGAAGCGTCGGAATCCAGCAGGGCGTTGATTTCGCTGTCCAGCGTGGCCTCTTCGCCGCCGGCCAGCCCGGCATGCTCCAGGCAGATGGGAACTTCCGCCGGCTCATTGAGGGTGAGGCGGAACGCGTCGGAGCCGCTCACACTATGCCCGGTATTCGCGGCGCTCTCAGCCTTGCCTCCGGCGATGTGGCGCAGGTACATCAGGACCTCGGGGTCAAGGTGGGACGCATTGTGGAGGTCCACCGTGATGTCCTGCTGCGGGGAGAGGCGGCGTCCGCGGCGCATGATGTGAAGCAATACGGGGTAATTGGCCTGGGTCAGGCAGCCTGAGACTTCCAGGGTCACTCGTCCGGGATCAACGTCCACACGGACCAGCACACGCAATTTATGGTTCAAGGCTTCTCCCACAGAGACATCCAAGAGCCAGCTTCATAACTCACCTAAACCATACGAAATTGTTGACCGCGCCACAAGCTGCCCTCCGCGCCGGGTCTTTCACTTCCCACCGGACCTAGACTTGGGGGATGGACGAGATCACGCTGGACGCATCCGTGGCCGAACAGCTGCAGGATCTGGTCATCAACAGCGACGACGTCAACGGGTTCCTTGCGGAGCTTTGTGAGCTTTCAGCTGCCGCCCTCTCACGCACCCTCGGCCGGGATGTTTCCTGTGCCGTGACCCTGAGCCGGCACCACAGGACCACAACGGCGGCCTGGAGCAACCCGGCGGCCCGCCTTTTCGACGAGATCCAGCACGGCTTCGGCGAAGGCCCGTGCCTCCACGCCATGACGACGGGCACCACGGTACTGGTCCGGGACACCCGCACGGACCCCCGCTGGCCGGAATACGGCCACGCCATTGCCTCCATGGGGCAGTTCAGCATGCTCGGAGTACCGCTGACGCTTGACGCCGGCGCTGCCGCTGCACTGAACGTTTTTGTTGCGGCCCCGGACATCTTCGACGCCGCCGCGGTCCAGAAAGCCGAACAGTTTGCCGCCCAGGCCGAGAAGGCGCTCCGCCTCGCGGTAAGAATCGGCATGCAGCAGAAGCTGGCCGCGGACCTGCGGGCGGCCATGGAGTCCCGCACCGCCATCGACCTTGCAGCCGGCATCATCATGGGCCAGAACCGGTGTTCGCAGGCGGAAGCGATGTCCATCCTCACCAAGGCCTCCAGCGGCCGGAACCTGAAGCTTCGTGACGTGGCGGAAAAGCTCGTGGCATCGTTCGCCCCGGAATCGCCGTCCACCCACTTCGACGACTAAGCCTGCCCTCCCCAGACGGGCCCAACGCTAGGACGCGGTTATTTGGTCCGTGGGCGGCTGCTCGGGCCAATCGATGAACTGTTCGTACGCGTCGTGCTTCTTCAAGTAGGCGTAGATGAAGGGGCAATGCGGGATGATCCGCTTCCCTGCGGACACCACGTCATCGAGGGCGAAATGGGCCAGCACCTTTGCCAGCCCCTGTCCCTTGAATTCCGCCGCCGTGTCGGTGTGGATGAAGTCCACATGCCCGGGTCTGTCCACGAAGCGCGACTCGACCGCCAGCTTCCCGCCGACAAGCAGTTCGTAGCGGTGCAGGTCATCATTCCGGATGGTGGTGACGTCCGGACTGAACGTGTCTTCGCTGGATACGGTGTTCTCCGTCATGGTTCGACATTGGCACTTAAAGGCGCCTGTGGCAATGGTCCGCTACGGCCTCCCGGCGCGGACGGACGCGGCGGAATCCGGCCGAGCAGGAGCACCGCCAGGGCGAAGCACGCCGCTCCCCCGCCCAGCAGGGCGAGCGTCAGTCCGTTGAGCGCTGCGTCGGCCACCGGTACAAACACGACGACGACGGCGGTCACCACCGCGGCGGGAGGCCGGCGGCGGGAGTGGACAGACGCCGTCGGACGTTCTTCCAGCCGCCCGAACACTGCCAGCACCGGGAGCAGGAGAGCGATGACGCCGAGCAGGACCAGCGGACGCGACCACCACCATGCTGCGGTCCCGGCCGGCGGTTTGGGAAAATCGGTCAGCAGGAGCAGCCCGGACATGGCTGCCAGCAGCGGCAGGTGCCACAGGTAAACGGTCATGGCGCGCCGTCCGGCCAGCCCCACCACGGCCCGGACCCACCGCGCCGACGCGACACCCGTGAGCACCGGCCGGGAGAGCTGGAGCGCCGCAGCCTGGGCCGCGCCAAGCAGCAGCAGGCAGAAGTTGGGCGGGTTCAGGTTCACCAGCATGTTGCCGCGGTACAGCCCCAGGCCCGTCACCAGCCCCAGCAGGACGTTGCTGGCGACGATGACGCCCACCAGCGTGGAGGCGCGGATCCTCTCCCGTGGCGCATCGGCGAGCACGAACCCCAGCTGCTGGACGGCGCACCACAGGAACAGGATGTTGGCGTACGCCAGCAGCGGCAGGGTGCCGCGGAAGCAGTCGACTGCCACCACCAGCGCGGTGAGGCCGGCCAGTGACAGCCAGGGGGCACGGTCATGGAGCGCCGCCAGCAGGGGAATGTTCAGCTGGGCCGCCAGATATGCGGCCAGGAACCAGAGGGGCATTCCTGCGCCGGTGACGATCAGTTCCACCACTTGCGGTTCCACGCCGAACAGCCGGGCCGCCCACAGCCCGGCGAACATCACGGCCAGCAGGGCGGCGGCCGGCCGGATCAGGCGCAGCAGCCGGGCCTGGGCGAACTCGAGTCCGCTGCCGCCGCGGGCCTTGAGCCGCCGCCAGGACTGCAGTCCGGTGATGCCGCCGGCAACGAAGAACAGCGGCATCACCATAAAGATCCAGATGATCGGCTCGAACCAGTCCTGGAGCGCGAGGGTGTTTTCGGTGGTCACCGTGCCGTCGGGGTGGAGTACCGGGCTGACCATCATGGTGTGTCCCACCACCACCAGGGCCAGGCAGAAGAAGCGGGCAAGGTCGATCACTGCGTCGCGGTCCGGTGCGGGCGCGACCTGCCCTGCGCCTGCCTGCTGCGGCTGCTGCGGAACACCCATTGCGCTCCCTACCGAGGCGGAACGATTCCCTGCGTACTGTCCATTGTCCGCCGGGCGTCCGTCAAGGACCAGAAGCTACGCCGGGCGGCGCATTGGCGCGGGCTTAGCCGAGCAGCAGCCCCAGGAGGCCGAGCACGACGGCGAGCAGCGGCGTCGTGCCTTGCGTGGCGGCCGCGCGGAGGTACTTCCGCCCGGTCAGGGCGAGGACGGCGGCCGCCAGCAGCATGGAACCGCAGGAGGCGAAGATGAGGGTCCAGCCGGCTACCGGCTGGCCGAGGATGACCGCGCCCGCGCCGATCAGCGCGCCGACGGCCAGGAACAGGTTGTAGAAGCCCTGGTTGTAGGCCAGCGAACGGGTGGTCTCGGCGTCGGCCTGTGAGGCGACGCCGAAGCGCTTCCAGGTGGCCGGCCGGGTCCAGGTGACGGACTCCATCGTGAAGATGTAGACATGCAGCAGGGCAGCGACAAACGCGAAAACGAGGGAGGCCGGGATCATGGCTCGATCCTAGCCTCCCCCGTTGGGAGTTTTACTGTTCCGCTACTTCGTGAGCGTGGACAGCGCGCCGGCGGCGAAGTCCCTGGCCGAGGCGTTCCACTTCCCGAGGAGTCCCTGGAGATTCTCGCCGTCGGCACGGTGCGGACCGGTTTCGGCTTCCAGCGTGGCCAGCACGCCGGTGCGGAGTTCGGTGTTGAAGTTCACCTTGCCCACGTTCATGGCGGCGGCCTTGACCAGCTCTTCGGCCGGGATTCCGGACGCGCCGTGCAGCACCAGCGGGATGTGGGTCCGCACTGCGATGTCCTGCAGCACGTCCCACCGCAGCTGCGGCTCCCCCTGGTACTTGCCGTGCACATTGCCCACGGCCACGGCCAGCAGCTGGGCGCCGGTGCGGGCCACGAAGTCTTCCACCTGGGCGGAGTCGGTCAGCCCGGCAGTGCCGGCAGCTGTGCCTGTGGCGCTGCCTTCCGTCAACGGACCGGAGGCGTCCGCTCCGAAGGCGCGGTCCTCGTCACCGGCGAGTCCGCCCAGTTCCGCTTCGATCACGACGTCGGCATGGCCCTGCGCCGCCAGCACGGCCCGCGCTTCGCGGACCAGCGCGACGTTGTCCTCGTAGGGCAGCGACGAACCGTCGGCGAGGACCGAGTCCGCCCCCGCTGCGACGGCGTCGGCGATCACCTGAAGATCGGAGGCGTGGTCCAGCTGCACGGCAATCGGGACGCCGGCGGAGTCGGCCAGTCCGCGGAGCGCGGCGATGAGGCGCAGCCCGTTGGGGGTTGCGGCGGTCTTGGGAGCCACCAGCAGGATGGCTCCGCGGCCGGCCTCTTCCGCCGCCTCCACCACGGCCAGGGCTGTGGTGAAGTCGTAGCAGGTGAAGGCCGGCACGGCGGCGCCCTGCTGGAGGGCGGAAACCACCAGGTGGTCGAGTCGGGCTCGCATCAGGCGCTCAGGCCTCCCACCAGGATCCAGGCGACGAAGGTCAGGGCGAAGCCGGCCAGGCCCAGGATGGTGGTCAGGACGGTCCAGGTGCGGAGGCCGTCGGACACGGTGAGCCCGTAGTACCGGACCACGGTCCAGAAGCCGGCGTCGGTCACGTGGGACAGGCCCAGGGATCCGAAGCCGATCGCGATGACCAGCACGGCGATCTGGGCGGGAGTGTAGCCGCCTTCGGCCACGGCCGAGGTGAGCAGGCCCGCGGTGGTGACGATGGCCACGGTTGCGGAGCCCTGCGCGGCACGGAGCGCCAGGGAGATGATGAAGCCGAGGACGATCAGCGGCAGGCCCAGGTGGTCCAGGGTCTGCGAGAGGGCCGCGCCGATGCCGGAGGTGCGCAGGACTTCACCGAACACACCGCCGGCGGCAACCACCATCAGGATGGAGGCGATGGGAGGCAGTGCGCCTTCGAAGATCTCGCCGGTTTCGCGCAGCGACCAGTTGCGGCGGACAGCCAGCAGGAAGAACGACAGGCCAACGGCCACGAGCAGTGCAAGGAACGGGTTGCCGACGAACGCGGCCACGCCGTACCAGAAGTTGTCCTTGCTGATGGTCAGGGTGCCCACGGTGCCGAGGAGGATCTGCACGATGGGTGCGGCGATGAGGAAGATGATCAGGCCGGGGCGCGGCGGGGCAACAGCCTGGGCACCGGGGCCGTCGTGGCCCACGTGCACCAGGGAAGCGGAACCGAACTCGTCAACCTGTGCTTTGACGCTCGGGAGGAGCTCGTATTCCTTGCGGTTCATGATGCTGGCAACCCAGTAGGAGAGGAACCCGAGGGGGATGCAGATGAGCAGGGAGATCAGCGTGATGAGCCCGATGTCGGCTCCGAAGACGCCTGCCCCGGCGACGATGCCCGGGTGCGGCGGCACGGCGACGTGGATGGACAGCATGATGCCGGCCATGGGCAGGCCGAACTTCACCGGGTGGACCTTGGCGATCTTGGCGAACGCGTAGACGATCGGGACCAGGACGATCACGCCGACCTCGAAGAACACCGGAATGGCCACCAGGAAGCCGACGGCGGTGAGCGCCACTGCCACGCGCTTGGCGCCGAGCTTCGCGGTGAAGTGCGAGGCCAGCGACTGCACGCCGCCGGACACCTCGATCATCCTGCCCAGGATGGCGCCGAGGGCGATCAGCAGTGCGACCTTGCCCATTGTGCCGCCCACGCCCGTGGCCACGACGGTGAAAACGTCCTTCAGCGGAATCTGCGACGCGATGGCCACGAGGATGCTGACCGTCAGCAGGGCCACGAAGGCCTGGATCTTGAAGCGGATGATCATGACCAGCAGGAGTGCGATGCCGAGAGCGGCGATGGTCAGCAGCAGCGGAGTACCCAGCTCCACGGCCGGCTTGATGGCGGGGGCATCAGCGGCCCGCACTATCAAGGAGTTCATCAGGGGGTTCATGGGGAATTGTCTCCTTTGACGTCGCCGGCAACGCCTGGCGAGGTGGTTCGACGACGACGACGGAGGGGGGACCGCCGTCGTCGGGCTCTAGTTGGGGATTATGCGGTGCGCTTCGTGGGGGCGACAACCTTGATGACGGCGGAATCGTCCGCCGCGGCGAGGCCCTGGGCCTGGCCCAGGAGGTACAGCTGCTCGGCCGCGGCGGCAACGGGGGCGGCCAGGCCGGCGGCACGGGTGGCCTTGCCCACGATGCCCATGTCCTTGACGAAGATGTCCAGGCGGCTCAGCACCTCGGCACCTTCCTCGTTGTAGGCCTCCAGGATGCGCGGGCCGCGGTTGGAAAGCATGAACGAACCCGCTGCACCGGCTTCGAGGGCCTTGAGGGTCTTCTCCTGGTCCAGGCCGAGGGCATCGGCCAGGGCCAGGGCTTCGGCGGCTGCAGCGATGTGGACGCCGCAGAGCAGCTGGTTGACGGTCTTGAGCGCCTGGCCGTCGCCGGGCTTGTCGCCCACCACGGTGAGGGTGGAGGCCAGCAGTTCCAGGGCCGGACGGGCCTTCTCCTGGGCCTCGGGCGATGCGCCCACCACGATCAGCAGGTCGCCTTCACCGGCGCGCTTCGGGCCGCCGGAAAGCGGCGCATCGACGAGCTCGACGCCGTATGCGGCCAGGCGGTCCACGGTGGCGGGGATGGCGTCGGTGCCCACGGTGCTGCCGAGGATCACGACGGCGCCCGGCTTGAGCACGGAGGCCACGCCGTTCTCGCCGAAGAGGACATCGTTGAGCTGCTCGCCGTTGCGGACCGCCAGAAGGAGCGCGTCTGCGCCTTCGGAAGCTTCGCGGGCGGAGGCGAAGGTCTTGATGCCCGCTTCTGCGGCGAGTTCCAGGCGGGCTTCGGCGATGTCGAAACCGTGGACGGTCAGCTCGGACGCGAGGCGGGTGGCCATGGGCAGGCCCATGGCGCCAAGGCCCAGGACGGTGATGGTGTAGTTGCTGCTGGTCATGGTGTTCTCCATTGAAATTATGTCGGGATTCAGAAGGTGTTGCTGAGCTTGCGCGTGACGTCTGCGAGGGACTGGTCGTCGCCCACGTTGCCGGCGAAGACGATGTACGGGATGCCCTTGGCGGGGCCGTCCACCGGCTCCCACAGGCTGACGATGCCCGGGAGCATGGGGCCACGGACTATCGCGTGGCGGATTTCCAGGCCGTGCGCGGCGACGTCCGAGGACGTGATGCCGCCCTTGGCGATCACAAACCGCGGCGGGAAGGTCTTGAGCGTGCGGTTCACGACGGCGACGACGGCGGCGGACACTGTGCGTGCGATCCGCAGGCTTTCGGCGGCGTCGTCCGTCTTGATCAGGAGGCGGCTGGTATGAACGATGACATCGCCGGTGCGCAGCGACTCCACCACCGTGTCCACCGTCTCGTCCAGGTAGCTGGCGGCGCTATCGCCAAGCAGCTTTTCGACGTCGATCTCCACGATGCGGGCCGCGCTGTGCTGTTCCGTCAGTGCCTTGAGCTGGCGGGTGGTGACGCCGACGTGGGAGCCCACCACGATGAGCCCGCCGGCTTCGGAGGGGGTGTTGCCGGCGTAGGCCTCTTCGCCGCTGAGCTGGGCGCGGATTTCCTGGCCGATGCGGCCACGGACGAAGGGCGGACCCACGCGGTAGAGCAGCTTCTTGCCACGGCGTTCTGCTTCTTCCAGGCCGAGGGAAAGGGCGCGGAAGTCATTCTCGGTGACGATGTCGGCCACAATCGGCGTGGAATCGGTGGCGGACTCGATGGCGTCCGCGATGGCCTTGGCGGAGATGGCCGGATCCGCGGCGGCAGCACCGGCACGGATGATGTTGAGGTCCAGGACAATCACGGAGTCAGCGGCGAACCGGCCCTGCGACTTCTCCTCGACGTACTTGGCCATTTCGGAGTTGGCGAACCCGAAGCTTGCGTCCCTGGCGAATTCGGTCTCGGCCACGGGGGTGAGCGTTCCCGCTTCCGCCCCGGTGCCGCGCATGTAATGCACACCGCCGATGGTGACGCGGCCGGCGTCGGGGAATGCCGGAACGATCACAACGCCGTCGGTGGCCTCGCCGGTCTCGGCGGCGACGGTGGCGGCAATGACATCAGGTTCCAGCGGGTAGTGGCCGCGGAGGGTGGAGTCGCTGCGGCTGACGAAACCGAGGCGCAGCGCTTTTTCGTCCGCGGAGCCGGCCGTGTTCCCGGCTGCGGCCAGCGCGTTGCGGACGATTTCTTCGTTCCGCGCGGCGGCCTCGGCCGGGTCCAGGCTGCGGGTGTTGGTCAGGACATAGACGGCGGACTTGAGGTTGTTCTCCCGGATGTGGGAGAAGGCCCAGGTGAAGTCGGCAACGTCCCAGCGGGTGAGCACGGGCAGGTCCGCAACGGACTGCGTGCCGGTGGGGTCGTCGTCGAGCACGACAAGCACGCGGGGGGAGGCTGCCGAAGACGCCGCTACAGCGTCGGCAACCAGCTCAGCGGGAATCTGGACCTCTGCCGGGAAGGCTGCCAGTACATCTGCTTCAAGGGGCACTTTGCACTCCGTTGTGTATGAAATCTCTGCTGCGGTTAGGTATTTGTAAGATGTCAGACATCTAACATTTGAATGCTAGTGTGGCACAAGGCACAGGGACGCGCAAGTAGACTTGTCGGACAAATCGTCGCTCACCGCTGAACGGGGGAAAATTGGCACGTAAATCACTGGTCGGCGTGGTGGCCGATGAGCTCCTCGACCGGATCATCGCCGGCGAGTTCCCCCCGGGCTCCAGCGTCCCGGGCGAGCTGGAGCTCAGCGCGAAGCATGAGGTCAGCCGGATGACCGTGCGGGAAGCCATGAAGACGCTTGAGGCGCAGCGCATCCTGAGTGTGGAGCGGGGGCGGGGCACGTTCGTTAACCCGCTCAACCGCTGGGCCTCCCTCGAAGCAGTGCTCCGCGCGGCGTCAGAAGGCGTGAATGATGCCTCCGCCGCCATCCAGCTGATTGAACTGCGACGGATGCTGGAAACGGGCGCGTGCGAACTGGCGGCGAGCCGCATCAGCGATGCGGACATCGGGATTCTGCATGGCTACGTGGCCGCCATGCGCAAGGCGCATGACTCCGACGATTTGCCGGGTTTCGTGGAAGCCGACCTCGCGTTCCACGACGTCATCCTCCGCGCCTCCGAGAACGTTTTTGTTGCCGTCCTGTTTGAGCCGCTGCACCGCGTGCTGGAGAAACGCCGGACCGAAACGTCCAAGTTCCGTGACATCCAGGAGCACGCCATCGGCCACCACCAGGCCATTGCCGAGGCACTGGAGTCGCGGGACGCCGCACGCTCCCGCAGCGCCATGGACGCGCACATGCAGCAGACGCTCGATGACCTGAAGTCATACGTGCTTGAGGCGAAACCGGCCTAGGCGAGGGAGAGGAAGAGCTTCTCCAGCTCGGCCCTGTCCAGGCTGGGGTCTTCCTGCTGCATGCATTGCTGCAGGCCCGTGGCGATAATGGAGAACCCGGCCCTGTCCAGGGCGCTGGACACCGCGGCCAGCTGGGTGACCACACTCTTGCAGTCGCGGCCCTCCTCAATCATCCGCGTGACGGCAGCAAGCTGCCCCTGGGCGCGGCGCAGGCGGTTGATGACCGGCTTCATGTCGGCGGGATCGAGTTCCATTGCTTCCTCCGTGGCTCTAGGACTCCCTCCATCTTATACCCCCCTTGGTATTTGTTTGCCTTCCTGCAAGAGGAATCACACCGGCTGCCGGCCGTCGCAACACCTGCGGAAATGCGACCTTCGGCCCTGTTTTAGGGCTGGGCGGGGGATCACCATGGAAACGTGAGTACGTTCAGTATTCCTGGACCGGCGCGGACACCCCCCGCGGCGAGCACTCCGGCTCCGCACCCCTGGAACCGATACGTGGCACTGGGAGATTCCTTTACCGAGGGGTACGGCGATCCGGAGCCACGGAGCCCCGGAGGTGTCCGCGGCTGGGCGGACCGGGTCGCCGAAGAACTGAGCCAGGGCCACCAGGACTTCGCCTACGCCAACCTGGCCGTCAGGGGCCGCCTGCTCCAGCAGATCGTGGATGACCAGCTGGGGCCGGCCCTCGAGCTGAAGCCGGACCTGGTCACGCTCTCCGCGGGCGGCAATGACATCGTGTTCCGCGGCAGCGACCCGGACAAGCTGGCAGAGAGGCTGGATCCGGCGATCGCGCTGCTGAGCGCCACCGGAGCAACAGTGGTGCTCTTCACCGGCCCGGACTGGGGAAGCACTCCGGTATTCAGCCGCATCCGCGGCAAGGTGGCCATCTTCAACGAAAACATACGCACCATTGCGGCCCGGCATGACGGCGTGGTGGCCGACCTCTGGAGCCTGCGCCAGTTGGCCGCGCCGCACATGTGGGATCCTGACCGCCTCCATTTCTCCCCGCTGGGCCATCACACCATCGCGGCCATGGTGCTGGAGACACTGAACGTCCCGCACACCCTGAAACCCCTGGAGCCCAAGGTGCTGCCGGTCGGCAGCTGGCGGCAGGCCCGAAGCAGCGACCTGGTCTGGGCCAAGGATTACCTGTTCCCCTGGGTGGTGCGCCGGGTCCGGCAACGCCCCGCGAACCTGGGCCTGACAGCCAAACGACCGGAACCCGGTCCCGTGTTCGGTCCGGGCGTGGCGCACGGGCCGCTTCCGGCAGGTCCGTTCCCCACCGGCCCGATGGCCGCGAAACCCTAGTCGCGCCGCCGCTCGTCCGCTAATCTGCAGGGACGGCCCGCAGTTCCGGGTGTCAATGGAGATTATGAGGAGCGAAGTTGTCGAATCACACCTACAGCATTTCTGAAATTGTCGGAACTTCAAGCGAGGGCGTGGACGCTGCCGTCCGCAACGGGATCGCCGAGGCCGCGAAGACCCTCCGCAACCTGGACTGGTTCGAAGTCAAGGAAATCCGCGGGCATCTGGAAGACGGAAAGGTGGCCGACTGGCAGGTAACCATCAAACTCGGTTTCCGCCTGGAGCGCTAACCCCGGCGTCCGGGAGGGTTCAGCGGGACGTGTCCCCTGCCGTAACGCGCCGCCACACGGTGGGAGCGCCGTTGTAGGACGGGAAAACGTGTCCCTCGAAGAAGGTTTGCCCATCATGCGGCGCGCCCACAGGGGCCCACAGTCCGGAAGCCGGGCAGTGGGTTCCTGTGGCCCCGGCGGTGGCCACTCGTTCGCGGAGCAGTGCGATGCGCTTCATCGTTGAATCCCATCCTTGGTAGTAAAAAGGTCTACCCCAAGGCTAGGAAAACCCCCGGCACTCCCCAATGGGCGTTTGCCCAGAATCAGACGGGTTCATGTGGCAACTGCACAGCCACATCGGCCGGCCCGGCGGACACGCTGTCCATACCGGCACCAAAACTGCTCAGCAGCGTCAATGAATCAGCCGACGGCGACCCCGGCTTCGCGGAAAACACCCGGAGGACCTGGTCCGGATCATCCGGAAGCACCAGGTTTTCAAAGTTCAGTTCCAGGTCTCCCACCGCCGGATGGCGGAGCCTGACGCTGCCCGCCGACGGAGCGGCCACACGGTGCCCGGCCCACCATTGCCGGAAGTGTTCGCTGTGCACCGCGAGTTCGCCCACCAGCTGATTGGCCTGGGCATCGTTGGGGTGGCGGCCAACGTCCCCGCGAAGGGCGCCGACCGCATCTGACGCCACGGCCTTCCAATCGCGGAACAGCTCACGGGTACGCGGATCGAGCATCAGCCAGCGCGTCAGGTTGCGCTCCCCCGCGGGCATGGCAGGGAAGTCGGCAAACAGCAGGAAGGCCAGCCTGTTGCCGGCCAGGACGTCGCTCCGGCGGCCCAGGACCAGCGCGGGAACGTCACCCACCGCATCCAGTAGCTGGCGCAGCGCGGGGCGGACACTCTGGACCGGGACAGGCGACCCCTGCGAGGCCGCACAGTTCTCCATCAGGTCCATCATGTGCGCGTGCTCGCTGGAATCGAGGCGCAGCGCACGCGCCACGGAATCAAGCACCGCCCTGGACGGGTGGATGTTGCGGCCCTGCTCCAGGCGCGTGTAGTAATCCGTGCTCACATCCGCAAGCCGCGCGATCTCCTCGCGGCGCAGCCCGGGAACCCGCCGGGCACCCGAGGTTCCGGCCAGCCCGGCGTCCTCCGGCTTCAGCCTCGACCTCATGGCCTTCAGGAATTTTCCAAACTCGGCGCTCTGACCCATGCCTTCCATTGTGCACGGCCCGCAAGCCTCCGTTCTACAACGAACGTAGGACTGGCAGTCCTAGGAAAAACAGGAACAGGCATCCCTGCTGACACGGCAGGGCAAAGTGCATAGGCTCGAAGCCTGGCCAGCACGAAAGCGGTTTCCCGCGAGCCTGCCTTTCCGCGAGCCCGCCTCGGCCCGTTCGACAATCCCCACTATCGGAAGAAACTGACGATGTCCCAGACGAACCAAAACACCATTCCGCAGCTGACCCTCAACAACGGAGTCCGGATCCCGCAACTCGGCTTCGGCGTGTTCCAGGTGCCGCCGGAAGAAACGCAGCGCATCGTTGAAGATGCCCTGGAAGCGGGCTACCGCCACATTGATACCGCTGCCGCCTACCGGAACGAGGCGGGAGTCGGGGCCGCCATCGCCGCCTCGGGTATTCCCCGCGAGGACATCTTCATCACCACCAAGCTCCGCAACGGCGAACAGGGCAGCGCGCACGAGGCGTTCCAGAACAGCCGTAAGGCTCTCGGCGTCGACTTCGTTGACCTTTACCTGATCCACTGGCCGGTGCCTTCCCAGGGGCTTTTCACCGACGCCTGGAAGGCGATGGAGAAGCTCTACGCCAACAGCCAGATCCGAGCCATCGGCGTCTCCAACTTCCTCGCGGAACACCTGGACACGCTCCTCCCGGCGGCGGATGTTGTCCCGGCAGTGAACCAGTTCGAAAGCCACCCCACCTTCCAGCAGCAGGATCTGGCCGCGAAGTGCAGGGAACTCGGCATCGCCGTGGAGGCGTACAGCCCGCTCGGCCAGGGCGCGGACCTGAATGCAGCAGCCGTCAAGGATCTCGCAGGCACACACAACGCCACGCCCGCCCAGATCGTGCTGGCGTGGCACCTCGCCCAGGGCACCATCGTCATCCCCAAGTCGGCCGATTCTCAGCGGATGCGGGAAAACCTGGGTGCCGTCGCCGTCGAACTTTCAGCCGCCGAACTCAGCGAAATCACCGCCCTGGAGTCGGGCGCCCGCGCGGGCGCCGATCCCGCCGTCGCCGCCTTCAGCCAGATGTAACCGACCCCCACCCACAGACAGATAGGATCCCCCGGCATGCAGTACACCCACCTCGGCCGCTCCGGCCTGCAGGTTTCCCGCCTGTGCCTTGGCACCATGAACTTCGGCCCGCAGACCGAAGAAGCGGCCGCGCACTCCATCATGGACTCCGCGTTGGAGTCCGGCATTAACTTCTTTGACACCGCGAACGTCTACGGCGGTGCCGGCCGCCGCGGCTGGACTGAGGAAATCATCGGCCGCTGGCTCGCCCAGGGCGGCGAGCGCCGCGAACGCACCGTACTGGCCACCAAGCTCTACGGCACCATGACGGACCGGCCCAACGAGTCCAAGTTGTCCGCCCTGAACATCAGGCGGGCGCTGGACGCCAGCCTCAAACGGCTCCAGACGGATTACATCGACCTCTACCAGTTCCACCACGTCGACCGGAACACGCCCTGGGACGAGATCTGGCAGGCCATGGACGTCGCGGTTCAGCAGGGCAAGATCCTCTACGCGGGCAGCAGCAACTTCGCCGGCTGGCACATCGCCCAGGCACAGGAGTCCGCCGCCCGCCGCAATTTCACGGGCCTGGTCAGTGAGCAGTCCATCTACAACCTCCTGACCCGCAACCTGGAGCTGGAAGTCATCCCTGCCGCGCAGCAGTACGGGCTGGGGCTGATCCCCTGGTCGCCGCTGCACGGCGGCCTGCTGGGCGGCGTGCTGAAGAAGGAGCGCGACGGCGTCCGCCGCACCGAAGGGCGGGCGGCCGAAACGCTGAAGAAGCACCAGGACCAGATCCGCCAGTACGAGGACCTGGCCGACGACCTCGGCCATGAGCCGGGCGACGTCGCCCTCGCGTGGCTGTTGCACCAGCCCGCGGTCACCGCACCGATTGTCGGTCCCCGCACGCAGGAACAGCTCGACGCCGCCATCCGGGCCCTCGACGTGAAGCTCGACGATGATGCGCTCAAGCGCCTCGACGACATTTTCCCGGGCCACCGCACCGCTCCGGAAGACTACGCCTGGTAAATCGTTGGCAGACCGTGCCTTTTGACATCTGTGCAAACCGGCCCCGATAGGAAAGACTTTTGAAATGGCGCTTTCACCAGTGATTGAGCTCAATGACGGCTACCGGATTCCCCAGATCGGACTGGGAACCTGGCCGCTGGACGACCAGCAGGTGGCTGCCGCCGTCGTGGACGCCGTGGAAGCCGGGTACCGGCATATCGACACCGCGGTGAAATACGGCAACGAAAAAGGCGTGGGGAACGGCATCCGCAGCAGCGGCCTGGACCGGTCGGAAGTGTTCATCACCACCAAACTGGACGGTGAATTCCAAGGCCAGGACAGGGCCGTGGCGGGACTTGACGGGTCACTCAAGCGCCTCGGGCTGGACTACGTGGATCTCCTGTTGATCCACTGGCCGCTCCCCCGGCGGGACGAATTCATCTCAACGTGGAAAACTTTTGAGCGGTTGCAGGCCGACGGAAAAGTGCGGTCAATCGGCGTCTCCAACTTCAAGCCGGCGCACCTGGAACGGCTTATGGCCGAGTGCGATGTGGTGCCGGCCGTCAACCAGATCCAGGTCAGCCCGGCCGTCACCCGGATCGTGGATATCTCCTACGACAGACGGCATGGAATCGTCACCGAGTCGTACAGCCCGCTGGGTGCGGGCGGCGACCTCCTGAACGCCCCAGTACTGGGAAAGATCGCCGAAAAGCATGGCAAAACCCCCGGCCAGATCGTGCTGCGATGGCATGTGGAGCAGGGCCTCGTTGCCATCCCCAAGTCGGCCAATCCACAGCGCATGAAAGAGAACCTGGACATCTTCGGCTTTGCTTTGGACGCGGACGACACATCAGCCATAGCCACGCTGGACGGGGGTGACGAGTCCGGGGTTAATTCCGACGTTCAAGGTCACTGAAAACGGCGCTCCCAGAAATTCACAGGTCCGCCGACTGGCAGATTAATACTAAGCATGATTAGTATTAGCGTAGAAGGATGTAGCGTGCTCGGGATCCGGGCACCTCCTCAATGAAAGAAGAAGGAACGATAAAATGGGTTTTTTCGCATTTCTGATTCTGGGCCTTATCGCCGGAGCAATCGCTAAGGCAATCCTCCCCGGCCGTCAGGGCGGTGGCATTTTCATCACCCTGCTGCTGGGCGTCGTAGGTGCATTCCTCGGCGGCTGGATTGGCAGCCTGCTCTTCGGTGTTGGCATCAACGAGTTCTTCTCGCTGTCCACTTGGCTGCTGGCCATTGGCGGCGCGATCATCGTCCTGCTTGTTTACGGCATGATCACCAAGCGCACGGCCCGCTAAAGCGGAATCCGGCCTGAGAAACGGCCCCGGGATTTTTCCTGGGGCCGTTTTTCCATTAACGGCCACCCCATCCACGGCCTTGTAGCTACGGGCTTATACCTACGGACTTCCACCTACCGACTTATACCTACGGGCTTAGACCGACGGGCGTTCCCCCCTGGGGGTCCACCCGCACACGGATTCGCCGCAGTACGGATTCTCACGGAGCAGGAGCACATCATGAAAGCAAAACTTCTTTTCGGTACCGGAGTGGCAGCGGGCTTCGTCCTGGGCTCCAGGTCCGGCCGCGCCGCCTACGAGAAAATCAAGGCGAGGGCCGCGGCGCTCTGGGACAGCAAACCGGTCCAGGACAAAGTCGCGGCAGCAACAGAGGCGGTTAAGGAAAAGGCGCCCGAAGTGTCCGACCAGCTGACCGAGGCAGCCCGCCGTGCAGGCACCGTCATCAGTTCGGCTGTCCACCGCGACAAGGCAGCCACGGACCACACGGCTGCGACCGGGGCTCACGCGGCAGCAAGCGACTTGCCCGCCGGTGACTACGTGCCGTCCCACAGCACACATCCGGAGACGATCAATCTGGGCACCGCGGATGGCAGCGTCCCCGACGTCACCAGCGACCCGGCCCGCAATGACTCAACCGGCCAGGACTGGTCCGACGAAGGCGGCGCAACGCCCGCCGGCGCGGCCACCAACTCGAACCCTGAGCGGACCTAACAAACCCGACAGCAATAAAGCGACGGCAGTCACAGCGACAGCACTACCGCCGGCAGCACCCACGCCGACCCGTCCGGACCATTGGTTCCGGGCGGGTCGGCCTGTTTCCACGGAACCGGCGCAAGGGTCCAAAGAACCTTGCCGGAGGCGGCACGGAAATTTAGAATGTGGGTGGCTAAGCAGTCAGCCGTTGAATCCTCGGTCCGGAGTGAATTCATGAGTTTCCGACGCCTGGCCCCCGTCCCCCCGGCTTTTGCGGTGCGGCCCCTTGCCCGGCGCCGGCCATGAACGGCTGGAACCTGGACACGGCCGGCTCCACCGGCCACAACGCCGTGACCATCGTTGAAGGATCGTCGTTCTTCATTTCCGCCGGCAACGGGGACCTGGATCCCGGAATGGCCCATGGTGTTTTCTACCAGGACACCAGGATCCTGTCCCGCTGGAACCTGCTGGTGAACAACCACGTGGTGGAAGGGCTCATGGCGGTGAACCCGGAACCTTACCGGGCTGTCTTCACCGGCCGGGCGCCGCAGCCGGACGGAGCCGCCGACCGGCCCATGGTCATTGAGCGGGACCGGCAGGTGGGCGACGGCATCCGCGAGACGCTGACCGTGCGCAACTATTCCAACGCCCCGGCGCCCTGCAGCATCAAACTGGCGGTGGAGGCGGACTTCGCGGACCTCTTCGAGGTCAAGGCCGGCCGGAAGACCCGCCAGCTGCGCCCCTCCCACCGGCCGGAAGGCGACCGGCTGGTCATCAGCGGCCGCCACAACAACAGGCTGCTGGGCGTGACGGTACGCGCGCCGGGGGCAGACGTGAACCGCCACGGCGTGATGTACAAAGTGGTTGTTCCCGCGAAGGGTTCATGGACCGCCACCTTGGTGGTCACACCCAGCTCCGACGGCAGCGAACCCGCTGGCAAGTTCTCCGCCAGCACACCGCAGCACGAATCGGCTCCCGCCCTCCGCCACCGGAGCTGGGGCGCCGCCGCGCCGGTAATCAGCATGGACAACCCCTCGCTCGAAAGGATCCTGCGCCAGAGCCAGCGGGACCTGGGCTCCCTGCGGATCGCGGACCCGGCCCATCCGGACCGCACCGTGGTGGCGGCCGGCGCGCCCTGGTTCATGGCACTCTTCGGCCGCGACTCCCTGCTGACCTCGATGATGGCGCTTCCGGTTGATCCCGCCATCGCGCTCGGCACGCTGCAGACGCTTGCCGACTACCAGGGCCAAAAAATCAACAAGCTCACCGAGGAGGAACCCGGACGGATCCTCCACGAGGTGCGCCTCGGTTCAGGCGCCGCCCTGTCCCTCGGCGGAGACAAGACCTACTACGGAACGGCGGACGCCACCCCGCTGTTCGTCACGCTCCTGGGTGAAATCAGCCGCTGGGGACTGGAACCGCGGGCGGTCCAGGAACTCCTCCCCAACGCGGACCGCGCGCTGGACTGGATCACCAACTACGGCGACCGTGACGGGGACGGTTTTGTGGAATATGAGCGCGCCACCGGGCACGGCCTCCTCAACCAGGGCTGGAAAGACTCCTACGACGGAATCAACTTTGCGGACGGTACCCTCGCCGAACCTCCCATCGCCTTGTGCGAGGTCCAGGGCTATACCTACAGCGCCTACGTGGCCCGTGCCCTGCTTGCCCTGGACGCCGGTGACGGCGCACTTGCCCGCAGCTGGGGTGACCGTGCCGCCGCACTGAAGGAGGAGTTCAACCGCAGGTTCTGGCTGCCAAAGCGCGGGTACTTCGCGGTGGCCCTGGATAAGGACAAACGGCCCGTGGATGCGTGCGCCTCCAACATGGGGCACTGCCTGTGGTCGGGAATCGTCGACGACGAGAAGGCACCCCTCGTGGCGCAACGGCTCATGGAACCGGACATGTTCTCCGGCTGGGGTGTCCGCACCCTGGCTTCGACCATGGGCGCGTTCAATCCCGTGAGCTACCACAACGGCTCCGTGTGGCCGCATGACAACGCACTGATTGCTGCCGGCTTGATGCGGTACGGCTTCATCGAAGAATCGCAGCGGGTGGCCATGGCACTCTTCGACGCCGCGGAGGCCTTCGGCGGCAGGCTCCCCGAGCTATTCTGCGGTTTCCCGCGCGAAGCGGGCCGGCCCCCGGTGTCCTACCCGTCGTCGTGCTCTCCGCAGGCCTGGGCAGCGGCCACGCCCATCCACCTCATCCGCGTCCTGCTGCGCTTCGACCCTTCCGCGTCCACCGGGCGGCTTTGGTTGAGCCCCGTGTTTCCGGACGGATTCGGCTACCTGAAGAAGGAACAAGTGCCGCTGGCAGGCTCCCGCCTGACCATCGAGGTTTCGCGTAACGCCGCCCAGGTGACGGGGCTCCCGGCGTCAATTGAACTGCATCTGGGGACGCAGGAACCCCTGGCGGACCTCATCCGGGTCCACCATGACCCCGGCCGGAGGGCCGGCTGATGTAGGAGGCAACATGCGTATTGGCATCCTGGCACCACCATGGATCCCCGTTCCCCCGCCGAGCTACGGCGGGACGGAATCCGTGGTCCACACCCTTGCTGCGGGGCTCGCGGAGGCAGGGCACGACGTTGTGCTTGCCGCCTCGAGCGACAGCACCTGTCCCGTTCCGAGGGTTGCGGGGCTCTCCGACTCGTCCGAACTCAGCATGGACTCGGGGAGGCAGGAGATCCTGCATGTCCTGCGCGCCTACGAATCCATGGCGGACGTGGACATCATCCACGACCACACGCTGCTGGGACCGCTGTGCCAGCGGGAGATGCCCGACGTTCCCCGCGCCGCCACCCTGCACGGGCCTTTCGACGACGAACTCACGCTGATCTACCGTGCCATGCAACGGGAGACAGCACTCGTTGCCATCTCGCACCATCAGGCTTCCACGGCCCGCGGCGTTAAGGTGGACGCGGTCATCCACCACGGGATTGACGTCCGGGGTATCCGGTACAGCCCGTCGCACAACGGCGGTGCGTGCTTCCTGGGGCGGATGCATCCGAACAAGGGCCTCCTGCAGGCCATCATGGTGGCGCGCCGGGCGGGCATTCCGTTGCGGATCGGCGCGAAGATGCGGGAGCCGTTTGAGCTGGACTACTTCCACGACGTGATCGAACCCCTCCTGGGCGCGGACGTTGAATACCTCGGCGAGCTGGGGACGGCGGACAAATTCCAGCTCCTGGGCGAGTCCGTGGCCCTCCTGAACCCGATCCAATGGCCGGAACCGTTCGGAATGGTGATGATTGAGGCCCTCGCCGCCGGCACACCGGTGGTGGCCACCCGCCGGGGGTCCGCTCCGGAAATCATCAACGACGGCGAAACAGGGTTCCTGGCGGACAGCGTCGAGGCCCTCGCGGAGGCACTTCAGGGCGCCGGCTGGCTGCGCCGCAGCGACTGCCGGCGTGCGGCCGAGCAACGCTTCAGTTCCCAGCGGATGGTCCAGGAGTACCTCCGGTTCTACTCTGACCTGCTTGCGGGATCACAGCGGGCTGCCGAGGAACCCGCCGCCGCCGGATTCTGAGCTACCGCCGGTTCTGGGCCGCGTCGCCGATAGAGGCTGCGCCGATCGCTACTGTGGCGTCCAGCTCCGGGTCGCTGGCCAGCCTGGCGGTCAGTCCTGCCCGCCGCATGAGCCCGATAGTCCGGCGCGCCTGCCCCCGGCTCGTCTCGATCAGCACGTGCCCGCCCGGGCCAAGCCAGGCCGGCGCCTCCGCGATGACCCTGCGCTGGATGTCCAGCCCGTCCGGACCGCCGTCCAGCGACATCCGCGGTTCGTGCGTGCGGGCTTCCGGCGGCATGGTTCCGATCGCCGCAGTGGGCACGTAGGGTGCGTTGGCCATCACGACGGCGATGCGGCCCCTCAGTCCGGGCGGCAGCGGTTCGAAGAGATCACCCTCGTGGACGTGCCCGCCCACCGGCTCGATGTTGCCTTTGGCGCACAGCACTGCGGCCGGATCCAGATCCGAGGCATGCAGTTCGATTCCGGTCACCCGGGCCGCCAGCGCCACCCCCACGGCTCCGGAACCGCAGCACAGGTCCACGACGACGGCCCTCCCCGCGGTGCGCCGCCCGCCGTCGTGCGTGCCTCCACCGGAAGTCGCGCCTTCGGAGGTCGCGCCTTCGTGCGCGCCTTCGTGCGCGCGGAGCAGCAGCTCCGCCTGCCGGACCAGGAACTCGGTGCGGCGGCGGGGCACAAACACTCCGCTGGCCACGCCGATGCGGAGTCCGCAGAATTCCACCCAGCCGAGGATGTGTTCCAGCGGCAAGCCGGCCGCGCGCCGTCCGATCATGGTTTCCAGTTCCGCAGCCGAGGCGGCGGCGTCCGTCAGCAGTCCGGCCTCCTCCTCGGCGAACACGCAGCCCGCGGCCCTGAGGCGGCGGACGGCGTCTTCCTGAAAGCCGGCCGAACCGGTCAAGCGGGGCCGGAATGAGCGTTCTGGCGGCAAGAGCAGGCTCCCTCAGCTGCGGGTCGGTGGGTTTCATGCTACCCAACGGGAGCGGATACAAAGCAACCTTGGGATTAGCTGGAAAAAGTCGGTGCAAGCGCTTACAGTTGTGACTTGGCTCTCAGATGCCGCACTCCAGCATCATCCTTCACAACAGCACCGTCGCTCTCCGGAAGGTCTCCTTATCGTGTTTTTCCGCAGTCCACACCACAAGAATCCACCCTGCAGGCAGCACGCCAGAGGCGTCGCCGCGGTGGTCGCAGCACTGGTTGCCGCCGCCTCGCTGGCCGCCCCGGCCCATGCGGCGCCGCAGCCGAAAGACCCCGGCGCACCGGCGGCCTCCCACTCGCTCCGGGCGCCGGTGACGGATGAGAACTTCTACTTCGTGATGGCGGACCGCTTCAGCAACGGAAGCACCGCGAACGACGACGGCGGGCTGGGCAGCGACCCGATGGTTTCCGGCTTCGACCCGACGAAGAAGGGCTTCTACAACGGCGGCGACCTCAAAGGCCTGCTCGACAAGATCGACTACATCCAGGGCCTGGGCACCACATCCATCTGGCTGACGCCCAGTTTTAAGAACAAGGCAGTCCAGACGGAGGACAAGTCGGCCGGGTACCACGGGTACTGGGTCACGGACTTCACCCAGATCGACCCGCACCTGGGCACCAACGCCGAGCTGAAAGCACTGATCGACGAGGCGCATGCACGCGGGATGAAGGTCTATTTCGACATCATCACCAACCACACAGCGGACGTGATTGGCTACAAAGACGGCGCGCGCAAGCCATACGTCTCCAAGGACGCCGCGCCCTACAAAACAGCGGCCGGCGAGGTGTTCGACGACCGCGACTACGCCGGAACGGACACGTTCCCGGAACTGGACCCGTCCACGTCGTTCCCTTACACGCCGGTCTTGGAGAAAAGCGAAGAACACCTCAAGGTGCCGGACTGGCTCAACAACCCCGCGCTGTATCACAACCGCGGCGACACCACTTTCCAGGGCGAGGACTCCTTCTACGGTGATTTCTTCGGGCTGGACGACCTCTTCACGGAGAACCCTGAAGTCGTGGACGGCATGACGAAGGTCTACGAAGACTGGATCAAGGATTTCGGGGTTGACGGCTTCCGGATCGACACCATGAAGCACGTGAACGACGAGTTCTGGCAAAAGTTCGGGCCCGAGGTCCTCGAATACGCCAAGGCACAGGGCAAGGACGAGTTCTTTATGTTCGGCGAGGTCTTCGACACCTCCAAGAGCTTCACCTCGCAGTTCACCACCCGCAACAAGATGCAGGCCGTGCTGGACTTCCCGTTCCAGGACGCAGCCCGGAACTTTGCCTCCCGCAGCCAGTCCGCCAGCCAGCTGGAGACGTTCTTCGCCGGGGACGACTGGTACACGGATGCCGACTCCAACGTCTACGAACTCCCCACGTTCCTGGGCAACCACGACATGGGCCGGATCGGCAGCTTCATCGCCGCGGACAACCCTCGCGCGGACGACGCCGAACGCGTTGCCCGCGACCGGCTGGCCCACGAACTGATGTACTTCTCGCGCGGCAACCCGGTGGTGTACTACGGGGACGAGCAGGGCTTCACCGGTCCCGGCGGGGACCAGGATGCGCGCCAGACCCTCTTCGCCAGCAAGGTGCCGGAATACTTGGACGACGACCTGCTGGGCACCGATGCCAGCCACGCGACGGACAATTTTGATACCGGCCACCCGCTCTACAGCAAGATCAGCGAGCTCGCCGCGCTGACCGCCGAGCACCCGGCACTGCGCAACGGCGCCCACCAGAACCGTTATGCCGCCCAGGGCCAGGGAATCTACGCGTTCTCCCGCACTGACGCGAAGGACCAGCGGGAGTACGTCGTGGCAGTGAACAACAGCGGGTCCGCGCAGACCGCCGCGGTGCCCACCTACATCGCCAAACGCAGCTACACCCGAATTTACGGCGGCACAGGCGACGCGGCTACCGCCGCAGAGGTCAAGACGGCCGACGACGGCAAGCTCACCGTCACCGTTCCGCCGCTGTCCGCAGTGGTGTACGAATCGTCAGGGCGGATCCCCCGCTCCAAAGCGGCTCCCGCCGTCGCCCTTCAGCAGCCGGCCACGGCGGAAGGCGACAACGGCAGGATCCGGGTGGCGGCCGACGTCGACGGTTCCTCGTTCTACGAGGTCACCTTCCAGGCGCGGACCGCGGGCGGAGAATGGGAACCGATCGGAACGGACGATACCGCCCCGTACCAGGTGTTCCACGACGTCACCGGGCTGAACCCCGGCACCGCTGTGGAATACCGGGCTGTTGTCCTCGACAACGGCGGAAACACCTCGCTCAGCGCCGCACGCAGCGGCACCGTACCCGCCCCGGTCCTGGCCATGCAGAAGCCGGCAGAGGGCAGCAGCGTGGACGGCAAGGTGGAAGTCAGTGCCACGGCCAGCCCGGAAAAGGCTGACTACACGGTCAGCTTCGGCCGCAGTGTGGACGGCGGCGAATGGACTCCGATCGGATCAGACAGTTCCTCGCCCGCGTACACGGTCTTCGACGACCTTTCGGCCCTGGGCCTGGCAGACGGAACCAAAGTCCGATACCGGGCCACCATGTCCGTTCCGGGCGCGGAGAACGTGGTGAGCGATATCCGCACCGTGGTGGCCGGGGAGATCCCGCAGCCGGACTCCGTGACCGTGGCGGGCAGCCTGAACTCGGAAATGGGGTGCCCGGGCGACTGGCAGCCTGCGTGCGGAAAGGCCTTTATGACATTGGACCCGGCGGACAAGGTCTGGCGCCTCACAGTGCCTAACCTGCCGGCGGGAACGTACGAGTTCAAGGCGGCACTCAACGGCAAGTGGGACGAGAACTACGGCGCCGGCGGTGCGCTGAACGGCGGGAACATCGTGCTGGAGCATCCGGGCGGTGCCGTGACGTTCCGCTACGACCACACCACGCATGTGCTGAGCCCGGCCTACGCCTCCCAGCAGCCCGGGGCTGTGGCAGCAGCGGGAAGCATGAACTCCGAGCTCGGCTGCCCGGAGGACTGGATGCCCGCCTGCGACCAGGCGCAGCTGAAACTCGACCCGGCCGACCTTGTGTGGAAGCTGTCCGCGGACCTGGCCGCCGGAAACTACGAGTTCAAGGCAGCCCTGAACCGGTCGTGGGATGTCAGCTACGGCGCCGGCGGCTCGCCCAACGGCGCCAACATCAGCCTGGCGCACAAGGGTGGTCCCCTCACCCTCCGCTACGACCACTTCACGCATGTGATGACCGCCGGGTAGCTGTGCCGCCGGCGAAACGGTAATGGCACAAAGCAGCGCCGCCCTCTCCTGAGGACGGCGCTGCTTTCGGTTGTTACCGCGTGGGGTCGCTGACGCGGCCTGGGCTAGCTGAGCGTCGCGGTGTCGATCACAAAGCGGTACCGGACGTCGGAGGCCAGGACGCGTTCGTAGGCTTCGTTGATCTTCTCGGCCGGAATGACTTCAATCTCGGCACCGAGGTTGTGCTCGGCGCAGAAGTCGAGCATTTCCTGGGTCTCGCGGATGCCGCCGATCATTGAACCGGCGAAGGAGCGGCGGCCGCCGATGAGCGCGAACGCGTTCACCGGGAGCGGTTCCGCCGGAGCACCGACGTTTACCAGCGTGCCGTCGAGGGTCAGCAGCTGCAGGTAGGAGCTGATGTCGATCGAGGCGCTGACGGTGTTGATGATCAGGTCGAAGCTGCCTGCCAGGTCGGCGAAGGTGTTCTCGTCGCTGGTGGCGTAGTAGTGGTCGGCGCCCAGCTTCAGGCCGTCTTCCTGCTTCTTGAGTGACTGGGACAGCACGGTGACCTCGGCGCCCATGGCGTGCGCGATCTTGACGGCCATGTGGCCCAGGCCGCCAAGTCCGACGATGGCCACCTTCTTGCCGGGGCCGGCGCCCCAGTGGCGCAGCGGCGAGTAGGTGGTGATGCCGGCGCAGAGCAGCGGCGCGGCGACGTCGAGCTCGATGCCCTCGGGGATCCGGACCACGAAGTCTTCGGTCACCACGACGTGGGTGGAGTAGCCGCCCTGGGTGATGGTTCCGTCGCGGTCCACTGCACCGTAGGTGCCGGTGTTGCCCTTGAGGCAGTACTGTTCCTCGCCCTTCTGGCAGTTGACGCATTCGCGGCAGGAATTCACCATGCAGCCGACGCCGACGCGGTCGCCGACGGTGTGCTTGGTGACTTCAGCGCCCACTTCGGTGACGATTCCGGCGATTTCGTGGCCGGGCGCCAGCGGGTACTGCTGGGGTCCCCAGTCACCGCGGACCGTGTGGATGTCCGAGTGGCAGATGCCGGCAAACCTGATATCGATCAGCACATCGTGGGGGCCGACGTCGCGGCGTTCGATGGTGGTGGGGATGAGGTCTCCGTCAGCGGACGGTGCGGCGTAAGCGTTAGCGGTAAGCAATGTCTTCTCCAATGTTGGGTGTTCGTTGGATTCGTTGGGTATGAGGTTCGGTGGGTGGGTGAACGTCAGCGTTAGGGGCGGATGAGCACTTTGAGCGCTGTACGGTCGGCCATCGCGCGGTAGCCGGCAGCGACGTCGTCGAGGGCCACAATGTGGTCAAACACCATGCCGGGCTGGATTGTTCCCGAGGGAATGTCCGGCATGAGTTTTTCGATGTAGGCCCGGGCCGGGGCCACGCCGCCGGTCAGGGTGATATTGCGCATCACGGTGCCTAAATTCATGGGCACATCGGTGTACTGGGCAGCTCCCACCCTACCAACGGCACCGCCGTCGCGCACGGCGGCGATGATGTCCGTGGCGCCGAGTTCGCTGCTTAGCCGGCGTGCGCCGTCGTCGGCTGCTCTTCCGGCTGTTGTTCTGCCAGTACTTCCTTGAGCGCCATGACGGCTGTCATTGCATTGGGCCAGCCGGCGTAGAACGCAAGGTGGGTGAACATCTCCACCAGCTCGTCGGCGGTGACGCCGTTCGCGAGGGCCAGCCGCAGGTGGGACGGCAGCTGGCCGGTGCGGTAGAGCGCCGTCAGCGTAGCAACGGTGATCAGGCTGCGGTCGCGGGGCGAGAGGCCGGGCCGTTCCCAGACATCGCCGAACAGGACATCGTCGGTGAGCTGGACCAGCTTGGGCGCGACGTCGCCGATCAACTGCTGGGCCCGCGAAGGGGTCTCTGTTGCCATGGTGGTGCTCCTTAGGAAGTTTTCGCTGCGTATCCAGCAAACCGTTTTGCAGCTGAGCGCGGAAGGTTCTGTTGATACAGGTACTGGCAGGGCCTCCCTGCAGCCCGGTGAGGCTCCTATTGTTGAGCAGTGGAAAGCCGCCCCCACAGGGGCGCGTAACCATGGATGGAGGAAAACAGTTGGAAATCCAGCCCAGCACACCAAGCAATAAGGGGCCGGCGGACATGTTCACCGGCGACGTCTGGTTCGACGTCATCGCCAAGGGCGAGGCACCCTCGCAGCTGCGCGTAAACATGGTCCGATTCGCCCCGGGCGCACACACCGCCTGGCACTCGCATGCGAACGGCCAGACCCTGCATGTCACCGAAGGCCGCGGCCTGGTCCAGGCCCGCGGCGGCGAAGTGATCGAGATCCGTCCGGGCGACACCATCTATACGCCCCCGGGCGAAGAGCACTGGCACGGCGCCGCCGCTGACCACTTCATGTGCCACCTTGCCATGTGGGAAGCCCTGGGCGAAGGCCAGGAAGGCCCGGAAACAGCGTGGGGCGAGCACGTGACGGATGAGGAATACGGCGCGAGGTAGCCGGGCTGGTTCGCGCCGGGACTGCGGGGCTTGCGGCGGGACTGCGCGGCCTAAATTGTCGGACCCTCGCGGCAGAGTTATCCCATGGAGGTCTTGGGGGAACTCGCAGAAGCAAGAGGGGCGATGCGGTGGGTAGCATTGCCCGCCGGCGCTTCTGCTTTTCGGCCCGCTTCCGGTCCGGGCCTGCGGAGCGTGCCCGCCGGAGCGCAGCCTTCTCACGCGTTAGCGTCCGACGGCGGTGGGTCCGGTGATCTCGCCCGGAGCCTTGAGCTGTTCACAAGTGCCACTTCGACGGCGGTCCAGCGCGCCGGGGTGATGGGCTTCCGGGAGGCGGCTGACTTTGCCGCCTGGGTCGAGGAACACTCCCGGAACATGGAATACCTGCAGGTGGTTGCGGCCGGGGCAGTGGACCGGACCCGGCGCGAGGCCAGTGCTGCTGCGCGGGCTGGCTCCGGTGCGGGCTCGGGTGCAACGGTTGGTTGGACCACCGGGTGGGGCGAAGCAACCGCCGTGCACGGCCCGATCGGCTGGGCCACCAGTAAAACGGACACGAGCCAAACCGATGGGGACCAGGTTGCCGGGGTGGCGGTGAGCGACGACGCCCCGGACCTCTCCCCAGAACCGGACCCGGCGGATGACGGCTGCCGGAACACCACCGAGTTCCTGCGTGCCCGGTTGCGGATCGGTGCCGGCGAGGCCCGACGGCGGCTGGCGCTGGCCGAGACGCTCCTGCCCCGCACCGGCATCACCGGCCACCCCCAACCACCGGAACGGCCCGAACTCGCCGCCGCCGTCGCCACCGGGACCGTCGCGTCCCGGTCCGCGACCATCATCACCCTCGCCCTGGACCGGGCCGGCCACCACGCGGATGCGGGAGTGACAGCCCGGATGGAACACGCCTTGACCCGGGCCGCGGTGGAGCACGACACCGACTTCGTCGCCCGCGTCGCCCGGCAGTGGACCGAAGCCATCGACCAGGACGGATTCGAACCCACCGAGGTAGAGCTCCGCCAGCGTCAGGGTGTGTTCATCAGACAGCCGCGCCGCGGACTACAGCGGATGGAAATCCTCGCCACCACCGAGCAAACCGAACACCTGCTGACCGCGATGAACATCGCCACCAACCCCCGCACCCAACCAAGCACCGGTGAGGGCAGTTGCGGCGAGGGCAGTGGCGGCGAGTGCGGTGGCGGAGACAGCGACACGACCGGCTCCGGAGGCACGGAGCCGGACCTCGACCAGCGGACCCGCCCGCAGCAGCTCCTGGACGGCCTCGTCAATGCGGTCAAAGCAGGACTAAGCACCGGCGGCCTTCCTGCCGCGGGCGGGCTCCGCCCCCAGGTCATGGTCACCATCGACTACCGCCACCTCCTCGCCCGGCTCGAGAACCGCGAACACACCACCGAGACTTCAGACACCGGCACGGGTACAGGCATGCGCGCAGCCACCGGCATCCCGGGGACGGGCTCCTTCACGTTCACCGGCCCCGTCACGCCCGCCATCGTCCGCAAAATCGCCTGCGACGCGGACATCATCCCCGTCCTCCTCGGCAGCCAGGGACGGATCCTCGACATCGGACGGACCACCCGGGTCTTCCCGCCGCACATCCGCAAAGCCCTCACCGCACGCGACCAAGGCTGCACCTTCCCCGGCTGCACCATCCCCGCCCCCTGGTGCGAAGCCCACCACATCACCTACTGGTCACACGGCGGAACCACCAGCACAGACAACGGCACCCTGCTCTGCAGCCATCACCACCACCTGATCCACAAGGAACAGTGGCAGATCCACGTCAAAACCGGGATCCCCTGGTTCATCCCGCCACCCCACATCGACCCACGCCAGACCCCGCGGCGAAACACCTACTTCAGATGCTGAAAGTTGAGTGTCCTGACTAGTGGCTGCCCCACGCCGAAATGTATTTCACTCATTGGAAAGCCCGACGCCCCGGCGCCTCGTTTGAGGGCATGCTGGTGACCACGCCACGGCGAAGCTCCGGACTGGAAAGAAGGAACCAATGTCCCTCAGCGTTGAGGAAATGAACACACAACTCCCGGTGGCGAACGCGCTGCCCGGCGAGGCTGTCCCCTATTACATGGCGTCCGGCGAGGGCGCCCGGTACGAAATCAACGGGCAGCTTGTCACCGTCATCGCCCGATCCGCGGACACCGGCGGCATCTTCAGTGCCGCCTACGTCTCGGGCGGAATGGGGGCCGAGTCTCCCTTCGTCAGCCACAAGGTGGAGCACAAAACCCTGTACGTCTTCGACGGCATCCTGCACGTGTGGCTGCCCGGCGAGAGCCGCATCCTCACGCCCGGCGACTCCGTAGTCATACCGCCAGGAACCCCGCACGCCTACCGCATGGCCAGCCACTACACACGCTTCCTGAACTGGATGACGCCCGGCGGCGCCGAGGCCTACTACGAACGCGTCGGCACTCCCATCGATTCGCATGTTCCGCCAGTGCATGCCGGCCACAAACGCAGCGCGCAGGAGCAGGCCGAAGTCGGCGCCGAGTTCGGCATCACGTTCCCTGAAGTGGAGCGTGCTGCACCCACCTTCCAGCAGGACGCCGGCCTTCCCTCCACCCAGAGCCCGTACTTCCTCAGCGCGGGCGAAGGCGAACGCCTGGTGAGCTACCAGACCATGTTCACGTACCTCTCAAGGCCTGCGAACACGGGCTCAAACTACTTCGCGGTGCACACCAAGGGAGCCAAGTCGCCCTACATTCCGCTGCACTTCCACTCGGAACATACCGAGAACTTCCTGTGCACCGAGGGCCGGATGTGGCTCTACGCCAACGGCCGCGAGATGCTCCTGACCAAGGGCGACTTCGTGCACGCGCCGGCCGGGACCGTCCACTCCTTCGCGTTCGACTCACACCACACCCAGATGGTGGGTTTCCTGACGCCGTCGGTCTTCAACGGCTTCTTTGAGTACTTCAACAAGCCCACGGACGATTACATGTACACCGAAGGCGGCACGCCGTACATGGATATGGAAGGCTTCGGCCGCGCCCAGGCAGAGATGGACCTGACCGTCGTAGGACCCCCGCCGCAGCGTCGGGCTGCCCTGGACATCTGAGAAGGACCACCAAACGCCAATGGCCCGGACTTCCGAAAGGAAGTCCGGGCCATAGTTGGTTTCCGGGAGCCATCGATTGCTCCGTGGGCGCCCTTTTCACCCCGGAAAACGGCTGTTACGGAGCAATCGACGGGAAGTGGCGCACGAGTTCGCGGCCATAGTCGTTGCCATGGGGCGTGCGCAGGACCGTATGCATGTGGAACGGTGCAGGCTCTTCGTTGCTGAGGAAGACCCCCGTGTGGTGGTCCAGTTCCATCACCACCACCGGGCTCTGCAACCGGAAGTAGAAGGCCTCCTGCCCCTCCCAGCCGCCGATCCAGCTGAACCAGCTCTCGCCGAAGTGCTCCTGGATCTCCCTGCGCCGCGCAGCCCTGGGTCCGTCCGGCAGGTAGGCGATGAAATCCTCCACCACCTCCTCCAGCACGGCCAGCGCTACAGGCGGCATCGAGCTGACCGGGATGCCCTCGTAAGGAATCACCCGGTTGTCCTGGAAGCAGCCGCCCAGGTGCCGTTCATCCCCCGGGTGGATGCGCCCCTCGGGCATGGCCGGGTCCACCATGGCGGCGTACACGGTCGCCTCCTTTCGGAGCCCCTCGGGCAGCGCACCCATCAGTTGCCGGGCCAGCGCGATGCGTTCCTTGAAGACCTTGACGCCCCGGTGCGGGCCGGCGTCGATCACGTCCGGTTCCGCGCCGAGGAACACGGGCGAAATCACCAGTTGCGTGCCCGCGACCAAACAGTTGAGCGCCACGTGATGGCCGAAGAGCTGCCAGCCCCACGGTTCCGTCTCCGAAGGCTCACCGAACAAGGCGAAGTTGTAACTGAACTCGTTCATCAGCAGCGGAAGCTCCACCAGTTCACCCAGGAATCCGTTGATCCGCATGAGGTTCCTGGCCAGGTCGAAGCCGGCCGGGCTCAGGCTCTCCTCCACCACGGCCAGCGCGGCATCGCGGACCGGCGGATCCAGTTCATCAAGGCGCAGTCCGGTGTCGTGCTGCATGAACTCCGGATTCGCCCAGCTCTTCCACTCGTGGGCGTCCACGGCGTAAGTCAACCGGGTCACCTGCTCCCGTGTGGCCACCTCCAGCAGCTTCCGGCCGGCGGCAACCATCGACGCTGTGGGCGCTTCTTCGCCGTCCCGTGCGGGTGCCAGCGGATAGAGCCCCGGGCGGAGGACGCCGTCGTTCGTTATGCCGCTAAAGGGTTCCGGGTAGAGCGCGTCCCAGCCTTCGATCATGGGCCCGGCAAAGGAATCGGTCTTGGCGGCCTCGGCGTAGTCCCGGGCGGCCAGGCCGCGGATCCCGGCCACCCGCGGATGGTCCGGGGCGAAGAGAAAATCACGGAATGACGGCGCTGACACGGGAGCCCCTTTCGTTGACGTGTGAGGGGTTGGACGGAGAAGGGACGGGCTGCGAGGAGTTGTGCCCCAAAGAGTGCCGGGACGCTGCGCTCCAGCCGGCGGCAACGGCAAGCGCTGCCGCGGCCGCCTCTGCGGAAGTACCGCGCCAGGCCACGTGCTGGTCCGGGCGGACCAGCACCGAGTCGGCTCCCCACAGGTCAGCCATGGGCGTCCCGTCCTCGGAAGGTCCGACGGCGGTGATGGTCACCGGGATGCCCTGCCGGGCTGCAGCTTGGACCACCGGCGCAAAAGCCTGGGCTTCCGGCACCCCGCCCAGCGCAGCGGCGTCGGCCAGGAGGGTGAACCCTGCCCCCAGCAGACTGTAGACGGACGTGGAGTCGTCCAGCCATGCATGCGGCAGCAGGGCCCCCGGGCTGGCCGAAGCGACGTACCGGATGGGGTCCTCAGCGGGAACCGGCGACCCGTCCGGCACCACCAGGGGCGAATCCGCGTAGGAGTAGCCGAGCACCAGTCCCAGCGAATCGAACTCGCTCTGCTTGACCGAGAGCGCCTCGTACGCCGCCTGCCTCGCCCGCACGCCGTCGCTGCCGGTACCGCGCAGTGCCGGATCCGCGAAATGGTAGGCGAGCGCCTCGCCGTTGCTGGCGGCGTCGCGGATGGTCCGCGCCGCCACCGGACGGCGTTCCAGCCCGTAACTGGCCAGGAGTTCCGGCCCGCCCCAGCCGGCCACGCTGGCCGCGATCTTCCACGCAAGGTTCGCGGCATCGCCGATGCACGTGTTGAAGCCGTGCCCGCCCCACGGAGGATTCAGGTGCGCCGCGTCGCCCACCAGGAACACGCCGTCACGGCCGTAGCCGGGGGCAAGAAGCATGCGGGCGGTCCAGGGATCCGTGGCCACCACGTCAACGTCCACCTCTGCCCCCACCAGTTCGCGGACCATGGCGACGGCGGCATCATCCGCCAGCGCGCCCGCAGCTTCCGCGTCCACGCCCTGCACGATGGCCCACCACGTATCGGCGAGGTCCATCCGGCCCACCATCCCGGCGGTTTCCCCGCCCACCACCCAGTACTGGACGGCAGGTTGCAGCGCGATCGCGGAACCAAGGTCCTTCGAACGGAACATGATGCTGATGTTGGACAGCTCCGCGGAGCCGCCTTCCAGGCGGATGCCCAGGCTGCGGCGCACGGCGGAGGAACCGCCGTCGGCCCCGGCCACGTAGTCGGCGGTGATGGTGCGGGTCCGTCCGGTACTGTCCGCCACCACCACGGCGGTCCGGCTTCCGGTGCCGGCGGTCCGGCTTCCGGTAGCGGCGGTTCCGCTTCCGGTGCCGGCGGTTCCCGAAGGAACCGCACCGGAATGAACACTGACGTCCTGCACGTGCCACCCGGTCAGCAAGGTGACCAACGGGGCCTCGGCCGCGGCAGCTCGGAGGACCTCCTCCAGGACAGGCTGCGGGACCTGCTGGCCGCATTCAGGCTGCGGCCCGTAGCGGCCCGGCACCAGCTGGAATGCGTGCCGGAACGTCCGGAGTTCATGGGCGGAAGGGCCGGTAAGGCCGGTGCAGAAGGTCACGTCCTGGGCGTAGTCCACGGCAAGCGGGGCCGCGGCGCGGAGTGCGTCGGCCAACCCCAGCCGGCGGAGGTGGGTCATGGTGCGCGCGTTGGTGGTCTTGGCCCGGGGCCGGGCCGGATCCACGGTGGTCCGTGGTTCAACCACCGTGCTCGGGATGCCGCGGGATGCGAGGTCCAGGGCGAGGAAGAGCCCGCTGGGGCCGCCGCCGGAGATCAGGACCTGCACCTCCTCCGGCAGCTCGTCGGGAGAGGCGGATTGCAGCGTGACCATCAGGCACGGCCACGGAGTGAGATGTCGCCAACGGGGGTGGTGAGCGTGCCGAGGCGGTCGATTTCGACTTCAACGGTGTCGCCCGGCTGCAGCAGCCACTGCGGTGTGCGGGCGTACCCCACGCCCTCCGGGGTTCCGGTGGCGATCACATCGCCGGGGTGGAGCGTGAGGGTCTGGCTGATCAGCGAGATGATGGCCGGCACGGAGAAGATCATGTCCCGCGTGTTGCCGTTCTGGACCTCGGTGCCGTTCACCCGCGTGCGGACCTGGAGGCCGTCACGGAGATCGCCCACGTCGTCCCGGCTGACCAGCGGGCCGAGTGGCCCGGTGAGGTCGCCGTTCTTACCCAGGGTCCACTGCGTGGTGAGCTTCTGAGCCCGGCGGGCGGTGAGGTCATTGAATGTGGAATAGCCGAAGACCGCCCCGGACGCTTCGGCCTCGTCCGCGGATTCCACTCGCCGGCCGATGTACGCCGCCACTTCGCCTTCCCAGTCCAGTCCCGCTTCGCCGGACGGCACGGGCACCGGCACATTCCCTACTGACAGGGAAGCCGTCCAGCGGCCGAACAGCGTGGGATACGGAGGGAGCTCCTGGTCCTTGTAGCTGCCTTCCGCGGCATGGGCTTTGTAGTTGAGGCCCACACAGATGACGCGGGCCGATGCGGGCACCAGGGGCACTTCGGTGACGCTGCCGCGCCCAAGCCAGCCGCCGCCGTCGGGCTGAGAGGTACCGGACGTCAGGGAGACAGACTTGTCTTGCCAGCCGGCGGCGTCTGCCCAGAACTCGCCCACGGGTGCCAGCGGGAAAACGCGGGAGTCCGCCACGACCGCTGCCCAGGGTTCGCCGCGGTGGTTGATGCCGATGTACTGCATGTGGAGCCTTTCAGGTCTAGCCCGGGCACCGGGAATGCCGGTCAGGCTGGTTCAAATTCAAGAGGTTCAAAATCAGTGGGTGCAAAATCAGGAGGTGGCTGGTCACCAGGTGCCGGGTCAGGTGATCCGGGCATGCCTGCGGAAGAAATCGATGGTGGCGTCCAGGACCTTCTGCGCCGCTGCCGGGCTTTTGTCCGGCAGCAACCACATGTGGTCGGCACCTTCGATGAGGAGAAGTTCGACGTCGGCGCCGGCGGTTTCCAGCGCCGCGGCAAACGTGGTGGCCTGGGCCGGCGGGACGAACCGGTCCGCCGTGCCGTGGGCCAGGAAGAACGGTGGCGCTTGGCCGCCCGCATAGCTCAGCGGGCTCGCCGCGGCTGCCCTGTCCGGGGCATCAGCGGGCTGGGCTCCGAGGAGGAGCGCTTCGCGGGAACCGGGGTCGTCGGCCGTTGCCACGGCATCCGGCAGGGCCTGGCTGCCCATCCGGACAAGGTCTGTTGGCGCGTACCAGGCCGCGACGGCGGCGACTGCGTTCGCACCGGACGCCGCGGTGCCGGACCCGTCACTGCCGGGCACGTGAGCGCCGAGGCCCACCAGGCAGGCCAGGTGCCCGCCTGCCGAATCGCCCCAGGTAAAAATCCGGCCCGGGTCAACGTTGTACTGGGCAGCGTGGGTCCGGAGCCACGAGACCGCCGCTGTGGCATCCTCGTGCTGGGCCGGAAAGACGGCCTGCGAGGACAGCCGGTAGTCCGCCGAAACCACTACGAACCCGGCAGCAGCGAGGCGCTCGAAAGGCATCAGCGCAAAGGCGTCGGTCAACGGGCCCAGGGAGGAACGCTCCCCCATGCGCCAGCCGCCGCCGTGGAAATGCACAACCGCCGGCACCGGACCTTGGGGGGATCCCTCCGCCGGCAGGTAGAGGTCCAGCAGCAACGGCACTCCGCCGGGACGTGAAAACTCTATCCCCTTCAGGACTTGTCCTGCAGTCATCAATGACTCCATCCGTTGCCATGGCCGGAATCAGGATCGATCCGGCGTCTTCTTCCCTAAGCCTGCTGGACGGAAGCCCCGGCGGAAACGGGAATTTCCAATCATTGAAATGGCTTCGCCGACGCCACTTCACCGGCCAGGAACTGCAGGCCGCGCTGCACAATGCGCAGTCCGGCCGAGTGGTTGAGGAAGCCGTGCGTGGCGCCCGGTTCCATGCGCGCCTCCACGGCGATCCCGGCCGCCCGGAGACCGTCCACGAACAGCTCGCCGGAATGGCGCAGGTCATCGTATTCGCACACCAGAACGGCAGCCGGCGGCAGGCCGGCAGGGTCCGCGTAGCCGGGCATGGCGTAGGAAGACGCCATCAGGAGGGGACCTCCGATGTAGTTCTCCACCATGGCGCGGCAATCGTCCGCCGTGAAGCGGAGGATACGCGGAAGACCGGCGATGCCCTCCTCCCGAAGGTCCCCTGACCCCGGATCTCCCGGCTCCGGCAGGTCCGGCGGCACCGGCAGCTCCGCATGCAGGAACGGGTAGGCGAGCACCAGCTTCGCGGGCAGCTGGCGGCCCGCATCCTTCAGAAACAGGGCAGCACCGACCGCCAGGTTGCCACCGGCACTGGCTCCGCCCAGGCAGAGGGTCCGGGCGTCAGCCCCCAGCTCAGCAGCGTGCTCCACGGCCCACAACCAGGCTGCCAGGACATCCTCGTGCGGCACCGGAAAATGCACCCCGCCGCGTGCCAGCCGATAGCCCACGGACAGCACCACCCCGCCGGTCCTGTCGGCCACTTCCCGTGCCAGCTGGTCCGCTTCCCGCATGTCCAGGCCGCCCCCGGCAAAACCGCCGCCGTGAACCCACACGAGGGCCGGGAGCCCGTCTCCGGCAGCGGCCGGGCTGTCCCCGGAAGTGTCCGGGGCGCCGACGTAAATGCGCACCGGCACCGGGCCGTTGGGGCCCGGCACGTCCACGGTCCGGACTGCGACCTCCGGCGCCGCATACGCGGCCGTTCCGGCGCTGAAGGCCTCCAGCCGCTCCAGGCCGGAGGGATCTGCCAGGAGCTCGGCGAAGGACCCTGCACCGGCCACGTGGTGCATGAGGCCCGCCAGCTCCGGATCCAGTGTCATGGCTGCGCCGCGAGCTCAGGTGCCCTGACAGCGCGGTCGGGCATCACAGTGCAGCTGAACGAGTGCGTCCCCGAACCCACCTCGTGCGCTGTCGCGTCCATGTCCGGCAGCACCACCGTTGCGGTGCAGCCCGCCGGCACGGTCACCTGCAGCGTGAAGTCCGCACCGGCCAGGTCCCAGCTGGCCTCGGCCGTCCCGTACGGCGTTTCGTGACTGGCCCGTGCCCATCCCAGCCCGCCGCCGGGCCGGGGCCGGACCAGCAGTTTCCGGTAGCCGGGTCCGGCCGGAGCCAGTCCCGCCAGGCTGCGGTGCATCCAGTCGGCCACGGCACCCAGGGCGTAGTGGTTGAAGGACGTCATTTCGCCCTCGTTGATGCTGCCGTCCGGAAGCATGGAGTCCCACCGCTCCCAGATGGTGGTGGCACCCATGGTCACCGGGTAAAGCCACGACGGGCATTCCGTCTGGAGCAGGAGCCGGTAGGCGGCCGTCGAGTAGCCGTGGTCGGTCAGTGCGTCGCAGACCAGCGGGGTCCCTACGAAACCCGTGGCAATCCGGTAGCCGTCGGCTTCCACCGCGCCGGCCAGCCCCGCGGCCGCGGCCGCCCGTTCCCCGCCTTCCAGCAGTCCGAAGCTCAGCGCGACGGCGTAGGCCGTCTGCGTGGGCGGCATCAGCAGCCCGTCACCGGATATATAACGCCTACGGAATACATCGGCGGCCCGCTGCGAGAGCTCATCCAGAGTGGAGGAGTCCTCCCCCAGCAGCCGCGCGGCCTCGCCGGCCACCCGCGCCGAGTACGCCAGGTAGGCCTGCGCCACCAGCTGCCACGGCGTCCGGGCAGCGCCGGGATCGTTGGGCGGCGCTGCCGGGTCCAGCCAGTCGCCGAACTGGAACCCCTGCTCGAACCGCAGTTCCGGTCCGGCAGCCTGGGCGGCGGCATCCAGCCACGCGATCATTCCCGGCAGCTGGCGCCGCAGGAACTCCAAGTCACCCGTTCGCTGGTACAGCACCCAGGGAACCAGCACGGCCGCGTCACCCCACGCGGCCATCACCGGCCGGACAGGGAACGGCGGCTTATCGAACGTTACTTCGGGGACCACCAGCGGCGGAGGACCGTCGGTACCCTGCTCGGCGGCCAGGTCTTTCAACCAGGAGGCCGTGAACCCGGGGATCCGGTAGAGGAAGGACGCCGTTGCCGCGAAAATCTGGAAGTCGCCGGTCCAGCCGAGCCGTTCGTTGCGCTGCGGGCAGTCCGTTGGAACATCGACGAAGTTGCCGCGCATGCCCCACACCACGTTGGAATGGAGCTGGTTCAGCATGGGGTCGGAACATTCGAAGGAACCGGTCCGCGCGAGGTCTGAGTGGACCACGACGGCGGTGAACGCGTCCGGGTCCAGGTCACCGGCCCAGCCGGTCACCTCCGCGTAGCGGAAGCCGTGGATGGTGAATTCAGGTTCCCAGATTTCCTCACGGCCGCCGCGCAGGATGTACCGGTCGGTCTGCCTGGCCACCCGCAGCGGCCTGGTGCCGAGTTCTCCGTGTTCCAGGACCTCGGCGTGGCGCAGCACCACCTCCGCGCCGGCCTCTCCGCTGACCCGGAGGCGTACATGTCCCACCAGGTTCTGGCCGAAGTCCAAAATGGTCTTCCCGGACGGTGTGGCCAGCACTGCGGCCACGGGCAGTTCTTCTGTGGCGCGCACCGGCGGACCGTCCGGCGCCACCAGCACCGACGCATCGAAGTCCTCCACGGCCACCGGGCCGAGGGCGGCGTCTTCGGCACCTGCCCAGCCGCCATCTTCCAGCCGGGCATCATACGTTTCGCCGTTGTAGAGATCGGAGCCGAGCACCGGGCTCCTGCCAGCCAGCCAGGAACTGTCGGTTCCGATGATCGTGATGCTGCCGCCGTCGTCGGCGATTTCCAGTTGCGCGATCGCCGCCGTGCGGTCGCCGTAGGTGTTGCGCTTGTCCTGGAAGCCCAGGTTGCCGCGCCACCAGCCGTCGGCAAGTTCAAGTCCGATGACGTTGGTGCCGGGCTGCAGGTAGTCGGTGACGTCGTGGGACTGGTAGCGGAGGCGGTGGTGGTAGCTGGTCCAGCCCGGCGCCAGTCGCTCGCGGCCGACGCGCCGGCCGTTGATCGAGGCCACGTAGACACCGTGGGCGCTGGCATAGAGGCGTGCGGAGGCCACGGAGCCCGTGACTTCGAACGTGCGGCTCAGCCGGGAGGCGGGCTCGGTGTCTTCGCTGGCTTCATCCCGGGCCGGCCGGATCATGGCCGCCTGCCAGTCTTCCGGGTTCAGGAGCCCGGCTTCGACGTAGGTGACGGGACCCCACTCGGAGGGACCGCCGTCGTCGTTGCCCCACACACGGACCCGGACCGCGACGCGCTGGCGGCTGGTCAGCGCGGGTGCCGGCCACGGCTGCAGGAGCTGTTCCACGGATTCGGTCCGGCCGTAGCTGACCAAGCGCGTTTCATCAGCGCCCAGCTCGAGTTCGTAGGCGCACTGGACCCAGCCCGGCGTTTCGGCGGTGACCCGCCAGGAGAGCCGCGGCTGCTCCTCGCCGATACCGAAGGGCTCTTCGTGGTGTTCGAAGCGGAGGGCGGAAGGTCGGAATGGTTGAGTCAACGTCGGCTCGATTCGTTACGAAGGGGAAGTTTCGGGGCTTCCCCAAGCGTCCCGGGAACGGCCTTGCGCCCGCTAGCGGAGTTTCATTGACTGAAAACTGCGCCCGTGGACCCCTGGAATCCGGCGACGCGGAACCGTCAGCTCAGGCAGAGGCAAAACGGGTGGCCGGCAGGGTCCAGGAAGACGCGGAAGGTGGTGCCGGGCTGCGTCTCAGCCTTGGTGGCGCCCAAGCTGATGGCCTCTTTTTCGCCGTGGTCCAGGTCCTCCACCACCATGTCCATGTGCATCTGCTGCGGGTGGGCCTGGCCAGGCCACTCGGGCGCCTGGTAGCCGTCCACCTGCTGGAAGGCAATGCAGTTGCTGCCGTCGTCGGGCCGGATCTCCACCCAGCCATCGTCGACCCTCTCGTTCCAGCCGAGCAGGGCACCGTAAAAGCCCGCGAGGGCTTTCGGATCGGGGCAGTCGATGACAAAGCTTGGGAAGCGTGCGATAGCCATAGCGGCATGCTACCGGCCCGCCGTCGGGCCTGTCCTTAAAGCTCGCTGACGAAAAAATCCACTGCGGTGCTGAGGATTCCGTCCAGCTGGTCTTCGGCGAAGAAGAAACAGTGGTCGCCGCCTTCGACGGTGACCAGCTCGTTGCGGACACCGGCATCCGTCAGCGCCGCGGCCAGCAGTTCGCTCTGGGCCAGCGGGACCAGGCCGTCGCTGTCGCCGTGGATGAGCAGGAACGGCGCCGCGCCGGCAGTGACGTAGCCCAGCGGGCTGGCCGCCGTTAGCAAGGCAGGATCGGCGCTGCCGCCCACCAGCATGGGGCCGGGTTCCATGGTCATCCCCGGTGGCACTGCAGCCACGAGCGGGCCGGACATGAGCCCGGCGGGCGTGTCCATGGGCGGCATGTCCGGCAGCGAGGACACACCGTAGAAGTCGACGACGGCGCTGACGCTGCTGGAGTGCCCCTGCACACCAATCCCTCCCTCGAGTTCCCCGCGGGCCCCGGTGACCCCGAGCAGTGCAGCGAGGTGCCCGCCGGCCGACTCGCCCCAGGCGCCGATGCGGTCCGCGTCGATGCCCAGGACCTCGGCGTGGCCGCGCAGGTAGCGGACCGCGGCTTTGAGATCGTGCAGCTGCGCCGGGAAGGGCGCTTCCAGTGCATGGCGGTAGTCAACTGTGGCGCAGGCGATGCCGGCCTCGTTGAGCAGCTTGAAGACCGAATCCGGGGCGAACGTGGGCGGCAGGTCGCGGCGGTCACCAAGCTGGAACGCGCCGCCGTGGATCCACACCACCACGGGGACGGGTCCGGCGGTTTCGCGCGGCAGCCAGATGTCCATTGCCAGGCGCCGGAAGCCGACCGCGATCGCGTAGCTGACCTCGCGGTGCACCGTGGACACGGCCGATGCCACCTGCGGGGTTGCCGGCGCGTGGAAGGCCGGGAACGGCGGCGGCGCAGGCATCCGTTTCCGGTGATCCGCGGTGGTGACTGTTTCAGGGGTCATCGTGCGCTCCTTGCGAGGTCAGGGGCCGCCAGTGCGGCGGCAAAGGAATGAGTTCCGGGCCCGACGGCGGCAATCGGCTCACCGGGCAGGCGGATGTCCGCTGTGGTTCCGGAGGGGACGGCGGCCGTCAGCGTCAGCACGCCGTCGTCGATGGCCCAGTCCACCTCGATGAGGCCCTGCGGGCCCCGGTGCGACGTGCTGGAGGACGTCAGTCCGGCGCCCGGCCGGGGTTCGATGATGATCCGCTGCCAGCCCGCACTCCCCGGCGCCTGGCGCAGCCCGGCGGTGTAGCGGTGCAGGAACGAGACCACGGCACCCTTGCTGTAGTGGTTGAGCGAGCCCGTGGCACTGCCATCGGCACCGATGCCGTTCCAGTCCTCCCACATGGTGGTGGCGCCGCGGTCCACCATCACCAGCCAGGAGGGCTCAGAGTCCTGCATCAGGAGCTCATAGGCGAGGCCCAGGTGGCCGTTGTCGGCAAGTGTTGGAAGCAGGTACGGCGTGGCCAGGAAGCCGGTGCCCAGATGGGTGCCCGCCGCCCTGACCAGGCCCGCCAGCTGATCCGCGACGGCAGGACGGGCAGTGTCCGGCACGAGGTCGAAGGCGAGCGCCCGCACGCAGTTGGCCTGCGTGCCGCCGCGCACCGTTTGCCCGGATACGGTTCCGTCAGCCTGCAGGTATTCCCGCTGCCACGCGCGGCGGACGTTCTCGGAGAGGTCCCCAAGTTCGCCAGCCTCGGCGGTTCTGCCCATCACGGCGGCAATCCGGGCCATGATGGCGGAGGAGTGCCGGTAGTAGGCGGTGGCCACGATGCCGTTGTCCGCGGACCGGGAGGCGAAGAGGTCCGGCGCCGGCCCGCCCGGTTCCATCCATTCGCCGAAATGGAAGCCGGTGTCCCAGAGGTACTGCTCATGCTCTTCGGGGGCGGGGCGGCCGGCTGCCCTGGCCGGGTGCCGGTTCCCCTGTGCGGTGCTTCGGATGAAGCCCAGCCACCGGTTCATCGCGTCCCAGTTCTCTTCGAGTATGCCGGTGTCCCCCGTGGCGAGATAAAGCTCCCAGGGCACCGTGACGATCGCGTCTCCCCACCCCGCTGACCCGTTGGTGAAGGCCATGAACTCGGCGCTGGTGACCCCCGGTCCGGGCGACGGCGAAATGTTGGCCACCACCCCGTTCTCCCATTGGTCGGCACGGACATCGTTGAGCCACTTCCGCGAAAAGCCCGCCACGTCGTAGAGGTACGCGGCGGTGGGCACAAAGAGCTGCCAGTCGCCGGTCCAGCCGGCCTTCTCGCGCTGCGGGCAGTCGGTCGGGACCTCGCAGGCGTTGCCGCGGAAGCTCCAGTCCACGATGTCATGGAGTTTATTGAGCCTGCCGTCGCTGCAGCTGAAGGTGCCCAGCCGTTCCAGGTCGGTCTGCACCATGCAGCCGGTGATGTCCCCGGGCTGCAGCGTTTCGGCCAGGCCGCGGACGGAGACGAACTGGAACCCGTGGGCGGTATGGCGCGGCTCGAAGACCTCACCAGGAGTGCCTCCGGACACCACCGAATCCACCTGCCCGGCACCGAGGAACTGGCCGGGGTTCTTGAAATCGATGGGGCGGAGGTGGTCCTGGGTGACCTCGCCGGCCGCGTCCAGGGCCTCGCCGTGCACCAGGGTCACTTCGGTGCCTGCTGCGCCCAGCCGGCTGAGCCGGACCCAGCCGTTGATGTTCTGCCCCAGGTCCACGATCTGATTGCCGTTGGCCAGGCGGGAGATGGACACCGGTTCAAGCTCCGCCACAATCCGGGTGGGCGGTGCCACCGGACCGGTGAGGGTGGCGAAGCTGCCATCGCGCAGCACGGCGGGCCGGGCTGGCTCACCTTGAACAGCTGCCCGGAGATCCACTCGCTGGCCTTCCATCAGGTCAGCGGAGAGGATCTCCGTGGCGGAAACCAGCCATGATTCGTCGGTGCCGATAACGGTCAGCGCTCCCCCGGACTCCATTTCCAGCTGCGCCAGGAAAGCAGTCTGCGTTCCGTACATGTCGGCGTCGCGAGTGAACCCGAAGGACCCGCGGAACCAGCCGTCCGTGAGGACGGCCCGCACGGTGTTGGTGCCGCGGCGCAGCAGGTGCGCGATATCGAACGTCTGGAACTGCAGGGTGCTGTGGTAGCTCGTGGAGCCGGGGGTGAGCTGCTGGTCCCCCACCCGGTGGCCGTTGAGGAAGAGCTCATAGATGCCGTGCGCCGTGGCGTAGGCCCGCGCAAAATCCGGCACGGCGTCCACGGTGAAGTCCCGGTGCAGGGCATAACCGGGGCGCTGCCCCGGCGCCGGGACCAGGGGCTCGTCCGGCAGGCCCGGCTCGTCGGGCCCGATCCACCGGGCGCTCCAGTCCGAGGCGTCCAACAGGCCCAGCTCCACGGCCATCGGCTCGGACCAGCCGGACAGGACCTCGGTCCCGTCCGCGGCCACGTTCCAGGCCCGGACTTTCCAGTCGAAGCGGTCGCGGGAGCCAAGGTCCGGCCCGCGGTAGGGCACGAAGCTGTGCACCTCCGAGTCCACGCGGCCCGTGTCCCAGCCGTTGCTCGTGCTGAGCTGGTAGGCCGTCTGCCGGACGGTGCCGTGCGGCGGCGTCCAGCTGAACCGCGGGGCGGTGTTGGTGATGCCGACGGCCTGGCGCAGGTTTTCGGTCCGAAGGCGGGTGGGCTGAGCGGATGCGTGATGGTCAGGCAACGGTGCCCCTTTCAGGCGTAGTGGCAGGCGACGTCGGAGGCCCCGACGCGGCGCAGCGCGGGCCGTTCGGAGGCACACAATTCCGTGGCCAGCGGGCAGCGCTGGCTGAAGGGGCAGCCGCCCGGCGTGGCCGCGACAGCGGCGGCAGTGCGAACCCCCAGGGCTTCGCGGACAGCGCGCCGTTGGGCCTGTTCCGCGGGCCTCGGCACCGGCGAGGCTGCCACGAGTGCCTGCGTGAACGGGTGTTTGGGTGCCTCCGTCACGGCTGCCGCCGGTCCGCTTTCCATGACCTGGCCGCGGTAAAGGACCACCACGCGCTGGGCGAGGAACTGGACCACCGAAATGTCGTGGGCGATGAACAGGTAGCTCAGGCCGCGTTCGTCACGGAGGTCGGCCAGCAGGTTGAGCACCTGGGCCTGGGTGGAAAGGTCCAGGGCGCTGACCGCCTCGTCGCAGACCACCAGTTGGGGGTCGCAGATCAAGGCGCGCGCCACCGCGATGCGCTGGCGCTGGCCGCCGGAGAACTGGCTTGGATAGCGGTCCACTGCTTCGCGGGGCAGGCCCACGCGTTCCAGCATGGCTTCGGCCTTGTCCCGGGCTTCAAGGGCAGTGGCTCCGCGGAGTCGCAGCGGTTCGGCCAGCGAAGCACCGATGGTCTGGCGCGGATTCAGCGAGGAATTGGGGTCCTGGAAGACGGCCCGGAGTTCTCCGCCCAGGGCGCGGCGCTCCGCAGCTCCGGCGCGGGTGATGTCCTTGCCCTGGAAGGTGATGGTGCCGCCGGCGCTCTTCTGGAGGCCCAGAATGGCTTTGCCGATTGTTGACTTTCCGGAACCTGACTCCCCCACCAGGCCCACGGTCTCGCCGCGGAGGATGCTGAAACTCACCCCGTCCACCGCTGCCGGCACCGCCGCAGCTTTCCGCCCGCGGCCGTAGCGGACCACGAGGTCCTTGACTTCCAGCATGGGCTGCTCGGGCGCAACCGCCGCTGTGTCCTGCCGTTCTGCCGTCTCGATGATCATGCCAGGTCCTTTTCAACGATTTTCAGTACTCGGTGCGTGGGCACTTCGGTGGCAAGCCACTCGAGGCCCTCCACGGCCAGTTCGTCGGCTTTGACGCAGCGGACCAGCCCGTCCTCGGAGCCGGAGGCCAGCAGCGGCACCGGGGTGGCACAGGCCGATCCGGCGAACTGGCAGCGGGCCGCAAAGCGGCAGCCGGCGGGCCAGTCCTTGGGCTGCGGCACCTGGCCGCTGATGGTGGCCAGCCGGTCGGGCATGTCCGCCGCGGAGTTGGCATGCGGGTCCGCGGCAAGAAGCGCCAGCGTGTAGGGGTGGCGGGGGCTGTCCAGGATGTTGGCGGTCCGGCCGCTTTCCACCACCTGGCCCGCGTACATGACGGCGACGTTGTCGCAGATGTCCGCCACGACGCCGAGGTCGTGCGTCACCATCACCACCGACATGCCGGTGTCCTTCACCAGCGAGCGGAGCAGGGACAGGATTTCCGCCTGGACCGTGACGTCCAGCGCGGTGGTGGGCTCATCGGCCACCAGCAGCCGGGGCCGTCCGGAGAGGGCCAGGGCGATGGCCACGCGCTGGGCCATGCCGCCGCTGATCTGGTGCGGGTAGGTCTTAAGGATGCGTTCGGCGTCCACGATGCCCACCTTTTCCAGCAGGCTGAGGGCTTCCTTCCGGGCGTCCGCCTTGCCCGTTTTCCGGAGCCGACGGATGGCGGAAGTGAGCTGGTAGCCCACCGTGAACATGGGGTCCAGGGCCCGCATGGGTTCCTGCGAGATCAGGGCGATCTCACGGCCTCGGATGGCTTCCATCTCGCGGTCGGTGGCGGCGGCCAGGTTCTTGCCGTTCCACAGAATCTGCCCGCCGGCCGCGGCCACCCCGGAGGGGAGCAGGCCCAGCAGCGACAGCGCGGTCATGGTCTTGCCGCACCCGGACTCCCCCACGAGCCCCAGCACGGTTCCCTGCTCGACGTCGAAAGAGACGTCCGTGACCAGGCGAGGACCGCCGTCGACCCCTACCGAGAGTCCGCGGACGCTGAGGTGGCCGTTCGCGGGTGCGGCGTCAGAGTCGGCTGCCGTTGCGGCCACGGCCAGGGCTGAAACAGCCTTGACCCGCTGGCGGCGGGCCGCCGCTGACGGCAGGTGAGACGCGCTGGCGTTGGGCGCCTTGCCCAGGGCGTTGCCGATGGCGTTGGCGGCCAGGACGGTCAGCGCGAGCACGGCGCCGGTGGGGACCATCAGCCACGGGGCGTCGTAAACGTGCTGCGATGCGCCCTGGATCATGCCGCCCCAGCTGGGCTGCGGGATGGGCGGGCCGAAGCCGATGAAGGCCAGGCCGGCCTGGATGAGCATGCCGACGGCGAAGATGAGGGCGGACTGCACCACGATGGTGTTCGTCAGGCCGGGCAGGACGTGCCGGAGGCTGATGCCCAGCGTGCTGACGCCGTCAACCTTGGCGGCGTCCACGTAGAGCTGGGACTGAAGGGACTTCGCCTGGCCGAGCATCACGCGGTAGATTCCGGCGGAGATGAGGACGCCGAGGATCGCCATGATCAGCGGGATGTTGGTCCCCACTGCGCCGATGACGGCCAGGATAATCACCGTACCGGGCAGGGACATCATGATTTCGGTGACGCGGCTGATCACCGCCTCAGCGCGTTCGCCGGCGGCGGCCGCCAGCATCGCCAGGACCGTTCCAAGCCCGACGCCGACAATCACCGTGATCAGTGAGGTTCCGAGCGTGCCTGCGGCGGCAGCGAAAATGCGGCTCAGGAGGTCCCGGCCGAGTTCATCGGTACCGAGCCAGTGGGCAGCGGTGGGGCCGGAGAGGACGGCGGTGAAGTCCTGGTCTTCGGTTTTGAACGGCAGCCACCACGGGGCAGTCAATGAAGCGGCCACGATGGCCGCCAGCCAGATGACGCCCGCCAGGCCGGCCGGGGAAGCGAAGAGGCGGTGGGCGGAGAACCGGGCGAGGGCGTTCTTGCGCTGGAGCGGGGCGGGAGCGACGGAGGGGATCATGAGGCACGCAACTTCGGGTCGAGGAACTTGGTGGCGAGTTCCAGCACCAGGTTTACGGCCACCACCACAACGGTGGCGATGACCACTACGCCCTGTACGGAGGGGGCATCGTGGGTGCTGACGGAGTTTTGGACTGCCTGGCCCAGGCCCGGCATAGCGAACAGCTGCTCCGCGATGACGGAGCCGCCGAACAGTCCGATGAACTGCAGGGCGATGCCGGCCACGATGGGGAGGCTGGCGTAGCGGAGGGCGTGGATGTAGAGGATCTTCCAGGTGGGCGTGGCCGTGGCGCGGAGCGTACGGATATGTTCCTGCTGCAGCGCCTCAAGCATGGAAGCCCTGGTCTGACGGGCGATGAACGCCGCACCGCCCACGGCCAAGGTGATCACCGGCAGCGCCAGGGACATGGCCCAGTCCTGCGGGGAGACTTCGAAGGGAACGTAGCCGGTGGCGGGAAACACCGAGGACTGGACAGCGAAGAGGTACACAAAGATGATGCCGATCCAGAAGGCGGGCAGTGCCACGGCCAGGCCGCAGATTCCGCCGACGATCCGGTCCGCGAGGCCTCCGCGCACAGCGGCGGTCACGCCGAGGAGAACCCCCAGTACAGCGCTCAGCACGGTGGCGCCGGCCGCGAGCGACGCGGTCACCGGGAGCCTACTGGCCAGGTCAGCGGACACGGAACGGCCGTCGATGAGCGAGACCCCGAGATCGCCCTGGACCGCGCCACCCAGCCAGCCGAAAAACTGGACCAGGAGGGGATCGGACCAGCCAAGCCGACGGTTGACCTCGTCGATGGCTTCCTGGGATGCGCCGGCTCCGAGCGAGACCGCTCCGGGGCTGCCGGGCATTGCGTGCACCAGCAGGAATGCCAGCACCGCGACCACCAGCACGGTGGCGAGCGCCATCAGCAGGCGCTTGGTAATGAATAGTGCCATGGTGACCTCCATCGGTCAGGACCTGCCGGGCCGCCCTCCGTTGAGGACAGCCCGGCAGAGCCGGTGTTGGCTTGGTTCGGGTATTAGCTGGCGGGTGCGTAGGACGAGAGCAGCGGGTAGGCGTTGGTGCCGGCGAACTCCACCTGCTTGATCTTCTTGGTGTTGTAGCCCTGGTTGGTGAGTGACTCGTAGAGCGGGATCATCCAGCCGGATTCCACCAGGCGGGTGTTGAGCTTGGTGAGCGCGGTCTTCCTGGCGGCGTCGTCCTTCGCGGCAGCAGCCTCGCCCGTGGCGGCGGTCAGCTGCTCATCGGTGGCCTTCTGGACGTTGGTGAAACCGTTCAGGACGACGCCGTACATCAGGCCCACCGGGTTGTCCCAGCCGAGGGAGGCGTAGCCGAGGGGCGTGGTGGCAACTGCCGCGAACGCTTCATCGGTGGAAGCGGCCATCTTGACGTTCATGGTGATCCCGACGGCGGCCAGATCCTTCTGGACGGCCTGCAGGTCCGTCTGGGTTTCAGCGCTGCCAACAATGGTGAACTCGAAGCCGTCAGCGAAGCCGGCCTCAGCCAGGAGGCTCTTCGCCTTCGCCGGATCATAGGCGAACTTGGTGTTCAGCTCTTCGGTGAAGCCGGCAGAATCCTTGGGAAGTGCATTCCAGGCGGGGATATCCCCCTTGTGCAGTGCGTCCACCAGTGACTGGCGGTTGATGGCGTACTGGAACGCCTGGCGGACTTTCTCGCTGGCGAAGGCGGGGGCGGTCTTCCCGGTCTTGTCGAAGGAAACCATGGTGTGCAGGGTTCCTCCGATCTGGGAAACGCCCAGGCCCTTGGACTTTGCGAAGTCCACCGTGGGGGAGGTGAGCATGGCGACGTCGGCCTGGCCGGAGACGAGGGCGTTGGCACGCGCCTGGGGATCCTGGATGACGCTGAAGGTGACCTTGCTGAAGGCGTACTTTGAAGCGTCCGGGCTCTTCTCGTTCTTGACCAGCACGTACTTGTTGCCCTTCACCGTGGACGCGTCAAGGGTGTACGGGCCGGAGCCGTCCGGGGTCGCGGCCAGGCTGGCGGTGTCCGCCACGCCGGTCTTGCCGACGATCATGCCCATGGTTCCCGTGAGGTTCTTTTCAAAGCCCGGCTGGGCCTTTGCGAACGTGAGGGAAACCTGCGCGGGGCTGACGACGTCAACCGAGGTGATCTCCTGGGCGCCGCCCTTGGCCACGGCGGAGTACGCACTCAGCGCCGGATCCGTGCGGCGGTCGAAGTTGGCTTTGACCAAGGCTGCGTCCAGGGTGGAACCGTCCGTGAATGTGACACCCTCTTTGAGGGTGAGCGTGAGAACCGTGTTGTCCGCGTTGTAGCTGAACTCCTTGGCCAGGCCCGGACCCGCGGATCCGTCCGGCTGCAGGGTCATCAGGTTCTCGTAGAGGCCTTCGAAGAACTGGCGCTGCGCGTCGGCAACCCGCAGCGGATCAAACCCGAAAGAAGCAGCATCGCTGTCGACGGCGAGGGTCAGGGAGCTCGTGTCCGCCTTGGCAGTTGCCTGGCTGGAACCGCCGCAGGCGGTCAATGATCCCAGGAGGAGCGCTCCGGCCAGGACGGCGGAGCTCCCGCGTGCGGTGGAGTTCAGAAGTTTCATGTAGTGCGCCTTTGCATTCTGATGTGACAACGGGAAGAACAGTTAGGGGCGCCAGGCGGGTGGCCGGCTCCCCTCAAGCATCAGCGGGCGCTGTTTGATGGAGACACGAGGATTTCATTGGTTGAAATACTTCTGTGGCGGGCGTCACGGCATCGCATCAGGGGCCGGCAGCTCAGGCGATGAGTCTTTCAATCAATGAAAACGGCTGCCCATGGTCCGGCGCCGGGCACAGAGGATGGACAGTCAGCCCCCCGCACAGTCGCCTGGGGCTCGCATCGAAAGGAACCAGATGACCGACTCTTTTGCCTTCCCGCAGGATTTCCTTTGGGGCGTCGCCACGGCAGCCCACCAGGTCGAGGGAAACAACGTCAACAGTGACTGCTGGTTCCTGGAAAGGCTTCCCGAAACGATCTTCGCCGAACCGTCCGGGGACGCCGTGGACCACTACCACCGGTACCGCGAGGACATCGCCCTGATCGCCGGCCTGGGGTTCACCAGCTACCGCTTCTCGCTGGAGTGGGCCCGCATCGAGCCCGAAGAAGGACATTTCTCGGTGGCGGAACTGAACCACTACCGCCGCGTCCTGGAGGCCTGCCATGAGCACGGGCTCACCCCGGTGGTCACGTTCCACCACTTCACCTCGCCGCTGTGGCTTCTGGCGGCCGGCGGCTGGGAAGGTCCGAGGACCGCCGGGCTCTTTGCCCGCTACTGCGACCGGGCCATGGCGCACCTGGGCGACCTCATTGGCATCGCCTGCACCCTGAATGAACCCAACCTTCCCTGGCTACTGAAATCCATCGGACTGTTCAGCGAGGCCCCGGAAGACCGCGGTTCTGTTCCGGTTTGGGCTACAGCCGCGGAGCGTTTGGGCGTGCCCGCCAGTACGGTGGCCCCGTTCCAGTTCACTGCCACAGAGGCCGCGTTTGACGTAAAGCTGGCGGCGCACCGGGCCGCCACGGCAGCCATCAAGGCCAGGCGGCCGGAGCTGCAGGTGGGCTGGACGCTTGCAAACTCCGATATCCAGTCCATCGACGGCGGCCAGGACTTTGCTGACTCGGCCCGCCGCGACGTCAACGAACGCTTTCTGGAAGCCTCCCGCAGCGACGACTTCGTGGGAATCCAGACCTATGGCCGCACCGTCTTCGGTCCGGACGGATTGGCTCCGGCTGCGGAGGGCGTCCCCACCAACCAGATGGGCGAGGAGATCTACCCCCAGGGCCTTGAGGCCACCATTCGGGAAGCTCACCGCGTTGCCGGCATTCCCGTGATCGTCACGGAGAACGGCCTTGCCACCGAGGACGACACCCAGCGGCTTGCCTACCTCCGCACGGCGGTGGACGGCGTTGCCTCCTGCCTGGCGGACGGGATCGACGTGCGCGGCTACATTGCGTGGACTGCCTTCGACAACTACGAGTGGATCTTCGGTTACCGACCCAAGTTCGGCCTCATCGCGGTGGACCGGACTACCCAGGAACGGACCCCGAAGGAAAGCGCCAGGTTCCTCGGCAGCCTCGCCCGGGCGAAAGTGGTGGAGTCCGTCTGAACCGGTGCTGGTGACGCCCCGCCCAGTGAGCGCGGAGACCATGGAACACCGGCTAGGAGTTTCATTGGGCGAAACACTATTGTGGTGGGGGTCACTGGCGACGAAGAAGGAACGGTGTGAGATGACAGCAGTCCCGACTAGCGGTCCGGACGTTGCCGCTCCTGTCCGCGGCAAGCGCCCCAAGCAGGGCGAACCGGTCATTGACCGGGCCCTGAGCCTCCTCGCGGTCTTCACCGACCGTCGTCGTGCCCTGACGCTGTCCGAAATGGCCAGGTACGCAGACATGCCGGCGCCGACGGCGCTCCGGTTGATTGCCCGGCTGGTGGCGTGGGGCGCCTTGGAAAGGCTCGACGACGGCCGGTACGTGGTGGGCGTGAGGCTCTGGGAAGTCGCATCGCTGTCGCCCCGCGGCCACGGTGTGCGGGAAATCGCGCTGCCCTATCTGGAGGACCTCTTTGAAGTAACGCGCCACCACGTCCTGCTGGCGGTCCGGGACAAAAACGAGGCCGTGCTGATTGAGCGGCTGTCCTCCAAGGAGGCCACCGAGGTGGCCTACCGGGTGGGCGGCCGCGCGCCGCTACGGTCCACCGCCGTCGGCCTGGTTCTCCTCTCCGGCGCGGACGCGGATTTCCAGGAGGCTGTGATCCGTCAGCCCGCCGACGTGGAGGCCGGGGTGGACGCCATGCCGGAGGGCCAGCTCAGGCGAACGCTCTCCGACGTCCGCCGCACCGGCGTCGCGATGATCAGACGGTCTGCGCCCTCCCGGACCGTTTCCGTGGCGTCACCCATATTCGATGCCCAGGGTGCCGTGGTTGCCGCACTGTCCATTGTGGTCCCCGACGGCGCCACTCCCCCGAACGTCCTGGCGCCGGCAGTCCAGGCTACGGCCAGGGCGGTGTCCCGAAACCTCGGGTACCGGGCCGAAGTCAGCTCCGGCGTGCGGGACGCGGGGCGGCCATAACAGCCCGTCTTACGTTCCAACCATTGAAATCCCCGGTCCAGCCGCCGGACCGGGCGCCCTAACGTAGGAACTGCCGGCCCCAGAAAGCCGGCAGTGAACACTTTGCTACGGATGGAGCCCTGATGATTGACAGTGCAGCGGAACTGGCGCGGCCAGCCACATCGTCCGCCGCCATCACACCGGTCATCCCCGGCTTCTTCCCGGACCCCACCATCTGCCGCGCGGGCGACGACTATTTCCTGGCTACGTCCAGCTTCGAATACTTCCCCGGGGCGCCCATCTTCCACAGCCGCGACCTCGTCAGCTGGGAGCAGATCGGGAACATCCTCACGCGGCGGAGCCAGTTTGCCGCCGGGGACCGCCGGCCTTCCGGCGGGATCTTCGGATCGACCCTGAGGTACCACAACGGCCGGTTCTGGTTCGTGACCACGAACATGAGCGACTTCGGCGGCGGCCACCTGCTGATGCATGCCGGCAACGCGGCGGGGCCCTGGAGCGACCCGGTCCGGATTCCGGGGACCCTGGGCATCGACCCGGACATCGCGTGGGATGCGGACGGCAATTGCTACCTCACCTGGGTGGGCTTTGGACCCGCTGAGAACGAATCGGGGATCGTCCAGGCGCTCCTGGATCCCCTGTCCGGTCAGCTGCTGGAACGTCCGCGGAAGGTTTGGCAGGGAACCGGGCTCGCATTCCCCGAAGGCCCGCACCTTTATCAGCACGGCAACTGGTGGTACCTGGTCCTCGCCGAGGGCGGCACCGAACGGGGCCATGCCGTTTCGGTCAGCCGGAGCAGCTCGCCGGCGGGCCCCTTCGAGCCGTATCCGGACAACCCGGTCTTCAGCCGCCGCAGCACTGCTGCCACGGTACAGAATGCGGGGCACGCCGACCTGGTCGAAACGGCCGACGGCGGTTGGGCGGCGGTCTACTTGGGCGTACGCCCCCGCGGCGTGGTCCCCGGCTACCACGTCCTGGGGCGGGAAACCTTCGTCGCGGGCATCAACTGGGCTGACGGCTGGCCCGGGTTCGACGAGGACCGCTACCAGGTGCCAGCCGTGGACACCTCCTTTTCCGATGATTTTTCCGCGGACCAGCTCCATCTGCGGTGGATCTCCCCGGGCAATGATCCGGCGTCCTTCACGGCCCCGGCCACAGGCGGTCTCCTCGTCAGCAGCGGGGACCCCGGCGCCGCCGGAGATTCCGGCGGCGCCGGTGGGCCCGTGGGCTCCGCACCCGTCCTCGCGACCAGGGTCAGGGACCACGCCTGGAGCGCCAGCGCCACTGTCCGCCTGGCGGCAGGCACGGCGGTGAGGCTGGTGCTGAGGATCGACGACTCCCACTGGTATGCGGTTGAAGCGTCCGACGGCGAAGTCAGGGCCGTGGCCCAGATCGGGCCGCTGCGGCAGGTGCTGGCGACGGCCCCGCGGGATCCGTCAACGAGCCCTGTATCAACGAGCCCTGTCCGGCTGGAGGTCAGCTGCACCGACGCTCCCTTCGCGGGCCAGCCGGGCAAGAACACCGGCCCGGACCAGATCCTCCTCGGATTTCAGCAGGGCGGCACCACCGTGACGCTGGCCCGGCTGGACGGGCGGTATGTGTCCACCGAAGTCGCAGGCGGTTTCACCGGCCGCGTCGTCGGCGTGTGTGCAGTCGGGGGGAGCGCCGTCGTCGAACGGTTCGACTACGACGCCGCCCCCTGACCTGCGCGCCTCAGCCCGGTCGTTACCGGAGGGCGCCCACGGCGAGGTGCTGCGCCTGCCCGTCCACGAACGTGGCCAGAACCCGGGCGGCGGCCAGGTCATCCGGGGAAACCGTCAGCGGGTCGGCGTCGAACACCGTGAAATCCGCGCGCTTGCCCACGGTGACGGACCCGGAAACAGCCCACTCCCCGGCGGCCCGGGCAGCGTGCGAGGTGTAGCCTTCGAGCGCCTGCAGGGCCGTGAGGGCCTGGCCCGGAACCACCGGTTGTTCGCCCGGATGGCCGGACCGCCGTCGTAATTGCGCGTCCGCCAAAATCGGCAGCGGCTCGAAGGGGGCGATCGGCCAGTCGGAGCCGAGCCCCAGGGTGGTTCCCGCGGCGCGGAGGTCCGCGCACCGCCAGGCGTTGTTCGCGCGCTCCTCCCCCAGGCGCGTGGACCAGTTGTCCGTGTGGTCGGCGCGGGAGTAGTGGGTGCAGTGCGTCGGCTGCATGCTCGCCACCAGGCCGGCGCGGGAGAACCGCTCAATGAGGGCGTCCGGGACGGTTTCGAGGTGCTCGATCCGGTGCACGGCCTCCTGTGCAACCGGCCACGCCGCGGGAGGCAGGGACTCGAAGGCGTCCAGGACCGCGGCCACACCGGCGTCGCCGATCGCGTGGGTAGCCGTGGAAATCCCGCGGCCGGCGAAGAAGCGCACCGCGGCCGCATACTCCTCCGGGCGGGGCCAGAACGGGGTCACCGACTGCCCGTAGGTATCGGGCTCAAAGAGCCACGCAGTGCCGTTGTCCACCGTTCCGTCAACGAAAAGCTTGATGCCGGCTACCTCCCAGCGTTTCCCGCCCACCCCGATCTGTTCCGCAAGCCGCTGCCAGTCCTGCTCGACGCTGCCGGGCATGCACCACGGTGAGATCCGCAGGCGCAGCGGAAGGCCGCCGGCCCGATCATGCCCGGGGTCCTCTTCTTCGAGGGCCTCTTGTTCCAGAGCACGGTAAAGCTCCAGCGAGCCCTCCCCGCAGTCCATCACGTGCGCCCCGGTCAGCCCGGACCGCGCGAACTGTGTGAAGAGTTCCGCCAGCCTCGCCTTCCGTTCGCCGAAGGACTCCGCCGGCATCACCTGCGCAACAAGCTCGACGGCGGCGGCCTCCAGCAGGAGCCCGGTGGGCCTGCCGCTGCGGTCACACACCACTTCCGAGGCCTGGTCGAAAGCCCGCGGGCCGGTGACTCCGGCCAGTTCGAGTGCCCGGGAACTGGCCAGCGCGGAATGCCCGTCGAAGAGGCGGATGAGGCACGGGAGCCCGGAGACGACGTCGTCAATCAGTTCGCGGTGGGCAGTGGCAGATCCGAACACATTGGGATCAAGACCCCAGCCCCGCACCCACTCCCCTGCGGGGGTTGCTTCCGCTTGGGCACGCAGCAGTGCGCGCACGCCAGCAAGGTCGGTGGCGCCGGACAGGTCGATGCCGCGCGTCAGTTCGAGGCCGAAGACAGGGTGCATGTGGCAGTCCACCAGGCCGGGAGTCAGCACGGCGGCACCGAAGTCGATGACCTCCGCGGCCGGCCAGTTCTCGGCATCGTCACGGCTTCCGACGGCGGCAATCACGCCGCCCTCGACGGCCACCGCCTGCGGGGCGGGACCTCCGGAGGAACTGCCCTCCATGGTGTGGATGGTGTCGGCCAGGATGATCACATCAGGATTCATGGGTTTCGAAGCTTCCAATCTGCGCGAAGGTTTCGGGACGGCAGCGGCGGACCCAGCGGGCAGCCGCAAGCCCGGCGAGAAAGACGACGGGTGTCACCAGGATGAGGATGGTGTTGGTCAGTGCATCGGCGAAGGTGAGCAGCTCGATGTTGATGCCTATCAGCAGCACCACGCCGAAGAGCAGGATGGCCGAGGCCAGGCTGAGCGGCACCATGAGTTTGTGCGTCGCGGCGTCGGGGTTCCGGCGCAGGTACAGGAAGGCCGCCACCGAAACCAGGCCCTGGAGTCCCACGATGCCGAAGATCCCGGGGGTGTTCACCCAGATCAGCAGCTGCTGGTAGGGGTCGGCGTTGAGCAGGGCGCAGATGGCGATCACCAGGGCGGCCAGGACAGTCTGCAGCTGGCCGGCCCGGTGCGGGGACTGGAACCTGTGGTGCGTCCTGCCGAGGAAGGCAGGCAGCACTCCGTCGCGGGCCAGCATGTAGACGTAGCGGTTGATCGCGTTGTGGAAGGCCAGCTGCGAGGCGTAGACGCTGGTGACGATCAGGAGATACATCACCACTTCTGCCCACGGGCCAACGTAGTGGTTGATGGTCTGGAAGAACATCCCGCCGGCCATTTCGCCGGCGGCCTCGACCACGGCGCCCTCGCCGTAGGCCTGGACCACGGTCCAGACGATGAAGGCGTAGAAAACGGACATAAAGCCGACCGCGATGTACATGGCCCGCGGCACGGATTTGTCCGGGTTGCGCGCCTCGGACCGGTACAGCACGGTGGACTCGAAGCCCATGAAGGCGGCGAAACAGATGCCAAGGATCGCCAGCACGCCCGGGCCGAACGCGTTCTCCGGGCTGAAGGAACCCACGCTGATTCCGTGTGCGCCGCCGCTGCCGAGGATGCCCACTCCCATCACGGCCAGGATGCCGGTCTCGGCGACCAGAAGCACGCCGAGCACCTTCGCACCGACGTCGATCCCCCGGTAGCCGAGGAACCACACGGCGGCGACGGCGGCGAGCGCGATGGCCGGCCACGGCACGTCGAGTCCGAACAGTACCTTGAACATGTCGTGGGTCTGGACCGCGAAGAGGCCGTAGACGCCGATCTGCAGGCAGTTGTAGGAGACGATCGCCAGGATGGCGGACGCCAACCCCACGGTCTTGCCCATGGCCAGCGAAATGTACGTGTAGAAGCCGCCGGACGCCTTGACGTGGCGGGTCATGGCCATAAACCCGATGGCGAAGAGGGTGAGCACGATGCCTGCCAGGAGGTAGCCGGCCGGGGCGCCGATGCCGCCGACCCCAATAGCTACGGGGGCCACACCGGCCATCACGGTGAGCGGCGCTGCTGCCGAGATGACGAGGAAGGCAATGCCGCCTGTGCCGAGGGCATTGCGCTTGAGGGCGCCGTCCGCGGACGACGTCGGTGGTCTGGTTTGGGTATCCGGCACTGGTCCGTCCTTTCTGGGGAGCCCTGTTAAACGAAAGGCTTTCGTTTATTATGAATGCGTGTGGCGCAGAGCACAATACTTTTCCCAAAACGGACCCGGGGAGTCGTGCCGACTAGGCTGGTCCTGACCTTGAAGAGCTGCAGTCAGGAGAACCCATGGGGCGCCCGCTCCTCCCGCTGATATCCGTGGAGGCCCTCACCACCGCCGCCCTCGAGCTGGTTGATGAGGGCGGCGACTTCAGCTTCCCTAAGCTGGCGAAGAAGATCGGAGTCAGCCAGTCTTCCATCTACAACCACGTCAGCGGCCGGGACGAGATCCTGGAGCTCCTGCGCCACCGGATCATCACCGAAGAGCCGTATCCGCCGGTGGACCACAGCGACTGGGAGGCGGCCCTGCGGGTCCTGATCCGCGCCTACCGGGATGCGTTCGTCCGGCACCCGCGGCTGGCGCCGCTCCTGGTCCTGCAAACGATCACTGATCCGGACGTCATCGGGCTTTACGAAGACCTGGCGCTGGCCCTCGAGGCGGCGGGGTTCCGGGGGCGGGACGTGGTGGCGGCCATCTCCACCATCGACAGTTTTGCCCTGGGCGCGGCCCTGGACCTCGCGGCCCCGGAGATTGTCTGGGACCCGCCGGCGGAGGGTTACCCCACACTTAAGCGGGCAGTCGGGAATGCGGGACCGTCGGAGGAACGGGGCGGGCACGCCTTCGACTTCGGCCTGGACGTGATCATCGGCGGGCTTCGGGCCAAGCTGGCCGGTTAACGCCGGGCCGCGCTCAGCCGGGGTCCGCAGGGGCCGGGCTGGCCTCGAGGTTTCGGGTGGCCGGTCCCTGGATAACGGTGCCGTCGGTGCTGAACCGGGAACCGTGGCACGGGCAGTCCCACGTCACGTCGGCCGCATTGAACTCCACCGTGCAGCCCAGGTGCGTGCAAACAGCCGAAACGGCGCTGATGCCGCCCGCAGGGCTGACGTAGACGGCGGTCTTTGCTCCGTCCACGTCCACGACTCTTCCTTGCCCCGGGGCGATCGTGGGCGGTGCGGCCGGCGCCTCCGGAAGAGGCGCCTCCCGAAGTGCCTTCTCCCGAAGAGCCGCCTCCGGCGCCACGGCACCCCGTGCCGGGACGGCCCTGGTGCTGTCAAGCAATGCCGCCCACGGGTTGGTGCGGCCGCAGAGCAGATCCCGGAGGATCAGGGCGGCGGCCGTTCCGTTGGTCAGCCCCCATTTGCGCAGCCCGGTGATCACGTGGACATGCCGGAAGTCCGGCGACAGGCGCCCGACGAAGGGCATCCCGTCGGCGGGCATTGCGTCCTGGGTGGACCAGCGGAAGGCGATCTCTTCGGCGCCGAGACGGTCCCGGGCGAAGGCGGCGAGCCTGCCGTACCGTTCGGCGGAGTCAACCGGCTCCGAGGCGGGGTGCCCTTCACCACCGGCCAGAACATAACTGATCCCGCCGATGTCGGTAGTCAGGATGGAGCGCATCGGCTCGTCAACGCTGACAAACGTCGAATCCAAAGGGGCAGCGTCAGAGCGGGCGGCAACGATGTACGAGCGGTGCGCGTAGGTTCGCCCGGCGAAGAATCCGTTGTCCCCGAACGGCATATTGGTGGCGACAATGATTTCCTGCGCCCGGACGGAGCCGCGCTCCGTGTCGACGACGGCCGGCGAGCCGTCCCGGAAACCCGTGGCGGGCGAGTCCTCGAAGACGAAACTTCCGCCCCCGTCCACCGCGCTGGCCAGGCCCTGGACGTACCGGAGTGCGTGGATCTGCGCCTGGTTCTCAAAGCGGACCGCCCCTGCGACCGGGAACGATCCAACCGTGAACGGAAGCGGCACCTCGGTAGTGAAGGACGAGGGAAGTCCCAGCCTGGCAGCGAGCGCCGCTTCCTCGCGGACCAGGGCCAGCGAATCCTCCGATTCCGCGTACGTGTAGTTGGAAACCCGCCGGAAGCCGCAGTCGATCCCCTCCGCGCCAACTGTTCCGGCCACGTGCTCAATCGCGGCTTCGTTGGCCTGCCCGTAGAGGCGGGCCGCCTCGTTGCCGTGGCGGCCCGCAAGCTCGGTGTAAGCCAGCCGGTGCAGGGACGTGACCTTGCCGGTGGTGTTCCCGGTGACTCCGGTGCCCACGCGGGCTGCTTCAAGCACCGCCACTGTCTGGCCCGCCTGCTTCAGGGCCAGCGCAGCGGTGAGGCCGGCGATGCCGCCACCGATCACGGCCACATCCACTTCGAGGGCACCATGGAGGTCTTCATCGAGGGCGGCGTATCCCGTGGATGCGCTCGTGGCCGCCCAGAGGGAGGCGAACTTACCTGCAGGCTGCTCACTCACGGTCCCCGCCTTTCACGTAGCTGGCTTCCCTACTTGGAGCCTTCCCGGCCTGGAGCCTTTCGGCGCCGCAGCCGTCCGGCCGTCGCCGTCAGTCCCCGGCGGACTTCGCAGCCTTGGCAGCAGCTTTGGCAGCCTGCTTGCTGGCGCGCACCTTGGTCAGCGACTCCGGATCAACGATGTCGGCCACGGACAGGTACGAATCCTGCTGGCCGTAGTGGCCAGCGGCCTCGCGCCAGCCTTCTGCCTGGAGTCCGCACTGCTTCCCCAGCAGCGCCAGGAAGATCTTTGCCTTCTGCTCGCCGAATCCCGGCAGGGCCTTCAGCCGGCGCAGCACCTCCTTGCCGTCGGGATCGCCCTGGGTCCAAATGGCCGTGGCGTCCCCGTCCCAGTCCTGGTGCACCGTTTCCGCGAGGGCCTGGACACGTCCGGCCATGGATCCGGGGAACCGGTGGACGGCCGGGCGTTCCTTGAACATCTCGACGAAGTCCTGGGGGTTGTACCCGGCGATCGCCGCGGGGTCCATGGAGCCGATGCGCGTCCGGATCTTTTCGGGACCGGCAAATGCCGATTCCATGGTCACCTGCTGGTCAAGCAGCATGCCGGTGAGCAGCGCAAACGCGTCGTCGCTGAGTAGTTTGTCCGCCGCGGGGTCCCCTGTGATGTGCAGTTCCATGCGTCCTATCCTCCCACCCGGCCCTGTCCGCGTCATGGGGTCCAACAGCCCGGGTCTCCACAGCCGATCTCAAGTGCTTGCAATCGACTGTCGCCAGGTAATACCGTCCCAACCAGCGGTCGAAACCCACAAGCGGAAGGCATGTCATGCTGAAGCACGTCGCTGAGGGCGTCCTCGTTCATGTGAGCGAGTTCATCCAGAGCAATTCCATCGTCGTGCAGGGCCGGGACGGGGTGTTGCTCATCGACCCCGGCATAACGGGCGACGAAATGGCGGCCCTCGCGAACGACCTCCGCGAGCTGGGCCGGCCCGTGGCCGCAGGCTTCTCCACCCATCCTGATTGGGACCACGTTCTCTGGCACCCGGACTTCGGCGACGCGCCCCGCTACGGTACAGCCCGTTGCGCGGCCTCCCTCCAAGACCTGCTCTCGCATGCTGATTGGGAAGCCCGTGTAGCCGAGGGGCTGCCGCCTGAGTACGCCGACGAGATCCCGATGGATCTGCTCGGCCTCGTCACCGGCCTGCCTGCCGGGGCTACGCATATTCCGTGGGACGGCCCCACGGTCCGGATCATCGAGCACCACGCCCATGCCCCGGGCCATGCGGCGCTGCTGATCGAGGACCGCCGCGTCCTGGTCGCCGGCGACATGCTTTCGGACATCCTGATGCCGTTCCTCGACCTGGCGGCCGCGGATCCGCTCGGGGACTACCTCGCGGCGCTGCGGCTGTTCGAGAACGTGGCCGACGCCGTTGACGCCGTCATCCCCGGTCACGGCTCAGTCGGCGGAGCCGGGCAGCTGCGGGCACGCATCGAGCAGGATCGCGCCTATGTGCAGGACGTGCGGGACGGCCGTGTTCCCGACGACCCCCGGATCGGCCCTTCGGCCCCGTTGGATTGGCTGCCTGATGTGCACAAATGGCAACTTCTGCGGCTCGCTGAGAGGCAGCAGAACCAGACACCCTAGGCGGCTTGGGAACGGACCTTCAACCGCCCCCGCCACGCGGCAACGCCCCACACGGCCAGCAGCACCGCTACGAGCAGCAGGCCGGCCTCGCCCAGGTCCACCGCACCCAGCCACGTGGTGAGGGGATCCTCCAGGCCAAAGGCCGCGTTGAAGAATCCACCCAGCGTGATGGCCGAAATGAAAAGCGCGGACACGGCGGAGATACCGGTGATCAGGGCGTTGAATCCGAGCTTCCGCCGCGGATTGTGGATGGCTGACCGGTACATGCGCATCATGGCCACACCGTTGACGGTGTCGCACAATGTCATGGCAGCAGTGAAGGCCAGTGGCAGCGCCAGAAGGGCCAGCGGGGAGACCCCGGCGAGGGATGCCGCCGTCGTCATCACCAGAAGCCCGATGGTGGTGGCGGTATCGAATCCCAGCCCGAACAGGAAGCCGATGACGTAGATGTTCCGCGGCCTCTGGACCCTGGACAACGGTTTGGCCAGCAGGCGTGCCACGAATCCCCTGGCCTCCAGGTCCCCGTCCCGCAGTTCCCCGCCGCCCTGCACGTTCCGGTACGCCCGCGCGGCCCGCAGGAACGCCGAGCCGTTGAACAGGCCCATGGCCAGCAGGAACAGCCCGGAGACGCCGCTGCCGATCAGGCCCAGGACCAGGTTTCCGGTGGTTCCCTTCTCCATGAACTCGCCCACCATCGCGGCGCCGCCCACCACCAGCGCTCCGGCCAGGATCACTACCGAGCTGTGGCCCAGGCTGAAGGCGAACCCCACGCTCACGGGATCCTTGTGCTGGGCCACGAACTTCCGCGTCGAGTTGTCGATCGCGGCGATGTGGTCCCAGTCGTAGCTGTGCTTGATGCCTGCCAGGTAGGCGGTGAGCACCAGCCCCAGTGCCAGCGGTTGCGCGGCACCCGCCGAACTGGCAAGCAACAGGACGACGGCGGCAACATGCAGTGCGGCCACCGCACCCAACGCGAACAGCAGGCGCGTCCGGAGCGGCAGTTGCTCCCGTTCCCGGTACATCGCGGCGAACCCGCTGAGCACGGTCATCAGTACTTCCTCAGGTTCAGGGGTGGCTGCCCGTACCAGCGTTCACGCAGCAGGGCGGTGCAGGCGCCCAGCAGCCGGTTGAGTTCCTCCGTGGAGTTGGACAGCGACCGCAGCACCACGCCGGTGGTCCCGCCAACGCACGCGGTCAGGGACACCCCGGTATGGGCGTCGTGCCCGGCCGTGAGCGCATGGAACTCATCCGCGAGCGCCTGGTCCACCCGGGCGTCCACCACCACCAGCGACCCCAGGTGGCTGTAGCCCTCCATAAATCCCATGCCGGTGACGTCGTTGAGCGGCGGCCGGATCAACAGGTTGTCCAGCGCCAGCATTTTGGTGCCGTCCGGTGTCTCCACGTGGATCTCGTTGCGGAGCCGCAGTTCCTCGTACCGGAACGACGCCCCGTCCGGCGACCACCCCGGCGTCACCACTTCAGCCATCACCAGGCTCGACGACGGCCGCACGGTGATGTGCGTGTTCTGCCGGTAGCTGGCCTCCCGGTAGGCGATCAGCTGGTCCGGAGCCAGTTCCAGCTGTGCCCCCTCCCCCAGCCGGAGGGTCATGCGCTGCTCGGCGAACGACCCCGGGGTCCGGTAGATCTTCGTGGCCGACTGCGTGGTCAGCAGCACTTTGGCCCCGTCGCCCGCCTCCACGTCGATGACATAGAGGTCGGCCCCCAGATACGCCCCGCCCGGATTCACGAGGACGTAGCAAACCTGGCCCGAGTCATCCAGGTAATGCGGCCGCAGGACACGGAGGGCACCCCGATGGTACTGGTGCGCGGCCACGGACCGGCCGCCGCGCACGGCGACGACGAGCTCAAGCTCCCCCATCGGGGACTCAACCGCGGCAGCAACGGCCGCCGTCATCGGGCCAGGTCGAGCATCAGGACGTCGCGCCGCACCCATTCGATGACCGCGTCCAGGCCTTCGTCTGTCTTCAGGTTCGTGAAGCAGAACGGCTTCTCGCCCCTGAACTCCTTCGAATCGCGCTCCATCACCGAGAGGTCCGCGCCCACGTGCGGGGCGAGGTCGGTTTTGTTGATGATGAAGAGGTCGGACTTGATCATGCCCTGGCCTGCCTTGCGCGGGATCTTTTCGCCCTGCGCCACGTCGATGATGTAGATCGAGAAATCCACCAGCTCCGGGCTGAACGTGGCGGACAGGTTGTCGCCGCCGGATTCCACGAAAATGACCTGCAGGTCCGGGTGGCGCTTTTTGAGTTCCTCGATGGCCGCGGTGTTCATCGAGGTGTCTTCGCGGATGGCCGTGTGCGGGCAGCCGCCGGTTTCGACGCCGATGATCCGGTCCTCGGGCAGGATGCCGTTGGCGGCCAGGATCTTGGCGTCCTCGATGGTGTAAATGTCGTTGGTGATGGCGGCCATGGAAATCTCGCGGCTCATGTGCCGGGTGAGCCGCTCCACGAGCTGGGTTTTGCCGGCGCCGACCGGTCCGCCGATGCCGATCTTGATGGGTTCAGACATGCTGTCCTCCTCAGTAATATGCACAGTTAGCTCATGAACATGCGGGCACGTTGACGCTCGTGCCGCATCTGCGAAATTTCCAGTCCGGGGCTGACGGCCCCGAAGTCGTCCGGCGCCAGGCGCCCCACCCGCTCGACGGCGGCAGCGACGTCGTCGGCCGCTTTCCGCAGCAGCCGCTGGCCGGCGTTCTGCCCCAGCGGAATGGCACGGACGGCGTTCTGGGTCAGGGACGTGACCGCGGCGAAAAGGTAGGCGGCCAGCGCTTCGGTGCGCGGCACACCCAGGGAACGGGCGACGACGGCGAACGCCAGCGGCTGATGGCCGGCGGCCCGGCCGGCGGTCACCAGCTCCCGGTACTCCGCCAGCTCCGGGGAAGGGAACACTTCGGACCCGATCTCCAGCAGCCGGGTGCCCATCTTGGTGCTCGCCTCCCGCAGCTGCCGCGGCAGGAGCTGCGCAGTCAGCAGCGGGTCCAGCTCGGCAAGGGGAACGCCGTCGTAGAGGAACCTGATGGCCAGGCCGTCGGAGTACGTGAGCTGCTGCCCGATGAACGCGGACAGCCACACCCCGAAGGACGCCTCGTCATGGACCAGGCCGCGCTCGATGTAGGTCTCGAAGCCGAGCGAGTGCGCAAACGCTCCTGTGGGCAGGGCGGAGTCGGTCAGCTGCTGCAGCGCGAGCTGGTAACTGCCTGCCGCGGCCACGGCGTCAGTGCGAGTGTTCAGCATGGCGGAACGGAACGGGCATCACGCGTTCCTGGCGCTTGTAGGGCACTCCGACGTGTTTGAGGTAGTCCTCCACGGTGTGGTCGTACTGGCACACCATCACCTCGGCCGCGTACTCGGAGGCGGCGTCGAAGAACTGGGCCTGCAGGTGCCGGTTCCCCAGCGAGTGCGCCACCACCCCCATCTCGTGGATGGTCCGCGGCGCCACCACCAGGACGTCGGTGGGCAGCACGGACACCACGATCATGTTGGTTTCGGCCACGTGCAGGATGTCGCCGTCGCGGAGGTCCCCGGAACCGGACGGCAGCCGGATGCCCAGCTCCTTGCCGTGGTCCGTGGTGACGCGCTGGATGCGCTTGACCAGCTGGGCGCTGGGCAGCACCACCTTCTCCCGGTGCAGCCCGGCGAAGGCTGCGGTTTCGGCGGCAGGGAGGTCGTGCAGGTTGCCGAGGATCTTTTCGATAATCACGGGTGCTCCGGTGCTCGGGAGGTTAGAAGAGGAAGTAGCGCTGCGCCATGGGCAGCACGTCCGCCGGTTCGCAGGTCACGTCCTCGCCATCCACGGTCACCTGGTACGTTTCCGGGTCCACCTGGATGTCCGGAGTGGCGTCGTTGAACTTGAGGTCGGCCTTGGACAGAGTGCGGATCCCCGACACGGGACGGATGACCTTCTGCAGGCCCAGCTGTTCCGGCACACCGGCGTCGATGGCGGACTGGGACAGGAAGGTGATGGAGGACTGCTGCACGGCCTTGCCGAACGCGGCAAACATGGGACGCATCGTCCGTGGCTGCGGCGTGGGGATGGAGGCGTTGGCGTCACCCATCAGCGCGTAGGCGATCTGGCCGCCCTTGAGGACGAGCTCGGGTTTGACCCCGAAGAACGCGGGGTCCCAGAGCACCAGGTCGGCGAACTTGCCTTCCTCCACCGAGCCGATGGAGTCGGCCATGCCCTGCGCGATGGCGGCATTGATGGTGTACTTCGCCACGTAGCGCTTGAGCCGGAAGTTGTCGCTCTCCTCGGAACCATGGGCACCCCCTGCCGGATCCTTCAGGACGCCGCGCTGCTTCTTCATCTTGTCCGCCACCTGCCAGGTGCGCGTGATCACCTCGCCCACCCGGCCCATGGCCTGGGAGTCGGAGGAGGTGATGGCGAAGATGCCCAGGTCCTGCAGGACGTCCTCGGCGGCGATGGTCTCGGCGCGGATGCGGGAATCCGCGAACGCCACGTCTTCCGGGATGTCCGGGTTGAGGTGGTGGCACACCATCAGCATGTCCAAGTGCTCTTCGATGGTGTTGCGCGTGTACGGCAGGGTGGGGTTGGTGGAGGCGGGCAGGACGTTCGGGAGCCCGGCGATCTTGATGATGTCCGGGGCGTGTCCGCCGCCGGCCCCTTCGGTGTGGAAGGTGTGGATCACCCGGCCGCCGATGGCCCGGATGGTGTCCTCCACGAAGCCGCACTCGTTGAGGGTGTCGGTGTGGATGGCCACCTGGACGTCGTATTCGTCCGCCACTTTCAGGGAGTTGTCGATTGATGAGGTGGTGGAACCCCAGTCCTCGTGGACCTTGAGCCCGATGGCACCGGCGCGGATCTGCTCGGCCAGCGGCTCGACGGCGGAGGCGTGGCCCTTGCCGAACAGCCCGATGTTGATGGGCATCCCTTCGGTGGCCTGCAGCATCCGCTGGATGTGCCATTTGCCGGGTGTGACCGTGGTGGCCTTGGTTCCTTCGGCCGGCCCGGTCCCGCCGCCCACCATGGTGGTCACGCCGCTGGTGAGGGCGGTGGGCACCTGGTCCGGGGAGATGAAGTGGATGTGCGTGTCCACGCCGCCGGCGGTGAGGATCTTCCGTTCCCCGGCAATGATCTCGGTGCTGGCGCCGATGACGATGTCCACGCCGTCGGCGATCTGCGGGTTGCCAGCCTTGCCGATCTTGAAGATGTGGCCGTCCTTGAGCGCGACGTCGGCTTTGTAGATGCCGGTGTAGTCCAGGATGACGGCGTTGGTGATGACGGTGTCGGGAACGGCTGCGCCCTGGACGTTCCCGTCCCGCGTCACCTGGCCGTTCTGGCCCATGCCGTCGCGGATCACCTTGCCGCCGCCGAACACCACTTCCTCGCCGTACACGGTGAGGTCTTTTTCGATCTCCAGGAACAGCTCGGTGTCCGCGAGGCGGATGGCGTCGCCCGTCGTCGGGCCGTACAGGTCCGCGTACTGCCTGCGGCTCAGTTCGAAGCTCACTTGGCGTCACCCTTTTCTGCGTTGGGACCAGCCGTTGCCAGCTTGCCGTTCACGGCGTTGCTGAGACCGTACACCTCGCGGCTGCCGGCCAGTTCGATCAGCCGGACGGTCTTGCTGTCCCCCGGCTCAAACCGCGCCGCAGTGCCGGCCGGGATGTCCAGCCGCCGGCCGTAGGCGGCCAGCCGGTCAAACTCAAGGGCGGCATTCGCTTCGGCGAAGTGGTAGTGCGAGCCCACCTGAACGGGCCGGTCACCGGTGTTAACCACGACGACGTCCACCGCCTCGCGTCCGGCGTTCACCACAACGGGCGCTGACCTGAGAACGTACTCACCTGGAATCATCGCCTGCCCCTAGCGGATCGGATCGTGGACGGTGACGAGCTTGGTGCCGTCCGGGAACGTGGCCTCGATCTGGACGTCGTGGATCATTTCCGGCACGCCCTCCATCACGTCGTCCCGGGTCAGCAGCGTGGTGCCGTAGCTCATGAGGTCGGCCACGGTGCGGCCGTCCCGGGCGCCCTCGATCAGTTCGTAGCTGATAATCGCCACGGATTCCGGAAAGTTCAGCTTCAGGCCGCGGGCCTGGCGGCGCCGGGCGAGGTCGGCGGCGACCACGATCATGAGCTTTTCCTGCTCACGGGGCATCAGGTGCATCGGAATCCCTTCAACGTACTGCTTTGTGACAACAGTAGGCCGGTCACGTTTCCGTGAGATTTCAGGGGACCGTCTCCCGGTTCAGGGACAGCGGGAGACGGTGCGGCGCCCCTTAGCCTTCGCAATCAACGCAATAGGCGTGACCGTTCTTTTCGCGGGCGATCTGGGACCGGTGCCGGACCAGGAAGCAGGAGTAGCAGGTGAATTCATCCTGCGCCTGGGGGATGACCTGGACCACCAGTTCCTCGGCGACGAACTCCCCGCCGGGGACCATGCCGTCGTCCAGCGCGTCGGTCTCATCCAGTTCCCGGACAACGCTTCGCGCGTCGGGGGCGTTGGCGGACTGAAGCGCCTCCAGGGAGTTCTCCTGGGATTCCTTGACGTCGGATCGTACTTCGTCGTAATCGGTTGCCACTTTGGGTGTTTCTCTTTTCTGATGTTCGTGCCCTGACGGGAATGCAACCTACACCATCGCACCCTTATTCCCGATATACCACAACGAACTAAGTCGAAGTGGTGTAATGTGCGGCACGCTGCAGGAAGAAATCAGCCGGCGGGCGCCGCCGTGGAGTCCCTGACCACCAGCTGGGTGGCGAGTTCAACATGGGTTGATTCCAGGGCTTCCCCGTTGGCCAGCCGCAGGATGGACCGGAGCGCCGTGCGCCCCATCTCCTGCAGCGGCTGGGCCACGGATGTCAGTCGTGGCACGGATTGTTCGGTGATGTCGGTGCCGTCGAAGCCCACCAGGCTCAGGTCCCCGGGCACGCTGATCCCCTGCGCGCGGGCTTCGTCCAGGATGCCCAGCGCGATGGCATCGTTGCCGGCAAATATGGCCGTGGGCCGGTCTGCAAGGGCGAAGAGCCGGCGCGCACCGGCGACGCCGAAGTAGCGCTGGAACTGGCCCGACACAATGTAGTCCGGATTCGCCGGGATGTTGTTGGCGCGCAGGGCCGCCAGGTAACCGTGGAGCCGGGCAACGCTGCATTCCGCGGCCTCCGGGCCGCCCAGGAAGGCAATTTTCGTGTGGCCCAGGGCGATCAGGTGCTCTGCGGCTTCCTTGCCGCCCGCCCAGTTGGTGGCGCCCACGCTGACAAAGCCGGAACGTGGCGGGTTCAGCGGGTCGATCACCACCACCGGGATGCTCCTGCGCCGGAAGGATTCCAGCTGGACGGGAGTGATTTCGGAGGTCACCAGGATGAGGCCTTTGCGGCCGGCGTCGAACAGCCGCTGGGACCACTGCTCGTGGTCTGTGTTCTTGAGTTTGTCCGGGGTCACGCTGCTCAGGACCACCTCCACGCCTTCCTCGGCGGCGCAGGCCACGATGCCGGACATCACTTCCAGGGAGTACGAACTGTCCAAGCCGTCAAAGACCAGGTCCACCAGGACAGGGCCGGCGGACCTGACCCTGCGCTGCATCGGCGACTCGTAGCCAAGCTTCACGAGGGCCTTCTGGACGCGGACGCGCGTCGGCTCGGCGACGTCGTCGCGGCCGTTGATGACCTTGGAAACGGTGGGCGCGGACACCCCGGCCAGCGCCGCGACATCGGCCAGGTTCAATTTGGCCTTCGGTGTCTTTGCAGGCATCACAGCAACTTTCTCGAAATATTTCGGTAGCTGAAGTCTGCACCAGTCGCGGCAGTGCCGTCAATATTTGGGCGGAAACCCTTGACGCTGGGACCAAAACGGGGCTAACTTCTATTTCAGTCAACGAATTAGTTGCGAAATATTTCGAAAGCCTCTGTTCATTGCTGGTGCCGCCCGCCCGGGCAGCACCGCCACCGGCGCCGCAATGCCGCGGCTCTTTTCAATGGAGATCAGAATGGAATCACGTCTTTCCTCACGCAGGTCATTCCTTGCCCTTGCAGCCCTCACTCCCCTGGCCGCCTGGACGGTGACCGCCTGCGGCACCTCCGGCCCCGGCACGGCACCGGCAGGCGGCGCCACGTTCTGGTCGCTGACCGGAGAACCCAACGAGTCCATCCGGAAGAAGAGCCTGGATGCCTTCAACGCGGCCAACCCCGATTCCAAGATCGTGGCCACCGTCTTCCAGAACGATGCCTACAAGACCAAGATCAAAACGGCCATCGGCGCAGGCCAGGCGCCCACCATCATTTACGGCTGGGGCGGCGGAACGCTGAAGACCTATGCACAGGCGGGCCAGGTGGAGGACCTCACCGGCTGGTTCGACGCCAATCCCGACATCAAGGCCAAGCTCTTCCCGTCCTCGTTCGGCGCGGCCACGGTTGACGGCAAGATCTACGCCGTACCCACGCAGACCGTGGCGCCGATTGTCTTCTACTACAACAAGGAACTCTTCGCGAAGGCCAACGCCCAGCCGCCCAAGACCTGGGACGAGCTGATCGCCCTGACCAAGACCTTCAATGACATGGGCGTTGCCCCGCTGTCGCTCGGCGGCCAGTCGCGCTGGACATCCATGATGTGGCTGGAATACCTGCTGGACAGGATCGGCGGACCGGAAGTCTTCCAGGCGATCTTCGACGGCAAGGCCAAGGCCTGGTCCGATCCGGCGGTGCTGGAAACGTGTGCCAAGATCCAGGAACTGGTGTCCGCCAACGGCTTCATCAAGGGCTTCTCCTCCATCACGGCGGACAGCAACGCGGACCAGGCACTCCTCTTCACCGGCAAGGCCGCCATGATGCTGCACGGGGCCTGGACCTACGGAGGCATGAAGCACGACGGCGGCACGTTCGTGAAGGACGGCAAGCTCGGCTGGTTCGACTTCCCCACCGTCAGCGGCGGCAAGGGTGATCCGCTCAACACCGTGGGCAACCCCGCCCAGTACCTGTCCATCTCCGCGAAGGCCAGCGACGCCGAAAAGGAGGCCGCCAAGAAGTTCTTCAAGGACGGCCTGCTGACCACGGACGAGATCACCGCCTACATCTCTTCCGGCGCTGTGCCAATTGTCCAGGGCATCGAGGACAAGCTCGCCTCCAGCGAGGACAAGGACTTCCTGAAGTACGTGTACACGCTGAGCAAGAACGCACCCAGCCTGCAGCAGTCCTGGGACCAGGCCCTCAGCCCCACCGCCGCCGAGGCGCTGCTGAGCAACATCGACCAGCTGTTCCTCAAGTCCATCACCCCGGCGCAGTTTGCCGAAAACATGAATGCGACGCTTGGGAAATGAGCGCCGGAGCACTCACTGCCCGCGAGCCGGCGGAGCAGCAACTTGCCGGGCACCACAGCACCACAGGCACTAAGGCCCAGGGCGGATCGCTAGGCTGGATGGTCCTGCCCGCGCTGCTGTTCTTCGCGGTTTTCGCCGTCCTCCCGCTCCTGGGCGTCGTTGCCCTGAGCTTCACCAACTGGGACGGCATCGGTGCGATCAGCGTGGCCGGCATGGACAACTGGCTCGCCGTCCTGTCCGATCCCGTCATGTACAACGCGGTGTGGCTGACATTCGTGATCATGGTGGTGTCCTGGCTGGTACAGACACCCATCAGCCTGCTGCTGGGTACCTTCACGGCAGGCAGCCAGAAGTACCGGGCGGTGCTGGCGGTGCTCTACTTCCTGCCGCTGCTGCTCTCCTCAGCAGCCATCGCCATCGCCTACAAGGCGCTGCTCGACCCCAACTTCGGCCTGGCGGAAGGCCTGGGCCTTCCGTTCCTGGCCCAGGACTGGCTGGGACAGCCGCAGCTGGTGCTGTTCCTGGTGATCTTCGTGATCGCGTGGCAGTTTGTCCCGTTCCACACCCTGATCTACCAGGGCGGCGTGCGGCAGATCCCCAAGTCGCTCTACGAGGCTGCCGAGATCGACGGCGCCGGCCGGGTCAAGCAGTTCTTCTACATCACCGTGCCGCAGCTGAAATACACCATCATCACCTCCTCCACCCTCATGGTGGTGGGATCGCTGACCTACTTCGACCTCATCTTCGTGCTCACCGCCGGCGGCCCGGGCAACTCCACCAGGATCCTTGCCCTGGACATGTACCTGACAGGGTTCCGGGCCAACCTGATGGGCCCCGCCAGCGTCATCGCCGTCATCCTGGTGGTGGTGGGACTCGGCCTGGCCCTGCTGCTGCAGCGGCTGGGCGGCAAGAACGCCGGCGGCAGCCAGCTGGAAGGACTCTGACCATGAGCGTCACCCTCACCAAAGCAACGCCCGCAGCCCTGAAGCCCGCGGAGCCGGCGCCCAACCGCGGCCTCGGCCGCCGGATCCGGAAGCTGAACCTTCCCGGCGGCCTGGCCGGCTGGATCTGGCTCGCCGTCATCATCATTCCGATCTACTACATCGTCATCACCAGCTTCAAGAGCCAGGCGGGCTACTTCAGCGAAAACCCGCTGGCACCGCCGTCGAACCCCACCCTGGACAACTACCGGATGGTGCTGGAAGCCGACTTCGCACGGTACTTCCTCAACAGCGCGCTGGTCACGGCCGGAGCGGTGCTGCCGACGGTGCTGTTTTCCTTCATGGCCGCGTTCGCGATTGTCCGCGGCCGCGGGAAGTTCCTGAAGCTCGTCAACGGCCTGTTCCTGATGGGCCTGGCCATTCCGCTGCAGGCCACCATCATCCCGGTGTACCTGCTGATCATCCGGCTGAACCTCTACGACAGCCTGCTGGCCCTGATCCTGCCGTCCATCGCGTTCGGCATCCCGCTCACGGTGCTGATCCTGGCCAACTTCATCCGGGACGTGCCGGATGAGCTGTTCGAGTCCATGCGGCTGGACGGCTGCAACGAGTGGCAGACCATGTGGCGACTGGCGCTGCCGCTGGTGAAGCCCGCAATCGTCACCGTGGCCATCTACAACGGCCTGGGGGTGTGGAACGGCTTCCTGCTCCCGCTGATCCTCACGCAGAGCCCTGAACTGCGCGTGCTTCCGCTGGCGCTCTGGACCTTCCAGGGCCAATACAGCGTGAACATCCCCGCCGTGCTGGCCTCCGTGGTCCTCACCACCCTGCCCATCCTTGTCCTGTACATCGTGGGCCGCCGCCAGCTGCTGAGCGGCCTCACCGCCGGCTTCAGCAAATGACCCTTGGAGATCACCCACATGAGTACGCCTGAAAGCAGTACGCCCGCAAGCACTACGCCAGAATCGCCGACGGCCACAGACGCCCCGCCGATCCGCATCGGCATGGTGGGCCACGCCTTTATGGGCGCAGCCCACTCGCACGCCTGGCGCACCGCGCCACGCTTTTTCGACCTCCCGCTGGTCCCGGAGCTGAGCGTGCTCGCCGGCCGGGACGCTGACCGGGTGACGGCTGCCGCCCGCCGCCTGGGCTGGGCCGGCACGGAAACGGACTGGCGGGCACTCGTGGAGCGGGACGACGTCGACCTCGTGGACATCTGCACTCCCGGCGACACCCATGCGGAGATTGCCATCGCCGCGCTGCGGGCCGGCAAGCACGTGCTGTGCGAGAAGCCGCTGGCCAACAGCGTTGCGGAGGCCGAGGAAATGGCGGAGGTTGCCGCCGAGGCAGCTGCCCGCGGGGTTTTCGCCATGTGCGGATACTCCTACCGCCGTACGCCGGCCCTTGCACTGGCCCGGAACATGGTCCGGGACGGCAAGCTCGGAACCATCCGCCAGGTGCGCGCACAGTACCTACAGGACTGGTTGTCGGACGAGAACGCTCCCCTGACCTGGCGGATGGACAAGGCGAAGTCGGGCTCCGGTGCCCTCGGTGACATCGGCGCCCACAGCATCGACGCCGCCCAGTTCGTCACCGGCCAGAGCATCACGGGCGTCTCTGCCATCATGGAGACCTTCACCAAGGAGCGTCCCGTCGGCGGGGACTTCGTGGGCCTTGGCGGCAGCGGCGCGGTGGGTGCCGACGTCGAGCGCGGTCCGGTGACCGTGGACGATGCGGTGATCTTCAGTGCACGGTTCGACGGCGGCCCCATCGGCGTCTTCGAGGCAAGCCGGGCGGCGCTGGGCAGGAAGAACGCCATGCGCCTGGAGGTGAACGGCTCGCACGGGTCGATCGCCTTCGATTTCGAGGACATGAACTACCTGAACTACTACGACGGCGGCAGCGGCGCCGATCCGGAGTCGCTCGGCTTCCGCCGGATCAACGTTACGGAGGCCCACCACCCGTACACCGGCAACTGGTGGCCGGTGGGCCACGGGCTCGGCTACGAGCACGGCTTTACGCACCAGGTGGTGGACCTGCTGACGGCCATCGGGGCCGGAAGCCAGCCCACGCCGTCGTTCTCCGACGCCCTCCAGGTGCAGCGGGTGCTGGCGGCAGTGGAACACAGTGCGGGCAAGGATTCCCGCTGGACTTCAGTGGACTGACGAAAAGGACATCAAATGACTGAGACAAAGAATGCCTTGGTGGTGCGCGGCGGCTGGGACGGACACCAGCCCCTCGAAGCCACGGACCTTTTTATCCCGTTCCTCCGCGAGCAGGGTTTCATTGTGCGGGTGGAGGAGTCGGCGGCGGTGTACGCGGACGCCGAGTACATGGCCGGCGTGGACCTGATCGTGCAGTGCAACACCATGACCACCATCGAAAAGGCCGAGTTCGAGGGGCTCCGCGCCGCGATCGAGGCTGGCACCGGAATGGCCGGCTGGCACGGCGGGATTGCCGATTCCTACCGGAACAATTCGGACTACCTGCACCTGATCGGCGGCCAGTTCGCCTGCCATCCGGTCAAGGACCACGGTGAGCTGCACGGGGATGCCACGGACAACTTCCGGACGTACACCGTGAACATGCTGCCGGCCGCTGCGGAGCACCCGGTCACTGCGGGGATCGGCGACTTTGAGCTCTTCACCGAGCAGTACTGGGTGCTCTCGGACGACTACATCGACGTGCTGGCCACCACCACGCTGCCCGCCAGGGACAAGGACGCGTGGCACCGGGACGTGGTCTCGCCGGCGGTGTGGACGCGGTCGTGGGGCGAAGGCCGGATCTTCGTGGCCACACCCGGCCACAGCGTGGAGATCCTCAAGGACAATAACGTCCGCACCATCATTGAAAGGGGCATGCTGTGGGCCAGCCGCTAGGAACCACCGAATTGGAATCACCGACTGCGTCACCGCTCGAGTCACCGTCTGCGTCACCGCTGCGGATCGGCGTGGTGGGCTGCGGCAACATCATCGCCGCCTACCTGGCCACGTTTCCGCGGCTGACCACCGTCAAGCTGGTGGCGGTGGCGGACCTCGATCCCTCCCGTGCCGAGGCCGTGGCGGCCGGGCAACCGGGCGTGCGGGCGCTGGGTGTGGACCAGCTGCTGGCGGACCCGGACGTGGACCTGGTGCTGAATCTGACCATCCCGGCAGCCCACGCGGACATCGCCCTGCGCGCCATTGCCGCCGGGAAGGCGGTCTACGGCGAGAAGCCGCTGGCTGCCACGACTGACGAGGCACGCAAGGTGCTCGAGGCCGCGGCGGCGGCCGGCGTCGTCGTCGGCTGCGCGCCGGACACGGTCCTGGGGACCGGCATCCAGACCGCCCGCAAGGCGATCGACGACGGCCTGATCGGGGCGCCGATCTCGGCCACGGCCACGATGGTGACACCCGGGCATGAGCGCTGGCATCCGCAGCCGGACTTCTACTATGTGCCCGGCGGCGGGCCGCTGCTGGACATGGGGCCGTACTACGTCTCGGCGCTGGTGACGCTGCTGGGTCCGGTGGCCTCCGTCATCGGAGCGGCGAGCCACACCCGCGAGACGCGGACCATCGGCACCGGACCGCGTGCCGGCGAGACCGTTCCGGTCAGCACGGACACGCATGTGACGGGTGTCCTGGTGCACGAATCCGGTGCGCTGTCCACGCTGGTGATGAGCTTCGACGCGGTGGCCACACAGTCGGCCAACCTGGAGATCCACGGCGAAACGGGGTCTCTGGTGGTGCCGGACCCCAACCATTTCGACGGCGACGTCAAGCTGCGCAGCCTGGGCGGCGAGGACTGGGAGGTGCTTCCGGTTTCAGCAGGCTATGTGGATTCCGCCCGCGGTTACGGCCTGCACGACCTCGCCCGGACCCCGGCCGGAAGTGAGCCGCGGGCCGGCGGGGAGCTGGCCTTCCACGTGCTTGAGGTGATGGAATCCGTGCTGGAGTCAGCGGCCCTGGGGCAGTCGGTCAAGGTGGCGAGCCGCTGCGAACGGCCCGAGGCGGTGCCGCTGACCGACCTCGGCGGTTAACAGCCACGGCGGTTAGCAGCCCCGGCGGTTGGCGGCTTCCGCCGGCATCTCCCCGGCGAGGCAGCGGCGAATCCGCCAGCCGCCGTCGTACGCGCCAGGTGACCAGGGCAGCCGCCGCCACTGCGGCGACAACGACGGCGGCGGCGCTGCCGGCAGTGCGCGCCA
>NZ_JMLE01000007.1 GCF_000685965.1 Arthrobacter sp. UNC362MFTsu5.1 | reverse complement strand
CCCCACGGGGCCGGCCGGTGCGGAGCAAGGGTTACGGCGGTCATAGCGTGGGGGAAACGCCCGGTCCCATTCCGAACCCGGAAGCTAAGACCCACAGCGCCGATGGTACTGCACCCGGGAGGGTGTGGGAGAGTAGGTCACCGCCGGAACACCATTCAGGTCGAGAGCCCCAACCACACGGTTGGGGCTCTCCCACTTTAACCACCAACACACAACGCCGTTGCCGTCAGTCGAGCTCAGCTGGCCGGGTCGTACTGGAACTCCCGGACCTCTTGCGAGCAGCGGCAGGCGACGGCGATTTTCGCGGCCCACTCAAGTGCCGACTCCCGCGAGGGCAGCTCGAGAATGGTGTATCCGCCGTTGGGCACCTTGTGGCCCGGGTATGTACCTTCGGTGACGCTGCCGTCACCGGCCACGAGAACCGGGTCCACGCCCTCATTGATCCCGCCGCCGAAGACGTACACACCCGCCGCCTTGGCCTCCTCGATGACTGCATGTGAGGCTTCGACCACCGACTCGAAGTCCTCCTCGGGGATCACCATTGCCTCACCTGGGAACGAGATCAGGTACTTCGTCATTCGAGAACTCCTCTGCTCCGGCCTCGCCAACCGTCGCCTCGTCTCTGCGGCTCCGCCCTGGTGTCCAGACGATTATGGCCCCAGCCCCCGATAGTTGGTCAAGAGAGAGCGTCCGGGAAAAACCCGCAGGAAGTGAGAGAGCGTGCGGGGGCGGAACACCTGGTGCTCCACCTTCGTTGTACCCACGGGGCTTCGGGACGCCGGCCATCGGCACGCTCCATCATCGATTGGGAGACAGTTCATGACGGCACGAACCATCGTTATCACCGGAGCGAGCGACGGCATCGGCGCTTCCGCCGCGCGGACGCTGGCCAAGGCAGGGGAGCGGGTGGTCGTCGTCGGGCGTTCCGCGGCGAAGACCGAGGCGGTGGCACGGGAGATCGGCGCTGACTACTTCGTCAGCGATTTCGCTGACCTGTCCCAGGTGCGCACACTGGCGGCACAGCTGAAAGAGAAGTACCCGCGGATCGACGTGCTGGCGAACAACGCCGGCGGGATCATGGGCAAGCGTGAGCTGACCGTGGACGGCCACGAGAAGACGTTCCAAGTGAACCACCTGGCGCCGTTCCTGCTGACCAACGAGCTCATGGACGTGCTGACAGCAAGCACTGCGACAGTCATCAACACGTCGAGCGCGGCCAATGCGTTCGGTCACGTGGACCTTGAGGACCTGGACGCAGCCGGCAAGTACTCCACCAACAAGGCCTACGGCACCGCCAAGCTCGAAAACATCCTCTTCACCACCGAGCTGCATCACCGGTACAACGCCGCCGGAATCGCCACAGCCGCCTTCCACCCGGGCGGCGTCGCCACCAACTTCGCGGCAGAATCGACCAGCTGGTTCCGTTTCGCCTACAAGACATTCATCAAGCGGTTCATGCTCACCCCCGATCAGGGCGCCGACACCCTCGTGTGGCTTGCGACCACCACGCCGGGGCAGGACTGGGTCTCCGGCGCCTACTATGCCAAGCGGGCGCTGGCCAAAGCCAACAAGCAGGCCTACGACGCCGGGCTGGCCCGGCAACTGTGGGACCGCAGTGAGGCGCTGGTCAGCACTGACAAGATCGACCAGCGTAGCTAGACACTCAGGCCTCGAGGTGAACGCCCTGCAGCTCGTCAATGGCATCCGCCGAGCGGAGCAGCGAGAGCTCCAACCCTGATTCCGGTTCCGGATGGGAAAACAGATACCCCTGCAAGGAGTCGCAGTTCAGGTTGGTCAGGTAACCGGCCTGGGCCCCGGTCTCGATTCCTTCCGCTGTCACGGTCAGGCCCAGGCTGTGGGCCATGTTGATCATTGAGTTCAGGATGGGCAGTTTCTCCGCTCCGGTACGGACCATGGACACGAAGGAACGGTCTATCTTCACCGCGTCCACCGGAAGTTCCTGCAACCGCCCCAGTGAGGAGTAGCCGGTGCCGAAGTCGTCCAGCGCCACACGAACGCCGGCATCGCGGAGCGTGTTGAGTTGCCGGATCACGTGCGCGTCGGGATCAAAGAAGACGCTCTCCGTCACTTCCAGGACCAGCTGCCGCAGATCCGCCGCGCAGGAGGCTGCCAGCTGCAAGACACTCTCGGCGAACTGGCAGTCCTTGAGTTGCACTCCCGAAATGTTGACGGCAACAGAGCGTCCGGGATCTTCAGCCAGCCAGGGCTGGAGCTCAATGAAACTGTGCCGCATGACCTGCATGCCAATGGCCGAGATCAGGCCGCTGCGTTCTGCGGTCGGAATGAACTGTCCGGGCGGAATCATCTCACCGTCGCGTTTCCACCGGGCCAGGGCTTCAAACTGAACCACGGCGCCAATTTTCGGCGAAATCACCGGCTGGTAGTGGACCATGATCTGCCCGGCGTCGACGGCAAGACGGAGGCCGGCCTCCATGTCCGTCCGCTGGACCAGCGCCGTCATCATGGCCGGTTCGAACCTCATGTACCGGTTCTTTCCCGCCGCCTTCGCTGCGTACATGGCGACGTCGGCCTGTCGGAGCAGTTCGGAAGCCGCCACCCCGTCCTGGCCCGCGGAGGCCAGGCCCAGGCTGAGGCTGGGACGAAGCATGGTTCCGTCGATCCACATGGGGACATTCAAGGACGCCACGATGCGCTCCGCCACAGCATCCGGTTCAGGGGAGCCGGTCAGCAGGACCACGAACTCGTCTCCGCCAAGACGGGCCACGGTGTCGTCAGGACGGACGCAGGACCTCAGCCTGCGTGCCACTTCGGTCAGCATCTCGTCACCGGCATGGTGGCCAAGGATGTCGTTGACTTCCTTGAAATCGTCCAGATCCAGCAGCAGGACATCCACGGTCCCGGCCGGGCCTTCCCGGAGCGATTCAGCCAGCTGGTCATGGAACAGCTTGCGGTTGGCAAGCCCGGTCAGGGGGTCCTGGAACGCCAGGGCCTTGAGCTGGGCTGCCTGCTCGGCCAGATCGGCCATGGCCCGCTTCGCCTGGTCCTGGGCAGCAAGCCTGGGGGTCACGTCGCGGAAGCTCCAGACGCGGCCCACCACCTTGTCCGCCACCTTCTGCGCACGGGAGTACCGTTCGAAGGTCCGTCCATCGAGGAACTCCAGAACGTCGTTGCTCTCTGCCAGCGGGTCGGCATAGAGCTCCTGCACTTTGTCCAGGAACCCTTGAGGATTCTTCAGGAGCCCGAGCACATAGCCGATCACCGCCTTATCATCGTGCGTGGTCAGAAGCCCGCGGGGAATGCCCCACATGGACACGAACTGCTCGTTGACTCCGGCGATCTGGCCGTCCGTGCCGACAACGAGAATGCCGTCGGCCGTCGACTCAAGGGTGGCACTCAGCAGGGAGACCGCCTCCCGGAGTCCGTCGTCGGCGTCGTCGCGCGGGCGCGAGGCGCGGACCGTCACCGTCATGGACATTCCGGTCTGTGAGCGGAGCAAGGCGCAGGCCACCTCGCCGTGGATCTCCGTGCCGTCGCGTCGAAGGCCGTAGGCCTCAAACGGCGGGTTGTCAGCTGTGCCGCCGACGCGGCGCATGCCGTTGAACAGGCGTTGGAACCCCTCGCGGAAGCCCTCTGCCAGGATTGTCCGGTGGTCGCGGCCCACGAGCTCAGCGCGGGGGTAGCCGAACATGCGCTCCGCAGCACTGTTCATGAAACTGATCGTGCCGGATTCCCCGATGACTAACACGGCATCGGGCAGCGAATCGACGATGGCCTGGTAATCCCAGCCGGACACCGCCTCCGGTTCCTTGCCCTGCTGCGGCGCCATCACAGCACCCTAAAAAGAAAATGAGACCGCATGTGCTTCATGGAATGTCCTCCCCTCCGCACATCATAAAGGGCGTTGGGAAGAAGCGCTTGTCACATGGCAAATGGCGTCAGTGGATATGGAGACGACGGGCGCCGTGGCTCCCGGGCGGTCCATCCCCGCGGGCCTTGATCGCGCGCGCCAGGGCGTGGAACAGCTCCGCCGTGAACCGATACAGGCCAAGGGCTAGTGCCCGCACCCCCAGCAGGAGGAGTTGTACCAACCCCGCCACGATCAGGAGCAGCGCGGCGGGAATCAGGACTGGCAGCAGGGTCAGGAAAGCCAGGATGATGGCCGCAAGGTAGCCGGCGGCGTAACTGACGATCGTCGCCTGGTCCACCGGAACTTCGCCCCCAAACCTGGTTGCCCCGCCACCGGGGCTCGGCATGCCTTGCTTCTATAATAAGTACACTTATGAGTCTGGACCAGAGGTGGCGAAAGATACTTCGCCGCCGCGTGTGGGCACCGGACCGGTCCGCCGATCGCGTCCGGGGCCACTCACCCCGGACGCCAATCACGCGGTCAGCCGGGGACACGGGGTAGGCGAACAAAAAACCGTTTGGCAGTCTTGACGCTGATCACCGCGATTGCGGCGGCGCCACATCCAGCCGGGCCACGGCACCCGCAGAGAGCCCCGTCCCCAAGCCGCGGACCGTCCAGCCTTCCGCCTGCCAGGCCGCAGCGTCCAGCACATTGCGTGCGTCCAGCACCGTCCGCCGTCGTACTAGCGCCCCTGCATCCGCTGGCGACAGCGTCCGGTATTCGTCCCATTCCGTCAGCAGCAGCACCAGCTCGGCGCCCTCAAGCGCCCGGTCCTTGGAGGCTTCGAACCGCAGCTGAGGGTAACGCATCCAGGCATTGTTGATCGCCTTCGGATCCGTCACGGTCACATGTGCGCCGGCTTCTGCCAACTGCAGGGCCACGTCCAAGGCAGGGGAGTCGCGGATATCGTCCGTGTTCGGCTTGAACGCCGCACCCAGCACCGTCACCGTCCGCCCGGCCAGGCTGCCGCCGCAGAGCTCGCGGGCGATGTCCGCCGTCCTCGACCGCTGGCTTAGGTTGATGGCATCCACCGTGCCCATCCAGTCGTCCACCGATCCCACACCCAGCGCCGCGGCCTGGGTCCGGAAGCTGCGGATGTCCTTGGGCAGGCAGCCGCCGCCGAAGCCCAGCCCGGCATGCAGGTACCGGCTGCCGATCCGCGGATCCAGCCCCATCGCCTCACCCAGTTCGGTGACGTCCGCGCCGGAGGCATCGCACAGCTCGGCCATCGCATTGATGAAGCTGACCTTCGTGGCCAGGTAAGCGTTCGACGCCGACTTGATCAGTTCCGCGGTGGCAAAGTTGCTCACCAGCCGTGGAATTCCGGTGCGCAGCAGCGGCTCGTACACGGCATCCAGGGCCGCCGTCACACCGCGGCCGGCGCCGCTTGTCCGGTGGAACGCGGCAGCCCTGCCGCCCGGCACACCGTAGACCAGGCGGTCCGGCACCAGCGAATCCTTCACGGCCGTGCCCTGCCGCAGGAACTCCGGGTTCCAGCCGAGCAGCACATCCGGGCGCCCGGACAGGATGCCGGCCAGCATCTCGACCGTCCCCACCGGCACCGTGGACTTACCCACGACGGCGGAGCCCCGGCCCAGGTGCGGACGGAGGCTTTCGGTGGCGGCGAGCAGGTAGCTGAGGTCGGCGCCGCCGGACGTCTTGGACTGCGGGGTGCCAACACAGAGGAAGTGCACCTCGGCGCCGGCCGCATCCGCGAAATCCGTGGAGAACGTAAGCAGGCCTGTGGCCCGGCCATCATGGAGCAGCTCGTCCAGGCCCGGCTCGAAAAACGGTGCGAAACCGCGGGCCAGCTGCTCCACCTTGGCGGCGTCGACGTCGATGCCCACCACGGTGTGGCCCATCGACGCCAGCGTTGCCGCGTGAACTGCGCCAAGGTAGCCGCAGCCGATGACGGAAATTTTCACAGTATTGCTCCTCGTTGGGTTTCGACAGGCTCAACCACCGGGACTCGGGTGGTGCTGACAGGCTCAACCGCTCGTCTGGTGCCGGCAGGCTCAACCACTGCGTCACCGGCGATCACCGCGCGGTAATGGCGGACCAGCTCCGCGCTCAACGCCGGCCACGTCCGTCCCTGGACCGACGCGTGGGCTGCCGCGGCAAACGCGCGTCGCTTGGCGTCGTCGCCCATCAGGTCCATGACATGGGCACGCAGCCCGGCAAGGTCGCCCGGTTTGTACAGCCAGCCGGTGCGGGAATTCTCCACCAGATCCAGCGGGCCGCCACGGCCCGTGGCCACCACCGGCACACCCGATGCCATGGCCTCCTGGATGGTCTGGCAGAAGGTCTCGAACTCGCCCGGATGCACGAACAGGTCGAAGGACGCCACCGCCCTGGCCAGCTGCTCGCCGCCCAGGAACCCCGCAAACACGGCGTTCGGCAGGGCTTCCTGCAGCGCCTCGCGCTGCGGACCGTCGCCAACGATCACCAGCCGGGTGCCCGGCACGTCGGCCAGCACGGCCAGGTCCTCCACCTGCTTTTCAACGGCCAGCCGGCCCACATAGCCGATGATCCGCTCGCCGTCCGGGGCGACGGATGCCCGCCACCCGTCGTCGCGCTTTCCCGGCGCAAACCGCGCGGTATCCACACCGCGCCGCCACATGTCCACCCGCAATACCCCGCGGCCGCGCAGTTGGTTCAGCGCGAAAGTGGACGGCACCAGCGTCCGGGAAGCCAGCAGGTGGATGTTCTCCACCCGGTTCCAGGCCCAGTTCTCCATGAACGGCACTCCGTAGCGCGCCGCGTAGCTGGGCACCTCGGTCTGGTAGATCGCCACCGTGGGAATGCCCAGTTGGTGGGCCGCCTGCACCGCCCGCCAGCCAAGCACGAACGGGGATGCGAGGTGGACAACGTCCGGCGCGTAATCGGCAAGGATTCTCTTGACCCGGTTCACACCGCCCAACGCCACCCGCACGTTCGTGTACCCGGCCAGCGGCACGGACGGAAGCCGGTGCACGAACGCGCCGTGCACCACGTCCAGGACCTCTGTGTCCTGTGTCGACGGGGCGATCACCATCACGTCATCGCCCCTCTCCTGCAGATGCTCAAGCACCCGAAGGATGGAGTGTGTCACCCCGTTCATCAGTGGCAGGAATGATTCAGCAACAATTGCGATCCTCACCCCTCCACGGTGCGGGCGGTGCGTTGCGCCGAGGGGGAGCGGGTATGACGGGCAAGGGAAGGTTGGGTTAACAGCGGGGCCCGGTAACTTACAGGGCCCGGACGCTGCCCCTTGACACCCCCAGGCAGACAAGGGACAGCATCCGGACCGGCCTGATGATCAGCGGCCTGCCGCCGAACCCGCCCGGCCCATGGGGTCGGGCCAGTTGCCGATGCGGTCCTGCATGGCGTCGGGCCACCAACCGATGCGGGCGTTCATGGGGTCGGGCCAGTTGCCGATGCGGTCCTGCATGGCGTCGGGCCACCAACCGATGCGGGCGTTCATGGGGTCCGGCCAGTTGCCGATGCGTGACTGGCCGGGTGCTGAGCGGACAATATCGGTGGCGCTGAAGAGCTGGGTGCTGACGGACATGACTTTTCTCCTGACTGAGTTTTGATTTCCGTACGCCGATGGCGTCGGTGGTGGCCATGTTCTGCCTGGAAAAGCGCAGAGGTGACCTGCTCAGTCGGGGGAAGACCCCGGATCAAATGACGGGCCCGCGGCGAGGATCAGGGCGGCGTCCGGCACGAGGCAGCGGCCGGCATCGTGCAGCGGATTCCAGAACCCGTCGACGTCGCCCGACGCCTCGGCACCGGCGCTGCCCGTGCCTGAGGACGCGGAGCCGGACTGGTTCTGGACGCCGGCGAATCGGAGCCCCGCGTCGCGCGCCGGTTCCTCGGCCGGCGTCGGCCCGGCGGAAACCAAGTAACCGACGGTTGCTGCCAGCACTCGCGCTCCGTGTGTATTCGCCAGGAACTGCAACGGAGAAAGCGCGCTCCTGACCAGCTGCGTAACAGCTGGGAATCCTGCGGGCTGCCCCGCGCCTGAGCGGGAGGCTGCCTCCACGCCGCCGGCAGCGGCCGCCGGTTGTGAGCGAACGTCCGACGCCGGAACCCGGGTACCGCGTGAGTGACCGGGCGCGGCCTTGTCCGGCTTCTGCCCTGGAACCTGGGGCGGCACCTGTGGCCGTGGAAGAGTGGACACCGGGTCCGTCGGAAATGGCACCGCCGGCACATGAAGGTCCGGCAGCGTGGACGCCAGGGAATCCACCACGGAGACGGTCTTGTCCACGGTGCCGGTCACCGTATCTGTGACTGTGTCTGTGACCGTTTTGACGAGTGGCGCGGCCGGAAGGATCGGAGCGGCCGTGTCCATCACGTCGCTGACCACTTGAGATGTCCCGCTGAGCACAGGATCCACAACGTCCACGACGGTCTCAGCGGTGCGGACGGCCGGCAACGGCACAGTGACGGCGGGGGCTGGAACGTCCCGGACAGCCTGAACGGGAGGTTCGGGGGATTCCTGACCGGTGTGCGGCACCGCGGCCGGAACGATGTCCCGGACGAGCGATGCAGCGGCCTGCCCGATCCCGCCCAGCGGGTCCGGAGCGTCAGAGGCGGCATTCGCCGGGCCGGCGGCCAACGCCAGCCAGGAACCTGTCAGAACGACGGCGAGCAGCAGCGGGCGCACGGAAGACCGGCAACGATCACGGAAAGTACGCACCATCCAGATCACCCCCCAGAGGCAATGGAAAATCAGGATACGCCCGGAGCTGTCTGACCGTCCAGACCTTCGCGCTCGGCAGCTGAAACGGGGCGCCGTAAAATTGGTGTTAGAGGTGTTCCAGAGATGTCCGGGCCAATCGTCGTCGTCCTGATTTTCCTTGCCGTCGTTGCCCTGCTGGGGGTGATCTGCACGGTGGTGGTGGTCCTGCGCGACGGCCGCGGGATCCTGCCGCGGGAAGAGTCCGAGCGGCCCTGGATGGCGGGCAACCTGCCCAGTGTTCCGTACTCCATCTGGCGGTTCTGACCCAGGCTGGCGCCTGAAGCGGGACTCAGCGCCCGCCGTCGTGCCTTAACACCTCCGGCAGTTCGTCCACATAGACGGTCTGCGGCGGATCAAAATAGATCACCAGCACCTCGTCGCCCACTGCATACACGCTGGTCTTGTCGAACGGGTGGGCATGGAAGGCCATGGTGCCGCCGAGGTAGGGCAGCATGACTTCGCCGATGGTGCCCGGGCCGATGCGTCCGGTCACCCGGCCGATCTTGCCGGTAAGGCTACGGTCGACGTCCTTACGCATCAGGGGCTTTCGCCGGACGTTTGCCTTCCCGGGTGTTTCTCAGCGCCGAAGAGAGGGCCGGGAGGTAGTCGCCCACCTGGGCGAGGATGCCGCCGAGCATCTTGTTGACGCCTTCCCCGCCGTTGAGCACCGTCATCTGTCCCACGTGCGAGAACGGTTCCGCCGCAGCAGCGATGATGGCCGGCATGTTCTCGGCGAGCTGCTGCGAAATGACGGCGTCCTGGTTGGTTCCCAGGGCCTCGGCCCGTGCCTTGATGCCCTCCGCCTCCGCCAGCGCCTTCGCCTTGATGGCCGACGCGGCAGCATCACCGCGCGCCCGGGTGGCCGCGGCTTCCGCCTCGCCGGTGACCTTGGTCGCCCCTGCCGCGGCCGCAGCTGCGGTGGCATTTGCCTGCGCCTGGAGTTCCGTCCGGCGGGCGTTCACCTGGGCTTCGAGTTCGGTGCGGCGGGCCAGCGCCTCGGCGGCACTGATGTCCGCCGCCTTCTGGCCCTCGGCGTCCGTCCGCTTGGCGTAGGCCTTGGCGTCGGCGGGCTTGCGGATGGTGGTCTGGAGCTTCTGCTCTTCCCGGTCGGCCTCAAGCTTGGCCACCTCGGTTTCCTGGACCACCACCTGCTGCCGCGCGGTTGCATCCGCCAGCGGCCCCGCCTGGGCGGCGTTGGCCTTGGCCCGTTCGGCATTGGCCTGCGCCACGGACTGCCGGATGGCCGAAACACTCTGGGCATCAGCAATGAGCGCCGCTGCCTCCGCTTCCTTCTCCGCCGCCTCACGGTTCCTGGTGGCCTCGGCGATGCGGGCTTCCATCTTCACCTGGGCGATGTGCGGCTTGGCGATGTTCTGGATGTAGCCCGTGGGGTCCTGCAGGTCCTTGATCTGGAGCGAATCCACAACCAGGCCCAGCTTCTCCATCTCCACGCCGCTGGCGCTGCGGACCTGCGAACCGAGCTTGTCCCGCTCGCGGATGATTTCCTCCACGGTCATGCTGCCGATGATCGACCTCAGGTGCCCTTCAAAGACGTTATAGACCTGGCTTTCCATTTTGGGCTGCTGGCCCAGAAAGCGCCTGGCTGCATTTGCAATGAAGGGCGGGGCATCGCCGATTTTGTAAATAACAACACCCTCCACAATTACCTGTATGCCCTGCGAGGTAACACAGGAAACTTTGAGCTCAGTTTCGTTCAGCGTGAGTGACAGGGTCCGTACTGTCTGAAGCCCGGGAAAGACCAGCGCACCCTTGCCGGTGACAATCTTGAAGTCCATTCCGGCCCGTGTTTCCAAGGTTCCACGGGTCAATCCGGAGATGATCAGGGCCTCGTTGGGTTCAGCCACCTTCCACATCAGCTTTATTGCCACCCAGATAAAGCCGACGATGAGAACCGCGCCGATGATGGCGGCAATTAGCGGGAAGAATGCTGATAGATCCGGCATGGCCAGGTCCTTTCGAGGATGTGGATCAGGCATTTCGGTAAAGCCCCAATATTCCAGCTGGTCGTTCCTGGAAGGCCGGAATGCGGGTAATTCCGGACGGCCGGGCCAGCTGTTGTAGACAGTCTGATCGGCGCCTGCCGTGAAGTCCAGCAATTCGGCGGGACAGGGGGAGGAAGGCCCCTGTTATGGTGCCCGCAGCTGTGGAAGGGTGGGACATGGGTCCGAGGTCTGATCCGGAGAGGACATTTGCCATGCGTGGAATTTCCGGATGGGCCCTCCGGGTCGCGTGGGAGACCTGGCGGGCTGAGCGCGGCGGGCCGGAGGCGTTCAACCGCCTGCAGCAGGCCCGGCTTTCGGCACTCGTGGAGTTCGCCCGGTCCGCCTCGCCGTACTACCGCCGCCTCTACCGGGATCTCCCGGACACGGTCAACGAGCCGGCCCAGCTGCCGCCGGTGGGCAAACGGGACCTGATGGCGAACTTCGACGACTGGGTGACGGACCCGCACATCACGTTGGCGAAGCTGAAGTCGGAACTGCTCTCCGACCTGTCACGGCTGGGCAGCCTCTACCGCGGGCAGTACCTGGTGGTGACCACGTCCGGCACATCAGGTGAGCCGGCCGTCCTGATCCATGACAGGTTCTCCTGGGTGATGGTGAACGTGGTGGTCCGGATCCGGGAACGCCGCAATCTGGTGAGGGCTTCGGAAGTGCGGGACTTCCTGTTCCGGGGGCTGCGGGCGGCGGCCCTCGTGGCGTCTGGCGGCCACTTCGCCGGCGTCGTTTTGACCGAAAACGCCCGACGGCGGGCCCCCGCCATTGCGCGGCGTCTCAGGGTCTTCTCGGTGCTGAGGCCGTTGTCTGAGCTGGTGGCGGAACTGAACACCTTCAAGCCGACCCTGCTCTTCGGCTATCCGAGCGCGGTGATCCAGCTGGCCGCGGAGCAAAAGGCCGGGCGGCTCAGGATCCGGCCCGTGCTGGTCATTTGTTCCGGCGAGAACCTGTCCGCCAGCGGACAGGCAGCCATCGAAGCGGCGTTCGGCTGCCGGGTCACCCAGCGCTATCTTTCCTCGGAGGTCCCGGCGCTGACCAGCCAGTGCCGGCACGGCGCCTTCCACGTCAATACGGACTGGTACATCCTCGAACCCGTGGACGCGGACTACGCGCCGGTCCCGGCCGGCACCACCTCCCACACGGTACTCGTCACCAACCTGGCCAACCGGGTGCAGCCGCTGATCCGCTACGACCTCGGGGACCGGGTCACGCTCGCCACGGAACCGTGCCCGTGCGGCAGCCCGTTTCCGGCCGTGAGTATCGACGGCCGGACGGGGGACCTTGTCTCCTTTGCGGCAGCGGACGGGAGCGCCGTGACAGTCCTGCCGCTCGCACTCGGCACGGTGATCGAGGAGACACCCGGAGTGCGCAGGTTCCAGGCCATCCGCACTGGACCGGGGAACCTGACGGTCCGGCTCGAGGTCCTGCCGGGTGCAGCCGTGGCTTTGGTACGCACGGCGGTGACGGAGCGGTTGGACGAGTACTTCGCCGCCGTTGGCGCCGGACCGGTGGCGGTTGAGCATGCGGACGAGCTGCCCCGGCCGGACCGCAGCGGCAAGTTCCGGCAGGTCTGGTCCGTGCGGTGAGCTGACGGGAGGGGCGGGTGGAGCGCGAACGGACAGTTGCGGCCCCAAAAAGCGGGGCCGCAACTGTCCGTTCGCGCTGGATTAGTGGGCGGGTTCTTGCTCCGGGACCTGGGCCACCACAGGGTGGTCGCGGCCCAGGTTGCCCAAGGGTGAGGCGCCCTGCGGCGACCCCAGCTCTTCGAAGAACTCCACGTTGGCACGGATGTAGTCGGCCCACTCGTCGGGAATGTCGTCCGAATAGTAGATCGCCTCCACCGGACACACCGGATCGCACGCTCCGCAGTCCACGCATTCGGACGGGTGGATGTACAGCGAGCGTTCACCCTCGTAGATGCAGTCCACCGGGCATTCCTCGATGCAGGCTTTATCCTTCACATCCACGCAAGGCTGGGCGATCACATACGTCATGGTGCGCTACACACCCGTGTAAACGGTTTTGCCCCAGGTGAAGAAGTCCAGCGCGGACTTTCCCTGCTCGCGGAACGTGTTGGTGGAGGAGTCCTTTACACCGCCGAACGGCACATTCAGGTCCAGGCCCGCCGTCGGCCGGTTGACCTTGACCACGCCGGCCTGGGCCCGCGCGGCGAAGTCGGTGGCGAGCTTCAGCGAATCGGTGCAGATGCCTGCGGTGAGGCCGTAGCGGGAGTCGTTGATCGCGGCCAGTCCGGCTTCGTAGTCGGCCACTTCGAGGACCGCCACCACGGGCCCGAAGATTTCCTCGGTCACGGCGTCGTCGTCGAACGGCAGGTCCGTCAGCACGGCAGCCGGGAAGTGCAGCGGACGGTCCGCGTCGCCGTCGTGCGTTTCGTCCAGGATCCCGGAGCCGGCCAGCAGGGTGGCTCCGCGTTCGACGGCGGAGCGCACCGCCGCGGTGTTCTGCGCGAACTGCTGGCTGCTCACCACGGCCCCCATCCGGACAGCGTCCGGACCATCAGCGTCCATGCCGTCACCGGGGGTGTAGGCGGCGGCTTCCTCGGTGAGCGCGTCCAGGAACGCGGCGCGGATGCCCGGGGTGACGTAGACGCGGGAGGTTGCGGTGCAGGCCTGGCCGGTGAGGCCGAACGCGCCGGCGGCCACCACTTTGGCGGCCTGGCGGGCGTCGGCGTCGTCGAGGACCAGGACGCCGTTCTTGCCGCCCATTTCCAGCTGCACCCTGGCGCGGCGGGCGTTGAGGATCTCCTGCAGGCCCAGCCCCACGTTGGTGGAACCGGTGAAGGAGAGCCCGGCGATGCGCGGGTCGCGGGCCAGGGCGTCGCCCACCACGCGGCCCTTGCCGTGCACCACGTTGAACACGCCGGCGGGGAGTCCGGCGTCCTGGAGGGCACGGGCCAGGTGGGTGGCGGAGAGCGGGGTGAGCTCGGCCGGCTTGATGACCACGGCGTTGCCGCTGATCAGCGCCGGGGCGGACTTCCAGGCCGGGATGGCGATGGGGAAGTTCCACGGCGTGATCAGCCCCACGACGCCGAGCGGCTCGCGGCGGGTGGTGACGGTGGTGTCCGGCAGTCCGCTGGGCAGCACTTCGCCGGTGGCGGCCCAGCCGAGCGAGCCGAAGAAGCGCAGCACGTCCGAGGCACGCTTGACCTCGCCCTTGGCCTCGGCGAGGGTCTTGCCTTCTTCACGGACCAGGTCTTCGGCGATGGCGCTCTGGCGTTCGATCAGCAGGTTGCCGGCGGTGATGAGGATGGCGCCGCGGGAGGGGGCGGGCAGCGCTGCCCATCCCGGCTGCGCTGCCGCGGCGGCCGTGATGGCGGCGTCCACGTCCGCGGCGGTGCCGCTGGGGGAGAGGGCTGCGAGTTCGCCCGGGCGGGCCGGGTTCATCCGCTCGGTGTCCGCCTCGCCCAGCCATTCGCCGTTGATGAGGTGCCGGGCGGTGATGAGTTCGCGGCCGGTGGAAGTGGGGGTGGTGGCGTCGGTGGCTGTGGAAGTCATGGGGTTCCTTTGGGAATCGTGGGGAAGTAGGGGAGCTACAGGCTGCGGATCAGGCCGCCGTCGCAGCGGAGCGCGACGCCGGTGATGTACGACGCCGGGGCGCTGCAGAGGAACGCGGCGGCGGCGCCGAACTCCTCCGGCTCGCCATAGCGGCGGGCGGGGATGGTTTTGCGTGACTCGAGCTGGATGTCCTCAACGGTGGTGCCGCGGCGCTTGGCGGCGGCCTGGTCCAGTTCGGCCACCCGGTCCGTGGCGATCCGGCCGGGGAGGAGCATGTTGACCGTGACGGAGTCCAGGGCAACCTCTGCGGCGAGGGTCTTGAGGTAGCCGGCCAGCGCGGCCCGGCCGGTGTTGGACACGGCCAGGTTGGGCAGCGGGGCCACCACTCCGCTGGAGCCGACGGCGAGGATGCGGCCCCAGCGCCGCTCCCGCATGCCGGGAAGCACCTGGGAGATGAGCGCGTGGTGCGGTTTGACCAGGAGCTCGAAGGCGGCGGCGATGTCCTCGGAGCTGAGCGTCGCCGCGGCGCCGGGCTTGGGGCCGGGACCGTTGAGCACCAGGATGTCGATGGGACCGAGGTCCGCCACGGTCTGTTCGACGGCGGACTCGATGCCTTCCGGGGTGGTCAGGTCCGCTTCGATGGCGATGGCTCCTGTGCCATACGCCGTGTGCAGGTCCGCGGCGATTTCCTTGGCGCGGTCGCGGCGGCGGCCGATGACTGCCACGCGGACGCCTTCGGCGGACAAAGCGCGGGCAACGGCGAGGCCCAGGCCGCCGGTTGAGGCGGCCACGAGGGCGGTTTTTCCGGCGATTCCGAGGTCCATCAGTAACTCCCTACAGAGGTGTGTTCGTGGGTTGCAGCTGACTCAAGCGCAGCAGCAGCTTCCCGCAGGTGCGTAAGCATGCTGTAGCGCAGCTTCTCCGGGAACTCCGCGGCCGGAGCCCGGACGCCCGAATCCTTGATGAGTCCGCGCTTCCGCAGGCATTCCTTGCGGACGGCCAGTGCGATTTTGGCCTGCTGCTCGAAGTTGATCAGCGGCAGGTAGGGCAGCAACTGGTCCCGCGCGGCTTCGTATCCGTCGCGCTGCCACGCCCGGACACAGGCAATCAATGCTTCGGGATAGGAGAAACCGGTCATGGCGCCCGCTGCGCCGGCCATCAGCTCGTCCAGCAGGCCCTGCCCGCCCAGCCCGCCGAAAACGGAGACCCTGCCCACCAGCGCGGCCGTCAGTTCTGCGATGGCCACACTGGTGGGCGGGGCTTCGGCCTTCACCGCGACCACGAAACTGCACCACTTCACGACGGAAATGAGGGCCTGGGTGCTGATGCTGACGCCGCTGGCCAGCGGATAGTCCTGCAGGACCACCTTCGCGCCGGTGGCCCGGTGGATGGCGTCCAGGTGTGCGATCACTGCTTCGGGCCTGGCGGAGTTGGCCTGTACCATCACGGCCGCGAGGCGCTCGCCGGCCACGGCCTGGGCCGCTGTGATCTCGTCGATGGCGGGCCGGGTGGCCAGGGCGGTGATGCCCACCACCAGTGGTAGGTCCGTGCATTCGACGGCGATTTCGAGCACCTGGCGCCGCTCCTCCGCGGTGAGGGCCGCGGCTTCGCCGAACACGCCGAGGACCGTCAGCCCCGTGGCGCCGATGGCTTCGTAGTGCTCCACCAATTCGGACAGGCTGTCCAGGTCCACGTCCAGGGTGCTGCCCTGGAAGGGGGTTGCCACCACGCCCCAGACGCCGGGCGCCAGGGAATCGCGTTCCTGTGGTTCGCGGGTATCTGTCCCGGTTGCGTCGTTCAGTGATCCAGTCATGGAATCCTCCTCGAAATTGTTGCGGGTCAGCGGCCGGGCCAGACCGGCGGCCGCTTTTCCTGGAAGGCGCGGACGCCTTCGGCTGAGTCCTCGCTGTCCAGCGCGGCCATCAGGGCCGGCAGCCGGAGCCCGCGGGCCTCCTTGGCGGTGAGGTGCCCGGTCTGCGTGACCATCTGCTTCACGGCCCGCACCGAGGTGGGGGCGCACGCAAGGATCTGGTCCACCCAGCGCTGCACCGCGGCGTCGAGCTCTTCTGCCGGGACCACCTCGTTGACCAGTCCCATGGACTGCATTTCCGCGGCGTCAGCCTTCCGGCCGGTCAGCAGCATGCCCATCGCCTGGGTATACGGGATCCGGCGCACCAGCTGGTGGATGCCGCCGTCGAGCGCCAAACGCCCCACCCGCGGTTCCGTGAGCCCGAACCTGGCATTGTCCGACGCCACCACGATGTCCGCGCCGAGCACGATCTCCATGCCGCCGCCGAGCGCGTAGCCGTTCACCCGGGCAATCACCGGCACATCGAGCGACGTGCGCAGGCTCAGCCCGCCGAAGCCGTTCGGGTCCAGGCCGGCCCAGTACTCCAGGCCGGTCTTGTCCACGGCGGAGGCGGACATGTCCGCCCCGACGCAGAACGCGCGGGTCCCGGCGCCGGTGATGACCACGGCGCGGACGTCGGAGTCCTGTTCCAGCTGCTCCCAGATCTCGTTGAGCCGGGCCTGGGCGGTGCCGTCGACGGCGTTGAGCACGTGCTGCCGGTCGATCACCACTGTGGCGACGTGGTTCTCGATGGTCAGGGTGATCTGGTCCACTGCGTTCGAGACGGCCGTCTCCGCGGGAGCCTCCGAAATCGCGGTCACCGCAGGACCCCTAGCTGCTGCAGGCGCTCGATGGTCTCCTCATCGAAGCCGTTCTCCAGCAGGACCTCCACATTGTGCTCACCGAGGCGCGGCGCCACGCGCCGGACGGTGGGCGGAGTGGCGGAGAGCCGGATGGGCGCGTTAAGCATGCGCACGGTCCCGACGCCGGGGTGCTCGGCCTCCACGATCATGCCGTTGGCCTCGGTCTGGGCATCGGCCAGGGCCTGCTCGAGGGTGTGGACCGGGGCGTTGAGCAGCCCCTGGTCCTCCAGCTTGCCGGTCCAGTACTCGGTGGTGTTGGTGGCGATGCGCTCGCGGAAGATGGCCTGCAGTGCAGGCTTGTGCGCGAACTGCTGCTTCAGGTCCGCAAACTCGGGCCGCTGCGTAAGGTCCTCGTCCAGCCCGAGGGCTTCGGAGATGCGGGCCAGCGGGTCCGGGGTGAAACCGCCCACCATGCACACGGCGCCGTCGGTGGTTTCGAACACGCCGCTCAGGGGCATGGCGCCCCAGTTGACCTCGTAGCCGCGGTTGAGCTGCATGCAGGCCTCCTGCATCTGCAGGTGCAGCATCGAGTCGTACATGGTCACCTCCACCTTCTGGCCGACGCCGGAGGTTTCCCGGGTGCGCAGGGCCAGCAGGATGCCCTGCATGAGGTGCATGCCGGTGATGTAGTCGCAGAGCGTGGTGGGGTAGATGGACGGCTTCTGGTCGTCCGATTCCCGCCGCCACATGACACCGGAGTAGGCCTGCGCGATCGCGTCCTGGCCGCCCTTGTGCGAGTACGGGCCGACGGGGCCGAAGCCGGTGCCGGAGGCCCAGATGATGCCGGGGTTCCCGGCCTTGAGTTCCTCGTAGCCGAAGCCCATCCGCTCCATCACACCGGAGCGGAAGTTGCTGACCACCACGTCCGCGTCCGCCATGATGGCGTGCAGGACGTTCCGGCCTTCCTCGGTGCGCGTGTCGATGGAGACGCTGCGCTTGTTGCGGTTGATGGACAGGAAGATCGGGTTGTCCTGGCCGTCCTTGTCCGGGAACGAGTTCCGCGAGATGTCCCCGGCGCCCGGGCGTTCCACCTTGATGATGTCCGCGCCGTAGTCGCCCAGCATCTGCGTGCAGGACGGGCCCATGAACACCTGGGTGAAGTCCACGATCTTGATGCCGTCCAGCGGCAGCGGGATGGCGGTGGGTTCCGCCGCGGCGGTGGGCGCCGCCGTCGTGCGTTCCAGCTCTGTCGTTTCCAGGGTCACGGTGCTCATGCCGGAACCGCCGCATCGGCGTCAACAGTGGCGTTCGACGACGGGACGTCGCCCGGGTCGGCGCCGTGACGGCGCATGCCCTGCTGGATGTCCAGGGCGGACACGTCGCGGACGAGGATGTTGTTTTCGACGGCGAGTGCTGCGGCGACGCCGACTGCCTGGCCCATGGCCATGCAGGGCGGGATCTCGCGGGACATCTTCTGCGCCTCGGGGGTGGCGGAGTAGTGGCGGCCGGCGACGAGGAGCTGGTCCACTTCCTTGGGCAGCAGCGAGCGGTACGGGTAGTAGTAGTCGCGGCCGCGGGCCACGGTGTCGGCGAAGTGGCGGCGCTGCGTGACGTCGTCCTTGGTCATGACGTACTCGCCCTGCAGCAGGCGGGTCTGGCGGACGCCCATCTGCGAGGCGACGTCCAGCATGTAGCAGTTTTCGAAGCCGGGCAGGTTGGCGCGGACGTAGTCCACGGCCTCGGAGATCCGGTCGCGGGCGGCGAACTCGGCGGCGGTCATGTCCGCCGGGTCCGTGCCGTCGAAGCCGGTCATGTGCGGGGCGTTGCACCAGACCACGCCGTCGATGGGGGTCTTGAGCCACCACAGTTCCCAGGCGCCGCCGAGGAGGCGCTTGATCTTGCGGTTGATGGCGCGGGCTTCCTTCGGGTTGGCCTGCTCGAAGGCTTCGGCGGCGTCGGTGTCCACGTTGCCGAGGCGGAAGACGAGCGTGGTGAGGTAGTTGTCCTTGGCGTAGCTGGCGCCGGCCCGGGAGGCGACGTCGATGTCGCCGGTGGTGTCGATGACGATGTCCGCCATGAAGGCCTGCGGGCCCAGCTTGGTCTCGCAGATGACGCCCTTGATCACGCCGTTGTCCACGATGGGGCGGGAGAACCAGGAGTGCAGGCGGAGGTCCACGCCGGCCTCGCGGACCAGGTCGTTGGAGACGCGCTTCCAGCCGTCCGGGTCGAAGGCCGCGGCGTAGCAGATGGGCTTGGGGCTGGTGTGGGAGTGGAAGTCGAAGGTGCCGTAGCGGCCCCACTTGTTCCAGAGTTCCTCGGAGGTCTTGCGGTCATCGGCCGGCGGTACGACGGCGAGTCCCAGCTTCTGCAGGCGCTCCACGTATTCGGACACGATGCCGGTGACGGTGATTTCCTGGCCGTTGATCATGTCGTCCAGCACCAGCACCATGCCGCCGGAAGCGAGGCCGCCGAGGGATGAGTAGCGTTCCAGCAGGGTGACCTTGGCGCCGGAGCGGGCTGCGGTGACGGCCGCGGCCACACCTGCGGGGCCACCGCCGACCACCAGGACGTTGGAACGGGAGATGACCGGGGCGGTGAGGTCCGCCGTCGTGGTGCTGAGTTCCAGGGAGTTGAACGTTGCGGGGGAGGTCATGGGGGAGTCCTTACTTTCCGACGAAGATGCCGTTGGAGCGGCGTGCGGCGAGGTAGAAAACGATGCTGAGGATGGAGAGAACGGCCACGTAGACCGGGAAGATCCAGCTGAGGTTCAGGGACTGGAACCAGACCAGCAGGTAGGAGGCGGTACCGCCGAAGAGTGCAACGCCGATTCCATAGCCCAGGGCTACGCCCGTGCCGCGGATGTTCTTGGGCATCAGGGAGGAGCTGACCACGTTGTAGAGGGTCATGTTCAGCACCAGGACGATGGAGCCGCCGAGGAGGACGGCTGCGAAGCCGCCGATGCCCGGCTGGACGTAGAAGAGCATGAGGAACACGGACGGGATCGCCAGGATGCGGGTGATCAGGAACCAGCGGGACATCGACTTGCCGTCGGTCAGCTTGCCGATGATCCAGCTGCCTGCCACCAGGATGACGCCCAGGACGGTGGTGAGGGCGAAGACGGCGGTGGGATCTTCCTTGAACCCGCTGCGGGCAGCGCTGGGAAGGCCGACGTTCCAGGCGTAGTTGTAGGCCTGTGCTGCGCCCACCACGAAGACGATGGCCAGGACGGAGAGCCAGTGCTTGCGGACTCCGGACCAGACGGCGCGGGGAGTGTTGCTGGCCATTTCCTCGGCCTTGAGGGTTTCCGGGAGCGAACGGCGGAGGTAGAGGACCACGAAACCGAAGAGTGCGCCGATGATGAACGGCACGCGCCAGCCCCACTCGGCCATGACGGCACCGCCCAGGACGAGGCTGCACAGGAAGCTGACCAGGGAAGCCAGCAGGATGCCGATGTTCACGTAGAAGCTCATCAGGCCGGCGACGTAGCCTTCACGGCCTTCGGGCGCCAGTTCCAGGGCATGGGACGTTGAAAGCGGGGCTTCAATGCCCGTGGAAATGCCCTGCAGCACCCGGCAGACCAGCAGGATGATGCCGGCCCAGGCGCCGATCTGCTGGTAGCTCGGCGTGACGGCGATGATCAGCGTGGTGCCTGCCATGAGCATGATGGACAGCAGCATGACGCGGCGGCGGCCCACGCGGTCGGCCAGGGTGCCGAGCAGGATCCCGCCGAGCGGACGGAAGGCGAACCCGACGGCGAACACGGCCAGCGCGTTCAAGGTGGCGGAGAGCGGATCGGTGTTGGGGAAGAAGTTGGGCCCGATGAAGGCCGAGAGGAGGCCGAAGACCATCCAGTCGTACCACTCGAGGGCGTTGCCGAGGCCGAGGCCCAGCAGGCCCTTGCGGACCTCAGGGGTGAATTTTTCGTGCTTGGTGCGGGAGGAGCGGGCGGGGGAGGGGGACGTGACGGCATTGTCCGTCCCTTGGGGGTCTGTCGTTTGTGTGTCGAGCATGGAAGTGTCCTTACGCTGACGCCGTGATGGGCGTGGGAGGGTATGACGCAGGAACGCCTGTTGGACGAGGCGTTTCATGCGAACGATGCAAGGAGTGTCTGCGGCCACGGTTCGTGTCCGGACAGTTAGGGGAAAACGCTGGTGCCGGTTGGGGGCGGCAGGGTTACCACGCGTGTGGTGCGTTGACCCAGATGGCTACGCATACCTCTTCGTAGCTGTTTTTGTACCAGTGCGGGATCTCTGAGGAGTACGTGATGGAGTCGCCCTCCTCAAGGCTGTAGCAGACGCCGTCCAGGAAGACGTCCTTGCGGCCCGAGATGATGTAGCAGAACTCCTCACCGCTGTGGGTGAAAGGTGTGCCGCTGGTGTCATGCCCCGGGGGCGTGCTGATCCACTGCGCTTCGATGTTTCCGTCGCGGTTGGGGGTCAGCAGTTCGTGAACTGCCTCGCCCACCGACTCGCGGGTCACGTTTTTCAGGTTGCGTCGGTCCGACTTTCGAACGACGGGGGACTTGGATTCATCCTGGCCAATGAAGAACCTCCCTACCGGGACGTCCAATCCGTGGGCCAGCTGTGCCAGAGTGGTGAAGGAAGGGTTGGCCAAGCCGCGTTCGATCTGGCTGACGATTGCTTGGCTGAGGCCGGTGATGTCCGAGAGCTGGGCGAGGGTCATGCCCTTGGCCTTACGCATGGTGCGCACCTTGTTTCCGACGGTCGCCAGAAGTTCGCTGGTGGCCGGTGGGGCGGGTGTCTCGGTGGTCATTGCCGCATCCTTCGTTGGTGAGCTAACTCACACAACTATAGTGAAGATTTTTAGCGAGTCAATGATTTTTCTTGATTAAAGTGAAAATCTTTACAGGAGTGCGGTTTTTGGTGGTGGGCATCCGCCGCCGCCCGGGCAGCCGCCCCGGCCAGCCGGCGTCGTGCCCTTAACGCAAAAAGCTGGTGCAGCCGCCTGCGCCTACGCAGGGCAACTGCACCAACCGGTGGTTAAAACATTCAGATTGCTATGAAGCGTTCCTCATTAGCGGCTCCTTATGTCCCGGCTTACGCGATCCGGGTTACCTGCGGTCCTCGGCCAGATGCCTTGAGAGGATCCAGCCGGAGCCAATCATCAGCACGCCCAGCGCCATGAGGGTCCAGCTGTCCAGCGTGTTCAGCGACAGGAAATTGGCCGCCGATCCCACTCCGACACTGAGCCCGAAGATGCTGAGGACGATGTACAGCGCGCCAAAGCCCATAAGGAAGTTCCGGGCGCCCATTCCATTGCGGGACATTGCCCAGCCTGTTGCACCGATGACCAGCTGAACAATGTTCAGCAGCATCGACACCTGGAACAGGTTGAGGAACATGGCGTGCGAATCAGGCCCCAAGAACCTTAGTTCGCCGTACTGCTGGGTGATGCCCGGGATGAATGCCAGGACACCCGCCAACATCAGGACAATACCTACACCCATGCCAACGTTCTGGACGTCGGTACGCCCGAAGTGAACGCCATGTGCATGTGGCGATGCGGTAGTCATTTTTCTGCCTCCAACCACTGATTGCGGACAATCCAATTTTACGGCTGAGTAACGAAAAAAGCGCTGGGGGATGGGGAGTTCTGCCCAGCGACAGGACGGTCCCGTTCTGCTGAACTGGCAGGACCATGAGCCTTGTGACACCCGTCCTCCGAACCCTGCTGGCCGTCGTCGTGCTTGCCTCAGCCGCGGGCTGCAGCGTAGCCGTGCCGGCCGGGACGGCGCCCGCCATCGGTGCGCTGAGGGTGGCCGACCCCGGAACCCTCAATCCCGGCCCCCTCAACAGGGCCGAGCAGCTCCTGCCCAAGGTGAACGCGCAGCCGTGGGCGGCACCGTTGCCAGTGGTGGTGCAGTCTGCCGGCAAGGACATGCAGTGTTCCATCAGCGCCGACGCTGCTGCCTGCCACCTGCTCACGGATGTCGCGCCCCGGCCCGGTGACATCAAGGGCCAGTGCGCGGGGATCAGTGAGTATCACGGCGGGTACGCGGTGGTGACGCTCGACGGCGGCGCCCAGTACGGGCTGTGCGGCAACGGAACCTCCCCGATGGAGGCGGAGGATGTGGCCGGACCAGCGTTCCCGGGCCCGTGGATCCAGGACGGCCAGACGGTGCGGCTGGGCAACATGGTGTGCGAGCGGGCACCCGGCGCCATGACCTGCGCGCATCTGCGGACGGGCCACGGCTTTATGATCGGCACGGACAACTACGAGCTCTGGTAACTCAGGGCTTTGAGCCTGTCGCACACGGGCCCGGGGCGCCGCGCGTGACACCATGGAACACGATGAAACTGCGCGCTGATCAGACCGGAGACCGTGGCATTCCCATGCCCTTGTGGCTGCAGGGGGCGCTCGAGTCGGCGCAGGCGGCGGTCATTTCCGCGCTGGTGGTGCTGGCGCCCATTGTCGCCGTATGGGCAACGGCCGGATTCCAGAACAACAACTTCGACGCCCTCGCCCGGCTTGGCGGCCAGGCCTGGCTGCTGATCCACGGCGTGCCGCTGCATCTGACCACCGTGGCGGGGGAAGCCGCGGCGCAGCCGGAATCGGGCACGCTGTCGCTGATCCCGCTGGGCCTCACGCTCATCCCGTTCCTGCTGGCGTGGCGGGCGGGCCGGCGCCTGGCCCGGGCTTCCTATACCGATCAGCTGTGGCAGGCCCTGCTGGGGTCCTGGCTGGTGTACGCCGGCTTCGGGATGGCCACTGGCTTCGTGTGCCGCACCGACGACGTCGCCATCTTCCTGTGGTTCGCCGGGCTGATGCCGCTGGTCCCGTTCGGCCTGGGCATGGTGGTGGGTGCCCGGCGCGAAGCGGGGTCCTGGAGCCGGCTCATCGGCGTCGACGCGGTGGACTGGATCGCCCGCACCAGCCAGCATTCCCGCTGGGCCGGTTCCTACCTCGGCTCCGCGGTCAAAGCCGGCTTCGTGGCCCTGATGGCCGCGTTCACCCTGTCCGCCGCGCTGCTCGCGGTGGACATCTTTATCCACTGGGACCTGGTGATCGCCGTGTATGAAGGGCTCGACGCCGGCGCCATGGGCGGTGCCGTGCTCACCATCGCGCAGCTCGGCTTCCTCCCCAACCTTGCCATCTTTGCGCTCGCCTGGACGTCCGGCTCCGGCTTCGCCCTGGGCGTCGGCTCGCACGCCGGACCGCTGGGAACCGCCGTCGGTCCGCTGCCGTCCATTCCGGTGTTCGCCGCCCTGCCCTCCGGACCACTGGATTACGGCTTCGTGGCGCTGGTGGTGCCGGTCCTTGCCGGTGCACTGGCCGGCTGGTGGTTCCTGCGCGAAGGCGAAAACCACTTCGACGAATGGCTGTCCATCAAGGTCCGTTCCCGCTGGTTCACGGCATCGGCATCCACTGTCGTCCTTGGAGCGATCATCGGTGTGGCGGCGGGCCTGATGGCGGGAGGCCTGGCCTGGATGGCCCGCGGGTCAGCCGGGATCGGCCGCCTCACGGACATCGGCCCGGACCCGCTGGGCACCTCGCTGTGGGTGGCCGCCGAGGTGGCCATCGGCGTCGTGATCGGTTACGCGGCGGGCCCGTGGCTGGAACGCCAGCAGAAACTGCGTGAAGCGGACCTGGAAGTGTCCAAGCCGTAGGAGGTGCCGCCGTCGGGCGTTCCTGTCGGTTGGCTCAGCGGAACCGGGCTTAGCGGAGCTGGGCGGGGAGGGACTTCTGCAGCTGCGTCTGGCACTGGGTCAGGGCCTGCTGGGTGAGCGCGCTGCGGGAGCACTGCTGGAAGTCGCGGACCTGGTTGAAGAACACTGCGGAAACCAGGATCAACAGCACCATCACCGCCGACACCACCAGCCCCGAGATGGTGCCGAAAAGGACCAGCTTGGATTCCTTGAGCCTGATGGCCCGGACCAGCACCATAACGCCGAGCACGATGCTCGCGGCCGTCAGGATGGCGGTCAGCCACACGTAGGTGACGTCCAGCTGGTAAACGAAGAAGGCGCCCAGGACGGCCACGATGAATGCACGGAACAGGTTGTGGGTCTTCGCCAGGGACGCCTTCGTGGCCTCGCTGAGGGGTTGCCGGGCCTGCTGGGGACCTGCGGAGTCGTTCGGGGGGTTCATGTTTTCCAGCCTACGCGAGCGGCCCCATAAGCTAGAGCCATGCGCATCGTTGTCCTCGTGTCCGGTACCGGCTCCAACCTCCAGGCCGTCATTGACGCCGTCAAGGCGGGCGAGCTGGACGTGGAGATCGCCGCCGTCGGCGCTGACCGGCCCGGGACCTACGGCGTGGAGCGGTCGGCGGCCGCCGGAATCCCGACCTTCGTGGTCGACTTCAAGGCCTACGACGACCGTGCGGACTGGAACGCGGCGCTGACCGAAGCCGTGGCCGCGTATGAGCCGGACGTGGTGGTGTCTTCAGGCTTCATGCGGATCGTCAGCCCCGGGTTCATCGACGCGTTCGGCGGCAAGTACCTCAACACCCACCCGGCCCTGCTGCCGGCTTTCCCCGGTGCCCATGGTGTGCGGGACGCCATGGCCTACGGCGTCAAGGTCACCGGCTGCACGGTGCACTGGGCCGACGCCGGCGTGGACACGGGCCCCATCATTGCCCAGGAAGCCGTGGACATCCGCGAGGACGACACCGAGGACACGTTGCACGAACGCATCAAGGTGGTGGAGCGCAGGCTCCTGGTCTCGACCCTGGCGCAGCTCGCCGCGGCCCCTTAGTTCGGCAGCGTTCACGTACCAGGAAGCGGTCGACGCCGGCGTGACCCGCCGTCGTTTACGGCACCGCTCGCTGACCATGCCAAGCCGGGGGATCCGGCAGCCCCGTCAAAGCGGCGGTATCGGGCTCCAGGGGCAGGTCCGGCCGGTTACCTTGGTCACGGCATTCTCAGCAGCGTCCCACGCAACGGCGTTTACACTTTGGTCCTTCCCGGGGTTCCTGCCTGGCGCTGACGAGCCGATTATTCACATTTCCCGGCCAGACACGATGGCCATCCCCAGACGGGCCCGCGTGCGTGGCCATCGTGGCCAGTTCTTCGGGGACGAAATTGTCGCTCTCGACGGGCTGCTGGTTACCTCGCGGCCGCGGACCTGGCTGGATTGCTCGCGGAAGATGAGCATCAATGAACTGACCGTTGTGGCAGACCATTTGCTGCGGATTCCGCGGCCCGAATTCGAGGGCCGAACGGACCCGCACGCCACCATGGAGGAACTCGCGGACATGCTGGACCGGCACAAGGGAACTCCCGGCATCCGGAAGGCCCGCCTGGCGCTTGAACAGGCGCGCGTCGGAGCCGATTCGGCGCCGGAAACCCGCCTCCGGCTGGCACTGGAGAACGCGGGATTGCCCGAACCACAATTGAACGTTCTGATGGAGCTGCGTCCCGGCGTGGTCCGTCAACCGGATCTGGGTTATCCGGAGCACCGCGTAGCGGTGGAGTACGAGGGCGAAGGCCACTCGGAGGTTGCGCAGATCGTCCGGGACATCGCGCGCGAGGAGGATTTCGGCCGGGCCGGGTGGGTGCTGGTCCGGATCTCCAAACGGCACATGGGCAATGATGCCCGGCCTGCGGTAGCGAAGGTCCGCTCGGCACTCCTCGGCCGCGGCTGGTTGCCCAAGTAGGTAGCAGCAGGTGTCGTTTTGAGACCTGAAAACGACACCTGCTGCTACCTAGTTGGGGGGGGAGAAGAAGGACCTGCTTACGTCAGGGTGCGCTGCTTGGTCTCGGGGGCGAAGAAGGCCATCCACAGCACCGACAGCAGGACCAGCCCGCCGGCCAGCGCGAAGGACGTCGCCAGGCCCAGCTGAGGCCACAGGACGGAGGCGAAAATCAGTGGACCGAAGCCAGCCCCCAGCCGGGAAAACGTCGATGCCCAGCCGAAACCCGTGCCGCGCAGGTCCGTCGGGTACAGCTCGGAGACGTATGTATAGAGCACCGGGATGGCCACCTGCACAATGAAGCCGAACACCAGCAGCCAGAACACGGCGGCGGACGGGATATCCACCACGAACGCCACGATGACCAGCGTTAGCGCGGACAGCGGCCCGGTAATCGCCAGGATCCACTTGCGGCCCACCCGCTCAACCAGTACGGCGGCCACCACGACGCCCAGGAGCCCGACGGCGGCCATGGATGCCGTGGTGAGGAACGCCTTGTAATCCTGGAAGCCGGCGCCGATGAGGATCCGCGGCATCCATGTCAGGGACAGGTAGTACACCAGCAGGATGCTGAAGAACAGCGACCAGGCAGCGGCGGTGACCTTCCAGTTGAAGCGCCAGACGCGGACCAGTTGGAGCCACGCACTCCCGGCGGAGAGCCGCGGCGCATCCTGAGCTTCCGGCAGGCTGTAGGCACGGGGCTCGGCGCCGGTGGCCTTGACCAGGTCGTCGATGACCTTGGCGGCCTCGTCGCGGCGGCCCTTGCGGATGAGGAACAGCGGAGACTCGGGCACGCTCCGCCGCACCCAGAACACCAGCAGGGCCGGCAGCACCATCACCAGCATGGTCAGCCTCCAGTCCGCGAACGCGGCAACCAGCCAGGCCGAGACGAAGCCGCACAACGCGGCGCCCACCGGCCACCAGCCGTCCATCGCCGTGAGGACCCTGCCGCGTTGCTTCCGCGGCGTGAACTCACCCACCAGGGCGTAGTCCACGGGAATGCACCCGCCCAGGCCGAAACCTGCCATGAAACGGAACACGCAGAACCAGATGAAGTCGGGGGAGAAGGCACCCAGCACCGTGAAGAGGGAGAAAATCAGCAAGGTGGCCGTGAAGGCCTTCTTGCGGCCGATGGTGTCCGCGATGGTGCCCCAGGCGAACGCGCCCAGCGCCATGCCGACCAGGTTCGACGTTCCGATCCACGCGGCGTCGCCGGGGGACAGCGCCCAGTGGGTGGACAGCAGCGGAATGAGGATCCCGTTGAGCGTCACGTCCCAGGCGTCGAACATAAAACCCAGCCCGCCGATCAGGAAGATCCTGCCCTGGACCTTCCACCGCCACGGCAGTTCCTGGACCACCTGTTCGCCGTTGGGCACAGTGGTGTAAGTATTCATCTCGGCCTCCTGGGAAAACTCTACGTCGCAGCGGCGGGTCTGCGCGCGGCCTTCACACACCGGCGCGCAGGGAGGGCATCCGGCGGGACGCGATAAACTGGCCTCATCCCCACCAACCGCGGCACCCCACCGTGTCAAAAGACGGAGACCTTTGTGAGCTTTACGCAGCTAGACCGTGTTCCCATCCGCCGAGCCCTGATCTCGGTCTACGACAAGACCGGTCTGGAGGAGCTCGCGAAGGGCCTGCACGAAGCAGGCGTCAAGATCGTCTCCACCGGCTCCACCGCGAAGAAGATCGCCGCGGCCGGCATTCCCGTCCAGGAAGTCGAGGAAGTCACCGGCTCCCCGGAAATGCTGGACGGCCGCGTCAAGACGCTGCACCCCCGCGTCCACGGCGGCATCCTGGCCGACCGCCGTGTCCCCGCCCACATGGAAACGCTGGCCAGCATGGAGATCGAGGCCTTCGACCTCGTCGTCGTGAACCTGTACCCGTTCGTGGAGACCGTGAAGTCCGGTGCCGCGCAGGACGACGTCGTGGAGCAGATCGACATCGGAGGCCCCGCCATGGTGCGCTCGGCGGCGAAGAACCACGCCGCCGTCGCCATCGTGGTGGATCCCACGTTCTACGGCAACGTTGTCCGCGCCGCCGCTGAAGGCGGCTTCGACCTGAAGACCCGCCAGCGCCTGGCTGCCAAGGCCTTCGCACACACCGCCACCTACGACAACGCCGTGGCCACCTGGACCGCCAGCCAGTTCCTCGATGAGGACGGCGACGGCGTCATCGACTGGCCCGCGTACGCCGGCCTCGCGCTGGAGCGCTCCGAGGTCCTCCGCTACGGTGAAAACCCGCACCAGCAGGCCGCACTGTACGTGGACAAGGCCGCTCCCGCCGGCATCGCCCAGGCCGACCAGATCCACGGCAAGGCCATGAGCTACAACAACTTCGTGGATGCGGACGCCGCACTCCGCGCCGCATACGACTTCGCCGAGCCCGCCGTGGCCATCATCAAGCACGCCAACCCGTGCGGCGTGGCCGTTGGTTCCGCCGACGCCGCGGACCCCATCGCGGATGCCCACGCCAAGGCCCACGCCTGCGACCCCGTCTCCGCGTTCGGCGGCGTCATCGCTGCCAACCGCACGGTCACCGCCGGAATGGCGCAGACCGTGGCCGGCATCTTCACCGAAGTGGTCATCGCCCCCGGGTTCGAACCGGAAGCCGTGGAGATCCTTGCCAAGAAGAAGAACATCCGGCTCCTGGCCCTGCCCGAGGGCTACGGGCGCTACCCGGCCGAAATCCGCCAGGTCTCCGGCGGCGTGCTCGTGCAGATTGCAGACAAGGTGGACGCCGAAGGCGACAACCCCGCCAACTGGACCCTCGCAGCCGGCGAAGCCGCGGACGACGCAACGCTGGCTGACCTTGCGTTCGCCTGGACCGCCTGCCGCGCCGCCAAGTCCAACGCCATCCTGCTCGCCGATCACGGTGCCGCCGTGGGCATCGGCATGGGCCAGGTCAACCGGCTCGACTCGTGCAAGCTGGCCGTGGAACGCGCCAACACGCTGGGCGTGACTGTGGAGTCCGACGTGGACGGCGCCGGCGGAGCGTCCAACGTCGGGACGACAGAATCAGGCGCGAGTGGCGCACCGCAGCGCGCCCGCGGTGCCGTTGCAGCATCAGATGCGTTCTTCCCGTTCGCCGACGGCCTGCAGATCCTGATCGACGCCGGCGTCCGCGCCGTGGTCCAGCCCGGCGGTTCCGTCCGGGACGACGAGGTCATCGCCGCGGCCAACGCCGCCGGCATCACGATGTACTTCACGGGTGCGCGGCACTTCTTCCACTAGGAAGACGGACGGACCCAGCCACCGGCTCCGGTGGTTGAGCCTGTCGAAACCCTGACCGCGTACGACGGCGACCGCCCCCCGAAAGGGGACGGTCGCCGTTGTCGTTTATTCAGTTAGTCCGCTTCAGCTGCAGCGGATGGTCCGTCGTCAGCCTCAGGCGGGGGGAGCCGGACCCTGCGCGGCTTCGCGCCTTCCATGCGCTCCGGCGTCCAGTAGGCGAGGACGTCCGCCGGCACCTGGCTGATCTCGCTGACGCTCACGGTTTCGTCAGCCGAAGGGCCGTCTGCCGAAGTGCCGTCAGCCGAAGTGCCGTCAGCCGAAGGGCCGGGGGCGTCAGTTGGCGGACGATGCACTCGAGTAGGCCTGCTGGATGACGGAGCCCCAGTACGGCCCGTACATGACCGTGGACCGGCTGCCGTAACCGTAGCTGTTGATGGAGTTCTGGTATCCGCCGGAGCTGGTGCCGATGAACCACGGGCCGCCAGATGATCCGCCGGTCATGTCGCAGGGGATGCCCTGGGACTGGAACTGCGGGTTGTTGGGATCGTTGCTGGCCGGCCCGGTGCAGCTGACGAGTGAGGAACCGTCGAACGGCGCCGCTGCGGGATAGCCATAGGACTTGTACGTCAGGCCGCGGGCGGCATTGAACTGGACACCGGAGGCACCTACAACGTCTGCAAGGCTCTGGCCGTTGAGCGGAGAGACGACGGCGAAGCCCGTGTCGTACTGCATGTCGCCGGCCGAGCTCCACTGCGTGGGAGCGTACAGGGCCTTGGCTGCCCACTTGCCGTAGGGCGCGGCACCGTCCAGGTAGGCCGGGACGAAGATGAAGTTGGTGGCGAAGGCGCCCGGTCCCTCGTTGATGCAGTGGCCTGCGGTGGACACGGTGCTCTTGTTGGTGGACACCACGGAGTTACCGGAGCAGACGTAGTTGCTGCCGCCCAGGGTGAAGAAGACCTTGCCGATGTGGGACACCGGACTCTCATCGGCGTGCAGGGGTGCGGGTTTGCCGTTGCCTGCCTTGCCGGCAATCTTGGTGCTCGAGCCCTTTTCCACGGTTGCAGCAGACGAAGTGTTGCCGCGCTGCAGTGCTTTGCTGGCCAGTACGTCGCCCGGGACCGCTGTGCGCATGCGGTCAGGCGTCCAATAGTTGGCTGCACTTGAGCTGTCCACTGACTGGCTGGCAACCTGCCCGCCGTCCTGGGGAGACGGGGCCTGCGGGGATGCGGGAGCGGCAGTTGCCCCTGCAGCTGCACTGACGGCAAGCAGGGCGGCGGCGGACAGGCTCAGGAGGCTGGTGGCCAGAGTCTTCGATTTCGTCATGGGTGTCCTCAACAGAAGTTTGCGCCGGCCTCAGGTGGTGGCCGCCGCTGGTGGAGATCAACCTACCCACTGTGACAATTGTTGTAAAGAGATAGACTAGTTTCGTATTGGGGCTGGTGGGATGTGGTCCCCGTCTCTCCGAGGCCCTGTCAGTGCGACGGCCGGGGGTATGCTACGCGTCGCTGGACGCCACGATGGGCGCCGACGCGCCCTGCTCGGGTAAGTTAAGAATGTTGAAATAACGCCAGAGTTCCAGATGTATGTATACCTTCAGGAGACGCCCCACCAATGGCCAAGATTATTTATACCCACACTGACGAAGCGCCCATGCTGGCCACCTACTCGTTCTTGCCGATCATCGAGGCCTACGCGTCGACTGCCGGTGTGGAAGTGGAGACCCGCGACATCTCCCTCTCTGGCCGCATCATCTCCGTCTTCGGTGACTACCTCACCGAAGAGCAGCGGATCAGCGATGCCCTGGCCGAACTGGGTGACCTGGCAAAGAAGCCGGAAGCCAACATCATCAAGCTGCCCAACATCAGCGCATCGATTCCGCAGCTGAAGGCCGCCATCGCCGAGCTCCAGTCCCAGGGCTACGACCTTCCGGACTACCCGGACAACCCGTCCTCCGACACCGAGACGGACATCCGCTCACGCTATGACAAGATCAAGGGCTCGGCCGTCAACCCGGTCCTGCGCGAAGGCAACTCCGACCGCCGTGCGCCCCTTTCCGTGAAGAACTACGCCCGCCAGAACCCGCACTCCATGGGTGCCTGGACGCCGGAGTCCAAGACCAACGTGGCCACCATGGGCGCCGAGGACTTCCGCGCCAACGAAAAGTCGGTGGTCATCGAAGCTGATGACACCGTCAAGATCCAGCTGGTCAAGGAAGACGGCACCGTCAAGGTCCTGAAGCGCGGGTTCCCCGTGCTGGCCGGCGAAGTTGTTGACGGCACCGTGATGCGCGCCGCCGCTTTGGACGAATTCCTGGCAGCACAGGTTGTCCGCGCCAAGGAAGAGGGCGTGCTGTTCTCGGCACACCTGAAGGCCACCATGATGAAGGTCTCGGACCCCATCATCTTCGGCCACGTGGTGAAGGCCTACTTCGCCGAACTGTTCGACACGTACGGCGAGCAGCTTGCCGCCGCAGGCCTGAGCGCCAACAACGGTCTGGCCTCCATCCTGGGCGGACTCGAAGAACTTCCCGAAGACGTCCGCGAAGGCGTCCAGGCTGCCATCAAGAAGGGCCTCGCCGAAGGTCCCGCACTGGCGATGGTGGACTCGGACAAGGGCATCACCAACCTGCACGTTCCGTCCGACGTCATCGTGGACGCATCCATGCCCGCGATGATCCGATCCTCCGGCCACATGTGGGGCCCGGACGGCAAGGAAGCCGACACGCTGGCCGTCCTTCCGGACAGCAGCTACGCCGGCATCTACCAGGTTGTCATCGACGACTGCCGCGCGAACGGCGCCTTTGACCCGACCACCATGGGCACCGTGCCGAACGTGGGCCTCATGGCACAGGCCGCCGAGGAATACGGCAGCCACGACAAGACCTTTGAGATCCAGTCGGCCGGCACCGTCCAGCTCGTGGACAGCAAGGGCACCGTCCTGATCGAACACCAGGTGGCCCCGGGCGACATCTGGCGCGCCTGCCAGGCCAAGGACGTGCCGATCCGCGACTGGGTCAAGCTGGCCGTCACCCGCGCCCGCGCCTCCGAAACCCCGGCAGTGTTCTGGCTGGACGAAGAGCGCGCACACGACGCCAACCTGATCGCCAAGGTCAGGGAATACCTCAAGGAGCACGACACCGAGGGCCTCCAGATCGAGATCATGTCCCCGGTGAAGGCCACGGCCTTCACCCTCGAGCGCATCCGCAAGGGCGAGGACACCATTTCGGTGACCGGCAACGTGCTCCGCGACTACCTCACCGACCTTTTCCCGATCCTCGAACTGGGCACCAGTGCCAAGATGCTGTCCGTGGTTCCGCTGATCAACGGCGGCGGACTCTTCGAGACCGGCGCAGGCGGATCCGCTCCGAAGCACGTCCAGCAGCTGCTGAAGGAAAACCACCTGCGCTGGGACAGCCTGGGTGAATTCCTGGCTCTCGCCGTCAGCTTCGAGCACCTCGCCACCACCACGGGCAACAAGCGTGCCCAGGTTCTCGCCGACACCCTGGACCGCGCCACCGGCACGTTCCTGCTCGAAAACAAGTCCCCCCGCCGCAGCGTTGGGGAACTGGACAACCGCGGCAGCCACTTCTACCTGGCCAAATTCTGGGCGCAGGAACTGGCGAAGCAGGCCGACGACGTCGAGCTTGCCGCCGATTTCGCCGCCGTGTCCGAGGCGCTGACCTCCAACGAGGACACCATCGTTGCCGAGCTGCTCGCAGTGCAGGGCTCCCCGGTGGACATCGGCGGTTACTACCACCCGGACGTTGCCAAGGTTGCCTCGGTGATGCGTCCGTCCGCGAAGTTCACCGAAGTGCTCTCCGGACTGGCCAAGTAGCCGGACCGGCCAAACAGAACGCCCCGCTTCCCATCACGGGAGGCGGGGCGTTCTGTTTGGCCGGCGGCCGCAGCGCTAGCGCTGGACGTGCTTGCCGAACGGAGGCTCGGTGGCCATATCCGGATCCGCGTTCACGGGCTGCTCCGTGGGCACGGCGTCGTAGCCCACTTCTTCTTCGAGGGGAACGGCGGTCGTGGCGTCGAGCGGAATTTCCGCCGTCGTGGCAGCTGTTGTTGCCGCGCCGGCTCCGGTTGCAGCTCCGCTGACTGCGCCATCGCTGACGCGGTCCCGCCACGCGCCGGTCTCCACTTCGCGTTCCTCGATGAACTTCTTGAAGCGTTTGAGGTCCGAGGCCACCTGGCGGGAATCAAGGCCCACCGCCGCCCCCACCTTTTCGACCGCGGAATCGGGCTCCCAGGCGAGTTCCACACTGACCTTCGTTTCGGTCGGGTTGAGCGCTTCGAACCATACTGTTCCGGCGTTGCGGGGCTCGTCGAGGCTCTCCCACGTCACGCGCTGGTCCGGCTGCTGGACGGTGATCCGGGCGTCGTATTCCCTCTTGACGCCGCCGATGCTGGTCTGGAAGTGCACTGTGGTGTCGTCGAGCTGCCGCACGTCGTCCACGCCGCTCATGAAGTGCGGGAAGTCCTCGAACTGGGTCCACTGGTTGTAGGCCTGGCTCAGCGGGACGCTTACGTTGATGGATTCCTGGACAGTTGCCATGCTTACATCACTCCTTCAGCTGGCGGGCCGGTGGCCCGCGGTTCTGATCTCGTTGCGGGCTTCATGGGCACGCTTAAACCAACCTAGCGACAATCGCGGCAAATAGTAAGTTTGCTGATGAAAAATTGCCGTAGGGCTGTTCGGGCGCGGAGGCCGACGACGGCGGGATTCCTGGTCGGGCCGTCCACCTCACCAAGCCCTCCACTCATTCCAGCCGCCGTTGCCGGCGTCAGCGTCCGGAGGCGCCCTTGCCTTTCTCGCCCTTTCCCGGGACTACTTGAGAAGGGGCGGGGACTTCGACGGCGGGAGCAGGGGCTGCCTTCGCAGCTTCTGCCGCCGCCGCATCGGCTGCTGCCTTGGCAGCGGCTGCCGCTTCCGCGTCGGCCTGGGCTTTCGCTGCTGCCTGCGCAGCGGTGAGGTCTGCCCGCACGGCTTGGACCGCCGTCATGATGCTCTGATGGCGTTTGAACGACACGCTGCCCTCGGCCGCTGAAGCGTCGAGCTGTGCCACGAGCTCGTCGAGCGACTTGAGTGCGCCGGATGTGTCGTTGCCGGCCGCAGACTGTGAAACAGTCAGGACCTTGGCCTGTAGTTTCTCCGCGGCATCCGCTTCAAGGTCAGGGGCCGTGGAACTGCAGCCGGCGAGAGCGGCCGAAAGCAGGCCGGCGGCGATGAGCGTCCGCCAACGGCGGGACGGCACCAGGCGAAGGTGGTTTTCTGCGATTGACGTCACGGTTCCACGCTCTTCTGTAGTTGCTCAAGGTGTTCGCCCAGCGTTCCGGTAACGGCAGGGTATTGAACAGGTTCCGGCGTGCTGGGCGTGTTGACGGTCAGAAGAATCAGGGCTCCCACTACCAGGAGGGCGAGCCCGGCTAGCGCAGCAGCTAGCTTGCGGCGGCCCGCGGTGCCGATGCGTCGGGTGATTCCGGCGCGGGGCGGGCCGTCTCCGCTGGCCGCCAGCTGAGCCGTTGTGCGGGCGGGGGCGGCCGGCACCGAATCCAATTCCTGCGTCGTGTCCGGAGCTACAAGCGGCGGCCGCGACGGCGGTGCGGGAAGGATGCGGGTGGGCTCCTGGGCCACCGCGCCGGGTATCGACTCAGGGGAGACCAAGGCATGCCGGAGGGCGATCTCGACATCAGCCGCCGTCGGGCGGTCCATGGGTTCCAGCGCCGTCATGGAGCTGATCAGGCTTGCCCATTCTGCGGGAACATCGTCCGGGATTCCCGGGGCGCGGTGCAGGCGGGCCACTGCAGATTCAATGGCGCTGCCCGGATATTCCACGGCTCCCTTGATGCACTCAAGAAGCACGAGGCCCAGGGAGTAGATGTCGCTGGCCGGACCCAGGTCGGCGCCCCTCGCCTGTTCCGGGCTCAGGTAGGCGGCCGTTCCCACCATGGTTCCGGTGGCTGTTAGCCGCGTGCCGTCAACGATCCGGGCAATGCCGAAATCCGCCAGCTTGGGGCGCAGGGGTTCGCCGGGGCGGACCTGTACCAGCATGATGTTGGCTGGCTTGATGTCACGGTGGATGATGCCCAGATTATGGACGTATGCCAGGGCATCGGCCACCCCTGCTCCGATCACTGCCAGTTCATCCAGGGGCACTGGGCTGTGCCGGATCCTGCTCCGGAGGTCCTGTCCCTCAATCAATTCCATGGTGAGGAAAGGGCGCGGTTCTTCAGGGACGCGGGAGTCGATTCCGGCGTCGAAGAGCGTCACGAGGCTCGGGTGGTTCAGGGTGGCGAGCAGTTCTATCTCGGCTTCCTGACGCTTTAGCTCGTCCGCGTCGGCGGCCTGCGGAGCAAAGAGCTTCAAAGCAACGTCGCGGCCGAGGTTTTCATCCCTGGCCGTGTACACCGATGCCATGCCGCCGCGTCCGATGACGTCGCCAAGACGGTAGCGGCCGCCTAGGACCTCCGCCGTATCACTGGGCGAACTCTCCACGATGTCCCCATCCTTTTTTGCGTTCCCCTCGGAACGCGCTCTAAAGAATAATACGGGGACGGGTATGCATTTTCATAAGGGTGCTTGGTAGTTGACCTCCGCAATCGAAAGTGGAGCTGCCGGAGGTCCGGCGCGGAAGGCCCTGAGCGGCCTCCCGCGCCAGGCCAGTCCAGGGGCCCAGCTGACGTGGCGGGCAGGGCGGCGGTGATGGCCACACCCTGCCCGCCGGCAGCTTAGGCCGTCCTCCGCCGGGTCAGTGCCAGCATGATGGTCATGCCGCCGGTGAAAAGCAGAAGGGCCACGGTTACCAGGTCAAGGTTGGCTCCCGTGTTGGCGAGAAGGCTGGCCCCTTTGTTGGCGGGACCCGAGGCTGCCAACGCAGTGACTGAGGCGGCCGCCGGTGCCACATTCGTGCCGGGCAGTTCCAGCGGTGACGGACCTTCAGCAGCGGCCGCCGGAGGGGCGATTGCCGGACCGAACACCAACGGGGGCGTGGCCACCGGAGGCGTAACAACAGGCGGATTAACCACCGGGGGAGCCACTACCGGAGGAACGACCGTGGACGACGAGTCCCCGCCGATTCCAACCGACGCGCCGCCAACCGTGATCGGTGCGGTCACCGGTGCGACGACCTGGGTTCCGGAGGCGAGACCCTCGGAACCGCTGGTGGTTGAACCGGTGGTGCCGGTTCCTGCCGGTGAGGTGCCCCCGGTGGTGGTGGTGTCGGTGGCCGTTGAGTCACCCAGCAGGCCCAACGACGTCGTTCCTACCGTGACGGGTGCGGTCACCGGTGCGATGACCTGGGTTCCGGAGGCGAGACCGTCGGAACCGTTGGTGGTTGAACCGCTGGTGGTGGCGGGGGTGGTGCTTGTTCCAGCCGGTGCGCTGGTGGTGCCGGTGTTTTCGGTGGTTGCCGTTGAGCCACCCAGCAGGCCCAACGACGTCGTTCCTACCGTGATCGGGAAGGTGACAGGTGCGACGACCTGGGTTCCGGAAGCGAGACCGTCGGAACCGCTGGTGGTTGAACCGCTCGTGTTGGTGCCAGCCGGTGCGGTTCCCCCGGTGTTTTCGGTGGTGGCCGTTGAGTCACCCAGCAGGCCCAACGACGTCGTTCCTACCGTGGCGGGTGCGGCCACCGGTGCGATGACCTGCGTTCCGGAGGCGAGACCGTCGGAACCGCTGGTGGTTGAACCGCTCGTGTTGGTGCCAGCCGGTGCGGTTCCCCCGGTGTTTTCGGTGGTGGCCGTTGAGTCACCCAGCAGGCCCAACGACGTCGTTCCTACCGCGACGGGTGCGGTCACCGGTGCGACGACCTGGGTTCCGGAGGCGAGACCGTCGGAACCGCTGGTGGTGGCGGGGGTGGTGCTTGATCCCGCCGGCGCGGTTGTGGTCCCGGTGTTATCGGTGGTTGCCGTTGAGTCACCCAGCAGGCCCAACGACGTCGTTCCTACCGTGACGGGTGCGGTCACCGGTGCGACGACCTGGGTTCCGGAGGCGAGACCGTCGGAACCGCTCGTTGTATCCGCTGCACTTGCAGCGGTGGAGCCGAGGGCTAAGAGCCCGCCGGCAAAGAGGGTGCTGAGCAGCCCTCTGCGGATATTTGCGTGCATGGTGAAATCTCCTGAAAGTTGTTTGTCAGGCGCCGATGGCAGCCCGAATGGCCGTTTTCTGCGCAGGGCGCGCGCAGGGAGGGGCCTAACTAGTCAGGAGATGAACCGGGGTCGAAAGACACCGGCGCGGGCGAAGTCTGCGGGTGGCCGCTGACCGGGACTGCTTGGTTCAGCGGAACATCCATGTGAAAGTCGGAAAGCCAGGCGGCGCCGCCGGCTCCGCTGCCTGAAGACTGGCTGCTCCCCGACCCGGACCCCGGAACAGCCGGCAACGCAGCGGGGTACGGTGTTTCGTCGGCGGGGAGGGGTGCTTCGAGGCTCCCGGCATGAGGAGTTGGCAGCGTCCGGGAATCTTTAGAGGCGGACACTACCGCTGATTTTGCTGGGTCGGCGGAGAGTTCGCGGGAACTTTCAGGTCCTGCGCTTACGGGCACCACCAAAGATGGTGTGACATCGCCGGCGGTCCCACCCTCCCAAGCAGACGCAGCAGGAACAGCCGGGAGCAGCGCGGCACCGTTATCCGGAAGCAACTCAACACCCGTCAGCAGCTCACCAACCGGGTCCACTGCCGCGTCAAGGGCGGGAAGGGCGTCGCTGGCTGCAGGCACTACCTGCTGGACTATTTCGACGACGATTCCGTTGGCCGCCTCGACAACCGGTGCCGTGATGGTGCCGACGCTCCCGGACGGGACGACCGTGTTCACCAGCGGGACAGCTTCAATCAGTTGGTCCACGGTGCCGGTGGCAGGGCCGGTGATCGGACTGAGAAGGCCGGCATGTTCAGTCGTACTTGGCTGGCCGGAAAGTGCTGCACCGCCCGGCTCGATCGCGCTCGGAGCGCCCGGAGCAACGGATGGAGCCGCGGCGGCAAGGGCGCCTGCGACGGGACGGACTGCGGCTTCGGTGACTGAGGAAGCAGAAGAGCTGACGTTCCCAAGCAATGAAGCGGGATCTGATGCCGCGTCAGCGCTGGCGCCGGGGGCCGACAGGGTCAGCCAGGCTGTGGCTGCTGCGCCGGCAAAGAGCAAAGGTCGGAGCGCGCGCCATGACAAATGTTTCATGTGCAACACCCCCCCGGCTCCTCGAAAAATCGACGATTGCCTACAGCCTAGGCACGACCAAGAGCGGGAGTCCAGAGGTTTAGGACAAATAATCCGGCGAATTGATTATTTCCCGTCCTTGCTAATCCGAGTTAATGGGCATCATTCGGGTAGCTCACGCCCAGCTGTGCACGGACACCGTCAAACAACCGCATGACATTCAACGTATCCTCAAGCGGCACGACGGGGCTCTCCGTGAGTCCTTGCTGGATGCATCTGGTGACCTCACGGAGCTCGTAAGAATAACCGCGGCCCACAACGTCGAAGTGTTCGGTGCGCGGTTCCGCCATGCCGACCCTGATCAGGATTTCCTTTGGATTGTTGATTGAGCCCATGGTGTGCAAATAACCCAGGCTTCCCGCGACGGTTGCTGCCCGCGGACCGTAGGCCATCAGCGACGATGTCAGCTGCGCCTGCGCGCCGTGGTGGTACCCCAGGGTCAACGCATTCTGGGTGTCCACGCCGTCGTCGTTCACTGATCCGGTGGCGCTGACTGTCTGCGGAAAACCCAAGGTGCCCAGGGCCCAAAGCAGGGGATACACCGTCAGGTCAAGGAGGGCGCCCCCGCCGTCCTTGAGTGCCCACAGCCGAGCGCTGGGGGAGTAGACAGCCGGGAAGCCGAGATCCGCGGTGACCCACTGAATTGTCCCGAGTTCCCCGGACGCCGCGATTTCGAAAGCCCGCTGCATGCTCGGCAGGAAACGGCTCCACATCGCTTCCATCATGAAAAGCTTCTTCGCACGCGCGAGGTTCACAAGTTCCGCGGCTTCCCGCGCGTTGATGGTCAGCGCCTTTTCGCACAGCACATGCTTGCCCGCCTGGAGGGCGGCCAACGCAACTTCGTAGTGCTGTGCGTGCGGAGTGGCCACATACACGACGTCCACGGAGTCGTCGGCGAGGAGCCGCTGGTAGCCCGGCCCGCCGTCGTCGTCCCCGTAGGCCCTGGCAAAGCCGTACTCGGCCGCGAAAGCATCAGCCGACTTCTGGCTTCTCGAGCTGACCGCATAAAGCTCCGCATCAGCGAGAAGGGCCAGATCCTGAACCATCGACCGGGCGATACTGCCTGTCGCCACTACTCCCCACCGCAGGGTGCGTCCGGTGGAAGAACGGGGATCCTGGTCGGACTGGCTGAATAGCCACGGTTTCGCGATGGGGGCGCTCATTGTGCCATCCTCTCATCCGGCTGCGAGGGCGTTGGGGAAAACCCCGCAGGAAGTGAGAGAGGGTCCGAATATTTCGTGCGGAAAGTGAGAGAGCGTCCGGTTAAAAGCCGCAGGAGCTGAGAGAGCGTTGGGATACGCCCTGCTCAGCTCCCGCTTGCGCGGGGAGCTTCCCGGCTACGCCGTAGCGGCCGCTGCCACCCTGGCGCGGGCGGGCTCCTCGGTCAGGCGGCCCTGTTGGAGTCGGAAGCGGCGGTCCGTCTTGTTGGCGAGCTGGCGGTCGTGGGTCACCACCAGGATGGTGGTGTTGTGGTCGCGGCTCAGCGAGCTGAGTAGCTCGATGATGTGTTCGCCGGTCTGCTCATCCAGGTTTCCGGTCGGTTCATCGGCGAGGATCAGCTTGGGTTCGTTGGCCAGTGCCCGGGCAATCGCGACGCGCTGCTGCTCGCCGCCGGACAGTCGGTTGATGCGGCGCACGTGCTTCTCCGGATCCAGCTGCACCTGCTCCAGCAGCTCCTTGGCCCTGGCCAGCCGCACTGACTTGCGGACCCCGGCAAACTCCATCGGCAGCATCACATTGTCCACGGCGGACAGGTTGGGGATCAGGTTGAACTGCTGGAACACGAAGCCGATGTCGCGGCGCCGGTACTCGGTCAGCTTGCCGTCGGGCATGCTGGCCAGGCTGACGCCGTTGACCACAACGTCTCCGCTGGTGGGCTTGTCCAGTGCCCCCAGCAGGGACAGCAGGGTGCTCTTGCCGCTGCCGCTCTTGCCCACGATTGAGGCGAGCGTGCCCTGTTCGAGTTCGAAGCTGACGTCGTTGACGGGTTTGATGGTGCGGTCGCCGGACTTGAAGGTGCGGACGAGATTCTTGACTTGGATCATGGTTACTCTCCTCGGAGGACTTCGATGGGGCGGATGCGGGCGGTCAGGAGTGCAGGAACCAGGGCTCCGATGATGGCCACGCCGAATACTGCGGCGATGCCGGCGGCGATCACGCCGGGAGAGGCGCTCGCGGTGACGGTGGTCAGGAGCTGGGATGCCCCGCCGAACGGCCCGTTCTGGCCGCCCGGGAAGCCGGCCCCACCGCCCGGGAAGCCGGCCCCACCGCCCGGGAAGCCGGCCGCCCCGCCGGGCATGCCGCGCCCGGTGGTTGCCGCCGTCGTCGTACTGGTGTTGGAGCTGATCAGTGCGGAGGCGATGCCGCCGCTGGCGAAGGAAGCGACGGCGGCACCCACCACGCTGCCGAGCGCCACCAGGACCAGCGCCTCCAGGACAAACTGGAGTCCGATGGTGCGGTTCGGAGCGCCGATCGCCTTGAGCACACCGATTTCACGACGGCGCTCGCGGACCAGCATCACCATGATCAGCAGGATGATCAGGCCGGCCGTGCCCAGTGCCGCGACGAACGCGATGAACGAGATGTTCTTGACGCTGTCCAGCGAGCTGACGGCGGTTTCGAGGTTCTGGCCCTGGGTGACGTCGGCCTTGTCGGTGCCGAGTGCGGCCTGCACGGCGGTCTTGGTGGAATCGACGTTTTCCAGGGTGTCTACCGTGACGATCATGGTGGACAGCTCGCCCGGCAGTGCGGCCAGGGTCTGGGCGGAGGGGAGGGTGACGTAGAGGGCGTTGTTGCCGAACGTGGTGCCGGCGTCGAACAGGCCGGCCACGGTGTAGGTCTTGTCGTTGATGGTGAACGTGGAGCCGACCTTCAGCCCGTTTTTCTCGGCGAGGGTGGTGCCCAGGAGCGCGTTGGTTGATTCGGCGGAGTAGTCGCCCAGGCCGCTGCCTTCGGTGATGGACAGGGCCTTGCCGGTGCTGTCCACCTCGGCGCCGATGCCCGTGGCGGTGATCGGGAGGCTGCGGACGGGCTGGGTGGCGCCGGTGCTGCCGGTGGTTCCCTCTGCTGCCTGGTTGCGGCCGCCGAGCGTTCCGGCATCGACGGCGGCGGTGAGGCTGGTGGTCAGTGTGGTGGTGTTCTGGCCGCCCGGTCCGCCCTGCCCTCCGCCGGGGCCGGTTCCCTGGGTCCCGCCTGCTTGGGTTCCGGCGGCGGACTGTGCGGCGGCTTGTGCTGCCGTTTCCGTGGCGTTGCGCAGCCGCAGCGCCTTGGTGCCGACGACGCTGGTGACGTTGGGTACGGTGGCCGCGGTGGCGGCCTGCTCTGCCGTGAGCGGTTCGCCGCCGCCTTCGAAGCCCTGGCCGCCGGCCGGATTGACGGTCAAAACGGTGCCCACGGATGCGTTCAGTTCAGCGACTTTGGCGGCAACCGCCTGGTTGGCCACCAGCATGGACAGGGCCAGACCGATCGCGACGGCCAGCACTGCCACCACGGCCCCGGTCCGGACCTTGTTTCTGAAGGCATTGCCTATACTTCGGGCGAGGACGCTCACGGTACTCCTAGAATCTCTGGCCGGACGGAATGACCGGCTGCTGATCCAACAGTGGTGCGCGTGGCTGTGCGGAGAACGGGCCGAAGCTATGTTTGCGCTGTGAAGGGCGGCGGCAGTGGGCGGCGGCAGGGGGCGGGGCCCGGGGAACGCAAGAGCCCCGGCCCACCCTGTCGGGTGAGCCGGGGCTCTTCACTGTCCTGAGGAGCGCCTCAGCGCGGGACTACTTGGTGATCGGGCCGAGTACCGGATCGTCCACGTAGGCCGTCTTGACGTTCTCCTTGGTCACGATGACCGGATCCAGCAGGTAGGCCGGAACAGTCTTGACCGTGTTGTTGTAGGACTTGTCATCGTTGATCTCAGGCGTCTTGCCGGCCTGGATGTCCTTGACCATGGTGATTGCGTGCTCAACGAGCTTGCGGGTGTCCTTGTTGATGGTGGAGTACTGCTCGCCGGCCATGATGGACTTCACGGACTCAACTTCGGAGTCCTGGCCGGTGATGACCGGAAGCGGCTTGCCGGCGGCCTTGACGGACGTCAGGACCGCACGCGCCAGGGTGTCGTTCGGGGACAGGACGCCGTCCAGGGAAGCGGTGTTGTAGCTGCCGGTCAGCAGGGTGTCAGCCCTGCGCTGGGCGTTCTCTGCCTTCCAGCCCTGGGTGACAGCCTGCTCGAACGAGGTCTGGCCGGAGACAACCTTGAGCGTGCCGTCGTCGATCTTCGGCTTGAGGACACTCATGGCGCCGTCGAAGAAGACCTTGGCGTTGGCGTCATCCGGGGAACCGGCGAACAGTTCGATGTTGTACGGACCGGAAGGCTTCTTGGCCTTCATGCCGTCCAGCAGCGCCTGGCCCTGGAGTTCGCCCACCTTGAAGTTGTCGTAGGCCACGTAGTAGTCCACGTTCTCGGTGTTCAGCAGCAGGCGGTCGTAGGCGATGATGGTGGCGCCGGAGTCCTTGGCCTGCTTGAGCTGGGTACCCAGCTGGGCGCCGTCGATGGCACCTACGATGATGACCTTTGCACCCTTGGTGACCATGGCGCTGATCTGGTTCTGCTGCTCGGAGACGCCGCCGTTGGCGAACTGCACGTCAGCCTTGAAACCGGCTCCGTTCAGGCCGTCGTTGAACAGCTTCTCTGCCAGCACCCAGTTTTCACTGGTCTTCTGGGGGAGCGCGACGCCGATCGAGGAGTTCTTGGGGAATGCCTCGCCGCCGCCCGTGCCACCGCCTGTGGTGCCGGTTTCGGAGCGGCCGCAGGCTGTCAGCGCCAGTGCCGCAATAGCAGCGATTGCTGCTGCCTTTCCTGCTTTACCAATCATTTGCATTGCTTGGTTCACTTTCTATAGATGGTGTGCGGAGAATCGTGGGGGAGCGCTCAGGCTTCCTTGCGGATGATGTCCTTGGTTGCTGTCGTCTCGTCCGGCTGGAGCTCGGTGCTCTTGCCACCAAAGTTCTTCATCATCATGCCGATGATGGATTTCTTGCCCTGGGTCTTGTTGTAGACGTCGAAGGCGACGGCGATGAGAAGGACGAGGCCCTTGATGATCTGGGTGAGGTCCGCGCCGACGCCCAGGAGCTGCAGGCCATTGTTCAGGACAGCCATCACCAGGCCACCAACGATCGAGCCGATCACCGTGCCTACGCCGCCGGTGACGGCAGCGCCGCCGATGAAGACTGCAGCGATGGCGTCCAGTTCCCAGCCGACGCCGTCAAACGGGCCGGAGGCGGTGGAGCGGCCCACGAAGATCATGCCTGCCAGCCCGGCAAGGACGGACATGTTCATCATGACCAGGAAGTTGACCTTCTTGGACTGCACACCGGAGAGTTCGGCTGCGTGCCGGTTGCCGCCCACGGCGTAGATGTGGCGGCCGACGATGGTCTTGGAGGAAATGAATCCGTAGATGAGGACCAGGACGGCCAGGATCAGGCCCGGGATCGGGAAGGAGGTTCCCGGGCGGCCTGTGGCGAACAGGTACGTGGCGTACAGGATGGCGCCGCAGATCAGGACGAGCTTGAGGATCATCACCCAGGCTTCGGGGACTTCAGCGCCGAGGGCAATGGCCCGGCGGCGTGAGCGGACTTCGCTGAAGATGACGTAGGCAACGGCCAGCAGGCCCAGCAGCAGGGTGAGGTTGTTGTATCCCGTGGACGGCCCCACCTCGGGGAGGTAGCCGGATCCGAGGTACTGGAAGTCGTTGGGGACCGGGATGGTGTTGGACTTGCCGACAAACTGGTTGAAGCCGCGGAAGAGCAGCATGCCGGCGAGGGTCACGATGAAGGCGGGAATGCCGACATAAGCGGTCCAGAACCCTTGCCAGGCCCCGATCAGCGCCCCGAGGGCCAGGCCGAGCAGTACGCCGGCGTACCAGGGGATGCCCCAGTCACGGATGGCCAGGGCCACGGTGACGCCGACAAACGCTGCCACCGAGCCCACGGAGAGGTCGATGTGGCCGGCGATGATGACCAGCACCATGCCGATGGCCAGGATCAGAATGTAGGAGTTGCCGTTGAAGAGGTTGATGACGTTACCCGGGGTGAGCGTGCGGCCCTCGGTGAAAATCTGGAAAAAGACGATCAGTGCAACCAGGGCGAAGATCATGCCGAATTGGCGGGTGTTGCCGCCAAATAGCTTCTTGAGCGCGTTCATTGTTTCGGTCCTTGTGTCTGGAAGGTTCTGGAGGTATCCAGAAGGTCAGGCGGCGGTCTTGCGGGCGGATGTCATGAGCTTCATCAGGCTTTCCTGGCTGGCTTCATCCTTGTTCAGGACGCCGGTGATGGCGCCTTCGAAGATCGTGTAGATGCGGTCCGAGAGTCCCAGCAGTTCAGGCAGTTCGGAGGAAATCACGATCACTCCCTTGCCCTGGTTGGCCAGCTGCTGGATGATGCCGTAGATCTCGTACTTGGCGCCCACGTCGATGCCGCGGGTGGGCTCGTCGAGGATCAAAAGGTCCGGATCGGTGAACATCCACTTGGCGAGCACCACCTTCTGCTGGTTGCCGCCCGAGAGTTTGGCGACGCCTTCTTCCACTGAGGGCGTCTTGGTGCGCAGGGACTTGCGGTACTGCTCCGCAACGGTGAATTCCTTGTTGGGGTCCACGATGTTGTGCTTGCTGATTTTCTTCAGGTTCGCCGCGACCGTGGTGGTCTTGATGTCATCGAGGAGGTTCAATCCCAGGGACTTGCGGTCCTCGGTGACGTAGCCCAGCCCGGCGTCGATCGCGTGGCGCACCGAGCGGAGGGTGATCTCCTTGCCGTCCTTGTAGATGTGGCCGGAGATGAACCTTCCGTAGGAACGGCCGAACACGGAACGGGCAAGCTCGGTGCGGCCGGCGCCCATAAGCCCGGCAAAACCGACAATCTCGCCGCGTCGGACGAAGAAGTTGGAGTTCTTGCAGACCAGGCGGTCCTGGATCTGGGGATGCCCCACGTTCCAGTCCTTGACCTCGAAGAACACCTCGCCGATTTTCGGTTCGTGGTCCGGGAAGCGTGACTCCAGCGTGCGGCCCACCATGCCCTTGATGATGCGGTCCTCGTCCACGCCGTCGGCCTTCACGTCGAGGGTCTCGATGGACTTGCCGTCACGGATGATGGTGATCGAGTCCGCGATCTGCTCGATCTCGTTCAGCTTGTGCGAAATGATGATGGACGTGATGCCGCGGCCCTTGAGGCCCAGCATGAGGTCCAGCAGGTGCTGGGAGTCGGATTCGTTCAGGGCCGCCGTGGGCTCGTCGAGGATCAGGAGCTTCACCGACTTGCTCAGCGCCTTGGCGATTTCGACGAGCTGCTGCTTGCCGACGCCGATTTCCTTGATGGCGGTATCGGGATCCTCGCGCAGGCCCACCCGGGCGAGCAGTTCGGTGGACCGCGTCCGGGCCTCGGCCCAGTCGATGATGCCGCGTTTGGTGGGCTCGTTGCCCAGGAAGATGTTCTCCATGATGGAGAGTTCCGGGATGAGCGCGAGTTCCTGGTGGATGATCACGATGCCGGCCTGCTCGCTGGCACGGATGTCCTTGAACTGCTGGACTTCGTTCTGGTAGACGATGTCGCCGTCGTAGGTCCCGAACGGATACACACCGGACAGGACCTTCATGAGGGTGGACTTGCCGGCGCCGTTCTCACCACAGATGGCGTGGATCTCGCCGGCCTTCACCCGCAGGCTCACCTCGGACAAAGCTTTAACGCCGGGGAATTCCTTGGTGATGGAGCGCATCTCGAGAAGGATCGGATCGCTTTGCGTGGTCTGGGACGTCATTTGCCCTTACGCCTCCAATGCATGACTTCGTTGTCCGCCCTGCAAACCGCAGGGCCGTCTGATGAAAAAGTAAACTTGATCACAGCCGTTGTCGTCAAGTCTTTAACGCAACGGCCAGATAACGAATAGGTTCAGGAGCGGCGGATTCCCGCATGCTGGAAGACCAGTGCGGCGGCCCCGAGGGCCTCCGCGCGGTCCCCGAGCGAGGACATTGTCAGTGTTGTGGTCTCGCCGATGACGGGCACCGCGTGGCGCACCAGGCCCCGCCGGATGGGGTCCAGGAGCAGGTCTCCCAGACCCGCCAGGGGGCCGCCCATCACAATGACTTCGGGGTTGATGAGGTTGGCCACGTTGCCCAAGGCCCTGCCCACCGCCAGGCCGGCGTCGTCGATGACACGAAGTGTCGCTGAGTCCCGCTCCAGTGCCTTGCGGACGATGTCCTCCGCGCTGAGCGGTTTTTCCTCACCGCGGCTGAGGAGCTCGATCATGGTGGTTGTGGAGGCAATGGTTTCCAGGCACCCCCGGTTCCCGCAGCGGCAGATGAGGCCGTGCTCGTGGATGGTGGCGTGGCCGATTTCGCCGGTGATGCCCACGTTGCCGTAGTACGGGGCACCGTTGAGGATCAGCCCGGCGCCAATGCCCGAACCGATCTTCATGAACATCAGGTTGCTGATGCCGCTGTGGGGTCCCCACGTGACCTCTGCCAGGGCGCCAAGGTTGGCGTCGTTGTCAATGAACACGGGGAAATTCAGGGTCTCTTCAAGGTAGTGCAGGATGTTGATGCCCACCCATTCGGGAAGGATGGCACCCTGCGCCACAGTGCCCGTCCGGCGGTCGATGGGGCCCGGGATTCCGACGCCGGCCCCTACTATGGCGCTGCGTTCCACGCCGCTTTCCGCCAGAAGTTTGGCAAGGAGTTCGACGGCGGCCCGGATGCCTTCGTCGGCGTGGTGGCCCAGCGGCAGCAATACGGATTCCTCGGCGATGATGTGGTAACTCAGGGTTGCCAGGACCACCCGGAGGTGCCGCCGCCCGAAGTCGATTCCCACGGCGACCGCCCCGTTGCTGTTGAGCCGGACGTTCAGTGCGCGCCGGCCGGAACTGGTGATCGGCTCCGTGGACGCCAGCCCGGCGTCCTGCATGATCTTGACGATGTTGGAGACAGTGGCGGTGGACAATCCGGTCTGCCGGGCGAGTTCAGCCTGGGTTGACGGACCGTTCAGCAGGCACTCGATGATCCGTTGCTGGTTCAAGTGCCTCAGGGCGGACTGTGAACCAGGGTTCTTGGTTCGGCTCCTCGTTGAGCGCGGTGATGAGGGCATGCAAAGAAGCGTGCACCATCTGCACCGTTGTAGTCAAGAAGTTAACGCAAGGCACCATTGCAGCACCCCCGCCGCACGCACGGACGTTCCGCACTGCGAGCCCCTGTTTCCGGGTGGAAATGCACCTACGGCACAGTCTGCACCCTCGCTACGCTGGTAGGAAGAGGCTGCAAGAAGAGGCGGCCCGCGTTCCCCGCGGGCATCCCGGAGACTATAGAGGTGGTAACGGTGCTGCTGGCACTCCTGCAGGCGAACGCCGCCGTACTGGATGTGGACGCCAACTGCGCGGCAGTTGAGGATGCGGCCCGGACGGCCGCCGCTGCCGGGGCGGAGGTGCTTCTCACCCCGGAGCTGTTTCCGGTGGGGTATGCGCCCCTGCGGGTCCGGGCGGGATTGGATCCCGCCAGGCTTCCGGCCATCCGCCGGACACTGGCCGGCATCGCGCGGAAGAGCGGGATCGCCCTGGTGTACAGCCTGCCCGCCGTCACCGCGGACGGCCGGTGGCAGATCACCTCCACGCTGGTGGACCGCGAAGGGGCCGAGTTGCTGAACTACGCCAAGGTCCACTTGTTTGGCGCGGACGAGCGCCAGGCGTTCAGCCCGGCGGCTGAACCTCCCGCCGTCGTGGACTTCCACGGCATCAAAACGTCCATGGTGATCTGCTACGACGTCGAGTTTCCCGAAGCGGTGCGTGCCGCCGCGGTCCGCGGCGCAGAACTGCTCCTGGTCCCCACCGCCCTGTCCCAGGGATTCGACTCCGTTCCGCAGGTCCTGCTGCGCGCCAGGGCGCTGGAGAGCCAGCTGACGGTGGCCTACGCCAACCACGCAGGGGAGGAGGACGGCTGTGCGTTCCTGGGCGGCAGCGTCATCGCCGGCCCCGACGGCAGCCTCCTGGCCGCTGCAGGTCCGGCGCCTGGACTGCTGTACGCCGAGGTGTCCGCCGCCAGCGCCCGCGACGCCCGGGAAGCCGTGCCGTACCTCAGGGAGCGGAGGCCGGAGCTCTACTCGGACTGGGAGGGCGCAGCCTCTGTCGCGGGGGGAGATTCGTCCACGTACTGAAGGGCGAACCAGAGTTCCGCGCGGACCTGGGCCTGGTTGAGGTCGGTGTCCAGGAGTTCGGCCAGGGCGTTGATCTGGCGGCGGACACTGTTCCGGTGCAGGCCCAGCGCCTTCGCCGTGGCGTCCCAGCTCCCGTTCTCTCCCAGCCACGTCCGCAGCACCGCCAGCTGGGCGGCCCGCCGCTCGGGATCCTCCTGGCCAAGGACCGGTTCCAGCAGGCGTGCCGCCAGCATGGTTCCGGCTTCGCGGCCAAGCAGGCCGGCCACGGACCAGGTCACCTCGTCCACCCGGGCGCTCCGGCCCGTTGCCTGAACCCGGGCGCGTAGCGACGTCACCCGCCGGTACGCGGACGCGAGCGCCTGGAACTCGGTGGCATCCCCGATCACCAGGCGCCAGCCGAGTTCCTCCGCCTCGGCCAGCAGGGATTCGTCGACCTTGAGGCGGGTGATGGCGGCAAAACCGTAGTCGGTGATCTCCACGAGCTTGGTGTCGAACATCCGGCGCCACTGCAGGAGTTCCCGGACGGGACTGTCGCCCGCAGGGCCGCCGGGTTCGGCCTTCACGCCCTGGACCACCCGCAGGGGTGCCGAGCGCGTAGAGGAGGTGCTCTGCGCCAGGAGGTCCTTGAGGCCGTTGATGTGCTTCGTGCCGCCGGAGGCCACGCTGTCCGGATGCAGCAGCAGCGCGGTCGCAAGCTGGCTGGGTGCCAGCGAGCCGCTGGTCCGCTGCCGCACCAGCAGTTCCAGGAGCCCCACCACCGAGGACACCACGCTGTTCTGTGCCGGGGTGAGCGGTCCGGCCGAGCCCAGGATCAGGGCGCCGAGGTTGGCGTCGCGGGTGCTGCGGAGCGGGTGGCCGAACACCGTGGACGGCCGCGGGTCCTCGAGGGACTCCATCTCAACGCGGGGGCCGCTTCCGGCCAGCAGCCGTTTCAGCAGCGGCTGCAAAGCGGAAAATTCGACGGCGGCGGGCGGGTTTGCCCCTGCCCCGGCGGTTCCCGCCGGGCTGGCAGCGCTGCCGTTGCTGTTGCCGCTTCCGCCGCCATCGGCCGCGGCCCGGGCGCGGATCCTGCCGTCGGCTCCGACGAACAGCGCCCAGACCGGAACCCGCTGCACCAGGGCCGCCAGGAGTTCGTGCTCCGGCCTGGCCGACAGGACCGCCCGCATCAGCTGCCTGTTGGTGTCCGCCAGCTGCCGGAACACCCTGGCGTTGTCCGACTCCAGCAGTTGCGAGAAAGCCAGTCCGATCGCCGCGAACGGAACAGTCCTGGGAAACTCCACCAGGGTCAGGTTGTGGCGCCGGCACGCCGCCAACACGGTCTCCGGCACGGCGTCGAAGTACGGTTCCAGTCCGAACCCCAGGGCCCCCACCCCGGCGCCCACCAGCCGCTGCACATACGCGTCCACCTTTCCCTCGCTGCCGCCCTCGCCGAGGAACGGCAGGCCGGCAGTGAGGATGAACTCGCCGTCGAGCAGGTAGGGCGTCGGATCCTCCAGCTCGCTCGGCTCCACCCAGCGGAGCATCCCGGCGCCGTTGCCGCCGTCGTGGAGTACTTTCAGCTCCGGCGGCAGCTTCTGCAGGAACTGCTCCAGCGAGACGAAGCCGAGCCGCTCGACCGCTGCCTCAGGCGCCAACGGGAGCACCGGCTTCCTGGTAGTCCGGGCACTCGTAGGCGCGCGGCAGGCGCGGGGCGATCCGGTTGATGATCTCGTCGCCGTGGCTGCCGATCGCCGCGCCCCAGTCATCGGCGCTCGCGGCCCCCGTGCGCGGATCGCCAAATAGCACAGCTGTGTCACCAACGGCCACGCCCTGTGCGTCCGGGCCCAGGTCCACCATGAACTGGTCCATGCAGACCTTACCGATTACCGGGACACGGCGGCCCCCGAGGAGGATCAGGCTGCGGCCCGTGATGCCCTTGGGGATGCCGTCCGCGTAGCCCAGCGGGATCAGCCCCAGGTACCGCGGCTCGTGCGTGATGGCCTGGTGCTCGTAGCTCACCCCGGTTCCGGCGGGCACTTTCTTCACCAGCACCACCGGCGCCGTGACCGTCAGGGCGGGACGCAGGCCGTAGTCGGCCGGAGCCAGGTGGTCGGCCGGAGCCAGCCCGTAGAACGCCAGGCCGGCACGCACCATATCGAAGGCGAATTCCGGCCGGTCAAGGATGTTGGCCGAACTCGAGACGTGCCGGAGAGCAGGTTCCAGGCCCGCCGCCCTGGCCGCGCGGACGGCCTCTTCGAAAGCCTGCACCGCCGCCAGGTTGGCCGGGTGCGCCGGAACGTCGGCCCAGGCAAGATGCGTCCAGACACCGCGCACGCGGAGCATGCCGTCACGTTCTGCAGCCCGGGCAGCGGCGACGAGTTCCGCCCAGTCCTCCGCCCGTGCCCCGCCGCGGCTCAGCCCCGTGTCCAGTTCAAGATGGACGACGGCGGGACGGCCCAGCTGGCGGGCCATGCCGGCCACGACGTCGAGCTGGGCGACGCTGCCCAGTGACACATCGACGTCGTACTCCAGCGCTTCCCGGATCGTCTCGCTGGAGGCTGCCGCGAGGTACAGCCAGGACAATACCGGAGCGGTGATGCCCGCCCGGCGCAGGGCAATCGCCTCATGAAGCTGCGCCGTTCCCAGCCAGTCCGCACCGGCCGACAATGCCGTCCGGGCGACGTCAACAAGTCCGTGGCCGTAGGCGTTGCCCTTCACCACGGCCATGAAGTGGGGTGCCGCCGAGCGCTGGCGGAGGGTCCGGATGTTGTCCGCGATGGCCGAAAGGTCAACGCTGACCTGTCCGGTCAGCGCCGTGTTCCGCATGCTATCGGTGTGTGCATTAAGTCTCATGCCAGAAGACTATAGGTCATTTTGCACAACGATGAGAGGTGGCTCACAAACCTAAGCTGGACCAGGGGAAAGCCGCTAACTACTCACGAACGGACGTCAATGATGACTGTGCCTACACTCACCGGCCGGCCGCCGGCAGCTGCCCGCCGTCCGGGCCTGGCTGCACAACTGCTGCGCCGCAAGCCGATCGGCCAGATGGTCAGCGAGGCCGACAGCGGTCATGGCGGCACCAAGCTGGTCCGCAGCTTCGGGGTCCTGCAGCTGACCATGATCAGCGTCGGCGCCACGCTGGGAACCGGCATCCTTGTCATCCTTGGCGAGTCAGTGCCGCTGGCCGGCCCCGCCATCTGGATTTCGTTCGCCATCGCCGGACTCGCCGCCCTGCTCTCCGCCGTGTCCTACGCCGAAATGGCCGGCCTGGTCCCGGTGGCGGGCTCCAGCTACTCCTACACCTACGCCACGATGGGCGAAGGCATGGCCTGGATCTGCGGCTGGTGCCTCGTGCTGGAGTACGCGGTGTCGGTGGCCGCAGTAGCCGTCGGCGCAGGCCAGTACGTCAACGAGTCCCTCGCGGTGTTCGGGCAGGTCCTGCCGGACGCCATCTCGCAGCCGCCCGGGGACGGCGGCATCATGAACATCCCGGCTATGGTCATCGTGGTCCTCGCGACGATCCTGCTGGTCCGCGGGGCCAGGGAGAGCGCCTGGATCAACACCGCGATCGTGGTGATCAAGGTGGGCATCCTCCTCTTCTTCTGCGCCGTCGCATTCACGGCGTTCAACGCAGGCAACTTCGAGCCGCTGCTGCCGATGGGCGCGGCAGGCGTCTCGGCCGCGGCGTCGACGGTCTTCTTCTCCTACATCGGCTTCGACGCCGCCTCCACGGCCGGCGAGGAAGCGCGCAATCCCAAGCGGGACCTGCCGCGCGCCATCATGCTCTCCATGGTCATCGTCACCACCATCTACGTCCTCGTGGCTGTCGCTGCCATCGGCGCCCGCCCCTGGGGCTGGTTCGACGGCACCGAGGCCGCCCTGGTGAAAATCCTCGAGGAAACCACAGGCCAGCCGTGGATCGCCCTGGTCTTCGCCGTCGGCGCCGTGCTGGCCATCGCCAGCATCGTCCTGACCGTCCTCTACGGCCAGACCCGCATCCTGCTCTCCATGTCCCGCGACGGACTCATCCCCAGGATCTTCGGCCGCGTCTCTTCCCGCACCGGCACGCCGGTTTCCGGGACCGTGATCGTGGGCGTCCTCGTGGCGCTTACCGCAGGGCTGGTTCCGCTCGGTGACCTGGCGGACGCCACCAGCATCGGCACCCTGTTCGCCTTTGCCCTGGTGAACGTGGCCGTCATCTACCTGCGCCGCAACCGGCCCGAACTCAAGCGCACCTTCCGCGTGCCGCTGTTCCCGCTGACCCCCATCCTCGGCGCGCTTATGTGCGCCTACCTCATGGCCAACCTCGGCGCCGACACCTGGGCGGTCTTCGGCATCTGGATGCTGGTGGGCCTCGCAGCCTACTTCGGCTACGGCCGGAAGCACTCCAGGGTGGCGGCCCTGGGCCACGAGGAATACCGTGAACTGAGCGGGCGCGAAACTTCACCACTGTCCACCCCCGAACCGATGAAGGCAGACCTTTCATGACCATCGCCACCGAACTGCCGGCCAACAACCCCGCCACGGCACCCGGCGCCCAGGCCGCGGCCACCGCGGACCGGGCAGCCGACGCCCCGATCACCATGCTGAACCCGGACTTCCCGTTCAGCTACGACCACTATCTCGCGCACCCGGACGGCCTCGGCTCGGTCCCGCCCGAGATGTACGGTACCCAAGTGGCGGTGGTCGGCGCCGGCCTGTCAGGCCTGGTCACGGCCTACGAACTGATGAAACTGGGCCTCCGGCCGGTCCTGTACGAGGCCGACCAGATCGGTGGCCGCCTCCGGACTGCCAGCTTCCCGTCAGCTCCCGGCGTGGTGGCGGACCTCGGCGGCATGCGGTTCCCGGTGTCCGGCAAGGCGTTTTACCACTACGTGGACCTGCTGGGCCTGCAGACCCAGGACTTCCCCAACCCGTTGGCCCCGGTCACCTCCAGCACAGTGATTGAACTGGCGGGCCAGAAGCACTACGCGAGCACGCCGGCGGACCTGCCGCCGTTCTTCCGTGAAGTGGCGGACGCATGGAAGGCGGCAGTGAACGACGGCGCCCGGTTCAGCGAGATGCAGGACGCCATCCGGGCGCGGGACACGGACCGGATCAAGGAGATCTGGAACGAGCTCCTGCCGTTGATGGACGAACAGACGTTCTACGGCTTCATCGCGGCCAGCGAGTCCTTCAAGGAGGCGGGCTTCGCGCACCGCGAGGCGTTCGGGCAGGTGGGCTTCGGCACCGGCGGCTGGGACACAGACTTCCCCAACTCCATCCTCGAGATCCTCCGTGTCGTCTATACCGACGCCGATGACCAGCACCGGCTCATTGCCGGGGGAGCGCAGCGGCTCCCCGAGGCACTGTGGCAGCACGCGCCGTCGGGCATGGCCCACTGGCCGGAAGGGACGTCACTGGCGTCGCTGCATTCAGGTTCCCCGCGGGGCGCCGTGGACCGCATCAGCCGGGACGCCAACGGCGACCTGCGCCTGCGCGAACGCTGGGGCCGGGAGGCGAGCTATCCCGCCGTCGTCACCACGTGCCAGTCATGGCTGCTGTCCACCCGGATCCACACCGAGGAGGCACTGTTCCCCGCGGAGCTGTGGACGGCGATCGAGCGCTCGCACTACATGCAGTCCTCCAAGACTTTCGTAATGGTGGACCGCCCGTTCTGGAAGGACACGGATCCGGAGACGGGCAGGGATGTGCTGTCCATGACCCTGACAGACCGGTTGAACCGCGCCACCTACCTGCTGGACGACGGTCCGGACAAGCCCGCCGTCATCCTGCTGTCCTACACCTGGAACGACGACGCGCTGAAATGGCTGGCGCTCGACGCGGACCAGCGGGTGGAGCTCATGCTGCATTCCCTGGAGCAGATCTACCCGGGGGTGGACATTGCCAGCCACATCATCGGCCAGCCCATCACCGTCTCCTGGGAAGCGGACCCCAACTTCATGGGCGCCTTCAAGGCGAACCTGCCCGGGCACTACCGCTACCAGCAGCGGCTGTTCACGCACTTCAAACAGGACAAGCTGCCGGAAGCCCAGCGCGGGATCTTCCTGGCCGGCGACGACGTATCCTTCACGGCCGGCTGGGCCGAGGGCGCCGTCACCACCGGCCTCAACGCGGTGTGGGGCGTGGTGAACCACCTGGGCGGCCGGTCAGCCGCCGGGAACCCGGGACCGGGCGAGCTGCTGGACGCACTGGGGCCGATCAGCCTGGACTAGCCGCCCCTGTGGTCGAGCTTGGCGAAACCCGGAAGCGGGCCTAGCCTGCGTGGAGTTCCCGGTGCGCCTGCGCCAGTTCGCGGTAGTGGGCGGCGTTGCGCTTCACGCCGTCGAACTCCTCGTCGGTGAGTTCACGGCGGACCTTCGCCGGGACGCCGGCCACCAACGACCGGGGCGGGATGACGGTTCCTTCGAGGACCACGGCGCCGGCGGCCACCAGCGAGCCGGCGCCGATCACCGCACCGTTCAGGATGGTGGCGCTCATGCCGATGAGGCAGTCGTCCTCGACAGTGCAGCCGTGCACGACGGCGCTGTGGCCCACGCTGACGCGGGCCCCGACGCTGCACGGGAAGCCCGGGTCGGCGTGCAGCACAACATTGTCCTGCAGGTTGCTGCCCTCACCCACGGTGATGGCGGCGGTGTCGGCCCGCACGGAGACGCCGTAGAACGCGCTGGCGTCCGCGGCCAGGGTGGCGTTGCCGATCACGGAGGCGCTGGGGGCGACGAAGACTGAAGGGTGGACGTCCGGGCTGGTGCCGGCGAAAGGATAAAGAGGAGCCATGTGCCCAGCCTAGGACACTGCTCCGGCCGGCATTCGGAAGCAGGCCCCCCGGGCTGACTTTGTGGCCTAGTGACGCCGCCGACGGGTCTCACTACCATGGGGCCATGGAACTACGGGGTTTTGGCCCGTCAGGGCTTCAGCTGCAAGGACTTCACCTGCGGACGGAGGGTGGCGGAGGGCCCGGCCGGTTCCGCCGGCTGATGCGGCGGATTGAGCAGCTGGAGGCCCTTGACCCGGCCGTCAGTGCGGCCGAGCCGCCGGCCGGCCGCCTGGTCCAGAACAGGCGTCTTCGCAGCTTCCTGCACGGCGATGCAACCGGAATACCGCTGCACGGCATCCTGACCGACGCACCGTTTGGCGCGTGGTTCATGGCCATGTACCTGGACCTGTACTCCGACCCGGGGGCGCAGCGGGCGGCCACGCGGCTAGTCGGCCTTGGCGTCATCACCGCCGTTCCCACCGCATTATCGGGATGGGCCGAATGGTCCTTGGCCGGCCGCGGAACGAAGCGGGTCGGTATCGTCCATGCCGGGCTGAATGGCGCAGCAGTGCTGATCTTCGCAGGGTCCTGGGCCGCACGGCTCCGTGGCCGGCGCAAGCTCGGTGTCGGCCTGGCGCGGGTCGGGGCTCTCGTCTTGATGGCAAGCGCGATGCTCGGCGGCTACATGGGCAGCGCGCGGCGGGGTGCTTAGGACAGCGCACGGCCCCCAACTAGGTAGCAGCAGGTGTCGTTTTGAGGGCTCATAACGGCACCTGCTGCTACCTAGTTGGGCTGGGCACGGGGAGTGCGGAGGACCAGGAACTGGTAATGCTGCGTCCAATGGCCCGCACCCGGCCCGGACTCCGCGCCCGTGCCTTCCGGCCACGTCGTGAACTCCTCAATCCGGCCGTGCCGGCCGAAGATCCGTTGGAGAGTCCCGTCGCTGCGGCGGCTGAAAAAGCGCGGCGGCTGGATCTCGTCTTCGGGGTTGAGGACCTCCTCATCGTCACCGGACCAGAGCCCGACGGCGATCAGCGCTCCCGGCGCGGCCACCCGCACGAGTTCCCGGACGACGTCGTCGATGTCCTTGTTGGGGATATGCAACAGGGTGCTCATGGTCCACAGTGCCGGGAAGGCGCCGTCGGCGAAGGGCAGGCTCCTCACACTGGCGACCGAGACATTCAGTCCCTTGGACGTCGCCAGCCGCACCTGCTCTTCGGAGATGTCCACGCCCGTGTAGTGGACGCCGGCCTGGACGAACTTCAGCCCGTCAATGCCCGCGCCGGAGCCGATTTCCAGCACGGCGTGCCTGCCTTCAGCCTTCAACCGCGCAATAAACCGCTCCCGCTGCTGCACCCGCTGCGGAGTCAGGGGATGCTCAGGATAAAGTACAGCGCGCTGGTTGTAGAACGCGGCCAGCCGGTCCTCGCCGCTGAGCTCCGGGGCTCCGGGGTCCTCCCCAGCCGGGGCCACGTCCTGCCCGGACCCTAGTTGAAGACGACGGTGCGGTTGCCGTCCAGCAGCACGCGGTGCTCTGCGTGCCACTGGACGGCCTGGGCCAGGGTGCGGCCTTCCACATCGCGGCCCATCTGTACGAACTGTTCGGCCGTGCGCCGGTGGTCCACGCGGATGACTTCCTGTTCGATGATGGGCCCCTCGTCGAGGGCGGCAGTGACGTAGTGCGCCGTGGCGCCGATCAGCTTGACGCCGCGGGCATGGGCCTGGTGATACGGCCTGGCGCCTTTAAAGGACGGCAGGAAGGAGTGATGGATGTTGATGGCCTTGCCGGTGAGCTCGGTGCAGAGCTCGTTGGACAGGATCTGCATGTAGCGGGCCAGGACGGTCAGCTCGATGTCCTGCTCCGCGATGATCTGGCGCAGCTGGTCCTCGGCCTGGACCTTGGTGTCCGCAGTGACCGGGATGTAGTGGAAGGGAATGCCGTAGAACTCCGCCAGCCCGGCCAGGTCCTGGTGGTTGGACACGATGGCGGGGATCTCGATGGGCAGCGTGCCGGAGCGCTGCAGGAACAGGAGGTCGTTGAGGCAGTGCGCCGACTTGCTCGCCATCAGCAGCGTGCGGACCTTCCGGCCGGCGGGGTTGAGGCTCCACTCCATGCCGAAGGCCTCCGCCACGGGCTGCAGCGCGGCGTGGACTTCAGCCTGGGACGCGTCGGTGGTGGCTTCGACGCGCATGAAGAACGTGCCGGTCGCGTGGCTTCCGTACTGCTGCGAGTCCGTAATATTGCAGCCGGCCACGAGCAATGCTCCAGCCACGGCATGCACGATGCCGGGCCGGTCCGGGCAGGAAAGGGTCAGAACATAGGCGGAGGTCAGCTGGTCTTCAGTCACGAAGAACAGCCTACCCGCGCCGGAGGCCCCGTTCTCGACGGTATTCAGGCGGGATGCACACGGTATTCAGACGGTACCCGGGAAGGTTTTGATAGGCTTATCCGGTCGCAACTGGCGTTGGATGGCTAACCATCAGGGAGCGGCACTGACGAAGACCACGGATCGTACGCCTGGGCCGAGGGTCATGTTTTGCCGGCCGGCAGTTAACCGCTGCCGCTCCTCTTCGAAGTCCTGCCCGCAACCGGGTTTCCCCTCACCGGGTTTCCCCGTAATCAAGGGGGCAGGGCAACGTCACAGCCGGTAGCCTGACCTTAGCAGCGCCCATCCCTAGCCAGGAGTTCCACGTGACCACTTCTCCGACTTCCGTTAGCACGTCCGCCACCGTCAGCAACCTGCCGCTGGCGGAGCTCGACCCCGAGATCGCCGCAGTACTGGACCAGGAGCTTGGCCGCCAGCGCGGCACCCTGGAAATGATCGCCTCGGAAAACTTCGCCCCGCGAGCCGTGATGGAAGCCCAGGGCTCCGTCCTGACCAACAAGTACGCCGAGGGCTACCCGGGCCGCCGCTACTACGGCGGCTGCGAATACGTGGACATCGCTGAGCAGCTGGCGATCGACCGCGTCAAGGACCTGTTCGGCGCAGAATACGCCAACGTCCAGCCGCACTCCGGCGCCCAGGCCAACGCCGCTGCACTGTCCGCCATGATCACCCCGGGTGACAAGATCCTGGGCCTGTCCCTGGCTCACGGCGGCCACCTGACGCACGGCATGAAGCTCAACTTCTCCGGCAAGCTCTACAACGTGGCTGCCTACCAGGTGGAGCAGGACAACTTCCGCATCGACATGGACAAGCTCCGCGAGCAGGCCATCGCCGAGAAGCCGCAGGTCATCATCGCCGGCTGGTCCGCCTACCCGCGCCACCTGGACTTCGCAGCCTTCCGCTCGATCGCCGATGAAGTCGGCGCGCTGCTCTGGACCGACATGGCCCACTTCGCCGGCCTGGTGGCCGCGGGCCTGCACCCGAGCCCGGTGCCGCACTCCGACGTCGTCACCTCCACGGTGCACAAGACCCTCGCGGGACCCCGCTCCGGCGTGATCCTGGCCAAGCAGGAATGGGCCAAGAAGCTCAACTCCAACGTCTTCCCGGGCCAGCAGGGCGGACCGCTCATGCACGTCATCGCTGCCAAGGCCGTTGCCTTCAAGATCGCCGGCACCGCTGAGTTCAAGGAACGGCAGGAGCGCGTCCTCGAGGGCGCCAAGATCATCGCCGACCGCCTGAACCAGGCTGACGTCGCAGAAGCCGGTGTCTCCGTGCTCACGGGCGGCACCGATGTGCACCTGGTCCTGGTGGACCTGCGCAACTCGCAGCTGGACGGCCAGCAGGCCGAGGACCTCCTGCACTCCGTGGGAATCACCGTGAACCGCAACGCCGTTCCGTTCGACCCCCGCCCGCCGATGGTCACCTCCGGCCTGCGTATCGGTACTCCCGCCCTGGCCACCCGCGGCTTCGGTGCCAACGAATTCACCGAGGTTGCCGAGATCATCGCCACCGCCCTGAAGGCCGGCTCCGCCACCGACATCGAAGCCCTGCAGGCCCGCGTGGACAAGCTTGCCGCCGACTTCCCGCTGTACCCGCAGCACGAACAGTGGTGAACCCGTCCATGGCGCAGACCGCGAAGATCCTTGACGGCAAGGCTGCTGCAGCCGCCATCAAATCCGAGCTGGCCGAGCGTGTCGCGGCCCTGAAGGCCCGCGGCGTCACCCCGGGCATTGCCACAGTGCTCGTGGGCGCGGACCCTGCCTCCCAGCTGTACGTGTCCATGAAGCACAAACAGTCGGTGGAGATCGGGATGAACTCGATCCAGCGTGAGCTTCCGGCCGATGCCACCCAGGCCCAGGTCGAGGCCCTCATTGACGAACTCAATGCGGACCCCGCCTGCCACGGGTACATCGTGCAGCTGCCGCTGCCCAAGCACCTGGACACCGACGCCATCCTCGAGCGGATCGACCCCGACAAGGATGCCGACGGCCTGCACCCGACCAACCTTGGCCGGCTGGTGCTCAATGTCAACGGCGAGATCACTTCGCCGCTGCCGTGCACGCCCCGCGGCGTCATCGAGCTCCTGGAGCGCAACGGCTACAACCTCGCCGGCAAGCACGTCGTGGTGGTTGGCCGCGGCGTCACGATCGGCCGCACGATCGGCCTGCTGCTCACCCGGCGGGCCGTGAACGCCACCGTCACGCTGACGCACACCGGCACCGAGAACCTTTCGGAGCTGCTGCGGCTGGCGGATGTCATTGTGGGCGCGGCGGGTGCCAAGCACATCGTCAAGGCTGCGGACGTGAAGCCGGGCGCGGCGCTGCTGGACGTCGGCGTCACCCGTGAAACCGATCCCGAGACGGGCAAGAGCAAGGTCCACGGCGACATCGATCCCGCCGCTGCCGAGGTGGCCGGCTGGATTTCGCCGAACCCCGGCGGCGTCGGTCCCATGACCGTGGCGCTGCTGATGACCAACGTGGTCGAAGCCGCGGAACGCAAAGTGGCGGAACGCCACGCCGGCGTCGCCTGAGTTACACGGAATGCAAACAGGGCGCCTACTCCCGCGGGAGTAGGCGCCCTGCGCCGTTAAGCGGACGACGCAGGTAGGCCGCCGCCGCTAGGCTCGGAGTATGCCGCGCCGATTCCAGGGTCCGCCCACTGCCTTCCTGGTGATCGGAGTGGCCGTTGTCCAGGTCGTGGGCACGATCTTCGCCGCTGCCCGGCAGCCCGACCACCGGCCCCTGGACGTCCTGGCTTTCGTGCTGCTGCTTGCCGGCCCGGCCGCGTTGTCCCTGCGCCGGCGCCGGCCCGCCGCGATGTTGCCTGCGGCTGCAGCGGCGACCATCCTCTACCTTGCCGCAGGCTACCCGTGGGGTCCTGTCCTGCTGTCCCTGGCACTGGCCATCGTCTTCTCGGCGGCCGCCGGACGACGCTGGCAGACCTGGACCGTGGCCGGGACCTGCGCGGCGGCGCTGGCTGCCTTCTTTATGGCCGGCGGGGACGAGGGCGCCCTGATCCGCGCCGTCGCCGGGACGTCCTGGCTGGTGATCCTGGTGCTGCTGGGGGAGGGTGCCCGGCTCCGCCACGAGCGCGTGGCCGAAAGGCGGCGGCAGCGCGAGTCCCGGGAGCAGGCCGCCCGGGACGAATACCGGCTCGCCCTGGCCAGGGATATCCATGACGTTGTGGCGCATTCCTTGTCCCTCATTAACGTCCGCGCGTCAGTGGCGCTGCACCTGGGGGACCGGGACCCGGAACAGTTCCGTCCCGCCCTGGAGGCCATCAAAACGGCCAGCAAGGAGTCCCTGGACGAAGTCCGCCAGCTGCTGGGCGTGCTCCGGGACGACGCACCGCTGCGCCCGGCCGCGGGTCCCGGGTTGCGGAAACTGCCCGAGCTCGCCGAGAACGCGCGGCGCACGGGACTGGACGTGAAGCTGGACATCCGGACGGATCCGGACACCGGCGGGCCGCCCGCCGCAGCCGAAGAGGCCGCCTACCGCATCGTGCAGGAGGCCCTCACCAATGTGGTGAGGCACGCCGGGGCCGGCCGCGCCGCCGTCGTGGTTGACGTTCCCGCCGACGGGCCCGACGCCGGACGCCTCACCGTCACGGTCGACGACGACGGCCGCGGAGCCGCCGGGGCACCGGAAGGCAACGGCCTGCGGGGGATGCGGGAACGCGCCGCCGCGCTGGGCGGCACAGTACGGTTCCTGCCGCTCAACCCGGGTTGGCGGGTCCAGGCAGTGCTGCCGCTGGGCAGCTACCCCAACGACGGCGACCAGAACGGGGACCGGGCATGATCCGCATCCTGATCGCCGATGACCAGACCCTCATCCGGGCCGGATTCCGCGCACTCCTGGATGCCGAACCGGACATGGAGGTCGTGGCCGAATGCGGCACCGGCGACGACGCCGTGCGGCTCGCTGCACGCGAGAGGCCCGACGTGGTGCTGATGGACATCCGCATGCCGCAGGGCGACGGATCGGGGCGACGCGCAGGATCCTGGCCGATCCGACGCTTCCCGGGACACGGGTCATCATCCTCACCACCTTCGAGCTTGACGAGTACATCGCCGAGGCAGTGCGCGCCGGCGCCGCCGGCTTCCTGGTCAAGGACACCGAACCGGAGGAGCTGCTCCGCGCCGTGCGCGTAGTGCACGACGGCGACGCGCTCCTTTCGCCGTCAGTGACGCGGCGGATCATGGCCCAGTTGGCCCTGCAGCCCCGCGCGCCCGGCAAGCCGTCCGATGCCGTGCTGGACCGGATCACCGAACGCGAACGGGAAGTGCTCCGGCTGGTGGGGGAGGGACTGAACAACGCCGAGATCGCCGGGCGGCTTTTCATCACGCCGCTGACCGCCAAAACCCACGTCTCCCGGATCATGACCAAGCTGCAGGTACGTGACCGCGCGCAGCTGGTGGTGCTGGCTTATGAGTCGGGCCTGATCCGCCCGGGCTGGAGCAGCTGAGGACTCCCGGCTGCCTCCCCGGGTAGTAGGGCGCATGCCCCAAGTGCCTCCCCCCGCCGGACGACGGCGCAGAGCGCCGAAACCAGACTTGAAGCGGAGCCGAAATCCGGCCCGTTGAAAGTCTGGAGCTGACATGTTGACTGCAATAAGCACTGCCTTTGGGACCGTTCCCGCCCATGCGCCGTGGTACGACGGCGGCTTCTCGCCCTGGTTCCTGCTGTTCCCGCTGTTCTGGATCCTGGTGATAGGCCTGTTGATTTTCGTTGCCCGGCGCACGTGGCGGACCAACCATCGCTGGGCCGCCCGCCAAGGCGGCGAAGGGGTGCTCCGGGAACGCTACGCCCGCGGGGAAATCGATGAAACGGAGTACCGACAGCGCCTGCAGGTCCTGCGCGGCGAGGAAAAGTAGGCGGGTTCCGGCGGCCCTGATGCCGGGTCGCCGGGTCCGCGGCCGGGGTGACAAAATCGAATGGATTTTTTGAGATCGAACTCTTTCTTTGTTCGAACGTGCGTACTAACGTTGGGTGAGTGCCTGAACTTGTGTCCAACGAAGAACTCTCACGCAACCAATCCAGCAGCCAGACCCAGGGCGACCAGATGCAGTACGTCATCACCGCCGAAAACCTCACCAAGACGTACGGCGACGTCACCGCCGTCGACGGCATATCCTTCAGCGTTCCGGCCGGTGAGGCCTTCGGCCTGCTTGGCCCCAACGGTGCAGGCAAGTCCACCACCATGAAGATGATCGGCGGCGTCTCCCAGCGCACGTCCGGAAGCCTGTCCATCATGGGGCTGGATCCGGAAAGCCATGGTCCCGAAGTCCGCGCCCACCTCGGTGTTGTGCCGCAGCAGGACAACCTCGACGAGGAACTCAGGGTCCGCGACAACCTCCTGGTCTACGGCCGCTACTTTGGCCTGCCCATGAGCTACCTCCGGCCCAAGGCCGATGAGCTGCTGGAGTTCGCCCAGCTGACGGACAAGGCGAAGTCCAAGGTGGATGCTCTCTCCGGCGGCATGAAGCGGCGGCTGACTATCGCGCGGTCGCTGATCAACGAACCCCGGATCCTCCTGCTGGACGAGCCCACCACGGGCCTCGATCCCCAGGCCCGGCACATCCTCTGGGACAGGCTGTTCCGGCTCAAGGAGCAGGGCGTCACACTCATCCTCACCACGCACTACATGGACGAGGCGGAACAGCTGTGCGACCGCCTCATCGTGGTGGACAAGGGGCGCATCATGGCCGAGGGCTCGCCGGCCAGCCTCATCCGCGAGTACTCCACCCGGGAAGTCCTGGAGCTCCGGTTTGGATCGGAACGCAACGCCACCATCGGCGCTGAGCTCGAAGGCATTGGCGAACGGCTGGAGACGCTTCCGGACCGGGTGCTGATTTATGCGCACGACGGCGAGGCGGCCCTCGAGCAGGTGTCCGCCCGCGGCCTCCGTCCGGTCACGTCGCTGGTGCGGCGGTCGTCCCTGGAGGATGTCTTCCTCCGCCTCACCGGCAGGAGCCTCGTTGACTGAGCAGCCTTCGCCGTCGGTGGCGGACGCCGGCAGCCGCGGACCTGCCATGCTGCGCGCCCATTCGCCTGCCGTGTCAGCGGCCCGCGCCCGCCGCTGGGGAGCCTTCTACTATGCGGAGCAGGTCCTCCGCGTCATGAAGAGCTACGGCTGGACCATCGTGATGTACGGCGTGGGCCAGCCCGTGGCCTACCTGTTCGCCATGGGGGTGGGACTGGCCACCCTGGTGGACACCAACAGCGGCACTGCCTTCGGCGGGGTCAGCTACCTCGCCTTCATCGCCCCGGCGCTGCTGATCTCTGCCGCGGTCATGACCGCCGCCAACGAATTCACGTTCCCGGTGATGGACGGTTTCAAGTGGCGGCGGGTGTACTACGGGCCGCACGCGTCCCCGCTCACGCCTGAGCAAATCGCCGCGGGCCACATCATGGCCGTGACCCTCAGGTTCCTGCTGCAGTCCGCCATTTACTTCGCGGTGGTGGCGCTTTTCGGTGCGTCACCCAGCGGCTGGGGCTGGGTGTCCGTACTCGTGGCCACCCTCGCCGGGCTCTCCTTCGGCCTGCCGCTGATGGCATACGCCGCCTCCATCAAGGAGGACAAGGGCCAGTTCGCCATGGTGATGAGGTTCATTGTGACCCCCTTGTTCCTGTTCTCCGGAACGTTCTTCCCGCTTGATTCCTTGCCGCTCGTGGTGCGCTGGATCGGCTGGATCTCTCCGATCTGGCACGGCACCGAGCTGGGCCGTGTCTTCAGCTACGGCTATGACGAGTCGCCGCTGCTGACCATCCTGCACATCGTGTTCCTGGTCGGCCTCGCCGTCGCGGGATGGATGCTGACAAAACGCCAGTTCGTCAGGAGGCTGGGACAATGAGCGTCTTGTCTGAAAGTCACAACCCGGGCGGCCACAGCGTGACCGAGGCGGCGCGGAACCGCCGTTTCGGGCCGATGTACTCCCGGAACGTCAGGGCGGTCATTGCCCGCGGGCTGATGGCAACGAAGAGCAGCAACTGGATGGTGATGCTCTCGGGCTTCTTCGAGCCGGTGCTGTACCTGATCTCGATGGGCGTGGGACTGGGCGCCATCGTGGGCGCCGTCCAAGGACCCGGCGGCCAGGAAATCAGCTACGCCGCCTACATTGCTCCGGCGCTCCTGGCCGTGTCCGCGATGAACGGCGCCGTGTACGACTCCACCTGGAACGTCTTCTTCAAGATGAACTTCGCCAAGCTGTACCAGGGAATGCTCTATACGTCACTGGGCCCCCTGGACGTGGCCATGGGGGAGATCTTCCTGGCGTTGCTGCGGGGCCTGCTGTACGCCACCGGATTCACCGCAGTCATGGGCGTCATGGGACTGATCACCACGCCATGGGCCATCCTCATGATTCCGGCCTCGGTGCTGATCGCCTTCGGTTTCGCGAGCTTCGGCATGGGGATCACGAGCTTCATGAAGACCTTCCAGCAGATGGACTGGATCAACTTCGTGATGCTGCCGATGTTCCTCTTCAGTGCCACGTTCTACCCGCTCAGCGTCTACCCGCAGTCCATCCAGTGGCTGATCCAGGCGATGCCGCTGTGGCACGGTGTGGAGCTGCTCCGGCAGATCAGCGTGGGCATCTTCACCCCTGCCACGGCGATCCACGTCGGGTACTACCTGGTGATGATCGTGCTGGGGGTCATGCTCACGGCCGGCCGCCTGCGCAAGCTGTTCCTGAAATAACGTTCGCCCGGGGTGGAAGCGTCCATTTTCCGGCTCCGGCGTTTGAGACAATGGACCCATGCGAACTTTGGGTAACCCTCACTCTGCGTCCAACCTGGCCAAGGGCGGGTTCTCCATGCTGCGGATCAGCGGTCCGGGAATGATGGTGTTTGTCGTCGCCTTCGTTGTCGCCGTCATCTTCGCCGCCAACCAGAATGACGTCGTGGGCTGGGTGGTGGCGATCATCGCCGGCTTCTGGCTCGCGCTGGCAGCGTTCGTCGTTTTCAGCATCCAGAAGGCCGCCAAGAAGGCGACCGCCAAACTCAACGAAGCGCAGAACGCCTTCAACGCAGCCACCGGCCGGGCGCCGTCGTCCGGCAGCGCCGATCACGGCGGCACCCGTCTGGTGCGGTCGCGCAGCGAAGCCGACGAAGTCCGGGACATGAAGCTGGACCATTCCTTCAAGATCGTCCAGGTCCAGGTGCGCGTCGTCGAGCAGGAACGGGCCAAGGGCGAAGCCTCGGACCATGACACCATCCGCCGCGCACTGGAGACCATCGAAATCACGGCCACCAACGCCAGGGACATGATCAAGTCCTCCGGTGGCGCTGACGAACCCGTCAGCGGAACCATCATCGACTAGAGTGGAGCGGGTGATCTCGGCATTGAAGAAGGACCACCTTCGTATCGCATCAGTCAACGTCAACGGCCTCCGCGCCGCCTACCGGAACGGCATGGCGGAGTGGCTTGAGCCGCGCGAGGTGGACATCCTCTGCTTGCAGGAGGTCAGGGCACCGGACAAGATCGTCCGCGAACTCCTGGGCGACGGCTGGTTCATCCTGCACGAGGAAGCCGAGGCCAAGGGCCGCGCGGGCGTGGCCATTGCGTCCCGTGAGGAACCGCTGGCTACCCGTTCCCACATCGGCGACGATTACTTTGCCACCGCCGGACGCTGGGTCGAAGCGGATTTCCGCGTCAGGGATGCCGCCGGAGCTGCCGCCCAGTTGACGGTCGTGAGCGCCTATGTTCACTCCGGTGAGGCCGGGACCCCGAAGCAGGACGACAAATTCCGGTTCCTGGACGTCATGACCAGCCGCCTTCCGGAGTTGGCAAAGCACAGCGACCACGCCCTCGTGGTGGGTGACCTGAACGTCGGCCACACGGAGCTGGATATCAAGAACTGGAAGGGCAATGTGAAGCGCGCCGGCTTCCTCCCGGAGGAACGCGCCTACTTTGACCGCTTCTTTGGCGATGAGATCGGATGGAGGGATGTCCACAGGGGCCTGGCGGGAAACGTAGAAGGCCCCTACACCTGGTGGTCCCAGCGCGGCAAGGCCTTTGACACCGACACAGGCTGGCGCATCGACTACCACATGGCCACCCCCGCCCTCGCTGCTGCTGCATTTTCGGCGGTGGTGGACCGGGCGCCGTCATGGGACACCCGCTTCTCCGACCACGCCCCGCTGGTAGTGGACTACCAGCTCTAAGCCCGAAGGTTTTTCTCACAATGACTAGCTCGACTACCCCGGTGACCAAGAAGCGCATCCTTTCAGGTGCCAAGCCCACGGCGGACTCCCTGCATCTGGGCAACTACATTGGCGCCGTCCGCAACTGGGTTGACATGCAGGCAGAATACGACGCTGTCTTCTTCATTCCCGACCTCCACGCCATCACCGTGGATTTCGAACCGGCAGAGCTGGCCAAACGCACCCGCGTAGTGGCGGCCCAGTACATTGCGGCCGGGATCGACCCGGACAAAAGCATCTTCTTCGTCCAGTCGCATGTCCCCGAGCACGCCCAGCTCGCCTGGGCACTGAACTGCATCACCGGCTTTGGCGAGGCCTCCCGGATGACGCAGTTCAAGGACAAGACCCAGAAGTCGGGAACGGAGTCCGCAACACTGGGCCTGTTCGCCTACCCGACCCTGATGGCCGCGGACATCCTGCTGTACCAGACCGACCTCGTCCCGGTCGGCGAGGACCAGCGTCAGCACCTGGAGCTGACCCGAAACCTGGCCCAGCGCTTCAACACCCGCTTTGGCCAGACCTTCACGGTGCCTGAGGCCACCATTCTCAAGGCCACTGCCAAGATCTACGACCTCCAGAGCCCGACTGCCAAGATGTCGAAAACAGGCGGCTCGCCGCACGGATCCATCCAGCTCCTGGAGGATCCCAAGGTCGCCGCGAAACGCATCAAGTCCGCCGTGACGGACACCGGAACGGACATCCGCTTCGACGCCGAAGCCAAGCCCGGCGTCTCCAACCTGCTCACCATCTATTCGACGCTGACGGGGAAGTCCGTGGCCGAGCTTGAGGCGGAATACCAGGGCAAGATGTACGGCCACCTCAAGAAGGACCTGGCCGACGTCATGGTGGACTTCATCACGCCCCTCCGGGACCGCACCAATGAACTTATGGCGGACCCGGCCGAGCTGGACAGGCTCCTGGCCCAGGGTGCCGAACGTGCCCGCGAAATCGCCTCCGTGACCCTCGGCCAGGTCTACGAGCGCATGGGCTTCCTGCCGTCCCTGAGCCTTGCAGGAGTCCGCTAGCCCCATGTCGTCCGCCAGCAAAGTCACTGCAAACGAAAACTCCCCTGCCTACCGCGGCGAGGGAAGATTCGTTGACGCCGATGATAACGCTGCCAAGGTCCGGGGCACTGAACCGGGTAGCCGCGAGGCCAGGACCGACGGGATGAGCGTCGGCGTCATCCTGGGGTTCCCGCCGGACATTGCCGAGGAACTGCGGCGCTGGCGGGCCTCCTTCGGGGACCCCATGGCCGGCGTCATTCCCGCGCACATCACGCTGGTCACCACCACCCCCACCAGGGACTGGGAAGCCACCCGATGCCACGTCCGCGAAATCGCGCGCAGGCAGGAGCCGTTTACCGTCACCATTGCGGGGACCGGCTCCTTCCGGCCGGTGTCCCCGGTGGTCTTCCTGAAGGTTGAAGACGGTTTTGGTGACTGCGTGAAGCTGCACGAACAGCTGCAGACCGGGCCGCTGGAACGGGAACTGCCTTTTGCCTACCACCCGCATGTGACCATTGCCCACGATGTTGCGCCGGAGAGCCTGGATGAGGCCGAAACGGTGCTGAAGGATTACCGGGCCACCTTCCCTGTGGTTAGCATGGGGCTGTACGAGCATGACATCAATGGCATTTGGCAGCTACGGGAAGAACTCGACTTTGGTATCGAAACTGACCACCCCCGAGGCGCGACCGGCCCCGACGGCGCAGGCAGCACAGGCGGCGCAGGCCGGGAATAATCCTCCGCTGCCCACGGAGCGCGCCCGGCTGAAGCTGGAAGTGAGCCGGAAGAAGGTCGAGTGGAGCAAGGCGCGCCGGTCAGGCGCCGGCCCTGTGGCCGGCCTGATGGCAATGTTCCAATGGCTGCTGGCACGGCTGAATGCCTTCCGTCCCATGCGCGCGTTCCAGCACTACAACCTGCAGCACGGGCCCCTCATGGCGGCCGGCATCGGTTTCAACATGTTCTTCTCCATCACCGGCCTGCTGGCCACCGGCTTTTCCGTGGCGGGGCTGCTGTTGAGCGGCCAACCGGCGCTGCTTGACCGGATCGTCAGCAGCGTGGCGGCAAGCGCACCGGGCCTGGTGAAGGTTGACGGCGGCGACGGGCTGGTGGACCCGCAGGACCTGCTGAATCCTGCCGGCCTTGGCTGGACCGCGGTCATCGCTGCCGTCGTCACCATCGTGACCTCCCTTGGCTGGATAGCCGGGGTCCGGGAGGGCCTGCGGGGCGTGATGCAGCTCGGTCCGCTGAAGATGAATCCGGTAGTCCAGAAGCTGCGGGACACCGGCACGTTGCTGCTGCTTGGCGTTGCGCTGGTGCTCAGCGCCGGCGCCTCCCTGATTTTCGGTACCGCAGCGGGATGGGTCACCGAGCAGCTGCAGTTGGATCCGGTGATGGCCTGGCCGCTGACCACGGCCATCAAGGTGGGCGTACCGCTCGCGTTGGGCTGGGTCACCGCACTGATCATGTTCCGGCTCGCGGCGGGGCTGAAACTTAGCCGGCAGGCGCTGTTGGAAGGAACCGTCCTGTCGGCTGTGGGTACCACCGTGCTGCAGATCTTCAGCACGGAGTTGCTTGCAAACGCCGGCCGCAACCCGATTCTGGCGCCGTTTGCGATCATCATCGGGCTGCTCATCTGGTTCAACCTGGTCAGCCAGGTCTACCTGGTCTCCGCGGCATGGTCCGCCATCCGCGACGAAGACCTGAAGAACGCCCCCGCAGCGAAGGCAACTGCCGGCTGGGGTTCGCGCCAGGTCCAGCCGGGTAAGACGCCGGTGGAGCGGGACCGGAAGACTGCTAGCGTCCGGCGTCGAGGTACTGATCGGCCCACGCGGAAATAATCTTCGCGGCACGGGCGGCCTGGCCCTTGCCGGTCAGCAGGTGATCGCTGCCTTCCAGCGAGACGAAGCTGCGCGGGTGCCGGGCCGTCTGGAAGATGGTGCTGGCGTTCTCGATCCCCACGGTGTTGTCCGTGGGGGAGTGCAGCACCATCAGGGGTTTGTGCAGCCGCTTGATGCAGTCGGTCAGGTCCGCGTTCTCCAGGTCCTCGACGAAGTGCCGGCGGATCTCCACGCGTTTGCCGCCGAGGTCCACTTCCGCGCTGCCTTCACTCAGGATCCGGTCCAGGGCCGCGTCAAAGACGTGGGCCACGTGCTTGGGAGAGAACGGCGCCCCCACGGTGGCCACAGCGTCGAGCTCGGGGATCTCCTTGGCTGCCGCCAGGACGGCGGCGCCGCCGAAGGAATGGCCCACCAGCAGGGAGACCGGCTTGCCTTCGGCCCGCATGAACTCAGCAGCCTTGACCGTGTCGGCCACCTTGTGGCTGAACGAGCCCTCGGACCAGTACCCGGCGGAATCGCCCAGGCCCAGGTTGTCGAAGCGAAGCATCCCCACACCGTTGTCAGCCAGCGCCTTGCACATCCGGGACGCCGACGGGCTGTCCTTGCCCAGCGTAAACCCGTGCGAGAACACACCCCAGCCCTTCACCGGTCCTTCCGGGACATCGATGATGCCGGAGAGCAATTCGCCGGTGGATCCTTCGAAGCTGACTTTTTCGGAGCGGGACATGGGGGACCTTTTCGTTTGGTGCCGGTAAGTGGCCGTGAAACCACGACGGCGCCCCCACCTTAAAGGTGAGAGGCGCCGTCGTCGTACTTCTTTTGGTTCCGGTGGTGCTAGATCTTGCGGGACAGGATTGCCTGCTTGACCTCGGCAATGGCCTGCGTGACCTGGATGCCGCGGGGGCATGCCTCGGTGCAGTTGAAGGTGGTGCGGCAGCGCCACACGCCTTCCTTGTCGTTGAGGATCTCCAGGCGCATGTCGCCGGCGTCATCGCGGGAATCGAAGATGAAGCGGTGGGCGTTGACGATCGCTGCCGGGCCGAAGTACTGGCCGTCGGTCCAGAACACCGGGCAGGAGGACGTGCACGCGGCGCAGAGGATGCACTTGGTGGTGTCGTCGAAGCGCTCACGGTCCTCGGCGGACTGCAGGCGTTCCTTGGTGGGCTCGTGGCCCTTGTTGATCAGGAACGGCATGACTTCACGGAAGGACTGGAAGAACGGCTCCATGTCCACGATCAGGTCCTTCTCCACCGGCAGGCCCTTGATGGGCTCGACGGTGATGGGCTTGGTCGTGTCCAGGTCCTTCAGCAGGGTCTTGCACGCGAGGCGGTTGCGGCCGTTGATGCGCATGGCATCGGAACCGCAGACGCCGTGGGCGCAGGACCGGCGGAAGGAGACGCTGCCGTCAATTTCCCACTTGACCTTGTGCAGGGCATCCAGCACGCGGTCGGTGCCGTACATGGTCACCTTGAAGTCGTCCCAGGTGGCGTCCTCGGAAACTTCGGGGTTGTAGCGGCGCACGCGGAGGGTGACGTCGAACGTCGGAATCTCTCCGCCGCCTCCGATGTGTGCGGGCAGTTCGATCTTTGAGGCTGGCTCAGCAAGTTCGGCGGACATCTTAGTACTTCCTCACCATCGGCTCGTAGCGGGTAAAGACAACCGGTTTGGTGGCCAGGCGGATACCGGCAATTGCTTCTGCAGAGCCGTCAGCCGGGGCGTGGTCGTCCTTGTACGCCATGGAGTGCTTCATGAATTTTTCGTCGTCGCGGTCCGGGAAGTCCTCGCGGAAGTGTCCGCCACGGGACTCTTCACGGTGCAGGGCGGCAACCGTCATGACCTTGGCCAGTTCCAGCAGGAAGCCCAGCTCAACGGCCTCGAGGAGGTCCAGGTTGAAGCGCTTGCCCTTGTCCTGGACGCTGATGTTCTTGTACCGCGCCTCGAAGGACTCGATGTCCCTGAGGACCTGGTTCAGCGTGTCTGCGGTGCGGAACACCTGCATGTTGGCGTCCATGGTGTCCTGGAGTTCCTTGCGGATCACAGCCACCTTTTCGTCGCCGGTGCCGTTGCGGGCGATGTCCAGCAGTTCGATGGTGTACGCCTCCGGGTCAGCCGGAAGCTCCACGAAGTCAGCGGTCTTGGCGTACTCCGCAGCGGCGATGCCGGCGCGCTTGCCGAACACGTTGATGTCCAGCAGCGAGTTGGTGCCCAGGCGGTTGGAGCCGTGGACCGAAACACAGGCCACTTCACCGGCCGCGTAGAGGCCCGGCACCACGGTGTCGTTGTCCTGCAGGACTTCGGTGGTGATGTTCGTGGGGATGCCGCCCATGGCGTAGTGCGCCGTCGGGAACACCGGGACCGGCTCCGTGTACGGCTCCACACCGAGGTAGGTGCGGGCGAACTCGGTGATGTCCGGCAGCTTGGCATCGATGTGCGCAGGCTCGAGGTGGGTCAGGTCAAGGAGCACATAGTCCTTGTTCGGTCCACAGCCGCGGCCCTCGCGGACTTCGTTGGCCATGGAGCGGGCCACGATGTCACGGGGTGCAAGGTCCTTGATGGTGGGGGCGTAGCGCTCCATGAAGCGTTCACCCTCGGAGTTGCGCAGGATGGCGCCTTCGCCGCGGGCGGCTTCAGAAAGCAGGATGCCCAGCCCGGCAAGGCCGGTCGGGTGGAACTGGAAGAACTCCATGTCCTCCAGGGGGATGCCGCGGCGGAACGCGATGCCCATGCCGTCGCCGGTCAGGGTGTGCGCGTTGGAGGTGGTCTTGAAGACCTTTCCTGCGCCGCCTGAGGCGAACACCACGGACTTGGCCTGGAACACATGCAGTTCGCCCGAAGCAAGGTCGTAGGACACGACGCCGGCAACACGCTTCTGCTTGTAGGGCGTGCCGTCTTCGCGGACCGCGTCCTCTTCAACCGTCAGGAGGTCCAGGACGTAATACTCGTTGTAGAACTCCACGTTGTGCTTGACGCAGTTTTGGTACAGCGTCTGCAGGATCATGTGGCCCGTGCGGTCAGCCGCATAGCAGGCCCGGCGGACCGGGGCCTTGCCGTGGTCGCGGGTGTGGCCGCCGAAGCGGCGCTGGTCAATCCGTCCTTCCGGCGTGCGGTTGAACGGAAGACCCATCTTTTCCAGGTCCAGCACGGCGTCGATGGCTTCCTTCGCCATGACCTCGGCGGCGTCCTGGTCCACCAGGTAGTCGCCGCCCTTAATGGTGTCGAACGTGTGCCACTCCCAGTTGTCTTCCTCGACATTGGCCAGTGCTGCACACATGCCACCCTGCGCCGCACCGGTGTGCGAGCGGGTGGGGTAGAGCTTGGTCAGTACTGCTGTGCGCGCGCGCTGACCGGATTCGATCGCGGCGCGCATGCCAGCGCCACCGGCACCGACGATGACGACGTCGTACTTATGGACCTGCATACCAGATGCTCTTTCTCTCAAAATTCGCTATAGAACCACGGGCGGGCGGAGCCCGCACCGTAAAACCGTTGACCCGCGCTTGCGGGCACAGCTGATCCCCGGGGAAAGGGAAGGTGCCGTTAGGCTGCGGGGCAGAAGCCGCCGGGCAGCGGGATCCCGTTGACGTCCACCGGGCACGGGTTGAAGGTGAAGATCACCAGGGTGCCCAGGATGATGATGACGGTTGTTGCGGCGTAGAGGACGATCTTCAGCCAGAAGCGGGTGGAATCCTTCTCGGCGTAGTCGTTGATGATGGTGCGGACGCCGTTGGTGCCGTGCAGCATGGCCAGCCAGAGCATGGCCAGGTCCCAGAACTGCCAGAACGGATCGGCCCACTTGCCGGCCACGAAACCGAAGTCAATGGCGTGGATGCCTTCGCCCACCAGGAGGTTAACGAACAGGTGCCCGAAGATCAGGACCACCAGGACAACGCCTGAAAGCCGCATGAACAGCCAGGCCGCCATTTCGAAGTTGCCCTTGGAGGCGCCGCTGCGGCGGTACTTGGGGGCAATCAGTCCTGCGCCCGGCTTCGCGCCGTCTTTTCCGCTGCGGGGACTCTGAATGGTTGCAGTCATGGCTTAGTGACCTCCAAAGGCGAGGGAAAGGTGGCGGATGGAGAAGCCCACCATGACGATGACCCAGAGGATCAGGACCGTCCACAGCATCTGGCGCTGGTACTTCGCGCCCTTCTTCCAGAAGTCGACGGCGATGATCCGCAGGCCGTTGAAGGCATGGAAAACGATCGCTGCGACGAGGCCCGTTTCACCCAGGGCCATCAGGGGGTTCTTGTAGGCGCCGATCACGGCGGTGTATGCCTCTGGGGACACGCGCACCAATGAGGTGTCCAGCACATGGACCAACAAGAAGAAAAAAATCACTACACCTGTAATGCGGTGTCCAACCCAGGACCACATGCCTTCACGGCCGCGGTACAAGGTGCCAGCTGGTTTTGTCGGCACTGAATAAACCTCCCTGCAACACAGCGGCGCTGGCATGGGATCCACGCGGGGGGAACGCCTGCTGCGAGAGCACTCGTAAGCTCAAGCCTAAATCTAGGCTTCGCTCACAGCTTATTCAATTCAGGAACTTGTAGGTGACGCCTCCCCGCGCGGTTTTTGCGCATTTTTGAGACGAACGCCACATTGTGGCCCCCGCGGGGGCGCGGAGGGGCAGCATCTGCCGGTATCCGCGCGGTGGTCGGCTAAAGTAGGCCGTGATGACTACAGACATAGTGACAAGCCGGAATTCACCGCTGGACCGTTTTATTGCGGTAATTCCTGCAGGCGGAGTGGGGACCCGCCTCTGGCCCCTGTCACGTGCAGCAGCCCCGAAATTTCTACACGACCTCACCGGTTCAGGCAGCACGCTGTTGCGGGCCACTTACGACCGCCTGGAGCCGCTTGCCGGTAAGGGCGTGCTGGTTGTAACCGGCGTGGCCCACCGGAGCGCGGTGTGCGGCCAGCTTCCCGAGGTCGAGGAATCCAACCTCGTGCTGGAAAGCGAGCCCAAGGACTCCGGCGCGGCCATCGGCCTCGCTGCGGCCATCCTGTACCAGCGGGATCCGGAAACCATCATGGGTTCCTTCGCGGCGGACCAGGTGATCAGCCCGGACGACCTCTTCCAGGATGCCGTGCGTGAGGCCATCTACACGGCTGCGTCCGGCAAGATCGTCACCATCGGCATCAAGCCCACGCACCCGTCCACCGGGTTCGGCTACATCCGTGCGGGCCAGAAGCTGGCCGTCGAGAACGCCCCGAGTGCGCAGGCCGTGGTGGAGTTTGTCGAAAAGCCCAGCGAGGACGTCGCCCAGCAGTATGTCGACAGCGGAGAGTACGTCTGGAACGCGGGTATGTTCGTCGCGCCGGTGTCGCTCATGCTGAAGCACCTCGAGCAGAACCAGCCGGAACTCTTCAAGGGGCTCACGGAGATCGCGCAGGCCTGGGACACGGATGAACGTGACGAGGTCACGGCCCGCGTCTGGCCCACCCTTCCGAAGATCGCCATCGACTACGCGGTGGCGGAGCCTGCCGCGGCGGCCGGGGACGTCGCCGTCGTGCCTGGCGCTTTCCGTTGGGACGACGTCGGGGACTTCGCCTCCGTGGGCCGGCTCAACAGTGCCAGGGAAGTGGACGATGTCACCGTTCTTGGCGAAGGTGCCCGCGTGTTCACCGAAAACGCCAGCGGCGTGGTGGTGACGGACACCAAGCGCGTTATTGCACTGATCGGCATCAAGGACGTGGTCATCGTTGACACGCCGGATGCCCTGCTGGTGACCACCATGGCGAACTCCCAGCGGGTCAAAGCCGCCGTGGACGCGCTCAAGGCCAGCGGCGACACCGACGTCCTCTAAACCGGCCGTCAGCTTCGGCTCAGCCCAGGTCTTCCCGGCAGTGCGGGAACGCCTGGGCTGAGCCTTTTCAGGCACGGGAGCCGGCTCCCGGATCCGTAACCTCCGACACTGATGCTGGTATTCGGAGCAGCCTCGCTAGAGTTGTTTCGTGCGCAATTACACTACTGAAGCCGAGCCCACCGCCCTCGTGGGGCCGTGGCTGGAGCCGCTGCTGCCGGAACTGATCGATTTCCGCCGTGACCTCCATGCGCATCCGGAGCTGTCCTTCAAGGAGTTCCGGACCACGAACAAGCTGGCAGACCGGCTCGAAGCGGCAGGGCTCAAGCCCCGTCGGCTCGAAGGCACGGGCCTCACGGTCGACGTCGGAGAAGGTCCCATTGCCACGGCACTGCGCGGCGATATCGACGCCCTTCCCATCATTGAGGAAACAGGGCTGCCGTTCGCCTCCAAGAACCACGGCGTCACCCATGCCTGCGGCCACGATGTCCACACCACCACCATGCTCGGTATCGCGCTGGTGCTGCACCGCATGCACCAGGAATCCCCGCTTGGCGGCACGGTCCGGATCATTTTCCAGCCCGCCGAGGAAACCATGCCCGGCGGAGCGCATTCCTGCATCGAGCAGGGCGTGCTCGAGGGCGTGCCGCGCATCCTGGCACTGCACTGCGATCCGCGCATCGACGTGGGCAAGATCGGGACCCGGATTGGTGCCATCACGTCGGCCTCGGACACCATCAGGATCGAGCTTTCCGGGCGCGGCGGCCACACCTCCCGGCCGCATCTGACCGAGGACCTCGTCTTCGCGCTGGCGCAGATCGCCGTCAACGTCCCGGCCGTCCTCTCGCGCCGGGTGGATGTCCGTAGCGGCGTCTCCGTCGTCTGGGGGCACATTTCGGCCGGCTCGGCACCCAACGCCATTCCCGGCACGGGCTACATGGCAGGGACCATGCGGTGCCTGGACCGCGACGCCTGGCACAGCGCAGGCGAACTCCTGGATGAAGTGGTTCACCAGGTGGCGGCGCCCTACAACGTGGATGTCCGGCTGGAGCACACCCGCGGCGTTCCGCCCGTGGTTAACTCCGAGCATGAAACCGCGCTCATCGAAGCAGCAGCCCGCGCCGAGATCGCCGAAAGTGCCGTAGTGCTTACGCCCCAGTCCATGGGCGGGGAGGATTTCGCCTGGTTCCTGGCCGAGCTGCCCGGTGCCATGATGCGGCTGGGCACCAAAACGCCCGGGGGCGAGGAATACGACCTTCACCGCGGCGACTACATCCTGGACGAGCGTGCACTGGGCTACGGCATCCAGGTCCTGACCGCGGCAGCACTCCGCACCATCCGCGACCTCTAAGCCCACCCTCAAAGCGCGAACGGACACTTACGCCCCACCCTTCAAGCGCGAACGTACAGTTGAGGCCCCGACCCCGGGGCCTCAACTGTACGTTCGCGCTTCTGTTGGGGCCGGAAGTGTCCGTTCGCACTCTCACCAAGTGCAGATGAGTTGTGCACAATCTAATTGTGCGATATCGTTTTATTCATGACCGACGCTCCCAGACTCAACGCCCCCCGCCTGAACAGGCAGGTGTGCTTCGCCCTCTACTCCGCGTCGAAGGCAGCCACTGCCGTGTACCGGCCCATGCTGGACCAGCTGGGCCTGACCTATCCGCAGTACCTGGCCATGCTGGTGCTCTGGGAGGAACAGCCCCGCAGTGTCCGCGAGCTGGGGGAGGAGCTGGGCCTGGACTCAGGCACCCTGTCCCCGCTGCTGAAGAGGCTCGAGTCGCTGGGGCTGGTGGAGCGCAGGCGTTCCACCGAGGACGAGCGCCGGGTGGAGGTCTTCCTGACGGACTCCGGTACTGCGCTCAGCGCGCGGGCCAACGCCATTCCGCAGCAGCTCGCAGACGCCGCCGGTTTGTCCGCGGCCGAGCTGGACCAGCTCCGGGAGACCCTGTCGAGGCTCACCGCGGCCCTCCACTCCTATCGCTAACAGATTTCCCCCAACAGAACGGAACCACGTGAAGACTCTTTACACAGCTGAAGCCCTCGCTTCAGGCGAAGGACGGGACGGAAACGCCCGCACCCAAGACGGCAAGCTGGACGTCATCCTCGCCAGCCCGGTGGAACTGGGCGGCAACGGCCAGGGCACCAACCCGGAACAGCTCTTTGCAGCCGGCTACGCCGCGTGCTTCCACTCCGCCCTGCGCCTGGTGGGCCGGAAGGAAAAGGCCGACCTCACCGATTCCGCGGTGGCAGCCAAGATCCACTTCGGCGCACTCGAGGGCGGCGTGGGCTATGGCCTGGCCGCTGAACTCGAAATCGCCCTCCCCGCCCTGGACCTGGCGACGGCGGAGGCCCTCGTGGCCAAAGCGCACCAGATCTGCCCGTACTCAAATGCCACCCGCGGCAACATCAACGTAGACATCAAGATCCTGGAGGTGGCCGCATGAGCGCCAACACCGCAACCCTTCCCCTCACCACCCGCGAAATCCAGCTGGCGTCCCGCCCGCACGGCCGGCCCGTCCCGGAAAACTTCCGTCTGGCCGAGTCCGACCTCGCGGAACTGCAGGACGGCCAGGTGCTGGTCCGCAACCAGTTCATCTCCGTCGATCCCTACATGCGCGGCCGCATGAACGACGTCAAGTCGTATTCGGCGCCGTTTGCGCTGGATGCAGCGCTCGACGGCGGTGCCGTCGGTGAGGTGATCGCGTCCCGTTCCGATGAGCGCAAGGTGGGGGACGTCGTCGTGCATTCCCTCGGCTGGCGTGAATACGCCGTTGTGGACGCTGCGGCCACGTCCCTGGCGCGCACCGACCTGGCCCCGGCGTCAGCGTTCCTCGGCGCCCTGGGCATGACGGGCCTGACGGCGTATGCCGGCCTCCTGAAAGTCGCCGAATTCAAGCCCGGAGAAGTGGTCTTCGTTTCCGGGGCAGCTGGAGCCGTCGGGTCGCTCGTGGGACAGATCGCCAAGGCGATGGGCGCTTCCAAGGTGATCGGCAGTGCAGGATCCCCGGAAAAGGTGGCCCGCCTGCTGGAGCTCGGCTTCGACGCCGCGTTCAACTACAACGACGGCCCGGTGGCCGCGCAGCTCGCGGCGGCTGCCGGGGAACGCGGGATTGACGTGTACTTCGACAACGTCGGCGGTGAACACCTGGAGGCGGCACTGTCCGCGCTCACGGTCGGCGGCCGCGTTGCCATGTGCGGCGCCATTGCGCAGTACAACTCGACGGAACCGACTCCCGCCCCGCGGAACCTCATGCTGGCCATCGGCAAGCAGCTCACGCTCAAAGGCTTCCTGGTCGGCGGCTACTGGCAGCACATGGCTGAGTTCGTGGGCACCGTGTCCGCCTGGGTGGCTGACGGCACCGTCCGCTATGACGAAACGGTGGTGGACGGCCTCGAAAACGCCCCGCAGGCGTTCATGGACCTCCTCGACGGCGCCAACACCGGGAAGATGCTGGTCCGGCTCTAGGAAATGGACATGACTTGCGGTACCGGCTACCGGTAGGTAACAAGTTCTCAACGATCTCCGCGTCCGGGTGCCCCTGTGGTACCCGGACGTGTTCCAGGCCACTACAGTAACTGTCATCAGTGCGCCTCGGCGCAGTGCTGCGAACCCATCAGTGAAAACAGAATTTCAGTGTGGAGCATTCGAAACGGACACTCATTGAACACCCGTCGTAGCGCCTATCTCTTTGTTCCTGGAGGAAAATTGAAGAACTCACTGCGTGCAACCCTCAAGCGCGGTTCAATGACCGGCGTCGCCACCGCCGGGGCGGCAGCTCTTCTGCTGACCGGCTGCGGGGCTGCCCCGGAAGCCGGCAGCAGCGCAAGCGCCACCGCAAGCGACTACACGGGCTGCATCGTGTCCGACTCGGGCGGATTCGACGACCAGTCGTTCAACCAGTCCTCCTACGAAGGCCTGAAGAAGGCTGAGAAGGACCTCGGAATCAAGGTCAACCAGGTCGAATCAAAGACCAACAACGACTTCGAGCCGAACCTCCGCGCCATGGTCACCGCAGGCTGCGATCTGACCGTCACCGTCGGCTTCCTCCTCGGCGACGCCACCAAGGCGCAGGCAACGGCCAACCCGGACAGCCACTTCGCCATCATCGACTTCGGCTACGAGACCCCCATCAGCAACGTCAAGCCGATCATCTACGACACCGCCCAGGCTGCCTTCCTCGCCGGGTACCTGGCTGCAGGCTCCACCAAGACCGGAACAGTGGCCACCTTCGGCGGCATCAAGATCCCCACCGTCACCATCTTCATGGACGGCTACGCCGATGGCGTCAAGTACTACAACGAGAAGAAGGGCAAGGACATCAAGGTCCTTGGCTGGGACAAGGCCAAGCAGGACGGTAGCTTCACCGGTGACTTCGAAAAGCAGGACAAGGGCAAGCAGCTGACCCAAAACTTCCTGGACCAGGGCGCCGACATCGTGATGCCCGTTGCCGGCCCCGTAGGCAAGGGCGCAGGCGCAGCGCTCAAGGAAGCAAAAGCCGCAGGCAAGGACGTCAAGCTCATCTGGGTTGACTCCGACGGCTTCCTGACCGCTCCGGATTACAAGGACCTCATGCTCTCCTCCGTCATGAAGCAGATGGGCGAAGCCGTTGAGACCGTTGTCAAGGAAGACAAGGACGGCAAGTTCAGCAACACGCCGTACGTCGGCACCCTCGCCAACGACGGCGTCCAGCTGGCTCCGTTCCACGCTCTGGAGTCCCAGGTTCCCGCGGAGCTGAAGACCGAACTGGATCAGATCAAGAAGGACATCGTTGACGGCAAGCTGAAGGTCGAGTCGGCAGCGAGCCCGAAGGCCTAACTTCCTCCGCAAAGCGCCACCACCCGGTTGGTCATTGACTTCCGGGCGGTGGCGCTTTTCGTTGGGCGTCAGCTTTTCCGAGGAGCACTGCCCGCTCCGCCAAGGGCTGCAGGCACTAGGCTGGTGCTGCAGCCACATATCCCGTCCGGGCACATCTTCCGGACGCTTCGAGATTGGTCAGAGTTTTGAAACTTGAACTCAGAGGGATCACCAAACGCTTCGGCTCCCTTATTGCCAACGATCACATCGACGTGGTTGTTGAACCCGGGCAAATTCATTGCCTTCTTGGTGAAAACGGCGCTGGCAAGTCCACGCTGATGAATGTCCTGTACGGACTCTACGAGCCCAGTGAGGGCGAAATCCTGGTGGATGGCAAGGCCGTCACCTTCCGCGGACCGGGCGACGCCATGGCGGCGGGCATCGGCATGGTGCACCAGCACTTCATGCTGGTTCCCGTGTTCACCGTCGCGGAGAACGTGGCGCTCGGCGCAGAAACCACCAAGGCCGGCGGCTTCCTCAACCTGGATGATACCCGCCGCAAAATCAAGGAAATCTCCGACAAATACGGTTTCGACGTCGACCCCGACGCCCTGATCGAGGACCTCCCCGTGGGCGTCCAGCAGCGTGTGGAAATCATCAAGGCACTGGTCCGCGACGCAAAGGTGCTCATCCTCGATGAACCCACTGCCGTGCTGACACCGCAGGACACCGACGAGCTCCTGGACATCATGCGCCAGCTGAAAAGCAACGGCACCTCGATCGTTTTCATCTCGCACAAACTTCGCGAAGTGAAGGCTGTTTCCGACACCATCACGGTCATCCGCCGCGGCAAAGTGGTGGGCACGGCGGATCCCGGCGCGTCCACCACCGAGCTGGCCTCCATGATGGTGGGCCGCGCAGTGAACCTGACCCTGGACAAGGCCCCGGCGAAGCCGCAGGAAACCACGTTCCAGGTCAAGGACCTCACCGTGATCGCGCCCACCGGCCAGCATGTGGTGGACGGCATCAGCTTCGACATCGCCCGCGGCGAAATCCTCGCCGTGGCTGGTGTGCAGGGCAACGGCCAGACAGAACTCACCGAAGCCATCCTTGGCCTGCAGGAACGCTGCCACGGATCGATCCTGCTGGACGGCGAGGAGCTCCTGGGCCACAGCGTCAAGGAAGTACTCCGGGCCGGCGTCGGCTTCGTTCCGGAAGACCGGACCGTTGACGGGCTCATTGGCACCTTCTCCATCGCGGAGAACCTGGTCCTGGACCTCTACGACCAGGCGCCCTACGCCAAGGGCATCAGCATGAGCCCGGCCAGGATCCTGGAGAACGCCAAGTCCAGGATCGACGAGTTTGACGTCAGGACACCGTCCGGGGCGCTGGCCGCGGGAACCCTTTCCGGCGGAAACCAGCAGAAAGTGGTCATGGCCCGGGAGCTGTCCCGGCCGCTGCGACTGTTCATCGCCTCCCAGCCCACCCGCGGCGTGGATGTGGGATCCATCGAGTTCCTGCACAAACGCATCGTGGCTGAACGGGACCAGGGCACTCCGGTGATGATCGTGTCCACCGAACTCGACGAAGTCATCGAACTCGCGGACCGGATCGCAGTGCTCTACAAAGGCAAGCTGGTGGGCATCGTGCCCGCAGGCACCGGCCGCGATGTCCTGGGCCTGATGATGGCGGGACTTTCCCCCGAAAGCGCCCACGCGGACACGGCCCACCCCGGCAGCGCCCACCCCGGCAGCGCCAGCGCCGGCAGCGCCCACCCCGGCAGCGCCCACACGCCCGTACAGACTTCCACCTCCGGTGCCGAAGGAGGCGACCATGAGTGAACAGGACCAGCCCAAACACGTGGCTGACGAAAACAAAACGGAAACCCCGGCTACCCGCTCACCGGAGAACCCAGCACCGGCAACCCCAGCACCGGAAACCGCAGCGCCCGGCCCCAAGACGCCGGGCGAAGACGCAGCCGCCGCCACCGCGCTGGACACAGCCGGCGGCGCGATGCAGCCCTCGGCCGTTCCCGTCTCGGCCCAGAGCGGCATTGTTCCGGGCGGTGCGGACACGCTGGTCCGGCGGATCTTCACCGGCAGCGGCATCGTGTCGGTGCTCGCCGTCCTGCTTGCCCTGATCCTCGGCGGACTTCTCATCGCCAGCACGGACAAACAGGTGGGTGCCACCGCGAGCTACCTCTTTGCCCGGCCCTCGGACTTCTTCTCGGCTGTCTGGAACGCTGCGACCCGTTCGTATGTCGCACTGTTCCAGGGCTCGGTGTTCAATCCCCGCGGCTCCAGCGTCGCGGTGCAGTTTGCTCCGCTGATGGAAACCCTCACCATCGCAACCCCGCTGATCACGGCCGGCCTCGGCGTCGCACTGGCATTCCGCGCAGGCCTGTTCAACATCGGTGCGCAGGGGCAGATCATCATGGCCGGCATCCTCGCCGCCTGGGTCGGCTTTGCCCTGCACCTGCCGCTGGGACTGCACCTGCTGCTGGTCCTCATTGCCGGCATCGTGGGCGGTGCCCTCTGGGGCGGACTCGTGGGCCTGCTGAAGGCCCGCACCGGCGCCCATGAGGTCATCCTGACCATCATGTTCAACTACATCGCCCTGTACTTCCTGCGCTACCTGTTGAACACCCCGGCGTTCCAGCGGCCCGGGGAGTCCAACCCCATCTCGCCGATCCTGGATCCGAGCGCCGTGTATCCGCAGATCCTTGGTACGCAGTACAGGCTCCACCTGGGCTTCCTCCTGGCCATCGCCGCCACCGTTTTTGTCTGGTGGCTGCTCAACCGCTCCACGGTCGGCTTTGAATTCCGCGCCGTCGGGGCCAACCCCAAAGCGGCTCTGACCGCGGGCATCAACGTTCCCCGGGCCACGGTCCTGGTCATGGCGATCGCCGGTGCCCTTGCGGGCATGTCAGGCGTGGCGCAGGTCGCGGGAACCGAAAAGGTCCTGACCGACGGCGTTGCGGCAACCTACGGTTTCGATGCCATCACCGTTGCGCTCCTGGGGCGTTCGACGCCGTGGGGCACCTTCGCTGCCGGTCTGCTGTTCGGCGCCTTCCGCGCCGGGGCTGTGCAGATGCAGATCCAGACAGGAACCCCGATCGACATTGTGCTCGTGGTCCAGTCACTGATCGTCCTGTTCATCGCGGCGCCGCCGCTGGTGCGCGCCCTCTTCGGGCTCAATCCCCGCAAGAAGAAGGCCGCAACGGCCGGTAAGTCCAAGAAGGCAGCCATCACCGGAGGTGCAGCATGAGCACAACAGCAACATCGCCCGTTCCGGGAAAGCCGCAGCAAGGCAAACCGCAGCCGGGAACACCGGAGTCGGCCAGGGAGAAAGCCCCCGCGATTTCGGCAAAGCCCGTGACCTGGAAGGTGCCGGTCCTCCTTGCCGTGCTCGGCGTCGTCGCCTTCATCTTCTTCGGCATCATGGGACCCAACCAGACGGCCAAGTTCGGGATCTCCTCGAGCGGCGATTTCTTCCAGCTTCCGGCCATCGAAGTGCCCGCCTTCCTGGGCGGAATCGTCCTGTCGGTCCTGATGCTGGGCCTGGCCGGCTATGCCGTGTACCTCAAGACGAGGAACGAAGCCTCTCCCGGCTGGCTGCCGATCGTCTTTATCGTGCTGTTCGTGGCAGCGTTCCTGATCTGGGTGGTGGGCGGCGCCCGCACGCCGAGCATTTCGCTTGCCGGGCTCATCGCCGGTTCCGTGACCCTGGCAGTCCCTCTGGTGTTCGGTTCCCTTTCCGGTGTTCTCTGCGAACGCGTCGGCGTTGTCAATATCGCCATTGAGGGCCAGCTGCTCGGCGGTGCATTCACCGCTGCGATGGTGGCCACCCTGACCAAGAGCCCCTTTATCGGGCTGCTGGCAGCGGCCGTGGCCGGCGCCATTGTCTCCATGGTGCTGGCAGTCTTCAGCATCAAATACCTGGTCAACCAGATCATCGTGGGCGTGGTGCTCAACGTCCTGGTCTCCGGCCTGACGGGCTTCCTGTTCAGCACGGTGATGCAGGCCAACAAGGCCCAGTTCAACTCACCGGGCCGGCTGCCCATCATCGACATCCCTGTGCTCTCGAGCATCCCTGTGATCGGCCCCATCCTCTTTAAGCAGTCCGTGGTGGGATACCTGATGTACATTGCGGTCATCGTGGTGTGGATCGGCCTCTTCAAGACCAAATGGGGCCTGCGTGTCCGTGCCGTCGGGGAACACCCCCAGGCCGCGGACACCATGGGCATCAAGGTCAACGCCACCCGCTTCTGGAACGTCACCCTCGGCGGCGCCGTTGCAGGCATCGGCGGTTCCTTCTTCACCCTGGTGGCCATCGACAGTTTCACCAAGGAGATTTCAGGCGGACGCGGCTTCATCGCCCTGGCCGCGCTGATCTTCGGCCGCTGGAACCCGATCGGTGCCTTCTTCGCCGCGCTGCTGTTCGGCTTCGCGGACAACCTGCAGAGCATCGTGACCATCATCGGCACGCCTGTTCCGAGCCAGTTCATGGCCATGCTTCCGTACCTGGTGACGGTGCTTGCCGTGGCCGGCCTCGTGGGCCGTTCCAGGCCGCCGGCCGCCAGCGGCATACCGTACGTCAAGGGTTGACGCCGGTGGAACTCAACACGGTGGACTGGGCGGCGCTCGAAGCGGCCGCCGTTTCCGCCATGAAGAACGCGTACGCGCCGTATTCGAAGTTTGCGGTGGGGGCGGCTGCCCTCACCGCGGACGGCCGGATCGTCAGCGGCTGCAACGTGGAAAACGCAAGCTACGGCCTGACCCTTTGTGCCGAATGCGCCCTGGTGGGCAACCTGCACATGACCGGAGGCGGCCAGCTGCGCGCCTTCTACTGCGTGGACGCCGGCGGCAACATCCTGATGCCGTGCGGGCGCTGCCGCCAGCTGCTGTACGAATTCCGCGCGCCCGACATGGAACTCATGACCACGCAGGGAATCAAGACAATGGACCAGGTGCTACCCGATGCCTTTGGTCCCCAACACCTGGAGGAACCCCGGTGACACAGAGTACTAAGACCAACAACAGCAACACTGAAGCGTTCGACACCGTCGACATCATCCGCATCAAGCGGGACAAGGGCGTCCTGAGCCCGGCCCAGATCGACTGGACCATCGACGCCTACACCCGGGGCGCCATTGCCGACGAGCAGATGGCTGCCTTGAACATGGCCATCCTGCTCAACGGCATGGACCGCGCGGAAATCTCGCGGTGGACCGCTGCGATGATCGCCTCCGGCGAACGGATGGACTTCTCCGCCCTGCGGCGTCCCGACGGCGGCGTGAAGCCGACGTCGGACAAGCATTCCACCGGGGGAGTGGGGGATAAGATCACGCTCCCGCTCGCACCGCTGGTAGCCGTCTTCGGCGTGGCCGTTCCGCAGCTCTCCGGCCGCGGACTCGGCCACACGGGCGGCACCCTGGACAAGCTGGAATCGATCCCGGGTTGGCGTGCGGCACTGAGCAACGACGAAATGATGGCCCAGCTGCAGGACGTCGGAGCCGTGATCTGCGCCGCCGGTGCGGGTCTGGCACCCGCGGACAAGAAGCTCTATGCCCTGCGTGACGTCACGGGAACGGTGGAAGCCATCCCGCTGATTGCGTCGTCCATCATGAGCAAGAAAATCGCCGAAGGCACCGGCTCGCTGGTCCTCGACGTCAAGGTGGGAAGCGGTGCCTTCATGAAGGACGAGGCCCGCGCCCGGGAACTGGCCGAGACCATGGTGGCCCTGGGCAAGGACGCCGGCGTCAACACGGTGGCGCTGCTGACGAACATGAACACGCCACTGGGCCTCACCGCCGGCAACGCCATCGAGGTGGAGGAATCAGTGGAGGTGCTGGCCGGCGGCGGCCCGGAAGACGTCGTCGAACTGACGGTCCGGCTGGCCGAGGAAATGCTGGCCTGCGCCGGAGTCCACGATGCAGATCCACGCGCCGCGCTCAAGGACGGCCGGGCCATGGATGTGTGGAACCGCATGATCGAAGCGCAGGGCGGGGATCCCCGCGCCAAGCTGCCCGTTGCCAGGGAATCCGAGGTCATCTACGCTCCGGCCGACGGTGTCCTCGTGGAGCTGGATGCCCTGGCGGTGGGCGTTGCCGCCTGGCGGCTGGGTGCAGGCCGCGCCCGCAAGGAGGACCAGGTCCAGGCCGGTGCAGGCGTCAGGCTGCACGCCAAGCCCGGTGCCATGGTCCGTGCCGGAGAACCCCTGATGACGCTGCTGACCGACACACCGGAGAAATTCGGCCGCGCCAAGGAGGCCCTGGAAGGGGCTGTTGTAGTTGCGCCGGATGGCTCCCGGCCGGCGCAGAAGCTCATCATCGACCGCATCGCCTGATCCCGTGACCCTCCCCGGCCGGCTCCCTTCGGGAGCGCCACGGCCCGCCCGCAGACCGGCCGGGGAGAAAACGGGCGGCCCCGGCCGTTAGGAAACTGTGCAGGCTATCAACGACTTCATTCTCGCGGCGGCGGGGCAGCCCTGGGTACTCTTCCTGGTGCTGGCTTGCTGCGTGATCGACGGGTTCTTCCCGCCGATCCCCAGCGAGTCCGTGGTCGTTGGCCTGGCGGCCGTGGCAGCGACCGCAGACGTCCCCAATCCGTGGCTGCTGATGCTCGTGGCCGCGCTGGGTGCGTTCGGCGGCGACAACATCGCCTACCTCATCGGCCGCAAGGTGGGTACGCGCCGGTGGCGGTGGATGCGCGGGCCGCGAATGCAGACCGCCTTCCACTGGGCCGGGAATGAACTGAGGAAACGGCCGGCGTCCCTGGTGCTCGTGGCCCGCTTTGTTCCGATCGGACGGGTTGCCGTCAACCTGACGGCCGGTGCCACCCATTTCGCGCACCTGCGTTTCGTGGGCCTGACGGTATTGTCCGCAGCCCTGTGGTCCTCGTATTCAGTATCCATCGGGCTGTTTTTCGGGCAGTGGTTCGAAGACAACCACCTGCTGGGCGCCACCATCGCCATCGTCTGCGCGATTCTGCTCGGCATCATCGTGGACATCCTGATTAGCCGCCTCCGCGGCCGGCTGCCGGAGGAACCCGCAGAGGGGACAGCGGCGGGCCCCTGATCCGCTGCGCGGGCCGCCCTGGGCGCCGCCGGGAGACACATGACGGCGGGTGAGCTTTCGCGGCTTTAGCGTAGCGGATTATGCCGCCGCCATGGGACACTAAATAGCGATTTCCGTCACTTTATAGGAGCAGGGCCCCGCGTGGAATTTATCAATGAGGCAGTGCTCCATGCCGCAGGCCAATGGTGGATTTATCCCATCCTGCTGGTGTTCTTTTTTGTGGACGGTTTTGCGATGGTCGTCCCCAGCGAAACACTCATCGTGGCACTGTCGGCGTTTTCACGCCAAAGCGGTGAACCCAACCTCTGGATCCTCGGCGCCACCGCCCTGGTGGGTGCCATCGCCGGAGACAACATGGCCTACATGCTCGGCCGGAAGATCGGGCTTGAACGCTGGCGCTGGATGCGGAAGCCCAAGGTTCAAAAGGTCTTTGCCTGGGCCCACTACGAGCTGGAGAAGCGCGGCGCCGTCCTGATCTTCACAGCCCGGTACATCCCCTGGGGCCGTGTGGCGGTCAACTACGTTGCCGGCACCACCGCGTTCCCGCACCGCAGGTTCTTCGTCCTCGATGCCTTTGCCTGCGTCACGTGGGTCGGTTACTCGATCGGGATCGGCCTGCTGGCCAGCTCCTTCCCGCTGCTGCATGACAACCCGCTGCTCGGGGCCGGCATTGCCGTGGTGTTCGCCATCATCCTCGGCGTCATCATCGACCACCTGCTTCGCTGGTGGCACAAGCGTCTGGGCCGCCACGATCATGTGGAATCCGGCCAGGAATCCAGCAAGGAATCAGCGGCAGAACAGGATGCGCGTGCCGAGCGGGAGGCGGTGGTGGAGATCGCGCCGTTGGCCGTTCCCGCCGTCGTCGATGTGGAAACGCGCCGCTGAACCGGCGCCGCCGCCAAAGCTGCCGCTTTCCGGGTGGCGCCGGACGCCGTCCGACCCTAAGGTTGGTACGTGACTGAGCCTATTCTTGACGCTGCCCCTGCCATCGACTTCGACCTCAAGAGCCTCCCCAAGGTATCCCTGCACGACCACCTGGACGGCGGCCTGCGCCCGGCCACCATCATCGAACTTGCGGAGGCCGTGGGGCACACCCTGCCTTCCACCGATCCGGTGGCGCTGGGGGAGTGGTTCCGCGAATCCGCAGACTCCGGCTCCCTGGTCCGCTACCTCGAAACCTTCGACCACACCATCGCCGTGATGCAGACCAAAGAGGGCCTCTTCCGGGTGGCCAAGGAATTCGTGGAAGACCTTGCCGACGACGGCGTCGTGTACGGCGAAGTCCGCTGGGCACCGGAGCAGCACCTGCAGAAGGGCCTGACGCTGGATGAAGTGGTCGAGGCCATCCAGGAAGGGCTCGACGCCGGCGTGGACGCCGTCGCCGAAACCGGCCGGGACATCCAGGTGGGCCAGCTCATCACCGCCATGCGCCACGCCGACCGCGGCCAGGAAATTGCCGAACTGGCCGTCCGCCACCGCAACAACGGGGCCGTGGGCTTCGACATCGCCGGCGCCGAGGACGGGTTCCTGCCGTCCCGCTTCCGTGATGCATTCACATACCTCGCCCAGCACAATTTCCCCGCCACGGTCCACGCCGGCGAGGCAGCAGGCCTGGAAAGCATCCAGTCCGCCCTCGTTGACGGCCGCGCCCTGCGCCTCGGCCACGGCGTGCGCATCGCCGAGGACATCACCGTTGAGTTCGACGACGAGGACGCTGACGCAGAGAGCGAAGAAGCCGACGCCAACATCGGGATGGTCACCCTCGGCGAGCTCTCCAGCTGGATCCGCGACCGCGGCATCGCCCTGGAAATCTGCCCGTCCTCCAACCTGCAGACCGGTGCCATCGCCGGGTTCGGCGAAGGCATCGAAAGCCACCCGCTGGACATGCTCTACCAGCTCGGCTTCAACGTCACCATCAACACCGACAACCGACTGATGAGCGGCGTGACCCTCACCGATGAGTTCGAACTGCTGGTGGAGACGTTCGACTACGACCTCGACGACATCCTTGAGCTGACCCTCAACGCCGCCGAGGCCGCTTTCCTGCCGCTGGAGGAAAAGGAAGCACTCGTTGAGTACATCAACGACGCCTACGCCAATCTTGCCTAAGGACGATTCCGGCCCGGTGGCCTCCCTGGTTGCCGTGATCGCCGGCCTCCGGGAGCACTGCCCCTGGATGGGGGCGCTGACCCACGAATCACTGGTGGAGTACCTCCTCGAGGAGGCCTTTGAAGTAGCCGAAACAATCGAAACCGGCGCCGACGAGGCAGAGCTCCGGGGGGAGCTGGGCGACGTCCTGCTCCAGGTGGTCCTCCACGCCCGCCTTGCCGAGGAACGCGGCACTTTCGGTTTCGACGACGTCGTCCGTGGCCTCAGCGCCAAGATGATCCGCCGGAACCCGCACGTGTTCCGGCCCGACGGCTCGCTCCAGGACACTTTCCCGGCCAGTGTGGAGGAAATTGTCCGCACGTGGGACTCCATCAAGCGGGCCGAGAAGCCGGAACGCGGTGATCCTTTCGAGGGAATTCCGCAGGGCCTTCCGGCCCTGGCCCGGGCCCAGAAGTCACTGGACCGGGCGGCGAGGGCGGGCGTCACGCCGGCCCCGCCTCTCACCGCGGCAGCTGACTTCGTCAGGAACCTGGACTCCGAGGAGCAGCTCGGCGAGCTGCTGCTCGCCGTCGTGTCCGCTGCCCGGACCAGGGGTTTCGACGCCGAACGCGCCCTCCGCGGGGCAGTCCGGCGGTATCAGGACAGCCACCGCCCCCTTCACCCTTCCACGCCCCGGACGGGATCATGACGTCCGGGTGCTGGATAGGTTTCCGTAACCTGCAACACTCTCGACTACGCTAGTCCCTGACGAGGACGTCGAGTTTTTCCGCTAGTTTCCCAGTAAATCGCTTCACCATAAGGAGCATATTCATGGCGCTTATCGATGCCATTCACGCCCGCGAGATCCTCGATTCCCGTGGCAACCCGACCGTAGAAGTTGAAGTCCTGCTTTCCGATGGCCAGATCGGCCGCGCAGCAGTGCCCTCCGGCGCCTCCACCGGCGAACACGAGGCCGTGGAACTCCGCGATGGAGACAAGGGCCGCTACCTTGGCAAGGGCGTCCAGAAGGCCGTCGACGCCGTCATCGACCAGATCGCACCGGCACTGACCGGTTTCGACGCCACGGACCAGCGCAGCATCGACCAGGCCATGATTGACCTGGACGGCACCCCCAACAAGGGCAAGCTCGGCGCCAACGCCATCCTGGGTGTTTCCCTGGCCGTGGCCAACGCCGCCGCAGCATCCGCTGACCTGCCGCTGTACAAGTACCTGGGCGGCCCCAACGCGCACGTCCTGCCCGTTCCGCTGATGAACATCCTCAACGGCGGCTCGCACGCCGACTCCGACGTGGACATCCAGGAATTCATGATCGTCCCGATCGGCGCCGAAACCTTCTCCGAGGGCCTGCGCTGGGGCGTCGAGGTCTACCACAACCTCAAGTCCGTCCTGCAGGCCAAGGGCCTCTCCACCGGCCTGGGCGACGAGGGCGGTTTCGCGCCGAACCTGCCGTCCAACCGTGCCGCACTGGACCTGATCCAGGAAGCCATCAAGAACGCCGGCTACACCCCGGGCAAGGACATCGCCCTGGCCCTGGACGTCGCCTCCTCCGAGTTCTTCAAGGACGGCGCCTACCAGTTCGAGGGCAAGGCACTTTCCGCCACCGAGATGAGCGCCTACTACGCCGAGCTCGTGGCCGACTACCCGCTGGTGTCCATCGAGGACCCGCTGGACGAGAACGACTGGGAAGGCTGGAAGACCCTCACCGACACCATCGGCGACAAGGTCCAGCTCGTGGGTGACGACCTCTTCGTCACCAACCCGGCCATCCTGCAGCGCGGCATCGACACCAAGACCGCGAACTCGCTGCTCGTCAAGGTCAACCAGATCGGTTCCCTGACCGAGACCCTGGACGCAGTGTCACTGGCCCAGCGTGCCGGTTACACCACCATCACCTCGCACCGCTCCGGCGAAACCGAGGACACCACCATTGCTGACATCTCCGTTGCCACCAACGCGGGACAGATCAAGACCGGTGCCCCGGCCCGCTCCGAGCGCGTCGCCAAGTACAACCAGCTGCTGCGCATCGAAGAGGAACTCGACGACGCCGCACGCTACGCCGGACGCAGCGCTTTCCCGCGTTTCAAGGGCTAGCATCCAAAAAAACAGCTGACCGGTGGCTATGGTTGAAAGACCATGGCCACCGGTTTTTGTTTGTGGTCCGCTTTTGAAGGAGTGTCATGGCCACCCGCCGTCCCAAGGTTCCCCGGGCTACGCCCGCGGCGCGTCAGTCAAAGGACGCCGACGACGGCGCTGACGTCATCCGCGCCGATTTCGGCGCGACGCGGCACCTGCCCGCGGCCGGGGAGGGGAAAACGCCCGCCGCGGATACACCCGCTGGGCGGGCACCCGCTGCGCAAGGAAAGTCCACCACCGCCGGACGGCTGGGGGCGTCGGTCAAGGCCGGGGTTGCCGCCGGCAAACAGGCGGCCCGCCGGCCTGCCGGCAGCCCGGACGGCAACAAGCCGCCCGGCCAATCCTCAGGGAGTGACGCCAGGCACGGGGCGGATAACCAGGATCCGGTGCCCGCCAAGGCCTTTTCCGGCCGGATGCTGGCGCTGGCCGTCGTCATGATTGCCATCACCATCATGCTGGCCCCCACCGTCAAGATCTTCATCGACAAAAGGGCGGAGATCGCGGCGCTGGAGGCGGATATCGCCGCACGTCAGGCGGAGCAGGAGGGGCTGAAACTCCAGGTATCCAGGTGGCAGGACCCGAACTACGTGAAACAGCAGGCCCGCGACCGCATTAACATGGTTATGCCGGGAGAGACCGGCTACTGGGTGTTTGGCAGCGATCTGCCGGCCGGGACCGCCAGTGGCCAGGGCGGCACAGGATCAGCCCAGGACCCGGCCAACCTGCCATGGGTGGACTCGCTTTGGGAGTCCATCAGGCGCTCGGCAACAGACTAGAGGCGGTGCCCTCCGCCGGCTTTCCCACGGGTCAGCCTCCAAGGGCAGGAAGGCGGCCGCGCCAGTGGACCAGCATGCAGTAGGCGACAACGCCCCGGGCGGACACCCCGCAAAAAACGAGGCCCCGACCGTGCCCGGGTACAGCCACCCCTCCGCCCGCGACCTGGACGTCCTGAGCCGCCAGTTGGGGCGTCCAGTGCGCGACGTCGTCGAAATCCCCGCCCGCTGTGTCTGCGGCAACCCCCTCGTGGCGGCGACGTCCCCCCGGCTCAGCAACGGAACCCCGTTCCCCACCACGTTCTACTTGACCCACCCGGTCATCACCTCCGCCGTGTCGCGCCTTGAGGCCGCCGGCCTGATGAACCGGATGAACGAACGCCTGGCCGAAGACTCCGGACTCGCAGCGAGCTACCGCGCCGCCCACGATGCGTATCTGGTTTCGCGGGCGGAGATCGGGGAGCGGTCCGGCATTGGCGCCGTGCCCGAGATTGACGGGATCTCTGCCGGCGGCATGCCCACCCGCGTCAAGTGCCTTCACGTCCTGGTGGGCCATTCCCTTGCTGCCGGTCCCGGTGTCAATCCGCTGGGCGATGAAGCCCTCGAGGCCATCAGTGAATGGTGGACGGCGGACCGTTGCTACTGCGACGGTGCGTGGGACACCGGCGGAGAAGCGCCCTCGCAGGACCTCAGCCGGCACGGGCCGCAGGGCCTGCCCGAGATCGTGGGCCGTCCGGCACCCGTGCGCAACACGCAGAAGCACGCTGAAGAGAATCACGCTGACGAGAAAACCGACTCCACGGAGGCCGCCCAGTGACCCGAGTTGCCGCCATCGACTGCGGAACCAATTCCATCCGGCTTTTGATCGCCGACGTGGCCGGGAACGGGAGCAGCCCGAAGCTGACGGACGTCGTCCGCGAAATGCGTGTGGTCCGGCTGGGCCAGGGCGTGGACGCAACCGGAGAACTGGCCCAGGAAGCCCTGGACCGGACCTTCGCCGCCACGACCGACTACGCCGCGCTGATCCGCGAGCATGGGGCTGGAAAGGTCCGTTTCGTTGCTACGTCGGCCACGCGCGACGCCAGCAACCGGAAGGTATTCGTGGACGGCATCCGCGAAATCCTCGGCGTGGAACCTGAAGTGATTACCGGCGACGAAGAAGCCGCCCTGTCCTTCGCCGGTGCCAGCAGCGTTCTTCCGTCCCGCGGCACCGATCCCGTGCTCGTGGTGGATCTCGGCGGGGGAAGCACCGAATTCGTTCTCGGCGACGCCAACGGCGTCATCGCCGCCAAGTCCGTTGACGTCGGCTGCGTCCGGATGACCGAACGCCATCTCCGCAACGACCCGCCGTCGCCGGAGCAGGTTACTGCCGCGGAGGCCGACGTCGACGCCGCCATCAGCGAGGCGGGACTGGCCGTTCCGCTGGACCGCACCACCGTCGTCGTCGGCGTGGCGGGCTCCGTCACCACGATCACGGCCCACGCGCTCCGGCTGCCGGAATACTCGCCTGCGGCGATCCACGGCGCGGAGCTTCCGCTGGAAACTTTTGGCGAGGCGTGCACGGATCTGCTCGGGATGACCAAGGCCGAACGGGCCGGACTTCCCTACATGCATCCGGGCAGGGTAGACGTCATCGGTGCCGGCGGACTGGTCTGGCGGCGTGTTTTGGAACGCCTCGCCGAGGTAACGGAGGGAAGGATCACTTCGGCTGTCGCCAGCGAACACGATATTCTCGACGGAATTGCCCTGAGCATCAGCTAGGACGTGGCATCAGCTCATGACTTCGCACGTACAGCCGATTGGACCCGAATGACCAGAGCAACAACCCGCTGGGGCCGGATGGCCTCCGCCGTGACGGCAATTGCCCTGGCCACAGGCGGCCTGGCGACGTCGCTGGTCGCTGCACCGGAAGCCCGTGCCGATTCATGGCGGGACAAGCAGTACTGGCTGGCCGAGTCCGGCATCACCAAGGCGTGGGAAGTGTCCAAGGGCGCCAACGTCAAAGTGGCCGTCATCGACAGCGGCGTGGATGCCAAGCACCCCGACCTCAAGGGTGCCGTCGTCGGCGGCAGCGATGCTTCCGGGGCGGGCAGCGCGGACGGGCAGAAAAGCATCGGCTCGAAGCCCGAGCACGGCACCCTGGTGGCTACGATGCTGGCCGGCCGCGGACACCAGCCGCCGAAGTCCACGACGAGTCCCGGCGCCACTCCGGCCCCGGGCCCCGACGGAATCGTGGGCGTGGCTCCCGAAGCGCAGATCCTGTCAGTGTCCACCTGGCTTGGTTCCCAGAACCCCGGCGGGAAGACGGACCAGGAACAGATTCCGGCGGCCGTCCGCTGGGCCGTGGACAACGGCGCGCGCGTGATCAACATTTCGCTGGGCAGCACCTCACCCGAATGGCCGCAGAGCTGGGATGCAGCGTTCCTCTACGCCGAGCAAAAGGATGTGGTCATTGTGGCCGCAGCGGGCAACCGGGTGGGCGGCAACGTCCAGGTCGGAGCGCCGGCAACCATCCCGGGCGTCCTGACTGTGGCGGGCCTGAACCGGGAGGGTGCCGCCAGCATCGATTCCTCCTCCCAGGGCATCAGCATTGGCGTGGCGGCACCGGCCGAAAACCTGATCGGCGGGATGCCCGGGGACGGCTATGCGGAATGGGCCGGCACGTCCGGCGCCACACCGATTGTGTCCGGCGTGGCGGCCCTGATCCGGTCCAAATGGCCGGAGATGACGGCCAGCCAGGTCATCAACAGGATTGTCACCACGGCCAAGGATGCCGGGGCGCCGGGGAAGGACCCCATCTACGGGTACGGCGTGCTGAACGCGGAAGCTGCGCTAAAGGCGGACGTGCCCGAAACGAAGGTGAATCCGCTGGGCACCGTCGCCGACTGGATCAGGATCCACCGCCGGGGCGAGGCAGCCGCAACCGCCCCCGCCGCTGAGCCCAGCGACAGCCCCACCAGTGCGCCGCCCACACTGCCGGTGGCCACGGTGCCGGTGGCTGAGGCGCCGTCCCAGCTGGACAGTGCCGTGCCGGCCGTGGTGGTCATCGGCTTCGGGCTGCTGTTCGTGGGCATCATCGGGGGCGCCGCCTTCCAGCTGCGGCGGGCCACCAGGAACCCCGGAAATGTGCCCGAGGAGCCGGAGACCGGAGTCCTTGACAAGGTGGACTCGAACGGAACGTAACGGCGACGATTTAGTTAGTGAAGATTTTCACAAACTACTGTATTCTTGAGTCATGGCAACAACCCCACAGCTCCAGGACCGTCCCAGGGTACTCGTCGTCGGCGGCGGGTACGTCGGCCTGTACGTAGCCCTCAAACTGCAGAACAAGATCGCGAATGCCGGTGGCATCGTCACCGTCGTTGATCCGCTGCCCTATATGACTTACCAGCCCTTCCTGCCGGAAGTTGCCGGCGGAAACATTGAGGCGCGCCACGCTGTCGTCTCACACCGTCAGCACCTGAAGCAGACGGAACTTATCCAGGGCCGCGTCACCTCGATCGACCATGCCAACCGGACCGCCGTGGTTGCCCCGTCCGACGGCGGACCGAACTTTGAGGTTCCTTACTTCGACGTCGTCCTGGCCGCAGGCGCCATCACCCGCACGTTCCCCATCAAGGGCCTGGCGGATAAGGGCATCGGCCTGAAGACCATCGAGGAAGCCGTTGCGCTGCGCAACAAGGTCCTCGAGCGGATTGAAGCCGGTTCCACCATCACCGATCCCGCGGAGCGCGCACGTGCCCTCACCTTCGTGGTGGTTGGCGGCGGCTTCGCCGGCATCGAGTGCATCACCGAGATGGAAGACCTCGCCCGTGCGGCGGTCAAAAACAACCCCCGCGTCAAGCAGGAGGAAGTCCGCTTCGTCCTGGTTGAAGCCATGGGCCGCATCATGCCCGAGGTCACGGCCAAGCAGGCCGACTGGGTTGTGGAGCACCTGCGCAGCCGCGGCATCGAAGTCCTGCTGAACACCTCGCTGGACAACGCCGAGGGCTCCCTGAAGCTCATCAACCTTCCGGACAAGACCCCCGCCCAGGAATTCGAAGCGGACACCCTTGTCTGGACTGCCGGTGTGCAGGCGAACCCGATGGTCCGCTCCACCGACTTCCCGCTGGAGCCGCGCGGACGCGTCCGCGTTCTTCCGGACCTGCGCATCGCAGGCGACGAAGGCATTGTTGAGAACGCCTGGGCCGCCGGCGATGTCGCCGCCGTGCCGGACCTCACCGGCAGCGGCCTGCCCGACGGCACCTGCGTGCCCAACGCGCAGCACGCCCTTCGCCAGGCCAAGCGCCTCGCGAAGAACCTGTGGGCCTCCCGCTGGGACAAGGAGCTCAAGGACTACAAGCACAAGAACCTGGGCGCCGTTGCCGGCTTCGGCGAATGGAAGGGCGTTGCCAACATCAACCTCCTGGGCCGCATCGGGCTCAAGGGTCCGCTGGCCTGGCTGGCGCACCGCGGGTACCACGGCATGGCCATGCCTACGTTCGAGCGCAAGTTCCGCGTTATTTTCAACTGGATCCTGAGCTTCTTTGTTGGCCGCGACACCACACAGCTGATCGACCTGGAGAACCCGCGCGGAGCCTTCGTCTCCGCCGCCACTCCTGCTCCCAAGCCGGCTGCGGCTCCGGCCGCACCGGCGGCTGAGAAACCGGCCGAATCCGGCAGCACCAGCGGTCAGAAGCAGACCGTATCGGCTGACACCAAGTAGCTGCGCAACTCCGTCAGCGGCGGCCGTCCCCCCGGGGAACGGCCGCCGCTGTTGTTTAATGGCTCAATGACTGGTGAAAAGGACATCCGGACCCTGCTGGCATCCATCCATCCCGTGCTGCGCGAGGGGGAATACGTCTATGTCCTGTGGCCGTACGGCCGGCCGCTCGTGCCGGGCATCGAAGCCGCCGTCCGGGAAGCTGAAGGGCTCACGGTGGTGCTGCCCCGGGCTGAAGCGGACAGGCTGGAGCTTCGCTACGACTTCGTTGCCGCCTGGATCACGCTTCAGGTGCATTCGTCGCTTGAAGCCGTCGGACTGACAGCCGCCGTCAGTGCGGCGCTTACCGAGGCCCGCATCAGCTGCAACGTCCTCGCCGGGTTCCATCACGACCATCTCCTGGTTCCGGTGGCCGACGCCGACCGCGCCCTGGAAATACTGCATGAACTGGCCGCCCGGAGCTCCGACCAGCCCGCGTCTGCTCCCGCGCTCGTCCTGCGTACCGAACAGCCGGCGGACCGGCCGGCGATCCTGGAGCTGACGGCGGCGGCTTTCTCGGTCTCGCCCGCAACCGGGCTGCCCGTGGACGGCGAACCGGTGGAAGTGGGGCTGCTGAAGCAGCTGTTCGACTGTGACGAGTACCTGCCCGAGTTCAGCATCGTTGCGGAACAGGACGGCGAAGTGGTGGGCCACGTGATCAGCACCAGGGGCTGGGTGGGGGACCTGGAGCTGCTGGGACTTGGCCCCATCGGCGTGGTGCCGCGGTTGCAGCGGCACGGCATCGGTTCGGCCCTCATCCAGGAAACCGTGGCCCGCGCGAACGACGCGGGGGAGCGGGGCATCGCCCTGCTGGGCGGCCCCGAGTACTACTCCCGTTTCGGATTTGTGCCGTCGGTCTCGCTGGGCATCGACCCTCCGACTGCCGAGTGGGGAGACTCGTTCCAGGTGCTCCCGCTCGCCGTCTGGCCAGGTGGCATCCACGGGACGTTCCGGTACGCCGCACCCTTTGAGCGGCTCTGACGGGATACCATTGACCGGGCGCCCCAGTAGCCCAATTGGCAGAGGCAGCGGACTTAAAATCCGCGTGTTGTGGGTTCGAGTCCCACCTGGGGTACTACTTTTCTCCTCCATGCCCCGTGATTTCCCATATGCAACGACTGTTATAAGGATGTGACCATAGTCACTTATGTTCGCGGGGAAATTGCACTAGCTTGAATCTAAATCAGGTACACCTGGTAATTCGCATCAAAGGCCGTTCGCACCTTTCGATCGAGGAGACTCTCTATGATTTCACTCCCCCAGGCGGCGCCGCGTGTCGCTAAGCTGACAGCGCTTAGCATCGGCGTCGCCCTTCTGGCTACGGCTTGTGGCGGCTCGTCCACCCCGAGTTCGACAGGCTCAACCACTCCCGCAGCGTCAGGTATTGCCTGCCCGGCGCCGAGCGCTACCGGCAGTGCCACTACCGGAGCAGGCGCAGGCGGGTCGGTTCCGGCCTCGACCACCACAACCGACACACCGCTCAAGATTGGATCGCTCCTGCCGACAACGGGGTCGCTGGCGTTCCTCGGCCCGCCCGAAATTGCGGGTGTCAACCTTGGCATCAAGGAAGTCAATGACGCAGGCGGCGTACTGGGCAAGCCCGTCGAGGTGATCCACCGCGACTCCGGTGACACCAAGACGGACATCGCCACGCAGTCCACCACCGCACTGCTCGGCAGCGGCGTCAGCGCCATTATCGGTGCTGCTTCCTCGGGCGTTTCCAAAACCGTTATCAACCAGATCACGGGCGCCGGCGTCATCCAGTTCTCGCCTGCGAACACGTCTCCTGACTTCACCACCTGGGATGACAAGGGCCTCTACTGGCGCACGGCACCTTCGGATGTGCTGCAGGGCAAGGTGCTCGGCAACTACATGGCTACCTGTGGTGCCCAGACCGTCGGCATGATCGTCCTGAACGACGCCTACGGCACCGGCCTGGCAAAGAACGTCAAGTCTGCGTTCGAAGCCGCCGGCGGCAAGGTCGTTGCCGAGGAGCTCTTCAACGAAGGCGACTCGCAGTTCAGCAGCCAGGTGGACAAGGTCATCGCAGCCAAGCCTGACGCGATTGCCCTGATCACCTTCGACCAGGCCAAGAGCATCGTCCCCCTGATGACCGGCAAGGGCATCAAGGCAACCCAGATGTTCCTGGTGGACGGCAACACGTCGGACTACAGCAAGGACTTCCAGGCGGGCACCCTGAAGGGCGCCCAGGGCACCATCCCGGGCACGTTCGCCAAGGACGACTTCAAGAAGAAGCTGCTGGCCATTGACCCGGCCCTGAAGGACTACAGCTACGCTGGCGAGTCCTACGATGCCGTCAACCTGATTGCACTGGCAGCCGAGGCCGCGAAGAGCACGAAGGGCACCGACATCGCCAAGCAGCTCAAGGCTGTCTCTGAGGCCGGCGAGAAGTGCAACGACTTCGCATCCTGCGTGACGCTGCTCCGCAACGGCAAGGACATCGACTACGACGGCCAGTCCGGTCCGGTGACCTTCTCCGATGCTGGCGACCCCACGGAAGCCTACATCGGCATCTACGAGTACCAGGATGACAACACCTACAAGCCGTCCAAGGAAGAATTCGGCAAGCTGTAAAGCCGACCCACCCTGGATAGCAGGAAAGCCCCCGTCCGGCCGGACGGGGGCTTTCTGTTGCCCGGGGGCGGGGGACGCGCCGCGGGGCACGCAGAAGGGCCGCCACCGGACGGTGACGGCCCTTGCGGGGTTCCTGGAATGGCTCCCGGAGGGGCGGGGCTTAGACCTCGTCCGCCAGGGTGCCGAGGTATAGCTGGATCACCTTGGGGTCCTTCATGAGTTCCCGTCCGGTGCCCGTGTACGCGTCCTTGCCCTGGTCCAGCACATAGGCGCGGTCGCAGATCTGCAGGCAGCGGCGGGCGTTCTGCTCCACCATGATGACTGACACACCGGCCCGGTTGATCTCGTGGACCCGCAGGAAGGTTTCATCCTGCTTGACGGGGGAGAGGCCGGCCGACGGCTCATCGAGCAGCAGGACGGCGGGTTCCATCATCAGGGCTCGTCCCATGGCCACCATCTGGCGTTCACCGCCGGAGAGCGAGCCGGCCCGTTGGGCGCGGCGCTTGCCGAGTTCGGGGAAGAGGCTGGTGACGAAGTCGAACCGTTCGGCGAAATCCTTGGGCCGCTGGAACATGCCCATCTGCATGTTCTCCTCGATGGTCAGCGTGGCAAACACGTTGTTGTTCTGCGGGACGAAGCCCACGCCCTTGGACACGAGTTTGTTGGCTTTGAGCCCGGTGATGTCCTGGCCCCGGACCACCACTGACCCCGAGTGCACTTTCACCAGGCCAAACATGGCCTTCAGGAGCGTGGACTTGCCGGCGCCGTTGGGTCCGATGATGCCGATCAGTTCACCCTTGCGGGCCTCGATGCTGCAGCCGTTGAGGATGTTCACGCCGGGGATGTAGCCCGCCACCAGGTTGGTGACCTTGACGACGGATTCATCCGCTGCGGCTGGTGTGGCGGCCGCGGCCGCACTGGTGGCGCTCATTCGGTGTCCTTCTTCCTGGTGTCGGGCGTCACCGTGTCAGCGTCCGTTTCGGGGGCAATGACGTCGACGGCGATGATGCCGGCGTTCTCGGTGCCCACGATGGACTCTTCGTCGGCCACGAGCTCGGCGGCCAGTTCCTTGATGCCTTCGGCGTCGCCCAGGTCCACGTCGTGGTGGGCGCCCAGGTAGGCATCGATCACGGCCGGGTTTTTCATGACCTCAACAGGCGGGCCTTCGGCGACGATCTTGCCCTCGGCCATCACCACAACCCAGTCGGCAATGTGGCGCACCATGTTCATGTCGTGCTCGACGAAGAGCACGGTCATGCCTTCGGCCTTGAGGTTCTTGATGTGGTCCAGGAGGGACTGGGTCAGCGCCGGGTTGACGCCGGCCATGGGCTCGTCCAGCATCACAAGCTTGGGCCTGACCATGAGCGACCGCGCCATCTCGAGCAGCTTGCGCTGGCCGCCGGACAACGATGCCGCGTAGTCGTCCTTCTTCGCGTCCAGTTTGAACTTCTCCAGCAGGACGTTGGCCTGGGCCGTGATCTCCTTTTCCCGTCCGCCCCACATGCCCTTGAACAGCGCCTTGGAGAGCCGTTCACCGGGCTGTTCCGAACCGCCCAGCCGCATGTTCTCCATGACGGTCAGCTTGCCCATCACCTTGGTCAGCTGGAACGTGCGGACCATGCCCATCCGGGCCACCTTGTAGGGGGAGACACCCGCGAGGCTGTTGCCTTCGAACTGCCACTTGCCGGAGTTCGGCGTGTCAAAGCCGGTCAGCAGGTTGAACAGGGTGGTCTTGCCGGCACCGTTGGGCCCGATCAGCGCCGTGATCTTGTGCCGGGGGATCTCCAGGTATTCAACGTCGACGGCGTTGATGCCGCCAAAGCTGCGGGTGACGTTTTCTGCGACGACGATCGGGTCCCGCTTCTTGCAGCCGGGGGCTGTCTCGCCGGCCGCGATCGGACGGGTGTCCGTCATGTAGTCAATCTTGTCGGTGGTCCCGGTGGTCCCGGTGTTTCCGGTGCTTCCCGTGCCGTTTGCTGTTGGCACATTGCGTTGCTCACTCATGCGAACGCCAACTCCTTCTTGTTGCCGAAGACGCCCTGGGGCCGGAAGATCATTAGCAGCATCAGGGCCACACCCACCAGGATGTACCGCAGCTGCCCGGCCTGGACCGTGTTCAGCCATGTCACGGCGCCGGATTCAATCAGGCCGTAGAGAATGCCCTGGGTGAGCGAAAGCACCACCCAGAAGATCATGGCGCCGACCACGGGGCCGAGTACCGTTCCGAGGCCGCCCAGCAGCAGGCACGTGTACAGGAAGAACGTCAGTTCAGTGCCGTAGTTGGCCGGCTGGACTGCGCCGCGGGGAAGGGTGAAGATCATGCCGGCGAGGGCGCCGAGCACGCCGCCGATGACCAGGGCCTGCATCTTGTAGGCGTAGACGTTCTTACCCAGCGAGCGGACGGCGTTCTCGTCTTCGCGGATGCCCTTGAGGACGCGTCCCCACGGGCTCCGCATCAGGAGCCACACCAGGGTGCAGCAGATGATCACAAGCCCCCAGCCCACAACGCGGATAAAGAAGTCCCTGTTGTTCATACCGAAATAGGAACCTTCCGGGAACGGGTTCATGGCATAGAACCCGCCTTCGAAGGCGGCGAGGCCGTTGGCCGATCCCGTGACGGACGTCAGCTGGTTGGTGGTGACGATGTAGCGGACGATTTCCGCCGCCGCGATGGTCACGATGGCAAGGTAGTCGGCACGCAGGCGCAGGGTCGGAATACCCAGGAGCAGGGCGAAGATCGCCGAGCAGATCACGGCGATCAGCAGGCCGACGAAGAACGGCACGCCGAACGTCAGGGTGGAGATGGCGAAGCCGTAGGCGCCGACGGCCATGAAGCCGGCCTGCCCGAAGTTCAGCAGGCCCGAGTAGCCGAAGTGAACGGCGAGGCCGAGGGCGGCAAGCGCGTACGCCGCCGTCGTCGGGCTGAACAGTTCACCGGCAGCGCTGGAAAATATGAATCCCAAGTCCATGGCTGTCTCCTAACCCACGCGCTCGCGACGGCCAAGGATGCCCTGCGGCCGGAACAAGAGGACAACAATCATGATGAACAGTGCTCCCACATATTTGAGGTCGGCGGCTAGGCCGAACACGGTGGTCAGCTCCACGAAGATGCCGACGATGATGGATCCGATCAGTGCACCGAAAACGGTGCCGAGGCCGCCCAGGGTCACACCCGCGAAGATAAGCAGCAGGATCTGTGAGCCCATGTCGAACGTGACGCCGGGCCGGTAGTAGGCCCAGAGGATGCCGCCGAGGGAGGCGAGCATGCCGCCGGCCACCCAGACAATCCGGATCACGTTGTCCACGTCGATGCCGGACGCTGCCGCGAGGGCGGGGTTGTCGGCTACTGCACGGGTGGCCTTGCCCAGGCGGGTCTTGAGCAGGATGAAGCCGATCAGCGCGATCACGACGGCACTGATGACCAGGGACCACAGGTTGTTGGGCGAGATGGACACCGGCCCGATCTGGATTTCGGAGCTCTGGGCGTACGGCAGCTGCTGGGTGGATCCGCCGAAGTAGAACTGAATGACGTAGCGGACTGCCAGCGCGAGGCCGATGCTGACGATCATCATGGGGACCAGGCCGGTCCCGCGGCGGCGCAGCGGCTTCCACAGCCCGGCATCCTGGACGTAGCCGAACAGGCCGCCGCCCAGCAGGGCAAGGACCACAGCCAGCCAGAACGGCAGGCTCATGGCATTGAAGGCGAAGACCAGCACGGCCCCGAACGTCACCATTTCGCCATGGGCAAAGTTGGTAAGGCCGGTGGTTCCGAAGATCAGCGAGAGTCCGACCGAGGCCAGTGCCAGCAGCAGGCCGAAGCTAAGCCCTGCTACGAGCCGGTTGAGCAGGTTCTGGCCGAAGTCCTGTTGCTGGACCACGATGCCTTTTCCGAAGGCGAAGATCACTGACAGGTTGGACGTCTGGCTGAACGTGACTTTTCGTGGATTTTCCTGGCCGTCGGCGAGCTTGATGCCTTCGGGGAGGGTGGATTCGTCGAGTTCCACTTCGTAGGTGCCCTGGACCGGAACTCCGATGGTCCACGAGCCGTTGGCGCCTGATTTTGCGGTCCCGGTGAAATCGCCGCTCTTGGCGGTGATCGTCACGTCAGCGATAGGTGCACGTGCATCGTCCCGAAGGAAGCCGCTGATGCTGTTCTGGAACTGCTGGTTCGACGGGGATGGTGTCGGTGAGGGTGTGGTGGCCTGCGATGCCGGGGCAACGACGAGGAGAATTGCCACGACGGCGGCAAATACAGCCCCCATCGTCTTCAGCAATCCGCCGCGCCGTCTGTGCGACAGGCCTCTCGGTGTGCTTCTCAAAATGAAAACCTCCACATGGGGGTGGACTGGGTTGCGCCTTTACAACCACTGCGAACGGTGCGGGGGACGTAGTCGTGGCGCCAAATATGCGGTAGTTAAACCGAATACCTTGTGATGTCAGTCACCCTGCTTGGGCTTATGTTACAGCCAGCGGGCATCAATGGAGCCTCGTGCAGGGGCGCCTAAGATAGCGATCGGATAACGACCGTGAAGCCAAACCTTCGAATCAATACAGTTCTGCTAAAGAAAACTTTTGTTGATTCTGAGTATTCCTAAACAGTCACTTCGACTTCGTGCCCGTGGGATCCGTCACAGCCTGGAGTAGCGCATGTCACGGTTGCGTTTCGGCTGGCGGGACGGGGGAACTATCCCTGCCTCTTGGGCGTGGGAATTGATACCTTGAACTATAAGGATCACCACCCACCCCCTTTATTTGGAGGACACCCGCAATGGCACTTGGCGGAAACCCGATCTTCAACGGAAAGAATTTCCGTGGAGCCACCCAGGCACCGCCTGTTCCGCAGGCTCAGTACGGCCAGAACCCCTACGGCCAGGCCCCGTACGGGCAGAACCCGTACGGCCAGGCTCCGGGACGCGCCCCCGGCCAGGTCATGGATGCGCAGGGCGGCTGGATGGCCCAGCAGCAGAACATGACCCATGACCAGCTGCAGCAGATGTACAACCAGCCGGCAGCCGGTCCGGCTGAAACCGGACGGATGACGTTCGACGACGTCATCATCAAGACCGCCGCCTGCCTCGGTGTGCTGGTTGCCGGCGCGGCGGTGACGCTCTTCGTGGGCATGTCGCTGGCCTCGCTGCTGATGATCGTCGGCGCACTGGGCGGCTTTGTGCTGGCCATGGTCAACACGTTCAAGAAGCAGCCTTCGCCGGCTCTGATCCTGGCGTACGCCGGGCTGGAAGGACTCTTCCTTGGCGGCCTGACCCGCGTGCTGGACACCATGTACCCGGGCGTGGGCCTGCAGGCCGTCATCGGCACGCTGTCCGTGTTCGCGGTGACCCTGCTGCTGTTCAAGAGCGGCAAGGTCCGCGCAACGCCCAAGGCCATGAAGTTCTTTATGATCGCCCTGGTCGGGTACGCCCTGTTCTCCGTGGTGAACCTCGTGATGATGGTGACCGGCCTGACGACGGAACCGTTCGGCCTGCGCAGCGGAATCATTGGCGTCGTTATCGGCGTCCTGGCCATCGGCCTGGCTGCGTTCTCCCTGGTGATGGACTTCACCAGCATCGAAGAAGGCGTCCGCAACGGCGCACCCGAGCGGTTCTCCTGGACCGCCGCCTTCGGCCTGACCGTGACCCTGGTCTGGCTCTACGTGGAGATCATCCGCCTTCTGGCGATCCTCCGCGGCGACGACTAGGGCGCTAGCCGGGCACGCGCCGTCGTGCCTTCAGCCGTCGTGCATTGATTCGTGCAGTAACTGGAATGAGCCCCGCCACACGGCGGGGCTCATTCCAGTTAACGGTCCTGCTTAGCTGAGCCGCTCGTAAACAACCGCCATGCCCTGGCCGCCGCCGACGCACAGGGTGGCGAGACCGAGCGTTGCATCGCGCTCCCGGAGACCGTTGAGGAGCGTTGTGGTCATGCGCGCGCCGGTCATGCCGAACGGATGCCCCAGGGCGATCGCCCCGCCGTGGACGTTGAGCCGCCCGTAGTCGATGCCGAGTTCGCGGGCGCTGGCCACCACCTGCACGGCGAACGCCTCGTTGAGTTCCACAAGGTCGATGTCGCCGATGCCCAGGCCTGCCCTCGCCAACGCCCGGCGGGTTGCCTCCACCGGCCCCATGCCCATGAGTTCGGGGGAGAGCGCGCTGACGCCCGTGGACACAATCCGAGCCAGCGGCTCCAGCCCGAGTTCCCGGGCGCGGTCATGGCTCATCACCACCACCGCGGCGGCGCCGTCGTTCAGCGGGCACGCGTTCCCGGCGGTTACCGTCCCCCCGCTGCGGAAGACAGGCTGCAGCGCGGCCACTCCTTCCAGCGTGACTCCGGCGCGCGGCGAGTCGTCCCGGTCCACCACCGTGCCGTCGCGGCGCGTGTACGGCGTGATTTCGCGCGAATAGAATCCCGAGGCCATGGCCGCCTCTGCCCGGTTCTGGCTGAGGACCGCCCATTCATCCTGCTCGGCCCGGCTGATGCCGTAGGTGGTGGCCACGTTCTCGGCGGTCTGTCCCATCGCAATGTAGATGTCGGGCATCCGGCCGCCGAGCCGCGGGTCCGTCCAAGGCGTGTTGGACGCGGCCCGCGCCTCTGTCCGGCGGCGGGCTGCGTCGAAGAGCGGATTGTGCGTGCCCGCATCAGTTTCCCCGGCCCCGGTCCAGTGGGGGTACCGGGAGACAGCTTCGACGCCGGCCGCCACAAAAGCGTCCCCCTCGCCCGCCTTGATGGCGTGGAACGCCATGCGGATGGTCTGCAGGCTGGAGGCGCAGAACCTGTTGATGGTTGCACCTGGGACGTTGTCCAGTCCGGCCAGGATGGTGACCACCCTGGCCATGTTGGAACCCGCTTCGCCGCTGGGTTCGGCGCAGCCAAGATAGAGATCGTCCAGGCCGGCGCCGGTCTCTCCACGGGGGTCGAAGGACGGGATCTTGTCCAGGGCCGCCGTCACCATCGCGGCGGCAAGGTCATCCGGCCGTTCATCCTTCAACGACCCCTTGAAGGCGCGTCCGATGGGGCTGCGGGCAGTGGAAACAATGACTGCTTCTGACATGCGCCCAGCCTACGCCCGGGCTACACCAGCCGCATCGCCCCGGCCGCCGGGGTAACGGTGAAGATCTCCGGCTTCCGGTACCCGGCGCGGGAAAAGGCCTGCTCGACGGCGGTGCGCACCTGCTGCTCCGCGGCCACCGGCGTCAGGGCAATCGCCGCTCCGCCAAAACCGCCGCCCGTCATGCGTGCCCCGATCGCGCCGCTGGCGCGGGAGGTGTCGACCGCCAGGTCCAGTTCCGGGCAGGAAATCTCGAAGTCGTCCCGCATCGAACGGTGGCTGGCATCGAGGAGGGGACCGATGGCGCCCGGTCCGGCCGAACCGAGGAGTTCCACGGTCTGCAGGACCCGGTCGTTTTCAGTGACCACGTGGCGGACCCGGCGGAACGTGACCTCATCCAGGAGGCCGCTGGCTTCGTCCAAATCCTCGACGCCAACATCGCGGAGGGCCTTGACGCCGAGCACTTCAGCTCCGAGCTCGCACGAATCCCGGCGCGACGCATAGCCGCCGTCGGCGTGTGAATGGGAAACCTTGGTGTCGATCACCAGCAGGACAAGGCCGGCCGGTTCGGTCTCGAACGGGACGAGGCGGACGCTCTGGTCCCGGCAGTCGAGGAAGACGGCGTGGCCCTTGGCGCCGCGCAGTGAGGCGGACTGGTCCATGATGCCCGTGGGGGCTCCCACGAAGTCGTTCTCGGCACGCTGGGTGGCCAGCACCATTTCCTCTGCCTTCAGCCCGGCGCCGGTCAGCTCGTTGAGGGCTGAGATGACGGCGCACTCAATGGCGTGGGACGAGGAGAGCCCTGCGCCGAGGGGAACGTTGGAGTCCAGCAGCAGGTCCAGGCCGGGCACGTTGATGCCGCGCTCCTGGAGCGCCCAGATGACGCCGAGGGGGTACTTGGTCCAGCCCTTGGCCTGCGGGCCCGCCAGGGATGAGGTGTCCGCCGTCGTCATGCCCTGGTCGCCGTAGGTGGACAGCAGCCTGAGTGTCGAGTCCGGGCGGACCCGGACAGCCACCCGTGCCGTCCGGTCGATGGCGAAGGGGAGCACGAAGCCGTCGTTGTAGTCGGTGTGCTCGCCGATCAGGTTGACGCGCCCGGGTGCCTGCCAGATGCCGTCCGGGTCGGTGCCGAAGGCATCCCGGAACCGTGCTTCGAGGTCGTTGCTGCTCAGGTCGCCGTTGCTGAGTGGGGCGGTCATGCGTGTGCGCCTTCCGGGAGTGGCTTGAGGGCTGATGCGGGAACTGTGACGGTGCGCAGCCGCTCCGCCACGAGTTCCGGGGTGGTGTCGTTAATGAAAGCACCCATGGCCGCTTCGGAACCGGCCAGGTACTTGAGCTTATCCGCAGCCCTCCGCGGGGACGTCAGCTGGAGATGGAGGTAGCCTGCCGGCCGCAGCACGTCATCGAGCGGTGCCTGGTGCCAGGCCGAGATGTAGGGGGTGGGCGTCGGATACAGCGCATCGAACCGCTTGAGCAGGTCCAGGTACACGTGCGCCAGTTCGTCCTTCTCTTCGCCGCTGAGCGCCGCGAGGTCCGGCACCTGGCGGTGGGGGACCAGGTGGACCTCCAACGGCCAGCGCGCTGCGAACGGAACGTAGGCGCTGAAGTTCTCGCCTTCCAGGACCATACGGCTGCCGTCTTCGCGTTCGGACCGCAGCAGTGAGCCGGTCAGCGTCTGCCGGCCGTCGGCGTCGTCGAAGAACTTCCGGGCTGCCGCCCCCATCACGGCTGCGCGGGGCGTGACGTACGGGTATGCGTAGATCTGCCCGTGCGGGTGGTGGAGCGTCACGCCGATGTCCGCGCCGCGGTTCTCGAACGGGAAGACCTGCTTGATGCCGGGCAGCTCGTTCAATGCGCCCGTGCGGTGCGCCCAGGCCTCGACGACGGTGCGGGCCCGGACTTCGCTGAGCCCGCTGAACGACCCGGTGTGCTCGGGGGTGAAGGACACCACTTCGCAGCGGCCGAATGCCGTGCCGGTGGTTCCCCAGCCGGCGTTGCCGGGAACCGGTCCGAGCGCGGGCCCGAGAGACGGGAAACGGTTCTCGAACACCACGACGTCGTAATCGGGCGCCGGGATCTCGGAAGGGTTGCCGGACGTGGTGGGGCAGATGGGGCACTGGTCCGCCGGGGGAAGGTGGGTGCGGCCCTGGCGGTGCGCAGCCACCGCAACCCATTCTCCGGTGAGGGCGTCAAACCTGACTTCGCCCGGCTCGCTCCTTGCCGGCAGTTCGCGGAGGTCGGGGTGTTCCTCCGGCCGGCGCGTGTTCTTTCCTGCCGAAGCACTATCCAACGCGGCATCGTCAGCCGAGGCAGCATCCGCCGTGGCGTCGTCGAAGTAGAGCAGCTCCCGGCCGTCGGCAAGGTTGGTGCTGGAGATGTGTGTCATGCGTCTAATCCTTTACGAGCGGGCGGCCATCGGAGCCCCGCCGTGGGTAAGGCGTGGCAGCAGGCACTTCAATTCTCCCACAAAACGATCAAAAAGAAATAGTTTCGAACAAAAGATAACAAGGGCGGGTGGGGATGCCCCAGGGCAGGTGAGGCGGCGCGGCCGAACAGGTACGGTTGTGCGCATGACTCCGAGCGCACCTCATTCCGGCCAGGGCGGCACCGCAGCCGCCGGCACCACCTCTGCCGCCGGCACCACCTCTGCCTCCGACACCACCTCTGCCTCCGGCGCTGGCGAGGGCGCGCCGCGCCGCTACGCCTCCGGCCGGCAGTACGAGCTCCGCCGCGGCGATGCCCTGGCCGTTGTCACCGAGCTGGCCGCTGGCCTGCGGCTGTATTCCCGCGACGGCGTCCAGCTGACGGAAACGTACGGGGACGGGGACATCCCGCCGGGAGCCACCGGAATCACGCTGGCTCCCTGGGCCAACCGGGTCGAGGACGGCGTCTGGTACCTGGACGGCAAGAAGCAGCAGCTGGACATCACCGAGGTTTCGCGCAACAACGCCAGCCACGGCCTGCTCCGGAACGCCTCCTACGAACTGGTGGATGAATCCGAGTTTTCGGTGACCCTGGAGGCGCCGATCTTCCCGCAGCACGGCTACCCGTTCCTGGTGCGGCACCGCGTCCAATACGCCCTGGCCGAGGACCTTGGGCTTGTTGTCCGCCAGACCCTGCTCAACGATTCCCAGGCATCCGCACCCTTCGTCCTGGGATCCCACCCCTACCTCAGGCTGGGGGATGTCCCTGCCGGGGACCTGGTCCTGACGGTGGGCGCCGGGCGCCGGCTCGTGGCGGATGACAGGCTCATACCCCGCAGCTCGGAGCCGGTCAGCGGTGACACGGATTTGCGGGGCGGACTAACTGTGGCCGAACTGGATATCGACGTCGCCTACACAGACCTGGAGTTCGACGGCGGCGTGGCCCGCCAAACGCTGCAGGCATCCGACGGCCGCAGCGTGAGCCTCTGGCAGGACGAGAGCTGCGCCTACGTCCACGTCTTCGTCACGGACCAGTTCCCCGGGAGGGCAAAAGCCGTTGCCATCGAACCCATGACCGGCCCGGCCAATGCGTTCAACAGCGGTGACGGCCTGCGCTGGCTGCCGGCAGGGGAGCAGTTCACCATGACCTGGGGCATCAGCGCCGCGCTGTAGCCCTCAGCAGTTTCCCATCGGAGCGCTGCTGGGGAAGTATTAGGCTATGACGCCAGCTGAGGACGCCGCACCGACCAGTAGCACCGACGCCGCGACCGGTCCCGCCGCCACCGCGGCCCCGTTGCGAGTGGTCACTGACCGCGAACTGGACCAGGACATTCCCTACGGTGTGCGGATCGCCGCCTCCTGGGCCTGGCGGCTGGGGTTGATCCTGCTTGTTGTTGCGGCGCTGATCTGGCTGCTGAGCAAGATCAGCTTCCTGATCATCCCCGTGATGGTGGCCGCCTTGCTGGCCGGCCTGCTGAGTCCCATTACACGCTGGCTCAAGGCCCGGCGAGTGCCCAACGGCGGTGCGGTGGCCCTCACCGTGCTGGGCTTCATCGGCCTGATCGGCGGTTCCCTTGCGCTCGTGGGCCGGCAGCTGGTCAACGGCTTCAGCGAACTATGGAGCGAGGCTCTGACCGGAATCCAGCAGATCCAGGGCTGGCTGGCGGACGGGCCGCTTCACCTGACGGCGGCCCAGATCGACCAGTATCTGAAGGAAGCCACGGATGCGCTGCAGAACAACAGCAGCAGCATCCTGAGCGGTGCCCTCTCCTTCGGAAGCACCGCAGGCCATTTTGCCGCGGGACTCATCCTTGCGTTGTTTGTCCTGATTTTCTTCCTCCTCGAGGGTGACCGGATCTGGGCCTTCCTGGTCCGGCTGCTTCCGAGGAAAGCCCGCGCCGCCACGTTCGGTGCAGGCCGGAAGGGCTGGGCGTCCATGGTCAGCTACGCCCGCATCCAGATGTTCGTGGCTTTTGTGGACGCTGTGGGAATTGGCGTGGGCGCCGCCATCATCGGTGTTCCGCTGGCGCTTCCGCTGGGTGTCCTGGTCTTTATGGGTTCCTTCATTCCCATTGTTGGCGCCCTGGTGACCGGCGCCGTAGCCGTGCTCCTTGCCCTGGTGGCCAACGGCTGGGTCAACGCGCTGATCATGCTGGGAATCGTGTTGCTGGTCCAGCAGCTGGAAAGCCACATCCTGCAGCCGCTGGTGATGGGCAAGGCGGTGGCCCTGCACCCGGTGGCCGTGATCCTGTCCGTGGCGGCCGGTTCCTACCTTGCCGGCATCCCCGGCGCGCTCTTCTCGGTGCCCATCCTTGCCGTAGCAAACTCGGCGATTCGATATATTGCTGCCAGAACGTGGGAACATGAAGGTGTGCTGGTGGCGGATGGCCCGGGTGTAACCGGGGACTCCGGAACCAGCGAAGACAACACCTTCAAGGATGTCTACCTTCCCGGTGCGAATCCGGGCCGCGGCAAGGGCGCCGCACAGTCAACGGGAACTCCCGCCGGACATTCCGGCCCGGACGCCCCAGCCGAATTTCCCAAAGGAGACTAGTTCGTGAAAACCCTCAATAGCCTGCCCGTCACGTTGGACAATGTCCTGGAGGCGCAGAAGCTGCTTGAGGGGATTATTACGAAGACCCCGGTGGAAACGTCCCGGGCATTGGGCAGCATGGTGGGCGGCGAGGTCTTCTTCAAGTGCGAAAACCTCCAGCGTGCCGGCTCCTTCAAGGTCCGCGGCGCCTACGTCCGCATGGCCAAGCTGTCCGCCGAAGAGAAGAAACGCGGCGTGGTGGCTGCTTCGGCAGGGAACCACGCCCAGGGCGTGGCGGTCGCAGCAAAGAGCCTGGGCATCAAGGCGCGCATCTACATGCCGCTGGGCGTGGCACTTCCCAAGCTGGCAGCCACCCGCAGCCACGGCGCCGAAGTGGTCCTGCACGGGCACAACGTGGACGAAGCACTCGCCGAGGCCCAGCGCTACGCCGATGAGACCGGCGCCGTGTTTGTCCACCCCTTCGACAATGTGGACGTGGTGGCCGGACAGGGCACGGTGGGGCTGGAAATCCTGGAACAGATCCCCAACGTGGACACCATCCTGATGGGCGTGGGCGGCGGAGGGTTGCTCGCCGGCGTGGCCGTGGCCGTGAAGGCGAGGGCCCGGGAGCTGGGCCGGGACATCCGGATCATCGGCGTCCAGGCCGAAAACGCCGCTGCCTACCCGCCGTCTCTCGCCGCCGATGCCCTGGTGCCGTTGAAAAAGGTCTCCACCATGGCGGACGGCATTGCCGTGGGCCGTCCGGGACAGCTGCCGTTCAGTATCATCCGGGAGCTCGTGGACGACGTCGTGACGGTCAGCGAGGATTCCCTCGCCCGGGCGCTGATCTTCCTGCTGGAACGCGCCAAGATGGTGGTGGAGCCGGCCGGCGCCGTGGGCGTTGCCGCCCTGATGGACGGCAAGATCGAAAACCCCGGCACCACTGCCGTGATCCTCTCCGGCGGCAACATCGACCCCATGCTGATGCTCAAGGTGATCCAGCGCGGTCTTTCCGCCGCCGGCCGCTACATGACCGTCCGGATGATGCTGGACGACCGCCCGGGTTCGCTGGCCACCATCGCCCGGATCATCGCCGAGAACGACGCCAACGTCACGGGCCTGGACCACACCCGGGTCGGCGGTTCGATCTCCATGGGAGACGTCTCGATCACCGTGAACCTGGAAACCAAGGGGCATGAGCACTGCGAGCAGGTCCTGGGTGCGCTCCGTGCCGAGGGTTTCCAGCCGATCGTGGTCCACTAGGGGCCATGATGCTGGACGCACAGGGGGGACGGCCGCAGACTGCAAGGCACAGCCCTGCCGCACGTGCGCAGGGCGGGCTGCTGGTCACGGGGCTGTTCGTCGTGCTCCTGTTTGCGATCGAGTTCGTCAACGCTGCCACGTTCCATGCACTGAACAGGACGTTCGGCCTCCGCCCGCGCAGCGCCGACGGACTCCTGGACATCCTTACCTTTCCGCTGTTCCACGCCAACCTCGGCCACGTGGTCTCCAACGCGCTGCCGCTCATCATCTTCGGCTTCCTCGTCTTTATGTCCGGACTCAGGGTCTTCGTCACCGCGGTGGCGTTCAGCTGGCTCGGTTCGGGCATGATGGTGTGGCTGATTGGCGGCTGGGGGATCACGGTGGGTGCTTCAGGCCTGGTGTTTGGCCTGTTTGCCTTCCTCCTGGTCCGCGGCTTCTTCAACCGCAGCTGGTGGCAGATCGCCCTGTCAGTGCTTTTGTTCCTCAGCTACGGCGGCATCCTGTTCGGGGTCCTTCCGGGCGTGGCAGGATTCGTTTCCTGGCAGGCCCACCTGGGCGGCGCGCTGGGCGGTGTTGCCGCCGCTGTGCTGCTGAAACCCCGCCGGCTGACGCGGGGACGCCTGGTGGCGGAGAACCAAAGCACATAGAACTCAGCGTTAACGCACGACGCCGGCCATCCCCGCGGAGGGGAGGGCCGGCGTCGTGCGTTAAGGCTTTGCCGTGGTTGGGGAGCTGCGGCTCCTAGCCTGCGTACGGCTTGGCGGAGAGGATCTCCACCGTGATGTCCTTGCCGTTCGGGGCGGTGTAGCTGAGCTTGTCGCCCTCCTTGTGGCCCACAATGGCGGAGCCCAGGGGTGACTTTTCGCTGAAGACGTCGAGGTCCGAGTCGCCCGCGATCTCGCGGGAGCCGAGCAGGAACGTCTCCTCGTCGCCGGCGATCCGGGCGACGACGATCATGCCGGGCTCGACGATTCCGTCGTCCGCCGGGGACTCGCCCACGTGGGCGTCACGGAGCAAAACGGTGAGCTGGCGGATGCGGGCCTCGATCTTGCCCTGCTCCTCTTTGGCGGCGTGGTATCCGCCGTTTTCCTTGAGGTCGCCTTCCTGGCGTGCAGCTTCGATCTTCTGGACGATTTCCGCCCGGCCGGCGCCGGAGAGGTGGTCCAGCTCTGCCTTCAGGCGGTCAAAAGCTTCCTGGGTAAGCCAAGCTGCAGTTGCGCTGTTGGTGGTAGACACGGACTTCTCCTTTTTCGTGGTCAAACAAGTTTGCGGTCAAACAAGTAAAGACCCCGCCACGGTGGCCACTTGTGGGACTCAGTAACCAGCTCAGCGGGGTAAAGGTATTTGATCCATTGTAGTCAATGCGGTGGACAAACCAAAGAACGCCTGCGGCGTGGGTCACACGACCCGGCCGGGAGTGTGCCTGGGGCCGCGGGCGGCTACTTCTCCGAGCCGGGAATCCAGCAGCTGTCCACAACGCCGGAAACAGACAGCGACTCCGTGCGCACCACGGCACGGTGGACCGTCGTTCGTCCGCCGTCGGGGGTGGCTTCGGCCGGGTTCGGCCCGATGTCGACCACTTTCCAGCCGACCACGGCAAATTTTGCGTCCAGCGCCTTGACGGCGCATTTGGCACTGGTTCCGGGATCCTTGGTGACCTGGAAATCGATCTCCGCCTGGGTGGCGTCCGTCGTGCTGTAGCCGATGTCCTTGAATGACACGGTTTCCGTGTTCAGGGAAGTGGAGATCCACGCCATGAAGCCAATGCCGGCAGCAAGAGCAGCGATTCCGATGTTGCGCTTGGCCTTGCGGGACAGGGCACGCTTTTGGCCCCCGTAACGATTGGCTAGGGTGGTAGTTGCCGGCGTCGAAATGGCCGGCCGATCCTCGGAAGTCACCGTTCCAGTTTAGTGTGGATCCGAACGGGATATTTCCGCGTCCCTCAGCCATAACCCGCAAGCCCAAATTCGAAGAAAGTGAGCCGTTTCAGATGACAGCGTCCGCAAGCCAGTCCAAGCCGCTCCGCCTGCTGGCCGTCCACGCTCACCCTGACGACGAATCGAGCAAGGGCGCAGCCACCATGGCCATGTACGCAGCGGCCGGTGTTGAGGTCATGGTGGCCACCTGCACCGACGGATCCCGGGGCGACATCCAGAACCCGGCCATGGAGCACGAGCCGCACCCCAAACGCGACATGGCAGGCGCCCGCCGCCTCGAAATGGACAATGCCGCCCGCGTGCTGGGAGTCCGCCAGCGCTGGCTCGGCTTTGTGGACTCAGGGCTCCCGGAAGGCGACCCGCTTCCGCCGCTTCCGCCCGGCTGCTTCGCCCTCCAGCCGCTGGACGTCGCGGCGGCCCCGCTGGTCAGGCTGGTGCGCGACTTCAAGCCGCACGTGATCCTGAGCTACGACGAAAACGGCGGCTATCCGCATCCGGACCACATCATGGCCCACCGCGTGGCTGTCGAGGCCTTCGAAGCAGCCGGCGATCCGGAACGGTACCAGGGTATCGGCGAACCGTGGTCAGCCAGCAAGCTGTACTACGACCGTGCCTTCAGCCCGGACCGGTTCCGGGCCCTCCACTTTGCGCTCGAAGAGGCGGGACTGCAGTCCCCCTATGCCGAGCGGCTGGCGGCCTGGCTCGAGGCTGATGCCGAAGGCCACACGCCACCGGCACCGACGCACCCCACCACCACCCAGGTTGACTGCGGGGACTATTTCGAAGCCCGGGACGATGCGCTCCGTGCCCACCGCACCCAGGTTGATCCGCTGGGATTCTTTTTCGCCGTATCCCCGGACATGCAGCGCCGCGCGTGGCCCTGGGAGGATTACAGCCTGATCCAGTCGCGGGTGCCGGTGGAGCTGCCGGAAAAGGATCTCTTCGCCGGACTAAGATAGAACCACGCCATGTTCTATGCCCTGTAGAAGTCAGGGCCCTCAAGACGCTCCACAGAAGGTCTAACCGTGCATCACTTGCTCCTCGCCCTCGCGACAACTCCGGCGCCCAGCCCCACGCCGTCCCTGCGCCCGGGCCTCTCCGAAGACCAGGTGACGCCGGGCATGTGGGGCTTCATCATGACCGCGTTCTTCGTCCTGGCCACCACGCTGCTGATCGTGGACATGGTGCGGCGCATCCGCCGGGTCCGCTACCGGGCCCAGGTGGAGGAGGAGCGCCTGGCTGCACTGGCCGCCGGAGAGCAGGACACGCCTGAGGCTCCTGGAACGGACGCACCGCGAAGCGACGCCGCCGGCACGGGCGATGCTGCCGGCACGCGCGGGGGGCCGCTGGACGGCGCCGATCTCCGGACGGAACACAACGGTGATGAAGGCCGCGGACAACGCTGACGGCGCGGCCGGCGACGCCCGGCCCGGTGCCGCCAATGCGCTGGCCGGCGAACCTTCCGCCTACCTGAGGCAACACGCCGGCAATCCTGTTCACTGGCGGCCCTTCGGCGATGAAGCGTTCGGCTTTGCCGCCCAACGAGACGTTCCCGTGTTCCTGTCCATCGGCTACGCCGCGTGCCACTGGTGCCACGTGATGGCCCATGAGTCCTTCGAAGACCAGGAAACAGCGGACTTCCTCAACGCCAACTTCGTGGCCATCAAGGTGGACAGGGAAGAACGCCCGGACGTGGACGCCGTCTACATGGCCGCAACCCAGGCAATCAGCGGTGAAGGCGGCTGGCCGATGTCCGTCTTCCTGACCCCGGACGGACGCGCGTTCCACGCCGGAACGTATTTCCCGCCCCGGCCCATGCCCGGCCGGCCTTCTTTCCGCCAGGTCCTCGAGGCGGTCCGCGAAGCCTGGCTGGAGCGTCGCGAGGCCGTCGAACAGAACGCCGAGACGCTGGCCCGGGGAATGGCGGAAACGCAGCTTGCCGCCGCCGTCCAACTGACCGGAGCGCCGGACCCTGTGGACGCCGGGCTGCTCTCCGAGGCGGTCCGCGTCCTGGCCCGCTCTGAAGACACGCACGACGGCGGATTCGGCACCGCCCCGAAATTCCCGCCGTCGCCCGTGCTGGAATTCCTGGTCCGGCACGCCGCGGTGGCGTCCGACACCGCCGATGCCGCGAGGGACATGGCGGGCCGGACGCTGGCAGCGATGTCCCGGTCCGCCCTGTTCGACCAGCTGGACGGCGGCTTTGCCCGCTACTCCGTGACGCGCGACTGGTCCGTGCCGCACTTCGAAAAAATGCTCTACGACAACGCCCAGCTGTTGCGTGCCTACGTTCACTGGGTCCGGCTCGGAGGCGACGCGGTGTACACGGCGGAGGAGGCCGCGGACGCCGCAGCGCGCACCGCGGACTGGATGATCGCGTCGCTGGGCCTCGCCGGTACTGGAGACGGCCCTGGAGGGGGTTCAGGGCAGGCTGAGGCGTTTGCTTCATCGCTGGATGCGGACACCGTGGTGGACGGCCAACACCTCGAAGGCGCCAGCTACCTCTGGACCCCGGCGGAACTGCTGGAGATCCTGGGACCGGACGACGGTCCCGTTGTGGCGCGGCTGATGAACGTCGCACCCGAGGGCACCGTGACGAAGGCAGCTTCGCCGCTGCATCCCGGCCGCAGGCTCGACGGCGCGGAGCACCTCGTGTGGGCCCGTGCCCGGCCGCGGCTGCTGGCTGCCCGATCGGGCCGCCCCCAGCCCGCCAGGGACGACAAAGTGGTGGCCGGCTGGAACGGCCTGGCCGTCGCCGCGCTCGCTGAAGCGGGGGCAGTCCTCGGCCGGCCCGACTTCACGGCTGCTGCAACGCGAACGGCCGCCTACCTCGAACGGATCCACTGGACGGACGGCACCCTGGTGCGGGTGTCGCACGCCGAAGAGGCCCGCGGGATCGGCGGCCTGCTCGAAGACTATGCCTTCTGCGTGGACGGATTCCTGACCCTCTACGGCGTCACGGGAGATGCCCGGTGGTACCTGCTGGCCCAGGACATCCTGTTGGCTGCCTGCCTGCGGTTCGCCGCGGACGGAACCCTGGTGGACACTGCCAGTGAATCGTCCCAGGTGTTCAACGCGCAGGGGCAGCGCGCCGGCCTGGAGCCCTTCGACAACGCCACGCCGAGCGGTGCGGCAGCGTTCGCAGGCGCCCTGCTGAGCTATGCAGCGCTGTCCGGTTCCAGTGACCACCGGATCATGGCCGGCAATATCCTGTCGCTGCTGCCCCCGCTGGCAACCCGGGCGCCCCGGGCGGCAGGCTGGCTGCTGGCCACGGCGCAGGCTGCGCTGGCCGGACCAGTGGAGGCCGCCGTCGTCGGGCCTGACGGTCCGGCTCGTGCGGAACTCCACCACGCGCTGCTGCTGTCGCCCAGTCCGGGGCTGGTGGTAGCGCTGGCGTCCGACGCCGGGATCCCGGCTGCTGTTGGTGGCGCGGGCGCTGGAGGCGCGGGTAGTAGTGGCGCGCCCGCCGTGCCGCTGCTGGAAGGCCGGACAGCGGCGCCTGACGGCTCAGCGCAGGCGTTCCTCTGCCGCGGGATGGTGTGCGAACGACCGGTGGGTTCCGTGGCCGAACTGCTGGAGCGACTGGCGACGATGACCCGATGACTTCTTCGCCGCCCCCGGAGTCCGGGGCTCCCGGGAGCCGGCGCCCCTTTGACCTGGTCATTTTCGATTGTGACGGTGTCCTGGTGGACTCCGAGTCCATCGCCATCAGGGTGGACCAGCGCGTCCTCGCGGATCTCGGCTGGGAGCTTGGCCTCGAGGAGATCGTGGAGCGCTTCGTGGGCAGGTCCGAGGCACACTTCGTGGCGGAGACGGAGCGGCACCTGGGCATCAGGCTGGACGCTGACTGGGAGCAGAAGTACCAGCACTGGTACCGGACGGCCTTCGAACGGGACCTGGCGGCCGTTGACGGCATCGAGGACGCCCTGGCACAGCTGCGGCTCCCGCACTGCGTCGCCTCCAGCGGCACGCACGCCAAGATGCAGCGGACGCTCGGACAGACGGGGCTGCTGCCGGCGTTTGAAGGACGGATCTTCAGCGCCTCGGAGGTTGAACGGGGCAAGCCGGCCCCGGATCTGTTCCTTCATGCTGCCCGGATGCTCGGTGCGGAACCGGCCGGATGCGCCGTGGTGGAGGACAGCCTCTACGGAGTCCAGGCTGCCCGGGCCGCCGGAATGCACGTCTTCGCCTTTGGCGGGGGAGTGACGCCGGCGGCCCGGCTGGCGGGCCCGGGCACCACGGTGTTCCGGCACATGAGGGAGCTTCCGGACCTCATCTCCGCGGGCAGGCCCTAGGCAGGCCTGCCGAGCACCGCGATGGCGATGGCGATGAAGTGCGCGGCAAAAGCGAACACGGTGAAAGCATGGAACAGCTCATGGAAGCCAAAGTGCTGGTAGCTGAAGTTCGGCTTCTTGAGGGCGTAGAAGACGGCTCCGGCGATGTACAGGGCGCCACCAACGCAGATCAGGACTGCCGAGGCGATACTGGCTGCGAAAAAGTCCGGCAGGTAGAACAGGGAGCCGCAGCCCAGGGCGATGTAGATGGGCACGTAGAGCCATCGCGGAGCATCGGTCCAGAGCAGCCGGAAGAGCACCCCCAGGATCGCGCCGGACCAGATGACCCACAGCAGCAGCACAGCCTTGGGCCGTTCCAGCAGCGCCCATGCCAGCGGCGTGTAACTGCCGGCGATGACCAGCATGATGTTGGTGTGGTCGAGGCGCTTCAGGACGATCTTGACTCCCGGTGACCAGTTCCCGCGGTGGTACACGGCGCTGATGCCGAAGAGCAGCACACCGGTCACTGCGTAGACGGCGGAAGCAATCTTCAGGTCGGTGGTGGGGGCCAGCAGGATTAGGACCAGCCCGGCGGCAAAGGCCAGCGGAGCAGTGACGGTATGGATCCAGCCGCGCCATTTGGGCTTGATCGTCAGGAGCTCCGCGATGCGGACTGCAGCCTCGTCCATCGGCCCCGATTTCCGGCCGCGGCCTGCTCCCGCATCCGGTTGGGGAGTTTTGCTTTCCATGGCTCAAGAATAAACTACGTTCCAGTAAGTTACTTGTGAGTAACTATTGGGTCTGCTGGATTGGAAAGCCCTCGTGCACCGCGCTGCTGTTGCGGGCGGGTAGCCTAGGAATGCACTGCCGTCGTACATCAAGGAAGTCAGGTGAGTCTCCGGATGGAGTTGCCCGGGATCCTCTATGGCTTCTACGAGCGCAAGCTCCTGCGCTCGCTGGACAAGGACCGCATCCCCAAACACATCGGCGTGATGGTGGACGGCAACCGCCGGTGGGCCAAACAGTTCAACGCGCCCACCAGCCAGGGGCACCAGGCGGGCGCGGACAAAATTCATGAGTTCCTCGGCTGGTGCCAGGAACTCGGCGTCAAAGTGGTCACGCTGTACATGCTCTCCACCGACAACATGAGCCGCTCCGGCGAGGAGCTGGACCTGCTGATGGGCATCATCGCCAACACCCTGGACCGGCTGGACGAGGACGAGGACATCTCCGTGCACGCCATGGGTGCTCCGGAGCTGCTTCCCGATTACCTGGCCGAACGGCTCAACAATCTCACGGCGCGCACGCCGGCTCATGAAAAGCTCCACGTCAACGTGGCTGTGGGCTACGGCGGACGCCGTGAGATCGTGGACGCGGTCCGGGAGCTCCTCCACGATGCCGTGGCCCGGGGCAAGGACATCGGCAAGCTGGCGGACGACCTCACGGTCGATGACATTTCGCGCTTCCTGTATACCCGCGGGCAGCCCGACCCGGACCTGGTGATCCGTACGTCGGGGGAGCAGCGGCTGTCCGGTTTCCTCATGTGGCAGAGCGCCTACAGCGAGTTCTACTTCTGCGAGGCGCTCTGGCCCGCCTTCCGCAAGGTGGACTTCCTCCGGGCCTTGCGCGACTACGCCGGCCGGCAGCGGCGCTTCGGCTCCTGAAGCCGGCTCCTGAAGCCTGGCGGCCGGCAGCCCGGTACGGCGCCCGCTCATGGCCGGTTCACGCGGAATTCACGTGATCGCAACAAGAATCGCCGCGAAATAGTTTGGGAAACAAAGCGGCGGGGAATTACGTTGAATCCATTAGCAGGCACACTGCCCGCTAATCGGGGAGGCCAGTACATGGAGCGAACTTTCGCACCGGATGTATGGGAGGCCGGAACCGGCCTCGTGGCCGCTCCGCCTCACCTATAAATTATCCGGGCGTGCGCCCCGGGGCTGGAGTCGATGTGGCTATTTCTGAACAACTGCCCGACGTCATTTCCGACCAGGGAGAGAAAGCTACCTCTCGCACCGCGCGAGCCACCTCACAGACCGGAGCAGCGAGCTATGACGCTGCGGCCGGTCTTGCTGTATCCGGCAGCAGTGCTGCGGCGGATGACACCTTGTGGAGCTTTGTCATCGACACCTCGGTGTTGCTCTCGGACCCCCGCGCCCTGCTGCGGTTCGCGGAGCACGAAGTCATTGTGCCGATCGTGGTCATCACGGAGCTTGAGGGCAAGAGGCACGACCCCGAACTGGGCTACTTCGCCCGCAAGGCCCTCCGGCTCCTCGACGACCTCCGGGTCCAGCACGGCGGACTTGACCGGCCCATCCCGCTGGGCGAAGACGGCGGCACGCTGATGGTGGAAATGAACCATATCTCCACGGAGGTGCTCCCTGCCGGATTCCGTGGCGGGGACAACGACAGCCGCATCCTCGCCGTCGCCAAGAACCTCGCCAACGAAGGCCGGAACGTCACGGTGGTGTCCAAGGACCTGCCGATGCGCGTCAAGGCATCCGCCATGGGGCTCCTCGCCGACGAGTACCGCAACGAACTCGTGAAGGACTCCGGCTGGACCGGCGTGGCGGAAGTCGAGGCCAGCGAAGAGGACGTCTCCACTCTCTATGGCCACGAGCCCGTCTTTATTCCGGCCGCGGCAGAGATGCCCGTCAACACCGGACTGGTGCTGCTCTCAAACCGGGGCTCAGCCCTGGGACGTGTGGGTGCGGACAAGCAGGTCCGGCTGGTCAAGGGGGACCGCGACGTCTTCGGACTCCACGGACGTTCCGCGGAGCAGCGGCTGGCCATCGACATGCTGATGGATCCGTCCGTAGGCATCGTGTCGATCGGCGGCCGGGCCGGCACCGGCAAGTCGGCGCTGGCACTCTGCGCTGGCCTCGAAGCCGTGCTGGAACGCCGCGAACACCGCAAGGTGATCGTCTTCCGGCCGCTCTACGCGGTGGGCGGGCAGGAGCTCGGCTACCTGCCGGGATCCGAAGCGGAGAAAATGAACCCCTGGGCGCAGGCCGTCTTTGACACCCTCGGAGCCCTGGTCAGCCAGGAGGTCGTCGAGGAAGTCATGGACCGCGGGATGCTCGAAGTCATGCCGCTGACCCATATCCGCGGCCGCTCGCTCCACGATGCGTTCGTGATCGTCGATGAGGCGCAGTCCCTGGAAAAGAACGTCCTCCTGACGGTGATGAGCCGGATCGGCCAGAACTCGAAGATCGTCCTGACCCACGATGTCGCCCAGCGCGACAACCTCCGGGTGGGCCGTCACGACGGAGTTGCCGCCGTCGTCGAAACCCTCAAGGGACACCCGCTCTTCGGGCACATCACCCTCACCCGCTCGGAGCGCTCGCCGATCGCGGCACTCGTCACGGAACTGCTGGAAGGGGCGGAAATCTAGGCTCCCAGGTGGTTGCGCCGTGGCCGGGTCCGCCCGGCCACGGCCCTTCGCCGTCGCTTAGACACGTCGCATAGGGACCCGCACCGGTCGCTGGGCGACCTTCGGGTCCGATGCGCCGCGATGCGCTCCTACGCGAAGGACCGCGACCGGGCTAGTGCGTCGGTCGCCCCACTAGCCCTGAATACCCAGGAACCGGGCCGTGGGTTCGTGGCCTTCTACCTTCAGGGTCCATTCGGGGCGTTTGAAGGTGGCCGGGGTAACCCGGACCTTCTGGACGTCCTCCACCTTGCCGCCCCAGGAGGCCCGGGTGACGCCGTTCAGTTCGTAGCCGAGGGACCGGGACACGCCGAGGGATTTTTCGTTCCAGGCGGCCGCTTCGGATTCCGCGACGTCCGCTTTCAGGTGATCGAAGGCATAGCTGACGACCGCGGCCCGCATCTCCTTGCCAAAGCCCTTGCCCTGTGCCGATTTCGTGAGCCAGGAACCGGTGGTGACGGTCTTCAGCGCCGCGAAATCCTTGGCCTCGACGTCCTGGCAGCCAATGAACTCGCCGTCGTGCCAGATGCCGAGCAGGAGCGTCCACTCCTGTGGCGACATGTTCCCCCGGCAGCGCCAGTACCATTGCGCCATGTTGGGGCCCAGCTCCTCTGCGGGGGACTCCGCCCAAGGCCGGCTGAACGGGCTGTGGCCGGGTTCGTGGACGCCATTCAGCGCAGCCTGCACCGCGGCCGGGATGTCCTCATCACGGATGGGCCGGAGGGTCAGTCGGGGCGTGGCCAGGGTGAGGGCGAACGGGGGCCAGAAGGTGGCGGGCTCAGTCATCAGGGAAGCTTAGCCGGGGGACCCGCGGGCAGCCAGTCACACGCCCCGCGAGATATCCCAGCTGATGTGGCGGCGGACGTCGGTAAGGTTCATGGATTCGGCGAGGAACAGGTCATCAAGCATGTACTCGTCCACGCCGAGGATCCTGAGCCAGTGGCCAGGGGCCGCCGATTCGTTCTCCAGCGAGCGGCTCAACACGCAGACACCGGTGCCGACATCGATCCGGATCAGGTTCCGTCCCGGTCCGCACAGCGGCGCCAACGGGTCCGCCGGCCGGTATGCGGCATTGGGAGTCACGACGGCTTCCAGGGCGGGGCGGCCCTGGTGGTCCACGGCGGTGATCGGGCCGAGCTCCACGGCGTTGGTGTTCGGGAATTCGATGGGTACGGGGGCATTGCCGGCGAGTTCCACCGGGTCCAAGGCCGCGGCAAAGCGGCCGTTTCCAAAGCACGGTTCGCCGTAGGCGGCCTCCGGGCGGCGCCGGACCAGTCCGCCGTCGTCATACACGGGGGTGACCAGCTGCGGAGGCAGGAGCCACGACTTCCTGGTGGAGCTGACGTAGAAGCCGTCTTTGGAGTCGTTGATGCCCGTGGTGCTGTGCAGCACCGCGCCGGCTGCGGATTCAAGGCGGAGGGCGCCGGGCCGCCGCAGCCAAGCACGCACGGTGTTTTCCGGGTCCGGGTTTTCGGCGCCCGAATCTGCGGTGTGGGGGGTTGCGGGGGCCGGCGCGGGGCGGTCCACATATTCGAAACGGAGGCTCTGCCACTTCCAGGGAGAGGAACGGCACAGGTTCCGGAACTTTGCGGCCATGTCCGGCGGCCTGGACTGCTGACCGGCTTCCCCCTGGCGCCTCGCGTCCCATGTCGACATATCCACAGTTTACGCGCGGGCTCAGCGGCGGGACGCGAAAATCCAGTAGCATCCGAGGGTGATCCAACGACTGGGCGAACTTTGGGAATCCACCCCGCTGGGGTTCTGGCTGGTCCTGGCGGCCTGTGCCTACTACGGCGTGATGGCGGTGCGGCTGACCGTCATCGACGTCAGGCACCACCTGCTGCCGAACAGGATTGTCTTCCCGTCCTACGCCGTAGGCGGCGTGCTCCTGTTGGCGGCGGTTGTCGCCGTCCTCGCTGCCGGTGCGGACGCCGCGGCAGTACCCGACGGCGCCGCCCCGCTTTTCGGGCTTCCGGGCGGACGCATCCTTGCCGGAGGAGCCGTGCTGTGGCTGTTCTACTTCATCCTGCGGATGGTTTATCCGCCCGGGATGGGATTCGGAGACGTAAAACTCGCAGGCGTGCTGGGCCTGTACCTTGGCTACCTCGGCTGGGGACATGTTTTTGCCGGGACCTTCGCCGCCTTCCTCCTGGGCGGGCTCTGGAGCCTGGGCCTGCTGGCTGCCCGCCGCGGAACCCTCAAATCGGACATCCCTTTCGGCCCGTTCATGCTCGCAGGCACTGCCGCGGCCATGCTGCTGCTGCCTGCGGCCTGAGGGGCTGCGCCAGCGGTGCTGCCGCTAGGCTGAAGGTATGCCAGCACCTGAATTCGTCCTCAAGCTTCGCGAAAAAATCGGCCATGATCCGTTGTGGATTCCTGCGGTTCGCGGGGTGGTCTTCAACGACGACGGCCACGTCCTGCTGGGCCAGCGCTCTGACAACGGACGGTGGGCGCTGATCTCGGGCATGCTGGAACCGGGCGAGCACCCTGCTCCCGGACTCGTGCGGGAGATCTTCGAGGAGACGGCCGTCGTGGCCGAAACGGAGCGCATGGTCTCGGTCGGCGTCGTGGGTCCGGTCACCTTCCCCAACGGCGACGTGTGCGACTTCCTGGATATTGTGTTCCGCTGCCGCCATGTGTCCGGTGAAGCACGCGTGAACGACGACGAGTCCCTGGCCGTCGGCTGGTTTCCGTTGGAGGAACTTCCGGACATCAGGCCCGGTGACCGCGAGTGCATCCGGCGGGCGCTGCTGCCCGAGGACGCCGTCCACTACGAACCCTGAGGGGCTCCCTGCTGCGGGAGCCCCTCAGGGCGGCTTCCTAGACTGAGGCGGACTGGCGTTCGGCCTCGAGGCGTTCTGCTTCCTCGCCACCCACAGCCTCGCCCCGGGCCACCATTCCGGCGGTGTCGGAGAGCGGGATCTGCTTCAGTGTCAGCGCGAGGATCAGCGCAATCCCGAGGAACGGCAGCAGGTACCAGAACACCGGTGCCAGCGAATCAGCGTAGGCGTTCACGATGGCGTCCCGGAGCTGTTCCGGGAGCTGGCTCAGGGCCTGCGGGTCCAGCGTCTGGGTGGACTGCGCTGCCTGGTCGGCGGAGGCGCCTGCCCCGGTGAACGCCTTGGTGAGGGATTCTGCCAGCCGGGACGTGAAGATGGAGCCGAACACGGCCACGCCGAGGGACGCACCCACCTCGCGGAAGTAGTTGTTGGTGCTGGTGGCCGTGCCGATCTGCTCGGCGGGCACCGAGTTCTGCACCACCAGGACGATCACCTGCATGATGGAGCCCAGCCCGGCGCCGAAGACGAACAGCTGGACGCAGATGACCCAGATGGGCGTGTCCGCTGTGAGCGTGGTCAGCCACAGCATGGCGCCCATGGTGAGGGCGGCGCCCAGAATGGGGAACATTTTGTACTTGCCGGTCTTGGAGATCCGGATGCCGGAGTAGATGGCCATGCCCATCAGGCCCGCCATCATGGGCAGCATCAGCAGGCCGGATTCCGCGGCGGAGGTCCCGGAGGACATCTGCAGGAACGTGGGGACGAATGCGATGGCCGCGAACATGCCCAGGCCAAGGGTGAAGCCGATGGCCGTCGAGTTCACGAAGATCCGGTTCTTGAACAGGCCCAGCGGGATGATGGGATCCTCGGCGCGGCGTTCAACCATCACAAAGGCGGCAGCGGCGAGTACCAGCCCGGCGCCGAAGGCCCAGGTCAGCGGCGAATCCCAGCCCTCGTCCTTCTTGCCGCCGAAGTCCGTGAAGAAGATCAGGCAGGTGGTGGCGGCGGAGAGCAGCAGCACGCCCAGGATGTCGATCCGCTTTTCGGCTTTCTTGTTCGGCAGTGTCAGGGTGAACCAGGCAATGGTGAAGGCCGCAACGCCGATGGGGATGTTGATGTAGAAAGCCCATTCCCAGGTGAGGTGGTCCACAAAGTAGCCGCCCAGCAGCGGTCCGGCGACCGCGGAGAGGCCGAAGATGGCGCCCAGCGGGCCCATGTACTTGCCGCGGTCCTTGGCCGGCACGATGTCCGCGATGATGGCCTGCGAGAGGATCATGAGTCCGCCGCCGCCCAGGCCCTGAATGGCGCGGAAGACCACGAAGCCCCAGAAGTCGGTCGCGAAGGCGCAGCCGACGGAAGCGAGGGTGAACAGGGCAATGGCCACGAGGAACAGGTTGCGGCGGCCCAGCACGTCACCGAACTTGCCGTAGATGGGCATGACGATGGTGGTGGCCAGCAGGTAGGCGGTGGTGATCCAGGCCTGGTGTTCCACTCCGCCGAGCTTCCCCACGATGGTGGGCATGGCGGTGGAGACGATGGTCTGGTCAAGGCTGGAAAGCAGCATGCCGGCGATGAGGGCGGAAAAAATGATCCAGATGCGTTTCTGGGTCAGCAGCAGCGGCTCGGCTGCCTTGGGACTGACGGCGGTGCTCATGGGCGTCCTTCTGCGGGTACGGGTTCTTCAAAGGGAAGGGAAAAGAGCTGGCGGGCGGCTGAGACGTTCATCAGCAACAGTTCCTGGTAAGTGCGGGTGTTGCCGTCGGAGAAATAGGCCATGCTGCTCTTGCGGGCGATGTTGCCTAACAGGACGACGGCCATCTGGACCACCGGGTGGCCGGGCTCCACACCTTCGCGGATGGCCAGGACCCGGGCGAACTCCGCCTCACGTTCCTCGGTGGCACCGATGATCCTCAGCATGAGCTGGGGTTCCTTCTTGATGACCCCGATCAGCTGCCGGGTCTCCTCTTCGGAGGCGGCCATGTTTTCGGACAGCTTCAACGAAAGTGCGATGAGGTCCTGGAAGAGCGTGGGGGAGATTTCGCCGGGCGCGGAGGACTCGCCGCCGCGGATGAAGCCCTCGATGACGTCGCCGGGAATTTCGTCGTCCACGTGGCCGAGGATGGCGTCTTCCTTCGTGGGGAAGTAATTGAAGAAGGTGCGGCGGGAAATGTCCGTCTGCTCGCAGACTTCTTCGACGGTGTAGCCGTTGAGCCCGCGTTCGGCGGTCAGCTTGCGCGCGACGGCGGTGATCGCCGCACGCGTTGCCGCGCGCTTGCGTTCGCGGAGCCCGCCGTCGCTTATTGCACTATTATTCACAAAGTAAAGTTTTGCACCAATCAAGAATTAGTGCAATTTTTGCGCGAGCGGACAGTTGGATCCCACCCGGCAGGGGCTGCCTTAAACGCCAGCGGCCGCCCACCTTCGCGATGAAGGTGAGCGGCCGCCGTCGTACTTCAGGAGGCGGTGGGGACTTATGCCTTGTGGGCCGGAGCCGTCATGGTGGTGACGTCCAGCGCCTTGTCGAGATCGGCTTCGGTGACCTTGCCTTCGCCCTCGCCGACGAAGCCAAGCTTCACGGTGGCCTGGCGGACGGTGAGGCCCTCGGCTACCGCGGTCTTGGCGATCTTGGCGGCGTTCTCGTAACCGATGTACTTGTTCAGCGGGGTGACGATGGACGGCGAGGCCTCGGCCAGGAAGCGCGCGCGCTCGACGTTGGCGGTGATGCCGTCGATCATCTTGTCGGCCATGACGCGGCTGGTGTTGGCCAGCAGGCGGACGGATTCGAGCAGGTTGGCAGCCATCACGGGGATGCCGACGTTCAGTTCGAAGGCGCCGTTGGTGCCGGACCAGGCGATGGCGGTGTCGTTGCCGATGACCTGGGCGCAGACCATGATGGACGCCTCGCAGATGACCGGGTTAACCTTGCCCGGCATGATCGAGGAACCCGGCTGCAGGTCCGGGATGGCGATTTCGCCGAGGCCGGTGTTGGGGCCGGAACCCATCCAGCGGAGGTCGTTGTTGATCTTCATGAAGGAGATCGCGATGTTGCGCAGCTGGCTGGAGGCTTCGATGAGGCCGTCGCGGTTGGCCTGGGCCTCGAAGTGGTCACGGGCCTCGGTCAGGGGCAGGCCGGTGTCGGTTGCCAGCAGTTCGATGACGCGCTCCGGGAAACCGGCCGGGGTGTTGATGCCGGTGCCCACAGCGGTTCCGCCGAGGGGAACTTCGGCCACGCGGGGGAGCGAGGCGTTGATGCGTTCGATGCCGTAGCGGACCTGTGCGGCGTAGCCGCCGAACTCCTGGCCCAGGGTCACCGGGGTGGCGTCCATGAGGTGCGTGCGGCCGGACTTGACGACGTCCTTGAACTCCACGGCCTTGCGCTCCAGCGATTCGGCGAGGTAGCCGAGGGCCGGGATGAGGTCGTTGATCAGGGCCGAGGTGGCTGCAACGTGGACCGAGGTGGGGAACACGTCGTTGGAGGACTGCGAGGCGTTGACGTGGTCGTTCGGGTGGACCACCTTGTCGCTGCCGGCGGCCTTCAGGGCGCGGGTGGCAAGTTCGGCGAGGACCTCGTTGGTGTTCATGTTGGAGGACGTGCCGGAACCGGTCTGGAAGACGTCGATGGGGAAGTCGCCGTCGTACTTCCCGGCAGCAACCTCATCGGCGGCGTCCGCGATCGCCTTGGCCAGCTCGCCGTCGAGCACTCCAAGTTCTGCGTTGGCCTGGGCGGCAGCCTTCTTGACCCGTGCGAGGGCTTCGATGTGTGCGCGTTCCAGGGTTTTGCCGGAGATGGGGAAGTTTTCAACTGCACGCTGCGTCTGGGCACGGTACAGGGCGTTCACGGGGACGCGGACTTCGCCCATCGTGTCATGTTCAATGCGGAATTCTTCAGTGGAAGTCATGGGGCTAGCTTAGGGCGATTGGCGGCGTTGGCTGAAACCGTGAAGCGCTTGAGTCGGGCGGCGGGCGGCCGCCCGCGCACCGGCGACCTAGAGTTCGCCGATGCCCGAAACGAGGTCCGCCCGGCCCTCTTTGAGGCTGTAGGAGAGGCCGATCACCGCCGCGCGTCCGGTCTCAATTGCGCTGGAAATCACACGGGAGCTGTCCACGAGGCGGTGTGACGTCTGCTTGACGTGCTCCACCACCATGTCGTTGACCTCGGTTTCGTTGTTGCGCAACGAGGTCAGTACGGACGGCGTGATCCGCTCCACGAGGTCGCGGATGAATCCCACCGGCATTTTGCCTGTCTCAACGGCGTCCTTGGTGGCACTCACGGCGCCACAGCTGTCATGGCCAAGGATCACGATCAGCGGCACACCCAGCACGCCGATGCTGTATTCGAGGGAACCCAGCACGGCGTCGTCGATGACCTGGCCGGCCGTGCGGACAACGAACGCGTCGCCCAGGCCGAGGTCGAAGATGATCTCAGCGGCGAGGCGCGAATCCGAGCAGCCGAAGATCACCGCGAACGGGTGCTGGTTCTCTACCAGCGAGGAACGGCGTGATGCGTCCTGGTTGGGGTGGGAGGATTCTCCGGCGACAAAGCGTTCGTTTCCTTCGCGCAGTCGCCGCCAAGCCAGCGCGGGAGTCAAGTAAGTAGCCACGGGGCCACTTTACGGTGAAGGTGCGGCCGAGGGTGAAACTGTGGCGGCAGCGTTACTCTCCATGGACTTCACGACGGCGTCTGCCAGGACGGCGAACTCGTCGAGTTGCGCGGTGCCGGTCAGGATGACGGTGGTGCCCTTGTGGACCAGGACCATGCTTCGCTCGCCCTTGCCGGTGTCGCGGAGTTCCCAGTCCAGGCCGCCGGCGTTGCGGCTTCCGGTGACCGGGGCATTGTTCGTCTGCTGAAGCAGCCAGGTCGGATTTGCCTGGGCAGTCTGGACCAGTCCGATGAAGGATTCCTTCGGTGTGAGGTATCCGACCTCCCACGTGGGCACGCCGCTGCCGGTGCCGGACTCCCAGCGGGCGTAATTCGGGCTGAATGTGTCGCCGGTCTCGGGGGCCACGGGTGTGAATCCCGCCACACCTGCGGCGTTCTGGGCCACGGCGCTGACATTGACGTTCGGGCGGTAGCCGTCGCTCTTGGGTGACGGGTTCATGAGGACGATGGGGAGGAACGCGGCGACACTCACCACCAGGGCGATGATCATGCCGATGACTGAGGCATTGGCCCTTTTCGCCGCCGCCGCGCGGATAACGGGCTTCACGACGGGTGCATCGGGGGTGCCGTTGGTGGCCGCGGGGAAGCCCGTGCTGGCCGTTTGGTTGTCGGGGGTGGACTTGTCCTGCGTTTCGCTCACGCTTCTATAGTCGCCCATGGGAATGCCGTTCTCACATTCCTGCAATTCAGGGGTGAGGAAACGCCGGGTATCACGGGCCGGTCATCCCATGACCTTCGGATGCTCTCGCGACTATGATCAGTGACAGAGGAATCACCGTGACGGACTGTACCGGCCGCACGGGTTCAATGATCGCCACTCGAAGAAGAGGTTCACGTGTCACCAGCGCCTATGACCCAGCAGTACTCCACGATTTCGCCGTCGCTTGCCGTAGGCATTGACGAACCGGACCGCAACCTTGCCCTTGAACTTGTGCGCGTCACCGAAGCTGCGGCAATTGCCGGCGGCCACTGGGTTGGCTTCGGCGACAAGAACAAGGCTGACGGCGCAGCAGTCGACGCCATGCGCTCCTTCCTGCAGACCGTCCACTTCAACGGCGTTGTGGTTATCGGTGAAGGCGAGAAGGACGAAGCTCCCATGCTTTTCAATGGCGAGCACGTCGGTGACGGCACCGGCCCCGAGTGCGACGTCGCCGTCGACCCCATTGACGGAACCCGACTGACCGCCCTGGGCATCAACAACGCCCTCGCCGTCCTCGCCGTGGCCGAGCGCGGCTCCATGTTCGACCCCTCCGCCGTGTTCTACATGGAGAAGCTCGTCACGGGCCCGGAAGCTGCCGACATGGTCGACCTGCGCCTCCCGGTCAAGCAGAACCTGCACTTAATCGCCAAGGCGAAGGGCGTGAAGGTCAACCAGCTGAACGTCATGATCCTGGACCGGGACCGCCACCGCCCGCTTGTGGAGGAAATCCGCGAAGCCGGTGCACGGACCAAGTTCATCATGGACGGCGACGTCGCCGGCGCCATTGCCGCAGCCCGCTCCGGTACCGGCGTGGACGCGCTCATGGGCATCGGCGGAACGCCGGAAGGCATCGTCGCCGCGTGCGCGATCAAGTCCCTCGGCGGCGTCATCCAGGGCCGCCTCTGGCCCACCAGCGATGACGAGAAGCAGAAGGCCATCGACGCCGGGCACGACCTCGATCGCGTCCTGTCCACGAACGACCTCGTCTCGAGCGACAACTGCTACTTCGCGGCCACGGGCATCACCGACGGCGACCTGCTCAGGGGCGTGCGCTACTCCAAGGACAAGGTCCTGACCCAGTCGATCGTCATGCGGTCCAAGTCCGGCACCATCCGCTTCGTGGACGGCGAGCACCAGGCCAGCAAGTGGGAAGGCTACGCCCGCAAGAGCTAGCCCTTCTGCGTCGCCCGCTTCATTCAGCGCGAACGTACACTTGAGGCCCCCGCCTAGCGGGGCCTCAAGTGTACGTTCGCGCTGTTGTTTGCCGTTCGGCGCTGGGCATCGCGGCCGCCCGGACCTTGTCGAGCAGGAACGGTTTGTCGCCGTCGAGATCCTCTTTGTAGACCCTGATTTCACGCCAGCCAAGCCGTTGAGTCAGGGCCTGACGGCGGACGTCGCTGCTGATCTGGAGCGGTTCGGCGTGGTGGCCCCCGTCGTACTGAAACGCGATCCGTTGCTCCGGGTAGGCCGCATCCGGCCACACCGCCGGCTGTCCCCAAGTGTTCCTGATGACGTAGTTGAGAACAGGTTCGCCGTAGCCGGAGCGGGCCAGGACCAGCCGCATCCGGGTCTCCTGAGGGGAGTCGGCGCCCACTCGTATTTCAGTGAGAGCCAGTCTTGCGGTCTTCATCCCGCGCATTCCCGGATGGGCGCCGACCATCCGACGCAGTTCGGCCACCGTACAGAGGCCATCCTTCGGCCGGGGAAAGTCAGGGCCATGGGCACAGACCAGCGAATCGCCAGCTGCGATGAGGTCATCGACGGTTATTAGCGACGCGAGGTCAAGCCACGTCCTCGCCGGCGAGGTGACCCGGACGCCGTCGTGCATCACAACCTCCCCTGCCTTGAACGTCAGACGGTGACCCACGACGTTGCGTCGCCGCGGCTTGCTGCCGTTCCGTTCCCTGGCAATATGGATCCGCCAGTCCTCCTGCATCCAGGCCGGCAAGGCGCACTCCCAGATGCGGCCTCCGGAATGGTGGGTCAGGACTGATTTGCTGTCCAGTTCCGTATAGGCACGGAGGCTTGCAGCCGGCCCGCCAGCGCCGCCAAATGGGACACGGATGCCCCGTGAAGGTATGGCGACGTCGGGTTGCCTCTGCCGCTTTCGGGTGACACCAAGGTCCCGGGCAGCAAGGTCAGTGAAGGAACCGGTGAGTAATTCCTGGGGCAGGCGCGTGACGGGCATGCTTCAGTCTGCACCGGCCAGTAACGCACGAAGACGTTATCCACAGGCCGGATTCCGGGCGATGCGCGAACGGACAGTTGGATCCCCAAACGGTGGGCCTCAAGTGTCCGTTCGCGCTCAGGGGGTGGGCCTCTAGTGTCCGTTCGCGCTCAGGGGGTGGGTCAGCTGCGGAGGGCGCGGAGCTTCTCCCGGGCCTTTCGGGCGAGCTGGTAGGCCCCGTAGCGGAGTTTCTTCACGGGCAGGTCCCAGGTGCCGGGGTAGGCGATTTCGCGCCCGCCGAAGGACTTCTTGAACGCCGTGAACCCGGCCCACTTGTGGTTCGGCTCGTCCTCCGGTGCCACGCCCCACAGGTCCACGTACTTCAGGCCCTTCTCCTTGGCATCCGCCATGAGCGTCACCAGCAGCGGAATACCCGCGCTGAGCTTCCGGTGCGCGTCGTCCAGGGCTGCGTGCGCATAGGTGCGGGTGTCGGCGGAGTCGTAGGCCAGGGCCGCGGCGATGGGACCGCCATGGCGCTCGGCGATGAACAGCGTGGCCGCGCCCGCAGGCATCAGGCAACGGGCCACCTGGCTAAGGTACTCATCGCTTTGCGGCTTGAATCCGCTCCGCTTGGCCGTCATGTGCAGGAAATTCAACAGCACGCGGATCTCGTCGGGATCCTGCGACGTCCGGAAGGTCACGTCCTTCTTGTGGATGTTCCGGTAGAGGTTCCGGTTCACGGGTTTCATACCGTCCAGGACCTCCTTGAAGTCCCGGTCCAGGTCCACGATCCAGCTCAGTTCAGGCTGCTGGTTGACGGGAGCCGGCCGCAGGCCGCGGCTGCGCAGCACTGTTTCGGATGCCGCGTTGTCGACCCCGGCGCTGACCGGCTCGATCCGGACGAACGCCGCACCGCACTTGCGGGCCAGTGCCACCAGGGCGGCCAACGCGGCGTCGAACGCTTCGAGTGATTCAGCAATGGGGCCGTACGGGGCGTAAAGGACCTTGCCTGCCGGATTTTTCTCCTCCACGGCAAGGAAACTCCAGCCGGGACCCGACTGTTCGTGCACCGTGCGCCCGAGGGAACGCTGGACGTCGGCCCACTGCGGGGTCTGCAGGAAATATTCCACCGGATCAAGCCCCTACGGCAGTGGTCACGGCGAAGGCCACGGCGGTCCCCGCGGAGCCCGCTGCGGGGTGGACGTTGACCGGTGCCTCGGCGGCCGGGAGGAAGGCACTCGCGCCGCGGTCCAGATGGAGATCGCCCTTGGGGGAGTCGAGCAGCACCGAGCCGGAGACCACGATGATCACTGCCGCGCCGGACTGTGCCAGCGGGACGGGGCCGCCGTCCGGTTCCAGTTCGATCCTTTGCAGCTGGAATTCACGGAACGGGGGCCGGTAGAGTTCCTGGCCCAGCTCAGACCTCTCCGCGGCAAGCATCGGCACGCCCACGGACTCGAACTCCACGGTTGCCAGGAGTTCGGGAACGTCCACGAACTTAGGCGTCAGGCCTCCGCGGAGCACGTTGTCCGACGACGCCATGACCTCGATGCCGAGCCCGTGCAGGTAGGCGTGGACATTGCCGGCCGGCAGGTACACAGCCTCGCCGGGCGCCAGCGAGATGCGGTTCAGGAGCAGCGAGATCAGCACGCCGGGGTCGCCGGGGTAGTGGCCGTGCAGGCTGACCACGGTGGACAGTTCGGTCTGGTACGGGGACATCGGCAGCCCGGCCTTGAGTGCCGCCACGAGTTCGCGCACGGCGTGCGAGACGGCGTGGCCGCCGCCGATGAGCCGGGTGAAGGCGGCTTTCAGGGCATCGTGTTCCACGGGGCCGGTGAGGTCCTCCGCGACGTCGAGGAACACGTGCGGAACCTCCAGCGACATCGCGCGCATGGACGCCGCCAGGTGCTCGAAGAGGGCACGCGTGGACGCGGCCGGACGGAAGCCGCACAGCGCCTCGAACGGCGTCAGGGCGAAGATCATCTCCGGCTTGTGGTTGTCATCCTTGTAGTTCCGTTCGGCCGCGGAACGGTCGACGCCGGCTGCCTCCTCGCGGGCAAAACCCGCCCGTGCCTGCTCCAGCGTCGGGTGGACCTGCAGCGACAGCGGGCTCTCGGCGGCCAGGACCTTGAGGAGGAACGGCAGGCGCGGGCCGAACTCCGCCACGCTGGCGCTTCCCAGATGGTGGTCCGGATCGGAGCTGATCAGCGCATCCAAAGCCAGCGGACCGCCGTCGGCCGCAACTGCCACGGACGGCGAGTCCGGGTGGGCGCCCACCCACAGTTCCGCTTCCGGACCGCCGGAGGCCTGCCTGCCCAGCAGGCCGGCAATCGCCGTGGTGGAGCCCCAGGCATAGGGCCGGAGGACATTCTCGATTTCGTACAAAGCCTGGTGTCCTTTATCTCAGTGCAGCAGTTATCTCAGTACAGCAGTTAGGGCGGAAGGGGCGTGGGCGCTCAGAGCGGGCGGCACTGGCCGTTCGTGGCCACAAGGTCCCGGATCGCTTGCTCGTTGCCCTCACGCTTGAACTGGTTGAGCATCTCTTCGGTGATCGGCTCGCCGTCGGGAGTGGTGGTTACCGGTGTGAAATCCGACGACGACGGCGAGGGTGCCGGCTGTGTCAGGGGCGCCGCCGGTGCGGCTGCCATCAGGTGGCCCGCCCCCGTTCCGGCCTGCACGATGCTGTCCTCGCCAGCGGGATCCCCGGCTGCCCCGGCCGACTTCCCGGACTGTGCGGCCAGCAACTGGTCCACCTTCTGGTGGATCTGGTCGAAGTCCGGCACGGTGGAGAAGGATGCGTCGAAATCAGGCGGCCCGATGGTCAGCCGGCTGACTTCCTTGCCCTTGGCCTTCATTGCCAGGTCCACAAAGCTGCCGAGCTGGCTCGCGGAAATGTTGGAGTCCACCACCTTGGTGCCCGCGTTGGCGATGTCCTCGAACTTGGCGAGCAGCGTTGCCGGGTCCAGCTGCTTCAGCATGGCCTGCTGGACACACTGCTGACGCTGGATGCGGGCGTAATCGTCTACGAATTCGCGGGAGCGTCCGTACCAGAGTGCGTGGTAGCCGTTCAGGTGCTGCTCGCCGGCCGGGATCCAGCCGAGGGGCATGCCGTGGATGCCGTTGGCCTCGTCCACCATGTCCCCGCTCAGCGGCACCCAGCCGCCGGCCTTGATCCTGATGCCGCCCATGGCATCGATGAGCTTGGCGAAGCCGTCCATATCCACCAGGACGTAGGCCTGGACGGTGATGCCGAGCGTGCCCGAGACAGCCTCGAGGGTTGCCTGGGCGCCGGGATCGGCGACGCCGGGATAGAGGTCCGCGTGCTCGTTGGTCACCTCGGTGTTGATGGCGTTGATCAGGCACTCGTTGCCGCAGTCGTAGCCGTCCGGGTAGATCTGCCGCATCGGCGAGCCTTCGCTGAACTGTGCGTTCTGCAGGTTGCGAGGCACCGAAATGATGGCGGTCTGGCCGGTTTTGGCGTCGACACTGAGGACGGAGAGGCTGTCCGGACGGCGGCCCGTGCGGTCGTCTCCGGCGTCGCCGCCCATCATCAGGAAGTTGTAGCGGCCGTCCACGGGATCAATGGCGGGTCCGGCGGAGAAGATGCTGCCGATGGCGTTCCGGCTCACATTCAGCACATAGGCCGCGTAGCCCAGGGTGCCGCTGCTGAGCACCATGGCCAGGACCAGGGCGACGCCGACGATGGGCCGCATCCCGGGAGCCAGCAGGACCGGCCGGATGAGCCTGAGCGTATTGACGAACAGCGCGGCCCAGCCTATTGCGAGGGCGATGAGGAGGGCGATGATCAGGAGCGAAGCCACCGTGTTGGTGAGGATGCCGATCAGGAGCGTGCGGTTCACCAGCAGCAGCACCAGTCCCGCGATCGCCAGTGCCCAGGCGGCGAGCGTCACCCGGAGGGCGATCCTTCCCAATTTGCGGTCGCCGGCCACGATCTGGGCACTGCCGGGGACGAGCAGGGTCAGCAGCAGGAGGACGAACGCGCGTTTGGTCCTCACCGGAGCCGGGGCATTCGCCGGATGGCGGACGGGGTCCGTCAGTGCCGGTTGCGGTGCCTTGGGACGGGAGTGGCTAGTGGTCATCTGATTCCTAACGGCTGCCCCGGAGAACGACGTTGCCGTCGGAGAACACTTCGCTGACTTTGTGCCGCAGCGCCGCGCCCTTGCGGGTGGCGACGTCGTTGAGTTCCTGGGCGAACTCCACCAGGTCCTCGCGCAGGCGGACGGCCAGGTCGTCCGTGCCCGAGGCCAGCATCCGGACGGCCAGCAGGCCGGCGTTCCGTGCGCCCGCGATCGAGACAGTGGCCACCGGAACACCGGCGGGCATCTGGACGATGGACAGCAGCGAGTCCATGCCGTCGAGCGTCTTCAGCGGGACGGGGACACCGATGACGGGCAGCGGGGTGACGGATGCCAGCATGCCGGGCAGGTGGGCCGCACCGCCGGCTCCGGCGATGATGACGCGCAGCCCCCGTTCGTGGGCCGTCTGGCCGTAGCGGATCATTTCGGTGGGCATCCTGTGGGCCGAGACCACATCGGCTTCAAACGGGATGCCGAACTCGGCCAGGGCCTCGGCTGCGGCTTCCATGACGGGCCAGTCCGAGTCGGAGCCCATCACGAGGCCAACGATCGGCGCCGCGGCGTCGGTTTCAGCCGGGTGGATTGCTGCTGCAGGCGTGCTCATGCGGTTTCCTCGGAATTCCCTGGTGCTGTTCGGGCCGGAGCACGGCCGTCCCTGATGATGTTGGCGACGGTGGTGGCACGCTGCCGGACGAAATCGACGTCGGAAGCGGCTGCGCCCACCAAGTTGACGTGGCCGATCTTTCGTCCGGGCCGGACGGCTTTGCCGTAGCAGTGGATTTTCGCGGCCGGCTCGCTGGCCATGGCCAGCGGATAGGCCGAGAACAGTTCCTGGTTGTCTCCGCCGAGGAAGTTCTTCATCACAACAACCGGCCCCAGGGCGTCGGTGGCGCCTAGCGGGAGGTTCAGTACCGCGCGCAGGTGCTGTTCGAACTGGCTCGTGACGGATCCGTCCTGGGTCCAGTGGCCGGTGTTGTGCGGACGCATCGCGAGTTCGTTGATCAGGAAGCCGGACCCGACGCCGGGGGTCTCGAAGAGCTCCACGGCCATGACGCCGGTGACGCCCAGTTCGTTGGCGATCCGGATTGCGGCGTCTTCGGCGGCCGCCGCCACCTCGAGGGGGATGTCCTGGGCGGGGGCGATCACTTCGTCGCAGACGCCGTCCACCTGGATGGTGTGGACCACCGGCCAGGCGCGGGATTCGCCGTCCGGTGTCCTCGCGACGAGTGCGGACAGTTCGCGGCTGAATTCCACCTTGGCCTCGGCCAGCAGGGGAGACATGGCCGCGAACCAGTCGTCGGTATCGGCGGCTTCCTCAGCCGAGCCGACAATGCGGACGCCTTTGCCGTCGTATCCGCCGCGGGGCGTTTTCAGCACCACCGGCCAGCCGGTCTGCTCGCCGAAGGCAACCAGGGCATCGACGTCGGCGACAGAGGCCCATGCCGGGTTCGGCAGCTCCAGCCTGTCGATGGCGGCGCGCATCACGAGTTTGTCCTGTGCGTGCACCAGCGCGTCGGGGCCGGGCTGCACGTTGACCCCCGCCTCCTGCAGCGCGCGCAGGTGGTCGTTCGGGACGTGTTCGTGATCAAACGTCATGACGTCGAGGCCCTGGGAAAACTCCAGCAGGGCGTCGAGGTCCTTGTAATCACCTACCGGCGACGTCGGCACGGCGGAGACCGCGGACACGTCTTCGCCCTCGGCCAGGACACGTAGTTCAAAGCCCAGGGCCGTTGCGGCGGGGGCCATCATGCGGGCAAGCTGGCCGCCGCCAACTACGCCTATTACTGGAAAAGTCACAAGAACCAGCCTACAGAAGTGCAGGGGAGTTCCGGGCTTCACCACCGTTTCGGCCCGGAATTTACGTTATTTAGAGCCGGCGGGAGGCTGGGCTGCCCGGCCCGTTCAGACTGTTTCCAGCTAACGGGCTAAAATGGGTACCCGGCCCTGTGGCCCGAAATCTCAGACGGCCATGGAGGGTCATGATTTACACACTTGCAGAACGTTTGCGCGGACTCGCCTCGCTTTTTTGGCGCGAGGTGGCCAAGTTCGGCGCCGTCGGCGGTGTCGCCTTCGTGATCGACAACGGCCTGACGTACTACCTGATGCACGGCCCGATGACGGACAGCGAGGCCAAGGCACGGTTCGTGGGCGCCTCGGTGGCCACGGTCTTTTCCTGGATCGCGAACCGGTTCTGGACGTTCCGCCACCGCCGCCAGGACAACGTGATCCGCGAATTCTTCATGTTCATCCTGATCAACGGCATCGGTATCGGCATCTCCACCGGCTTCACCGCCCTGGCCAAGTATTCATTCGGCATCACGGACAAGAACATGCTGTTCCTGGCCGGCGTGGCGGGTATCCTCGTGGCCACCGTGGTGCGTTTCTTCGCCTACCGGTTCCTCGTCTTCAACAAGGAACTGGACGAAGAGCCGTCGTTCTCGCATGACCACGAGATCATCGAACTGCACCACCACCAGGACAAGCACGCGGTCCGCGTTCCCGCGAACGACGAGCTGGCCAAGGTGCAGGATCCGGACCTCCCCGGGCCGCCCCGCAGCTAGGACGGCCGGAGCGGCTGGGGCCTAGTCTCCCTGCACGCGCTCGTCGTTGAGGAGCTTCTCGGTCACCGAAACGTCAGGGTGGACCAGGACGACCGAACCGCCGTTCTGCCACGCGCCCAGCGACTGGACCAAGGCCTGCTCCAGTCCGTCGCCGGCCCGGACCAGCAACCGCACACCGGTATCGTGCGTGGCGGCGAAGCCTTCCAGCAGTTCTGCGTGCGGATGCGATGTGCCGGCAGCCGACACGATGGCCCGCTGTGACCCTTCCGGATCCTGATGGGCCATAAAGACGTCGCCGTGCGAACGCACTTCGGCAGCGAAATCGACGACGCCGGGCGGCAGTTCGCCGGGCCAGCGCATGGCCAGCGCCGGAAGCGGAACTGCAATGACGGCGTCGAACCCGCCCTGGGGTTCCGCCTCCGGCGAGCCGGTGGCAAGGAGCTCTGCGTCAGCGGAGTCGAGGACCACTTCCATCCCGAGCTGCCAGGCGGCAAGGGCCAGGACCATCGACTTCCAGTGCGCCGGCAGGTCCAGCCGGAGGCGCATCCCGGGCTCGGCGTCTAGTTCGTCCTGTAGCAGGTTGCTGGTTTTCGCGACCCAGTTGTCGAGGACCCGGCCGGACAGTTCCACCCGTTCGGCGTCCGGTCCGTACCAGGTCAGCCGGGGAGAAGTGGAATGGCCGGACCGCAGTGCAGTCATCAATTCGATCGCGGGGATGCTCATGCGAACATCTTGCCACGGTGCCTGCCTGGGCGGGAGGCCTGGACGGGAGGGTGGTATGCGGGGCTACGGGGAAGTGGCACCCGCCGAAGTGTGTGTGATTTGCGACACGTCGTTTTTGATCACTTTGATTGCCTAAATCACGATGGACGGAGGATTTCCCGGGATTCCCGGTAAATTCCCAGAAAACTAGTCAGTATGCTGTTGAAAGTCCTGTGATGGCGGCGAGTCGTCCGAAAATTCATGGGCGTGGCGCGGCGGCGGATTGAGCATGAAGTTGATTATTATCCCGGCAGCCGCTTGACTCCCAACGACTTACACACGTGTAATTAGTTATCGAACGCCATTGCGCAGATACGGGCCACACAACCGAGTGTCCAGGTATTCAGTCAGGGGCAGCAACATCAGGAGGGACGCCATAATGGGGCAAGTTGAGCGTATCCATGAAGATGCAGTCGTCGCGGGTCAGGCGTCGGCAAAATACCGTTCGCGCGGTGTGCCAAGTGATTGGTATGTCGATCCGGCCGATCCGGATGCCGCCGAGCGGTATAACCAGAGCACCAACGATCTGCTGCAGGACCAGGCTACGGCCTTCCTGGCAGCACATGAAGCACTCCTGGCGGGCAACCCCGACCAGGACAACGATCTCCACGATCCTCCGATGGAACTGCAGACACTGCACTCGGAAACCACCGCGCAACCGGTCTGGATCGGGCTACCCTTCGAGCAGGACTTCGACGACGAAGGGGAGCTCGGCTGGCAGACGGACGCCTTGTGCGCCCAGACTGATCCGGAGGCATTCTTTCCCGAAAAGGGAGGGTCCACCCGCGACGCCAAGAAAGTATGCGGCGCCTGCAACGTACGCTCGCAGTGCCTCGAATACGCACTGTCGAACGACGAACGCTTTGGCATTTGGGGAGGCCTCTCCGAGCGCGAGCGCCGTCGGCTGAGGAAGCGAGCGGTCTAATTCTTCAAGTAGTACATGTCACCGCCGTTGTGGTCGCCCACAACGGCGGTGACTATCTCCCCAGAACCCTGGCGGCTTTGTCGGAGCAGACCCGACCCGTTGATGCTTTCATCGGCGTCGATACCGGCTCACGGGATAATTCCCTGGCCTTGCTGGACCAGGCGTTCGGCGAGGCAAACGTCACCACCTTCCAGCAGGGACGGGCCGGGATGGGGGATGCGGTCAAGGCCGGCCTGGCCGCCCTGGCCCCCCGAAACGGAGATCCCGGGGACAGCGTTCCCCAGGACAGTGTTCCCCGCGACAGCGACCGGCCGGCGGCCGACGCCGAATGGATCTGGCTGCTGCACGATGATGCCGCGCCCGCGCCGGAAGCGCTCGCCGAACTGCTCCATGCCGTGGAGCGGGCACCGTCGGTGACGGTGGCCGGCTGCAAGCAGCTGGACTGGCATGCCAGGCGCCGGCTGATCGACGTCGGACTTTCCACCAGCCGCTGGGCTGAACGGCTGACCCTCATCGAAGCGGATGAACTCGACCAGGGGCAGTACGACGGCCGCAGCGACACCTTCGCGGTCAACTCCGCCGGCATGCTGGTACGACGGGACGTCTGGGAGGAACTGGGCGGTTTTGACGCCGCCCTGCCCGGAACCGGGGACGATGTGGATTTCTGCTGGCGCAACCGCCTTGCCGGACACCGCGTGGTGGTGGTTCCCACAGCGCGGATGTTCCACGTGTCGCACCGGCCGCATGCGCTGGGGAGCGCCAGCGCAGCCCGCAAGGCCCAGGTCTACCTCCGCCTCAAGCACACCGTGTGGTGGAAGGTGCCGCTGCACGCGGCGGGGGCACTGCTGGGGAGCCTCTTCAAGCTTGTCCTGAGCATTGCCGTCAAGGATCCCGGCCACGGATTCTCCCAGCTCATGGCGACGTTTGTGGCGCTGGGCCGTCCCGCGGCGGTGATCCGCGGGCGCCGCGACGCAGCACGGACGCGGCGGATTCGCCGCTCGGTGATCAAAGGACTCCAGACCCCGCGGCGCGAGGTCTGGGCGCACCGGCGCTCCCTCATTGAAGCGTTGGGCTCCGACGACCAGGGCCCCGACTCGGCCAGAACCGATCCGCTGGCCGAACAGCCCAGCGGTGACTCCACGGACGACTTCGCCGCGCTGACCACCTCGGACCGCGGCTGGGTGGGCAACGGCGCCCTGCTGGCCGTGATCCTGACAGCGGCCGCGTCGCTGATCGGGCTTTCGGGGTTGTTCCGTGCCGAAGCAGTCTCCGGCGGTGGCCTGATTCCCGTTTCGTCGAAGGTCTCGGACATCTGGCACCACGCCACCAGCTGGTGGATCGGGCTGGGCGCCGGACTCCCCGGCCACGGCGACCCCTTCGCCCTCCTCCTTTGGGTTCTTGGCATTGCGGGCGGCGGGGATGCCAACAGCGCCCTGGCCTGGCTGCTGCTCCTGGCCATGCCGCTCTCCGGCCTCGCCGCCTGGTTTGCAGCCGGCGGCCTGACCACGCGGCGACGGTTCCGCCTCGTGGCTGCACTCGTGTGGGGCGGGGCGCCCGCCCTGCAGGTCGCTTTGAACCAGGGACGCCTGGGTGCGCTGGTAGCCCACATCATGATTCCGCTACTGGTGGTGGCCCTGCTGCGTGCCACCGGCACTGCCCGTGGCCAGGGCCGCTTTGCCGTGCCCGAACCGGGGGACCGCCGCTTCCTGGAAAAGCCTCCCGCCAAGCCCGGCGTCAACGGGATGCCATCGTGGACCGCCGCAGCTGCCGCCGGCCTGGCGCTGGCTGTGGTGGCAGCCGCGGCACCGTCGCTGCTGCTTCCGTCCGCCGCCGTGGTTGTCCTTGCCGGGATCCTGCTGGGCCGGCGCGGACGCACTGTCTGGTGGGCGTTGCTTCCGAGCGCAGCGCTTTTTGTTCCCTTCGGGTTCTCCGTCCTCGACCGCCCGCGGGCACTGCTGGCCGACCCCGGCGTGCCGCTCGGTTTTGATGGCGCGCCGTTGTGGCAGCAGCTGCTGGGACAGCCGTTGTACTTTGATGCCGACGGCGGTTTGGCCGGCCTTCCGGTTTTCGACGGAACTGCCGTCCCGTGGGCGCTGCTCCTTGCCCTCCTGGTCGGTTTCCCGGTCGTCGCCCTGGCGACGGCGGCACTCTTTGTCCCCGGCAAGCGCACCCGCGTTGCCCGTGCCCTGTGGGTGGCCGCCCTGATCATCCTCGCGGGCGGCTGGCTCGCCGGCCACGTCGCCACGGGCGCCAGCGCCGACACGCTGGTCACGCCCTTTACGGGACCTGCCGTGTCTGCGTCCGGATTCCTGCTGCTGGGTGCCGCCCTGATCGGGGCCGACGGTCTGCTCTGCTTCGCGGAGCGGACAGCTGCCGCACCGGCCGCCCGCCGGATCGCTCTTAGGTGCATGTCTGTCCTTGCCATGGTGTTGCTCGTCGCGGGGCCCGTGGCCGGACTGAGCGCCTGGGCAGCCCAGAACCTGCTGCAGTCCGCCTCCGGGGCCGCAGCTGCCGGTGCTGCCCCTGAGACTGCGGGAACGGCCCCTTGGGGCACCCCTCGGCAGATTGCTTCCACCTCTGCCCGCACACTGCCCGCAACGGCCATCGACCGCGGCCAGGGACCGGAGCAGACCCGGACGCTGGTGATCGACACGGCTGAGGACGGCAGCTTCAACGCCTCGATCGTGAGGGGTGCAGGCACCACCCTGGACGGACTGTCCGCCATTGCTGCCGCCCGCAACATCATGGGCGACCCGGGCAAGGAGACCGTCAGGGATGACGACGCCGTTACCGCAGCCCTGCGCAGCGTCGTGGCCACCGTGGTCGCCGGCCAGGGCGTTGACCCGCGCCCTGAACTGGAACGCCTGGGGGCAGGCTTCGTTGTCCTCCGGTCCTCGGACACCGCCGCGCAGCTGACTGCGAGCCGGATGGATGCCGTGCCCGGACTGGTCGCCGTGGGGCAGACCAACGTCGGCTGGCTCTGGCGGATCAGCCCGCTCAACCAGCCTGTCATCGACGCCGCGGATGTCGCCCACCGGGTGCGCATCGTGGACGGTGCCGGAGCAGCGATAGGGCTCCTGCCCTCCGGACTGGAATCGGTTGATGCCGCAGTTCCGGAAGGGCCGGAAGGCCGGCTGGTGGTTCTCGCCGAACGTTCCGATCCGGGGTGGTCGGCATGGCTGGACGGCAGGCGGCTGACGTCCACAACGTCCGGCTGGTCCCAGGCGTTCACCCTTCCCGCCCAGGCCGGACAGCTCACCATCCGCTACGAAAACCCGTGGGCGGGGTGGACCGCCGTCGTCCAGGCCACGGTCATTGGACTGACCGTGCTGCTAGCCATTCCCATGCCCGCCCGCCGGCCGAACACCGGCCTCTCCCGCGATGAAGGCTCCCTGCGTAAGGAACATCAGCATGCATAAGGACGGGAACGACGGCGTGCCGCAGGCAGCGACCGCGGACCACGAGGCTGACCACGCAGGGGAAGCCGCGCCCGCGGCAGCACGCCTGAAGGGACTCACCGGCCGCGGGAGAGCTGTGCGCGGAACGGTGGCGGGGCTGGCCTCGGCAGTGGTCATCGTGGCTGCGGCCGGAAGCCTGGTGGCGGCGGCGTCTATGGGCCCGCAAAGCGCCGGCAGCCGCACGCTCGAAGCACCGCTGGCAGCAGTACCTGCGGGAAGCAACGTGGGGATCTGCCCCGGCCCCGCCCGCTTGTTGGAGGGCACCCCCGTGGGCACCGACCCGCAGTTCAGCCCGGAATCGGCCACCGCCAGGACCCTGGTCAACGGCGTAGTGCTGAGTACCAACGCAGGAGTGCTGCCCGGAAGCAGGCTTGCCGAGCTCAACGGAAATCCGCTGGCCGAAATCGCCAAGGATCCCGGAAGCCCCACCGCTGCCACCGCCCCTCCTGCGCTGCTGGCAGGGGTCGTGTCCGAACGCTCGGTGGATTCCGTCAGCGTCCTGAGCGCGGATGCGGCAGGCAACCAGCAGGCCACGGCCGGTGGAGTGATGAGTTACACCGCCACCGACGGTGACCTGCAGGGCCTGGCCGCGGCCGGCTGCCAGGCGCCGTCGAACGACCTGTGGCTTGTAGGTGCGAACACTTCACTGGGGCGGACCGCAGTACTCAACCTCAGCAACGCCTCCAGCACCCCGGCGACCGTCAGCCTGGACCTGTACGGCGCCGAAGGCCAGATCCAGGCCCCCGGCAGCCGCGGACTCCTGGTTGCGCCGGGAACCACCCGCTCCATCGTCCTGGCCGGACTGGCGCCCGGCCAGGCAAAGCTCAGCATCCACGCCCGGAGCGCCGGAGGTCCGGTCACCGCCGTGGTCCAGCAGAGCGTCCTGAGAGGGCTAACTCCCGGCGGCGTGGACTTTATTGTGCCCGGCGCGGCACCGGCGACGCGGCAGGTCATGTCCGGACTGGACATCCAGGACCCGGCCTCCGCCAAGGCACTCACGGCCAAACAAGGCTTTGCTGACGCCGCGGCGGCGCTGCAGATCGCCGTCCCCGGCCCTGCAGACGCCGTGGTGGAAATCAAGCTGTACGGCCGCGATGGTCAAAAGGCCCTGCCGGGCGGCGGCGTGGTGACGGCCAAGGGCGGATCCGTGACGGAGGTTTCATTGGCGGGTGTTCCGGCCGGCCAATACACCGTTGCGGCCAGTTCCGACGTGTCGTTCGCCGCTGCGGCGCGGGTAACCCGCGGCCTCAAGTCGGACGGCGCCACGGACTTTGCCTGGTCGCCGTCATCCGCCAGGCTCGGGAGCCAGCACGTGGTGGCGGTGCCGCGAGGTGGAGAACGCTACCTGGTCTTCGGTGCACCCGAGGACCGGGCCAAGATCACCTACACACCCATCACTGCTGACGGCAAGGTCCGCAGTGCGGCCGCCGCGGACATCGCCGGCGGCACCACCGCAGTCATCAAGGTGCCCGCGGAGGTGGCTGATTCGGCGGTGCTGGGGTACGTCGTGTCAGCGTCCGGAGATGCTGCGTACGGCACAGTGCTGCTGGAGCAGGACGGGCGCGCGGATATCGGCGCAGTGGCGGTGGCGCCGGGCGCCGCGGGACAGGAACAGGTCGCGGTGAAGCTCGGCTACTAGCACCAGCCGGTGCCGGCGCTTAGTACCGGCGCCGGTAGACGGGGTCCAGTGTTTCCGGTGCCACCCCGAGCATTTCAGCGGTGCGTTCCACCACGACGTCGTGCACCAGGTCCTGGAGTTCCTCGCGGCTGGAGCAGGCGTTCTCGATGACCCGGCGGTAGAGCGTGATCACCGGACCTTCGCCGCCGGCGGCGGGCTCATAAAGACCCATCGGCGCCGGGGAGCGGTCCGCAACCAGCTGCTCCAGGCCCTGCGGGATCTCATCAACAGCAAACCTGACACCGTCCAGGGGCTTGCCCCAGATGTCGTGGAGACGCTGGGCGGAGTCCATGACCATCTCGTCGAAGCGGTCCGAACGGGTGCGGTAGCCCGGAAGCGTAGGCAGCATCAGTTCGCCGCGCAGGCCACGCCCATGGCGGTTCCTGCGGCGCTCCCGGAAGCTCTTCCCGCGGACTGTTGACGCGGGCGCGGCGGTGTCCGCCGGCTGGCCGGCTCCCGGGTCAGCCAACCGGACCGTAAAACCCGGAACGTGGTGCGATTGCTGCATACATTGACTCTAAACCCGCCGCCTGAAATACGCGACATAACTAGAAACGCCACACGGACCATCCCGGCAACTTGCGGCAGCACGGACGACACCACAGGACACTGCGGGCAGGAATGTACGGCACAACGGCCAACGGGGAGTAGTCTGTGATGTCGTGGGTGCTATTCGTCAATGTTCAAGGTCAGCCTGCCGTAACTCTGCGGTGGCCACTTTGACGTACGTCTACGCGGACTCCACGGCCGTCCTGGGGCCACTGGCCACGTACGCCGAGCCCCATTGTTACGATTTGTGCGAACAGCATGCCGGGTCACTGACAGTGCCGCGGGGCTGGGAAGTTTTGCGCCTGGCCATGCCGGCAACGCCGCCGCAGCCGGGGCCCGATGACCTGCTGGCCCTCGCCAACGCCGTCCGCGAGGCTGCCCTGCGACCGTCCGCGGCGGACCCTGCCCCGGGACAGCGTTCCGCGCACGCGGCGCTTGAGGCCCCGCCGGCTTCGGAAGGCGCCCGGCGGGGACACCTGCGGGTCCTCCGCGAACCGTCCTGAGCCCGGCCGCGCCGCGAAGCTTGTACGCTGGAAGCTGCAAATCCATCGGCCACCGGCGCCTGCTGCGGCGCCCATCAGGGAGCATTCACCATGCCAAAGATCAGTCCTGACCTGTTGTCCGTCCTGCGTTGTCCCGTAACCGGCTCAACACTGGTGCAGGAAGGCGAAGAACTCGTCTCGACTGCCGCCGGTGCCTCCGGGGAGAAGCTGCGCTACGCCATCGAGGACGGCATTCCGCTGCTGCTGCCGCCGGAACTCGTCGCCGCCGCGAACGCCGCGGCGTCGGACCAGCATGACGGCGGGCACGGCCCCGCGGCAACAAGCCCCGCGGCATCAAGCCCTGCGGCATCAGGGCCCGCCAACGCCGTATAGCTTCACCGCCGGCCCGAATAACCGCCCGGCCGGCCCATCGCCCTTCCGCTTGGCGTCGAACTTCCCATGGTTCGCCGAACGGACACGGACTTCCGCCGCTCCTGAATTTTCCGGATACAACACAAGGACTCACATGACTTTCGATTACAAGGTTGCCGACATTTCACTGGCTGAGGCCGGCCGCCACCAGATCCGCCTCGCGGAGCACGAGATGCCCGGACTCATGTCCCTGCGCGAAGAGTTCGGCGCCAGCCAGCCGCTCAAGGGCGCCCGGATTGCCGGTTCGCTCCACATGACCGTCCAGACCGCCGTGCTGATCGAAACACTCACCGCTCTGGGCGCCGAGGTCCGCTGGGCCTCCTGCAACATCTTCTCCACCCAGGACGAAGCCGCCGCCGCCGTTGTGGTGGGCAACGGCACGGTCGAAGACCCGCAGGGCGTCCCCGTCTTTGCCTGGAAGGGCGAGACCCTCGAGGAATACTGGTGGACCGCCGAGCAGATCCTCACCTGGCCCGGCGCGGACAGCAACCCGGACCTCGGTCCGAACATGATCCTCGACGACGGCGGCGACGCCACCATGCTGGTCCACAAGGGCGTCGAATTCGAAGCCCTCGGGTCCGTTCCGGCGGCAGCCGCGGACGAGTCCGATGAGGGGCGTGTCTTCCTCGATGTCCTGCGTGCCTCGCTCGCAGCGGATGCCCGGAAATGGACCCGCATCGGCTCCCGCCTGCTGGGTGTCACGGAAGAAACCACCACGGGCGTGCACCGTCTGTACCAGCTGGCGGAGCAGGGCAAGCTGCTCTTCCCGGCCATCAACGTCAACGACTCCGTGACCAAGAGCAAGTTCGACAACAAGTACGGCATCCGGCACTCGCTGCCGGACGGCATCAACCGTGCCACCGACGTCCTCATGGGCGGCAAAATCGCCGTCGTCTGCGGTTACGGCGACGTCGGCAAGGGTGCGGCGGAGGCCTTCCGCGGCCAGGGCTCGCGCGTCATCGTCACCGAAATCGACCCGATCTGTGCACTGCAGGCAGCCATGGACGGCTACCAGGTGGCGAAGCTGGAATCGGTCCTCAGTGAAGGCCACATCTTCATCACCACCACCGGCAACAAGGACGTCATCATGGCCGAGCACATGGCCGGCATGCGTGACAAGGCCATCGTCGGCAACATCGGCCACTTCGACAACGAGATCGACATGGCCGGCCTGGCCCGGATTCCGGGTATCAAGAAGGTGGAAATCAAGCCGCAGGTCCACGAATGGGTCTTTGACCAGGGCACCCCGGACGAACGCTCCATCATCGTCCTCTCCGAAGGCCGCCTCCTGAACCTGGGCAACGCCACCGGACACCCGTCCTTCGTCATGAGCAACTCGTTCGCAAACCAGACGATCGCGCAGATCGAACTCTTCACCAAGCGGGACCAGCCCGAAGGCGAACGGGAGTACGAAAAGCAGGTCTACGTGCTGCCGAAGATCCTTGACGAGAAGGTTGCCCGGCTTCACCTGGACGCCCTGGGCGTCGAGTTGACGGAACTGTCCAAGGAGCAGGCCGCGTACCTGGACCTGGACGTTGCCGGCCCGTACAAGCCGGACCACTACCGCTACTAAGCGCGCAGCCGCCCAGGCGGCCGTAAAAGCAGCATCGCGAGGGCCCCGGAATGACTTCCGGGGCCCTTCGCCGTGGCCTTCGGGTTGCCGGATACCCCGTCAACTCTAAGGAGCGTGCCCTATGCTGTGCCCATGATGACTGCAAAGGTCCCCGCGCCGTGACGGCAAGGGAACGCTGGACCACCGGCCGGAAGGCCTTTTTGCTTGGGGCGCTCTGCCTGCTGGCAGCCGGCGGCGGCGTTTTCGCCGCCGTGGCACCAGGGGCCGCCCACGCCGCCTTCGAATCCGAAGCGGGTTCCGCGGAGCGAACGACGCCGGGACTCGCGGCGCCGGTGGTGGCGCCGGTGCAACTGGCAGCGTCGCCGGCGGACGGCGCGCAGCAGGTAAATCCGGCAGCCCCGGTATCGCTGAAAGTCACCAACGGAACCATTGAACGCGTGGCCCTCACGGGCGGCGACGGCGCAGCAGTCGAGGGCAGCCTGAGCTCGGACGGTACGGGCTGGTCGGCCGCCGGGCCCTTGCAGTTCAACAGCAGCTACACCTACAGCTTTGTGGTGGCCGACGCTGCGGGCCGCAAGACCAACAGCACCCGCACGTTCACCACGGTGTCCACCGCCAACGAGGCGGATGCCGCGGTCTACCCGCTGGACGGAATGAAGGTCGGCGTCGCGCAGCCGCTGCAGATCACCTTCAGCGAACCTGTCCTGAACAAGGACGCGGTGGAGAAAGCCATCAAGGTCTCCTCGACGTCCGGCCAGGCGGGCGACTTTCACTGGTTCAGCGACAGCATGGTCCGGTACCGGGCCGAGAATTTCTGGGCGGCCAACAGCACGGTCACCATGGACCTGCAGCTTTTCGGGGTTGATTTCGGCAACGGCCAGATCGGAAACTTTAACAAGTTGGTCACGGTCCACATCGGCGACAAGAAGGTCGCCGTGGCCGACGCTACGGCGCACACCTTTTCGGTGAGCGTTAATGACAAGCCGGCCGGCACATGGCCGGCCACCATGGGGGACACCCGGTTCCCTTCGGCCAGGGGCTACCTCGTCTTCATGGAGAAGTACCGGGTGGAGCATATGTCTGCCGCCAGCATCGGGCTCAAGCCGGGCGACCCGGCCTACTACGGCGAGCTGGACGTCAACTTCGCCACCCGCCTGACACCCAGCGGGGAATTCATCCACCAGGCCACGGACTCCGCAATGCCGTACATCGGTGTCAGCAACCTCTCGCACGGTTGCATCGGCCTGGGCCCGGACGGCGCCCAGTGGGTCTTCGAGAACATGACCACGGGCGACGTTGTCCAGGTAGTCAACACCGAAGGTGAAAACGCCAACTTCGACGACGGATTCGGCGACTGGAACATCCCCTGGGCGCAGTACGCCAATTGATCCGTTCGGCATACGGTAAAATCGTCTGGTCACCGGTGAGTGCTGAACACCTCACTAACGCGCTGACGAACGTATCAACTGAAGATTCAAGACGGTATTTGGGCTGATCACGGGCCTGTCGGGGGACATGGAGAAGGTCATGACTAAAGTCCACAATCGGAAGACCATGAAAATCCTGGGGATTGCCGCCATCTGCGTTGCGGTCGCGGCCGGCGGGATCGGCGTGGCCACGGCTCCCAGCTGGGCCGAACCCGTATTCCAGTCGGAGTCTTCCAGCCCGGTCCGCAACGAACCGGGGCTCGCGGCTCCTGTCGTCAAGGCAGTCGAACTCGGCGTAACCCCCACGGACGGCGCCGCGGGAGTCAATCCCGCCGTCGCGCCGTCCGTCAAAGCCGTCAACGGCACCGTGAAGGACGTCGTCCTGGCGACTGCCGACGGCGGTGCGCCCGTCAAGGGCACCCTCAGCGCCGACGGTTCCACCTGGACCGCTTTGGACCCGCTGGAATTCGACGCCGCCTACGATTACGCCTTCACGATCGTGGACCAGGCAGGCCGCGAAACGAAAAAGACCCAGACTTTCACCACGGTGGCAACGGCCAACGAGGCGGACGCCGCCGTGTACCCGAAAAACGGTTCCACCGTGGGCTCGGGCCAGCCGATTGAAATTGTCTTCTCCGAGCCGGTCCTGAACAAGGAGGCCATGGAGAAGGCCGTCACCGTCACCTCATCCTCCGGCCAGGCGGTCGCCTGGCGCTGGTACTCAGACCAGCGCGTGCGCATCCGTCCCGAAGCGTTCTGGGCCTCGGGCAGCCAGGTCACGGTGGACCTCAAGCTGTTCGGCGTCGACTTCGGGAACAAGATGGTGGGCAACGTGGACACCAAGGTCAGCTTCAAGGTCGGCCCGCAGCGGGTGGCCATCGTGGACGATGTCACCAAGACCATGAACGTCTACTTTGACGGCCAGCTGGTCCGGACGGCTCCCGTCACCCTCGGCGACGCCGAATGGCTCTCGCCCACCGGCTACGCCGTGATCATGGAGCAGGAGCGGCACTCCAAGTTCAATGCCGGAAGCATCGGCCTCAAGCCCGGGGACAAGGGTTACTACCCGCCGCTGACCGTCGAATACGCCAACAGGCTGACGTCGTCCGGCGTTTACGTCCACCAGGCCCTCGAATCCGCCTGGAGCTACGTCGGAAAATCCAACGTCTCGCATGGCTGCGTGGGGCTCCTGCCCGCGGATGCAGCGTGGTTCTTCAACAACATGAAGACCGGCGACGTGGTCCAGACCCTCAACACGGGCGCTCCGCCGGTGGAGCCGCTGGAGGGCTACGGCGACTGGAACATTCCCTGGGCGCAGTACGCCAAGCGGTAGTGCCCGCGGCCTACCGGCCATCCCGGCTGTAGGGGAGCCGGTCCAGCCGTTCCCCCACGCCGGTGCTCCGCGCCCGCGCCCGGGTCAGCCGGGCCAGTTCCCGCTCGCGGCGTTCCACCAGGACGGCTGCCAGATACTCCTCCGGACCCGTACCGGCCGGCGGCGGCGGGGCAACACAGGCTGAAACCTCGGTGGCGAGGGACACCGCCATGGAGGCGCGCGACGCCGGCGACATCCGTCCCGCCTGGCGGATGAACTGCGCCGAGCGGCGGGCCACCGCGTCCGGTATCCGGCCGATATCGGCCAGCGCCGCCCAGGACCTCAGGTGCGGAGGCACGAACGGCACGAACGGCGGTTCGGTAGGCACCCGGCGGCGCAGGGAATAGGTTCCCGCCACCACGTCACCGAGCCGCTTGGATTTGTCATTGAACAGCGCGACGGCGATGGCCAGTCCGCCGAACGTCAGGTAGATCTCCAGGAATCCGATCAGCCCGCGGATCAGCGCGTGGCGGAAGCGGATGGCGCCGCCGTCGTCCCGGACGATCCGGAGCCCGGCCGCCAGCTTCCCCAGCGAGAGGCCGCGGGTGAGGGTTTCCACCGCCACCGGGAGGATCACGAAACAGAACACCACACTGACCAGGACCAGGGCACGCGCGGCCGCCCCGTCGAGGTCACTGTAGGCCGAGGAGATCACCGTCATCATCACGATGAGGAGGACGACGTTCGCAACGACGTCCAGGATCAGGCCCAGCGCCCGCGCAGCGAACGACGCCGGCCGGAGCTCCAAGACAACTGCTTCACCTGTGATGATCGAGCTCAAACCGGGTCCCCGTCCCCTACACGCCGCCTACGGACGCTCACAGTCTAATCCGGGGGCGCTAGGGTAGTGCCGTGGACATCGATGCGTTCTCCGCGGTCAACGGGGACAAGTGGGCGCGGCTCTACGTGCTGGCGTACAAGCGGCGCCTGGACGGAAGCGAGGCCGATGAACTGCTGCGCCTCTACCAGACCACCTCCGCCCACCTTTCCCTGCTGCGGTCGGTTGCCCCCGAAAGTGGCCTCTCGGCCTCCCTGTCGGCCACACTGGCCCAAGCCCGCACACGCTTCACCGGGGCCCGCTCCAACTTCATGGATGACCTCGCACGGTTCTTCGTCATCGCACTTCCGGCGGCGCTGTACCGGATCCGCTGGCTTACCGTCTGGTGCGGCCTGGCGTTCTGCCTAGTCGCGGGGGCGTACGCGTTGTGGATCGCCACGTCGCCCGATGCGCTCCGGGCCCTCGGTTCGGACGCAACCGTCAAGCAGTACGTCGAGCGGGACTTCGTCGACTACTACTCCGAGAATCCCGCAGCGTCGTTCGCCGGTGCCGTCTGGACCAACAACGCCTGGATCGCTGCCCAGGCGGTGGCGCTGGGCATTACCGGTTTCTGGGTTCCGATGATCCTCTTCAGCAACGCCCAGGGGCTGGGAATCGCGGCCGGGGTCTTCGCTGCCGTCGGCAAGTCCGATGTCTTCTTCAGCTACATCCTTCCCCACGGCCTGATGGAACTCACCGCGGTGTTCATTGCCTGCGCTGCGGGCCTGAAGATCTTCTGGGCCATGGTTTCCCCCGGACCCCGGACCAGGGGCCAGGCAGTGGCCGCGGAAGGGCGCTCGCTGATCACCGTGGCGCTGGGACTTGTGGTGGTGCTGTTTGTCTCCGGCCTCGTGGAAGGCTTCGTCACCCCCAGCAGCCTTCCGGTGTGGGCCAAGATCACGATCGGCGCGGCGGTCCTGGCTACGTACTGGACGTATGTACTGGTGTGGGGCAGGCGTGCCTATCGTTCCGGGGCCAGCGGCGACCTGGATAGCGCTGATGCAGGCTACACGGCGTTGGCTGCGTGAATACGTGGCGGAACGGGGTGGCACCTGCCGCCACGGAGTGCCTGACGGTAGGCTCATCTGGAGATAAGTAGCGTTGCCTGGCGGTGTCCGGCAACGCGGACGCCTACGGAAGTGAAACTGCAGTGACTGAAAAGACGCCCACCCCGCCGAATCGGCAGGATCCGCATCTGGATCCGGCCGACGACACTGCCGAGCCCGCCTTCGACTGGATGAAGTCTGCCGGCACTGGGGCAGGAAGGGCGGCAAAAGCACAGGGAACAACCCCGGCCGGACACACGTCCCCTGTTCCGGGCACTGACGCAGGCAAGGGCCAGCCGGCAGCGTCCGCCGGCATCCCTGCCTCCCGGGCCGGGAGCCCTGTCTCCCAGGCCAGCACCCCTGTCTCCCAGGCCGGGAGCCGCGCCGACCGCAAGGCGGCGGAGTCCGCCGTCGAACCGGCCGCAGAGCCGCAGGGGAGGGGCACGCATTTCCGCGAACCCCTGCCCACTTCGGCCCTCCAGGTGCGCCCGCCGCAGGACGAGGTGGAACGCCGGAACGCCGAACGGGAGCTGGCGAACAACACCAAGCCCGTCCTGCCGCGCGTGATGCAGGTGCTGCTGGCTGTCTTCTACCCGCTGATCCTCCTGGTCCTGGCCGTCCGGGCCGTCGCAAGTCCCCTGTTCCTCTGGGTTGAATACAACCGCCCGGGATTCCCCGGCGATGGCTACGGCTTCAGCGCCGATGACCGCATGACCTACGGGTCCTACGCCGTGGACTACCTCAGCAACTGGTCCGGCCCGCGGTATCTCGGCGAACTGGTGAACCGCAGCGGCGATGCGCTGTTCCAGGAAGGCGAAGTCAGCCACATGGCAGACGTCAAGCTCGTCATCCTGTCAACGTTCGGCGGCGGGGCGCTGCTGATCCTGCTGGGCATCATCGCGATCATCTACCTGCGCCGGCGCAGCACCGGGGGAGTCCGCCGCGGCCTCTTCGCCGGCTCCGTCGCCACCCTGGTGATCATCCTGGGGCTGGGCACTCTGGCCGCCCTGGGCTGGCAGCAGTTCTTCACCGAGTTCCACCGGATTTTCTTCGCCAACGGGACGTGGACATTCGCCCTGGACGACACCCTGATCCGGCTCTTCCCGGGACAGTTCTGGGTTGATTCCGGGATCGTTATCGGCGCACTGGTCCTGATCGCCTCCGTTGCCACCCTGATCCTCACCTGGCCCACGCGGAAGCGCCGCGGCCTTGCCAGGAAAACGAACGACAAAGACACAGACGCCCAGGACGCCTCAGCCACGGACAGCGACGCCGGGACAACTGACCTCCCCGACGCCGCGCAGCGGCGCACCCGGGGAAACTCCGCGACGGTTTAGCGGGCTCCGCAGAGGCATGAACACGATGAAGGCGACCGGCGCAGGCCGGTCGCCTTCATGGTTGTGTGGGCACATGCCGGGGTGTTGTGTGGGCGCATGCCGGGGGACCGGCCCGGGTCTAGCGGTACAGGCCGTTGATGTGGGCTTCGAAGTCGCGGACGACGGCGGCCCGCTTGAGTTTCAGTGACGGCGTCAGGTGACCTGACTCCACCGTGAAATCGGCAGCCAGCAGGACGAAGCTGCGGATCGATTCCGCCTTCGACACCAGCAGGTTTGCCTGGTCGATAGCGCCCTGCACGGCTTCCCGGACCCGGACATCCGACGTTGCTTCGGCCACACCCAGGACCGGAATCCGCTGGGCGGCGCACCAGTTCTCCAAGCCCTCCGGATCGAGGTTGACCAGGGCGGAGACGTACGGCCTTCCGTCGCCCACCACCACGGCCTGGGCCACGAGCTGGTGCTCCCGGATCTTTTCCTCGAGCGGCCCGGGTGCCACGTTCTTCCCGCCAGCCGTGACGAGGAGGTCCTTCTTGCGGCCGGTGATGGTGAGGAAGCCGTCTTCATCCAGCGAGCCGAGATCCCCGGTGCGGAAGAACCCGTCCACGAAAGCCTCCGCGTTGGCTGCCTCATTGGCGTGGTAACCCTTGAAGACGCCGATGCCTTTGACCAGGATCTCGCCGTCGTCTGCGACCCGCACAGTGGTGCCCGGCACGGGGATGCCGACCGTGCCCACCTTGGTCCGTGACGGGGTGTTGGCGGTGCAGGGGGCGGTGGTTTCGGTGAGGCCGTAGCCCTCCAGTACGGGAATGCCGGCACCGCGGAAGAAGTGCGCGTCGTTGGAGCTGAGCGGGCTGGCACCGGAGACCGTGTACTTGACCTGTCCGCCGAAGGCCTGCCGGAGCTTGGGGTAGAGCAGCCGGTCAAAGACGGCGTGCTTGGCGCGGAGCATGAATCCGGGTCCGCTGCCTTTTCCCCGGACCCGGGCATCGAGCGCCCTGGAGTAGTCGATGGCCACTGCGGAAGCGGCCGCGAAGAGCCGCTCCTTGCCGGCCAGGGCAGCCTTGTGGCCGGCACCCGCATAGACCTTCTCAAAGATCCTGGGCACCACCAGCAGGAAGGTGGGCTTGTACGAGGCGAGGTCCTCCAGCAGCTGGGCGGCGCTGGAGGTGTGGCCCAGGGTCACTCCGGCGCTGAGGCACACCACCTGGACAGCGCGGGCCAGGACGTGGGCGAGAGGGAGGAACATCAGTGTCCGGGCGCCCTCCTGCCGCAGGATTTCGGGCAGGAAGTCCACGATGTTGGTGGCCACCAGGGCGAAGTTGCCGTGCGTGATCTCGCAGCCCTTGAGCTTACCCGTGGTACCGGACGTGTACACCAGGGAGGCGACGTCGGCCAGGCCTGCCGTGCTGCGGTGCCGCTCCAGCTCGGCATCAGTGACGCCGGCGCCGGCGGCGGCGAGGCTCGCCAGGTTCGGTGCGCCGCCGTCGTCGTCCATACGCACGACCGTCACCACAGCGTCGCCGAGCAGTTCGGAATGGGCCAGGACGCCGGCTACGAGCCCGGCCTTGGCAGGGTCCTCAACGAACACCCGGCGGGCGCCGGAGTCATGCAAGATCCACTCGACCTGGCTTGCCGAGGAAGTTTCATACACTGGAACGGTCACACCGCCGGCGAACCAGATGGCGAAGTCCACCAGGGTCCATTCGTACCGGGTCCCGGACATCACAGCCACCGTGTCGCCCGGCGCCAGGCCTCCGGCGATCAACCCCTTGGCAAGCGCCACCACCTTGTCCAGGAACTGCTGGACGGGGACCTCAACCCAGCCGTTGGGACCTTTTCGGGCATACACAGCGTGCGACGGGTCCTTGGCGTGCTGCCCCAGCAGCAGGTCAGTCACGTTGCTGCCCTGATCCAGCTCCACGAGCAGTTCAGTGCTTGCTTCCCTCACAGCCAGTCTCCCTTCCGGATCCGTGATGCGGTGTCCCGGCACCCTTGCCATACTGCCCTAGATCCAGGACGGCATCCACATCCTGAACCGCCAGTCCTGGTACGGAATGATTTCCGCGGTCCAGATGGGGTAGAAGAACGCCGAGACCAGCACCGCTCCGACCACGAAGACTGCCACGAGGTACAGGCCGGAACGCCGGCGCCACAACGGGTCCGAGCGACGTCCGAGCACCAGCCCCAGGCAATATGTCAGGGCCAGGACCAGGAACGGTTCGAAGGACACGGCGTAGAACGTGAACATGGTGCGTTCCGGGTACATGAACCAAGGGAGGTAGCCCGCGCCGACCCCGGCGAGGATGGCACCGGCCCGCCAGTCCCGGCGGCCCGCCCACCAGAACAGCAGGATCACCAGCGCAACCGTGGCGCTCCACCAGATCAGGGGGTTGCCCACGGAAAGGATGGCCGAGGTGCAGCTGGCGACGTCGCAACCGGGGCTGCCCTGTTTGGGGGACTCATAGAAGAACGACGTGGGCCGCCCCATCACCAGCCAGCTCCAGGCGCTCGCCTCATAGGGGTGGTCGGAACTGAGCCCCTGATGGAACTTGTACGCTTCCAGATGGTAGTGGGCCAGGGACCGCAGCGGACTGGGGAGCCAGCCCCACTGGGCCGAGGGGTTGGTGTCGGCCCAATGGCGGAAGTACGCATCCTTCGACTGGAACCAGCCGGCCCAGGTGGAAAGGTACACCAGGGCGGCGACAGGCACGATGCTGATGAAAGCGGGAATCCCGTCCTTGATGATGCCGCCGCTGATCCAGCCCCGGATGCCTGCGATCCGGCGCGCGCTCAGGTCCCAGAAGACCGTGAGGAGCCCGAAGGCCGCCATAAAGAACAGCGCCGACCACTTGGTGCCCACGGCAAGCCCCAGGCAGACGCCCGCAGCAACGCGCCACCAGCGGATGCCGAGCCAGGGCCCGGACACGAGCTGGACCACGGAGGGCCTGCCGTCCGGCGCGGCGCCGGCCTGGCGCCCCAGCCTGGCCGCGAGCCGCCGTCGGCCGTCGTCGCGGTCCATCAGGAGCGCGCCGAAGGCTGCAAGGACCCAGAACATCAGGAAGATGTCCAGCAAGGAGGTGCGGGACATCACCAGGTGGTGGCCGTCCACCGCGAGCAGCAGGCCCGCCACGGCCCCCAGCGTCAGCGAGTGGAAGAGTTTCTGCGCGATCAGGGTGATCAGCAGGATGGACAGGGTCCCGGTCAGCGCGGCGCCGAACCGCCAGCCCAGCGGGTTGTCCGGGCCGAACAGCCACATTCCTGCCGCGATCATCCACTTGCCCACCGGCGGATGCACAACATACTCGGGCGAGGACAGGATGACGCCGGGGTTCCCTGCCACGAAGGATTCGTTGGCCTTGTCCGGCCAGCTGCGTTCGTACCCGCTGACCAGGAATGAGTAGCCGTCCTTGACGTAATAGGTTTCGTCAAACACCAGGCTGCGCGGATTCTCCAGGCGGACGAAGCGGAGGATGCCGCCGATCGCCGCGGTGATGACGGGGATGAGCCAGAACCAGAGCCGCAGCGACGGCGGATAGTCACGCCAGCTGCGGATGCCGCCGATCAGCCGCTCCTGCAGGGCGCCTTCGGTGAACGCTTCCCGGGGGCGGCGGATCCACCGCTGCCCCTCAAGGTTGCGTCCCGATGTCCCTGGGGCCGGCCGTGCTGGCTTGGCCGGATCGGCCGGGTCGGCCTCGACAGGAGGTACGGAGGTCTGCGTCACGTGCCCATGCTACCTTTTGGCGCTGGAAGAGCCTGCCAGCAGTAGGCTGGTCGTGTGGACCAACAACTCAGTACCTCCCCCGCGAGCAGCTCCGATGATGACGGCACCTTCGATGAGGCCTGGGCTCCGGCAGCCGAACCTGCGGCCCCCGCCGCGGAAGGGCAGCCGGGCAGGATTGTGCTGGCTGCGACGCCCATCGGAAACGTCGGCGATGCGTCCCCCCGGCTCGTTGAACTCCTCACCACCGCTGACATCGTCGCCGCGGAGGACACCCGGCGCCTGCACCGGCTGGTGCAGAACCTGGGGATCGCCGTTGCCGGGCGGGTGATCAGCTACCACGAGCACAACGAAGCCGCGAAAACGGCCGAACTCCTGGACCAGGTGCGGGCCGGAAAGACCCTCGTGATGGTGACTGACGCGGGCATGCCCTCCGTCTCGGATCCGGGGTTCCGGCTGGTAGAGGGCGCGGTGGCGGCGGGCCTGACGGTCACCGCGGTGCCGGGGCCGTCGGCGGTCCTCACTGCGCTGGCCCTCTCCGGGCTCCCGACGGACCGGTTCTGTTTTGAAGGTTTCCTGCCCCGCAAGGCCGGCGAGCGGGCTTCCCGGCTGTCCGAACTCGACGCCGAACGCCGGACCATGGTCTTTTTCGAGGCGCCGCACCGGCTGGAACCGATGCTTCGGGCCCTCCGTGAGCGCTTCGGCGGCGACCGCCCGGCCGCCGTCTGCCGTGAGCTCACCAAGACCTACGAAGAGGTCATCCGCGGCACGCTGGGCCACCTGCTGCAGTGGGCGGAAACCAACGAGGTGCGCGGTGAAATAGCAGTGGTGGTGGGCGGCGCTCCGGAGCGCGAGCCGGGCCGGACGGAGGACCACGTGGCCGCCGTCAACGGGCTTATTGCGCAGGGCATCAGGCTGAAGGAAGCCGTGGCCGCCGTCGCCGAGGACGCGAAAGTCAGCAAGCGGGAGCTCTACTCAGCGGTCCTGGCCGCCCGCTAGAAGCCGGGCTCGGGCCTTGTGCAGCTGCACAGCAAGTTCCAAAGTGCGTAGTGCGCCCATGCATAGACGCTCCGGAGCGGACGGCAGTACCGTGGCTGTAAAGCAGCCGAGAGCTGAACCCATCCCACACCCCAATTGCTGACGAGGGAGTCATCGTGACTGTAACTGCACAGCCCACTGTTACTGCGGAGCGCGAGAGCGAGCTGCTGGCCTCTGTTCCCACCGGCCTGCTGATCAACGGCGAATGGCGCCCGGCGGCGTCCGGGAAGACGTTCGACGTCGAAGATCCCGCCACCGGAAAGGTCCTGCTCAGCATCGCTGACGCCGGGGCCGAGGACGGCAAGGCTGCCCTCGATGCTGCCGTTGCCGCGCAGGATTCCTGGGCCAAGGTCCCGCCCCGTGAGCGCGGCGAAATCCTGCGCCGTGCGTTCGAAATGGTCACCGCCCGCGCCGAGGACTTCGCGCTGCTGATGACCATGGAGATGGGCAAGCCGCTGGCCGAAGCCCGCGGCGAGGTCACCTACGGCGCCGAGTTCCTGCGCTGGTTCTCCGAGGAAGCCGTCCGTGCATTCGGCCGCTACTCGGTGTCCCCGGACGGCAAGTCCCGCCTTCTGGTGACGAAGAAGCCGGTGGGGCCCTGCCTGCTGATCACGCCGTGGAACTTCCCGCTGGCGATGGCCACCCGCAAGATCGCCCCGGCCGTTGCCGCCGGCTGCACCATGGTGCTCAAATCCGCCAACCTGACCCCGCTGACCTCCCAGCTGTTCGCCGCTGTGATGCAGGAGGCCGGACTGCCCGCCGGTGTCCTGAACGTCATCCCCACCTCCACGGCCGGCGCCACGACGGGCCCGTTGATCAAGGACTCCCGGCTGCGGAAGCTTTCCTTCACCGGCTCCACCGAGGTGGGCCGCCGGCTGCTCTCGGATGCGTCCGAAACCGTGCTGCGGACCTCCATGGAACTCGGCGGAAATGCCCCGTTCGTGGTCTTCGAGGACGCCGACGTGGACGCCGCCGTGGCCGGGGCGATGCTGGCGAAGCTGCGGAACATGGGCGAGGCCTGCACCGCGGCCAACCGGTTCATTGTGCACGAGTCCGTCGCGGACGAGTTCGCGGAGAAGTTCGCCGCGAAAATGGGCGAGATGACCACCGCCCGCGGCACCGAGCCGGAGTCCAAGGTGGGTCCGCTGATCGATGCCAAGAGCCGGGACAAGGTCCACGAGCTCGTCACCGACGCCGTGAACTCCGGCGCCGTGGCAGTGGCCGGCGGCGGTCCGGTGGACGGTCCGGGCTACTTCTACCAGCCCACCATCCTCAAGGGCGTCACTGAGGGCACCCGGATCCTGTCCGAGGAGATCTTCGGGCCGGTCGCGCCGATCATCACCTTCGGCAGCGAGGACGAGGCGGTCCGCCTGGCCAACAACACCGAGTACGGCCTGGTGGCCTACGTGTTTACCAGGGACCTGAACCGGGGCATCCGGATGGGCGAACGCCTCGAGACCGGCATGCTCGGCCTGAACGCCGGCGTCGTGTCCAACGCGGCCGCCCCGTTCGGCGGCGTCAAGCAGTCCGGCCTGGGCCGCGAAGGCGGCCTGGAGGGCATCGAGGAATACCTGTACACCCAGTACATCGGCATCGCCGACCCCTACGCCGGCTAGTCCGGACGCAGTCCGGCCGGCAGGCTAACCCTGCCGCAGCCTCCGCAGGCCGTCGCGCACCGTCCGCCAGGACCGCGCGGCGGCCTGCGCCGGTATGGCGGCGGCCCGTGCGACGGCACGTAACGGGGCGGTGACGATGCGCCCCCACCGGTTCATGACCGACGGCGGCAGCCATTCCGCCCGGAGCCTGCGGGCCGGCCGCGAGTGCCTCCGCAGCGATGCCTGCACCACCGCCATCCTGTCTGCCGCGGAGGGTGCGGCGGCGCCGGCGGCCCCGGCAGTTCCCGCAGCCCCGGCAGCGGCGGCGCCGTCGGGCGTCCCGGCCGGCGGCCCGTACTGCTGGCGTTCGTAGTCAGCGGTCAGCGACGCAACCGCCCGGGCGCCGGCGTCGTCCGCATTGTCCGGCCCGCCCAGGGCAGCCGACGAGCGCAACCGGCCGGAGAAGTGCCGCGGAGTTTCGCTGAGGCCGGGAGCCAGTCCGTAGTCGGTGGCCAGATCCCGTAGCTCGGCCCAGGCTGCCGCGGCCGCGTTGCCCCCCGGGGACGGTGCGCGCCTGAGCCGTTGTGACCGCAGGCCGGTGCGGACCATCCGGGGCGATGCGGCGATCAGCGCAAGGACCAGGAGGCCGGCGGCGCCGTAGAGCGGGAGCGTCAGCGGGTGCCCTGCCTCACCGGCCGAATCCAGCCCGGGGAGCGGCGCGGGTGTTTCCGGTGTGGCACCCGGTGTGGCGGCATTGGACGGGATGAGGTCGTCGTTGTTTTCATTGGTGCCGGCGCCGCCCGGCGTGAAGGCCTGCGCTGCGTAGTCCGGCACCATGCCACGGGAAGGTGTGGGTTCGAATGCCACCCAGCCGAGTCCTTGGAAATACAGTTCCGGCCAGGCGTGCGCGTCCCTGGAGTCAACTTCGTATTCTGTCAGTGCGCCCTGCCCGGGAACCGAAACCGTGCCGCCCGTGGACCGGCCCGGTGCATACCCCACGGCGATGCGGCTGGGGATCCCTTCCAGCCTGGCCATCACGGCCATGGCCGAGGCGAAATGGATGCAATAGCCGCTCTTCTGGGTCAGGAAGTCCGCCAGAACGGAGAGCCCGTTGCCGTCGTAGCCGCCCTGCACGGGGGACTGCAGGGAATAGGTGAATTCGACGGAGCGCAGGTAGTTCTGGATGGCCATTGCCTTGGCATACGCCGTGCTGCTTCCCGCGGTCACCGTGTCCGCGGTGCTGCGCACGATGTCCGGCACGTTGTTGGGCGGCCGGATGAATTCCTCCGAGATCCCGCGAACCGCCGCCGAAGACCGGGACAACAGTTCGGGCGTGAGCCTGGGGGCGCTGGACTGCACAACGTACTGCTGGTTCCGTGAGTTGGTGTCCACGCCCTTGATGCTCAGGGTGGCCGGATCCCAGCTCCACCGCCCGTCCAGGCCGTTGACCGAGTCCGGAGCGTACGGCGCCGGCAGGTAGGGGCTGGTGAAACGCCCGGTATTGATCGCAGTGACCTGCCGGACCTGCTCGTCAGCGACGATCTCATACCCGGTGTCCATCCGCCCGACGCCCACCCGGCGGGACCCGTCACGGTCGTCCGGTGACCACGAATCGCCGTCGAACCGGTCCACGGTGACGGACCGCAGGTAAGGGGGCCTGCTGGCACTGGTGGCATAGGTGATGCGCCCGTCGCCGGATGGACTCCGCAAGCTGTTGCCCAGGCTGATCATGGGGTTGAGGCCGGTGGACGAACCCCACGGGTTGAGCCTGGAACCCTGCGGAAACGTGCCTTGGTCGAAGCCCGGAATGGCGAGGGGGAGGAGGAGCGTGATCACCAGCGCCATGCCCCCCGTGAGGGCCGCACGGCGGAACTGTCCGGGATTCCGGGCGGTGTCGGCCACGGTGCGGTCAGCCGGGGCGAACCACTGGCTGCAGGCAAGGATCATGAGGTAGCCGGCGGCAGCGGCCGCAAACGCCCACGGCCCGACGCTCTGCGGTTTGACCATGGCCGGTACCACCAGGACGGCCACGAGCCCCAGCCCGCTGGTTGCCGGAAGAGCCAGGGGCACCGCAAGGGCATCGACCAAGATGACCACCAGGCCCAGGACCGCGCAGGTGACCAGTACGATGCCGGCGTTCGGGGCCACGGGGGAGCTCTCGGCCAGGACGGTTTCGCTGGCCCGGCGCAGATACCGGCCCAACTGCTCCATGGTGTCCCCGGACGGAATGAACCCGGCGATGCTGAACCTGCGGAAGAACGTGAAGGTCAGGATGAAGACGAGCGCTGCGAAGCCGCCGAGCGCCACCAGGAAGGGTTGCGCCCGCAGCGACCTCAGGGCGGCCATGGCCAGGGCAACAACAAAGACTGTGGTCAGCACCGGAAGATACCAGGCCCAGCCCCGCAGCACTCCGTTCAGGGACAGGGCGGCGCCGGCGACGGCCAGGGCGACGGCAGCGGCCATGACCCAGGGCTGCGCGCCGACCCGGCGCGGCCGTGGAGCCGGCGCCGTGGCTGGTGCCAGGACCTCGGACGTGCGGCCGGTCCCCGGACCGGAGTGCCGCTGGGGAGTCATGGTCATCGGCTGACTCCTGTGGCGCGGCGGACGTCCGCGGCGGCCGTGGCGGCAGCCGCATCGCGCTGGTCGAAAGAGGACCACGCCGCTGCCACCGATGTGCCGGGGGTGATGGCCACGGCCCGCCAGCCGCCGGACCGCAGGACCTCAACGGCGTCGCGGCACTCTCCGGGATGGTCGGTGACGATGATCGCAAAGGCGTTGGCCCCGAACCCGGCGGCGGCGGACAGCGAGCGTGCCTCGGCTGCCTGCACGTGGCCCAGGATCGCCATGATGGGGCCGCGCTGGCGGTGGGCGGAAAGCTTGTCCATGAGCCGGTCGTCGAAGGCCCGCTGACCCGATTCGGGCGCTGCATGGTGCGCTGCATGGTGGGCGCCGGAGAGCTGGATGGCCGCCAGGCTCTCGGCGATGGACTGCAGGCCCGCGGACCCGGTGTATTCCTCGGCCTCCGGTTCCGGGGCGGAGGGGGATTGCAGGAAGGCCGCTTCCCCCGCGGGGTCGAGGAACCGCAGGGCGTAGTTGCGTTCGGCCAGATGGGCGCTCACCGACATGGCGGCCGTAACCGCCCATTCGAAGGCGTCGCTGGTGACCAGTTCGTGGCCGTCCTCACCGGACGTGGCAGAAAAGGCGGCGCCCGGTCCGCGCGCAAACGCCGACCACCGCTGGTCCAGGATGATGGTGGCCTCCGGCGTGGTCACGGATTCCTCTTGCCGCACCATCAGGGCCCCGTGCCTGGCGGTCGCGGCCCAGTGGACCCGGCGCATCGGATCTCCGTGGCGGTATTCGCGGGTCATGACGTCGTCGTCGCTCGGGTTTGCCCGGATGCGCGTGGCCGTGACGCCGTCGTTGCCGCGTGCGCCGGCAAGTCCCGTCGCGGGGAGTTCGACGGCGGCGGGCGTCACCGTCAGGGTGTCGCCGTCGTCGATTGCGTGGCGGTGCAGCGAAAGTCCAAAGGGATCGGTGAACTCGGCCGTCACCGGGCCAATGACGAACTGACCCCGTTTGCCGGACCGGAGGTGGTATTCGTAGCGGCTGGTCCCGCCGGTCGCCGAGCGTGACGGGAAACGGAAGGCCGGCGACTCACCGAACCGCGACGGGAGGCGTTCCTCCATGATGACCTGGCCGGTGGCCGGGCCGGTCCGGGCCACAGCGAGGCGCACGGTGGTGGTCGAGGACGTTTCCACACTGGCTGGGCTGAATTCCCGGTACACCTTGAACCGGGGCTTGAGGAGGCGTATCCCTGCCAGTGAAACCAGCGGGAGGACGATCAGCAGGATGCCGAGCGAGAGGAGGTCGCGCCTGCCCATGACCTGTGCTGCCAGCAATGAGACCACACCGGCAGCCAGCAACCCCCAGCCGCGAGTGCTGAAGAGATGCCGCGGGAGCCTGTCGGTGAGGGCCATCGTGGCGCCGTCCGCTAGCGGCTGTGCCGAAGGTCCGCGCCGCCGCGCGGGCTGCCGGCCCGGGAGGGGGCTGCGGACATTTCCTGCGGCACAGGAAGTTTGGCCAGGATGCTGCGGATGACACTGTGCGGGGTTTCGCCCGTGCTGGCGGCCTTGCGGTCGAGGATGATCCTGTGCGCCAGCACGGCTTCGGCAACGGTGACGACGTCGTCGGGCAGCACGAAGTTCCGGCCCTCCAGCGCGGCGGTGGCCTTCGCCGCCCGCAGCAGTTGGAGCATGGACCGGGGACTGGCGCCGAGGCGGAGCATGGCGCTTTCGCGGGTGGCGCGCCCCAGCGCCACGGTGTACTCCTTGACTGCCTGCGAAACGTAGACGCGCTGGACGGCGGCGATCATGCCGGCCACATCGGCCGAAGTGACGACGGCGGTCACCCGGGTCAGCGGCGAGGTCGCCTGGTGCGTCTCCAGCATCTCGATCTCCGAGTCCTTGTCCGGATAGCCCATGGAGATCCGGGCCATAAACCGGTCGCGCTGCGCTTCCGGCAGCGGATAGGTCCCTTCCATCTCAATGGGATTCTGGGTGGCCACCACCATAAAGGGCTCGTCCAGCTTGTAGGAGTGCCCGTCCACTGTGACCTGGTGCTCTTCCATGCACTCCAGGAGCGCAGACTGGGTCTTTGCGGAAGCGCGGTTGATCTCGTCCCCGATGACAATGTTCGCGAACACGGCGCCGGGCCTGAATTCGAACAGCCGCGAGGCCTGGTTGTAGATGGACACACCTGTGACGTCCGAGGGCAGGAGGTCCGGGGTGAACTGGATCCTGCTCACCGAGCAGTCGATGGTGCGGGCGAGTGTCTTGGCGAGCAGCGTCTTTCCCACACCGGGAACATCCTCAAGCAGCAGGTGCCCCTGGGCCAGAAGAACCGTCAGGGCAAGCTTCGCCGCTTCGGCCTTGCCGTCGATGACCGTATTAATGGCTGACAGGATGCGCTCGCTGGCGGCGTGGAAGGCTTCGGCGTCCATGGCCGGCGGCCGGGTCCCGTTCAGTGGGTTTCCCGCCACTCCCGCACCGTCGGGGAAGACCTGCCCGTCAGGGAGGGCTTCATCTACTGTCGTGCGTCTGTGGGAGTCCATCGGCAGCCTTTCAGACCTGGGGAAGCCTGGCACGGGTTGGCAGGAAGTGCCGGCGCCCGCCGTCGGGCGTTCGCCCGTATGCCACCAGACTACTAACACAACTGCCGGGGCTAACAGAGAGTTCCGGTATTTCCCGGCAGGATCCGGGAAGCCCGGGAAGCTAGGGTAGAAGGATGAACACCCCGTTGACGCCAGCCCCGTTTCGCGTGCCCGGAAGCGACGGCTCCGGCCGGCAGGGCTATCCGCCCGCTCCCGAGCCGCTGCCCGTCCCGGTCATGGACAACCACACGCACCTGGACTTCCCCAACGCCGACGTGAAGGTGGAGGTGGCCGCCGCACTGGACGTTGCGGCGTCAGTAGGCGTGCAGGGAGCCGTGCAGGTTGGCTGCGACCTGGAATCCTCCCGGTTCACGGTGCAGGCCGTTGACCTGGACCCCCGCCTTCTCGGTGCTGTGGCCATCCACCCCAACGACGCCCCGGACTACGCCGCCCGCGGCGAACTGGAGGATGCGCTGGCCGAGATCGAGGCCCTGGCAGCGCATCCCAGGATCCGTGCCATTGGTGAGACGGGCCTGGATTTCTTCCGCACCGAGGGGGAGGGGCTGAAGCACCAGCGGTACTCGTTCCGGCGCCACATCGACATTGCCAAGCGCCTCGGCCTGACGCTGCAGATCCATGACCGGGACGCCCACGACGACGTTGTCCAGGTCCTGCGCGAAGAGGGCGCCCCCGAGCGGGTGGTGTTCCATTGCTTCTCCGGAGATGAACAGCTCGCCCGCACCTGCAACAACGAAGGCTGGTACATGTCGTTCGCAGGAACGGTCACGTTCAAGAACGCGGCCAACCTCCGTGAAGCACTTGTGATTGCCGACCCTGCCCGGGTCCTGGTGGAAACCGATGCGCCCTTCCTGACCCCGCACCCCTTCCGCGGCCGGCCCAACGCCAGTTACCTGATCCCTCATACGGTCCGTGCCATGGCCGAGTTGACAAGCACTGATTTGTCCGACATTTGCGCTCGGATTGCCCGGAATTCCCTGCAGGCGTACGGATCCTGGGACTGAGGAGAGCCCCGATCAGGGAACCCTCAGGAATACCAGGTATGCACAAAATCTTGGATGCTTTATAACGCTTCGGTTACAGTGGATAACTATTAGCCGGGGTCGGGGAAGGCCTTCGGATAATTTCGCTCAGTTCCGGACCTGCCGAGAGGCTGGTCTGCGGAGTCCTGAGCATGGCGGCGCACACGTCTGCTGCAAACATCCGGACCATGTCCGGAGTTGCCCTGAGGGTGTTTGCGTCGGTGGGTGATGTGCGTTTTTCCCCGTGCCCGGATGGTCCTAGAGTTACGGGCAATCGTGGTCAAGTTCTTCACTTCGGACGGTAAATTCAGTTTCGTCAAGGTCGGCGCCCAGCTGGTTGTGCTCTCGGCACTCGTGCTGGGCCTCGTGGCCTTCGTAGGCAACAACAAGACAGTCACCCTGAACGTGGACGGCAAAGTCAGCTCCGTCCAGACCTTCGGCGGGACCGTAGGCCAAGTGGTCAAGAGTGCCAAGGTGGAGCTGCAGGCCGCGGACCGGGTATCCCCGTCTGCGGACGCCCGCGTGGAGGATGGCTCGGTCATCAACGTCAATCTCGCCAAGGCCGTGAAGATCAGCCTCGACGGGGCAGAAAAGACCATTAACACCACCTCGGCCAATGTCGAAGGACTGGTCACGGAACTCGGCGTTGCCAGCGCCTCGGAAGTCTCCGTGCCGAAGGACGCCCAGCTTGCCGTTTCCGGTTCCTTTGTGGCCATCTCCACCCCCAAGACCGTCAGCATCCTGGCGGACGGCAAGGCCACCAAGGCGACCACCACTGCGGCAACCGTGGCTGAGGTCCTCAATGACGCCGGAGTAACCGTCGGCGCAGGCGACCGGCTGTCCCAGCCCCGCAACGCCCACGTCGTCAATGACATGGCCATCAAGGTGTCCCGGGTGGATTCCACCAAGACAGCCGCCACCTCCGAGGAGGTTCCTTTCGACACGATGAGTTCCGAAAGCGCCGATCTCTTCGTGGGCGAGAAGAAGGTCACCCAGGCCGGTGTCCCCGGCAAGGTGGACAAGAACTTCAAGCTCGTGCTGGTGGACGGCCGCGAAGCCGCCCGGACCCTCGTCTCCGAGACCGTCTCCGTCCAGCCCGTGACCGAAAAGGTCTCCGTGGGGACCAAGGAAAAGCCCAAGGCTGAAGCCGCCGCGAACACCGGCGCAGCAGCCCCCGCCATGATGAACGAAGCCATGTGGGACAAGATCGCGCAGTGCGAATCCACCGGCAACTGGTCCATCAACTCCGGAAACGGCTACTACGGCGGACTGCAGTTCGACATCCAGACCTGGATTGGTTCCGGCGGCGGGGCGTACGCACCCAACGCCAGCCTCGCCACCAAGGCGCAGCAGATCGACATCGCCAACCGCGTGTACGCACAGCGCGGCCTCCAGCCCTGGGGCTGCGGCTGGGCAGCGACCAGCTAGCAGTTACTGATCGTGTATCGCGGCAGCTGACCACCGCCGCGACGCAATAAAGGGCCAGGTCCGGAACGCCGGACCTGGCCCTTTGCCGTCCCCATGGCGACCCCTCCGAATACTGCCGCCTGGGACGGCAGCGCCGGCCGGCGTCGGACACGGCCGCCGCAGGCCGGCGGGATAGGATACCTAGGTGACTGAACCGACCCCCGCCGCCTCCGGCACCGCGCCCGCACCACTCTTTGGCGCCTCCGACGTCCGCCGGCTCGCCGAGGAAATCGGGGTCCGCCCCACGAAGACCCTGGGCCAGAACTTCGTGATCGACGGCAACACCATCCGCCGGATCGTCGCTGCCGCTGACATCCACGCCGACGAGACCGTCCTCGAGGTGGGTCCCGGACTGGGCTCGCTCACCCTGGGATTGCTGGACGCCGCCAAGTCGGTCGTCGCCGTCGAAATCGATCCGGTCCTCGCCGCCAAACTGCCGGGCACTGTGCAGCAGTGGCGCCCCGACGCCGCCAAGGATTTCCATCTGGTGCTGGCCGACGCCATGAGGGTCACGGAACTGCCGGTGGAACCCACTGCCCTCGTGGCGAACCTCCCGTACAACGTCGCGGTGCCGGTGGTGCTCCACCTCCTGCAGCACTTCCCGAGCCTCCGGCACGGCCTGGTCATGGTCCAGGACGAGGTGGCGGACCGGCTCGCCGCCGGCCCCGGGTCCAAGACCTACGGTGTGCCGTCGGTGAAGGCCGCCTGGTACAGCAGCATGCGCAAGGCCGGCGTGATCGGCATGAATGTCTTCTGGCCTGCACCCAAGATCCACTCGGGGCTTGTCGCCTTCACCCGCCGTGAGCCGCCGGTGACGTCGGCCACCCGCGAACAGGTCTTCGCCGTCATCGACGCCGCGTTCGCGCAGCGCCGGAAAACCCTGCGTGCCGCCCTGGCCGGATGGGCCGGAAGCGCCGCGGAGGCCGAACGTTGCCTGCTGGCGGCAGGTGTTGATCCCACTGCCCGGGGCGAAGTAATCGACATCGCGGCGTTCGCGCGGATTGCCGAAGCCCGTCAGGCCGCGCAGGGTTGAGTCGCAGGGGCGCTGCCGCATCGGGTGTCACCATGGGTGCGCATGCTTGGAGCCTGACGCTGCCATGCCATAGCTTGGACTCATGAACGCAGTGAGAGGGCGCTTTGCCGCGAGGACGGTCCGGGTCAAGGCTCCCGGCAAAATCAACGTCTCGCTGGATGTGGGCCCGCTGCGTGAGGACGGCTACCATTCCGTGGCCAGTGTCTACCTCGCCGTTTCCCTCTACGAGGAAGTGGCTGCCACCAGCACTCCCACGGAGGGCATTACGGTCAGCATCAGTCCGGCCAGCACGCTGGATCTGGCGGACGTGGACATACCGCTCGACGAACGGAATCTCGCCTACAAGGCGGCCGCCATCATGGCAGACGTGTCCGAGCACTCCACCGGTGTCCACCTGGAAATCACCAAGCGGGTCCCCGTGGCCGGCGGCATGGGGGGAGGATCAGCAGACGCCGCAGCCACGCTGCTCGCCTGCGACGCCCTCTGGAACAGCGGGCTGTCCCGTGATGAGCTCGCCCACCTGGCCGCAGAACTCGGGGCCGACGTCCCGTTTTCCCTCCTCGGCGGCACCGCGGTGGGACTCGGCGTAGGGGATGAGTTGTCTCCCGCGCTGGCCAAAGCGCAAATGGACTGGGTCCTGGTCACGGCCGACTACGGGCTGTCCACGCCGGAGGTCTTCCGCACCCTGGACCGCCTTCGCCTCGCCGAAGGCGTCACCGTGGAAGAGCCCGACGCCGTGGATCCGAAGATCCTGCAGGCGCTGCGCAGCGGGGACGCGGACGCCTTGAGCCGCGTCCTGGTCAACGACCTCCAGCGGGCCTCCATTGAGCTGGCGCCGGGACTGCGCGATATCCTTGGACTTGGCGAATCGTGCGGAGCGATCGCCGGACTTGTTTCAGGGTCCGGCCCCACCGTGGCCCTGCTCACGCACAGCCCTGCAGCGGCTGCCAGCCTCGCGGAGGACCTCGGCCATCACGGCCTGAACGCACTGGCCGTCCATGGACCGGTGCACGGGGCCCGCATCATCTCCGATACGCTCCTTTAGTACTTCCGACCCCGTTCGACCCTTTACGTTCGACGAATTTCCACCGAAGAAAGCAGTTCCCAGTGGCTCACCTGCTCGGCGGCGAGAACCTCACGGTCTCGTATGCAACCCGCACCGTCCTCGACGGCGTTACCCTCGGCCTTGAAGAGGGTGACCGGATCGGCATGGTGGGCCGAAACGGCGACGGCAAGTCCACCCTCATGCGCCTGCTGGCGATGCGCTCCACCCCCGATTCCGGCCGCGTGACCAAGCGCAGCGAAGTCAACATCGGCTACCTCGACCAGAGCGACGTGCTCGACGGCGACCTCACGGTCGGTGCCGCCATCGTCGGCGACCAGGCGGACTACGAATGGGCCCGCAACCCGCAGATCCGCGAGGTCATGGGCGGCCTGGTGTCCGACGTCGACTGGCACGCCAACGTACATGCCCTCTCCGGCGGGCAGAAACGGCGCGTTGCGCTGGCCAAGCTGCTGATCGAAGACCACGACGTCATCATGCTCGATGAGCCCACCAACCACCTCGACGTCGAAGGGGTCGCCTGGCTCTCCCGCCACCTCAAGACCCGCTGGCGCGCCAACCAGGGCGCCTTCCTGGTGGTCACCCACGACCGCTGGTTCCTCGACGAAGTCTGCAACAAGACCTGGGAAATCCACGACGGAATCATGGACCCGTTCGAAGGCGGCTACGCGGCCTACGTCCTGGCCCGCGCCGAACGGGACCGCTCGGCTTCGGTAATGGAAGGCAAGCGCCAGCAGCTCGTCAAGAAGGAACTCGCCTGGCTGCGCCGCGGCGCCCCCGCCCGCACCGCCAAGCCGAAGTTCCGCATCGAAGCCGCCAACGCGCTGATCGCCGACGTCCCGGAGCCCCGCGACTCGATGGCGCTGAGCAAGATGGCCACGGCGCGCCTCGGCAAGGACGTGCTGGACCTTGAGCACGTTTCCCTGGACTTCCTCGGTGGCGAAGCCGGCCAGAAGCTCTTCGACAACATCACCCTCCGCCTCGCACCGGGGGAGCGGCTGGGGCTGGTGGGCGTCAACGGCGCCGGCAAGACCACCCTGCTCAAGCTCCTCAACGGCGAAATCCAGCCCACCTCCGGCAAGGTCAAGCGCGGCAAGACCGTTGTTACCGCCGTGCTGACCCAGGAGGTCAAGGAACTCGACGACGTCAAGGACCTGCGGGTCATCGAAGTGATCGAGCGCGAAAAGCGGTCCTTCAATGTTGGCGGCAAGGAATTCAGCGCCGGCCAGCTGGTGGAACAGCTCGGCTTCACCAATGAGAAGCAGTGGACCCCGGTCAAGGACCTGTCCGGTGGCGAACGCCGCCGCCTCCAGCTCCTGCGCCTGCTCGTTGGCGAACCCAACGTGCTGATGCTCGACGAGCCCACCAACGACCTGGACACCGACACGCTCGCCGCCGTCGAAGACGTCCTGGACGGCTGGCCGGGCACGCTCGTTGTGGTGAGCCACGACCGCTACCTGCTGGAGCGCGTAACCGACCACCAGATGGCGCTGTTGGGCGACGGCAAGATCCGCGCGCTGCCGCGGGGCGTGGACCAGTACCTGGAACTGCGCGAAGGCGCCCTGGCCGGCTCCACCATCACAGGCGGCGGCAACCCCGTCATCGGCGCCAGCGGCAGCTCGGCACCCGCCGCCGAGGGCCCGGCCGGCCCCTCCGAAGCACAGAAGCGCGACGCCCGCAAAGCCAAGAACCGGATCGACCGCCAGCTGGGCAAACTGACCCAGCAGGAGGAAAAGATCCACGCCCAGATGGTCAAGAGCACCGCCGACAACGACTTCGACGCCATGGCAGACCTGAACAAGAAACTCAAAACCCTGGCCGAAGAACGCGAAGCCCTGGAACTCGAATGGCTCGAAGCGCTGGAAGTGCTCGGAGAGTAATAAGGGGGCCGGCCAGCAATGCGGGTGAGGGAGTTATCCGGCAGCGTGCGTCAAAGCGACGAAGGAGCAGCACGCAGAGGATGACTGCCTCACCGGGCGGCGGGCCTTAGTCCACGTCGGACCGGAGCTCGGGTTCCTTCTGCAGCCCCGTGAGGCCGTTCCAGGCGAGGTTCACCAGGTGGGCGGCCACGGCGCGCTTGTCCGGCGTGCGGCTGTCCTGCCACCACTGCCCGGTCATGGCCACCATGCCCACCAGCATCTGGGCGTACATGGCGCCGTCGGCCGCACTGAACCCGCGGCGGGCGAACTCGTCGGACAGGATGTGTTCCACCCGCGCGGTGACGTGGGAGAGCAGCGTGGAAAAGGCGCCTTCGGGCTGCGACGGCGGTGCGTCCCGCATCAGGATCCGGAATCCGTCCGTGCGGTCCTCGATGTACGTCAACAGGGCCAGTGCTGCCCGCTCCACCTGGACCCGTGGCTTGGCTTCGTCCGTGAGGGCGTCATTGATGGCGGCCAGCAGGATCCGGAACTCGTACTCCACCACCTGGGTGTAGAGGCCTTCCTTGGACCCGAAGTGCTCATAGATCACGGGCTTCGATACGCCCGCAGCAGCCGCAATTTCTTCGATCGTGGTGCCGTCAAGACCCCGGATGGCGAAGAGTCCGCGTCCGATGTCGATCAGCTGTGAGCGGCGCTGCGCACCGGTCATGCGGGGCCGGGGGATGTAACCGGGTGCCCTGACGGGCCGGCCGGGAGGGCTTCCGGCGCCAGCGGGCGCACCGTTGATCTTGCTCACCGTCCCATCATGCCTTAGGGATGCACCGGGCCCCGAGTCGCAAGTCCGCCGACCTTCGTGGCAGAATTGGTTCTCGTGCCACGGGGCTGCGGGTCCGGGCACGGTCCGCCCTGGTGTAATGGCAGCACCCCGGCCTTTGGAGCCGTGGAGTATAGGTTCGAATCCTATGGGCGGAACTGCCGCTGCGGACGGATCCCGGATCCGGAACAGACCGGCAAAGGTGTGAAAGTGCGCGCAACTGAGATCCACCAAGCAAGGAGAGCCTGTACGTGAGCCCCGAGACAACCGGCCCCGCCGCCGTCATCGTCCTAGCTGCAGGTGCCGGTACCCGGATGAAATCCCGGACGCCCAAGATTCTCCACGAAATCGGCGGCCTTTCGCTGGTTGGCCACGCCCTGCGTGCTGCCCGCACCATCGATCCCCGCCAGCTGGCCCTTGTGGTCCGGCACGAGCGCGACCTCGTGGCCGCGCACGTCTCCCGGCTTGATCCCGCGGCGCTGATCGTGGACCAGGATGAAGTCCCCGGCACCGGCCGCGCCGTGCAGGCGGCGCTGGAAGCCCTCGACGCCGGCGGACCGCTCAGCGGCACCGTTGTGGTCACCTACGGCGACGTGCCGTTGCTCTCGGCGGAGCTGCTTGCCGAGCTGGTCCTGATCCACGAACACGAACGCAACGCCGTCACGGTCCTGACCGCGGTCCTCGACGACGCGGCAGGCTACGGCCGGATCCTGCGGGCGGCCGACGGCACCGTCACGGGAATCCGCGAGCACAAGGACGCCTCCGACGAGGAACGTGAAATCCGAGAAATCAATTCCGGGATCTACGCCTTCGACGCCGCCGTCCTCCGCGACGCACTGGCCCACGTCACCACGGACAATGCCCAGGGCGAGATGTACCTCACCGACGTTCTGGGCATTGCCCGCGCGGCCGGCGGGCGGGTGGCCGCCGTGGTCACCAACGACCGCTGGCAGGTCGAAGGCGCCAACGACCGCGTCCAGCTCTCGGCACTCGGAGCCGAACACAACCGGCGCACGGTGGAGGCCTGGATGCGCGCCGGTGTGACGGTCGTGGACCCCGCCACCACGTGGATCGACTCCACGGTGACCCTCGCCGAGGACGTCCGGATCCTGCCCAACACCCAGCTGCACGGCGCCACGACGGTGGCGAGGGACGCCGTCGTCGGCCCTGACACCACGCTGACGGACGTCACCATTGGCGAGGGCGCCAAGGTGACGCGGACGCACGGCTCCGGAGCTGCGATCGGCGCGAACGCGAGCGTCGGACCGTTCACCTACCTCCGCCCGGGAACGGTGCTGGGGGAGACCGGCAAGATCGGCGCCTTCTACGAAACCAAGAACGTCACGATCGGCCGCGGTTCCAAACTGTCGCACCTCGGCTACGCCGGCGATGCGGAAATCGGCGAGGACACCAACATCGGCTGTGGCAACATCACGGCCAACTACGACGGCGAGCACAAGCACCGCACCGTGATCGGCTCCGGCGTGCGCACGGGTTCCAACACGGTCTTCGTCGCTCCGGTCCAGGTGGGCGACGGTGCCTACAGCGGAGCCGGCGCGGTGATCCGGCAGGACGTTCCCGCCGGCGCGCTGGCCATCTCGGTGGCCAAGCAGCGGAACGCCGAAGGCTGGGTCGTCTCGCACCGGCCGGGCTCCATCTCAGCAGTACTGGCCGAAGCCGCGGGGGCAACGGCGCCGGTCAGCGAAACAGCCGCGGCACAGCCGCCCCTGGATTCCTCAAGCACCCCGGCACCTACAGAAGAGGGCAAGCAATCATGACCGAAATTACGGCACGCGGCGAGAAGAAACTGGTTCTCGCCGCAGGGCGGGCCCACCCCGAGCTTGCGCGGGAGATCGCCAAGGAGCTGGGCACTGAACTGCTGCCGGTGGATGCCTACGATTTTGCCAACGGGGAAATCTACGTACGCGCCGGAGAGAGCGTCCGCGGCACGGACGCCTTCGTCATCCAGGCGCACCCGGCCCCGCTGAACAACCACCTCATGGAACAGCTGATCATGATTGATTCGCTGAAGCGGGCATCCGCCAAGCGCATCACCGTGGTTTCGCCCTTCTACCCCTACTCCCGCCAGGACAAGAAGGGCCGCGGCCGCGAGCCGATCTCCGCCCGTCTGGTGGCTGACCTGTACAAGACGGCCGGCGCGGACCGCATCATGAGCGTTGACCTGCACACCTCGCAGATCCAGGGCTTCTTCGACGGTCCGGTTGACCACCTCATGGCCATCCCGCTGCTGGCCGACTACATCCGCACGCGCGTCGCCGCGGACAACATCACCGTTGTCTCCCCGGACACCGGCCGCGTCCGCGTGGCCGAACAGTGGGCCGAGCGCCTCGGCGGTGCCCCGCTGGCGTTCGTCCACAAGAGCCGCGACCTCACGGTTCCGAACCAGGCCGTGTCCAAGACCGTCGTGGGGCAGATCGAAGGCCGCACCTGCGTCCTGATCGACGACATGATCGACACCGGCGGAACCATCTCCGGGGCCGTCCAGGTGCTGAAGAACGCCGGCGCCAAGGATGTCATCATCGCGGCGACCCACGCCGTCTTCTCCGACCCGGCTGCCCGCAGGCTCGCCGAGTCGGGTGCCCGCGAAGTGGTGGTCACCGACACGCTGCCCATCCCGGCTGACAAGCGCTTCGCGCAGCTGACAGTGCTGTCCATCGCACCGTTGATTGCCCGCGCCATCCGTGAAGTGTTCGACGACGGCTCCGTCACCAGCCTGTTCGACGGCAACGCCTAAGCCAGGGCCCACGCCAGCAGGGTTCCCTGAGCGAGCTTGCGAGCTTAGGGAGCTGGTGGGGATCCGAGCCCGCCGGCGTTGGGCCCCGTTTTCAGTAACAGGGCCCAACGCTGGTAGGCTGGTCCACGATACCTTGGCGAGGGAGAGCAGTCTCCGTTATCGACTGGGTCTGAATCTCCCTTCTTGAAGGGCCGGCCACGGGCCGCCCGGCGTTGAAGGTCGCAAACAGACCTCCGCCCTTGCTGAACACCCGTTTAGATTTCAAGGAGATTTACATGTCTGAGCAGAAGCTCGCAGCAGAAGTACGCACCGAATTCGGCAAGGGCTTCGCCCGCCGCGCACGCATGGCCAACCTGATCCCCGCCGTCATCTACGGCCACGGCGCAGAGCCGATCCACATCACCCTCCCGGCGAAGGCCACCACCCTGGCCGTCCGCACCGCCAACGCCCTGCTGACCCTGGACATCAACGGCGAACAGCACCTGGCCCTCGTCAAGGACATCCAGCGCAACCCGATCAAGCAGATCGTCGAGCACCTCGACCTCCTGACCGTCCGCACCGGCGAAAAGGTTACCGTCGACGTTCCCGTCCACCTCACCGGTGAACTGGCTCCGGGCAACGCCTACAACCAGGAAATGACCGTTGTTTCCCTCGAGGCCGAGGCAACCCACCTGCCCACCGCCGTCGAGGTCAGCATCGAAGGCCGTTCCGCCGGCGAGCACATCCACGCTTCCGACCTCGTCCTGCCGAAGGGTTCCATCCTGCTGGCCGACCCCGAGTCCCTGGTGGTCAACATCTCCGAGGCCACCGAGGTTTCCGACGAAGAGGCTTCCGAAGGCGCCACCTCCGAGGCTTCAGCCGAGTAATTCCGGCAGCCCGTTTCTCGTGGCCGGGTCCCTGTCGGGGCCCGGCCACTGCCGTATTAAAGCCCGTTTGCAACAACCCTAGGATTGACGAATGACTGACACCTGGCTGATCGTAGGCCTTGGCAACCCCGGCAGCGAATACAGCCACAACCGTCACAACGTCGGCCAAATGGTGCTGGATGAACTCGCGAGCCGGGTGGGCGGCAGTTTCAAAGTCCACAAGGCCCGCGCCCACGTCCTGGAGGGCCGGCTCGGGATCGGAGGACCCCGCGTCATCCTGGCCAAACCCATGAGCTACATGAACGTCTCCGGCGGTCCGGTGTCCGCCCTATCGAAGTTCTACGACATCGGTCCGGAGCACGTCGTGGCGGTCCATGACGAAATCGACATTCCCTTCAATACCGTCAAGCTCAAGATCGGCGGCGGCGAAGGCGGCCACAACGGGCTCCGGGACATTTCCAAAGCGCTGGCCACCAAGGACTACCTTCGGGTCCGCGTCGGAGTGGGCCGCCCGCCGGGCCGGATGGATACCGCCGACTTTGTTCTGAAGGACTTCGCCACGGCCGAAAAGAAGGAACTGCCGTTCCTCCTGGATGACGCCGCCGACGCCGTGGAGATTGTCATCAAGGACGGCCTTGCTGCCGCGCAGCAGAAATATCACACGTCGGTTTAGTAACGTTGCCTCGAAACCGCCTCTTTAGCGGTAGCCTGCGGGTGGGGGACTGGTCACGGTTGGTGCAATGCAATTGGTTAACCAGTTGCATAAAGCGGCCTAATTGTTTAGCCATACCTGCTATGGTAATTTTCACATTCAAGGTCTTGTTGCCTCGTTTGGCGGCATCGGAAAACTGAACACCCGACGGCTCAGCCAACTCGCATCAGCTGGAGCCACGAAGGTAGCGTGATCGATCGTGCTTGCATCACCAGGCTCTGAACATGGGGGGCTCCTGGAGACTGAACGCCGGGGCATGGGAGCCTCCGAGCGTCGTAAGTGGTCGTCTTTGGTCAGGCAGGACATCCAGGCGTCCGTCGTCTCCATCCTGTCTGAGAGCGAACTCCACGGCGTCGTAGTCGTCGGCGCGCAAGGCGTCGGCAAGTCCACTTTTGCGCGCGCAGTGGAAGCCAAGCTGGTGGGCAAGATGCATATCATCCACCTCCACGGAACCACCACTGATCCTGCCATTCCGTTTGGTCAACTGGCCTTTCTCGTGGCCCGGCTGCCCGGACATGTGCTGGAATCCCCGGGCGAAATCGTCCACGGCATTTCCCGGCTCATCCGCGAAGACGCCGCCGGGCGTCCGGTCCTGGTTGTGCTCGAAGACCTGCCGGCGATCGACAGCATGAGCACCGCAGTCCTGATGCACCTCATCCTGAGCGGCGCCGCGAAGCTCATGGTCACCGTTCGCAACGTGACGGACATGCCCGAAGACCTGATCCGGCTCCTGCGCAACAATTCGCTCGAAGAAATCCGGCTCGAAGTATTCACCAGGCCGGAAGTGAGCAAACTGCTTGCCGGCGTCCTGGGGCGTCCCGTGACTGCCACCGCCGCCAGTTCGCTGTACGCGGCGAGTGGCGGAAACCCGCTGGTTCTCCAGGCGATCGTGATTGAGCAACTGCGTTCAGGCAACCTCCACCTCGCCGGGAAAGTCTGGGCGCTGCGCGGGGGGATCAACCTCGCGGAAGCCGACGCCCTGGTGGACCTGGTCAGGTCCCGGTTGGCACGGGAAACCCCCAAGGTCAGGGAAGGCCTGGAGTGGCTGGCCCTGATCCGCCGGGTTCCCTTATTCGTCCTCCTCGATGTCCTGGACCCGGCCGTGGTTGCCGACCTCGAAAAGGCCGGGTATTTGCAAGTCGGTGAGACGGGCCGCCGCTGGGTGAGCCTGAAGGACGACTACGTCGGCGAAGTCATCCGGGGCTGGATGGACCTGCCGCGGCGCAAGGAACTCCACCAGCTCGTCGCACGGGTTGTGGGTGCAACCCCTGCCGAGATGGATGTCGAAGAGCTCCTCGGGTATGTCGCCTGGACCCTTGACTGCGGTGAGCCGGTGGAGCCGGCGTTCGCACTGGCCGCTGCCGCTGCGGCGAACCGGCTGTTCGACCCGATGTTCGCCTTGGAGGCGCTAGCGCAGATCCACGTCGGAGACCCGCACTGGGCTGAGGCCGCCCAGCAACGGGCCGCCGCCTACATGACGCTGGCCGAGCATGAGTCTGCCGTGGCGGTCCTCGAGGAGGTCACACCCGAGCAACTGGCTGAACTACCCGCGACCGCCTACGCGAGCTGCGTGCAGGATTTCTGCAGCGCGCTGCTCTGGGTCCACGGAGGGTACACGCGGATCGACGGAATCCTGTCGGCGGCCCGGCAGGAGCTGGCCCGGCGGGAAAGGGCATCCATCGGCAATGAGACGCCGGCCGACTTTGCCCGTGCCCACGAGCTGATCATGCTCGCCGAATTCGAGCAGATGATCCACCAGGGTGAATACGCCGCCGTCGCCGAAGACCTGGAACGGTCCTACAAAGAAGACGGCGACCCGCTGTACGTCCTGAACTGCGCCTGCCTGCTGACCATGGCGTGGGCGGTCATAGGCAGGGAGGCGGACGCCATTGCCCTGGCAGCCGAGATTCAGCACCGGATGGAACAGTCCAACGTGGCGCCGGGAATGCTGGCCTGGCAGGCCGAAGGACTGTTTGCCGCCCTGCTGTGCAGCGGCCAATGGGAGGACTGCGTCAGGATACTCACCGACGCACTGGACCAGAAGCCCAAAATCATGCAGTACCTGGGTGGGGCGGCAGAACTTGCGCTGGGTGTGGCCTACACCTATGCCGGACGGGCCGACCTCGCCATCGACACGCTGCTCGGCGCCCAGGCGCAGCTGGAAATCAGGCGGAGCTACTACGGACCGTCACTGGCCTGCTCAGCCCTGGCATTCGCCTACGCCCAGGCCGGGGACATCCAGGAATCGCGAAACTTCCTCGACCTCGCAGCCCAGGAGGAACAGCATGTCGCCTGGTTCACCTCGTGGATGGCCGAGTTCTGCGTGCGGATGGCCAAGCGGTGGCTCAAGGATCCGGGTGCAAAGCAGAAGCTGATCGAGTCCGCGCACGAGGACATTTCCAAGGGGCGGACAACCACTGCCTCCATCAGCCTGTTCGGTGCTACGGTGCATGGAACGGAGGAAGAACTGGTTCTGCTGACCGAGGTGTCCTCCCGGAGGCAGGGAAAGATGGCCAGCGTCAACCGTCTGGTCGGGGAGGGGAGCAGAAAGAAGGATTCCAAACTCCTGCTTGAGGCTGCGTCACTGGCCCAGGAGCTGCACCTCGACGCGGTGGAGTCCAGATGCGTGGTGCTGGCGCTGGACATCGCCAGGGAAAAGGGGGACTCCCAGTCCGCACGGGCCGCCCAGCACCGGCTGGACCGGCTCGTGGAAACGCTGCCGGTGTTGCCGCTGATGCCGCACACGGTGGGACCGGAACTGACCGAACGGGAACGGCAGGTTGCCAGAATGGCCAGCCAGGGGTTGAGCAACAAGGAAGTCGCCAACCGGCTGCAGCTTTCCATTCGTACGGTGGAAGGCCATCTCTACCAGATCTTCACGAAAATGGGGATTTCATCGAGGAGTGAGCTTGAAGGAACCGCTCAAGTCTGACGGGAAGGCTTCGGGGCGGTCGCGCGCCGGGACCCGGCGCCAGAATGCTGATGATCCCTGGATAGACCGGGGGGACATGCTGTCCGCGGTCAAAGACGCCCTCGCATCGGACGACTGCTGGGCGGTTTTCGTCGTCGGCGACGCCGGATTGGGAGCGTCTTCGTTCCTGGCGCAACTGAATAGCGCCGGGAACGGCCGGCAGGCGGTCATGACCGTCCACGGAAGCCCGTCACTTTCACCGGTTCCGTACGGTGCACTTTCCCCGTACCTGTCTGATCTCTCAGTAGAGGACGTCACCTCCAAAGTGGCCGTCCTCAGGGCGCTGTGGGCGCACCTCGAAAGCGGCCGGAAGGGTCCGGGACCGGCCCTGCTGCTGGTGGACGACGCCCACGACCTCGACACCGCCACGGCCGAGATGATTTCCGAACTTGTCCAGGCCGGCTGGGCCAAACTCGTCGCCACCTGCATTCCGCGGCCCGGCATCCCCCAGCCCTTGCTCCGGCTCTGGCACGACGGCACTGCCGAACGGTTCGACATCGCCCCCCTCACCCTGGAACAGGGCCATCAACTGTGCGAGGCCCTGCTTGAGGGCAAAGTGCTCAACAGCACCTCGCGTGAATACTGGCAGGAGGCCGGCGGGAACACGCTGCTGCTCAAGACCCTGATCCGCGAGGCCCAGCGTTCCGGCGACCTGATCCAGCGCAACGGGGTCTGGCTCAACGCAGGTTCCTCCCATGTACGGACGCTGGAACTCACCGCCGTCGTGAAGGTCCAGCTCATGCGCATCTCGGCCGACGGCCGTGAGGCGCTGAACCTGATCGCGCTGGCGGAACCGGTGGACAGGACCCTCGTGGGAGAGATCGCGGGTGAGCCCGCCGTCAAGGAACTGCTGGACCAGCGTCTGGTGGTCCAGTCGGTGGACAGCGAACCGACGCTCCGGCTGGTCAGCCCGGTCTACGGGGAAGTGCTGCGCCGGATCGTTCCCGCGGCCCGAAGCCTCCAGCTGCACCGGGAGCTCGTGTCCCGGATGGAACTCTCCGCTGACAAACCCGAGTCCCTGCTCCGGATGGTTTCCTGGTCTTTGGACTGTGGAGCGGAAGTCCCCGCCAGGCTGCTGATCCGGGCCGCCGTGCTGGCCTGCAAGCTCTTCGAAAGCGAGACGGCCCTGCGCATCGCCTGGGCTGTCCGGGATCCTGAACTGCAACAGACGGCACGGGCCGTGATGGCCCGCTCGCACTACAACCTGGGGCACTACGACGAGGCTGCCGCCCTCTTGAACGTGAATGTGGACGCCGGCAGCGGCCTCACGCACATGGTGGTCAACAGCCTCTTGAGGTCCGCCACCCGGACGGCACTCGGGCAGCCCGCCTCTGCCATCGAGGAGGACGCCCGGCGCCTTCGCCTGTGGGGCGAAGAAGAGGCCGCTGCCCACCCCGCGGAGTCGGCCTCCATCCGCAGGCTCACGGCACGGCGGGCCTCCCTGGTGGAACTCATGGCGTACTCGCTCGCGGGCGACTACAGGCGGATGGGTCCCGGGCTCGATGACCTGCTGGCAGCCGACGCTTCCGCAGGGGAACCGGACGGCGCGCTCACCAGGTCGATGGCACTGGCCCTGCAGGCCGAACGGCTCTGTGCGCTGGGGTATCCGTTGCAAGGGCGCCAGCTCGCAATGGATGCCTACGGCCAGGTCCAGCCGCCGGACAACGACATCTTCTTCCTTCCGGAGTTCACTGTGGTGCGGCTCGTCGCCTGCGACCTGGCCGCAGGGGAGTGGGCTGAGGCCCAGCAACTCCTGGATGGCTACGCCCAGACGTCTTTCGGTTCCGCCATGGTTTCCTTCAGCGGTGCCTCATATGTCGTCATGGGCTACATTGCACTCCGGCAGGGGAAGCTCGCCGAGGCTCTGGAATTGCTGGTCACCGGGATTGAAGCCCTCCGCGACAGTGATCCCCAGCAGATGTTCCGGTTCTGCGCAGCCATGGCCTACTACGTGGCGGCGGCCCAGGGCTTCAAGGCCGAGGCCGACAGGCTGCGGTCGGACTATGAAGCGTGGGGCGAGCGCGGCATGCATCTTGTGACAGCATTTGCGCGGGACTTCCTTGCTGCCGGTGAGGAACTCCAGGCAGGGAACGGATCCGGCATCGCGGCCCTGCACCGCAGCGCGGAGGAAGCCGCGCAACAGGGCGCAGGGTTCTTGGAACTGAACGCCCTCGCCCTGGCCATGAGCCTGGGAGACACCACCCGGCTGGGGCGTGTGCAGGAGCTGGCCGGCTCGGTGGAAGGCGCTTGGGCGGCGGCCCTGGCTGAATACTCCGCCGCGCTCGCCGATGGCAGCGCCGAACTGTACCTGCGTGCGGGGGAGTCGCTCTTCGCGGCCTCGGCCTTCCAGCTGGCCTCGGATGCCTATGCCGCAGCCCTGACCTCATTGGACCGGAGCCGGAACCGGGAGCTGGCAGCCATGGCCCGCGCCGGCATCGCCCGATGCAACGAAGAGCTGGGCCACGCCGGCAACGAAGCCCAGCCGGACACGGTGGCCCCGATCCTGACCAAGCGCGAACGGAACATCGTGGGGCTGGCGGCCACGGGACTCAGCGACCGGATGATCGCGGACAAGCTCCAGATCTCCGTCCGAACGGTGGAAGGCCACCTTTACCGTTGTTACCTGAAGCTTGGCATCGCGGGACGTGACGAGTTGGCTGCCGCCGCGGGCCTCGGAGAGGACCCGCCGGTTAAGGCCAAACCAGCACCCGGGAAATGAGTACTTGGACCGGGAGGTCCTACTCGGACGTGGCGCTCAAAACGGTGCGGCGACGGCGACTTGTTAACTATTTTGAAGCGCCCCGGGCGCACCTCTAGCCGCGTGTCAGCGCTGGATCCGCGGGGCCGCGTACCTTGGTCCGGTGACCAGGGGTACTTGCTTTCCAAGTACAGGTATCGGTCAAGCGCAAAATCGAGTACTCACTACTGGTGCCCGCGGGCGTGACAGCTGGTTAATTTGGGGTACCAGGAATCGCTCGTAAATACAGAGGTCTCACTCATGTTGACAGCTGATAATGTGGCCAGTTCACACGCCACCAGGTCCGCCGGAATGTCACGGGGCGCCGCATGGCCATTGATCGGTCGCAAGCAGGCGGTCAGCGATATTACCCGCGCCCTGGCGGAGTCAGCAGGGGGAGTGCTGGTGACCGGAACCTCGGGCACCGGAAAGACGTTCCTGACCACCCACGCACTCAAGCAGTTCCGTGACGATTCCCTGGTTGTGACACTTCGGTGCAGTGCCGCGCTGTCCCGTTCGCCGTACGGCGCCCTCAACATGTTGCTGAGCGACCTGGAGCCGGGATACCTCAACCACCCGGTGCTGGTGTTGTCCGGTCTGATGCGGCTCCTGCGGGAACGGGCCATGGGAAAGACTGTTTACCTCTTTGTCGACAACGCCGGCGAGGCTGACGAACTGACGGCCGTGACAATCGCACAGCTCGCCCGAAACCGCGCAGTGCGCCTGGTCCTGACCTGCTCTGATCCGTTGCGGCTGTCGGCAGAGATTTCGGGACTGTGCGACGGCGGGTTCCTGACCCGGGTGAACCTCGAACCACTCTCCTTCCGGGAAGCGGTCAGCTGGCTTGAAGAAGGCCTCAGTGCCAAGGTGTCACACTCTGCCGTCCAATCGCTCTGGGCAGCCAGCGATGGCAACCCGCACTACCTCAAGATGCTTGCAATGGAGCTGGCTGACTCCGGTTCGCTGGTGGTCCGGGACGGGGTGTGGGTCCTGACGGCCGATCACCGGGTCCATGGACGGGCCATCACCGACCTGATCGCCACCCGGCTGGGGCGGATGGGCGAGGCTGACCGGCGGATCCTGGAAATCCTCTCGCTGGCCGAGACCCTGCCGCTGGACACACTGCTGACGCTCGTGGCTGCCGACGACGTGGACGCCCTTGAGGAGCGCGGGGTCCTGGCGGTCGAGGACTCCCTGCCCCGCCGGGTCAGGATCCAGAGCCAGCTGGTGGCAGATGTGGTCCGCGAGAACGTTCCGCCCGGCCGGAGCAACGAGCTCCGCGAAATGGTCCTCCAGGCCGCCGCCCCCTCGCTCCGCACACCCGCCACGGAACTGCCGTTCGCAGTCTGGGCCCTCGACTGCGGCGCCCCGTTGTCGACCGAAGAATCCCTGTCCGCCGCCCGGCTCGCCAACAGGAGGCTGGATGCCGCACTCGCGCTGCGGTTCGTCCGCTCCATCCCGGGACACGATGCGCTGGCTGAAGCGGTGACCGAAGAGGTTGCGGCGCTGATGACCCTCGGCGAAGTGGAGGAGGCCCTGGCCGTTGTTCGGCGGCATCAAAAGTTGTCGCAGGCAGAGCCTGCGCTCGCCGAATCGATCGGCATACTGCTGGCGGAGAGCTCGGTGTTCCTCGCCACACCGGACGCCTGGCTCGAGGCCCCGGCGTCCCTGGCCAAGGCCCGGAAAGTCCTTTATGACGACACGTCCGGTCCTGCAGAGAGAATGCCGGCACCGGAGCTCAGGCGCATCAGGGAACAGCTCACGCTGGCCGAGGCTGAAGCCGCCGGCTACGCAGGAAGTTACCGGGACATGGCGGCAGACCTCACCGATTCCTTGAACAATGTCGAGTTCCACAGCCCGGAATTCAGGCTCCAGGCCGGCAGCTGGCTGTGTGAAGCGTGGGCCGTGACGGGACGCCAGTCGGATGCCGCCGAGCTCGCCGAACAGCTGAAGTTGCAGTGCCTGCGGCCTGAGATTCCTGTGGCCATCGCGCAGTCGGTGATCTCAAGGCTCCGCTTTGCGTACCTGGTGGCCGGCAGGTGGGATGAGGCGACCGAGACTCTGCCAACGGAGGACTGGCTCCCGTCATCCGTTATCTACCGGCGGTTCAGTGCCACTGAAATACCGGAAGCGATCTGCGCCTGCATGCAGGGCCGTGGACGCGACGGACTCGATCTGCTCGTTCCCGGCATCAGCCAGCTGCGCATCCAGGACAGCGACGGCATCCTGCCGCTGGCCTGTGCCGCGGCGGCCTACGCTTCCGCGCTGCAGGGCGAACGGGAAGCAGCACTTGCCTATCTTGCGGAGACGGAATCCGCTTCCAGGCGGAAAACCTGGAAGGTATCCCGGGCAGAAGGCTATTTCACGGCCCTTGCGCGGGCGGAACTGGACGGCTCGCGGACGGGAATTGAGCAGTTGCTCCGGATGGCGGAGGATGACCGTGCCGCCGGCAATGTCGGTCATGAGCTGCTGTGCCTGAGCTCGGCCGTCAGGCTGGGGGAATCCGATGCGGCTCCGAGGCTGCTGGACAGTGCAGGCGAAAGCCAGGGACCCTTCGCGGAACTGTGTGCACATTACGCCCGGGGAGTCATGACCCGTGAAGCCGACAATCTCATGGCAGCCGCAAACCTCGCTGCCAGGATGCACAATGACAGGTTCGCCCTGGACATCGCCGAGTCAATCCTGAACCTGGATCAGGCGCACCTCGAAAGGAGCCTGGTCCGGCAGGCCAAGCACCTGGCGGAAACGTGCCGCCGGCGGTTGCGGACGCCACAGGACGGCACCCACGACAGGCTCACCCTGACCGCCCGCGAACTCCAAATAGCGCAGCTGGCCGCCGCCGGGGCGAGTAATAAGAGCATCGCGGCCCAACTGCACGTATCAGTACGGACAGTGGAGGGACACCTCTACCAGATTTACGGCAAGCTAAAAATCGAAGAGCGTTTGGAGCTTCCGGTAGCCCTTGGCAGTACAGGAGATGACCAGTCATGACTGAAACCACCATCACGGCAGAGCGGCTGATTGGGCGATTCGGCATGGTTGCGTCGGTAGTCGACTGCCTCCTCGACGCCAACGGCCCCGGGGCGCTTATCCTGGGGGACGCCGGCATCGGCAAGACCGCCCTGATCAACGAAGTCGTCTTTGAGCTTGGCAGCCGGATCCGGCCCTTCTACGTGTACGCGGGTCCTTCGCTTTCCGAGGTTCCGTACGCGGCCCTTGCACCCTTGCTGACGGCTTTGACTCCCGGCCAGACAGACCAGCCGCGCGCAGTGCTGAAGGCGTTGGTAACGGAACTCAATCCGGAGAGCCTGCGGGACCAGTCGCAGGCCGTGCTGGTGGTCGAGGACGCCCAGCATCTGGACGACAGCAGTGCAGCGGTCATTGCACAGCTGGCCGCTGCAGAGGCCGCCAGGGTGGTTTTGCTCTGCCGCCCGCATCCTTCGGCGCCGCCGGAAGTGCTGTCGATGTGGTCGGAAGGGCTGGTGGACCGTTTCGAACTGCAGCCGCTAACCAAGGAAGAAGTGGACGAGTTGTGCACGCGCGTGCTTGGCTCGCCCCTCGTCCCCAGCGCCAGCGCCGTCTTGTTCAGGTCATCCGGCGGAAACCCGATGTTCCTGCTGGAACTGATAGCCCATGCCAAGTCCCGCGGCCACCTGCTCCAGCGAAATGACACCTGGGTGCTCCTCGGCGAGCCCGGAGCGGCCACCGTCCGGCTGATGGACCTGGTCCGGAACCAGATCATGCAGCTGAACCCCGAACAGCGCCAGGCCCTGGAATCGGTGGCGCTGGCCGAGGCGATCCCGCTCAGCGTCCTGCAGCGTGCCAGCGACAGCCACGCCGTCGATGAACTTAAGGAACTCCAGTTCATCGTGATCTCGGCCGACGCCGCCCGGCACGTCCGCCTCGCGCAGCCGCTGATCGGCGAAGTGATCAGGCAGCTGGTGCCCACCGCCCGCAGCGTGACCATCCGACGGCGGATTGTCGACCTTCTGGACTCCCGCCCCGAGACCCTGGACGGCAGGCTCCGGCACGTCACCTGGGCGCTGGAGTCCGGGGCAACCGTCCCGGACGCCGACATCCTCGAGGCCGCCCAGCTGGCGAACAGGCTCTTCATTCCCGACTACGTGGAACGGGTCGTGGGGGCGATCCGGGAGCCGTCCCTCAAACTCGCGGCACAAGTGGAGCTGGCCCGCGCCAAACTCTACGGGCGCGATCCCGTCGGAGCCGGCCTGTGCCTTGAGGGCGTGGTGGAACAAGCCACCGACCTGCGCACCGTCCGGCAGGCGTCCATGCTGGCGGCCCAGCTTGCAGCGGGCAAGCGCAACGGGCCGGAGGCCGTGCTGCGGGCAGCCGATGCGTGGGCGGAAGCCGTCTCCAGGCTGGAAGACGCCACCCCGGGGTTCGACACGACGGAGCTGGCCACCGCCCGTCTGGGTAGCAGGCTCCTTGCCCTGGAGGGCTACCAGGCAGCAGGACGCCATGTGGAAGCGGAGCCGGAACTCCAGGAAATCTGGGAATCCACGGACGACGACGAGTCCCGGCTTCTGGCCGGAACGCTGCTGGCAGAGTCGCTGGCACTGACAGGACGCTCCGTATCTGCGCTGCAGATTGTGATGGACGTCGAGGACATCCTCGCCGCCAGCGGGGACCGGCGGCTTGAGTACGCCGAGTTCGTGATGAGACGCTACCTGCTGGCGCTGCTCCATGCCGGTGAACTCGACGTCCTCGACGACTACCTGCAAAACCATATCGCCCAGGCGTCGAACTCCTTGATCTACTTTGGCGGCATGCTGCACCTCGCGGCGGGCACGGCCGACCTCCGGCGGGGCACCATCGGGGCCGCACTGCCGAAGCTGAGCCAGGCCGCCGAGGTGCTTCGCCTTTCCGACGCCGGCGGCGATTTGCCCGATGCGCTCGCGGCCACCGCATACGCCGCTTCCATCCTGAACCGGACGGACACGGCCACTGCGAACGCGAACGCCTACGACGCGCTGCTCTCAGACCATCGCCATGCCTCACTGCTGGGGCAGGCCTACACCGTGGCGGCGCGGGCCGAACGGGTCGGCGTCCAGGCAGCAGTGTCAAAGCTGATCGCCCTTGCCGATGCGGCAGCGACCTCCGGATTCCTCAGTTACGAAGTGGAAATCCTCTCCCTGGTGCTCCGGCTCGGGGACCTGTCCATTGTGCCGCGGCTGGCTGCGGCGGCGGAGGGCTGTGAAGGGCGGAGCGCGGAGTTCCTGGCCGCGTACTGCCGTGCCCTGGCGGCCAAGGACGTCAACCGCCTCGTGGAAATGAGCGATGCGGCAGCGCGGGACGGCCTGGACCTGGCGGCCGCGGAATGCGCCGGCCACGCCCTGCGGATCCTTGAGACCCGAGGCGACAAACCCAGGCAGTTCGAGGCCCAGAAACTCGTCAAACAGCGGAATGCGGCACTCAACAAAGCCGGTGCTTCGGCGGCCGAAATCCCGCCGGACCTGCACAAGCTGACCCGGCGCGAGCAGGAAATCGCGGCCTTGGTCCAGGCGGGAGCAAGCAACCGGGAAATCGCGCTCCAGCTGGGGCTGTCATTGCGGACGGTGGAAGGCCATCTCTACCGAATGTTCGCGAAACTCGGCATCAGCCACCGTGAGGATCTGGCTTCCGTGGCCTACGGTGCCCGCCATGCGGGCCTGCCCGGACCGGCCTAAGGCCCGTATTCCCAGGGCCACTCCCAGGACCCTGCCTAGGGTCACTCCTAGGACCCTGCCTTGGGCCGTGCCATCCCGGACTGAATAGCGCCTTCCAACGGTAGTCAGGCCACCGGCTACCCGTCGGAAGATTGCCCGCGCCCCGAAACCGGGGCGGCCGCCGCGTTCGCACCGCCCTCAAACGAGTATTCATGCGAGTGGTGGGGGCGGACCGGGCGGGTACCACCCCATTCCCCTCAGTGATGCACCCGCAAAGACGGGTAGAGCCCACTCGCGCCCCGGCAGGGGGTTGGTTAATACGCTGTAGCTTGTTGGGCCGCAGGTATCTATTGGGGAAAGTAGTGGGTCTCTAAATGCATCAATCAGCTGACAACTGGCCTTCGGAATTTCATGTGGCAATCCACCTGGAAAACTCCTCCAGGGCGACCAGCATCCCGCCGAAAGCGGGCACCCTATTCGAGCCGGCGACGAACCGGGCAGCGTCCTCTGAGACCGGGATCTGCCACCCGATGTCGCCGGCTTTCACACAAACGGGACAAATCGAATACCGGGAGGTCGGTTTAGCATGACACCGAACACCAAACTAAAGGCTCGTAAGGCCCAGCTGACCCGGGCCGAACTTCCACCGTTGCTTGAGGATTCCCGGGAGTGGCCGGAGAACGGGACAGGGGTGCCCGAACTGGCGCCCGAGGCCCTGGAATCTGCCGCAGCGGCGGACGATGCCGCCGCTCAGGATCACACGTTCACGTTCGACGTCGCGATAGTCGGACTCGGGTACGTTGGCCTGCCGACAGCGCTGGCCATCAACGCCTCCGGCCGGCGCGTCCTGGGACTTGACGTGTCGGAGAACAGGCTGGCTGTCATCCGGTCCCGGCAGGCAGACCTGCTGGACTCCGACAAGGTCCGGCTGGGCAACGCGCTGGAGGATCCTTCGTTCATGATCAGCACGGACCTGTCCCTGCTGGCACGGGCGGCGGCAGTGGTGGTTTGTGTTCCCACCCCGGTGGATCCGTACCTGGTGCCGGACCTCGGCATCCTGCGGGCGGCGTGCGCCTCCGTGGTGGAGTTCGCAGTACCGGGCCAGCTTCTGATGTTGACGTCCACCACCTACGTTGGCTCCACCCGGGATCTCCTGGCAGTGCCGCTGGCCGCCAAGGGCCTGATCCCCGGCACGGACGTGTTCGTAGCCTTCTCGCCGGAGCGGATCAACCCGGGAGTGGACGCTTTCTCGCATGAAGACGTCCCCCGGGTGGTAGGCGGAGTAACGCCCGCTTGCGGTGAGGCCGCCGCGGAACTGCTCCAGGCCAGCACCAAGCTGGTGCATGTGGTGCCGTCCGCAGATGTTGCCGAGATGACCAAACTTGTCGAAAACACGTTCCGCGCGGTGAACATCGCGCTGGCCAATGAGTTCGCGGATATTTGCCACGAGCTGGGCATGGAGGTCATGGACGTGATTGACGCGGCCTCGACGAAGCCATACGGCTTTATGCCGTTCACCCCCGGCCCGGGCGTCGGCGGCCACTGCATTCCCTGCGATCCGCACTACCTGCTGTGGCAGCTCAGGAAGGCAAGGGTCACGGCGCCGGTCATCGAGCACGCCATGGCGGGCATCGCCGGAAGGCCCCATCAGGTGGTGGAGAAGGCCCGCCGCATCCTCTCGGACCGTAACCACGGAATCAGCGGAGCCCGTGTGCTGGTTCTTGGCGTGGCATACAAACCGGACGTCGAGGACCTCCGCGAATCGCCGGCTTTGGAAATCATCGCCGCAATGGTCGCCCACGGCGCTGTAGTTGCTTACCACGATCCGTGGTGCCCCACGGCTCCCGACGGCCAGGGAAGTGCCCTCGAATCGCTGGAGGATCCCTCGGGCTGGGACGCAGACCTGGTCATCCTTCACACGAGGCACTCGGCCATGGACATCGAGTGGCTGCGCGACGCGCCGGCCGTCCTCGACACCACCTACCGGCTTCCGGCCGGAACCAATGTCACGAGGTTGTGAATTCAGGTTGTGATTCCAGCGGCCCCGCTGGGCTTCAAAAGAAAGTAGGAGACGTGAAAACAGCAATCACCGGCGGAGCCGGCTTCATCGGGAGCCATCTCGTGGAGCATCTCCTCGCGGCCGGAGACACAGTCACCGTACTGGATGACCTCTCGACCGGTCGCCTGGAGAACCTCCGGACGGTGATTGGCCACCGGAACTTCCACTTCGTGGAGGGCACTATCCTGGACCGCGCGGCGGTGGACAAAGTAGTGGCCGGTGCCGACCGGGTGTTCCACCTGGCGGCAGCAGTCGGCGTCAACCTCATCGTGGAGCATCCCCTGGAGAGCCTGCGCACCAACATCCACGGCACGGAAGTGGTCTTGGACGCCGTCCTGGAGTCCGGTGCCACGCTGCTCCTGGCGTCCACGAGTGAGATTTATGGAAAGAACACCTCGGACAGCCTGTCCGAGGAGTCGGACCGGATCCTTGGCTCAGCGCTCAAGTCCCGGTGGACCTACGCGGCGGCAAAGGGAATCGACGAGGCATTCGCGCACGCTTACTGGCGGCAGTTCGGCCTTCCGGTTGCCATCGTCCGGCTGTTCAACACAGTGGGTCCGCGGCAGACCGGCCGATACGGGATGGTGGTTCCGCGCCTGGTCAAACAGGCGTTGGCCGGCGAGCCGTTGACGGTTTACGGAGACGGACACCAGACGCGATGCTTCTCCTACGTCGGCGACATCGTCCCGGCCATCACCAAAATCTCGGAGGAAGAGTCCGCCTACGGCAACGCGTACAACCTTGGCGGCAGCTACGAGATCTCGATTTTGACCCTCGCACAGCGAATTGTGGAGCTGCTCGGCAGCGAAAGCCCCATCACCCTGGTGCCCTACGAACAGGCCTACGCGGAGGGGTATGAGGATATGCGCCGCCGAGTACCAAACAACAGCAAAGCGAAAGATCTGGTGGGCTTCGACCCCAAGACCACGCTGGACCAGATCATCCAGAACGTGGCGGCCGATCACCGCCCGGTGAAAGCACCCGACCCGCTCGGGTGGAAAGTCACGATGGCGGCCAACTAGCCGTCCGTGAGGTGCCGCGCCGGACGGGGGGCGGCAACCGTCAAAAGTTATGTGCACCTTCGACGAAAGAGTTGAGTTCCATGACGCTTCTGCATCGCTCTACTGCGGCCTCAGAGCCCCGGCACAGGGCCGAAAGGCCTCCCGGCCGGCGAAAGGCCCGCTGGCTGGCCGCCTCCACAACGGTGGCCCTCGCCGCCTCGCTGCTCGGGTTGACTGCCCCGGCCGCCAACGCTGTCGGCGAAACCGTCGTCACGCTGACGTTCGACGACGCCAACGCCGACCAGGTCGCCGCCGCGGACAAGCTGGTTTCCTCTGGCATGCGGGGAACATTCTTCCTGCCCTCCGGCTACATGAACCAAACGAACTACATGACGACGGCCCAGGCCCAGGCGTTGCAGGCCGCCGGACACGAGATCGGCGGGCACAGTGTCACTCACGCCGACCTTGCGGCGGTGGGGACCGACGAACTGGGCAGGCAGGTCTGCAACGACCGCGCGACGCTGATGGGTTACGGGCTGGACGTCCAGAACTTCGCCTATCCGTTTGCCTCGTCCAGCCCCACGGCCGCGGCCGCTGTCGCGGCCTGTGGCTACAACAGTGCACGCGGGCTGGGTGATATCCGGAGCAAGGTGGTGGGTTCGGAGACCTTCCCGTTCGCCGAATCCCTGACGCCGGGCGACCTCTACTACACGGGTGCCCCGGACCAGCTGGATGAAACGTGGACCCTCGCGGACATCCAGACGCTCGTCACCCAGGCGCAGGCCAACGGTGGCGGCTGGGTGCAGCTGACCTTCCACCACATCGGTACCGGCATCCTCATTGGATCGCCCGTCAAGGATCCGCTGACTGTCAGCACAGACACTTTCAACCAGTTCATCGACTGGCTTGCGGGGCAGCGGGACACCAACGTCACCAACCCGGTCCTGGTCAAGACCGTGAAGGAAGTCATTGGCGGTACCACAAAGCCGGCTCCGGCAGTTGTTCCGGCGCCGACCCCCCAAACGGCCGGCAACCTCATCAAGAACCCGAGCCTTGAAACTGCGGGACTCAACGGTTCGCTGCTCCCGCGCTGCTGGCAGGGAGGCGGCTACGGCACCAACACCAGGGCCTTCACCGCGGTGACGCCCGGCCACGCCGGCACAGCCACGGCTGCCCAGCAACTGGTGATTTCGGGCTACACCGACGGAGACGGCAAGCTGCTGCCTCAGCTGGACACCGGCGAATGCGCTCCGAGCGCGACCCCCGGGCACACGTACCTCGCCAAAGCCTGGTACAAATCAACCGGTGGAAATACGCAGTTCGATCTGCACTACAGAACGGCCGCCGGCTCGTGGACCTACTGGACATCGGGCCCGCAGTATCTGCCCACAAACAATGTCTGGACGCAGGTGTCGTTCACAACTCCGGCGGTTCCTGCCGGTGCAACGGCCATCAGCGTCGGCTTGAACATGCTCAACAACGGAACCTTGGTCACGGACGACTATGAACTGTACGACACGGTAGGCATCAAGACGTTCAGCGATGTTGCCGCCACCAACCAGTTCTACAACGAAATCAGCTGGCTCTCCAACAACCTGATCACCCAGGGTTACGCTGACGGCACGTTCCGGCCGGGAGCATCGATCAACCGGGACGCGATGGCAGCCTTCCTGTACAGGTTGGCGGGCAGCCCTGCAGTGCCGGCCAACGCACCGACATTCACTGACGTGACCCCCAGCAACCAGTTCTACAACGAAATCCGTTGGCTGGCGGCCCAGGGCATCACCACGGGCTACACGGACGGAACCTACCGGCCACTGGCTCCTGTGAACCGTGACGCGATGGCGGCGTTCCTCTACCGCTACAACGGCAAGCCCGCCGTACCAACTACCGCCCCGACGTTCCCTGACGTCACCACCGGCAACCAGTTCTACAACGAGATCCGCTGGCTGGCAGCGACGGCGATCACCACGGGGTACCCGGATGGTACGTTCCGGCCGGTCCAGCCGATCGGCAGGGACGCCATGGCAGCGTTTGTCTACCGCTACAACCTGAACTTCCCGAAGGGAATGTAGCCAGGTCCCGCACCGGTTGGACACTACGGGCGGCCGCGCAGCCGGGGAATCCCCCCGGACGTGCGGCCGCCCTCGCCGCTGTACGTGTACCGCAGGACTCTCTTACCGCAGGCTGAAGTTCATTGATTCGGGGGACCAGAGTGAAGGATCCAGGCTCCAAACGCCGCCGGTTCCGTTTCCGCTGCCTTGCTGCCGCCGTTCTGCTGCTGGCAATGGTGGCCACGGCGTGCACGCCTCCGGAGCCGGAGCAACGGTCTCAGGGGAAGTACCCCTGGCACACGAACATTGTGGCCACCACCTTCTGGGTGGGAGAAGTCTTTGACCCCAACGCCGCGGACGGCAGCCAGGTCTTCTCCACCTATGACTCGAAGTGGATGGACAGTTACGGCGGTTGTGACGGCCGGCTCACGTCTGACGGCTGTGAGACCGAGCCACGGTCAGGTTCCAACGGCTATGCGCCGGCCAACATGAAGCCGAAAGAGAACCCTTTCTACCTCGACCTGCCGTATGACGACATCAACAATGCTGCCGCCTTCCGGGAGCGGGCAACAGTCATCCCCTGGGC
>NZ_JMLE01000006.1 GCF_000685965.1 Arthrobacter sp. UNC362MFTsu5.1 | reverse complement strand
CCGCCACTGCGGCGACAACGACGGCGGCGGCGCTGCCGGCAGTGCGCGCCACCTCGTCGTAGAGGTTCCCGGCCAGGTACCCGAGGGTTACGAAGAGGCTCCCCCAGAGCACGCCGCCGGTGATGTTCCAGAGTGCGAAGCGCCGGTAGGGCATGCCGCTGAGTCCGGCCAGTGCCGGCATCACGGCGCGGAAGAAGGCGGTGAAGCGGCCCAGGAAGATGGCCGGGCCGCCCCGCCGCCTGAGGAACTCCCGCGCCTTCTCGAGTTGGGGCCGCTTCCGGTCAAAGACCTTTCGGGTAATCAGCCGTGGGCCCAGGTGTTTGCCGATCTCGTAGCCCACAGTGTCGCCCAGGATCGCGGCGGAAACCACCACGGCAATCATCACTGGCAGCGGGAAGCCTCCCTTTCCGGCGATCACCCCGCCCACCACGGCGGCGGTTTCGCCCGGAATGACGAAGCCGATGAAGAGGGCGTCCTCAGCAAAGACCAGCGCGAACACAACACAGGCCACCAGCAGCGGGCTGGCGTTGAGGAGTCCGTCGAAGAATGCCTGCATCAGGAACAGTGCGGCAGTTGAGGCGGGCGGGCGTCAGCCTGCCCGCCTCAATAAGTTGTTAGATGCGCTCCAGCAAGGACACGTCCCGGACCGCTCCCTTGTCTGCGGAGGTGGCCATCGCGGCGTAGGCGCGCAGCGCGGCGGAAACCTGGCGCTCCCGGTCCTTGGGCTTGAACCCGCCGTTGACCAGCAGTTTCTCACGGCGTTCGGCGAGGACCTCGTCGGAGACCTCCAGATGCAGGGAGCGCTGGCTGATGTTGATGCTGATGATGTCGCCGTCCTCCACCAGGGCGATGGTGCCGCCGGAGGCAGCTTCCGGGGAGATGTGCCCGATCGACAGGCCGGAGGTGCCGCCGGAGAAGCGGCCGTCCGTGATGAGGGCGCACTTCTTGCCGAGGCCGCGGCCCTTGAGGAACGACGTCGGGTAGAGCATCTCCTGCATGCCCGGACCGCCCTTGGGGCCTTCGTAGCGGATGACCACCACGTCGCCTTCCTTGACGCCCTTGTTCAGGATCTTCTCCACGGCTTCATCCTGGGACTCGCACACGACGGCCGGGCCTGAGAAGGTCCAAATGGACTCGTCCACACCGGCGGTCTTCACCACGGCGCCGTCCAGTGCCACGTTTCCGCGGAGCACGGCCAGTCCGCCGTCCTTGGAGTAGGCGTGCTCCACGGAGCGGATGCAGCCTTCCGCAGCGTCGGTGTCCAGGGAGGTCCACTCGTTCGACTGGGAGAACGCAGTGGAGGAGCGGACGCCGCCGGGAGCCGCGTGCCACAGGGCCTGCGCCTCTTCGGTGGCCTTGCCGCCGCGGATGTCCCAGTCATCGAGCCAGCCGTCCAGGTCACCGGAGTGCACGGAGTGGACGTCCTTGTGCAGGAGGCCGCCCCGGTTCAGCTCGCCCAGCAGGGCGGGGATGCCGCCGGCGCGGTGAACATCCTCCATGTAGTAGGTCTTGTCCTTGGCGACGTTCGGGGCCACCTTTGCCAGGCAGGGCACCTGGCGGGACTTGGCGTCCATCTCGGCCAGGCCGTAGTCCACGCCCGCCTCCTGGGCCGCGGCCAGCAGATGCAGGATGGTGTTGGTGGAGCCGCCCATGGAGATGTCCAGGGCCATGGCGTTGTCGAAGGCCTTAGCGGTGGCGATGTTGCGCGGCAGCACCGACTCGTCGTCGCCGTCGTAATAGCGCTTCACCAGATCGACGACGGTGGCGCCGGCCTTCTCGTACAGCGCCTTGCGGGCCGTGTGGGTCGCGAGCACGGAGCCGTTGCCCGGCAGGGCCAGGCCGATGGCCTCGGCCAGGCAGTTCATGGAGTTGGCGGTGAACATACCCGAGCAGGAACCGCAGGTGGGGCAGGCGTTCTCTTCAATGAGGTTGATGTCCTCGTCGGAGATGGACTCGTCCACGGCGTCGGCGATCGCGTTCACCAGGTCCAGGGAGCGCACGGAGCCGTCGGTCAGGGTCACGCGGCCGGCCTCCATGGGACCGCCGGAGACGAACACAACCGGGATGTTGAGGCGCAGCGCGGCCATGAGCATGCCCGGGGTGATCTTGTCGCAGTTGGAGATGCAGACCAAAGCGTCGGCACAGTGGGCGTTGACCATGTACTCCACGGAGTCGGCGATCAGGTCGCGGGACGGCAGGGAGTAGAGCATGCCGGAGTGGCCCATGGCGATGCCGTCGTCCACGGCGATGGTGTTGAACTCGCGCGGCACGGCGCCGGCGGCCAGGATGGCGTCGGAGACGATCCGGCCCACGGGGGCGAGGTGGGTGTGGCCGGGAACGAACTCGGTGAAAGAGTTGGCCACGGCGATGATCGGCTTGCCGATGTCCGAGTTGGCGACGCCGGAGGCGCGCAGCAGTGCGCGGGCGCCGGCCATGTTGCGGCCATGGGTGACAGTACGTGAACGAAGAGGAGGCATGGTACCGATCATGCCGTCCCGGGCCGCATGGCGGAAGACAGTGCTGATACTAGTAGTAGGAGTACCAGACTACTAGTGTTGGTGACTGTGAAAGAGGCAGGCGAGAGGCGCAAGGAACTGGGACTCTACCTGCGGGCACGCCGCGAGCAGGCGCTGCGGTCGGAGTACGGACTTCCGCCGGTGGCGCGCCGGCGTGAACGCGGACTGCGGCGGGAAGAGATTGCCTTCCTTTCCGGGGTCAGCGTCACCTGGTACACATGGCTGGAGCAGGGACGGGACATCCGGCCCTCGCGGGAAGTGCTTGAGGCTGTGGCCCGCACCCTGCACCTCTCAGAGGCCGGCCGCTCCTATGTCCTGTCACTGGGCGGCTATTCCGTACCGGTGTCGGCCGGCCCGGCGGCCGTTGATGCGCCGGCCCACATCCAGCGACTCCTCGACGCACTGGGCCCCAACCCCGCCTTCGCGCTGGCCCCCGACTGGAGCGTCACGGGCTGGAACCGGGCCTACGCCGCGCTGTATCCCAATATTGCGAACGTGGCCGCAGCGGAGCGGAACCTGCTGTGGCTGGTCTTTACCGATCCCTACGTGAAGGAACTGCTGCCCGACTGGGACGTCACCAGCAGGCGCTTCCTGGCAGAATTCCGGGCAGAAGCCGGGCAGCGGCTGGGCGATCCGGACGTGGCCTACCAGGTGGAGCGGCTCAGGGAAACGAGTCCCGGGTTCAAGGAGGGCTGGGACCGGTACGACATCCTCGGCTTCGAATCCCGGGAACGGCTGTTCCGCCACCCTGCGGTGGGCGTCCTGAGGCTGGAGCACCATCAGGTCTCACCGTCGGACCGGCCGGACCTCCATATTGTGGTCTACACTCCGGTACCGGGCAGCGATGCCGCGGAGCAAATCGAGCGGTTGCTGGCCGCCGGCCGTTAGCTGCCCCGGATCTCAGGCCACGCTGCGGGCCGGTGCCCGGCCAAGCCCCTACTAAAACGGGCCCCTACTAAAAGACGTGAAGCGGCGGAACAACGAACGGTTCCGCCGCCTCCTATGCTGGGGCCATGGGAGCCGCACAGCAGTTGGGCACTAAGCCGATCCTCACCCTGACCGTGAACCCGGCGCTGGACATCAGCACCTCAACCGAGCAGGTCAGCAGCGGCCACAAGCTCAGGTGCGGCGCGAGCCGGCTCGATCCCGGCGGCGGAGGCATCAACGTGGCAAGGGTCATCCAGCGTCTCGGCGGACACACCTTGGCCGTGTACACCGCAGGCGGGCCCACCGGCGAGGCCTACCGCAGGCTCATCGAAGCGGAGCGCATCCCCACGCTGGCGGTGCCGATCCAAGGAAGCACACGCCAGGACTTCACCGTCGATGAGACCTCCACAGGGAAACAATTCCGGTTCGTCCTTCAGGGCCCGGAGCTCTCGGAACCGGAGTGGCAGGCCTGCCTGGACCGTGTTGCCGGGGCGATGCCGGTGGGCGGATACGTGGTGGCCAGCGGCAGCCTCCCGCCCGGCGTGCCGGACGATTTTTATGCCAGGGTTGCCGGGCTGGCGCGCCAGTCCGGCGCCCACTGCATCGTCGACGCCTCCGGCCGGGCCCTCACCGAAGCGCTTGCCGAGGGCGTGTTCCTGGTCAAACCAAGCCTCCGCGAACTGGGGGCGCATTTCGGCGCGGCCCTCGACAGCGAGCAGAGCCAGGTGGAGGCGGCATCCGCCCTCGTGGCTGACGGGTCAGCGGAACACGTCGCCCTCACCCTGGGCGAAGCCGGCGCTCTGCTCGCGTCAAAGTCCGGCCTGATCCGGTTGACCGTGCCGGATGTGCCGGTGGTCAGCACGGTCGGAGCCGGCGACAGTTTCCTGGGCGCTTTTGTGCTGCGGCTCGCGCAGGGCCGCCCCCTTGACGCGGCTTTCCGCGCCGCCGTGGCCGCGGGAAGCGCCACAGTCATGACACCTGCCACCGAACTTTGCCACCGCGCCGACGTCGAACGCCTCGAGGCAGAGCTCTCCGGAGCAGTCCCCTGACCGACATCGGCTGCTTCCGGCAGGGACGCGGAGTCTGCCTACCGCGCTTCCAGGACAGTCTTCAGCTTCCGGAGCTGGGCAACCTCACCCTGCATTGTTCTGGTGACCAGGCCGTCCAGGACTTTCATGAGGCCGGGGAGCTTCAGGTCCAGGACGAAGCGGACGGAGGTGCCTCCTGCTGATTCGCTCAGGATGTACTCGCCGTGAGGCCGTGCCGGACCAGCAACCACGTCGAAGGCGAGGAGCCGGCCGGGCTCCGCCGCCGTGATCCGGTAGTCCCCCTGGATCGGCTTTCCCCGGGGTCCGGTGAGCGTCTGGCTGTAGACGGCCCCGAGCTGGCCAGCGTCGCCGCTGGCCAGCCCGATGTCCTTGACGCCGCTGCGCCAGGCCGTGTTGTTAAGCCCGTCGGCCAGGAAGTCATAGACTTCCGCGGCGGGGCGGTCGATGGTGATCCCGTTTTCGGCGTGGGCCATTCAGTGCCTCTCGTACGGCTCCCGGCAGGCGGGGGCAACTACTACATCTGCATATCGGCTAGCTCGAAGATCTCGAGCCTGAACTTACCACTGCCTTCGGACAGGAACGGGTGGCCGTCCGCGAGCGCCTTCGCGCCGTCGAGGTTTTCGGCCTCCACAATCGAATAGCCGTTCAGGTCGGAGGCTTCCGCGGCGGATCCGTCGTCCACCATCGAGGTGCCGCCGGCGAAGGGGGCGCCGGCGTCGACCAGTGCCGGGCCCAGCTTCTCCATCCAGGCACCCCACGCGGCCATCTGTTCAGCGGACTGCTCCGGGGTGAACTGGTCCATCGGTGTGGCCGGCCCCTTGTAGAGGTAAATGAACTTGCTCATCATGTGTCCTTTCGTTGCGTGTTTTCCCTTGGGGCTCGCGAACCGTCCCCTTCGAGAAGGGACTTCAGCTTCGCGAGGTCCTTCCGCATGGCCCGGCGCATCATCGGGGCCATGACGAGGCCGGCGACTGCGGAGAAGCCGGCCGGAGTGCCGGTGTTGCGCAGGGTCATCCGGGTGAAACCGCTGTCGGCCGCCGACCAGGTGTACGTGGTCTGCATGGGAAACGGCCCCTGGGCCGTGCGCATCACCAGCGTTCTGCCAGGGTCCAGCTCGGTGAATTCGTAGACGTATTCCAAGGTCCGTCCGAGGAACTGTGCCTTGAACGCCACCTTGGAGCCCACGGCCAACGGCGGGGCCGTTTCCCACTTGACTGCCTTGATGTTGCTGTACCAGGCAGGCGCGTTGTCCGGGTTGGCCGCGAAGTCGTAGACAGCTTCGGGCGGCCTGCGGATCACTGCTTCCGTCACCACATCAACCATTTCCGGCACCTCCCCCGTGTCTCGTTCTTTCCCGACGACGCTAGAGCCCGGCAACCTGCCGGCCGGTGAAGGCGACCAGGCGTTCCAGGCTTGCCGCCGATTCATCAACCAGGGTTTCCTCGGCAAAGCTCTTGCCGCGCATCTGCGGGCTGATGGTGTTGCGGGCGAGGCCAAGGACGTAGTCGGACAGGACCGGTGAGACGCTGAGCTCCTGGCCGGTTGCCCGGGCGAAGTCCCACGCGTGGACCAGCAGTTCCAGGTTCAGGATGTTGGCCACGGTGGTTGCCGGCAGTTCTGCGAAGCCCATGTCGAGGGCTCCCTCGGTGCCGCGGGCGCGGAACGCCTCCAGGGTGGCCTGCGCGGCATCGGCAATCCGCACCTCGGGTGTTGCAGCCGGCTGATCAGGCACGGTCACACCGAGGGCTTTGCCGATCGATGCGATCGAACCAAAGAGATGGTCCAGGAGGGCGTCAACGGTGAAGTCCTCGCACGGCGTCGCTGATTCCAGGTCTGATTCCCCCAGCTTGCGGAGGACCCGCTGGGCAACCGCCAGGGCCGCCTCGGCGCTGGAGAGTTCATCGATGGGGTCCGGGGCAGCAGCCCATTCGTCCGGACCGGCGTCTCCGCTGGCGGCAAGGAGGACGAGGCGCTCGAGGAAATGGTTCCAGCCTTCTGCGTGGCCTGCCTCCTGCTCTTCCGAGAGTCCCTCGTGAATGAGCTGGACCGTGGTTCCGCCTTCCACAGCCTCCAGGTTCACGGTCACCGTCGACGCTCCCGGCGGCAGCCCGGCGTCGCCCTCCCAGCCCCATGTGTAGACGATCCGCTTTCCCGGCTCGATTTCAGTGAAACTTCCCATCGCCGAGTGCCCCGGCGTGATGGTCCAGCGGTAGTCTCCGCCCACGCGCAGATCCACCCGCGCCGCCACGGTCTTCCAGCGCCGCAACCGCTCCGGTTGCGTGATGAGCTCGAAGGCGGCGTCCGGGTCAACCGGAATGAATACTGTCTTATTGAATGTCATCAGAATTCCCTTGCGATGGTTGCTGGCCCAGCCGGCCGGCGTCGGCCACCAGCAGGTCCAGTTCGGTTGTCCAGAAGGCCTCGAATTGTTCACGCAGCCGGACCATCCCGGCGCCATCCAGGCGGTAGTACCTGTTCCGGCCGTCCTTCCGGGCGGTCACCAGCCCCACTTCCGAAAGAAGCAGCAGGTGCTGGGAGATGGCCGACCTGCTGACCGGAAAATGGCCGGACAGTTCGGTGACCGTTTTCTCCCCCTCCGCCAGCAGCCGAAGCAGCGCCCGCCTGTTGGGCTCCGTTGCGACTTCCAGAAGATCGGGCACAGAAAATACGTTAGTCGCCACTAACGCATTAAGCAAGCGGTGCGGCCGGGCATGCAAAAGGGCGGCGGCAACCCCTCCGGGCAACCGCCGCCCCGTCTTGCAGTTACGCAGCCGCTACGGACTCCTTGACCTTCAAGGGTTCAATCTTTCCCATGACGAACAGGTAGTTGGCGGCCCCCACGAGGGAGACGGCTCCAATGACCGCCAGCGGCGCGACGAAGGAACCGGTCTGATCCACCAGAACGCCGATCAGGATCGGGGTGAAGATGCCAGCCAGGTTGGAGGCGAAGTTCTGCAGTCCGCCAATGGATCCGACGTGCCTGGAGCTCGGCGCAACGTCCGCGGGCAGCGACCAGATGCCGGTTGCTGCGACGGTGAGGCTTGAGTAGGCGACGGAAAGCAGCGCCAGCGCCATCCAGGCTTCCGGAACGAGCGCTGCAAACATAATGACGGAGCCTCCGGCGAGGCCGCCGGCGATAGCGGTCTTGCGGACCTTGGTGACGGACGCCCCGGCCCGCACGGCACGGTCGGCCAGGTATCCGCCCAGCCAGCCGCACAGCACCGCGCAGATGCCGGGGATGGCTCCGAAGAAGCCCAGCTTGAGCAGGTCGAATCCGCGCTCCTTGACGAGGTAGCTGGGGAAGAACGTGATGAAGAAGTAGATGGCGCTGTTCAGGCAGAAGAAGCCGAACATCATGCTGAGGATGGTGCGGTACTTGAAGAGTGAGCGCCAGGGCAGCTTGGCTGCGTCGGCGTCGTCGCTGCCTTCGCCGCGGGCACCGCCTTCTTCGATGTAGGCCACTTCGGCGGCGTTCGCGCCGGGGTGCTCCTGGGGGCTGCGGTACACCTTCCACCAGACGGCAGCCCAGATAAGGCCGGCGACGCCGATGATGATGAACACTGCATGCCACGAGGTCAGTGCCACGATCAGGGTCACGATGGGCAGCGCGATCACGGCCCCCACACGGGACCCCGAGTCCCAGATGCTGGTGGCGAAAGCACGTTCACGGACCGGGAACCAGGTGGCCACCACCTTCGCCGCCGTGCTGGGCGCGGGACTTTCGCCGACGCCGAGGAGGAAGCGGGCCGCGAACAGGGACCAGAAGCTTGTAGCGGCAGCGGTCACCATCGTGAAGATGGACCACCAGACGGCCGCCAGCGAGAACGACCTGCGCGGCCCCACCTTGTCCACGTACCACCCGGCCGCAAGCTGGCAGAAGTCGTACGCCCAGAAGAAGGCGGCAAAGATGAGGCCCTGCTGGGTGGCGGTTAGCTCGAAGTCCTTGCCCATGAACGGCAAGGCGACACTCAGGCTGGAGCGGTCAAGGTAATTGATACTCAACCCGATGAAAGCAAGCCAAATGATGACCCAGCGCTTCCGGGTCATCATTCGGGGATCTTTTGTCGGTGACGTGCTGGCAACTTTACTTCCGAGCGCAGTCATGTGGTCTCCTTCGACGTGAACATGGCTTCGGGCGCCTGGGGCGCCTGGGGAAGACACCGAAGATATCGATGCCAAATCATATAGGAATCGGGTTAATCATATAGAAAATGTGATCCAGATCAAGCCCTCCTGAAAAATCGGCCGCAAGAGCACCCCCAGCCCGGTGGAATATGATTCCCCCAGCGACTCCAACCCGGACACCACCCCAACCAGCACTAAGAGGTCAGCGCGTGCCCCCACGTCAGTCTTCCGATATCTCCCGAGGCAAAGCCGCCGTCAGCGATGTGTATACAGCGATGCGCGCCTCCATCCTCGAGGGTGAGATCGCGCCCGGCACCCGGATCAACATCGACGCCGTTTCGCGAAGTTTGGGCGTTTCGCAGACGCCGGTGCGCGAGGTGCTTCAGCGGCTGGAAGGCGACAACCTGGTGGTCTACAACCCCGGCAAGGGCTACAGCACCACTCCCCTGCTGGACCTGGCCGAACTGCGCTCCCTCTTTGAATTCCGGCTGCTGGTGGAACCCTGGGCTGCGCGGGCTGCTGCCGTAGACCGGCTGGCCAATCCCGCCTCCGCACTGGAGAAGGAGATTAAGGCGTTCCGCGGGGCCATGAAATCCGAAGGCGACCTGCGGCAGGACCTGGTGGCCCATGACACCAGGTTCCACGACACCATCCTCGCCGCCGCGGGCAATACCGTGGTCCGCCACGCCTTTGCCCAGACGCACTGCCACCTGCACACTTTCCGCCTCTACCCGGCCGACGTCGACGGCGCCATCACCGTCGCGGAGCACTCGGCTGTCCGCGAGGCCATCCAGGCCTGCCGGCCGGAAGAGGCCGAAGCGGCCATGGCGGAGCACATCCGAAACTCCTTTGCCCGCTTCGCCCAGGCCTTCGAAGGACACGCCGACCTCGCGCCGCTGGAGGACAGCGGCCCACCCCGACGGCACGTCGTGCAGTAGACCAAAGCGATCAGACCCCGGCCCCGCGGCCGGGGTTTTCTTTTGCCGCGGACTTGATCTGGATCACTCTTCCTATATGATTACTGAAATTCATATAGGAAATCATGCACACCCTCCAGATCGATCCGAGAGAAGAGATCCATGCCTTCCATCACTTCCATCACCACCCAGGACGTCCGCTTTCCCACGTCACTGGAACTCGATGGCTCCGACGCGGTCAACGTTGACCCCGACTACTCCGCCGCCTACGTCGTCATCCGCACCGACGCGGGCGACGAAGGCCACGGCTTCGTTTTCAGCTGCGGCCGCGGCAGCGAGATCCTCACTGCCGCCATCGAGTCCTACGCGGGGCTTCTGCGCGGCCGGGACATCGACGAACTGATCTATGACCTGGGCAATGCCTCCAAGCGCCTCATCCACGACTCCCAGCTCCGCTGGCTCGGCCCGGAAAAGGGCGTCACGCAGATGGCCGCCGGCGCGCTGGTCAGCGCCCTGTGGGACATCCGCGCCCGGCGCGAGAACAAGCCGCTCTGGCTGCTCCTGAGCGAGATGTCCCCGGAGGAGATCGTGGACGTTGTGGACTTCACCCACATCCGCGACGCCCTGAACCCGCAGCAGGCATTGGAAATCCTCCGCGCGGGCCAGGACGGCAAGGCGGCCCGCATCGCGAGCCTCCGGGCTGACGGCTACCCCGCTTACACCACCTCTCCCGGGTGGCTGGGTTACAGCGACGAGAAACTGGTTCGGCTCAGCAAGGAAGCGGCAGCTGCCGGCTTCTCGATGATCAAGCTCAAGGTGGGTGGCGACATCGCCGACGACCGCCGACGCATGGCCCTCGCACGGCAGGCCGTGGGCGATCTCCCCATGGCCATCGACGCCAACCAGCGCTGGGAGGTGTCCGAGGCCGTTGAATGGGTCAACCAGCTCGCGGAGTTCAACCCGTACTGGATCGAAGAGCCCACCAGCACTGACGACATCCTGGGGCATGCGGAGATCCGGAAGGGAGTCGCACCGGTCCGCGTGGCCACCGGCGAGGCCGTGGCAAGCCGGATTGTGTTCAAGCAACTGCTGCAGGCCAACGCCATCGACGTCCTGCAGCTCGACTCCACCCGCGTGGGCGGAGTCAATGAGAACATCGCCAACCTGCTGCTCGCCGCCAAGTTCGGCGTCCCGGTCTGCCCCCACGCCGGCGGTGTGGGCCTGTGCGAGCTTGTCCAGCACTTCTCCTTCTTCGACTACGCCGCCATCACCGGAAGCCAGGACGGCCGCATGATCGAATACGTGGACCACCTCCACGAGCACTTCGCCGAGCCGGTCCGGATCGTTGGCGGACGCTATGCCGCCCCGCAGCTCCCCGGCACGGGGGCGGAAATGCTCAGCGCCTCCCGGACGCGCTGGGAGTTCCCCTCCGGCGCGGGCTGGCTCGAAGTGGGCAACCGTGCGGCGGTTACCGGCGGCAGCCTGGCACCTGCGGGAGCCGGCCGATGAACAGCACCGCAGCCGAACTGGACGCATCCGTCGAGGCCGCGCACGCGGCCTTCGAAAAGGGCCGGGCGGCAGGTCCCGGAACCAGGGCAGCCTGGCTCGAGGCGGTAGCCGCCGGCCTGGAAGACGACGCTGCGGCCCTTGTTGATCTTGCGGTCGCCGAAACCCGTCTCGCCGAATCCCGCCTCCAGGGCGAGCTGAAGCGCACCGTCTTCCAGCTCCGGATTTTCGCTGACGAAATCCGCCGCGGTGAGCACTTCGACGCGACGATCGACCATGACGATGCCGCCTGGGGCATGGGGCCGCGGCCCGACCTTCGCCGGTACAACGTTCCGCTCGGCGTCGTCGGGGTCTTCGGGGCATCCAATTTCCCCTTCGCCTTCAGCGTGATGGGCGGTGATTCCGCGTCTGCATTGGCGGCCGGCTGCGCCGTCGTGCACAAGGCACACGACGGCCACCGGGAGCTCGCGGTCCGCACCGCCGAAACGGTGACCGCCGCGCTGGAAGCCGCCGGGGCGCCGTCGGGCCTCTTCTCCCTGGTGACCGGCCGCCAGGCTGCCGAAGCGCTGGTTGACCACCCGCTGGTGAAGGCCATCGGTTTCACGGGTTCGACGGCGGGCGGCCGGGCATTGTTCGACCGTGCGGCCGCGCGGCCGGAACCGATCCCCTTCTTCGGGGAACTGGGCGGCATCAACGCCGTCTTCGTCACCGGCAACGCCTGGGCCGCGCGGCGCGACGAGATCGTCACTGGCTACGCCGGCTCCTTCACCCTCGGCATGGGGCAGTTCTGCACCAAACCGGGCGTGCTGTTCGTCCCCGCCGGACAAACGGACGAGGTCCGGGACAGCCTCCGGAATGCCTTGAGGGATTTCGCTCCCGCCCAGCTGCTCAGCGAACGGCTGCACCAGGGCTACCGGCAGGCAGTCGGCGCGCTGCGGGACACGGCGGGCGTTCAGGTGCTGCTCGACGGCGACTTCGCCGAGGCTCCGGCACCCACCGTCCTGCTGACCACTTCCGAAGCGGTCCGCCGCGATCCCGGAATCCTCCGACAGGAGATGTTCGGGCCCGCCAGCCTGGTGGTGCAGTACAGCGATGGATCCGAACTGGCCGGCCTTGCCGGTCTCCTGGAAGGCCAGCTGACCACTACCTTGCAGGCCGAAGCCGGGGACGACATCGCGGAGCTTGCCGGCAGGCTCGCGGACATCAGCGGGCGCCTGCTCTGGAACGGCTGGCCCACAGGAGTGACCGTCAGTTACGCCCAGCACCACGGCGGCCCCTATCCGGCCACGACGTCGGGCACCACATCCGTGGGGACGGCCGCCATCCGGCGGTTCCTGCGGCCGGTGGCCTACCAGTCCTTCCCGCAGCCGCGGCTGCCGGAGCCGCTGCAGGATGCCAACCCTTGGAACGTTCCGCAAAGGGTCGACGGCGTCTGGCAGCGCCCGTCCGCACGAGCGGAAGGCCTGCTGTGACGGCGCTGCCGGCGTCGGTCGCGGCCGTCCTTCCGGAGGACGCGGAGGACGCCCTTCTCATCGGCCGTCTCTGGGACGCGGAAACCTCCGGTCCCCGGGTTGTGGCGGTTCGGGGCGGGGACGTGTTCGATCTGCAGCACCTCGCCGGGACAGTGTCGGAACTGCTGGAACGTTCGGAACCCGCTGCGGACGTCCGTTCCGCCCTGACAGTGCCACGGTGGAAGACGGCGGACGTCCTCGAAGCGTCCTTGGCGCAGGACACTTCCCGTCCGCACCTGCTGGCTCCCGTTGACCTCCAGGTCATCAAGGCCTGCGGGGTCACCTTTGTGGACAGCATGATCGAGCGCGTCATCGAGGAGCGCTGCGCCGGAGATGCCGGCAGGGCCACGGAAATGCGTGAGCTCGTGGGCAGGGCACTCGGCGGCAGCATCGGCGACGTACGGCCAGGCTCCCCCGAAGCTGCCGAAGCCAAGCGGGTGCTCACCGCCGAAGGGCTGTGGTCGCAGTATCTTGAGGTGGGCATCGGCCCGGACCCGGAGGTCTTCACCAAGGCCCCTGTGCTGTCCTCGGTAGGCCTCGGTGCCGGCGTCGGGATTCCCGCGTTCAGTTCCTGGAACAACCCGGAGCCGGAACTCGTGCTGATCTCCACGTCCGCCGGCAAGGTGGTGGGCGCCACGCTGGGCAACGACGTGAACCTCCGCGACGTCGAAGGGCGGAGCGCCCTGCTGCTGGGCAAGGCCAAGGACAACAACGCCTCCAGCGCGCTGGGGCCGCTGATCCGGCTGTTCGACGGCGGATTCACCCTCGAGACCCTGCGGCAGGAAGAGATCCTGCTCCGGGTGGAGGGACCGGACGGGTACCTGCTGGAGGGCCGGAACACCGTGGCCAGGATCAGCCGTCCATTCGAGGAGCTGGTGGCGGCCACCTTCGGCAAGCACCACCAGTACCCGGACGGCTTCGCACTGTTCACCGGCACGCTGTTCGCACCCACGCAGGACCGGGACCAGCCGGGCCAGGGATTCACCCACAAGATGGGGGACGTGGTCACCATCCGCAGCCGCCACCTCGGCGCCCTGGTCAACACCGTGGGTGCCGTCGAGGAGCTGCCACCCTGGCGTTTCGGGCTGCGTCAGCTGTTCACGTACCTGGCAGTGCAGGAGCAGCCCGCTTCAGCTGCGGGCTCGGCCGGCCTTAGCTGAACAGCCCTTCGCCGATGTAGCCGCCGGGTTTGGTGCCCGGCGGCACGGCGGCCAGGGCGGAGCCGGTGTGCTTGAGGTACTCCACGGCCAGGGTGTCCTGTTTGGCCATGGCCATCTGCATGGGCACGTAGTGGGTGCGCGGGTCCTTGACGAAGGCAATGAAGAATAGCCCCGCGTCGAGATGCCCCAGCCCGTCGGAACCGTCCGTGTAGTTGTACCCTCGGCGCAGCATCCGGACGCCGCCGTTCTGGTCGGCGTGGGCCAGCCGGACATGTGAATCCATGCCCATCAGGGGCTCGCCGTCCTTGCCCTTGATGGTGAAGTCCGGGGCGGTGAATTCCTTGCCGCCGGACAAGGGGGCGCCCTCGGCTTTGGTCCGGCCGATCAGGGCTTCCTGCTCGCCCAGCGATGTCCGGTCCCAGATTTCGATGTGCATGCGGATCCGGCGGGCCACCAGGTAGCTGCCGCCCTCCATCCAGGCCTCTTCCGGCCGGGTGCCGGCTTCCGCCCAGACGTGGTTCTCCAGCAGGTCCGTGTCCTCAGCCTTGAGGTTGTTGGTGCCGTCCTTGAAGCCGAAAAGGTTGCGGGGCGTCTGCTGTGCCCGGGACGTGGAGGCCGTGCGTCCGAAGCCCAGCTGGGACCAGCGGACGCGGACCTTCCCGAACCCCAGCCGTGCCAGGTTGCGGATGGCGTGCACGGCAACCTGGGGATCGTCGGCACATGCCTGCACGATGATGTCACCGCCGCTGCGTCCCGCCTGGAGGTCATCGCCGGGGAAGTGCGGCAGGTCGATCAAGGCCTCCGGGCGGCGGCCCTCGAGCCCGAACCGCGCCTTCCCGTCCTTTTCGAACAGGCCGGCGCCGAAGCCGAAGGTCACGGTGAGCTTGCCGGCGCTGAGGCCCATGGCTTCGCCGGTGTCCTGCGGCGGCGCATCGTAGGAGCCGCCGGCTGCGCCGGTTTCTCCGGCTTCCCGGCCCAGGGTCATCGCCTCAGCGGCGGCGGTCCAGTCTTTCAGGAGCCGGATCAGCTCGTCCCGGTCCTCGGTGATGAGGTCGAAGGCGGCCATGTGCAGGCGATCCTGCGCCGCCGTCGTAATTCCCGCCTGGCGTTCCCCGTGGAACGGCACGGTGTCGTTGGCCGGCGCATCGTCGGCAGGTACTGCCGCCACGACGGCGTCGCGTCCCCACAGCCCGGCGGCGAGGCCGGCCAGCGCGCCGGCGCCCCCGACCCCCGCGAAGGAAAGCAGGCCGCGGCGCGAAACGCCGCGCGTGGCAGCCGGGCCGGCCCGCGGCCCTTCCTGGGACGTGGCCTGCCGGCCCTGGCCCGCACCGTCCCGGCCCGCACGGCCCTGGCCCGCACCGTCCCGGCCCGCACGGCCCTGGCCCCCGCCGAAAGGGCAGCCGGTCACAGCACGACTGCCGCGGTGAGGTTGGACAGCGGCTCGCCCAGGGAATCCACCAGGGCGGCGAGGCGCTGGACCTGCTCGGAGCTCAGCTCGTTGTAGTAGGCAAAGCCGTCACCCCGGGCGTGGGTCTTCAGTTCTGCCTGCAGCGCGGCGAACTTGGTGTCGAGGCTCTTGGCAAGCTCCGGGTCCTTTTGTTCTAGCACGGGCTTGAGGTTTTCGAAGGCGATCCGGGCGCCGTCCACATTGGCCTGGAAGTCCCAGAGGTCCGTGTGGGACCAGATTTCCTCTTCACCAGTGACCTTGCCGGTGGCCACCTCGTCCAGCAGTTCCTTGGCGCCGTTGCCCAGCTTGTCGGCGGTGAGCTCCACGGTCCGCGTGCGCTTGGCCAGCTCTTCCGTGTCGGCCACCAGCCGGGCAGCGAGCTTGTCACGCTCCGCCGCACTAAGGGCCTGGAACCCGGCCGGCGGGAACAGGTCCTTTTCGGCGCGGTGCCACCCGGTCCATTCCTCGCCCTCGGCCAGGTCCGCCTCGCGGGCGTCCAGCTTGGGGTCGAGGTCGCCGAAGGACTCGGCCACCGGTTCGATCCGTTCCCAGTGCATGCGCGTTGCGGCGTAAAGCTCCTTGGCAGTGGCGGCATCGCCGGCCGCGTAGGCCTCGGCGAATTTCTTCGTACCGGCCAGCAGCTGCTCCGTCTGGTCCTTGACGTAGGCCACGTACTGGGCGGTCCCCTGGTCGGAGAGCGCTTTCAGGTCGCTGTCGACGGCAGGCTGTGTGCCGGAGTCCACCACGTCGAAACCGGCCCGGATGCCGTCGCCCACCATGCCAGGCTTGCAGGCCGTGTTGTATTTCCCTGCAGGGACTGTGACCACCAGGTTCCGCGTCAGGCCGGGCCCGATGTTTTCCACCTCGCCCAGGATCCGCAGGCCGTCTTCGGCCAGCAGGTAGAACTCGGTGACCTGATCGCCGTCGTTCTGGACGGCGAACGTGAGGTTGCCGCTCTTCGCGGACGCCGTGGATACCTTGCAGGCATCGCCGGTGCTGGTGACCCGGATCGGGCCGTCGGCCCCGGCCGAGGACGACGGCGCAGCATTGTCCGTGCAGGCAGCCAGCATCAGCGGAAGAGCCACGACGGCGGCTGCAGCGGCCAGGCGGCTGGCAGGGCCACGCCGGCGGCCCTGCGGGTGGATTGCGGACGGGGCGGAATTGGGCAGGCTGGGGCTGGGCATGGGGTTGGTCCTTGGGGTGCGGGGGTGGGGGTCAGGATGCCGCGACGGTTGCCCGGGCAGCTGTGTCCGGACGGGATGATGCGCGGGCACGTCGGTTGGAGCGGAGGTAGAAGAAGAGCACGGCCGGGACGTACAGCAGCCAGGCAGCAGCTTCCAGCCATGTGGTGGCAGGCGAGAAATTCAGGGTGCCTTTGAGCAGGGTGCCGTACCAGGACGACGGCGGGATCGCCGCCGATACGTCAAAGGCCAGGCTGTGGAGCCCGGGGAGGATCCCGGCCTCCTGGAAGTCGTGGACAGCGTAGGCAAGCACGCCTCCGGCGATGACGATCAGCGCCGCGCCGCTCCAGGTGAAGAACGCGCCGAGGTTGATCTTGAGGACACCCCGGTGCAGCAGGAACCCGAGCAGGACGGCGGTGGCCAGCCCCAGCAACGCACCGAACAGCGGCGTTGCCGACTCTCCCGTGGCCTGGGCAGCCGCCCACAGGAAGAGCGCGGTTTCAAGGCCTTCCCGGCCCACGGCCAGTGCGGCGACGGCGGCGAGCCCCCACCCGGCGCCACCTGCAGCCCGGTCCACCTGCGAGCGGAGTCCGGTGCCGAGGGTACGGGCCGTGCGGGCCATCCAGAAAACCATCCACGTCACCAGCGCCACCGCCACAACGGAAAGGCTCCCGCCGATGGCCTCCTGCGCCTCGAACGTGAGGCCGCGCGGACCGAAGGTGAGCAGCGCACCGAACCCTGCCGACACGGCGACGGCAAATCCGACGCCCGCCCACAGCCTGGGCAGCAGGTGCTGCCTCCCGGTTTTGAGCAGGTATGCCATCAGGAGCACAACGACGAGTGTCGCCTCGAGGCCTTCGCGCAGGCCGATCAAATAGTTTGCTGTCATTCGTGGAGCCTCAGATATCGCAGCCAAGGTTAGGCTTGCCTTATAAGAGGATCACCCACGCACCTGAATTAAGCAAACTAAACGTGAGGTAATTGAGCGAACGTTACGGCGCCGAGTCCCGTACCTTCAGCTCGAACCCCGCCTCCACGTGGACCCCGCCGGCCGCCGGCTCCGCACCCTCGATCCGGTCGATGAGCAGCTTGATGGACCGCTCGGCTATTTCCTCCATGCCTGGCGACACCGTGGTGAGGGACGGCGACGCGAAACGGGCCTCGTCGATGTCATCAAAGCCTGCCACCGCCACGTCGTCCGGCACCTTGATGCCGCGGATCAGCAACTCGTGCATGGCACCCAGGGCGATTGCGTCATTCAGGCCGAAGACGGCGTCGAACCGGACGCCGCTGCGGGCCAGGCCGACGACGGCGGAGGCCCCGCCGTCGCGGCGCCAGTCGCACTGCACCACCAGGGCGGGATCGAACTCCACCCCCGCAGCCTCCAGCGCCTGTTTGTACCCGTTAAGGCGCAGGCCCGGGCTGTCCGTGGTGTCCCCTGCAGCCGCGCCCAGGACCGCAATCCGGCGTCGGCCGCCTGCGAGGAGATGGGCCGTGATTGCCGCCGCGGCCTCGGAGTTTTTCATGGTTACCAGGTCGAACCGCGGGTCCGTGATGTGTTCGCCCAGCATCACGATCGGCTTGGTGCCCTGCCGCGCGGCGATGGTCCCGGCGTCGAGGGCCAGCGGGGTGAACAGCAGGCCGTCCGTTAGCTGGCGGAACGGGCCCTGCAGCGCGCTCAACTCGTGCGCCGCCTCCGCCCCGGATTGTTCCACCAGGACCCGGTAGCCGCGGCCGGTGGCGATGCTCATCAGCCGGGAGGCCAGTTCCGCGTAGTAGGGCACGGAGAGATCGGACAGCACCAGCCCCAGCATGCGGCTTTTCCCGGAGCGCAGGCTGCGGGCCGTCAGGTTGGCTTCGTAGCCGAGTTCCGCAATGGCATCAAGGACCTTCTGCTTGGTGGCCGGCCGGATGAACTCGTAATCGTTGAGCACATTGGACACGGTCTTCAACGAGACGCCGGCGGCGCGCGCAACGTCGTTCATGGTCACAGCCACAGGTGATTCCCTTCCCCGGCAACACTTTCAGCTACATCGTTGCAGACGGGCCCCGGTTTTGCCCTGTCCACAGGATATACAACGTTATAGAGTTGGCGGGTCAGCAGCATCCGGGCCGGCCGGTCCGGCAGATCCCAAAGGAACAGCAATGCCGTTTGCCCCGTCGCCCCTCTTCCGCTGCCCCGTGTTCGACGGCGCCGCCGATCCCGTTGTCATCCACCGCCGCGGCACCGCCGAGTGGTGGATGTTCTACACGGCCCGGCGCGCCACGCTCACCACCGGCGGTGTGGACTGGATTACCGGCACCAGGATCGGAATTGCCGTCTCCACGGACGCCGGGGCCACCTGGCAGTACCGCGGCGTAGCGGAGGGGCTCGACCCCGAAGAGTGCCCCGGCCTGAACACCCACTGGGCGCCGGAAGTGGTGTGGCACGACGGCAGATATCACATGTTCCTGACCTGGGGCGCGGGCGCTCCGGGCAGCTGGGCCGAGCAGACCCGGCGCCGGCTGGTGCACTTCACCAGCAGCGACCTGGAGCAGTGGGAGTTCGTAGGCCGCGTGGACGCCGGCTCCGAAAACGTCATTGACGCCGCCTTCGCCGTGGTGTCGGACGGCCGTGCGCGCCTCTGGTTCAAGGACGAGGTGGACGGCTCCACCACCTGGTCCGCTGTCCGCGAAGGTGCCCTGGAAGAAGCGAACGGCCGCTGGCGGGCCGAGGGCCAGGCGATCGGGCTGCCCGCACACGAAGGTCCCAAGGTGTTCCGGCTGGGCGGCTGGTACTGGATGGTGGTGGACGAGTGGCGCGGCCAGGCGGTGCACCGTTCGGCCGACGGCCTGGCCTGGACCCGGCAGGAGGCAAACAACGGCCTCATCCTGGACGCACCCGGCACGGGAGCGGACGACGCCACTTACGGGCGGCACGCGGATGTGGTGACCCAGGGCGATCACGCCTACATCTTCTATTTCACGCACCCCGAATGGCAGGACACCGACATGGTGAGCGGCCTGGCGGACCCGGCCCGGGCGGTCCGGGAGCAGCGCACCAGCATCCACGCGGCGCGGCTGCACGTGGAAGGGGACGCCCTGGTCTGCACTCGCGACCTGGACGCCCCCGTTCACCTGGATCCGGCTCTGCTGGAGAGCTAGTTCCGGCCCGCTTCCGGCCTAGCCCGCAGCGCCGTCAACGGCCAGGCGGACCATGCTCCAGGAGACTGCGGGGAGTTCGGCGGTGAGCCGGCCGCCGTCGAGCTTTACACTGACGTTTTCGCCGGGAACCACTGAGGTGGAGTCGTCCGCCGTCGCCTGCCAGTAGGGGTCCTTGTTGGCGAAGGTGACCGCCTCAACAACCTTGACGTTCCCCAGCCCGGCGACGGCGGCGTCCAGCGTGAGCGCGTCTGTGGCTGAGCGGTTCACGGCAAAAACTACTGCTTGCCCGGAGGCCTCGTCGAACGTGGCGACGGCGGACAGTGCGGCGAAGTCCGCGGTCTTCCCTCCGCTGAGCAGCGGGGATTCGACGGCGAGCTGCAGCACCGTGCCGTGGGCGTGCTGTGAGGTGAGCGCGAACGGGTGGAAGGTGGTCTGCTTCCAGGCGCGGCCGCCGGGTTCGGTCATGATGGGGGCAATGACGTTCACCAGCTGCGCCAGGCTGGCGGAGTGCACGCGGTCGGTGTTGCGGAGCAGGGTGATGAGCAGGTCACCCACCACCACGGCGTCCGCGACGGTGTACCGGTCCTCGAGCAGCACGGGGGCCACCGGCCAGTCCTTGCCCGTGGGCGCCTTGGATTCGTCGCGGCTCATGTGCCAGACGTTCCATTCGTCGAAGGAGATGTTGACCTGTTTGGCGGACTTCTTGACCGACTTCACGTGGTCGATGTGGGCCACGATGTCCTTGATGAATGCCTCCATCCGGTGGCCCGAGGACAGGTGTTCCTGGAGGTCGCCGAAGTCCTCGAAGTACTGGTGGGCGGAGATCAGGTCCACCAGCTCGTACGTTTCGGTGAGGACAACACGCTCCCACTCGCCGAACGTGGGCATGCCGGGGGCCGAGCTGCCGCAGGCCACGAGTTCCAGGTCAGGGTCCACCATCCGCATGGCGCGGGCGGTGTCGGCCGCGAGCCGGCCGTATTCGGTGGCGTTCTTGTGGCCGATCTGCCAGAAGCCGTCCATCTCATTGCCCAGGCACCACATCTTGATGCCGTAGCCGTTTTCTGCACCGTTGGCCCGGCGCTGGTCGGAAAAGGCCGTGCCGCCGTCGATGTTGCAGTATTCCAGCAGGTCCAGGGCCTCCTGCGTCCCGCGGGTGCCCAGGTTCACGGCCATCATCGGTTCGACGCCGGCCTTGGCGGACCATTTGGCGAACTCGTCCACGCCCACGTGGTTGGGGTCTGTGGAGTGCCAGGCCAGGTCGAGGCGCGCCGGGCGCTGCTCCACCGGCCCCACACCGTCCTCCCAGCGGTAGCCGGAGACGAAGTTGCCGCCGGGGTAACGCACGGTGGACACGCCCAGTTCGCGGGTGAGTTCCAGGACGTCGGCCCGGAAGCCGTCCCCGTCCGCCGTCGGATGGCCCGGCTCGAAGATGCCGGTGTAGACGCAGCGGCCAAGGTGCTCCACGAAAGCGCCGAAGGTGCGGCGCCGGACGGGGCCCACGGTGAAGGCGGGGTCCAGGGTGATCTTGGCGGTTGCCTTGGCGGTCATCTCGCCTGCGGCGTTTTCGGTTGCACTCACGTAAACATCCTCGTTCTCTCGGTCTCTACAACGTTATAGAAATCTATTCTTGGTGGTGAAGGCGCTGCCGTCAAGGGACGGCCGCGGACACGCCGGTTCTGTCGACCCCTGGACGAAGGAAAGGCAGCCTGATGAGTACCTGGAATACCGGAATGCCCGGTGCGGCGCAGCGCGCCGCGGCCCTGGCGGCTGTTTTTGGGCTGGCGCTGGCCGGCTGCACGGCGAGTCCGCCGCCGGGCCAGCGCCCCACGTCCGCCACAACGTCCGCCGCCAGCACACCGGCCCAGCCCGCCCAGCCGGGCGGAACACAGCCCGGCACACCACAGACCGCCGCGGACATTCCGACCATCGTGGAGAACGTCCAGCCTTCGGTTGTCACCATCCTGACCGACGGCGGCGTGGGCAGCGGCGTGGTCTTCGCGGCCGAGGGGCTGATCCTCACCAATGAGCATGTGGTGCGCGGCAACACTGACGTGGAGGTTGCTTTTGCCGACGGCCAGCGCGTTGCCGGGACGGTCAAGGCCACGGACGCCATTTCGGACCTGGCCCTCGTGGAGGCCAAGCGCACCGGGCTTCCGGCGGCGAAGTTCCAGTCCGACCTTCCGCGGGTGGGTGAGCTGGCCGTCGTGATCGGCTCGCCGCTGGGCTTCGAGAACACGGCGACGGCAGGGATCATCTCCGGACTGCACCGCGAGATCCCCGGCTCGGCGGCCAGCAGCCAGTCACTGGTGGACCTGATCCAGACCGACGCCGCCATCAGCCCCGGGAACTCCGGCGGCGCCGTCGTCAATTCCCGGGGCGAGGTGATCGGCATCAGTGAGGCGTACATTCCGCCGCAGTCCGGCGCCGTGGCGCTGGGCTTCGCCATTCCGGCCGCAACGGCCGTCCGGGTGGCAGAACAGCTGCGCGAGGACGGCACAGCGGACCACGCCTTTATCGGCCTCCGCCCGGGCGGGATCACCCCACAGATTGCCGAACACCTGGGGCTCCAGAACACCCGGGGCGCCCTGGTGCTTTCGGTGGTCAGCGGCGGACCGGCGGACCGTGCCGGCATCCGCCCCGGCGATGTACTCACCGCCCTGGACGGCAAGGAGCTGGCCTCTCCGGAGGACCTGCTGGCCGAGCTCCGCGGCAAGAGCCCGGAGCAGGCGGTCAATGTGGGTTACCGCCGGGGCACGGAATCCAGGGAAGCCAAAGTCACGCTGGCCGCCCGTCCCGCCGCGGAAGGCTGACGGGCGGCACGTGCGCGGGCCCTAAAGCCCGCCGGCCAGCTTGTAATAGGCCGCGTTCCAGTTCAATTCCTTCTTGAACTGCTTGATGGTGGTGCCTTCGTCAATGGCCAGCAGTTCGGTCTTCGCGATTTCGGCGAAGTCCTCGAACACGTCCATGCCCACCTGGGTGGAGAGCACCGTGTGGTGGGCTGCTCCGGCGGTCAGCCAGGCAGCGGCGGAGGTGGCAAAGTCGGGCTTCGGGCTCCACAGCGCCCGTGCCACCGGCAGGTTGGGCAGCGGCTCGTCCAGGTCCACGACGTCGACGGCGTTCGCCACGAGGCGGAAACGGTCACGCATGTCGGACAGGGCCACCACGACGCCGGGGCCGGCGTCTGTGTCGAAGACCATCCGGACGGGGTCTTCCTTGCCGCCGATGCCCAGCGGGTGGATCTCGACGCGCGGCTTCGTGGCGGTCAGCGACGGGCAGACCTCCAGCATGTGCGCGCCCAGGATCTTCTCCGCGCCGGGGGTGAGGTGATACGTGTAGTCCTCCATCAGGGAGGCGCCGCCGGGAAGTCCGGAGCCCATGACTTTGGCCGCGCGGACCAGGATGGCCGTCTTCCAGTCGCCCTCGGCGCCGAAGCCGTAGCCGTCGGCCATCAGCCGCTGTACGGCCATGCCGGGCAGCTGGCGCAGTTCGCCCAGGTCCTCGAAGGAGGTGGTGAACGCGGCGGAGCCGTTGGCTTCGAGGAAGCCTCGCAGGCCCAGTTCGATCCGCGCACTGTAGCGGAGCGACTCGTGCCGCGCTCCCCCGGCCTTCAGTTCCGGGACCACGTCGTAGAGGCGCTCGTACTCGGCAACGAGGGCGTCGACATCGGACTCGGCAGCGCCGTGCACGGCGTCGGCGAGCTCGTTAACGGACCAGGTGTTCACCGAAACGCCGAAGCGCAGCTCGGCTTCGGTCTTGTCACCTTCGGTGACGGCCACGTTGCGCATGTTGTCGCCGAAGCGGGTCAGTTTCAGCGTGCGGACCGCGGCCCAGCCGGCTGAAGCCCGCTGCCAGACGCCCACCTGCCGGGTCACCTCCGGGTTGGATACGTGGCCCACCACGGTCTTGCGGGGAATGCCCAGGCGGGACTGTATGTAGCCGAATTCACGGTCGCCGTGGGCTGCCTGGTTGAGGTTCATGAAGTCGAAGTCGATGTCCGCCCAGGGCAGCTCAACGTTGGCCTGGGTGTGCAGGTGCAGCAGCGGCTTCCGCAGCAGGTCCAGGCCCTGGATCCACATCTTGGCGGGGCTGAACGTGTGCATCCAGGCCGTCACGCCGATCACGGAATCGTCCGAGTTGGCTTCCAGGGCGGTGCGGCGGATGGCGTCCGAATCCGTGAGGACCGGCTTCCAGACCACCTTGACCGGAACATCGGAGGATTCGTTCAGCACGCTGGCAATCTCCTGCGACTGCGCGGCGACCTGCTTGAGGACATCCTCGCCGTAGAGGTGCTGGCTGCCAGTGAGGAACCAGACCTCGTACTGTTCGAGCGAAGTTCTGTTGGCAGACGTGTTGGTGGTGTTGCTCATGGGGGTTCTCCTGGAGAAGTGGGGTGGCCGGCGCTATTGGCCGTAGACGTTCTGGTAGCGGGCGTAGAGGGATTCGATGCTGCCCTGGTCGATGGGCAGCGGTTCGCCCAGCTGGCGGGAGATATGCACGGTGCGTGCCACTTCCTCGCACATCACGGCGGCCTTGACCGCGGAGCGGGCATCCTTGCCGATGGTGAACGGGCCGTGGTTCTGCATCAGAACCGCCGGAGAGGTGGAGTTGCGCAGCGTCTCCACGATTCCCTGGCCGATCGAGTCGTCGCCGATCAGGGCGAAAGGGCCCACCGGAATGCTGCCGCCGAACTCGTCGCTCATCATGGTGAGGACGCACGGGATCGCTTCGCCGCGGGCCGCCCACGCCGTGGCGTACGTGGAGTGCGTGTGCACCACGCCGCCCACTTCCGGCATATGCCGGTAGACGTATGCATGCGCGGCAGTGTCCGACGACGGCGAGAACGGCGGGTTGCCCCACCCGCCCTCCGCGGGGACGCCGTAGAGGTCCGTGACCACCATGCTCTCGGGAGTGAGGTCCGCATAGGAGACACCGGACGGCTTGATGACCATCAGGTCCCGGCCGGGAACCCGGGCCGAGACGTTGCCGGCCGTCCACACCACCAGCTCATAGCGGGTGAGTTCGGCGTGGAGATCGCAGACTTCGCGGCGGACCCGGGCGATGGTTTCCAGGAGGTCGCTCATGCGGACACCTGCTTTGCGGACGGTTCGGCCGCTGCCTGCCCGGCGGCATCCTGCCCGGCGGCTGCCGCAAACGACGGCTTCGCCGCGCGCTGGATGGCTTTGAGCCGGTGCATCACACTGTTGGTGCCGCGGCCGAAGTAGTCGTGCAGGGTGCGGTACTCGCGGAAGAGTTCCTCGTAGGCGGCAACATTTTCCGGAATCGGAATATAGATCCCGCCGGGCTCCGAACCCATGGCGGCTGCGGCAGCCCGGATGTCCGGGTATCTGCCGGCCGCGACGGCGGCGTGGATGGCCGAGCCAAGCGCGGGCCCCTGGGTTGAGCCGATGGTGGAGAGCGGCAGGCCGGTGACGTCCGCGTAGATCTGCATGAGGAGCTTGTTCTTCAGCAGGCCGCCGGCGACGATGAATTCCTTGACCGGCACGCCCGAGTCCCGGAAGGCGTCGACAATGGTGCGGGTGCCGAACGCCGTGGCTTCCAGCAGCGCGCGGTAGGTGTCCTCGGGGCGCGTTGCCAGCGTCTGGCCCACCACAACCCCGGAGAGTTCGTGGTCCACCAGCACCGAGCGGTTGCCCGAGTGCCAGTCCAGGGCGATGAGCCCGTGTTCGCCGATGGCCTGGCGGGAGGCCAGTTCCGTGAGGTACTCGTGGATGCCCACCCCCTGTTCGGCGGCAGCCTGGTGGTATTCGGGCGGGACGCCGTTGCCGGTGAACCAGCCGAAGATGTCCCCCACGCCGCTTTGGCCGGCTTCGTAGCCCCACAGTCCGTCCACGATTCCGCCGTCCACCACGCCGCACATGCCCGGGACTTCACGGAGTACGGCGCCGTTCATGACGTGGCAGGTGGAGGTGCCCATGATGGCCACCAGCTGGCCGGGCTCCACCGCCTTCGCTGCCGGTGCCGTGACGTGGGCGTCAACGTTGCCCACCGCGACGGCGATGCCTTCCGGAAGCCCGGTCCAGGCAGCGGCTTCTGCCGTCAGGAAGCCGGCTGCATCGCCGAGCCGCCCGATGGTGTGCTCCAGCTTGGAACTGACGAAGTCCTTGAAGTCCGGGTTCAGGGCGGACAGGAATTCCTCGGACGGATAGCGGCCGTCCTGGTAGATGCCCTTGTAACCGGCGGTGCAGGCGTTGCGGACGTAGTTGCCGCACAGCTGCCAGACGATCCAGTCGGCCGCCTCCACCCAGTGGTCCATGGCAGCGTAGGCTTCCGGGTCCTCCTCCAGCAGCTGGAGTCCCTTGGCGAACTCCCATTCGGAGGAGATGAGCCCGCCGTAGCGCGGCAACCAGTTTTCGCCGCGCTCCGCGGCCAGGGCGTTGATCCGGTCCGCCTGCGGCTGTGCGGCATGGTGGCGCCACAGCTTCACGTAGGCGTGCGGCCGGTTGGCGAAGCCGGAAATCTCGTTCAGGGGCGTGCCCTCGGACGTGACCGGGACCATGGTGCAGGCCGTGAAGTCGGTGGCGATGCCCACCACGGCGGCGGGATCGATCCCGGCGTCGGCAATGGCGGCGGGCACCGCCCGGCGCAGCACGTCACGGTAGTCGTCGGGCACCTGCAGCGCCCATTCGCCGGGCAGCCGCGCGGCACTGTCACCCGCCACATCCGCCGGGAGGACATCCGTCACCACGGCATGCGGGTACTCAAACACACCGCTGCCCAGTTCCTTGCCGTCCCGGACGCGGACCACCACGGCCCGCCCGGACAGCGTGCCGTAGTCGACGCCGATCACAAAGCTGTCTGAACCGTCTGCTGTGACGTCCATCAATTCCTCCAATAGTCTCCGCGGCTTTGCGGTTGCCCTCAATTGTTAGCGCTAACAACTTTGCTGTCAAGGCATTGCGGCGAGCCGGGGTGGTCCACGCTCCGAAAGGAGCGATTGCTAACGGGTTTGGTCAGGCGGGCGGGGCGGTGCTTGCCCGCACCACGATCCGGGGCTCCACCACCGTGGCGCCCGCTCCGGCGCCGTCTTCGAGGAGGGCCAGCATCATGTCCATGCAGCGCCGGCCAAGTTCCTCGAAGTCCTGGCGGACCGTGGTGAGCGGCGGCGTGAAATAGCCTGCTTCCGGCTGGTCGTCGAACCCTACGACGGAGACGTCCTGCGGCACCCGCACGCCCGCTTCGCCGAACGCCCGCAGCAGGCCCAATGCCATTTGGTCATTGCCCACGAAAACCGCGGTGGCCGCATGCGCAACGGCGAGCTGCTGGCCGATGCCGTAGCCGCTGCCGGCGCTCCAATCGCCCTCGACGATCAGGTCGTCAGCCAGTCCCGCCTGCAACAGCGCCTCGCGCCAGCCTTCGGCGCGCTCCGCGCCGTCGATCCAGTCCCGGGGCCCGGAGATATGCCCGATGCGCTTATGGCCCTGCTCAATCAAATGCTCGACGGCGAGCCGGGCTCCCAGTTTCTGGTCCACCATGGCGCCGCTGAACCGGCCTTCGCCGCTGGACCCCACCACCACCACGGGCACGTCCAGGTTCAGGTTCTCCAGGGCCTGCAGCGTCCCGGTGTGCGGAACCAGTGCCACGATTCCATCCACGCCCTGGTCCATGAAGTGGCGCGCCGCATCGCTGATCGATTCCGCGCTGACCTCGCGGATGGCCGCAATGCTCACGAAATAGCCGGCATCGCGGGCGGCCTGCTCCACCCCGAGGAGGGTGTTGGCGGGTCCGTACTGGGACAGCTCGCTGGCCAGGACGCCGATGGTGTGCGAACGCCGCGTCACCAGGCTGCGCGCAGCGGTGTTGCGCCGGTACCCCAGCTCGGCGATGGCAGCCTCAACGCGTTCCCTGGTCACCTTGCTGACGTTGGGGTGGTTGTTGATGACGCGGGACACCGTCTGGTGCGAGACGCCGGCACGTTCCGCCACGTCTTCAAGTCGCGGAAGGCGCCGCTCGCTGCTGTTAGCCATGAAGCTATTGTGCGCGAGCCTGCAGCGCATCCACGAAAACGCTCGGGATGTCCTCCGGATTCCTCGCAACATAGCTCGTGCCGCCGGTGACGTCCGAGATCTTCCGGAGGGTCTCGGCGTCCGCGTCCTCGGTGATGCCGATGCTGACGATCACCACGGGCTTGGCGGGGTCACGTTCGCGCTCCAGGGCTTCGAGCAATTCCTCGAGGCTGAGTGAGTCCGGATCTTCATTGGCGCCGTCGGTAAACAGGATGACGCTGTTGACGGCGCGGGCATCGTAGTTCGCCTTGACGGTGCGGTAGGCGGCAAGGGTCGTGTCGTAGAGCCCCGTGGCACCGCCGGTCCGCTTGTCCAGCCCGGAGATATCGGCCACCAGGCGGTCGCGCTGCGTGACGCCGCCAACCAGCTGGTCCATTTTCCGGATGGGATCGAGCTCCACGTAGTCCTGGCTGCCGCCGCCCAGCCCAATGGAAAACGCCCACATTCCCAGGGCTGCGGTGTTGGGAAACAGCTTGCTGCCGGCAATGGCCGCCTGCTGGGTGAGCTGCATGCGGGTCTGTTCCCCCGCCTGGAAGTTCATGGAACCGGACACGTCCATAACCACCAGCGACCTGAAGGGAATGGCTTGCAGGGACCAGCCTTTGAGCGTCCGCTGCACCGATTCCGACGACGCCGGCTTGAGGGCCGCAACGCTGCCCACGCCCTTCTGGTCCGGCGTGCGGCTGCCGTCCACGGGCCGAAGGCCGGTATCGGCGAGCGCCTTCATCCCCTCCTCGGTTGCCAGGGCGGATGCCAGGGCCTTGGCGGCGTCCGCGGCAGCACCGCCGCGCGCCCTGCCTGCGGCGGTGAGTGCCACGGGGTAGTCCAAGGACACCGACCCGGTGTGCGGCATCGACGCGGCAAGCTTGGCGCCGGCCGGCGTCTGCGCGAAGGACAGCCAGGCCTGCTCGGTAACGATGGCGAATCCCCCTCCGGCAGCCACCGCTTCGAGCTGTTTGGCGTCGGTCAGCTTCTCTCCCGTGCGCTGGCTCTCGCTCTGGGCCAGCTGCGCGGTGGCAGCCTGCAGCGTCTTCGCTTCCGCGCGTCCGGCCTCCACTTCGGAGAGCGCGCCCAGCAGCGCCACTTCCCCGCTCCCGGTCACCAGCGGGTCGCTGAACCGGACGCCGCGCGTCTGCAGGGCGCTCATCCAGGTGGCAAATCCGGGAACTTCCCCCTGGCGCCCAACAATCACACCGGGCGTCGAAGCCAGGGACGGCACGGCGATCTCAGGCACCATGGCAGCCCCCGCGCGCTGCACCCGGACGGCCGAGTCGGCCACCCACAGATCCGGGGCGTCCTTGCCCGCGGCCACTGTCGCGGCAAGCTCAGGCTGCGTCCGGGTTTCGATCGTGTATTTCACGCAGGCCTCGGCGGGCACTTTAGCAGCCGCGCTCTCCAGCGCAGGTGCGATGGTGGCATCGGCGCCGACGCGTACTTCCGCAGGGACCTCACACCGCTGGGCGGCCAGCGGCGACCGGTTCCCGGTGATCCAGAGGACAGCCGCGGCGGCAACGGCAATGGCCACCACCACGCCGGTGATCATCAGGATCCTGGGCCAGAAGAACGGTGACTTGCGGGGGAATCGGCCGTGGCGCTGGGGGCCTGCTGCTCGGCGACCTGACATGGGCGCGGTACCTAACTGCTGGGGATCCTGATGGGCGGGAGGCGTTTGCCGGCCACTATCCCTTGCTAGCGGGAAGCCCCAAGTCTGGCTGCAAAACCGTTCCAGTATACGTAAGTGAGTGGCTGGCATCACATCCGCCCATGCCCCGGCAATCAATGCCGCGCAACCATCGAAAATGATAGTTGAAGTTTCAAGTAAATGATCCTAGAATAGAAACATGACGCAGACACTTGACCGCCCGCCGGTACTCTTCCTGAGCCACGGAGCTCCTCCCCTGGCCGACGACGCCCGCTGGACCAGCGAGCTCAGCGCGTGGTCGGGCACCTTCGGCAAGCCGAAGGACATCCTGATGGTGTCCGCGCACTGGGAAAACGCGCCGGTGACCCTCAGCGCCACCACCCGGAACCCGGGGCTGGTGTACGACTTCTGGGGTTTCCCGCAGAAGTACTACGACGTCACCTACAACGCACCCCAGGCCGGGGAGCTGGCCACCGAAGTGGAGAAGCTCGTCTCCACCCACGGGCACCACGTGGAGCGGGACGAGGAACGCGGCCTGGACCACGGCGCCTACGTGCCGCTCGTGGAAATGTTCCCCGAGGCCGACATCCCCGTGCTTCAGATGTCCATGCCCACCCTGGATCCGCAGGGCCTGTTCAACCTGGGCAAGACGCTGGCGCCGCTGCGGGACCGCGGCACGCTCATCGTGGGATCGGGCTTCACCACGCACAACCTCCGCTGGTTCAACCCGGCAGCCGGGCCGGACACCACGCCGCCCTCCGTTTCAAGCGAGTTCGACCACTGGGCCGAGGAAACCATGGCGGCCGGCGACGTCGACTCCATCCTGGACTTCCTCAAGAAGGCACCGGCCGCCCGTGAAGCGCATCCCCGCAGCGAGCACTGGGCTCCGCTCTACGTAGCCCTGGGCGCAGCCTACGAATCCGGCGACCTGAAGGCGAAAACGGCCATCGACGGCTTCTGGTTCGGCCTCTCCAAGCGCTCGTGGACACTCACCGGCAAGTAGTTCCGGGCAACAAAAAACCTCCGGCCTCCTGTCGCCAGGATGCCGGAGGTTTTCCACTCTTCGCTAAAAGAGTGGGCCCTGTGGGGATCGAACCCACGACCCACGGATTAAAAGTCCGATGCTCTACCAACTGAGCTAAAGGCCCCAGCTGACTGCCACCTTTGCGCGCGGCAAGCGCACGCAAACGGACCATCAGCCCAGTCCATTTCTGGACGTTAAATACTGTACCGCACGCCAAGGGCAGCTTTGGCACAACGGCGCGCGGCGCCGTCGTACGTTAAACACGCCACCCGACCAGTAACGATGGCATCCGCAGCCTCCCTCAATACTCCTTAAGCCGCCCGGCGGCAAGCTCGATAACAGAACAGCACAGGAGTAGCGTGGGGGCATGAGCGAGCAAGCAGGACCCAAGGCCTACGGCGGCGCAAACCGGCATCACAAGCCCAAGCCTTTTGCGCCCATCGACTTCGAACCGTTCGCGGGCGGCGCGGACCCTGCCCGGGTGTCCGAAGCTGCGCACCTGGCGGCCCAGGCACTGGTGCGCCACGGCCGCGACAGCGACGATCCCAAGGTGACCAAGCGCCTCGTCAAGCTGGCCGATGAGCAGGGCCTGGAAGCCATCGCCGAAATGTGGGCCGAAAGCCCCGCACGCTCCCTGCCCGGCGCCCTCTGGCGCCTGTACGCGCTGCGCGCCGCCACCATCCAGGACCCCGAGCGCATCTCCGTCTACTTCAAGGCGGGCAAGGACACGGCGCAGGTTTCCAATGTGGTTGCGGGTGCTGCCGAGCCGCCGGGAGCGGACGAAATGAAGACGATGGCGGACGCCATCCTCTCCGGAGCGTTCGACGGCGAGTTCGACGTCGCACTGGAACGTTCCGCCGCCTTCTGCCGCGTGGTGGCCCTGGGCCAGGCCACACTGGCGGATGGCGCCGAACACAGCAACGAGAACCACGCCAGCAAACTGACCCGCAATTCCCACCTCCTGGTGAAGACCGCCGAGGACCTCGAGCACGCCGCAAACGCCTGGCGGCTGGGCGAACTGGACTGACGGCCCCGCAGCCGGACCGCCCCTCCCCTGCCGGGCTTTCGCCCCGCCCCTGCCTGGCATTGGTGCGGGCGGAGCACGCTGCGCAAGTCTCCCACTGTTACGCACGGAGGAGCCCGGCTGTCAATGTTGACTTGGTTCAGCCAAAGTAGAAAACTGAAACCGGTGCCGAACCGCGAAACCCCCGGGCTTCAACATTTAGCCGCCTAGAGCGGCCTACCGCCGAGAGGCGTATCCGGTTCGGCACCACTTTCATGCCCGGATGAATCAGCCGGTAAAGTAATCCCCATGTGCGGGTCAACGTCAAGTCACATGGCCCCGGGGCCACATTCCATGCCGCTCCCTACCTTCGCCGGAATCAGAAGGTGAGGCTTCGCCTCTTTCCGCAGGAGCCCGCGGGACTGCACCTGCTCTCGCAGATGGCCCGCCAAATCGTCCTCGGCACCGGAACCCTGGCCGAAATCCTCGGCGTCCCGGCCACAGAGCACAACCGCCTGGTCGAAGACATGCACGACCACGAGGCCAAGTCCGCCGAGCTGCAGTTCGCGCTGCTGACCCACATGCGCACCAGCTTCGTGAACCCGCTCCCCCGCGAGGACATGTACGCCCTCTCCCGCTACCTCAATGAAGCCATGGAAAAGCTGGACGCCGCAGCCGAACTGGTGGCCCTGTACAAGCTGGAGCGCCTCTCCAAGCGCGCCGCCGACCAGCTGGAAGTCATCAGCCGGCAGGCCGAGCTCACCGTGGACGCAATGCGGCGGCTGAACGACCTGGACGACCTCGAGGATTACTGGATCGAGATCCTCCGCCTGGCCAAGCGCGCCGAACGGACCCACCGGGTGTGGGTTGCGGACATGATCAAGGACATGAAGTGGTCCCAGTACGCACGGAACCGGGACGTCGCCAACCAGCTGGTGGAAGTCACGAAGGACATGCGGCGCATCGCCACCCAGGTGGGCAGCATCATCGTCAAGGAATCCTGACGTGACCCTGTTTTTCTTCGCCGTGGTGGTCCTGTTCGCCGCCGCGTTCGCCTTCCTGAACGGCTTCAGGGACGCGTCAACGTCCGTGGCGCTGGCCGTGCGCACAAGGGCACTGACACCCACCGTCGCGGTCCTGCTGGCCGCCCTCTTCAACTTCGCCGGGGCCGCACTGAGCGGGCTCCTGGCCCTGCAGGTCAGCAGGACCTGGATCTCGCTGCCGCCGGGCGAAAACGGGCTGACCATCCTCATCGCGGGCCTGCTCAGCGCCGTGGTGTGGGGCGTCTACACATGGTGGCGGGGTATTCCGTCCTCCTCCACGCACGCCCTGGTGGGCGGGCTGGCGGGCGCGGGCCTGGCCAGCGTGCTGGTGGGCGGCAACGCCGTGGACGGCGTGAACAACTCGCTGCTGTTCCAGGTGGTGCTGCCGCTCCTGCTCTCCCCCGTGCTCGCTTTTGTGGGCGCCTACCTGCTGGTCTGGCCGGCCACCTGGGCGGCCCGCTACACGCCTCCCAGCGTGGTGAACAGCCGCTCCCGCCGCACCCAGGCCATCGCCGCCGGAGCTGTCGCCTTCGGCCACGGCCTGCAGGACGGACAGCGGACGGGCGCCGTGCTGCTCCTGGCGCTCCTCGCCGCGGGGCTGTCCGACGGCGCCGCCATGCCCGGGTGGGTGCCTCTGCTCACCGCTGCGATGCTCACGGCGGGGACCCTGGCCGGGGGCTGGCGCATTTCCTACACCATCGGCTACAAGCTCACCCGGATCGATCCGCTCCGCGGCTTCGTGGCCCAGCTGTACAGCTCGGTCCTGCTGCTGCTCGGCGCGATCGGGCTGCACTGGCCGGTGTCCACCACGCACACCGTGACGGCGGCTGTGCTGGGTGCCGGCAGCAACCAGGGCTTCCCGGTGACCAACCGCCGGCTGGTCCTGAAGATCCTGGCCTTCTGGGTCCTCACGCCGGTGCTGACGGCAGCGGCGGCCTTCGTGCTGGAACTGTCCCTCTCGCCCCTCACGGACCTTTAAAAGACCATCGGTTGCTCCGCAGACGCCGTTTTGAGGTTCCAAAACGGCGGTTACGGAGCAACCGATGACATGGCGGGTGGGCCCACAGCCGCAGGGGTCCCCGGGCGAGCTTGCGAGCCTGGGGAGCGGCTGGGGACTATCCGAAGCGGCCGGAGACGTAGTCTTCCGTGGCCTTCTGGGTGGGGTTGCTGAAGATGGTGTGGGTATCGCCCACTTCAATCAGCTTGCCCGGCTTGCCGGTTCCGGCGATGTTGAAGAACGCGGTCCGGTCCGAGACGCGTGCGGCCTGCTGCATGTTGTGGGTAACGATGACCACCGTGTACTGGTCCTTGAGGTCGTTGATGAGGTCCTCAATGGCCAGCGTGGAGATGGGGTCCAGTGCGGAGCAGGGTTCGTCCATCAGGATGACCTGCGGCTCCACCGCGATGGCGCGCGCAATGCAGAGGCGCTGCTGCTGGCCGCCGGAAAGGCCGGATCCCGGCTTGGCCAGGCGGTCCTTCACTTCGTTCCACAGGTTGGCGCCCTGCAGGGAGCGCTCCACCAGGGCATCGGCCTCGCCCTTGGACATCTTCTGGTTGTTCAGCTTCACGCCGGCCAGGACGTTGTCCCGGATGGACATGGTGGGGAACGGGTTGGGCCGCTGGAACACCATGCCGATCTGCGAACGCACGGTCACGGGGTCAACGCCGGGGCCGTAAAGGTTGTCCCCGTCCAGCAGCACCTCGCCTTCCACGCGGGCACCCGGAATCACCTCGTGCATGCGGTTCAGCGTCCGCAGGAAAGTGGACTTGCCACAGCCGGACGGGCCGATGAATGCCGTGACGGACTTGGCCTCGATGTTGATGTTGACGTCCTCAACGGCCAGGAACTTGCCGTAGTAGACGTTCAAATCCTTGACGTCGATGCGCTTAGACATGGTATTCCTTCACTTGCTGGATACGAATTGAATTTTACCGGCGGACTAGCGGCCGGTCTTGGGTGCGAAGATCCTGGCGATGAGCCGTGCGCCGAGGTTCAGCAGCATGACCAGGATGATGAGCACCAGCGCGGCACCCCAGGCCCGCTGCGAGGACGGATCCGGATTGGACGGCGAGGTGGGGTTCAGGATCTGGGTGTAGATGAACGTGGGCAGCGAAGCCATCCAGCCGCTGAACACGTTGGTGTTGATGCTCGTGGCGAAGCCTGCGGTCACCAGGATCGGAGCCGTTTCGCCGATCACGCGGGCGATCGCCAGGGTGACGCCGGACGCGATGCCGGAGATCGCCGTCGGAATGACCACCTTGAGGATGGTCCGCCATTTGCGGACGCCCAGGGCGTACGCCGCCTCGCGGAGCTCGTTGGGCACGATCTTGAGCATTTCCTCGCTGGAACGCACCACCACCGGGATCATCAGGACGGAAAGCGCGACGGCGGCAACGGCCCCCGTTTTGGTGCCCGGCCCCACCACTGCAAAGAAGAACGCGGCGGCGAAGAGGCCGGCGACGATCGACGGGATGCCCGTCATGACATCCACGAAGAACGTGATGGCACGGGCCAGCGGGCGGTCCTCGCCGTACTCGACCAGGTAGACGGCGGTCAGCAGGCCCACGGGCACGGAGATGACGGTGGCCAGCAGGGTGATCTGGATGGTGCCGATCAGGGCGTGGTAGATGCCGCCCATGACGGGTGCGCCCTGCTCCACGCTCTTGTTGTCGAAGGCGCCGGTGACGCCGTTCATGGACGTGTTGAGGAAGCCCGGGTCCAGGAGCCCGGGGAGCCCGTTGATCAGGACGGTCAGGATCACGGAGATCAGCGGCAGCAGGGCCACCAGGAAGGAACCGACCACCAGGCAGGTGGCCAGTTTGTCCTTGGCCTTGCGGCCCCCTTCGACGGCGGCGCTCCAGCCCACCAGGCCGGCGGTGAACAGGATGGCGGCGACAATTCCCCAGCCGAAGGCGTTGAAGCCGATGACGGCCATGATGGCGGCGCCGACCACCAGGGCGAGGGCCAGGACGACGTAGGGCGCGAACTTGGGCAGCTGTCCCTTGGTGAGGGCGGAACGCTTGCGGACCGGAGTAAGGGTGGAGGTCATTTAGTTGGCTCCCGAGAATTCTTTGTGCCGGCTGATGATCCAGCGGGCAATCATGTTGACGCCCAGCGTGATGACGAACAGGACCAGGCCCGCCGCGATCAGCGTGCTCACCTTCAGGCCGCTGGCCTCCGGGAAGTTCAGGGCGATTTCAGCGGCGATGGTCTGGTTGCCGGACTGGATCAGGCTGGCAGTGAGGGCGCCGGAGGAGAGCACCAGCGCTACGGCCATGGTCTCGCCGAGGGCGCGGCCCAGGCCAAGCATCACGGCGCTCACGATGCCCGGGCGGCCGAACGGAAGAACGGCCATCTTGATCATTTCCCAGCGGGTGGCACCCAATGCCAGTGCGGCTTCCTCGTGCAGCTTGGGGGTCTGCAGGAAAATTTCGCGGCTCAGGGACGTGATGATGGGCAGGACCATCACGGCCAGCACGATGCCGGCGGTGAGGATGGTCTTGCCGGTGGCGGACGCTGGGCCCTGGAAGATGGGCAGCCAGCCCATGTTGTTGGCCAGCCAGTCGTAGGCCGGGGAGATTTCCTTGGCCAGGAACGCGGCACCCCAGGCGCCGTAGACCACCGACGGGATGGCGGCCAGGAGGTCGATCACGTAGCCCAGGCCGGAGGCGAGTCCGCGCGGTGCGAAGTGCGAGATGAACAGCGCAACTCCGATGGCCACGGGCGTGGCGATGACCAGCGCGATGATTGCTGCGATCACGGTGCCGATGACGATCGGCCAGATGTAGGCGAAGAAGCCTTCGCCGCCTTGGATCTTGTCCGGCGAGGCCACGAGGGCCGGGATGGCCTGGACTACCAGGAACAGGGCAACGCCGAAGAGCACGGCAAGGATCAGGCATCCTGCGGCCAGGGCGGCTCCGGAAAAGACCTTGTCTCCGGCGCGCCCTGCGCCCCGGGACTTTGTCAGGGAGGTGGTGGTCACAAACGATCCTCTGGGTTCGAATAGAACCGACTGCCTCGTCCGGATAATCCGGCAAGCAGCGGTGAAACTGGCTTTACTTCGGACAAACACCTAGGTTCCCCGCCCCGGACCGGCGGTCTGTGACCGCCCCTCCGGGACAGGGAACCTGGTTCAGGCTCGTGTTTCCACTATGCCTCGCTGTGCAGCGAATTCCCTAGGACTTGACCTTGATGGATTCGATGGCAGCAACGGCCTTGTCCTGCAGGGTCTTGGACAGCGGCGCGGACTTCGCGGCGTCGGCGGCGGCCTTCTGGCCGGCGTCGGACACTACGTAGCTTTCGAAGGCCTTGACCAGGTCAACGGTTTCCTTCTTGTCGTACGTGGTGCAGACAACGTGGTAGGAAACCAGGACAACCGGGTAGGCGCCGGCGGCGGTGGTCTTGCGGTCCAGCTTGATGGCAACATCGGTGGCGGCGCGGCCGTCAACCGGCTTGCCGGCTTCTACAGCCTTGGCAGCGGCGTCGGGGGAGATCTTGACGAACTCCTCGCCCACCTTGATGGCGGCGGTGCCCAGCTTGCCGCCCACGGCGGAGTCATCAGCGTAGGTCACGGCGCCCGGGGTGTCGGTGACGGTCTTGACGACGCCGGAGGTGCCCTTGGCGTTCTCGCCCTTCAGGGAAGCGGGCCAGATGCCTGCAGCCTTGTCGGTCCAGACCTCGGGTGCGGCGGCAGCCAGGTAGTCGGTGAAGTTGGTGGTGGTGCCGGAGTCATCGGAGCGGTTGACCGGCGTGACCTTCAGGTCCGGCAGCTTGGCGTCCGGGTTGAGGGCGGCGATCGCGGGGTCGTTCCAGTTGGCGATTTCGCCGCGGAAGATCTTGGCAGCCGTGGTGGCGTCGAGGTTCAGTTCCTTGACATCCGGGATGTTGAACGCGATGGCGATCGGGGAAATGTAGACCGGGATGTTGATGGCGCCTTCGGGGCCGCACTTTTCCTTGGAGCTGGCGAGCTCCTCATCCTTGAGGTAGGCGTCGGAACCGGCGAACTGTGCCGAACCGTCGATGATGGCCTTGCGTCCCGCGCCGGAACCGTCCGGGGAGTACTGCACGGAGGCGGACTGGTTGGCGGAAGCGAAGCCGGCCTTCCAGGCATCCATTGCTGCGCCGGTGGAGGAAGCGCCGATGCCGGTCAGGGTGCCGGTGACGTTGGCGCCCGAGGCAGACGGAGTACCGGACTGTGCCGTGTTCGTCGCGTTGTCGGAACCACAGGCGGTGAGCGCGAGTGCGCCGGCTGCGATGACAGCGATAGCCGCGTGGCGGCCGAAGCGGAGTGCCTTCACTAGATGTACCCCTTCCAGGGATTTTCTGATGCGTGCCGGACCGGAGACGTCCGAACAGAAGAAGTTGCGTACTTTTTGTACCTTTATTGAAGTTATGGGCCTTAGGTAACGGGATGTGGGGACCAAGGTGAACGGAGGGTTAACGACGGCGGGACATCGGCTTACATGTGCAGCGTCACCATTGCGCACATCACATCTCCGGCCGTAGTGCAACGCCAGTGAATAGACTGGAACGCATGGCCCCACCGACTGGAATTTCCGCAAGCAGAAAATTCCTCCGAACCAGGATCCGCACCGGGATGGTCCGTAGCCGGAATTCCCTGGTGCCGGCCATCCAGATGACAGTCTGCGCCGTGGGCGCGTATGCGTTCGCCGAATACGTCCTTGGCCATTCAGGCCCGCTGTTCGCGGCGACGTCATCGCTGATTGCGCTGGGATTCTCCCGCGAGCCACGGCTGCGCAGGGTGATGGAGGTGGGGCTGGGCTGCACCATCGGCATCGCGGTGGGTGACCTGCTCCGCCACTGGCTGGGCGGCGATATCTGGGTTGCCGCCGTCGTACTTCTTATCTCCATCCTGCTGGCACGTTTCCTGGACAGCGGCAACATTTTCACCACGCAGTTGGGGCTGCAGTCGCTGTTGGTGGTGCTGCTCCCGGCCCCGGCCGGGGGGCCGTTCACCCGGAGTATCGACGCCATCGTGGGCGGCCTGTTCGCGCTGCTCTTCACCGTCCTGGTGCCGAAGGATCCCCGGCGGGAACCCCGGAAGGATGTGCAGAAGCTACTGCACGAACTTGCGGAAGTGCTGCGTGATTGTGCGTCCGCGCTGACGAACAGCGACTCCACCGAGGCGTGGCACGCCCTGGTCCGCGGCCGGAACTGCCAGCCGCTGGTGGACGCGATGCGCCAGTCGCTGCGCGCCTCCGGTGAGGTGGCCACGCTGGCCCCGGCATACCGGCGGCATCGCGACGAGCTCGGCAGGCTGGAGCAATCGCTGGATTACATCGACCTGGCGCTCCGTAACAGCCGGGTTTTCGCGCGCCGGCTGACCAGCGCCATCAACCACGCCGCCCTCTCGGACGAGGCCACGGAGAACATCGCGGAGGTCCTGCAGGAAACCGCGGCCGCCATCGACGAACTGTCCCTGGGCCTCGCTGAAATGCACGAAGGAGTCCGGCGCGCCCACCTCCGGACGTCCCGGCTGGAGCTGACCGAAATCGCCGGACGGCTGCACCCGCGGATGCTGGACGTGCAGCGGCTCGAGGGCGAAACGGTGGTCATGCTGTTCCGCCCGCTGATGGTGGACCTGCTCGAAGCCACCGGAATGGACTCCAAGGAAGCCCGGGACATCCTGCCGCCGCTGTAGCGCGGCCAGTGGTCGCGCCCGTCAAGACCGGCTCGATCACCAGGAGTGTCACTGCCCCCGGATAGGGTGGAGCAATGGCAACCAAGACTTCCCGGGCGTCCAAAGCCCCGGCCTACAAATGCGCCGAATGCGGCTGGACCACCGTCAAATGGGTGGGGCGCTGCGGCGAGTGCCAGGCCTGGGGCACCGTGGAGGAAACCGGTGCCGCCGTTGCACGCACGACGGCGGCCACCACCGTCCTGGAGCCTGCCCGCCGGATCGCCGACGTCGATGCCACCACCGCGGCGTTCCTTCCAACCGGTGTGGACGAGTTGGACCGTGTGCTGGGCGGCGGCCTTGTTCCGGGCGCGGTCATCCTGCTGGCCGGCGAACCCGGCGTGGGCAAGTCCACGCTGCTGCTGGATGTTGCGGCCAAGTTCGCCCGCACCGCGCAGGACGTCCTCTACATCACGGGCGAGGAATCCGCTGCACAGGTCAAGCTGCGGGCGGACCGGATCGATGCTGTTGCGGAGTCCCTCTATCTTTCGGCCGAAACGGACCTGGGCCAGGCGCTCGGGCAGGTGGAGAAGCTGGAGCCGCGGCTGCTGGTGGTGGACTCTGTCCAGACGCTCAGCAGCGCCGATGTCGACGGCAGCGCCGGCGGCGTCTCGCAGGTGCGGGAAGTGGCGGCCTCCCTCATCGCCGCGGCCAAGCGCCGCAACATGACCACCCTGCTGGTGGGGCACGTAACCAAGGACGGCTCCATCGCCGGCCCCCGCCTGCTGGAGCACCTGGTGGACGTGGTCTGCCAGTTCGAAGGCGAGCGCCACTCACGGCTCCGGCTGCTGCGGGCGGTAAAAAACCGCTACGGGCCCACGGACGACGTCGGCTGCTTCGACCTCAACGAGGACGGCATCGTGGGCCTTGCCGATCCCAGCGGGCTGTTTGTTTCCCGGACCAAGGAGCCCGTGTCCGGCACCTGCATCACGGTGACCCTGGAAGGCCGCCGGCCGTTGCTGGCCGAGGTGCAGTCGCTGCTGGCCGAGAGCGCCAGTTCACAGCCGCGCCGCGCCACCAGCGGCCTGGACAGTTCCCGGGTGGCCATGCTCCTGGCAGTGCTCCAGCAGCGCGCCGGCTGCCTGCTGCACAAGGATGATTCCTACGTGGCAACAGTGGGCGGCGTGAAGCTCAGCGAACCGGCAACCGACCTGGCCGTGGCTCTGGCCGTGGCCTCGGCCAAGGCGAAAAAGCCCCTGCCCACCCGGCTGATCGCCTTCGGCGAGGTGGGCCTGGCCGGTGAAGTCCGCCCTGTTCCGGGCATCAACCAGCGCATCCAGGAGGCCCACCGGCTGGGCTTCACGCATGCCGTGGTTCCATCCAGCCCCAACGGCCCGGGACCGGTTCCGGCCGGCTTCTCCGTCCGGGAAGTGGGCCACCTGGCCGAGGCCCTGGGCCTGCTCATCAGCTGAAGCAGGTGGTGGACGGGCCGGGGCGTGCATCAGCGACTTAGGACCCTAGCGGAGGCCGCGGAAGGGGCGCACCCTTGGGGTAGGACGTGGCGCACGAACAGCAGGCCACGGAACTGCTGGCACGAAACTGCAGGCCACGGAGGGAGCAGCCATGATGTGGGGTTACGGTCCGGACATGGGCTGGATGTGGCTGTGGGGCGTGCTGATGCTGGTGGGCATAGCCCTGCTGGTCCTGGTTGCAGTGCGCTTGTTCGGCGGCGGCCGCGGCGGGTTCCAAAGCGGCGGATTCAACCACCCTGGTCAGCCGGGTCCCGGCGGTCCTTGGCCGGGCCCCGGCGGTCCCGGATTTGGCGGGCCAGGATTTGGCGGAGCCGGGGGACGCAGCCGGGCCCGGCAGATCCTCGACGAACGTTTTGCCAAAGGGGAGCTGACCGCTGACCAGTACCGCGAGCAGGTCAGGGTACTCGGCGAGGAACCGTAGTGCCTCCTGCCAGCGTGCCGCCCGCGGACCCGCAACCGGACCTGCCACCGGGCCCGCAACAACCCGCCAGTACGCCACCGGACCTGCCACCCGTCAGGCCGCAACCCCTAGTGCACCGTCCTGTCCTCCGGCCCCTGAGCCGGCGCAGCGCCCTGCTTCTGGGCGGTCTCGGGGCGGCCGCCACGGCGGCGGGTGGAGCAGGGCTGTGGTGGTCGCTGGCCACCCGGTCATCGTCCAGGACGGCCCCCGTAACCGGAGCCGAGCTGTCCCAGCCATCCGAGCTGCGCAGCTCCGGAGGCAGGCTGGAAGTCCGGCTCGAGGCGGGCCCCGGCCAGTTCCAGCTCGCCGGGCAGCAGGTCCGGACCCTTGGCTATAACGGGGGGATTCCGGGTCCCACCCTTCGCCTGCGGCCGGGCGACCTGCTGAACGTCCGGCTGGCCAACAACCTGGACCAGGCAACAAACCTGCATGTCCACGGACTGCACGTGTCCCCCGAGGGCTCCGGGGACAACGTGTTCGTTATGGTAAATCCGGGCGCGGTCCATGAGTACGAGTACCGGCTGCCCGCGGACCACCCTCCGGGAGTGTACTGGTACCACCCGCACCATCACGGCACGGTTGCCGACCAGATTTTCGCCGGACTCTTTGGCGCGATCATCGTGGAGGATCCGGAACCCATCGCAGTCAGCGCCGAGCGCGTCCTGGTCGTTTCGGACACCACACTCGACGGCGCAGGGAACGTTGCCCGCGTTTCGCAGATGGAGCGGATGCTGGGCAGGGAAGGCGAAATCGTCCTGGTCAACGGACAAAGCAATCCGGGCTTCACCGCAGTGGCGGGTACGCGCGAGCGGTGGCGCATCATCAACGCCTGCGTGGCCCGCTATCTGTCGCTGCGGCTGGACGGCCAGCAACTGCAACTGCTGGGAATGGACTCGGGCCGGTACCGTACGCCGTCGGACGTGGAGGAACTGTTCCTGGCACCCGGCAACCGGGCCGATCTGCTGGTGACCACAGCCGCCGGAAGCGCAGTGCTGCGGGCCGCGTATTACGACCGGGGCACCATGGCCGGCATGATGGGGCAGGGCCCCGGGCCCCGGCAGACAAGCCAGCCGGGTGCGGCAGCCGCGGCACTCGCAACCTTGCGAGTGGCGGGAAGCGCCGCACCCTCAACATCGTCGTCGCCGTCGCCGCTGGTGCCGTCCCCCTCGCCCCAGGCGCCGTTGCCTGCTGTGCCGGAACCGGACGACCTTAGGACGGCCGCCGTGGCGGCGCACCGGCAGCTCACCCTCTCCTCCGGCGCAGGCATGGGAATGGGCATGGGCGGGGGCATGATGGGCTTCACCATCAACGGCCGCGAGTTCAGCCCGGCCAGGACGGACACCACGGTGGCGGCGGGGAGCGTGGAGGAATGGACGCTGACGAACCCCAGCCCCATGGACCATCCGTTCCACCTGCACGTCTGGCGGATGCAGGTCGTTGAGGAGGGTGGCCGGGCGCCGGACCGTCCGGAGTGGCGGGACGTGGTCAATGTCCCGGCGCAGGGTCGGGTGAAGGTCAGGGTGGCCTTCAAGGACTTCGCCGGCCGTTCCGTCTACCACTGCCACATCCTGGATCATGAGGACCTCGGAATGATGGGCGTGATCGAAGTCCGTTAGCAGGAAGCTGTTGCCAAACATACCCCCAGGGGGTATGTTTGCGATAAATCAAGGCCATCAAGGGTGACGTCCCAAAGGAGCGCATTATGGACCCCCGCCACGGTGCAGGCCCATTGAAAACAGGATTGAACGCAGCGCTGAATGACGGCCCGCCGCACGCTGGCCACACCGGCCATCCCAGCAGTCCCGGCCATCCCAGCGATCCCGGCCAGCACGCACCGGATCACGCCATGCACCAGGGCCGTCATCCCGACGGCAAGGGGCCTGTTGACGACGAGCACATGGTCCACAGCCACGGCCAGCACGCCGGGCACAGCGTGGCGATGTTCAAGAACAGGTTCTGGCTGACCCTTGCCCTGGCCGTGCCCGTGGTCTTCTTCAGCCCGATGTTCGGTGACCTCCTGGGTTACAGGCCGCCGGCCTTCCCGGGTTCCAGCTGGATTCCGCCGGTCCTGGGCACGGTGATCTTCGTGTACGGCGGCCAGCCGTTCCTCCGCGGCGGGTTCAACGAACTCAAAGCCCGGAAGCCCGGCATGATGCTGCTCATCGGCATGGCCATCACGGTGGCCTTCGGCGCGTCCTGGGCCACCAGCCTGGGGATCGGCGGCTTCGACCTGGACTTCTGGTGGGAACTCGCGCTCCTTGTTGCCATCATGCTGCTGGGTCACTGGATCGAGATGCGGGCGCTCGGCTCGGCGCAGGGGGCACTGGATGCCCTGGCCGCCCTGCTTCCCGACGAGGCCGAACGCATCACGGATACGGGCACCGAAACTGTGGGGGTCTCCGAGCTCCGGTCCGGTGATCTCATCCTGGTCCGCTCGGGCGGGCGGATGCCGGCGGACGGCACCGTGAGCGAGGGTCAGGCTGAGTTCGACGAATCCATGATCACGGGTGAATCCAAGACCGTGCTGCGTTCGCCGGGCGACCCTGTGGTGGCCGGCACGATCGCTACGGACAATGCCGTCAGGGTGCAGGTGACCGCCATCGGCGAGGATACGGCCCTGGCCGGGATCCAGCGGCTTGTTGCCGAAGCGCAGGCGTCCTCCTCCCGGGCACAGGCCCTCGCTGACAGGGCGGCGGCGTTTCTTTTCTACTTCGCGGCCGGTGCCGGCGCCATCACTTTCGTCGTGTGGACGCTACTGGGCAGCCTTCCCGACGCCGTCACTCGCACCGTGACGGTGCTGGTCATTGCCTGCCCGCACGCACTGGGACTCGCAATCCCCCTGGTGATCGCCATCTCCACGGAACGGGCGGCCCGGGCAGGCGTGCTGATCAAGAGCCGGATGGCGCTGGAGCGCATGCGGACCGTCGACGTCGTACTTTTCGACAAAACCGGGACCCTGACCAAGGGTGAGCCTGAAGTCATGGACCTCGCCGCAGCTGATGGCACGGACCGGGACGGGCTCCTGGCCCTGGCCGCCGCCGTGGAATCGGACAGCGAGCACCCGGTGGCCCGGGCCATCGTCGCCGCCGCCCGCAGCCGGGGCCTGACTATCCCGGCAGCCAGCGACTTCAGCTCCATGACCGGCCGCGGCGTCCGTGCCAGCGTTGACGGGAGAACCGTGTACGTGGGCGGTCCGGCCCTCCTCCGTGAACTGGGAGCCGCCGAACCGCCCGCCCTCACCGCCGTCACGGGAGCCTGGATGGACCGCGGGGCCGCGGTCCTCCACGTCGTGGACGACGGCGGGCGGGTACTGGGCGCCGTCAGCCTCGAAGACGCCGTGCGACCGGAGTCCCGGCAGGCCGTCGCGGCCCTGCAGAACCGCGGCATCAAGGTGGCCATGATCACCGGGGATGCACGGCAGGTGGCCCGGGCCGTCGCGGCGGACCTCAGGATCGATGAGGTGTTCGCGGAAGTGCTTCCTGCGGACAAGGACAAGAAGGTCGCCGAACTCCAGGGGCGCGGGCTCCGGGTGGCCATGGTGGGCGACGGCGTCAACGACTCCCCCGCACTGGCCAGGGCGGAGGTGGGGATCGCGATCGGAGGAGGGACCGACGTGGCGGTGGAATCCGCCGGCGTGGTCCTGGCCGGCAACGATCCGCGGGCGGTGCTGTCCATGGTGGACCTATCCCGGGCAAGCTACCGCAAAATGTGGCAGAACCTCGTCTGGGCCACCGGCTACAACATCCTGGCGGTGCCGCTGGCTGCCGGGGTGCTCGCCTTCGCCGGGGTGGTCCTCTCCCCCGCGGCCGGCGCCGTGCTGATGTCCGCCTCGACAATTGTGGTGGCCCTCAACGCCCAGCTGCTGCGCCGGCTGAAGCTCAATCCCGCCCAGGTGCGCTGAGCAAGGGAGGAACCGATGCCGGAAACCAGCGCCGGAAATTCCTCCTCCGGGCAAAATTTTGCCCGCGTGGGTCCGCGCATGGACGCCCGCGGAGCGGCAGCCCACCGCCGGCGCCTCGTGGAGGCGGCCTACGGCGCCGTCGTCGAAATCGGGGCCGGCTACGGCGCCACTTTCCCCTTCTACCCCTCGGCCGTGACCGGGGTGCTGGCGCTCGAACCGGACGCAACGCTGCGGGCGCTGGCGGTGGCCGAGGCCGTCAAAGCCCCGGTTCCCGTCACGGTTAACGACGGCGTGGCGGAGGCCCTCCCTGCGGGCGACGAATCCGTGGACGTGGTGGTCTCGAGCCTGGTCCTGTGCAGCGTGGCGGACCAGGCAGCAGCGCTGGCCGAGGTACTGCGGGTTCTCCGGCCCGGCGGCCTCCTGCTGTTCTATGAACACGTCCGCTCGGCACACCGGGTGCTCGCAGCTGTCGAGGACCTGCTCACACCGCTGTGGAGCCGGCTCGGAGGAGGATGCCACCTGAACCGAGACACCGCCGCGGGAATCGCGGCAGCGGGGCTCACGCTGCAGGACGTGGAGCGCTTCGGCTTCTCTGCCCTCCCGGGGAATCCGCGGGTCGCCCACATTCTTGGCACGGCGGCCAAGCCCCGGGAATAGGCCCCCGGCTCAGGGATCGCCGGCAGGATGCTCCCGGGAAAGACAAAGAAGGGCGCCTGCCGCAATGGCAGGCGCCCTTCCGGGAAGCAACGGTCGGCCGTTAGGCCTTGCCGCCGCCCGGCAGTGCCAGCTTGAAGACCTTGGCCCAGGTGGAGCCGACCTGCTTCCACATCGGCCCGGTGGTGTACGGCAGGCCGTAGCGCTTGCAGATCTCCTGCACCTTCGGCGCCACCTCGGCATACCGGTTGGACGGAATGTCCGGGAAGAGGTGGTGCTCGATCTGGTGCGACAGGTTGCCGGTCATCAGGTGCATGAGCTTGGAACCGGAGATGTTGGCCGAGCCGATCATCTGCCGGACGTACCAGTCGCCGCGGGTCTCACCTTCCACCATTTCCTCGGTGAAGGTGTCCGTCCCCTCGGGGAAGTGGCCGCAGAAGATCACTGCGTGGGCCCAGACGTTGCGTACCGCGTTGGCCGTCAGCGTGCCGTAGAGGGCCTGCTTGCCGGAACCGGTCAGCATGGCAACCGCGGGGGTGGCGGCGTAATCCTTGGTGAACTGCTTGAGCGCCTTGACGCCGAGTGCCTTGAGGTCCTTGACCAGGGCTTCCTTGGACTTGTTGCCGTCCTTGAAGTCCTGCAGCTCGAGGTCGTAGATCGCGATGCCCCACTCGAAGACCGGCGCCAGGATCGCGTTGTACAGCGGGTTGCCGAGGTTGAACGGCTTCCACTCCTGCTGGGGGTCCATGCGCAGGAGGTTGTATCCGACGTCATTGTCCTTGCCCACCACGTTGGTCCAGCGGTGGTGCAGGTCATTGTGCGTGTGCTGCCAGGCGCGGGCCGGGGTGACGAAGTCCCATTCCCAGGTGGTGGAGTGGATGTCCGGGTCCCGCATCCAGTCCCACTGGCCGTGCAGCACGTTGTGCCCGATCTCCATGTTTTCGAGGATCTTGGCAAGGCTCAGCAGGGTGGTGCCGGCAAACCAGGCACCCTTGTTCCGGCTGACCAGGAGCGTGGCGCGGCCGGAGATCTCCAGGGCGCGCTGGATCTTGATCATGCGGCGGATGTACGCCGCGTCGGAGGCTCCGCGCTTGGCCAGGATGTCGTCCTTGATGGCGTCGAGTTCGCGCCCCAGTTCGGCCACCTGCTCGTCGGAGAGGTGCGCCGCGGCCGGCGGTCGGACCAGCGGGCTGCCGGAGGTGGCCAGCGCCCCCCGACGGGTCTTGGCAGCCTGGGCGCCGGCGGCAGCCGCAGCTGCGCCGTCCGCCTTCAGGGCAGCATCGTCGCGCGAGGACGGCACAACGGCGTCTTCCGTGGTCTCGGCTTCGTGGTTAGTAACTATTGCCATGCGGTGGTGCTCCTCAAATGTCGAGGTTAACGGGTCCGGCGGCTGCCGATACACACGTCTGGATTAGTTGGCCCGGCTCGCCGTGGACTTCGCCGGTGCGGAGGTCGCGGACATGCCCTGCCCGCAGGGGGATGAGGCAGCTGTGGCAGATGCCCATCCGGCAGCCGCTGGGCATCAGCACGCCGGCGTCTTCGCCGACGTCGAGGAGCGGCGTGCCGCCGTCTGCCTCCACCTCGCGGTCGGAGGCTTCAAAGGTGACCAGTCCGCCGTCGTGCCCTGCACCGGCCGCCAGGCTGGTGGTGAAGCGTTCGATGATGAGGTTGATCGGGTCGGCCGCAAACGGCCCTTCCGGCTGGTGGGACCCGCCGGCTTCGGAACCGGTGGAACCTTCGGCCGCCGCTGCGGCTGCTTCTGCGGACCACAGCGCCTCGGCGTCGTCCAGGAAACCCTCAGGCCCGCAGGCATAGGCTGCGCGGTGGCGCCAGTCCGGGCAGAGTTCGTCGAGGACGGCGGCGGAGGAAAAGTCCACCCGGCCGCGTTCGCCGGTGAACCAGTGCGTGACCTTGAAGTTGGGGAACTGGTCGGCAAGCTCGGACAGCTCTTCCCGGAAAATGCTGTCTTCCGGGGTCCGGGCTGAATGGATCAGGACGACGTCGGCATCCGGACGGTGCGGCACCAGCGTGCGCACCATGGACATGACGGGGGTGATGCCGCTGCCGGCGGTAAGCATCAGCAGCGGGCGGGGGTGCTCGGGGAGGACGAAGTCGCCCTGCGGCGGCGCCAGGAACAGGACATCACCGGGGCGGGTGTCGCGGACCAGGACGCCGGAAACGGCGCCCACGTCGGTCACCGTGATGGCAGGGTCCTGGCCGGCGGGGGCGCTCAGCGAATAGGAACGCCAGTGCCGCACGCCGTCGAGTTCGACGCCGATGCGCGCCCATTGGCCGGCCTGGTGGGCTTTCCAGCCGCGGCCGGGACGGAAGAAGATGGTGGCGGAATCGGCCGTCTCGGCGACCACCCTGGTAACCACGCCGCGCAACTGGCGGGCGGAAAACACAGGATTGAACAGCGACAGAATATCTTCTGGAGCTAGCGGGGTGGTCAGTACAGATGCGGCGCGCGCCAGCTTACGGAGCCGGATCATGTTATTAACCTTATGTTGGATCGAGGCATATTTCTTCTCCCAAGGCATACGATCGAACGTTCTAAACTGTTCCCCCGAAACAACTTATGGAAGTCTCTCATGAACCCTCCGGCCTCGAAGAGTCCTGCAGCCCCCGCGTACGATCCGCCGTGGCTGGCCCTGCCCCGGGAGGTCAGCGACCTGCTGCGACCCAGGATGCCGGGCATTGTGGAGGCCATCATCGACGCGGTTCCGCAGCTGGTTCCGGCCTACGCCAGGCCCATCGAGGGCCGCTTCGGACGCGGCCTGCGGCGCGGGGTGGCCGCGGCGCTGGAGCGCTTCCTGCAGCTGCCCGGCACCCGGCTGCCCGCCCTGTCCGAGGAGAGCCGGGAGCTCGTGGCAGGCCTTGGCAGCGGCGAATTCCGCCAGGGGCGCAGCATGGATGCGCTGCTGAGCGCCTACCGCATGGGTGCCCGCGTAACGTTCCGGGAAATGTCGAAGATCTCGATGGAAAAGGACCTGGGCCTGAGCGTTGTGGTGGACCTGGGCGAATCGATCCTGGCCTACATCGACGAGCTGTCCGCCGTGAGCGCCGAGGCGTACGCCTTTGAACAGTCCGAGCGCGCGGGAGCGGTGGACCGGCGCAGGACCGAGCTGCTGGAGCTGCTGCTGATGGGCCAGGCGGACGAAGCCGCCCTGCGGCAGGCGGCATCCATCGCCGACTGGTCCCTGCCGGCGAGGCTGGTGGTGGTCACGCTCCCGCTGGACCGGTCGGCAGGGCTCCGGCTGCAGCTGGGCCCGGGAACACTGGTGGTTGAACGCGAAACGGACGCCGTGGCGCTTGTCCCGGCCAGGAAATCCGATGCCGCCCGGGCTGCGCTGGAGAAGGCGCTGAAAGGCAGGTCCGCTGCCGTGGGTCCGGCGGGCGGCTGGGAAAAGGTGCCGGATTCCCTGCGGCTGGCCGTGCTCGCAGCCTCCGTGCTGCCGCCGCGCGAAGGCCCCGAGGATCCGCCGATCTGGGCGGACGACCACCTGGCGCAGATCGTCCTCGGCTCCGAGCCCTCGGCCATTGCCGAGCTGGCGGAGCGCAGGCTGGCGCCACTGGAAGGCCTGCGTCCGGCACAGCGCGAAAGGCTGGCGGAGACCCTGCTCTCCTGGCTGCGCCACTGGGGCCAGCGCGCTCCGGTGGCGGCCGAGCTGGGCATCCATCCGCAGACCGTGGGCTACCGGGCGGCGCAGCTGCGCGAACTCTTCGGGGAGGCGCTGGAAGACCCGCGGGCCCGTTTCGAGCTGGAACTGGCCCTGCATGCGGGGCGGCGCTAGGAGCCCGGTCATCTGCCGGCTGCCAGCGCGCTCCGGCTTTGCAGCCGCAGCTCAAGGTCGTTCATCACGATCGCGGCCAGGTCCTCCAGCGTGCGGATGTCCTCCGCCGTGAACTCCCGCGGCTCCCGGTCCAGGATGCAGAACGTGCCGAGGTTGTAGCCGTCGGGAGTGCGCAGCGGAACACCGGCGTAAAACTGCAGGCCGAATTCGCCTGCAACCAGCGGATTCGCCAGCGTGCGCGGGTCGGTGAGGGCATCCGGGACCACCCAGGCCTCGTCCTGGAGGATGGCGGACGCGCACAGCCCCGGGTCCCGCCCGATCTCGCCAACGTCGGTGCCGTGGTGGGCTTTGAACCAGATCCGGTCGCGGTCCACGACGCTGACGATCGCCACGGGCACGGAGAACATCCGGGCGGCCAGGCCCACGATCCGGTCGAACGTTCCGTCCGGGGGTGTGTCCAGGATCCGGTAACGCTCGACGGCGAGCATCCGCGCCTCTTCGTTCGCGCGCCCGTCCGACGCGGAAACGTCCGACGCGGAAACGTCCGACGCAGAAACGCCCGACGGCGGCGCGTCGGCGGCGGCCGGTGTCCGCCTGCTCCGGCGGCGGCCGGCAGCGCTGATGACCTCCTGCCGGAGGGCGAGGGAAACTTCCCGGGCAGCGGGCCTGGCGGACGGCTCCCGGGACAACATGGAGGTGAGCAGTGCTGCCCATTTGGGTGCGACGCCCTCGGGAATGTGGGGATCCCGCAGCAGCCGCGCCATGGCCGAGGCGATCGGCGCCCCGGGGTAGGCGGGTTTGCCGGTCAGCCCTTCGAGCAGGACCAGCCCCAGGGAATACACGTCACTCGCCGGACCCACCGGCTCGCTGGCGGCCTGTTCCGGGCTGAGGTACTGCGGGGTTCCGGAGCTTTCCGCGGGGCCGCTCTGCCGGCCCTCGCCGAGGATCATGGCCACGCCGAAGTCGCTCAGCTTGGCCCGTGGCCGGCGGTCATCGATGTTGTAGTCCACCAGGAGGATGTTGGCGGGCTTGACGTCGCGGTGCACGATGCCGTGGTGGTGGATGTAGGCGAGCCCGTCCGCAAGGTCGTGGCCGATCAGCGCCAGGTGTGCCGCGGAAATGGGGCCCTGGGCCGTGCGTTGGCGCAGGTCCGGGCCGCGGACCAGTTCCATGACCAGGTACGTGCGGCGGTGCCGCGGATCGCTGAGGTCCGCACCGGCGTCCAGCAGGGTCACCAGCGCGTGGTGGCTCATTCCGGCCAGGATGCGCACTTCCTCGCCCTGGCGGCGGGTGTGGTCTACGTTCCCTGGATCGTCCCGGAAGAGCTTCACCGCAACGTCACGCTGCAGGAGTTCATCGAAGGCCCGGTAGACGCCCGATTGGCTCCCCCTGCCGATGAGGACGTCAATCCGGTACCGGCCGCTGAGGAGGTAACCGGGTTCCATGCTCGCAGCCATGATGGCCTCTCAGCTATTAATTTAATAAGTATGCTTATGATATCCCGGCGGCGGCCGCCCGCGTGACGCCGGGCCCGCTATTTGGCGGGGTTGTGCGTGCCGATGGGCACGAGGGTCAGGTCGGGGTGGTTCTTCTCAATCCGGCGCAGCGCCCAGACGTCATTGAACAAGGCGAGGTATTCGCCGTCGGACCTCAACAGCACCTCCGCGCCGGGGACGTTGGCCAGCGTGGGCATGGCATCCGCCGTCGAAATCCTGGCCATCGAGTACGGGAGCCGCTCCAGGCGCATGGGGGCGCTGAAGTCGTGCGCCATCCGGTCCTCCACCACTTCGAACTGCATGGGGCCGACGGCGGCGAGGACGGGCGCCTGGTCACCGCGGATGTCTGAGCGGAGCACCTGGATGACGCCCTCGTGCTCAAGCTGCTCAATGCCGCGGCGGAACTGCTTGAACCGGCTGGGGTCCTTGGAGCGTGCCACCTGGAAGTGTTCCGGCGCGAACAGCGGGATCGCAGGGAACTCCACGGGCTCTTCCAGGAACAGGCTGTCGCCCACCCGGAGCGAGGAGGCGTTCACGAGTCCGACGACGTCGCCGGGGAAGGCTTCGTCGATGACCTCGCGCTCACGGCCGAACACCTGCTGGGCGTACTTGGTGGCGAACGATTTGCCGGTGCGCGTCTGCGTGACCACCATGCCGCGTTCGAAGACACCGGAGCAGACCCGGATGAAGGCGACGTGGTCGCGGTGGGCCTTGTTCATGCCGGCCTGGACCTTGAAGACGAAGCCCGCGAAGGGGGCATCGACGGGCCGGGGGTCGCCGTCGACGTCGGGCCGCGGCGCCGCGGGCGGGGCGAAGTCCACCAGCGCGTCCAGGATCTCCTTGACGCCGAAATTGAGGGCGGCGGAGCTGAAGAGGATGGGCGTTGCCTTGCCCGCGTAGAAGGCGTCGGTGTTGAACTCAAGGTTGGATTCGATGACCAGCCCGGCTTCGTCCACGGCGTTGGACCAGTCGTCCCCCTGGCTGGCGGCGGCTTCTTCCGGGGTGAAGTACTCGGTCAGCGCGATGTTGGCGCCGGCGTTGTTGCGCTGGAACCTGGCGAAGCGGTCGTTCCGGAGGTCCCACACGCCGCGGAAGTCACCGGAGATGCCCACCGCCCAGGTCAGCGGCATGGGCTGGAGGCCGGTGCGCTCGGTGATTTCGTCCATCAGCGCCAGTGCATCCAGGCCGGGGCGGTCCCACTTGTTGATCACCGTAATGATGGGCAGGTTGCGCTGCTTGCAGACCTCGAAGAGCTTCATGGTCTGTGTTTCCAGGCCCTTGGCGGCGTCAACCAGCATCACGGCGCAGTCGACGGCGGCCAGGACGCGGTAGGTGTCCTCCGAGAAGTCGGCGTGGCCGGGGGTGTCCAGGAGGTTGATCACGGTGTCCCGGTAGGCGAACTGCAGGGCGGCCGAGCTGATGGAGATGCCGCGGTCCTTTTCCATCTGCATCCAGTCCGAGACTGTTTCCTTGCGGTTGGCCTTGCCGCTGGACGCGCCGGCCGTGCCGATCACCTTCGCGTGCAGGGCCAGGGCTTCGGTGAGCGTGGACTTGCCGGCGTCAGGGTGGGAAATGACCGCGAAAGTCCGACGCCGGGCCGCCTGCTTGTGAATCTCCTGGACTCGGGCGGGGCTAAGGACTTCTTGAGACACGGTGCTACTTTCGCTGCGACAGGGGGGGTGGGCTGGGCTTTATGCGTGACGTGGACGTGCGTTGTGAACGTGGGGCCGGCAGGCGTGAACTGTGCAGCCAAGGTTCCCAGTTTATCGCAGGGCGGCAGGAGCCGCCGGTGGACGCCCAACTGCCGCCTCCCGCCGTCGCCGTCCGGTGCCTTCGGGGCCGTTCCCGGCGGCAGGTCAAACGGGCCACTTTGAGGCTTGTCCGTGCGGTTAATGCACTCCTTTGCCTCTAGGATGGAGCCAGTGGGAAATTGAGTACTTTTGATCCTGTCGGCGGAATCGTAAAACCGGCATACTTGCAGGCAACGGCTTGCACCTTTGAAGGGACAACCTATGGCTCGGAGCCCTGAGGATTCGCTGAAGGCGACTCTGGGCAGGGTGGCTCCAGGCACCGCTCTGCGTGACGGTCTGGAACGCATCCTCCGCGGAAGGACCGGCGCGCTGATCGTTCTGGGCTCGGACCGCACCATTGAGTCCATCTGCTCCGGCGGATTCGACATCGGGATCGACTTCTCGCCGACGCGGCTCCGTGAACTCGCCAAGATGGACGGCGCCATCATCTGCGACAAGGACGCCGGCAACATCCTCCGGGCGGCCGTCCAGCTGGTTCCGGATTCGAGCATCGAGACCCAGGAATCCGGCACGAGGCACCGCACGGCCGAGCGCGTCGCCATCCAGACCGGGGTTCCCGTGATTTCGGTGAGCCAGTCCATGCAGATCATCGCCCTGTACGTGAACGGGCTGCGGCACGTCCTCGAAGGTTCCGAGAAGGTCCTGGCCCGTGCCAACCAGGCGCTGGCCACGCTGGAACGCTACCGGTCCCGCCTGGACCAGGTCACCAGTTCGCTCTCCGCCCTGGAAATCGAAGCCATGGTCACCGTCCGCGACGTCGCGGTGACACTGCAGCGCCAGGAAATGGTGCGCCGGATCTCCGAGGAAATCTCGCAGTACGTTCTGGAACTCGGCGAAGACGGGCGCCTGCTGTCGCTGCAGCTGGACGAACTCACCGTGGGCCGCGGGCCCGGCAGCGATGTGATCATCCGTGATTACGCCGGCCCGAACGCGTCCCCCGAGGACATCGACGGCGCTGTCAGTGCCCTGCTCAGCCTGGGACCCACCGAACTGATCGATCTCAGCCGGATTGCCGGCATCATCGGCTTCGCCGGAGGCGTGGACACGCTCGACGCCGTGGTGCAGCCGCGCGGGTACCGCCTCCTGTCCGGCCTGAAGGCAGTGCCCAAGGCTGTGGCGGACAGGCTCGTGGACCACTTCGGCGGCCTCCAGTACCTGATGGCGGCCACCATCGATGACCTCATGACCGTGGACGGCATCGGCGACCAGCGCGCCCGCACCGTCCGGGAGGGACTGAGCCGGATGGCCGAAGCGAGCCTGCTGGACCGCTTCCTCTAGGTCCGGGCCTCCACGGTCCCGTCCGAAGTGTTGACGGTGAGACGGCGTTCCAGCCGCCGGCCCCGGCCCCGGGCCGCCCATTCCACGGCGTACCTGATGTCGAGGAAGCCGCGCTCGATGTCCTCCGCCGTCACCGTGCAGACCGGGGTGAAGTACAGCGCCTCCTCGCCGGGCTGCAGGTCTGCGGCATCGAAACCCGCAGCGCCCGGTCCGGTCAGCCGCACGCCGGCCGCCAACGCACTGCCGTGGTTGCGGGCACGTCCGGTGAAGGCGAGGATGTCCCCCTCCTTGTAGCCGGGGATGACGGGCCCGTAGTTCAGGTCCTGCGCCTCCCGGGTTCCGATCACCTGGGCTGCCTCCGGCGAGTAGCCCTGTCCGATCTCCTTCCAGGTGTGGACGTCCCAGTCGCCGGCCGCGGCAGGTGCCATCACATGGAATTCACCGGCGTTCCGCCAGACGGCGGGGCGGCCGGGCGTAATGGAGCGCAGCTCCATGTCGAAAACCACGCCGTCGTCGCCCGGCCCGTCCTTCGGCGGTGCGCCGGCCTCCGTGACCTGCGCTGCCGGAATCGAGCAGAACACAATTTGCCGGTAGCCCTGCCGCTCATAGAGGACGCCGATATTGCCGTCCGGAAGGCGTGCCACTGTTGAATATGCCGAACTGCCCGGGCAAATGACGAGCTTCGCCGGCCAGGTTGCTCCGTTGTCACGCGAGAGGCTGAGGACGGTGTTACGGCGGAGCGCGGGGTCGTGGTTGTTGCTTGCCAGCAGCCAGGTGTCCGTTTCCGCCATGGCGTGCCCCGCCGGCAGGGGAAGTCCGTCAAACCGGGCGAGGGAGCCGTTGTCCCCCGGGTCCGGGAGGCCCTCGACGGCGGCCAGCGCACTCCAGGTGTGCCCGCCGTCGCCGGAAATCGCGGAAAGGCGGCGCGGCGTTGCCCGGCTGTGCAGCAGCAGCCGGCCGTCGCTAAGGCAGACAACCTTGTTTTCATTGGGTGCCGCGGCGCCGGCCTCGGCGCCAATGAGTTGACCCAGTGTCCAGGTCTCCCCGTGGTCGTCACTGTAGGCGGAGGCCGCCAGGATGTTCCCCGCAACGAGGACCACGAACTGCTGGACCAGCCTGCCCGTAAACGGGCCGGCATGGATTTGGATGCCCTGTCCTGCGGCGGCAAAGATTCCGGTGATTCCGCGCTCCGGGCCGCCACCGAGCTTAAGCTGGGCAGTGAGGCGACGGTGACGCCAGGTCTGTCCGTCGTCGTCGGAAAAGCTGAGGTCGCAGTGCTGGACGTCATCGCCCGTGCCCAACCCTGCGGCGGCTTCGAAGAAGCCGGCGCGGGTGCCCGCTGCATGGAACAGGAAGATCCTGCCGGTCACCGCGTCCACCAGCAGGCTGGGGTCCCCGTAGCCTTCAAGCCCGACGCCGGTCCGCACCACCTGTTGATCCCGCCAGGTCCGCCCGTTGTCCACACTGCGCCGCAGCAACAGGTCGATGGGGCTGGGAAGATCATCGAGATTGGGCCGTCCGTCGTAGGCGGCAAGGAGGGTTCCGCGGGTTGTCACGGCCAGCGCCGGAATCCTGTACTGCCGGTAACCGCCCCGCCCCCTTTCCGCCAGCACGTGCTCTACGTCGGGCCGGGCCAACGGGATGCCTTCCGGGCAATTTATAAGGTGGGATGTCATATCTTCAGCCTAGAAGCCCGGAACGGCGGGGCCAAGCGAGCCGGGTCACACTTGACGGAACCTTGTGACCGCCCTTACAGTTTTCCTACGAGCATCGGACGTCCTACATCCGATAACTATCTGAACGGTGAGGCAACTCTATGGATAAGACGATCAAGAACCTTCCGCTGGTCAGTTCCGCCAGCCGCCGGAGCTTCCTGAAATTGAGCGGGGCCGCGGGCGTCGCAGCTGCTTTCGCCACCACCCTGGCAGCCTGCGGCGGGCCTGCGGCCACCACCACCGGCACCGCCGCCGGTGGCGGAGCCATCAACAAGGACCTCATCATCGAAGCGGGCATCTCCTACGCCCTCTCCACCGGTTTCGACCCGCTGAGCTCCTCCGGCGCCACCCCGATGGCCGCCAACCTGCACATCTTCGAGGGCCTCATCGAGCTCCACCCGGCCACCCGCGAACCGTACAACGCACTGGCCGCAGCCGACCCCAAGAAGGTCAACGACACCACCTACCAGGTGACCATCCGCGACGGCGCCAAGTTCCACAACGGCGCCCCGGTCACCACCGAAGACGTCGCGTTCTCCTTCACCCGCGTTATGGACCCCGCGAACAAATCCCTGTTCTCGCAGTTCATCCCGTTCATCCAGGACGTTAAGCCCGTAGACGCCAAGACGGTCGAGTTCACGCTCAAGTACCCGTTCCCGGGCTTCGCATCCCGCATCTCCGTAGTCAAGGTTGTGCCCAAGGCACTGGCCACCGACCTGAAGGCCTTCGACGCCGCGCCCGTCGGCTCCGGCCCCTACAAGCTTGTTTCCGCCGTGAAGGACGACAAGATCGTTTTCGAAGCCTTCGCCGACTACAACGGCCCCAAGCCGGCACTGGCCAAGGGGATGAACTGGCTGCTGCTCTCCGATGCCGCGGCCCGCGTCACCGCCGTCCAGTCCGGCCGCGTCCAGGCCATCGAGGATGTCCCCTACCTCGATATTGAAGGCCTGAAGTCGAAGGTCACCGTCGAATCAGTTCAGTCCTTCGGGATGTTGTTCCTTATGTTCAACTGCAAGAAGGCTCCTTTCAACAACAAGCTGGTGCGCCAGGCCCTGCACTACGGCCTGGACAAGGAGGCCATCATCAAGAAGGCGCTGTTCGGCAACGCCAAGCCCGCCAGCTCCTACTTCCAGGAAGGCCACCCGGACTACGTCAAGGCCAAGAACGTTTACGGCTACGACGCCGGCAAGGCCGCAGACCTGCTCAAGCAGGCCGGGGTCACCAACCTCGAATTCGAGCTGCTGACCACAGACACCGCCTGGGTCAAGGACGTTGCCCCGCTGATCCTCGAATCCTGGAACAAGATCCCGGGCGTCAAGGTGACCGTGAAGAGCATCCAGTCAGGCGCCTTGTACACCGACCGCGTGGGCACCGGCGATTACTCGGTGGTCGCAGCTCCCGGCGACCCGTCCGTCTTCGGCAACGACGCGGACCTGCTCCTGAGCTGGTTCTACTCCGGTGCCACCTGGATGGAAAAGCGCGCCTACTGGACCGCCCCTGAACGGGCCCAGCTGCAGGAGCTGATGAACAAGGGATCACAGGCCGCTGCGGCAGATGCCAAGAAGATTACCGGCGAAATCGTGGACCTCATCTCCGACGAGGTGCCGCTCTACCCGGTCTTCCACCGCCAGCTGCCCAGTGCCTGGGACGGCAAGAAGCTCAACGGATTCAAGCCCCTGCCCACCACCGGCATGTCCTTCATCGACGTCGGACGCACTGCCTAAGCTGCGCTGAGAAGCACCGGCCCGTCGCAGCCGAGACGCTGCGACGGGCCGGCAAAGCACCACCCTGTGACGCGGCCCCCGCGGCACAACCAAACAAACCGGAGAACAAATTGGTCACGATATTGCGTCTGCTCGGCCGCAGACTCGCAGCACTGCCATTGATGATCCTGGGCATCACCCTGCTCGTCTTCCTTGTCCTGCAGGCCGCTCCCGGCGACCAGGCCAGCTCGGCCCTGGGCGACGGCGCCAGCGAGGAAGCCAAACAGCAGTACCGCCAGGAAAACGGCCTGAACGATCCGCTGGTCCTCCAGTACCTCCGCTTCCTTGGCAAGCTGCTGCAGTTCGATCTTGGTGTCACCACCCCGCCCGCAAAATCGGTGGCCTCCATGATCGGCTCGGCGTTCCCCCTGACGCTGCAGCTGACCTTCCTGGGCGTCCTCATCGCGATCGTCCTCTCCCTCGCATTCGGCATCCTCGGCGCCCTCTACCGCGACAAGTGGCAGGACCAGCTGGTCCGCGTTTTCTCCATCGCCGCGATCGCCACGCCGTCGTTCTGGCTGGGCATCCTGCTGATCCAGTGGTTCGCCCTCGGCTCCAGCCCCCTGTTCCCCTCCGGGGGCATCGCGACGCCGGAATCCGGCTTTGGCGGCTGGCTCAACTCGATGGCCCTTCCGGCCCTCGCGCTCGGCATCCCGGTCTCCGCGTCACTGATCCGGGTGGTCCGCACATCGATGGTGGAAGAACTCGACCGCGATTACGTCCGCACCGCGATCGGCAACGGCGTCCCCTACGGCGAGGTGGTCTCCAAAAACGTCCTGCGCAACGCCCTGGTCACTCCGGTGACCGTGCTGGGACTGCGCGTGGGCTACCTGCTGGGCGGCGCCGTCGTGATTGAAATGATCTTTGCCCTGCCCGGCATGGGCCAGCTGATCCTGAACGGCATTACCAACCTGGACGTCAACCTCGTCCAGGGCGTGGTGCTCACCATCTCGGTCACCTTCGTTCTGGTGAACATCGTGGTGGACCTCCTGTACCTGCTCATCAACCCCCGAATCAGGACGGTATAGCTCATGCGTAGCAAACTCGCTGAACGGCTGAGTGCCCCGGGCCTCCGCTTCAAGGCCCTGCCCTGGGGTTCCCGCATTGCCCTCCTTTTCCTGGTCCTGATCGTCCTCGCGGCCGTGTTCGCCCCGGTCATCGCCCCGCATGATCCGCTGGAAACCTTCATCCCGGCCACCCCGCCCGGCGCCGAGCACTTCTTCGGAACGGACCGGCTGGGCCGCGACATCTTCTCCCGGCTGCTCTTCGGTGCACAATCCTCGCTCATGATCGGCCTCGGCGCGGTGGCCCTGGCCATCCTGGCCGGTGCCCTGCTGGGCTCGTTCGCGGCGACCTCCAGCAAGGCTGTCAACGAGATCATCATGCGGCTGATGGACATCCTCATGGCGTTCCCGGGTATTGCCCTGGCGGCGGTGCTCCTGGCGGCCTTCGGCAATTCGGTTCCCACCATCATCATTGCGATCGCCATCATCTACACGCCGCAGCTGGCCCGCGTGGTCCGCGCCAACGTGCTCTCGCAGTACAGCGAAGACTACGTCCGCGCCGAGCGCGTGATCGGTGCGGGCCGCTTCTACATCCTGCTCAAGCACATCGTCCGAAACACCGCAGCCCCCGTCCTGGTGTTCGCCACGGTCATGGTGGCGGACGCGATCATCCTTGAGGCCTCGCTGTCCTTCCTCGGCGCCGGCGTGCAGGATCCCGCACCGTCCTGGGGCAACGTGATCTCCTACGGCCGCAACCTGGTCCTGTCCGGCGGCTGGTGGGCCACCACCTTCGCCGGTGTGACCATCCTGCTCACCGTGCTGTCGCTGAACATCCTGGCCGAAGGCCTCACCGACGCCATGGTCAACCCGAAGCTGCGCAAGGCGCCGGTTGTGAAAGACGACGACGGCTCTGCGGCTGCTGTGTCCGGCGCTGCGGCGGGTGCCGCCGTCGAGCCTGTGGATACACGGGTAGCGATGTCCGTTGCCCAGCCGTCAGTGCTGGAAGAGCACGAGCTCGACGGCGTCCGTGCCGCCTATGGTGACGTCCTCACCGACGAGCGCTACAGCGAGTCCGCCGTCCTGTCCGATCCGAAACTGGCTGCGGTGAACCCGCACCTCCTCCTCGACAGGGAACTGGAACTGCTCACAGCGATCGAGGCCAGCCGGACCGACCGGCTCCCGCAGGTCCCGGCCGGCGCACGCAGCATCCTGGAGGTGAAGAACCTGTCCATCAGTTTCCCGGGCCGTTACGGGAACACTGCGATCGTGGACAATGTCTCGTTCACCGTCCGGGAAGGCGAAACCATGGGCCTCGTGGGCGAATCCGGCTGCGGCAAGTCCATCACCTCCCTCGCGATCATGGGCCTGCTGCCCAAAACCGCGCAGGTGACGGGATCCATCAAGTTCGATGGCAAGGAACTGCTGGATCCGGCCACCAGGCACAGCAGCACCAAGGCCTACGAGGGCCTGCGCGGCCAGCAGATCGCCATGGTCTACCAGGACGCCCTGAGCTCCCTGAACCCGTCCATGAAGATCAAGGACCAGATGGAGCAGCTGACCCGGCGCGGCGGCCGCAAGACCCCGGCCGAGCTGCTGGAACTCGTCAAGCTTGATCCCGTCCGCACGCTCGCCAGCTACCCGCATGAGCTCTCCGGCGGCCAGCGCCAGCGCGTCCTGATCGCCATGGCCCTGTCCCGTTCACCGAAGATCGTAGTGGCCGACGAGCCCACCACCGCCCTGGACGTCACCGTCCAGAAACAAGTGGTTGACCTCCTGAATGAACTGCGCGAACAGCTCGGATTCGCCATGGTTTTCGTCAGCCACGACCTCGCCCTGGTGGCCTCACTGGCGCACCGCATCACGGTCATGTACGCCGGCCAGGTGGTGGAATCGGCGCAGGCCTCGGAGCTCCTGCAGAACCCGAGGCACGAATACACCCGCGGCCTGCTCGGCGCGGTGCTCTCCATCGAAGCCGACGCCGTCCGCCTGCACCAGATCCCCGGGACCGTCCCGTCACCACAGGACTTCGCGTCCGGCGACCGCTTCGCCGCACGCTCGCTGCGGCCCGACGCCGATCCCAACCAGCAGCTGGTCCTGACCTCGGTTTCATCCGCCGGAGGGCGAAACACGGACCACTACTGGGCGAGCCACCTGAAGGAGGACGCGAAGTGACTGATTCAACGCAGAACGGCTCCCAGCCGGTCATTGAGCTCAAGGACGTCAAAGTCCACCACCATGCCCGTGGCGGCAAGCTGTTCCGCCCGAACATCGTCAAGGCAGTGGACGGCGTCGACTTCACCATCAGCCGCGGCGAAACCGTGGGAATCGTGGGTGAGTCCGGCTGCGGCAAGTCCACGCTGGCCTCGGTCCTCGTGGGGCTGCAGGCACCAACCTCGGGTGACGTCCTGTTCCACGGCAAGCCCGCCATCAAAAGGAACGCCGCCCTGCGCAAGGAGTTCGGCCGGTCCGTGTCCGTGGTCTTCCAGGATCCGTCCACGGCACTGAACCCGCGCATGACCATCCAGGACATCCTGACCGACCCGCTGCAGATCCACGGCATCGGCACGGCGGCCACCCGCGCTGCCAAGGTGGGTGAACTGCTGGCCCTGGTGGGCCTGCCGCAATCGGCTGCCGAAGTCACACCGTCGCAGGTTTCCGGCGGCCAGCGCCAGCGGGTGGCCATCGCCCGCGCCCTGGCCCTGGACCCGGACATCATCGTGGCGGACGAGCCGACGTCTGCCCTAGACGTTTCCGTCCGGGCGCAGGTGCTGAACCTTCTCTCGGACCTGAAGACCCAGCTGAACCTTGGAATGGTGTTCATCTCACACGACATCCAGACGGTCCGCTACGTCTCGGACCGCATCTGCGTCATGTATTTCGGCAGGATCGTCGAACAAGGCACCGCCTCGCAGGTCTTTGACACCCCCTCCAACGACTACACCAAGAAGTTGCTGGGCGCCGCGCCGAGCCTGCTGCACATCTAGCTTTTCCACTCACCAGTTTTCAACCACCCATCATTGGAGTTTTCCGTGTCTTCCCAGTTCCAGGGCGTTATCCCGCCGGTTGTCACCCCCCGCCACGCTGACGGCAGCATCGACACTGAGTCGCTGAAGAACGTCACCAAGCACCTGCTCGACGGCGGCGTGTCCGGACTTTTCGTCCTGGGCTCCTCCGCTGAGGTCCCCTACATGACCAACGCCGAGCGTGAACTCGTAGTCAGCACCATCGCCGAAGCCAACTCGGCGGCCGGCGCAGGCCGCGTCCCGCTGATCGTGGGCGCCAACGAGCAGACCACCAACCGCGTCATCGAGGAAGCCAGGAAAGTCATCGACCTCGGCGCCGACGCCATCGTGGTCACCTCCATGTACTACGCCATCGGGAACGCCGACGAGACCGAGACACACTTCCGCGCCATCCACGCCGCGGTCAACAAGCCGATCTTCGCCTACGACGTTCCCGTGCGCACGCACTTCAAGCTCCCCACCGACCTGCTGGTCCGCCTGGGCCGCGACGGCGTCATTGCCGGCGTCAAGGACTCCTCCGGCGATGACGTCTCGTTCCGACAGTTGCTCCTCGCAGCCCGCGATATCGACAACTTCGACATCTTCACCGGCCACGAAGTAGTAGTTGACGGCGCCCTCCTCGGCGGCGCCCAGGGCGTAGTCCCGGGCCTCGGCAACGTGGACCCGGCCGGCTACCGTCGTCTGTTCGATGCCGCACAGTCCGGCGACTGGGCCGGGGCCGCCCGCGAGCAGGACCGCCTGGCCGACCTCTTCGAGATCGTCTACACCCCCAACGGCCGCGTCTCCGGCGGGGCGGCGGGCCTCGGCGCTTTCAAGACCGCGCTCCAGGTCATGGGCATCATCGAATCCAACACCATGAGCGTGCCGATGCTCTCCCTCAATGACGACGAGACCAAGGCAATCCGCGCCATCCTGGAACGCAACGGGCTCGTCTAATCAGGCGCGTTGGGGCCTACCCAGCAACGATCCCCTGTTAGGAAGAAAATGACGTACGCGATCGGTGTCGACCTTGGCGGCACTAAGACTGCTGCCGGGGTTGTTTCGGCGGCTGGCGAGGTGCTGTATTCGGAGACCATTCCGACACTCAACCGGGATGGTGGCGAGGCGATTCTTGATGCTACGGCGGCGCTGGTTTCCTCTCTCCTTTCGAAGGCTCAAGCAGAGGGCCTGGACGTGGCGGGGGTTGGCGTTGGTTCTGCCGGTGTGATCGATACCGCCCGCGGAGTGGTGGTGTCCGCTACCGACGCGATCCTCGGGTGGGCAGGGACGGAACTGACGGCCGGTCTTGCTGTTCGGCTCGGCCTGGATCCGGCTGCGGTGCAGGCCGTGAACGATGTCCATGCGCATGCTCTGGGCGAGGCGTGGGCGGGCGCCGCAGCCGGGACGGAGAGTTCGCTGCTGGTGGCCTTCGGCACCGGCGTCGGCGGCAGTTTTGTCCTAAACGGCCGTCCGGTCCTGGGCAACAGGTATGCGGGCGGGCATGTGGGCCATTTTGCCTCGCCCTACGCGTACCACCGTGGCAAACCCCTTCCTTGCGTCTGCGGCGGAGCCGGACATGTTGAGGCCGTCGCCTCCGGACCGGCCGTCCTGCAGTCCTTCCTCCGTCTTGGCGGCAAGGAAACGGCAGTCGATGCCCGCGGTGTTTTTGCCCTGGCCGGCGCGGGCAACGCCGTCGCCGCCGGGGCAGTGGATTGGGGCGCCTCCGCGGCGGGCCAGGCAGTGGGCGGCCTCGCCAACATCCTGGACCCCGAGGTAATTGTGGTATCCGGCGGACTGTCCGACGCCGGCGCCCCCTGGTGGCACCCCATGGAGCGCGCACTCCGGGCCGAGCTCCTGCCCGCCCTATCCGGGCTCCCCGTCCTCCCCGCCAAGCTCGGCAACGCGGCAGCCATCGTGGGCGCCGCACGCCTGGTCCTGTCCGCTCCATCCACACCACCACTTTCCTGAGGAACTGACCGTGATCCTGAGTCCCCGAGCCCTCGAAGCCCTGCGCGGGCAACTGATCGTGTCCTGCCAGGCGTACCCCGGCGAGCCCATGCGGGACCCGCGCACCATGGCGCAGGTTGCCGCCTCTGCCGTGATCGGCGGCGCCGCCGCCATCCGTGTCCAGGGGGTGGCGGATGTGCAGCAGACGCGGGCCGCGGTGGAGGTTCCGGTGATCGGGCTCTGGAAGGACGGACACGACGGCGTCTTCATCACCCCCACGCTCCGGCACGCCCTGGCGGTGGCCAATGCGGGCGCCCACGTGGTGGCGATCGACGGCACGCGCCGGGAACGCCCGGACGGGCTTTCCCTCGCACAAACCGTGGCAGGCATCCACAACGACTCCCACGCCCTGGTGATGGCAGACTGCGGTTCCTTCGACGATGCCGCGGCCGCTGTCGCAGCCGGCGCGGACCTGATCGGCACCACACTTTCCGGATACACCGGCGAGCGCCCCAAAACGCAGGGCCCGGACCTGGAACTGCTGGAGCAGATCGCCGCCGCCGGTTTCGGCCGGCCGCTCATCGCCGAAGGCCGCCTCCACACCCCCGCCCAGGCCAGGCAGGCCCTCGACGCCGGCGCGTTCGCCGTCGTCGTCGGCACCGCAATCACGCACCCGGCGAGCATCACCGGCTGGTTCGCCGAGGCCCTGAAGTGACTCCGCAGCCGGAACAAATACAGCCGGAACGAAAACAGCCGGAAGCCGCCGGGTCCGGCAGCTATCTGCTGGCTGGCGCCGTCCTTACCGGCGGGCTGGCGCTGGACGACGCCGTCGTGGCCGTCGCGGACGGCCACATCGCGTATGTGGGTCAACGCGAAGGGCTGGACGAGGCGGCGCTCTCCGGCCTTGAGGAACTCGAACTCCCGCCAGGCAGCATGATTCTCCCGGGCCTTGTTGATCTGCACTGCCACGGTGCAGCCGGGGGTGATTTCCCCACGGGCAATGCCGGCCCGGCCCGCACAGCCGTCGACTTCCTGCACGGCTCCGGCACCACCACCCTGCTGGCCAGCCTGGTGACGGCGTCCCGCGAGGATCTGCTGCGTGGGCTGGCCAACCTCAGGCCGCTGGCGGACGAAGGCCTGATTGCGGGCATCCACGCAGAGGGCCCGTTCCTTTCCCGTTCACGGTGCGGCGCGCAGGATCCCCGGTTTCTGCGTGACCCGGACCCCGGCCTGCTGGAGGAAATACTGGAAGCTGCCGGCGGGCACCTGCGCACCATGACTTACGCGCCGGAACTGCCCGGCGCCGTCGACCTGGTCCGGACGCTCGTGCAGCACGGCGTAACGCCTTCGCTGGGCCACACTGACGCGGACTCCGGGATCTCCGCGGCGTCCCTCACCGAGGCGGCGGAGCTGATGGCGGCGGGAGTCCGCGGGTCACGCCCCACCGTCACGCACCTGTTCAACGGAATGCCGCCCCTGCATCACCGCAACCCCGGACCGGTCGCCGCCTGCCTCCGGCTGGCAGCGGCAGGCACTGTAGCTGTCGAACTGATCGCGGACGGCGCACACCTGGATCCGGACACGGTCAGGATGGTCTTCGAGCTGGTGGGCGCCGGGAACGTGGTCCTGGTGACCGATTCCATGGCAGCCACCGGCCTGCCCGACGGCGACTATGAACTGGGTCCCGCCGCCGTCGCAGTCAGGGGCGCCGAAGCGCGGCTGGCGAGCAACGGTTCCCTGGCCGGAGGCACCGCCACGCTGCTGGACGTTGTCCGTCGGACGATCGCTGCAGGCGTTGCACCCGCCGCGGCTGTTCAGGCAGCCAGCGCGGTACCGGCGGCGATCATCGGCCGGCAGCACGAAATCGGAAGCCTCCGCGCCGGCTTGCGGGCCGACGTCGTGGCGGTGGACCGGGACTTCCGCCCAGTGCTGGTCCTGCGGGAGGGCCGGAAGCTGGCCCGCCCCGCCGTCGGGCCCTAGCCTTCTGCCCGTCTGCAGGCTCCTGCCCTCAACCCCGCAAGGCCCTAAACCTTCCGGGCCTAAACGCTCGCGGCGGCCACACGCGTGGCCGTGCACGGCATCAGGGCGGCCGCACCCTCGTCCGCGATCACGGTTACGTGCGGATGGCGCTGCAGGACGGAAGCGGGGCAATCCGGCGTCACCGGTCCGGTGAGCGCACGGTGCAGGATTTCCGCCTTGTCCGCTCCACGGACCACCATCAGGAGCTGGCGCGCCTCGAGGATGGTGCCGAGGCCCTGTGTGATGCACCGCCCGGGCACGTCTGCAGGCGAGTCGAAATAGCGGCTGTTGGCCTGCCTCGTGCGTTCAGTGAGGTCCTCTACCCGGGTGCGGGACTCCAGCGACGACCCGGGCTCGTTGAAGGCCAGGTGGCCGTTATGGCCGATGCCCAGCAGCTGGATATCGATCCCGCCGTGGGCCGCAATGGCAGCTTCGTAGTCGTTGGCCGCGCGTTCGGGGTCCGCTGCGCTGCCGTCCGGGACAAACACGTTGGCAGGGTCCAGGCTGAGCCGCTCGGTGACTTCACGGCGGACAACTTCCGCGTAGCTTTCCGGATGGCCGGCGGGCAGGCCCACGTATTCATCAAGCGCGAAGCAGCGGACGCGTGACATCTCCAGCCCGTATCCTGCCAGCGCCCGGTAGACGGGCAAGGGCGAGCCGCCCGTTGCCACCCCCAGCACGGCATCCTGGTTGCTGCGGATCACGGCCGCCAGAAGCCCCGCGCCGACCGCGCCGGCTGCCTCTGCGTCCTGAACTACGAAAAACTCCATGCCGAACGGGCTCTCTTCTGTGTTGACGGGGGTGCTGTGTCTGGATGGACGGGGGACTGACGGGCGTGCTCAAGGAGGAGCACCCGCGGGGATGTTGCAGAAGGCGGTTCTAGCGGGCCGCGACGGCGCGGAGCTTTCCCCGGATTCCGTCGAAGTGGCGCTGCAGCCGCTCGGAGGCAAGTGGCTTGTTGCCCGCCGCCACCGCCTCGTAGATCTCGCGGTGGTCGCGCACCTGCTGAAGCAGGTCCACGGGCGCCGGCCCCAGTTCCAGGTGGATTTGGCGGTAAACCTTCCAGAAGACGTCCATCAGGTTCATGAGCAGGTCGTTGCGCAGCGGCGCGAACAACCGGCGGTGGAACTCGGCGTCGTGGGCAAACAGGGGTTCGCCCTTCCCGGCTGCCACCTCCATGGCTTCCAGCGCGTGCTGCAGGTCCTCCTGCTGCGCAGCCGTCATCCGGTCCATCGCCGAACCGATCAGCCCGGATTCGAGCGCCTGGCGCACATCCACCAGCTCCATGGCTTCCTCTCCCCGGTGCCGCAGGGAGAGCCGGCCCCGGAAGGCCAGTCCGTCGGCGAGGGCATGGAAGTTGTTGGGGGCCACGAAGGTCCCGAAGCCATGGCGGATCTCGATCACGCCGAGGGCCTGCAGGACTTTCAAGGACTCCCGGACCGTATTGCGCCCCACGCCCAGAGTTCCGGAGAGTTCGGCTTCAGTGGGGAGCGCATCGCCAACGTCCAGTCCCTGCTCCAGGATCAGTTCCATGATGCGCGTTTGCAGGGCATGGGAGCGCAGCTGCGCGCTGAAGCGGGCAGCTGACACTTCTTGCGGGGCCACGGTCACGGCTGTCTCCTAGGGATCGGACCTGCCTAGCAAGCAGGTCTGCTACTAATCCTACCGGAGATGGGACGTCCCTTGTCCTATTTGGTAACAATGAATTTGCCCTGAACGCGCCGCCAGAGCGGGCGTACATGGAATGGGAGGGTTGTTAGAGGAGTTGGAAAACGGCCTTGGTACTTGACTTGGTCCCGAGCCTGGCGACGAACATGTAATACGCCCCGCCGGCGCCGGGCTTCGCGGACACCGGGCCGCACCCGGGGACGCTGCGGTTGCGCTCCCACGGGAAGTTGGCGGTCTCGCTCTGGCCCGGAGCGATGGTCTTGACCAGGTCCCCGCTCTCCACTTGGCAGTCAACCGAAGAGAAGATCCGGTCGGAGCCGCTGGTGACCGTGTACTCCATCTGGGACGTACCCAGGTTCACCTCGCATGCCACTTTTCCGCCGTTGGTGACTTTCAGGCTAAGGAGCGGGTTCTCCCCCGCCGCGTAAGCAGCCTTGTCCGTGGACGCCGAAACGGTGACAAGGCCCTGGTCGCATGTCGGCGTGGCCTGGGCGCTGGGAGTCGCGGACGCGGAGGGCGTGGCCTCAGGATTCGCCGCCGCCCCGTCAGAACCGTCGCGGCCCGCGGGGTCGGTGGAGGAGGCCTGCTCGGATGAGCGCATGGCAGCGGACACGGCGGCGAAGCCTCCCAAAGCCACCGAGGCCACGAGAAGCAGCACCACGGCAACGAACAGCCTGCGACGGCGGTAGACGGCCTTCAGCGGAGGCCGCCCCGCCTGACGGCCGGGGGTGCCCTTCGGTTTCGAACTGTTCTTTCCTGAAGTGCCTTGCCTGACCATCCTTCTAGGCTAAAGAACGCCGGGCACATTGACGCACCACCACGCCGCGAACACGGACGTCGGCCAGTATCCACTACAGTATTTGCATCGAAGCCTTAGCCTTACCCACTGCCCTTTCCCCGGCGAGTCGCCCTGCGCCGGCGCCGCTGGCAGTCCTCCACGAAACCCTTGACGCCTGGTTCGCAGACACCGCCAGGGAACTGCCGTGGCGCGAACCCGACTGTTCCGCCTGGGGCGTCCTGGTCAGTGAAATCATGCTGCAGCAGACTCCGGTGGTCCGGGTTCTGCCCGTGTGGGAAGAGTGGCTTCGCCGCTGGCCGGCACCGGCAGACCTCGCCGTGGAACCGTCCGGCGAAGCTGTCCGGCACTGGGGCCGGCTGGGCTACCCGCGGCGGGCACTGCGCCTGCACGCTGCCGCCGTCGCCATCGTGGAGAAGCACGACGGCGGGGTGCCGGGAACGTACGCGGAACTGCTGGAACTTCCGGGCGTGGGCAGCTACACGGCCGCCGCCGTGGCCGCATTCGCTTTCGGCCGCCGCGAGACGGTGGTGGACACCAACATCCGCCGCGTGCATGCACGGCTTTTTTCGGGCACGGCGCTGCCGTCACAGTCGCTGACGGCCGCCGAGATGCGGCTCGCCGCCGAGCTGCTGCCGGCCGACGTCGGACTCTCTGTCCGCTGGAACGCGGCGGTTATGGAGCTGGGAGCCTTGGTCTGCACGGCGAGGGCGCCGAAATGCGGCGACTGCCCGGTGCGTGGCGCGTGTCAGTGGCTGGCGGCCGGCGAGCCGCCGCCGTCGTACACCCCCAAAGGGCAGTCCTGGCACGGCACCGACCGGCAGGTGCGGGGTGCCGTGATGGCTGTGCTCCGGCTGGCGGACTCACCGGTGGCACCGGAAATGTTCCATCAGCCCGCCGCGGATCTTGGCTTCGAAGCGGACGGCATCGGCGTCCCGCTTGCGGCGCTGCATCGGCTGAATTCCGCGCCGGAACAGCTGGAACGCGCACTGGCGGGCCTGGTCAGCGACGGCCTGGCCGAGCTGCACCTCGGCGGCCTGCGGCTTCCTGCCTGACGCCCGTTATGCATTCGTTCCGGAACTGGAACCACCCTGTGCTGGTGCGGCCCGAGCCTGCGGACCTACCCTGAAGCATGCGCAGCGTTGGGGTACTTCTGGCAGCGGTCACGACGTCGCTGATCCCGTCCGCGTGCATGCCCGAGGCAGTGCCGTGCCCGGCAATCGCGCAGGCGTCCGTGGTGGCGCTGACCGTGGCTGCCAGCTATGTGCCCGAGGTCGAGGCCATCCACCTCAAGGCCTGCCAGGACGGAACATGCCGGGAAGCCGACCTTGAGCTGATGCCGGGCAGCACCACGGTGGACCAGGGCTGCGAGCCCTCGGCCGGCCCGGACGGCACGTGCTCCGCAACGTCCTCCCCGGACGGCACGCTCACCGGCATGCTGATGATGGACGTCCTGACCGAATCGCGCATTGACGCCACTGCCACCGGCACGTCCACTGCGGGGACGCCGCTGCCCGAGCGCAGGCTCAGCTTTATGCCCAGGGCCGAGTATCCCTACGGCGAGCAGTGCGGAAAGTTCATCACGGCCGGCGTGGTGCTGGATGCCGACGGCCTCCGGCAGTCACCGTAACTACAGGCCGCAAGTCAGGGCTCGCCGAACCCTGCCTCCACCAGTCCGCCGACGTACTTCACAGCTTTGGCCGCGTCCGGCCCCCAGGCCTCGACGTGGAGGATCGATCCCCTGCCCGCGCCCAGGGTCATGAGGCCGGTCATGGACGCACCGTCCACGCCGTTGACGGTCACCTCGGCTTCCAGGCCCGAGATCCCCCCGGCGATCTTCGCTGCGGGCCGCGCATGCATGCCGGCCTGGTTGACCAGCTCAAAATCGCCCGTAGCGTCCGGCGGCCCCACTGTTTCCGCCTCCGACGGCGCCTCCGGGGCAGCTGCACGGCGCACCGCTTCCGCCGCCTGCTTCACTCCGGCGGCGTCCGCCCCGGCCTGCGCCGCAACGGCAGCCGCCACCAGCCCCTCCACCAGCGGCGCGTCGGCCAACAGGACCGTGTCCGGGTCCGGCAGGAACTCCACTGCTGATTCGGCCGTCATCACGGCGGAGCCGAGGTCCGTCAGCACCACGATTCCGTCATCGCCGGCGGCCTGTTCGAGGGCGGCCATCACCTTCTCCAGGCTGGTGCCGATCCGGCCGTCGTCGGTACCGCCCGCGGGGAGGATCACGACGTCGGGTGCCATTTGGGCCGCCAGCTCCACCGCGCCGTCGGCGATCTTTTCGCTATGGGAGACCACCACCAGGCGGACCGTCACTCGGCTGCCCCGGCCGCAGCGCGCAGGATGAGGGCGGTGGACACGGCGCCGGGATCGCGGTGGCCCGCGCTCCGCTCCCCCAGGTAGCTGGCCCGGCCCTTGCGGGCGATCAGCGGATCGGTGGCCACGGCACCCGCCTCGGCGGCTTCCGCCGCCGCCAGGAGGACCTTGAGGACGTCCCCGTCCCCTGCAGCGGCCTGCGCTGCCGCAGCATCGACGGCGGGGGTCCACGCGTCCACCATGGTCTTGTCGCCGGATTCGGCCTTGCCACGGGCCACAATGCCGTCGCGGGCGGCCTGAATGGCAACAGCCAAGGCCCCGGGGTCGATGTCCGTGGTGTCGCCCAGCGAGGTGGAGGCGCGCAGGAAGGCAGTCCCGTAGAGGGGTCCTGCCGCGCCGCCCACCTTGGACATCAGGGCCATGGCCGTGAGCTTCAGCGCCGCTCCCGGCGTGGCGGGCGGCGCCTCTGCGAGCCTCTCCATCACGGCCTTGAAGCCGCGGTCCATGTTTTCACCGTGATCGGAATCCCCGATGGCCCGGTCCAGTTCGATCAGTTCCACGCGGTGGTCCGCCATGGCCTGCGCGGAAAGGGTGAGCCATCGTACCGCCCAGTCAACGTCCAGTCCCACTGTCAGATGCCCCATCGCAGCGCAGCGGTGTGGACCGGCGCATCCCAGAGCGTGGTGAGTTCATCGTCGAGCCGCAGCACCGTGATGGAGCAGCCCTGCATCTCGAGGGAGGTGATGTAGTTGCCCACCAGGGACCGTTCCACCGTGACGCCCTTCTCCGCGAGCACCTGCGCCGCGCGGCGGTAGACGATGTACAGCTCGCTCTGCGGGGTGCCGCCCATGCCGTTCACGAACAGGAGGACCTTGTCGCCGGAGGCGATGCCGAGGTCGGACAGGATGGGCTCCAGGAGTCGGTCGGTGATGCCGTCGGCATTTTCCATGGGGATCCGGTGCCGCCCGGGCTCACCGTGGATGCCGATGCCGATTTCGATTTCGTTCTCTTCCAAATCAAAGCTGGGCGTACCGGCGTGGGGGACCGTGCAGGCGGTCAGTGCCACGCCCATGCTGCGCACGTTCTGGTTGACGCGGTCTCCGATGGCGGCGACGCCGTCCAGGTCATCGCCGCGTTCCGCGGCCGCACCGGCGATCTTCTCGACCAGGACGGTGCCGCCCACGCCGCGCCGGCCGGCCGTGTACAGCGAGTCTTCAACCGCGACGTCGTCATTGACCAGGACAGTCCGCACCTGCACGCCTTCGGCCTCCGCCATTTCGGCGGCCGTTTCGAAATTCAGGACGTCGCCGGTGTAGTTCTTGACGATGTGCACCACACCGGCGCCGGAATTCACGGCCAGGGTGGCCGGAATGATCTGGTCGGGCGTGGGCGAGGTGAAGACGGCACCCGGCACAGCGGCGTCGAGCATTCCCAGCCCCACGAAGCCGCCGTGAAGCGGCTCGTGGCCGCTGCCGCCGCCGCTGACAAGGCCCACTTTCCCTGCCACCGGGGCGTCCTTGCGGGTAATGAATTTCGGCTCGGCACTGACGGTTACGAGGTCTGCGTGGGCCAGGCCGAAGCCTTCCACGGACTCGTCCACTACAGCGCGGGGATCGTTGATCAGCTTCTTCATTGGAGTGCTCCCTGGAGTGTCCTGGCGGCTTTGTCTTGACAGTACTACCGCGGCCCGGGCAACGGTAGCGCTCTGTCGAATCGGCTGGTTCAGCCGGCGCCGGAGGCCGGTTCAGCGAGGGCAAAAGAAAGGGACAGCCCCCAATAGACTGTCCCTTCCCCTTCCAGCTTGTGTCCCCCGGCCGGGTTCAGCGCTTCCCCCAGGATGCCGGGAGGAAATCCGGCCACGCCGCGGCGCCTATGTGGAATGCCGAGGACTCGCAGGGCTGACTCAGCGGATCCCTTCGAGTCAGTACTGTCGGCAGGTCCATTTGAAACGCCGAAAAATCCGGAAAAATGGCGTGCTCGCGCATTTCTGTCCTTTGAAGTGGTTTCGGGATTCTGGTGTTACTGGCAGGCTTGATTAATTTTATACATCGATTCGATATATGGGAAGAGTTTAGAAATACGACATTATGGATGGTACCGGGCACGCCTGCGACGTGACGGGGCTAGAGGGCCTTGATCATCCGGGTGTTGCCCAGCGTGTTCGGCTTCACCCGGGCGAGGTCCAGGAATTCCGCCACACCTTCGTCATGCGAGCGGAGCAGCTCGGAATAGACAACAGGGTCAACGGCCGTCTGGTCAGCCATGACATCGAAGCCGTGTTTCTTGAAGAAATCCACCTCGAACGTCAGGCAGAACACGCGCGAGACGCCCAGCGCCCTGGCCTCTTCCAGCAGGCTTTCCACCAGGACGTGGCCCACGCCCTTGCCCCGCCACGCGTCCGAGGCCGCGAGGGTGCGCACCTCGGCGAGGTCCTCCCACATGACGTGCAGGGCGCCGCAGCCGATCACCTCGCCGTCGGCCGACTCCGCGATCCTGAACTCCTGCAGGCTTTCGTAATAGGCCACCGTTTCCTTGGCCATCAGGATCCTCTTGTCCGCCAGCGGAGCCACCAGGCGCTTGATGGCAGCTACATCGCTGGTGCGGGCAGGGCGGATGCGGAAGGTCTCAGTCACAGCCCCCATCTTACGGCCGACCTCCGTCCGGCTAGAGCCCCAGATCCGGCGGCAACGGCAGGTCGCTGCCCAGCACGTTCTTCGCCAGGAAGTGCTCGACGACCCCGTACCAGACCTTGGCGTGCTGCGGCTGCAGGATCCAGTGGTTCTCGTCCGGGTAGTAGAGGAAACGGTGTGGCGTCCGGCCGTCGCTGTCCGCTGCCAGCTGCGATTTGGACAGCAGCTCGTACCAGAGCCTCAGGCCCTCGCCAATGGGCACGCGGTAGTCCTTGTCGCCGTGGATCACCAGCATGGGCGTGCTGATTTTCTCGACGTGCAGGTGCGGCGAGTTCGCCATCGCCATCTCGGCCGTCATTTCCTTCAGCCAGTACTGCGAGGCGTCGGTGGTGGGGCCGAACTGGTCCAGGGCCCACAGGCTTGCGTGGGTGACGATGGCGCCGAAGCGGTCCGTCTGGCCTGCCACCCAGTTCGCCATATAGCCGCCGAAGGAGCCGCCCATGGCAGCTGTACGCTCCGCGTCAATGTCGGGGCGCTCCACGACGGCGTCCGTAATTTCCATAAGGTCCGTGAAGGGCGCCTTCCCCCACTCTCCCCAGCCGCGCTGGATGAAGGACTGCCCGTAGCCGGTGGAAAGGGCCGGATCCGGCAGCAGGACGGCGTAGCCCTTGGCCACCAGCAGCCACGGGTTCCAGCGCCACGTCCATGCGTTCCACGAGCCCAGGGGTCCGCCGTGGATCCAGAGGAGCAGCGGCACCGGTTCCTGCGCGGAGGCGCCGTCCGGCAGGGCAAGGTAGGCGGGCACCCGCGTGCCGTCGGCGGCGGTCGTGTCAAGGCGCTCCAGGGAGCCCTGGATGTGCGGGCGTTCAGCCGGAGCCTGGAGGCGGGTGACGTCCCCGGTCTCCAGGTCGATCCGGACTGCCTCGGGCGGAAATTCGTACGAACTCCGCAGCGCGTAGGCGCTGCGCCCGTCCGGGGAAACCACGACGTCGGTGTAGGCGGCGGCGTCCCGGGTCACCCGGGTGACCCTCGCTTCGCCGGCAGACGCCGGAACTGTGATCCGGAAAACCGGCGACGCGCCGTCGTCGTCGGCCGTTACCAGGAGGGCGGAGCCGTCCGGCAGCCACGCCGCCTTGATGGCCCAGCGGTCCCAGTCGCGGGCCAGCGGCCGGAGGTTCGCTTCCGGATCCCCCGGCGCACTGACGTCCAGCAGGTGGAGCCTGACCTGCGGAGCCTCGAGGGGAGTGCTGTCCGATTCGCTCAGCACCACCAGTGTGCGGTTGTCAGGGCTCACCGGCCCGGCAAAGTAGCTCATGCCTTCGCGGTCCAGCAGGACCCTGTGCGTTGCTGTGGCCACGTCGACGGCCACCAGGACCGAGCGCGAGTCGGCCTTGGCGAGGGGTTTGTCGAAGCTGGTGTAGATCGTCCTGCCGTCCGGGCTGACCACCGAATCCGCGTTGCGCAACAGTCCTGCCGCGTCCGGCGTCAGGTTCCGGAGCTTCAGCGGCGCGGCGGCATCGACCGTTGCCGGCTTGCCCCGCTCCTTCCCCTCCCCTGGCTCGACAGCGAAAATCCGCGGCTGGTCCGGGCCCAGGTCGGCATCCCAGTAGCGCACAGGGTAGCCGCTGTGGAGGATGGCGGACACTTTGTTGTCCTTGCGGCTCTTCCGCCGCGCTTCGTCCGCCTCCTCATCGGGGGAACCTGCCAGGACGGAGGCCGTGACAAACGTGGCCCCGGTGTCCCGGGCTGACATCACGTGGCTGATTCCGCCCGCGCGCGAAAGGACCACCCGGGCCTCGCCGCCGTCGGCGGGCAGCTGCCAGAGTGCACTGACAGGTTCGTCGTCCGGGCTCTCGGGATCGGGGCGGGCGGACGTGAAGTAGAGATCGCCGGTGGAGGCAAAGGCAGCACCCGCCTCGCCCTTGGCGCTGCGGGTGATCCGCCGGGCATGCTTCTCACCCGCGGGGTCCAGTTCCCACAGGGCGGTGACGTACTCGGTGCCTTTGGAGTTGAGCGTGGCGACGGTGGTCACCAGGCGCTTTCCGTCCGGGCTCAGCGCCAGGCCGCTCACCCGGGGTATGGCGAGGTAGTGGTCAATATCGTGGAAAGGGGTCGCCGGTTGTTCGCTCAGGATCGCTGAGTCTTGGGAAGCCATGAAGAGATTCAACACCGACCGTGGGCCAGATCACAGCACGTTCACTATTAGTGAAACACTACTTTCACACCCCGCCCACGCAAAGGCTGAAGGCGACGGCGCCGAGCTGGAGGCGACGGTCAGCGCCCGGCCCGGCCACGGGAACCCGGCGGCAACGCGAAAGGCCCGCCGGCTCCTTTTGGAGCAGACGGGCCTTGGCGGTGATGCTTAGACGCTCGGAGCGATTTCCGGGATGCGCGGCTTGGCGTTTCCTTCGAAGGTGAACTTGGCGTCGTCGCCTTCGCCGTCCACATCCACCACTACGATGTCGCCCGCGTGGATCTCCCCGAAGAGGATCTTCTCGGACAGCTGGTCCTCGATCTCGCGCTGGATGGTGCGGCGCAGCGGCCGGGCACCCATGGCGGGATCGTAGCCGCGGGTTGCCAGGAGAACCTTGGCAGCCTTGGTGAGCTCGATGCCCATGTCCTTGTCCTTGAGGCGCTTCTCGAGGCGGCCAACGAACAGGTCGACGATCTCGATGATCTCGTCCTGGGTCAGCTGCGGGAAGACCACAACGTCGTCAACACGGTTCAGGAACTCGGGGCGGAAGTGCTGCTTGAGCTCTTCAGTGACCCGGGCGCGCATCCGGTTGTAGCCGGTCTGCGTGTCCGTGCCGGACTGGAAGCCGGTGGCGACACTCTTGGAGATGTCCCGGGTGCCGAGGTTGGTGGTCATGATGATCACCGTGTTCTTGAAGTCCACCACGCGGCCCTGGGAGTCGGTCAGGCGGCCGTCTTCCAGAATCTGCAGCAGTGAGTTGAAGAGGTCCGCGTGGGCCTTTTCCACTTCGTCGAACAGCACTACGGAGAACGGACGGCGGCGGACCTTTTCGGTCAGCTGCCCGCCTTCTTCGTAGCCGACGTAGCCCGGAGGGGCACCGAAGAGGCGCGACACCGTGTGCTTCTCGGAGTATTCGGACATGTCCAGCGTGATGAGGGCATCCTCTTCACCGAACAGGAACTCCGCGAGGGCCTTGGCGAGCTCGGTCTTGCCGACACCGGTGGGGCCGGCAAAGATGAACGAACCGCCCGGACGCTTGGGGTCCTTCAGGCCTGCACGGGTGCGGCGGATTGCCTGGGACAGGGCCTTGATGGCCTCGTCCTGGCCGACGACGCGCTTGTGCAGTTCGCTTTCCATCTTCAGCAGTCGCGAGGACTCTTCCTCGGTCAGCTTGAAGACGGGAATACCGGTGGAATTCGCCAGCACCTCGGCGATGAGATCCTCATCCACCTCGGAGATGTCGTCCATGCCGCCGGTCTTCCAGTGGCGTTCCTTCTCGGCACGCTCGGCAATGAGCTTCTGCTCCTTGTCGCGCAGCGAGGCGGCACCTTCGAAGTCCTGCGCGTCAATCGCGGACTCCTTCTCCATCTTGAGTTCGGCGATGCGCTCGTCCATGGCCTTCAGCTCCGGCGGAGCGGTCATGCGGCGGATGCGCAGGCGTGCACCGGCTTCATCGATGAGGTCGATGGCCTTGTCCGGCAGGAAGCGGTCCGAGATGTAGCGTTCGGACAGGTTGGCTGCCGAGGCAAGGGCGCCGTCGGTGATGGTCACGCGGTGGTGCGCTTCATAGCGGTCGCGCAGGCCCTTGAGGATCTCGATGGCGTGCGCCACCGAAGGCTCCTTGACCTGGATCGGCTGGAAGCGGCGCTCAAGCGCTGCATCTTTCTCGATGTGCTTGCGGTATTCATCCAGCGTGGTGGCGCCGATGGTCTGGAGCTCGCCTCGCGCCAGCATGGGCTTGAGGATGGACGCGGCATCGATGGCGCCTTCGGCGGCACCCGCACCCACCAGGGTGTGGATCTCGTCGATGAACAGGATGATGTCGCCGCGGGTCCGGATCTCCTTGAGCACCTTCTTCAGGCGCTCTTCGAAGTCACCGCGGTACCGGGAGCCTGCCACCAGGGATCCAAGGTCCAGCGTGTAGAGCTGCTTGTCCTTGATGGTCTCCGGGACGTCCCCGCGGACGATCGCCTGGGCGAGTCCTTCGACGACGGCGGTCTTGCCGACGCCGGGTTCGCCGATGAGCACGGGGTTGTTCTTGGTGCGCCGGGAAAGGACCTGCATGACGCGTTCCATTTCCTGTTCGCGCCCGATGACCGGGTCCAGCTTGTTCTCGCGCGCAGCCTGGGTCAGGTTGCGGCCGAACTGGTCCAGGACCACGGAACCTGCAGGAGTTCCTTCCGGCTGGCCGGCCCCGACGCCTGCGCCGGTGGTCTCCTTGCCCTGGTAGCCCGAGAGCAGCTGAATCACCTGCTGGCGGACGCGGTTGAGGTCCGCTCCGAGCTTCACCAGCACCTGGGCAGCCACACCTTCACCCTCGCGGATGAGCCCCAGCAGGATGTGCTCCGTGCCGATGTAGTTATGGCCCAGCTGCAGTGCCTCGCGGAGCGAGAGCTCCAGCACCTTCTTGGCGCGCGGGGTGAAGGGGATGTGGCCGGACGGGGCCTGCTGGCCCTGGCCGATAATCTCCTGCACCTGCTCGCGTACGCCGTCGAGCGAAATGCTCAAGGACTCCAGAGCTTTGGCGGCAACGCCCTCACCCTCGTGGATCAGACCCAAGAGGATGTGTTCGGTACCGATGTAATTGTGGTTCAGCATGCGTGCCTCTTCTTGGGCAAGCACAACTACGCGACGGGCACGGTCCGTAAATCGCTCAAACATTTCGCCACACTCCTAGCTACGACGTACTTTGATGCTACGTGGCAGACCCGGACTTGTGGAGCGTGTTCGCCACAGGGGAAACCCGGGGCAGTCCTTCCGGGTTGACTTCCCTGGTCATCAGGGCCGCGGCAGTGCCGGAACTCCGCGCCTAATGGCTTTGTTATCGGTCCGGAATCCCGCGACTTGAGCGACTTCTAATGCGGCTCGGCCGCTCCGAACTTGAACACGGAACTCGTCCCCGCCTAGTAACTGCCTTGTTCCCCGCCGCAATATCCGCGCAATAGCAGGCACCGCTTTACCCGGGCGGCTTCACCGGCAGGCACTGGTATTCAAAAGGCAATGCCCCCGCCGATTGGCAGGGGCATTGATTTTCCACGCAAAACTGCGGCAGTGCTAGGAATTTGCCTTCTGGTAGGCTTCCTGAATTTCAGCCTGGATGCGGCCGCGGCTGTTAACCGCGTAACCGTTCTCCCTGGCCCACTGGCGAATCTGTGCAGAGTCCTGGTTCCTGCCGCCTGAGACCTTGGTACGGGTGGCGCGGCCGGTGGACGTCTTGCGGGCGCTGGAAACAAACCGCTCCAAGGAGGAGCGGAGTTCTGCAGCATTGGCACCCGACAGGTCAATTTCGTAACTGACGCCGTCAAGGCCAAATCGGACAGTTTCGTCCGCGGTTCCCCCATCCAGATCATCGACAAGGATGATTTTTACTTTCTGTGCCATATAAATTCTCTCTTTTGGAAAGGACGGGTATGCAGAAAAGCAGGATGTATCTGTGAAAAGTATCCCCCGGTTTATGGCAACGCGTCAAAGCGCCAAAAGGTTCCTGTGAATGGTGGGCAGGAATATACCGGGAGTATTAGTTTGTGCCGTTCCCGTTGCCGGCATTCGTCCCGGTATTCGGCGCGCCATTGGGGCCTTGATTGGTTTCAGCCGAGCGGGCGTCCGCTTCGGCCTGGGCGCGCGCTTCCGCCTGGCGCTCCGACTTATCGGCATTGAAGATCGACTTCATGGCAAACCAGAAAAGCAACCCGACTACAAGGGACGGCAGGAGGACTGCAACGTACTCCACGGTCAGTGCCCTTCGGGCTTCAGCAGCGGGAAGAGGATTGTTTCGCGGATGCCTGCGCCGGTGAACAGCATCACCAGGCGGTCGATGCCCAGCCCGATGCCGCCCATGGGCGGAGCGCCGTACTCGAGCGCGCGGAGGAAGTCTTCATCCAGCTGCATGGCCTCGACATCACCGGCGGCTGCGTGCATGGACTGTTCGGTGAGGCGCTCCCGCTGGATGACGGGGTCGATGAGCTCGGAGAAGGCCGTGCCGCGCTCCATGCCGCCGATGATCAGGTCCCAGGCCTCGATCAGGCGATCGTCGTCACGGTGCTGGCGTGCGAGCGGCTGCGCGGAGGGCGGGTAGTCATACACGAAGGTGGGGTTCAGCAGCGTGGGTTCCACGATTTCGCCGAACAGTTCAACGGCCAGCTTTTCGGCGTCCCACTTGGGATCCACCTTGACGTCGTGCTTGGCCGCCACGGCCCGCAGTTCCTCCACGGTGGTGTCCGGCGTGATTTCCTGGCCCACGGCCTCGGAAAGCCCCGGGTAGACAGCCAGCCACTTCCATTCGCCGTCGAGGTTGATCTCCCCGGCTTCGGTCTGGAGGGTGCGGCCCACGCCGGCGGCGTCGGCGGCGTCGAGGATGATCTCCTTGATGCGGTCCGCCATGACGAACTGGTCGGCCCAGGCTTCGTAGCATTCCAGCGTGGTGAATTCCGGGCTGTGTGTGGAGTCCACGCCTTCGTTGCGGAACACCCGGCCCATGTCGTAGACGCGGTCGATGCCGCCCACCACGGCGCGCTTGAGGTACAGCTCGGTGGCGATGCGGAGGGTCATCTTCTGGTCGAAGGCGTTCATGTGGGTCTCGAACGGCCGGGCCAGGGCGCCGCCGTGGACCAGCTGCAGCATCGGGGTTTCCACCTCGACGTAGTTGCGGCGGTGCAGGCTCTCGCGGATGGAGCGGGTGATCGCGGCGCGGGTGTACACCATTTCGCGGGCCTCGTCGCGGACCATCAGGTCAACGTAACGCTGGCGGACGCGGGTTTCCTCGTTCAGGCCGGCGTGCAGCACGGGCAGCGGGCGCAGCGCTTTGGACGCCATGGACCACGAGTCCGCCATTACGGACAGCTCGCCGCGGCGGGAGGAAATGACCTCGCCCTTGATGAAGACGTGGTCGCCCAGGTCAACCAGGGCCTTCCACTCGGCCAGGGCTTCCTCGCCCACGTTGGCCAGGCTCAGCATGGCCTGCAGGCGGGTGCCCTTGCCGTCCGTGCCGCCCTCCTGGAGCGTGGCGAAGCACAGCTTGCCGGTGTTGCGGATGAAGACGATGCGGCCGGTGACGCCCACGGTGTCCCCGGTGGTCTCGTCGGCCTGCAGGTGTGCGTACTTCTCCCGGACTTCGCTCAGGGAATGCGTGCGTTCAACACCCACCGGGTAGGCCTCAACGCCGCGTTCAATCAGCTTGGCGCGCTTCTCCATGCGGATGCGCATCTGTTCGCTGGCGTCCGCCGGTTCGGCAGCATTGGTCGGGGTGGGGGTGTTTTGGGAAGTCACAATCCCTAAGTTTACCGGGAGTTCCCCGGCATGTTTTCCGGCCGCCCGGGATCCCCTCCCCCGGGCGTTTTCGCTTCGAGGGGTGGGCATAGACTCGGGGCTGTGGAAACTCGGACGATCAGGACGGACGACGGCGAGGGTCACCTTCAGGTGCACTCCTTCAGTCCTGCTCCCGCCACCGCAATTCCCGCAGCGGCACTTCCCGCAGCGGACGGCGCGGCGCAACCCGGCGTCGTCGTAATCCACGGCACCCTGGTGACCGACGCGCTGTACCGGCCGTTCGCGCTCAAGCTCGCCCGCCTGCTGGGGCGGCCGGTGCACACCTACAACCGCCGCGGCCGGGGAGGTTCCTCCGAGCAGCGCGAAGACTATTCGGCGGCGACGGAGGTCAGCGACCTCCGGGCCGTCATGCGGACAACCGGCTCCGCCGACGTCGTGGCCCACAGTTACGGCGGGTTCGTGGCGCTGCAGGCGGCCCGGACCGGGTCCATCCGGCGGCTCGTGACGTACGACGCCGCGGTTTCCCTCTCCGGCAGCCTCAGCCGCCGGTGGCGGCCGGAACTCGAACACTCCATGGCGGCCGGGCAGCTCGACCAGGCGTGGGCCCATCTTGTCCAGGGGCTGGAGACCGCCGGGCCGGTGTCGAAACTGCCCCTCGGCGCACTGCGCATGCTGAGCATCCTGTCCGCCCGGACCCGCCTCGGCGCCGAAATGCGGCAGCTGCTGCCCACCGCCGTCGTCGAAATGCGGGCCGTGCTCCAGGCCGACGCCGAGCTGGAGGATTTCGCCGGCATCACCACCCCCACCCTGATGCTGAGCGGCGGCTGGAGCCCGGCGTACTTCGCCGAAACCGGCCGCCAGCTCGCGGCGTCAGTCCAGGCGATCGACTTCGCCCTCGTTCCCGGGCAGCTGCACGAAGGCCCGCTCCGTCCGGGGGCCCGGCTTGCCCTCACCGCCGCGCGGTTCCTGGCCGACGACGCCGGGTTGCGGCTTCAGCGCCTCCGCGCCGCCGGGATTCCGCCGGGCAACCGTTTTAGGATGGGCCGGTGAAGGAAACCCGCGCCCGTGAGGGCACAGTCAAGCAGCAGGTCATCCCCGCACATGACGGCGGACGGCTGGCTTTGTACAGTTACGGGACCGTCGATGCCCCCGGCGAGCGCCGTGTGGTGGTGATCGGCGGAGCCTTCCTCACGGCTTCGATCTACCGGCCGTTTTCCGAGGCGCTGTCCAAGGGCCTCGGGGACGGCTGGGCGGTGGACGTCTACGACCGGCGCGGCCGCGGTGATTCCACGCCGCAGCCCGCGGACTACTCCATGGCCACCGAGATTGCCGACGTCCGGACCATCATGGACGCCACCGGTGCGCGCAACCTCTTCGGCCACAGCCTGGGCGGCTCCGTGGCGCTCAACGCCGTGCAGGAGTTCATCGGCACCGCCCACCAGCCCGACAAGCTTGCGGTCTATGACGCCGCCGTGAACATCGACGGCAGCGTGGATACGTCCTGGCTGGAGGGTTTCGAACGCTCAGTCAATGAGGGAAACGTCCCGCACGCCCTGGCCAAGCTCAAGAAGGGCATGCAGCCAAGCTCGGCGCTGGCCAGGATTCCGGAGCCGGTCCTTGCCGGGCTGATGGCGCTGGTGTCGCGGACCAAGGTGAACCGGCTCTTCAAGGAGCTCATGCCCAGCGGGGTGGGCGAGCTGAAGGCGGTGTTCGACGAGGCCGACCACGTCCGCGACTTCTCCGTCCTGCCGCCGAACACCCGGTTCATGGTGGGAGCCAGGAGCCCCCGGTACTACAAGGTGACGGCGGAACTGCTGCACCGTGCGGTGCCCGGCAGCGCCCTCCAGGTTTCACCCAAGTGCGTCCATGCCTCCATTCCCGCGGCCGTCAAGGAACTGGTCGAGGACATCTCCGCGTATTACAAGGGCTGACGCACTGCGTGCCGGGCCGAAGCTGCTGCGCGGTTCCTGCCGCCCCGGGTAGGCTCGGAACATGACGCGCGAGAACATCAAAACACCCGACGGCGGAACGCTGGAGCTTTACACCACGGGGGCCGAGCTGGCTTCGGCGGGCTCGGGCGTCGTCGTCGTTCAGGCTTCCATGGTCACCGCCGCGGACTACACGCGCTTTGCCCAGAAACTCAGTGCTTCGCTGGGCCGGCCCGTGCACACGTTCAACCGGCGCGGCCGCGGCGAATCGTCACCGCAGCCCGAGGACTACACCCTGGACGTGGACATCCGCGACCTGGACACCGTAATGAGGCACACGGCGAGCACCGACGTTTTCGGCCACAGCTTCGGCGGCGCCGTGGCTCTGCACGCGGCCCGCACGCTGCCGGTGGAACGGCTCGCCGTCTACGATCCCGCCGTCTCCGTGAACCACAGCGTGAAAGCTGACTGGATCGCCGAATACGAACGCGCCACCGCTGCCGGCGACGACGACCGCGCCCTCGCCGTGCTGGTCCGGGGACTCGAAACGGGAGGGGCTTTGTCCTCCCGGATGCCGCTCTCAATGCTCACGCTGGCCAACAAGCTCACCGCCGGAACGCCCATCGGCAAGCAGCAGCGCGAGCTGATGAAGACCGGGGTGCGCGAGATCAAGGCCATCATCGCCGCCGACATGCCGGCCGAGCCGTTCCTGGCCCTACCGCTTGAGACCCTGATCATCGTGGGCGAAAAGAGCCCCGCCTACTTCGGCATCGCCTGCGGCCAGATCCACGACGTCCTGTCCGGGTCGAGCTACACCATCCTGCCCGGCGCGGGCCACGACGGCGTCAACCGGGCCCCCGACAAGCTGATCAGCGAACTCAGCGAGTTCTTCGCCGGCTGACGCCGGTTTACCGCACACAGCGCGAACGGACAGTTGGGGCCCGCTCTGTGGGGCCCCAACTGTCCGTTCGCGCTTAATGGGACGTTAGTGCGCCGCCGGCACCGGGTGCTCCGCACCGGCGGTCTTGCGCATCATGGCGGAAAGCACGACGGCGGCGACGGCGATGATTGCCGCCGTCAGGAACGCTGCGTGCATGCCTGCGACGATGCCCGATCCTGCCGACACGACGGCGTAGATCGAGACCAGGAGCGCGGTTCCGGCCGCACCGGCAACCTGCTGCAGGGTGCTCATGATGGCCGAGCCGTGCGAGTAGAGGTGCGGCGGCAGCGGGTTGAGTCCGGTGGTGAACGCCGGGGTGAACAGCAGCGCCAGGCCCAGGCTGAGGACCACGTGCAGCATCACAATCCACCAGACGGCTGTTTCCGCGTTCAGCATGGAGAACTGCCACAGGGACAGCACCATCATGACGGAGCCGGTGACGGTCAGGGGAAGGGGTCCGACCTTGTCGAAAAGCCGGCCGATGAACGGGCCCAGAAGGCCCATGGCCAGGCCGCCGGGCAGCAGGGCCAGGCCGGTCTCCAGGGACTTCAGCCCGCGGATTTCCTGAAGGTACAGCGGCAGCAGGATGACGGCGCCGAACAGTGCGATCATGGCCACTACCAGGAGCAGCACGGACACCGTGAACATGCGGAAGTTGAATGCGCGCAGGTCCAGCAGCGGGCCCTCCGACTTCTGCAGCTTCAGCTGGCGGAAGACGAACGCCGTCATGGCCACCAGGCCAATTGCCAGCGCGGCCAGGGCTGGCGTTCCGGGGCCGCTTTGCCCGCCGTGGCCTCCGCCGACCTGGCTAAGCCCGTACACCAGGCCGCCGAAGGCAGGCACGGTCAGCAGGACGGAAAGGATGTCCAGCCGGGTCTTCTCGGATTCGCCGATGTTGGTGAGGTAGCGGGCTCCGATGGCGAAGGCGGCCAGGGCGATGGGGAGGACGAACACGAACATAAAGCGCCACGTGAAGTGCTCGAGGATCAGCCCGGACACGGTGGGGCCCATGGCCGGGGCCACCGAAATGGCGATGCTGACGTTGCCCATCACGGCGCCGCGCCGTTCGATGGGGACCAGCGTCAGGATGGTGGTCATCAGGAGCGGAAGCATGATGGCGGTGCCGCCGGCCTGCACGATGCGTGCCAGCAGGAGGACTTCGAATCCCGGAGCAAGCGCCGCCAGTAGCGTGCCGCCCGAAAACAGCCCCATGGCCAGCATGAAGACCGCCCTGGTGGACAGCCGCTGCAGGATGAATCCGGTGGTGGGAATGACCACGGCCATGGTGAGCATAAAGCCCGTGGACAGCCACTGCACCGTAGGCGCATCGACACCAAGGTCCACCATGAGCCGCTGGAGGGCGACGTTCATGATGGTCTCGTTGAGGATGACCACGAAGGTGGCAACGAGCAGTGTGACGATGATGGTGACCGACTCGCGGGACATCTTCGCCGGGCCGGTCGCCGTTACCGTCTCAGACGCTGGCGCGGCGGGGGCCACGGGGTCGCCGTGGGCGTTGGAAGAGACGTCTGTAGACATGGGGATTCCCTCAGGGAGATGTGAAGTGGTTTCCGGCGAGCTTCGTCGCTGCAGATTCCAACAGTGTATCCCTCGGGGTAATTCCCGTCATTGGAAAAAAGTTCAGGAGCTGAGGGGCACGTTGTCAATCAGCCGGACCGGGCCCACCTTCGCCGCGATGATGGCCAGGCCCTCGCCGCGGAACGGTGTCTCCTTGCAGTTCTCCGCCAGGGGTTCGAGGGTGTCCGGGTCCACCACGTCGAAGTAGTCCAGTCCCACGAGGGGCTGTGATTCCACCAGGGCCTGGGCGGATTCCAGGTCGAGCGGTTCGTGGGCGTTGGCCCGCTCTTCGAGGAGCCGCAGCGCACGGGAGAGGACCAGGGCGGCTTCGCGTTCCTCCGCGGACAGGAACCTGTTCCGGCTGCTCAGGGCCAGGCCGTCGGCGGAACGGACAGTCGGCACGGCCACGATCTCCACCGGGAAGTTCAGGTCCGCCACCATGCGACGCACCAGCGCCAGCTGCTGGGCGTCCTTCTGGCCGAAGTAGGCGCGGTACGCGGGCAGTCCCGCGCCGGCGCCGGTCACGAACGCGCCTCCGCCGGGCAGTCCGGTCCCCGGGATCCCGTAGTGCAGCAGCTTGGCCACCACTGTGAGTGCGCCGTCGAAGTGGCCCGGCCGGGACGCACCCTCCCATTTCCCGGCAAGGCGTCCTGCCGTCACGCGGACGAGGGGTTCGCCGCCGGGGTAGACCTCCTCCACGGACGGCGCGAACACCAGGTCCACGCCCTCGGCGTCCAGGAGCTCCATGTCCGCCTCCAGGGTCCGGGGGTAGCGGTCCAGGTCCACGGCCTCGCCGAACTGCAGCGGGTTGACGAAGATGCTGGCCACCACCACGTCGTTTTGTTCGACGGCGGTGCGCGCCAGCTTCGCGTGGCCTTCGTGCAGGGCGCCCATCGTGGGAACGAGGCCCTGCGACGAACCCTGTTTCTCCGTCAGCAGCCGGGCGCTTTCGGCGCGCAGCTGCGCCGCCGTGGTCACGAGTTTGATCGCCAAGTCAGTTACCTCCAGTGGCCTGCGGCCCGTCGTTGTCCGGCCCGTCGTTGTCCGGCCCGTTGTCATCCAGACCGTCTTCCCCGGCCAGTGCTTTCCGGATCGCGTCCAGCTGGTCGGGCTTCAGCAGCCCCCGGCTCCCGGCGCGGTGGGCGGTGGCCCGCGCCATGGCCAGGTATGCCTCGAGAATATCGCCGCCTGCACCGGCGTCGTGTTCGCGCAGGGCCTCCGCGTGCGCGGCAACCGTGCCCACGTCGCCCCGGGCCACCGGCCCGGTGAGGGCTGCCTCGCCGGAGGCAAGTGCATTCTCCAGCGTTGCCCGCAGCAGCGGGCCCAGCATGCGTTCTGGGGATTCGACGCCCACTTCGCGCAGCAGCTGGGAGGCCTGGGCAACCAGGGTGACCATGTGGTTGGAGCCGTGCGCCAGGGCCGCGTGGTACTGGGTACGGTCGCCCTCGGCAATGGCCACCGGTTCGGCACCCATCTCCACCACCAGGGCCTGCGCGATGGGCAGCATCGCGGCGTCCGCCGTGACTCCGAAGGTGCAGTCCAGGAGCCGGGTGAGGTCCAGGCTCATGCCGGTGAAGGTCATGGCGGGGTGCAGCGCGAGCGGGATGGCACCGGCTGCCCGCACCGGATGCAGGATGCCAACGCCGAAGCGGCCCGAGGTGTGGGCCACGAGTTGTCCGGGCTGCCAGGCACCCAGCTTCGCGAGTCCCTGCACGAGGTCGCCGAGGGCATCGTCCGGAACGGCGAGCAGCACCAGTTCGGACCGTTCCACGATGTCCTGCACGTCGAGTACCGGCACGCCGGGCAGCAGGGTTTCGGCGCGTTCGCGGCTTGCGTCGGAGACGGCGGAAACCCCGACGACGGCGTGCTCGGCCGCGCGGAGTGCTGCACCGAGCACGGCTCCGACTTTGCCTGCACCGATGATTCCGATGCCGAGGCGTCCTGGCTTAGCCATGTTGCGGGCCTTCCTCGTGGTTCTGGGGGTGGTCGGGAGTGTGCCGGTCCGCCGTCGCCTCCGGCGCGACCTGCGCGAGCCACTGCTCGCTGGTCTGGCGTTTGCGGGCTTCCCGTGCGCGGGCTGCCTGGGCATCGAACAGGGCCCGGGCTTCGTCCAGTCCGGCCTGGATGACCCGGGGCGATACCGGACCGGCCGTGGTGTGCAGGACCAGGTCCGCCACCCGGAATCGCCGCGCCAGCGGCCCCTGGTGCAGGGCCATCGACTGTGTGCGCTGGTGCGGAACCACCACGAGCTCGCGCCACAGCCGGCCGGAACGGATAAGCAGCGCCGTATCCGTGGCGGCGAAGCCGTTGCGGCGCCAGCCCAGGGGAGCCAGCAGCCGCACGCGGCGCGGGCTGGTGACGAACCCGCCGTCGGGCGCCCCGCCGGAAGACACTCCCGCGGGAGTCTCCGCACCGGAGGCCGCTCCCGCGGGGGCAAGGCCGGTCAGGCCGGCGCCAAAGACGCGGGCAGGGTCCGCTGTTCCGGGATCGGGGAGCACCAGGGAGAGCATCCTCATGACGTCCGCCAGGACTCCCACCGGGAGGATCGTGGTGCGTGAGGCGGCCTCGCCGTTGCTGCCGGGGCCGCCGTAGCCGGCCACGTTCACCTGCATCCGGTACCAGCCGAAGATCCGCCACAGCGGCGGCTGCGTCACTTTCAGGGCCTGGATCCTGCCCGGCGGAAGGGTCTGCGCCTGCGTGTCCAGCAGCCCGTAGCGGAGCCGGATGCCGTCGGGCGAAATGGCGGCGGTGAAGTTATAGCCCTTGTTGAAGGACCCCCAGTAGGCGGCGGCCAGGCCAAGGACGGCAGGGATCAGGTAGAAGTAGAAGCTGCGGTTGTCGGTGATGGTTGAGAGCACCACGGACGCCACCGCGCCCAGCACCACGAAGAAGCTCTGCTCGCTCAGGAGCAGCGAACCGACAAGGCGCGACGGCGGGACGGCCAGGACCGGGAATTCCGGCGCCTCCGGCAGGGCTGCTTCCGGCCGCTCGGGGTCGGGTTCCAGCCCGGCCGCGCGGGCCAGGATGGTGGCCCGCAGCTGGCGGGCGTCGTCGATGCGGAGGTAGGCCAGGCGGACCGCCGATTCGCCGGCATCGGCCACCTCGAATTTGAGCTCGGCAAGGCCGAAGACCCGGGCCAGGAGGGGCTGCACGATGTCGATGGCCTGCACGCGGTCCAGCCTGGCCTGCCGCTGCTGCTTGAACAGGAAGCCGGTGTTCACCCGGACATAGCCTTCGGCCACCTGGTAGCGGGTGAAGTACCAGGTCATGATGAACCCGAGTACGGACAACAGCAGGACCAGCCCGCCGCCGGCGACCAGGAACGGCACGCGCCCGGCAAACATGTCATCCATCAGGGGCCGGCCCTGCAGGAGCCGCTCAAAAGTGTCGCGGCCGAAGAAGTAGCCGATGGCGGCAAGCGCTACCCAGCCCCGGATGAACGGCGACGCAGGGTGTACCCTCAGCCACTCGCCGTCGGGCTTCCCGGAAACCTGCCCGGGCCCCTCGGTGGCCACGGGACCCTCAGGGGTCGCGGCGTAGCCTGGGGTCACAGCCCGGCCAGCCGTGCAGCGCCCCGGGCGGAAAGCTGCTCGCGGAGCCGTGCCCCCTCGTCGGCAGGCAGGCCCGGGATTTCAGCGTTGGTGCCGGCGGACGCGGTGTGCAGCTTCAGCGTGCAGAGCCCGAGGGCGCGTTCCACGGGACCTACGCCGATGTCGACGTACTGCATCCGGCCGTAGGGAACCACCAGGGTGCGCTGGAAAAAGATGCCGCTGCGGATCAGCAGATCATCGTCGCGCTCGGCATACCCGATGGCGCGCACCTGGCGCGGTATCAGCAGCAGCCGCCAGACGGCCAGCAGCAGCATGACGGCCGGAACCGTGATGGCCAGCCAGAGCGGAAGCCACACCCACCAGCCCGCCAGGGTGAAGACGATCGGCAGTGAGAGCAATCCCACGGCGATGAGGTTGCCGACCGCCCATTCAACCAGGCGGACGGTGACGTATTTGGGTGAAACGCGGAGCCAGGAGATCCCCGGCGGATCAATCGCCTCGGTACGCATATTCGCCCTCCCCCTTGGGCTTGCGGGCGCCTCTTCCGGGCGATCCCGGCGCGCCGTCGGCGTCGCCGTCTTCGGGCGGGATCCGGCAGAAGCGTTCCACCACCAGCCCGACGATGATCATCGCAAGTCCGCCGCCGGCCATGGAAAGCGCCAGCCAGGTGATTCCCTGGTCGCTGCGCAGGTTCCAGAGCCTCAGCAGGTCCAGGAAGATTCCCGCGTGCCAGCCCAGGAGCACGGCCCCGGTGTACGCGCAGGCCTGGGCGAGGACCAGCGTCCAGGCGGCCAGGATGGGGTTGAGCATTTTCTTCTTGTTGCCGTTCCGCCAGCGCAGGACGCGGATTCCGAGCACCAGCGTGAGTGCCACGATCACGCCCATGGTCACCAGGCCGGTCTGGGGCAGCACCGGGGTGGCCAGGCCGTAGCGGGTGGTCATGACGGTCGCAAACCAGCCGGCGATGGCGAGGATCAGCCCGACGACGATCAGCAGGAAGGGGTTGACGGGTTTCACGGCCTATTCCACTGCTCCCGCGGTGGGAAGGCCGTCGAAGTCCCCGAAACCGTCGAAGGGGGCAAGATCGGGAAAGTCGGCGGCGCGGGCCGCCAACTCACCCACGCGGACACCGTTGAGCTCCGCCGACGGGTCGATCAGCGACCACGGATACAGCACAAACGCACGCTCGGCAGCCCGCGGATGGGGCAGGGTCAGGGCGGGATCCGCGCTCACCAGGTCCCCGTAGGTGATGATGTCCACGTCCAGGGTCCGCGGACCCCACCGGACTTCGCGCACCCTGTGGTGCTTGTTTTCCACGGCCTGGCAGTGGCGCAGCAGTTCCGACGGCGGCAGCGAGGTCTCTACCGTGATCACCATGTTCAGGAAGTCCGGCTGGCCTTCCGGCCCGCCGACGGCTTTGGTCTGCACCACCGGGGACACCGCGGTCAGCCGCACTTCGGGCCGGTCCACCAGGTCCGCGACCGCGCTGGAAAGGGTGTCGTTCCGCTCCCCCAGGTTGCTGCCCAGGGCCAGGACGGCCCGGACATAAGGGTTGTTCGAGTACGGCGGGTTCATGAGCGCCGCCGATGCACGCTGACGGAGACGTCGCCGAACTCAACTTCGATGGGCGCCTTGGGCTTGTGCACCGTGATGTCGACGGCGGCCAGCGGGAATTCCTGCAGCAGGTCTTCGGCGATGCGCACGGCCAGGGCCTCGATCAGGTTCAGCGGCTCGCCGGTGATCCAGTGCTTGATCCGCTCGGCCACCTCGCCGTAGTGGGCGGTGTCCAGGACGTCGTCCGAGGCGGCGGCCTTGCTGAAATCCAGGTGCAGCACCGCATCAACGATGAACGGCTGGCCGTCGCGGCGTTCGAAATCGAACACCCCGTGATGGCCGACGGCGGTAACACCGCTCAGCGTGATTGTGTCCATCGTGGCTGCCTAGTTGGTGGGTCTGGAGTCGCCGAGCGGTGCGGCGGACATCCGGGCGGCAACCTTGACGGCGTCAAGGCTGGGTTCGACGTCGTGCACGCGCACAGCCCATGCGCCGCGGGCGGCGCTGATCGCCGTGATGGCGGCGGTGGCGTGGTCCCGTTCCTGGGGAGCGGCGGCCTTGCCAGCCACGGTCAGCAGCGTGCCAAGGAAGCGCTTGCGCGAAGCTCCCACCAGGATCCTGTGGCCGAGGGCCTCCAGCGGTCCCATGTTCCGCAGGAGCTCCCAGTTCTGGACATCGTTCTTGGAGAAGCCCAGCCCCGGGTCCACGATGATCTGTTCCGGCGCCACCCCGGCCGCGTACAGCTTGTCCCGCACGCCCACCAGTTCAGCCGCGACTTCCTCTGCCACGTTGCCGTATTCCGCGAGGGAGGTCATGGTCTTGGCATCGCCGCGGCGGTGGGTCAGCACGTACGGGACGCCGGTCCGGGCAGCCAGTTCAGCCATCTCCGGCTCCATCGTCAGCCCGGAAACGTCGTTGATGATGGCGGCGCCGGCCTTGAGGGCAGCGGCTGCCGTTGACGCATGGGTGGTGTCGATGCTGACCAGGGCGCCGGCCTTGACCATGGCCTCGACCACCGGCAGGACGCGGCGCTGCTCCTCTTCCGGGCTGACTTCCTCAGCGCCGGGGCGGGTGGATTCGCCGCCGATGTCGATGATGTCGGCTCCGGCGTAGAACATCCGGAGGCCCGCAGCGATGGCCGTGTCCGGCGTCGGATGCGTACCGCCGTCGCTGAAGGAATCCGGGGTGACGTTCAGGATGCCCATCACCAGCGTGCGGTCCGTGGGGAGATCTTCAAACTTGGCTGCCGGCCGCGGTTTACGCAGGATGGGCAAGGGGTTTGTTGCGGGTCCGGTTCCAGGGGCAGCAGCGAGGGAGTCCATAGTCTGTTTTATTACCTTCCGAGTATGAGGCTCATGGCTTCGGCGCGGGTGGCCGGGTCATGCAGTTGACCGCGCACGGCACTGGTGACGGTCTTGGCACCGGGCTTGCGGATGCCGCGCATGGACATGCAGAGGTGTTCGCACTCAACGACCACGATCGCGCCCCGCGGCTTCAGGTGCGTCACCAGTGCTTCGACGATCTGGGTGGTCAGCCGTTCCTGCACCTGCGGGCGCTTGGCGAACATGTCCACCAGCCTGGCGAGCTTGCTCAGCCCGGTGACTTTGCCGTCGTGTGAGGGAATGTAGCCCACGTGCGCCACCCCGTGGAACGGCACCAGGTGGTGCTCGCAGGTGGAGTAGAACGGAATGTCCTTGACCAGGACCAGCTCCTCGTGGTCCAGGTCAAAGGTGGTGGCCAGGATTTCCGCGGGGTCGTGGTGCAGGCCGGCGAACATTTCCGCATAGGCCTTGGCCACCCTTTTGGGAGTGTCCAGCAGCCCGCCGCGGTCCGGGTCTTCCCCGATGGCCAGCAGGATTTCCCGGACCGCCGCCTCGATCCTGGGGCGGTCCACCTTGGTGCCTCCCCCATGCCGCGAATGGTCTGCAGTCGAGGGGTTGGCGGAGCCGGAAACGTCGTCGTCGTCGAAATGATTCACAGCAGAAGCTTAGCCGTGATGCGGTCCGTCGGCGCCGACGTCCGTAACACCGCCGCCGAAGGTCTCCTGGCTTGACACGCCCTGGGGGTGGGGCGGCTGGGCGTCCAGCGGCTCTTCCAGGCGTGCTTCCTTGGCTTCTTCCTGGGCTTCACGTTCGGCCTTTTCGAGGCGGGATTCCACGGGACCGGCGGTCTGCACCGGCCGGGATTCCTTGGAGAGCCAGACTTCGCGGAAGTCGCGCTTGCGGATATCCCGGAAGACGTGGGCGATCTCGGCCTGGTTGAGGGTTTCCCGCTCCAGGAGCTCAAGGGCCAGGGAATCGAGGATGTCGCGGTTCTCGGTGAGGATCGCGTAGGCCTCGTCGTGCGCCTGGTCGATCAGGCGGCGCACTTCCTCGTCCACAATGTAGGCGATCTGGTCCGAGTAGTTGCGCTCGTGGCCGGCGTCGCGGCCCAGGAACGGCTCCCCGCCGCCCTGTCCGAGGCGGACGGCGCCGACGCGTTCGCTCATGCCGAACTCCGTGACCATCTTGCGGGCCGTTCCGGTGGCCTTCTCAATGTCGTTGGAGGCGCCGGTGGACGGATCGTGGAAGACGATTTCCTCGGCCACGCGGCCGCCCATCGCATAGGCCATCTGGTCCAGCAGTTCGTTGCGGGTAATGGAGTACTTGTCGTTCTCCGGGACCACCATCGTGTAGCCCAGGGCGCGGCCGCGGGGCAGGATGGTGATCTTGGTGACCGGGGCGGAGTTCCGCAGGGCGGCTGCCACCAGGGCGTGTCCGCCTTCGTGGTAGGCGGTGATCTTCCGCTCGTGTTCCTTCATGACGCGGCTGCGCTTCTGCGGGCCGGCCATAACGCGGTCAATGGCTTCATCGAGGGCGCGGTCGTCAATCAGGTTGGCGTTGGAGCGGGCCGTCAGCAGGGCGGCTTCGTTGAGGACGTTGGCGAGGTCGGCGCCGGTGTAGCCGGGGGTCTTCTTGGCGACGGCCTTCAGGTCGACGCCGGGAGCCATCGGCTTGCCCTTGGCGTGCACCTGCAGGATCTGGTCGCGGCCCACGAGGTCGGGTGCCTCAACGGTGATCTGGCGGTCGAAGCGGCCGGGGCGCAGCAGGGCCGGGTCCAGCACGTCAGGACGGTTGGTGGCGGCGATCAGGATAACGTTGGTCTTGACGTCGAAGCCGTCCATTTCAACCAGCAGCTGGTTGAGGGTCTGCTCGCGTTCGTCGTTGCCGCCGCCGATGCCGGCGCCGCGGTGGCGGCCGACGGCGTCGATCTCGTCCACGAAGATGATGGCGGGCGAGCTGGCCTTGGCCTGCTCGAAGAGGTCGCGGACACGGGACGCGCCCACGCCGACGAACATTTCGACGAAGTCGGAACCGGAGATGGAGAAGAACGGCACGCCCGCTTCACCGGCGACGGCACGGGCCAGCAGGGTCTTGCCGGTGCCCGGAGGGCCGTAGAGCAGCACGCCCTTGGGGATCTTGGCACCCACGGCCTGGAACTTGGCCGGTTCCTGGAGGAATTCCTTGATTTCCTGGAGCTCTTCGACGGCTTCGTCGGCACCGGCGACGTCGCTGAAGGTCACCTGGGGCATGTCCTTGTTGACCAGCTTGGCCTTGGACTTGCCGAACTGCATGATCTTGGATCCGCCGCCCTGCATGCGGGAAAGCAGGAACCAGAAGAGGACACCCAGCAGCAGTACCGGAATCAGGAGGGAGAACAGGCCGGAGAACCAGTTGTTTTCGATCGGCTGGTCAGTGAAACCGCTTGAGGGGTTGGCGTCGGTGACTGCCTTGACCACGTCCGCGGCGCGGGCGTTGACGAAGAAGAACTGGACGTTCTTGCCCTTGTCCTGGCCGTCGATGACCAGGTTGTCCTTGAGGACCAGGTCCACGCGGTTTTCCGCGTCGAAGATCTTGGCCTGTTCCACCTTGCCGCTGTCTGCAAGAAGCTCGAGGCCCGGCTTGGTGTCGATCCGGGTAGCCCCGCCGGGGGCGAGCGTGGCAAAGGCCAGCAGGAGCATTCCGACCACAACTACGATCCAGATGCCCGGGCCCTTGAAGAAACTCTTAGCTTTCATCTGATCGGGGGCTGGCCCCGTCCCTCCTGGTAGTGCTGCACGGCGACTGGTCTGCGCGCGTGTGGTGCTGCGTCAGCTTCTAGCTATACACCGTTCGGAGTGAATCACGCACGGTGTAGGGCAAAAGTTCCCTCTAGGCGTAGCGGTGCATGGCCGCGGCCTTTTCGGGCCCAGCCGGCCGGGAGGGATCCCGGGGAGTGTGCCTACTCGTAGACGTGGGGGGCCAGGGTGCCCACGAAGTCCAGGTTGCGGTATTTCTCGGCGTAGTCCAGGCCGTAGCCCACCACGAACTCGTTGGGGATGTCGTAGCCGACGTACTTGACGTCGATCTGGACCTTCGCGGCCGTGGGCTTGCGGAAGGCGGTGCAGATTTCCACAGAGGCGGTGCCGCGGGATTCCAGGTTGGTCTTGAGCCAGGACAGCGTCAGGCCGGAATCGATGATGTCTTCAACGATCAGCACGTCCTTGCCCATCAGGTCCGTGTCGAGGTCCTTCAGGATCCGCACCACACCGGATGACTGGGTGCCGGAACCGTAGGAGGAAACTGCCATCCAGTCCATGGAAACGTGGCTGTGAAGTGCCCGCGCCAGGTCCGCCATGACCATCACCGCGCCCTTCAAAACGCCGACGATGAGGAGCTCCCGGCCCTCGTAGTCCTTGTCGATCTCGGCAGCGAGCTCGGTAATCCGCTGCTGGATCTGATCCTTGGTGTAGAGAACGTGCTTGAGGTCTGCCTGGACGTCGTTTGAATCCACCAATGGCTCCTGTGTAGATGCGGGTGCGACTATTTTTGGGGCGGCTTGTGAAGCCGGAATACTAGCTTCCCACAGCGGGCGGCTTCGCGGGGACCGCCGTTGGGAGCGTCCTGCGCCCCGGCCAGCTGATTCTGCCCTTCGCCGGCGAGGATCTGCGCTAGGGAAAGCCGGTAGGCACTCACGCCGCCGGGAAGTTCCACGGGACCGGCGGAGCCCTGCCGGCGCAGGAGCGCTTCCGCGGCGAGCAGCCGTTGATAGCTTGGTTGCTGGCCCCCGACGGCGGCGGCCGCCTTCGCGATCACCCGGAACCGGATGGCGGGGGCCAGCTCGCCCAGGGCTTTCTCAGGCAGGCTGACTTCGTCGCCGGATTGCTCGGCCAGTTGCCCATAAGTGCTGTTCGCCACGTCGTCGAGGTAATCGGCGTCCAGCTGCAGGATGGCCGCCGTCCGGGCGAGGGACTCCGCGACGCCGGGACCAAGTTTTTCCTCCAGCATCGGAAGGACCTCCACCCGCGTCCTTGACCGTGCAAAGGACGGATCGGCATTGCTCGGATCGTGCCACGGGTCCAGGCCTTCGACGGCGCAGATCTCCAGGGTGTCGGCACGGCGGAGGCCCAGGAAAGGCCGGAGCAGGAGTCCGCGGACCGGCCGCATTCCCGCGAGCGAGCGTGTTCCGGAGCCCCGGGCCAGTCCCAGCAGCACCTGTTCCGCCTGGTCATCCAGGGTGTGGCCGAGGAGGATCGCGCCGGCACCGGCCTGGGCGGCGGCTTCCTCCAGGGCGGCGTGCCGGGCGTCCCGCGCAGCGGCTTCGGGGCCGATCCCGGTGGACGCGACGTCAACCCGCCGGATGTCCACGGGAGAGAGTCCCAGGCCCCGGAGGATGTCTGCGGTCTGGGCGGCAACGCCGGCTGAGCCGGGCTGCAGCTGATGGTCCACGACGACGGCGCCCACCGATACGGGGTGCCCGTCCACGTGGCCGCGGCGCCCGAAGTAGGACGCGACGGCGGCCAGGGCCAGGGAGTCCGGGCCGCCGCTGCAGGCGACGAGCACCCGGCCGGGGTAGCCGGCGTCGGCCAGGGCGTTCTGCAACATTTTGCGCGCCTTGCCGACGACGGGCGACAGCCGGCCGGGACGCCGTCGTCCGGTTGCGGGTTGGGACAACTAGAGCCCCATCCGCTCGAGCCAGAGCTTGGCGTCATGGATTTCCGGTTCGGTGGGCAGGTTCCCGGCGGATTCCCAGACCCGGTTGAAGCCGTCCATGCCGGCGACGTCCACCACGGCGCGGACAAACTTGGCGCCGTCCGTGTACTGCCGCATCTTGGCATCGAGGCCCAGCAGGCCGCGGATGAACTTCTCCACGACGCCGCGGTCCTTGCCACGGGCGTTGAAGCGTTGCCGGATGGTCTTGACGGACGGGACGATGCTGGAATCCACGGCGTCCATCACCACGTTGGCGTGGCCCTCCAGCAGGCTCATCACGGCAGTCAGGTGCGAGAGGGAAGCTTTTTCCTCCGGGTCCTGCAGCAGGTCCAGGATGGCGCCGCGGCCGGGCGCTGTTCCGGCGGCCGTGCGGTCCTTCAGCGACCGGGCCGCGGCCGATGCTCGTTCGAGGAGCGTGTCCACGTTGCCCAGCAGGTGTTCGCTGAGATTGTCGATTTCGTTGAGCATGTGGTGGCGGAGCCAGGGCGCGGCGGCGAACTGGACGCGGTGGGTCTGTTCGTGCAGGCAGACCCACAGCCGGAAATCCTCGGGGGCAACGTTGAGTTCGCGCTCCACCTGGACGATGTTCGGCGCCACCAGCAGCAGGCGCCCGGCGGCGGGGGCGGTGGAGTCCTCGGCGAGCGCCGAGAAAGGATCGTACTGGCCCAGGACCTTGCTGGAGAGGAAGGCGAGCACGGCGCCCAGCTGGCTTCCGGTGATGGCTCCGCTCACGGATGCGGCACCGGGGCTCATGGTTCCGCGCCGGCCTTCGAGCATCTTTTCCATGGCCGGTTTCAGCATGACGGCAAAGCTCTGGGTGTTGGCCTTGGCCCAGGAAGCGCGGTCCACCACCAGCACGGACGAATCACGGAGGTCCCGTGCCGCCTCCAGCCCGGTGATGTCGTGGACGTGCGGCACGGAAATGTCCGCCATGAGGCGCAGGTTCTCCACGGCCGCCCCGATTTCGGCGGACCCCAGCGCGGGGCCCGCGGGAGCCAGCCGCGCGGCTGTTGACGCTGCGAGCTCCCAGTTGATCAGTGCCTGGGCCTGTGCTGATGAATCGCCTGCAGTTGACTCCATAGCGTCCATCAGATCACAGCACCCTGCGGTTACGCCTTAAGTTCGCTGACCGGCGAACGGGTTCAACGCACAGGCAGGGCACAGGATCGGAACAGAGGAACACAAATGTTCCGGACCAGAGTTGGTACCGAAGTCCACACCACCAAGGAGAGTCCGATGATTGCGTACCGTCCGATCCCGCCGCTGAGCCTGGGTAAGAGCACCGGCTGGAGGTCCGTCCTGTCGGCTGTGCTGATGGCTGCGCTGCTGGGCACCGCCGCGTTTGGGGCTGCGGAGGCATCACCCGGAACCGGAGTGCGGCTGAGTTCCGCTTCAGAAAACTAGCGGCACCCGCAGGAAGCCAGGGCCGACGCCGTGCGGTCCAGCGCGGTCCGGTTGCCCGCAGCGCCGGGCTGCAGCCCGTTTCCTATAAAGGAGAACACCAGGAGGCGCCCGTCGGCGTCCACCACGTAGCCGCTCAGGGCGATCACGGAATTCAGGGTTCCGGTTTTGGCCCGGACCAGCCCGGCACCGCGCTCCGTCGATGCGTCGGTGTACCTGCTGCCCAGGGTTCCGGTCAGGCCGGCCACGGGGAAGCCGCCGATGGCCGCCCGCAGGCTGGGGTCCGTGCCGGAGGTGATGGCCCGGACGATCTCGGCCAGTTGCCCGGCCGAGACCTGGTTGCCCAGCGACAGCCCCGAGACGTCGGCCACGCGAAGGCCGTCCGTGGGGATTCCGAGGTCCTGCACCTGTTTGAACACCGCGGCCGTGGCGCCGTCATTGCTGCCGGGCTGTCCGGCGGCGACGGCCGCCAGCCGGCCCAGCACCTCGGCGAGGTAGTTGTCCGAGGTCTGAAGCATCAGGTCCACCTGCTGGCGGAGCGTGGCGGACTGGACCTCGGCCAGCACCTTGCTGCTTTCCGGTGCCTGGCCACGCACGACGCCGGGCGTGACGGACAGCCCGGCGGCGGCGGCCGCCGTCGTGAGCTGGGCGGAGAACGCCTCTGCCGCTGTCATGGCGGCGTCCTGCGGACGCGGTCCGGTGGTCACTGCGGGGTCGTATCTGGCCGAATTGAGGGCGAGCGGGAACAGGGGTGCGGTCTCGCCGGCTGCCACATCGTCCGGACTCCACGTCGGGTTCAGCGCCGGACCGGTGAACAAGGAATCGTCCAGCCGTACCTGCACCGGGCCCTTGACGCCGCTTTCCTGCAGGGCCTTGACCGTGAGCTGGGCCAGCGTGGCCAGTCCGGCGTGGCCCAGCACGCCGTCCCGGGACGACTCCCCCGCACCCAGCAGGACGTCGCCGCCGCCGGTGAGAACCACCGACTCCGGCTCAGCCCCGGACACAACCTTGGTGCTGAAGCGCTGGTCCGGGCCGATGGCACGGACGGCGGCGGCGGCCGTCAGGAGCTTCATGTTGGAGGCGGGCACCCGGGCTTCCGCACCGCCGCGGTCAAACAGCACCTGCCCGGTGGCGGCGTCCTGCACCACGCCGGTAAAGGACCCGCCGCCGTCGGCCTGCAGTGTGGTGTTGAGCTGGGCGCCGAGGGCGTCCGGCCAGGGCACCGGAGCCGAGTCCTTGAGGGGGGCGATTCCCTGCGGAAGGGAGAGGTCCCGCGGGACCTGCTGCCAGGCGGGAACAGCAGACTCAGTGTTTGCCGGCTCCGGGCCGCGCCCGGTGAAGGCAGGGGCGATCAGCATGGCCGCGGGGACGGCGAGCGCCACAATCAGGATGGTGAGCAGCGCGAGCGGCAGTTGCCGCCTGATGATGGCGGCCCAGGGATGGCTGGCCACGTGGCTCATCATGCGTTTCATGCTGCTGCTGGTCCTTATAGTCCTGAAATGTCCCCACTAGTTCATGAAACCTGGGCCTATCGCTATATCCTCAATAGTAGTCGGCGGCACCGACACTCCTTTTGCTGGTCATTCTGTGTGCCGCGAACACCCTGAAGTCGAGGAGCATTCCATGAAGCATGACGTGACCATCGAGATCCCCAAGGGATCACGCGTCAAGTACGAAGTCGATCACGAGACCGGCCGCGTCCGCCTGGACCGTGTCCTGTTTACGTCCATGCAGTACCCCACCCACTACGGTTTCTTCGAGAACACGCTCGGCGAAGACGGCGACCCGCTGGACGCACTGGTGCTCCTGCAGGACTTCGATCTGCACCCGGGCGTCATCGTTGAAGCCCGCCCCATCGGCGTGTTCAACATGACCGACGACGGCGGCGGGGACGCCAAGGTCCTCTGCGTTCCCACCGACGCCCGCTTCGACCACATCAAAGAGGTCAGCGACGTCAGCGAATACCTGATCAAGGAAATCGAGCACTTCTTCACCCGCTACAAGGACCTGGAGCCGGGCAAGTGGGTCAAGGCTGAAGGCTGGGGCGACCGCGCCGCTGCCGAAGCCGAGCTGGAAGCTTCCATCAAGCGCTACGTTCCGGCAGCACACTAGTTACGCCATCGCCGCGCATTAGCGCGAACGGACACTTGAGGCCCTGGAATCTGCGGATTCCGGGGCCTCAAGTGTCCGCTCGCGCTCTGGCGGGGAGCACGGGAACCCGGCACCCGCCGTCGTCGTTCTCAGGAGTGTGCCAGCCTTCCGTGAAATCGTTGCCTTATGAGTGACGTTCCTGCCTTCAATCCTCCGTGCTTCAGTCCGCCCTGCGGGCCGGTCAGCGGCTGGCGCGACGGCGACGTCGTGCGCGCCACGGGAATCCCGTACGCCACGGCGGGCCGCTTCCAGCCGCCGGCCAGTGCACCCGACTGGACCGAAGTCCTGGCCGCAACCTCGCTCTCCCCCGCGTGCCCGCAGGGCCCGGTGCCGTTCCTCGACGACATCCTCGGAACCCGCTACGGTGAGCTTCCCGGCAGCGAAGACTGCCAGCGCCTCTCGATCACCATCCCGGCCGGCCTTGCCGACGGCGAGCGCGTTCCGGTCATGGTGTGGCTCCACGGCGGGTCCTACACCTCGGGCTCCGGCGACCTGGCCATTTTCGATCCCAAGACCCTGGTGGCCGAGAACCGGGTCATCGTTGTCTCCGTGACGTACCGCCTGGGCCTGTTCGGATATCTCGCGACCGGCACAGGCCGGCCCGGAAATCTCGGCCTGCTGGACCAGCTTGAGGCGTTCCGCTGGGTGCAGCGCAATATCCGCGCCTTCGGCGGCGATCCAGAGCGCGTGACCGCCTTTGGCCAGTCGGCGGGAGGCGACGCCGTCGCGCATCTGATGGCGACGCCGGAGGCAGCCTCGCTGTTCCAGCGCGCCATCATCCAGAGTGCGCCCCTGGGCATTACCCGGGGCCGGGAGAAGATGAACGCCGCGATGGGCGTCGCTGCGGAACATGTCACCGAAGACACCCCCGCGATGGACGTGGTTGCCATCGAAGGGCGTGTTTCCCAGGTGGCCCGGAAGTACGGGCTGAAGGCCGCCATGCCCTTCGGCACGCAGTACGGACACGCACCGCTGCCGCCGGAACACGAGATTGAAGCCGCGTGGAACTCGGCCGCGCCCGGCATCGAGGTCCTGATCGGCCATACCGCCGACGAGGCACGGATGTTCCTGCCGGGAAACCCCGTCGCCGAACGCCTGGCCAAAATCCCGGTGCTAGGAACCGCCGTCGTTAACGCAGTCAGCCGTGCCGTGACCCAAGCCGTTTACGGCCGGGCCGCCCGCAAGTTCGCCCGGCGGCATGCCCGGGCCGGAGGAAAAGCGTACAGCTACGTGCTCACGTGGGCCGCGCCCGGGAACTACTTTGGGGCCGCCCACACGGTTGACCTGCCGCTGCTGTTCGGAAACAAACAGACGTGGGCCACGGCCGGCCTTGTCGCGGGCGCCACCTGGGACGACATCGACGCCCAGGGCCGCGCCCTCCGCGCCATCTGGGCCCGGTTCGCTTCCGGGGAGGGCCTCGATACCCGGGGAGAACTCCCCGGCACGCTCCGCTACCGTTCCGCCTGACCCGTGAGGACCCTGGGCGTGGACCTCGCTGCGGCCACCAGGAAAACCGCGGCGGCGGTTCTCGAGTGGACGGAAGGTGGTGCGCGGCTTGTCCACCTCTCCCTGGACGTCACCGACGAGGAGATCGTGGAGCTGTTCGGCAGCAGCGACTTGACGGGCGTCGACTGCCCGCTGGGCTGGCCGGACGCACTCCTTCCGTTCCTTGCCGGGCACCTGGAGTTCGACCCGCATCCGGTCCTGGACCACGACGGGATTGCGGGCCGCCGGCTGCTGGCCTACAGGGACACCGACAGGTTCGTCACGGGCGCCACCGGCCTCATTCCGCTCAGCGTCTCCGCGGACCGGCTGGCCCATCCCGCCATGCGCTGCGCGGTCATCCAGGCCAAGATCGCACAGGATTACGGCCCGCAGGCCAGGGACGGCTCCGGGCGGCTGGCGGAGGTCTACCCCGCCGCCTCGCTGAAACTCTGGGGAATCCGCGCCCGCGGCTACAAAGGGCGCGGCACCGCGGAGGCGGAGCGGCTGGGCGTGATCCTGGACAGCCTGACCGCCGCTGCGCCCTGGCTGGACCTGGCCGGATACCGTGATGCCCTCGAAGCCTCCGACGACATGTTCGACGCCGTCATCGCCTCGCTCACGGCCCGCGCCGTGAGCCTCCGCCAGACCCTGATGCCGCCGGATGACCATGCCGCCGCGGCCCTCAGCGAAGGCTGGATCCATGTGCCGTCCGGCCCGCTCGCGGGCCTGCCCGGGACCGGGTAACCTGCGTTCACCGGACTACCCTTCCCGGGCTACGCCCCGAGCGCTGCCCGCCCCGGGGCTACCCGCCAAGCGTCCAGTCGCGGATCTCCGCCATGTCCTCGCCGTGGCTGCGCGTGTGGTTGTGCGCCCGGATGCGCTGGTCCTGCAGCGACTGGCGCAGCAGGGAGTGCCGCTCCGCCAGTCCGGGAACCCGGTCGATGGCGTCGATGGCCAGCTGGAAGCGGTCAATCCCGTTGAGCATGGCCATGTCGAACGCCGTCGTGGTGGTGCCTTCTTCCTTGTAGCCGCGGACGTGCAGGCCTTCCTGGTTGGTGCGCCGGTAGGCCAGCCGGTGGATCAGGGACGGGTAGCCGTGGTAGGCGAAGATGATCGGCTTGTCCGCGGTGAAGATGCCGTCGAAGTCGCGTGAGCTCAGCCCGTGGGGGTGTTCTCGGTCGTCCTGGAGCCGCATCAGGTCCACCACGTTGACCACCCGGATCTTCAGCCCGGGGGCGCCTTCCTTCAGCAACTCCGCGGCGGCGACGGTCTCCACCGTGGGTACGTCCCCGGCGCAGGCCAGCACCACGTCCGGCTCTTCTCCCGGCACCTCGGATCCGGCAAACTCCCAGATCCCCAGTCCGCGCTGGCAGTGGTGGGCGGCATCGGCGGGTCCCAGCCAGGTGGGTGAGGGCTGCTTGCCGCTGACCACGATGTTGACGTAGTCCCTGGATCCGAGGCAGTGCTCCATGACGGAGAGCAGCGTGTTGGCATCCGGCGGCAGGTACACCCGGATGACCTCGGCCTTCTTGTTGACGGCGTGGTCGATGAAGCCCGGGTCCTGGTGCGAGAAGCCGTTGTGGTCCTGCTGCCACACGTGCGAGGACAGGACGTAGTTCAGCGACGCCACGGGCTGGCGCCAGGCGAGCTCCCGGTGGACCTTGAGCCACTTGGCGTGCTGGTTGAACATGGAGTCGACGATGTGGATGAAGGCCTCGTAGCAGCTGAACACTCCGTGCCGGCCGGTCAGGAGGTAGCCTTCCAGCCAGCCCTGGCAGAGGTGTTCGCTGAGCACCTCCATAACGCGCCCGGCCCGCGCGAGGTGCTCGTCGACGTCGTCGATCCGGTACTGCCAGACCTTGTCCGTGACGTCGTAGACGTCCTGGAGGCGGTTGGACGCGGTCTCATCGGGGCCGAAAAGCCGGAACGTCTCGGGGTTCTGCGCAACAACGTCCCGCATCCAACCGCCCAGGGTGATCATGGCGCTGACCCGCTCCACGCCCGGCACGGGCACCTCGACGGCGTGCTTGCCGTAGTCCGGCAGTTTGAGGTCGCGCAGCAGGATGCCGCCGTTGGCGTACGGCGTCGCACTCATCCGCAGCTCCCCGGCGGGAGCGTTTTCCGCGACGTCGGGCATGAGCCGGCCGGCGTCGTCGAACAGTTCGCCCGGCCGGTAGGACTGGAGCCACTGTTCCAGCTGGGCCAGGTGCTCCGGATTGGTGCGGACCTCGGACAGCGGCACCTGGTGGCTCCGCCAGGTGCCCGCCACCTGCTTGCCGTCCACCTGCTTGGGTCCGGTCCAGCCCTTGGGTGAACGCAGCACAATCATGGGCCACCGGGCGGCGCCTGCGTCGTCGCCGGCGCCTGCGTCGGCTGGCGACGGGGCGCCGTCCGGCGGCACGGCGGCGGCGGCGCGGCGCTCCGACTGGATGGCGCGGATGTCAGCCAGGCACGTATCCAGAACAGCGGCGAAATCGCGGTGGGCCCTGTCGACGTCGTCGGGATCCGCCACGGTGACAAAGTACGGCTGGTGGCCGTAGCCGCGCAGGAGCTGTTCCAGCTGGGCCTCTGGCATCCGGGCCAGGATCGTGGGGTTGGCGATCTTGTAGCCGTTCAGGTGCAGGATGGGCAGCACTGCGCCGTCAGCAACGGGGTCCAGGAAGTTGTGAGAGTGCCAGCTGGCCGCCAGCGGCCCGGTTTCCGCCTCGCCGTCACCGATCACGACGGCGGTAATCAGCTTCGGATTGTCGAAGACGGACCCGTACGCGTGCGCCAGGGAATAGCCGAGTTCGCCGCCCTCGCTGATGGAGCCCGGGGTCTCGGGAGCGGCGTGGCTGGGGATGCCGCCCGGGTAGGAGAACTGCCGGAACAGCTCAGCAAGCCCCGGTTCGTCGTTGCCCACGTTGCTGTAGATCTCCGAGTAGGTGCCCTCGAGCCACGCGTTGGCCACCACCGCCGGGCCGCCGTGGCCGGGTCCGGCGATGAACAGCATCTCCTGCCGGTCCCGCCGGATGGCCCGGTTGAGGTGGGCGTAGACGAAGTTGAGTCCCGGGGTGGTGCCCCAGTGGCCCAGGAGCCTGGACTTGGCGTCCTCGGCGCGGAGTGGTTCGCGCAGCAGCGGGTTGGAGCGGAGATAGATCTGGCCCACGGACAGGTAGTTGGCCGCCCGCCACCAGCGGTCCACGAGCCCAAGTTCGGAGTCACCAAGCAGGGCATCACTCACGTCACTGGTCACTGCAGTCCTCGTTTCGCTGGGGCTCCGTCGGTGGCACAGCTCCCATCGCAACATCTCCACGCGCCTGACACAACCCCGGACACTTTCGACGAGAAGTTCATAGCGATGGGTTGGTCTCGCCGCGAGGGCAACCTTCTGGGAGGACATCGACGCCGGAACCCTTCGCTCCGTTGTGGCTCCGGCAGGAACGGACGCGGACCGGCTGCTAAAGACGCTGAACCCTGAGGACAAGATTTCACTGGGTGTGCGGGGACAGTTTGCAGTAGTGTTCCGCGCCAGGGAATCACGGGTAACAGCCACAGCGCAGCCCGCATCAGGTTCGGACGGCGCCGGGAGGCCTCTCCGTTTCTTCACCTTCACCACACGGAATAGCCCTGACCAGCTGGTGGGCATGATCCAGGAGGGTCTGAGAAATACTGGCGTCCCGGAAGCCGCAGCCGGATTACCAGCGCTGCCGCCCGCCGTCGTCCATTCCGGAACTGTCCGCCTGTCAGATTCCCGCTGAGCCCGGGCCGTCACCGGGTAGTCTGTCATCCAGAATGTTCACGCTGACCATCAATCAAACGGACAGCCGGCGCGACGGTGACCGGGTGCCGCAGTTGCTCAAGGACCTGCGGCACATACCGGCGCGCCTCGACTTCGACCGGTCGGTTGAGGACGAGGTCCAGGGCATCGTTGAGTTCCCGCACCAGGCGGTGGAGGCTGCCCTGATCGCCCTTCGCTGCGGCAGCTGGTTCGTCGGGATCGGTGTTGGGCCGGTGAATGAGCCGCTGCCCAACCAGATCAGGGACGCTACCGGGCACGGTCTGATCTACGCCCGCCGCGCCGTGGACCGCCTGCGGAACGGCAAGGAACGCGTCCCCGTTGCAGTTGACGGTCCGTTCGCAGATCTCGCCGCGGAAGCAGAGGCCGTCCTGAAGCTCCTCGGCCACATTGTGCACGACCGTAGCGCGGCAGAGTGGCGTGTCCTGGATTTGCTGACGCCCGGCGTGCGAGGCCAGCAAAAGGCTGTCGCCCAGGAGCTTGGCATCACCACCCAGGCAGTCAGCAAAGCCGTGGCCAGGGCCCAGTGGAACGAGGAGCACGCGGCCCGCCCCGCTGCGGCCCGGCTGCTGCAGCTGATTCTCGAGGTCCGCTGAGCCGGTGCTGCCCGCGCCGCGCTGCGGGCTCTGCGACTTTTACGGTGCGGCGTACTCCGCCCACACGGCGTCAAGGTCAACCTGGGTGCCGTCCGCGAACTCGAACCGCTGTCCCCCGCCAACCAGCCGGGCACCGTCCAGCGCCTGCTCCGCGCCCCTTCCACCAAGCCCGACGACGGCGGCGTAGTCACCGTCCGCCACCCGCCCCGACGTGCCAACCCACGGAATGGTCAGGCACTCCCCCATCGGGTGCGGCCCCTCACGGTGCCAGGTTCCGGCGTCGTCCAGGGGCGAGCCCCAGCCGGCAAGCGGACGGATCCGGCTGGCCACCGCCGAAGCGGCATCCACCGGCCAGCCGCCGAGGCGCAGGATAGCCTCCGTGTCCGGGGCCGCGCCGCGGACACGGACGAGCCGCAGTTCCACCGCTCCCCGCGTCAGCGACACCACTGTCACCTCGGGGCCCCGGGTTGCAGTCCCTGTGGCGCCGCTGCCGTGGTCGGGACCGCCATCGGGATCAACCGCAATCCAGTTAGTGCCGGCCCGGGACGCGCCGGCGAGGACACCGCCAAGGTCCCGCTGGCCGAGGTTCTCGAAGCCGGTGCGGTGCGTGAGCCGGCCCTCGCTGTCCACCAGAACGACGGCGTTATCCAAGGATTCCGGTTCAAGGTCCGGGAAGGTATGCGTGGAGTACCCGAGGCGCGCGTAGAGCGGTGAGTCTGCTGCTGCAACGCCGGGGTTGGCGTGGTCCGTCCCGTGGTTCCGGATGCGCACCACACCGTCTGCCGCGGTTCCGTCCACCTGCCACCCCGGGGCGGTGATGAGCCGCTGGATATCGCCTATTTCCACAGGGAGTGGCTCCTCGACCGCGGTCCACACCCGGTGATCCGCCGGTAAGGCCAACCCGAGGAAACCCTTGGCGGCCCAGTACGGTGAGCCGGCGCCTGAATAGGACTGCCTCATGCCGGGAAACTCGCCGTGCCAGCCGATGGAGAGCAGGCCGTCCTCGGTTATCGCCCCGCGGCGGGCGAAATAGTCCAGCATCCCGGAAGCCGCCCGCCGGCTCATTCCCGGGGACAGCCGGGTGTGTCCCGAAAGCTCACCCGCCCAGAAAGGCGCGGCGGCGGCGAAGCGGTAGATGAGGCTGCGTCCCTGGATCAGCGGCGCGCCGTTGCCCCCCACAAGGCAGGCGGCGTCGTCGAGGAAGTCGGCCAACCGCTCTCCGTCACGCTTTTTACGCGCCTGGACCCGCGGATCGTCCGGGGCCATGAGCGCCCAGAGCTGCGGGTAGACCTGGAAGGCCCAGCCGACGTAGTGGTCATAGGCGCGTTCCGGGCCGTCGGCAAACCAGCCGTGGCCGCGGTACAGGGAATCATGGATGGCCAGCCCGGCGTCGATGTCCCCGTCCGAATATCGTCCTCCGACGCCGGCCAGGAACGTCTCCACCACGATCTGGAACCACACCCAGTTGATGGGCGGGTATTCCTCTCCGATGACCGTTTCGAACCAGGCGATCAGTTGTGCCTGGACGCGCTCCGGGAGTTTGTCCCACAGCACGTCGCGGGTCAGCGCCAGCCCGACCGCCAGCGAGGCCGCCTCAACCTTGGCCTGTCCGAGTTCCCCGGGGGTGGGCCAGCGGTCCTCGTTGGCAGGGTTGGTCCCGGCGTCAAGGCCACGGGCATACCAGTCCGCAATCCAGCCTGTCCCCTGGGGGTCGCCTGCCATCCGGAAGGACGCCAGAAGGAAGGTCCGTGCGAACGCCTCCAGCGCATCGCTTCGCGGGCCGTAGGCGCTGTTGGCACCAGGCAGCCGGAGGTTGGCGTGGTCTTCGCTGCCGTACCGGTGGGCGGAGCGGAGCAGGAAGTCGGCGTAGGCACACCAGTGCTCACGGGTCAGGCCGGTGTGCGGCGACAACGCGCGGTCCAGTGCGGGCAGGGTCAAGGCAGCAGGAGGCGCTGTGAGTGGCATGGGTTCCTTGGGGTCGTGGAGGCTAGGCGGTGAGCCACGCAATGGCGCGCAGCAGGAGCTCGCGGTGCTCAGGAGATTCGAAGGAGGCGGCGTCGTGGCCCAGGGCGTCGTAGAACGTCCGGCCAGGGCCCCGGTCCAGGGACCACATGACCGGATGCTCGAGGCCCTCGTAAGTGTGGGTGGCGTGGACGTTGATGGCGGGCGCAGTCTGCAGGTAGCTGTAGCGCTCGTCCAGCAGCTCAAAGTCCGCGATGCCCTCGACCAGGCCACCGGATTCCGGCCGCACGCGAATCTCCGCGTGGCCGTAGTCGGGGTGCATTGACGTTCCCCGGATCCAGCGGCCGCCCAGCGCCTCCGCCCACTCCGGAAAGTCCAGGAAACTGGTGGAGCTGACGTGGCTCACCAGCATGGGCATGCCGTCCGCCAGCCAGCGCCGCAGACCTGCCATGGCTTCCGGCGTTCCGGGCGAGGGCCGGCCATCACGCGGGAGGCCGAGGTTCACCACCAGCAGCCCGGGAAGGCCGGCGTCGACGGGCCCTTCCGGCGCTGACCGGCCAGGGGCAGCCAGCCCGGCCAGGGCGGCATCGACGTCGTCGGGAGTCTCCACGCCGAAGCCGGCCTCCCGGAGGAGCACCGCCAGGGCCGCGGAAGTCTCCGCGAAAGGATGCCACGGATCCGCGTACCGCCCCGTGCCGCTCAGCACCAGCGCCCGCGGTGCAGCCGCGGTCACAGGGAGTCCTGAAGCACGCCTGCGGCAGGAACCCGCGGCGCACCGACCGATGACTCCCGGAGGATCAGCTCCGGGTTCAGTTCAATGCGGTGTACCGGCCGCAACCTTCCTTCCGCCAGGCGTGCCGCCATGAGCTGGACGGCAACCTTCCCCACATACTGTTTGGGCGGCCGCACAGCAGAGATGGCGGGCTCGGCAAGATAGGCCACTTCGTCGTCGTATCCCACGACCGCCATGTCCCCCGGCACCTGAATTCCCCTGTCCACGCAGTGCTGCACGAACGCCACCGCCTGGGTGTCCGAATGGACCAGCATGGCCGTGGTCCCCGTGGTCTTGCAAAGCTCGAGGACGTGGTCAAAGTGCGCGGCGCGGTCGCCGTTCACCAGCTGGGCCGAGTCTTCATGGACGGACTTCTCCACCGGGATTTTCAGGGCCTTCATGGCCTGCCGCCACCCCCGCACCACGTGCGGGCTGGTGGGACTGGAGGAATCGGTGAGGCAGCCGATCTGCCGGTGGCCCTCCTGCCAAAGGTGCCGGACCGCCATGCCGGCGCCGAATGCATGGTCAGTGGCAACCCACTCAAGGCGGTGGGCCGGGTTGTCGCCGGGCGAGCGGCGCTCCGCCAGCACCACCGGGATGGGCAGCGCATTGAGCCACCGAAGCAGTTCCTGGCCGCGTTCACCGGTCATGTCCGGGGCCACAATCAACCCGTCGATGTTCTGGGTGTCCAGCAGGGCCTGCACCTGCCGGCGGTTGTCGGCGGCGTCGTAGGCGGAACCGCGGACCAGGATCCGCAGGTTTTGCTCCTCGGCCTCCGCCCGGGCTCCGCTGATGACCTGCGGCCAGTAGTAGTCCAGGGAAGGGACCACCATGCCGATGGAGTAGCTGTGGGGCGACGGCAGGCCCGCAGTCGCGGAACGGTCCAGCGGGCTGGGAAGCGTGGCGCCGCCGTGCACGCGGGACACCAGCCCTTCATCAGCGAGGAGGTTCACGTCACGCCGGATGGTCAGTTCGCTGACACCCAGTTTCGCGGCGATGCCACGGACCGTGATGGCCCCGTGGGCCCGCAGTTCCTCCATGAGCCGCTCACGGCGCTGCAGCGAGAACAGGGACTTGCCGCCCGCTTCCGGGCCTGGTTCAGTGCTCATGAGTTGCCTCCACAGTGAGGGTGAACGCGCCGGAGGCGCGGGTTTCGGTTGGCATGCGGAACCGCAGGCGGGTCAGTTTTTCGCCCCAGACGTCCCGCAGGAGCGGATCGTCAAGATGCCATTCGTCCGTCAGTACGACGGCGGTGGCCGGCTTCCAGCGCAACCGGACGCCCCGTCCTCCGCTTCGGGCCGGCAGGCCGTCCGCCGGGATACCGTGCGGCAGAACAGTGGCCGCGTCACTACCGACGCTCACGGTGCCGGCGGCGAGGTACGTGATGTCGACGTCGTTCGTTCCTTCCGGCGGAAGCCCCCCAGGCGGCGGTTCGGGCAGGTTCCAGCGATCGTCGATGACAACCGTGCCCTGTTCCCGGTTGAGCAGCGATGTGCGGATCCACTGTTCGGCGTGGCCCAGCCCGTAGGCTGCGCCGAGTCCGAGGGCAAGCGCCGGTTCGTCCGCCGCGGGCTCCTGGAGGACTGTCGCGGCGAACTCCTTCCCGGTCCCCTGCTCCAGCCCGAACGGCGCCGGGACACTGTGCCAGGCGCTTTGCATGGCCCGGATTCCGTAGCGGTCGGGTCCGAAAGTCTGGGCGGTGTAGGTGGGCTGGCCGGCGTCCACGAGCAGCGGCACACCGTCGACGGCCACCACTACCGAGCCGACGTCGCGGTGGTTGTGGTGCTCGCCGTTGTGGCCGCCCTTGGCTGCCAGGGTCAGGCCGGCCACGGTGCCCGGAGTTTGCCGGGCCACCATGATCTGCACGGACGGAAGGTAGGCGAAGGCCGTCAGTGGCGGCTCAGTCGGGTGCTTCCCGCCGGCCCCCGGACGGGGCGCCAACAGCGAGTGCAAGACCCGGCCGAGTCCGGCCGCCGCATCAGGTTCCGTGCCGGCGAAGGCCGCAGCGTGCTGCGCGGCTTCCGCGTCGCCCAGGCGCACGGCCCACCGGTGCAGCATGTCCCACGGGAGCCCGCCGGCTGCGCGCGCCGGACCATCGGCAACATTGAGGAACCACCGGTGGCCGAGGTGCATGCGGTGCGGGAAGGCGGCCAGCGCACGGGTGACCGGGAGGTCGGCGTCGAGCATCCCGTCGGTGGCTTGTTCCAGGACCGCGAGGCCTTCCAGTGCCCGGCCCGCGCCGTTCCACCAGTAGGCGAAACCCTCGTCGATGGCGCCGTCGTCCGGGATGGACGCGAGGAAACGGTCAATACCTTCGATGCACCGTGCGATGGTGCGGGCCTGCAGCGCGGGATCGTCCACTAGGAGCAGCGCGGCAACGATGATGTTCGAGTGGATCCACGGGTTCCAGTTGTGGACATCCCCGTCGAGGCCGAGCCAGTGCCAGTCGAGGCGGTCCAGGAAAGGCCGGATCACGCGGTCGTGCGTTTCGTCCCGCAGGCGCTTCCGCAGCCCGGGTGCCCGCTCGTCCAGCCGTTCGCCCAGCACCAGGTCCAGCCAGGCCAGCTGCGCCGCAACCTCGCCTGCGCCAAGGTCCACATACGGGCGCGAACGGTTCGGGACCACCTCCCCGGCGCGGCTGTTGACGTCGTCGTGCGCGGCCCAGCTCCAGGAACTCTGCTCGCACAGGAGATACGCCCCGTCGATCGCTTCATCCAGCCAGTCAGGCTCTCCGGAAAGAGCCGCCATCACGACGGCGCGGGTCAGCCGCTGCTGGCGATCCGCCACGAGACCCTCATAGGCCGTGCGGTTTCCATCGCGGAAGTACCTCGCGTACTGGGACACAAGCGGCTGGGGCCACGGGCTCCCCTTCTCGTCTTTCGCGCGGGCGGCCAACTTCCCCAGCGGGCGGGAGCCGGCGGGCTGCCACGCGCCGTCGGACGCGGGACGGACGATGAGGCGCTGCCTCGAACCATGGAGCGCCTCAAGCAGCGCAGGGGCGTCAGCTTTACTGCCCCACGCTGCGCGCAGCGGGTGCGTGCTGGACAGTGGCGGCGCTTCCACGGCTGCGGTGCCGGGGGTTGTTGCCATACTGGATTCTTCCCTCGCTTGTTCGAGTCTGATCGTTTCAGATCAAGTTCGAATGGGTTGAATGAATTGTCTTGTTTATGAGTATGTACTGATTATTAGATGTGATGCAACACATAAATAACCGGCCGAGCAGGCCGCCCGAAACTCGAAGGGAGGATCCCCTCAATGTCGCTCAAGCCCCAGGCACTGCTGGTCATGAATAGCGGAACCTTTGCTGACCAGTTTGATTCCACGCGGCTGGACCGGCTGGCAGGACTGGTCGACCTCGGCGGTCAGCCGTGGACGGATTCCCTGGACTCACCCGAACTCGCAGGACGTTTGGCGGAGGTTGAAATCCTTCTTACCAGCTGGGGAGTGCCGCGGCTCAACGCAGAGCGGCTGGAGCGCATGCCCAAGCTGCGCGCCGTCTTCCACTGCGCGGGAACGGTCCGGGGCTTCGTCAGCGAAGAACTATGGGACCGGGGCATCCTCGTGACCAACGGCGCCGACGCCAACGCGATCCCCGTCGCCGAATTCACGTTCGCATCGATCGTCCTGGCCGGCAAGAAGGCCCACGTTCTCGCCAACGATGCCCGCGTCTCCCGTGATGACTGGCGCTACGCCACCGAACGGGGCGAGCTGGGAAACATCGGCCGCGTGGTGGGCGTCATCGGCTTCTCACGCATCGGCCGCAGGGTGGTCCAACTGGTCCAGCAACTCCAGGACGTCACCTGCCTGGTCAGCGATCCCTACGCCGATCCGCTCGAGGTGGCCGCCGCGGGCGGCAGGCTGGTGAACCTTGAGGAACTCCTGCCGGTGTCCGACGTCGTCACCATCCACGCACCGGCCCTGCCGGAAACACGCAACATGATCAGCACCCGGGAGCTTCGCGCCATGAAGGACCACGCAACGCTCATTAACACCGCACGCGGTTCGCTCCTTGACACCAAAGCACTCGAAGCCGAATGCGCCACGGGACGCATCACCGCGCTGCTCGACGTCACGGAACCCGAGCCCCTGCCCGCGGACTCCGTGCTGTACGACCTTCCCAACGTGATCATCACCCCGCACATCGCAGGCTCCCTCGGGACCGAAACGCGGAGGATGTCGGATGCAGCCCTGAACGACCTTGAACGGTACCTCGCCGGCAAGGACCTTCTGGCCCAGGTAATGCACGAAGACCTGGGCCTCAGCGCCTAGGCCCCACCCCGCCCCACCTCTTGACGGCCGCGCGTGCGGCAAACTTTAACCCCTACTAAGGAGAACGCAATGAAGCGCACAACCCTCGCCGGGATCGCACTGGCGGTAACTGCCGGACTCGGCCTTACAGGCTGCGCCGGCGCCGCCGGACCCGCGGAACCGCAGGCAGCCGAAGGCAAGACCCGGCTGACGGTCTCGGTCTGGAACTACGAGGGCACCCCGGAGTTCAAGGCACTCTTCGACGGCTACGAAGCGGCCCACCCCGACGTCGATATTGAACCCGTGGACATCCTGGCGGACGACTACCCGCAGAAGGTCACCACCATGCTGGCCGGTGGCGACACCACCGACGTCCTGACCATGAAGAACGTCATCGACTACTCCCGATACGCCAGCAACGGCCAGCTGCAGGAGATCAACAGTGTGGTGGACACGGTGGGCAAGGACAACCTTGCGGGCCTGGACGCCTTCAACCTGGACGGCAAGTACTTTGCCGCTCCGTACCGGCAGGACTTCTGGCTGCTTTATTACAACAAGGACCTGTTGAAGGCCGCGGGAGTGGACGAGCCCAAGGACCTCACGTGGGAGAAGTACTCCGAACTCGCCAAGAAGCTCACCAGCACCGCCGACGGCAAGAAGGTCTACGGCACGTACCACCACATCTGGCGTTCGGTGGTCCAGGCAATCGCGGCTGCCCAGAACGACGGCGACCAGGTCAGCGGCGACTACGGCTTCTTCCAGGACCAGTACACCACTGCGCTGGACCTCCAGAAGGCCGGTGCCACCCTGGACTTCGGCACCGCGAAGAGCCAGAAGACCAGTTACCGCACCATGTTTGAATCCGGCCAGGCTGCCATGATGCCCATGGGCACCTGGTACATCGCCGGCATCCTCCAGGCCAAGAAGGACGGCAAGACCAACGTCAACTGGGGCCTGGCTCCGCTGCCGCAGAAGGACGCCAACGGCAAGGTCACCACGTTCGGTTCCCCCACCGCCTTTGCTGTGAACAAGAACGCAGCGCACTCCGATGAAGCCAAGAAGTTCATCGAGTGGGCAGCCGGAGAGGAAGGCGCCAAGGCCATCTCCAAGATCGGTGTTGTGCCGGCCCTGAAGAACGACGCCGTCACGGCGGAGTACTTCAAGCTGGACGGCCTGCCCACCGACGAGCTCTCGAAGAAGGCCTTCACGCCGGACGAGACAGCCCTTGAAATGCCGGTGAGCGACAAGTCCGCAGCGACGGACAAAATCCTCAACCAGGAGCACGACCTCATCATGGTCGGCGAGCGCTCCGTCGCCGACGGCATCGCCGAGATGGGCAAGCGCGTCAAGGACGAAGTCCTGAAGTAGCCATGACTACAGAAACAATCACCCAGGCTCCCGGCCCGGCACGGACCACACCGCACAGCCGCGGCAACAGGAAGCAGGCCAGGCGCAACACGCTGATCGGCTGGACGTTCATCCTTCCGAACTTCCTGGGCTTCCTGGCCTTCACACTCATTCCCGTGCTGGCCGCTTTCGCCCTCTCCTTCATGGAATGGACCTCGTTCGCCGCACCCAAGTGGGTGGGCCTGGCCAACTTCCAGCGGATGTTCGCCAGCGACTCGTTCTGGGTGGCCCTGCGCAACACGGTGGTCTACGCACTCGGCCACGTCCCGCTCACCATGGCCCTCGCCCTGGTCCTGGCGATGCTGCTGAACCGCAAGCTCAAAGGCATCGGCTTCTTCCGCGTGGCCATCTTCTTCCCGTACATCACCTCGCTGGTGGCTGTCGCCGTCGTCTGGAACATGCTGTTCAGTCCTGACAGCGGCCCCATCAACCAGTTCCTGCACGCCGTCGGCATCGCCGAGGCGCCCGGCTGGACGTCCAGCTCCGACTGGGCCCTTCCGGCCGTCATCATCACCAGCGTGTGGCGCGACATGGGCTACTACATGGTTCTGTATTTGGCCGGCCTGCAGGCCATCCCCGCGGAACTCTACGAAGCCGCCGAAGTTGACGGCGCCAGTGCCTGGCAGCGCTTCTGGAACGTCACGATCCCCTCGTTGCGGCCCACCACCTTCTTCGTGGTGGTCATGCTGACGGTATCCAGCTTCAAGGTCTTCGACCTGATCGTGGTCATGACGAACGGCGGTCCCGGACGATCCACCACGGTTCTGTCCCAGCTCATCTACCAAGAGGGCATCGGCGAAGGGAAGTTCGGCTACTCGTCGGCAATCTCCTTGGTCCTGTTCCTCATCGTCCTGACGGTCACCGTCCTGCAATTCAAGATCCAACAGCGGAGGGAACGCTGATGACCAACATGGCCGAAGACCTCAAGGCCCCTGATCTCACAGGCGGAGTACCGTTGAGGGGCGGCGCGATTAGCCCGGAAGACCGCCGTCATACCACCCACCGGAGGTCCACCCGGGAACGGAAGAAGCGGACCACCAATGTCATCATCTACGGCGCGCTCGTGGTGCTGGTGGTCGCGCTCATGATGCCGTTCATCTGGATGGTTTCCTCCTCGCTGAAGGAGAACAACCAGGTCCTCACCGTCCCTATCCAGTGGATCCCCAGCGAGTTCGTGTGGAGCAACTACACGGACATCTGGACCCGCATCCCCATGATGGGCTACCTGCAGAACTCCCTGTACCTCGCGGTCATCATCACCTGCCTGCAGGTTCTCACCGGTTCGCTGGCGGCCTATGGCTTCTCCAAGGTCCGCTTCCCGGGCCGCGATGTCCTGTTCCTCTGCTACATCGGCACCATCGCCGTGCCGTGGCAGGCCTACATGGTGCCGCAGTACATCATGATGCAGCAGCTGGGACTGACCAACAGCTTCAACGCCCTGATCCTGTTACAGGCGTTCGGCGCCTTCGGGGTGTTCCTGATGCGCCAGTACTACATGACCATCCCGGATGAACTCTGCGAAGCCGCCCGCATCGACGGCCTCAGCGAGTACGGCATCTGGGCCCGGGTGATCCTGCCCCTGTCCAAACCGGCCCTCGCCAGCCTGGCGCTGCTGACCTTCGTCAACACGTGGAACGACTACATGGGTCCGTTCATCTACCTCACCAGCAACCGCCTCTGGACCGTCCAGCTGGGCCTGCGCTCCTTCGTGGGCCAGTTCGACGCCGAGTACGCCATGATCATGACCGGATCCGTGATCTCCGTGATCCCGATCCTCTTCATCTTCCTGCTTGGCCAGCGCTACTTCATCCAGGGCATCGCGACGAGCGGAATGAAAGGATGACGGCTGTGCGTGAGCAGCCCGCGTCGGAGCAGCCACGCCGGTGGGCGGGGCCGGGATTCGAAACCTTCGGAAGCGTCTTCGGGTTCATTTACACCTTCCTGGCCGGGAACGTCCTGCTGGCTGCTGCCAACGCGCCGTTGGTGCTGTGCCTCGCGCTGGTGGCCGATCCAGCGGCCGCCTGGCCGTTCTTCCTGGCCCTCACGGTCACCGTGGCTCCGTCGCTCGCCGGCATCTTCGCCGCCTTCCGCTCCTTGAACGACGACGGCGGCGCGGTCAAGCCGGTTGCCGCCTTCCTTCGCGGATACCAGCGCAGTTTCCGGCAGGCCGCACCGCTCGGTGTGGGTGCGGTGGCCGTGCTGATGTTCCTCGGCGTGGACCTGGTCATCGTCCAAGCCATGCCGGCAGCAGCCGTGCTGGTGCCGCTGATCGTCGTCGCGGCGGTTGTGACGGTGAGCCTCACGGTGACGGCGATTGCCGGCGTCGTGCTTCTGCCCGAGGCGGGGCTGAAAAGCATCCTCAAGGCATCCGTTTATCTGGCCGTCCAGCGCTGGTACCTGAGCGTGGCCATGCTGATCCTGCTGGGCATCATCGTCTCCGCCGCCGTCCTGCAGCCCGTTCTCGGCGTCGCGCTGGCGCCCGCACCGCTGCTGTTCGTGGTCTGGAGCAACGCTTCGTACTCATTCCACACCGCCCTACACTCCGCCTAGTACCACCGGGCGCAGTACGATTGTTAGGACCATCCTTGGAAACCTTTGCCATCGGCGATCGGGATTTCCTCCTGAACGACCACCCCTTCCACATTCTCTCCGGAGCCATCCACTACTTCCGGGTTCACCCGGACCTGTGGGCGGACCGCATCCGCAAGGCGCGGCTCATGGGACTCAACACCATTGAGACGTATGTGCCGTGGAATGAGCATTCGCCTACTCCTGGTGTTTTTGATACCTCTGGCGGGCTGAACCTGGGGCGTTTCCTGGATCTGGTGGCGGCCGAGGGCATGAAGGCGATCGTCCGTCCCGGCCCGTACATCTGCGCCGAGTGGGACAACGGCGGTTTGCCGGCGTGGCTCTACACCGACCCCGGCGTCGGCGTCCGCAGCAGCGAACCCGGCTACCTTGCCGCCGTCGACTCCTATTTCGAAGCGCTTTTGCCGATAGTGGTGGAGCGGCAGATCAGCCGCGGCGGGCCGGTGGTCCTGCTGCAGATCGAGAACGAGTACGGCGCCTATGGCAAGGACAAGGTTTACCTGCAGCACCTGGTGGACCTCGTGAAGCGGGAGGGCGTGGACGTTCCGCTGTTCACCTGCGACCAGCCCTTCGGCACCATGATCGAGGACGGTTCCCTGCCCGGGCTGCACAAGACCGGAACGCCTGGAATTCCTCCGCGAACGGCAGCCCGCCGGGCCGCTCATGTGCGCGGAGTTCTGGAACGGCTGGTTCGACAACTGGGGCACACACCATCACACCACCGATGCCGCTGCCTCCGCCGCCGAACTCGATGCGCTCCTGACCGCAGGGGCTTCGGTGAACATCTACATGTTCCACGGCGGCACCAACTTCGGCTTCACCAACGGCGCCAACGACAAAGGCATCTACGAGCCGACCATCACCTCCTACGACTACGACGCACCGCTCGCCGAGGACGGCAGCCCGACCGCCAAGTACTTTGCATTCCGGGACGTCATCGCGAAGCATTTCCCTGTGCCGGATGAGGCGCCGGCAAAGCGCCAGGAGGCGCCTGCGGCGGTCATTTCCGTGGAGAAGTCCCTGCCGCTCCTGGACATTGCGCCCCTCCTCGCTTCCCCGTCCTCCGTGCCGGGTCCGGTGCCTACGACCGAGGCCACCGGGCGCTATCGCGGCTTCTATCTCTACGAGGTGGACATTGCCCGCAGCGGCGTCCTGTCCTTCGCCGAGGTCCGGGACCGTGCCCAGTTCTTTCTGGATGACGTTCCCGTGGGCGTCCTGAGCCGCGACCTCGGCGAGCGCGCCATCACGCTGCCCGGCGGCGGGCGCCTGCGGGTCCTTCTGGAGGACCTAGGCAGGGTCAATTACGGGGAGCGGATCGGCGAACCCAAGGGGTTGATCGGGCCGGCGCTGCTGAACGGCACCGAAGTGCGGGACTGGGAGATCCGGACCGTTGATATGGGCGACTTGGGGCCCTTCCGGGATGCGGCACAGGAACTGCCGGCGGCGGGTGGCGCTGAGGCAGGTATGCCGGGCCCGTCACTGTCGTTTGCCAGGTTCGAGGCCGACGGCCCCGGCGACCGGTTCCTGCGCCTCGACGGCTGGACCAAGGGTGTTGCGTTCATCAACGGGTTCAACCTTGGCAGGTACTGGAGCCGCGGCCCCCAGCGCACGCTCTACGTCCCGGGACCTTTGGTGCGCAAAGGCCCCAACGAGCTCGCCGTCCTGGAACTGCACGGAAGCGCGACGCGTGAAGTGACGTTCGCCGTCGGGCCCGACTTGGGACCGGACGAGAAGTAGAAGCGACGCTACCTGGCGACGCCCCGGAAAGCAGTTACTTAGGACAGCAGGCTGCGGAGAACGTGCGCGGCGCCGTCGTCGTGGACGGACATGGTGACCTCGTCCGCGGCGGCAACCACTTCGTCGGGAGCTTGGCCCATGGCGACGCCGCGGCCGGCCCATGTGAGCATCTCGATGTCGTTGCGGCCGTCGCCGATCGCCACCGTGAGGTGCGACTCGATGCTCAGGTGCCCCCGGAGGTGTTCCAGGGCGCTGGCCTTGGTGACTCCTTCCGCGGCAATGTCCAGCCACGCAGTCCAGCCGACGGAATACGTGACACCGGACAGGCCGATGTGCTTGATGGCCTCGTTGAACTCCTCGGACGTGTTTTCGGAGCTGAAGACCACCACGCGCACTGCGGTGGCGTCGAGCATGGTCTGGAAATCCACACCGATGGCCTCCACGCCGAAGCTCGCGTCCTGGAAGCGCTCGGTGGAGAGGAAGTTGCCGTGCTCGTCCTCCAGCGCGTACTTGGCCATGGGGAGCCGCTTGCGGAGGGCACGGAGCGCCGGGCCGGGATCAAACGTGGCCTTGCGGATGACCTCGTAGCCTTCAGGGTGTGCCGGATCCAGCCGGAGCGTCACGCCGCCGTTGCAGCACACCGCGTAGCCGGTTTCGATACCGATCTGCTCGATGATGGGGAGGGTGGCGTTGAGGGACCGGCCGGTGGCGATCATGACCTCGTGGCCCGCTGCGACCACAGCCTGGGCCGCTTCACGGACGGGGGCCGACATGTGGCCGTCGTGGTTGACCAGGGTGCCGTCCACGTCCAGGGCCACCATGAGCTTGGGTGAGTTGTTCGTGCCGTTGTCTCGCTGGTCATCGTTGCCAGCGACTGAGGTTTCAGTCAATGTTGTCATTCACCTAGTACAGCAGACGCCCCCGGACGGCCGCTAGGACGCACGCCACAGCCGATGTTAACTTGTGGTAAACACCCACAGTTTGTCCACATTGTGAGTGTTTGCCTGCGTGTCACCCGACGCTTTGTGCGGCCGCAAAATCCTGGCCTTTCCGAACCTTGTTCGCAGTTCCTGCCCTTGAGGGTACTGATGCGCGGACTAGGGCCGGTTCCGTGGGCGCAGCCCGGCCGCCAGGAGCTTGCGCCTCAGCCGTTCAGGGTTATCCACATCCGCCCAACTCCAGCGCACGAAGCCGTACCCCAGGCCGCGGATCCGGTCTTCGCGTAGCTTTTCGAGGTAGAGGGCCTCCTCCGGCGTGACCCCGCCGCGGATCGCGGCGTCAACATACTTGCCTTTGCCGTCGAATTCCCCCACCACACCTTGTTCCGGCCACCAGCAGTCACTCCTGCCAATGAAGCCATCATGGTCGTTGAAGACGTGCTGGAGCACGGGCTGCTCGAAGCCCAGATACTCAAAGGCCGCACGGCTGAACGACTCGCCAACAGACTCAGCCAGCGGACTGGCGAGGCCGGCAGCCAGTTCCGCACGACGCCGGGCAGCTGCAAACGGGTGGGCGGCTATGCGGTCCGCAATGCCGGGCACGCTAAGAAGGCTGGCACCCGTGGCAAGGGCGCCCCCGGCGTGCAGTTTTCGGGCCACGCCGTCAGCAACCACCAGGGCGTTGCCCAGCTTGCCGGAAACCATGACATCCACCGCGGTCTGCATCAGCCCCGTGCACCGGAACTCACCGTGTCCCGCTGCGTCCGGGCAGGGTTGTTGCGAGCTCAACGCAGGCGGGGGTCCTGAGCGTGGGCAGGCCGATGGCAAGGGCTGCCGTTTCCCCGCAGAGCACGGCGTCTTTCACCGATCTGGCCACCGCCGCCGTCGACCATGCGAAGCGCTGCGACGGGTGGGCGCGGATCCAATCGGTGGTGCGCACGTAGTAGCCGCGGCGGATCCGCACCAGCTTTCCCGCCCTGAACTCGCGATGGATGAAATTGGTGCCGCCCTGGGTGCGCAGAACGGCGGCTGAGTCGATCAGTCCGGGCGGGATTTCCATGCCAACAGAATGACGCACCAGGCGGCAGCCAGCACCGGAAACGGTGGGCTATGTGGACCCGAGCGACGTGTGGAGGAACGGTCACGCCGCCTCCGTCCGGCAGATCCTAAGCTTGTCCGCGCATCAGGCCCGTGAGGGGCAGGAAACGCGAACAAGCTTAGGAGAACCCGAAAACTACAGGACCGGAAGCACTTCCAGGCCGCCGAGGTACTTCTGGAGCGCCCGGGGGACGTTCACCGAGCCGTCCTCGTTCTGGTGGTGCTCCAGGATGGCCACGATCCAGCGCGTCGTGGCCAGGGTGCCGTTGAGGGTGGCGACGGCGCGGGTGCCCTTGGGCGCGCCGTCCTCGTTCAGGACCCGCTCGCGGATGTTCAGGCGGCGGGCCTGGAACGTGGTGCAGTTGGACGTGGACGTCAGTTCGCGGTAGGCGCCCTGTGTGGGCACCCAGGCTTCGCAGTCGAATTTGCGGGCCGCAGAGTTGCCGAGGTCGCCGGCGGCGGTGTCGATCACCCGGTACGGGAGTTCGCACTTGGCCAGCATCTCCTCTTCCCACGCGAGCAGGCGCTCGTGCTCGGCAGCTGCCTCCTCCACCGTGGTGTAGATGAACATTTCCACCTTGTTGAACTGGTGGACGCGGATGATTCCGCGGGTGTCCTTGCCGTGCGACCCCGCCTCGCGGCGGTAGCAGGAGCTCTGGCCTGCGTAACGGATGGGGCCGGCGGAGAGGTCCAGGATCTCGTCCGCGTGGTAGCCGGCGAGGGCCACCTCCGAGGTGCCCACCAGGTACAGGTCGTCTTCGGCGAGGCGGTAGATCTCGGCGTCGTGCTTGACGTCGAATCCGGTGCCCTGCATCGTTTCGGGACGGACCAGCGTGGGGGTGATCATGGGGACGAAACCTGCATCGATGGCCTGTTCCATGGCCATCTGCAGGAGAGCCATCTCCAGCCGGGCGCCGACGCCGCGGAGGAAGTAGAAGCGTGAGCCGGACACCTTGGCTCCGCGCTCCATGTCAATGGCACCGATCAGCTCACCGATTTCCAGGTGGTCTTTCGGCTCGAAATCAGGGAATTCGCGGGGTTCGCCGACGGTCTTGACCACAACGTAGTCGTCCTCGCCGCCTTCGGGCACCCCGTTCACAATCAGGTTGGGAATAGCGCGGAGCAGTTCTTCCTGCTGGGCCTGGGCAACGTCGGCTTCGGCCGAGGCTTCCTTGACCGACGCGGCCAGGACCTTGACCTCCGCCAGCAGGGCCTGCTTTTCCTCGCCCTTGGCCTGTGCCACCTTCTTGCCGAAGACATTCTGCTCGGCGCGGAGGTTTTCGAAGCGGATCAATGCCGCGCGGCGGGCCGCGTCCGCTGAGATGATCGCATCCACCACGGACTCGTCGGCGCCGCGGGCGCGCTGGCTGGCACGGAACTTGTCCGGATTTTCGCTGAGGTCTTTTACGTCGATCACCAGACAAGAGTATCGAATCCGCCCGGGATGACGCGGTGGGCCGTGCGGAGGTCCGTGCGGGATAGTGTTGGAGCACCATGAACGATTGGCTGCTCTACCTCATCCTTGCTGCGGCCCTGGCTTTCGCGGTCTCCAGCTGGTGGGGTGTCCGGAGGCTCAAAGCGCTGCACACACGCAGTGCGGTCCAGGAGGACACGTACCATCCCGGCCTGGAGCAGCAGAAGGTGGCCGTGGTGATGAACCCGATCAAGGCCAAGTCGGCGGAGGCCCGCGCCCTCATCCAGCGCGCCTGCCTGTCGGCCGGCTGGGAAGCCCCCGTCTTTTTCGAAACAACAGCGGAAGATCCCGGATATGCGCAGGCCGAGGCGGCATTGAAGAGCGGTGCCGACGTCGTCCTGGTGGGCGGCGGAGACGGCACGGTACGCGTTGTGGCCGAGAAGCTGGCCCACACCAACGTGCCGATGGGCATCATCCCGCTCGGCACCGGAAACCTGCTGGCCAGGAACATCCACCTGGACGTCAACGACGTCCACGGCAGCATCCAGACGGCGCTCTTCGGGCACCAGCGGCACATCGACACGGCGCGGATGGGCATCCGGAACTCGCGGACGGGCGCGTCGTCGGAGCATGTGTTCCTGGTGATTGCCGGCATGGGCATGGATGCCGAGGTCGTCGGCGACACCAACGACGGGCTGAAGAAGGCCGTCGGCTGGCTGGCCTACACCGAGGCCGGGGTCAGGCACCTGCCCGGGCGGCGGAAGAAGGTGTCCATTGCCCTGGACGACCAGCCGGAACAGTCCCGGAAGATCCGCAGCGTGCTGTTCGCCAACTGCGGCCTGATTCCGGGTGGCATCGACTTCATCCCGCAGGCCATGATCGACGACGGCATGCTGGACGTGGTGGTGATGAGCCCGCGCAGCGCCATCGGGTGGATTGCGATGTACACAAAGATCATGTTCAAGCACAAGAGGAACTTGCCGGTGATGAGCTATTACCGCTCCGGCAAGATCGTGATCAAGTGCGCGGAACCGGTGGCCACGCAGGTCGACGGCGATCCCTCAGGCGAGGCCACGGACGTTACCGTCCAGGTGGCGCCGGGATCACTGTTGGTGCGGGTTACGGAAAGCAAGGGCGGCGAACCGTCCGCAGGGGAAGCTTCCACCCCGCAGTAGGCCTCCGGACGGACGCTTCCTGCGGGGACGCCGGAATCAGGCGCTGGCCTTCTTCTCCTCCGCCTCGGCTGCGGCCTTTGCCGCCGCACGGGCTTCGGACTGTTCACGGATCATGGCTTGCTCCTCTTCGAAGCGCAGGCGATCCGCCCTGTCTGCATCGTCGCCGTCCCAGTCCTGGTTGTCGGCAGTCGGCTTGGGATTGACAATCATTCCCTGGCCGTCATTGTCGCTGCTGGTTCCTGACATGACCCGCTCCTTCCGGTAGAGGTCTTCCCCAATGGATCAGGCAAGCATACGCACTGCTGTGCGGGCGGGGAAGTACCCCAAGGGGCATTTGCCTAAGCTGTGGGCGAACCTTGCGGGGCATGGACGGGAGCGATCGATGCTCCTCGGAGAATCCCTGCCACCCATTCATGTGCCGCCTGGAATGCTTGGTCGGAGGTGTGCGGTTCCACCTCCGGGCTCTGCTCGTCGGCCCGCGGATAGGAGCCGAGGAAGCGAGTGGCCGGGCTGATCCGGTGCAAGCCGGCCAAAGCATCGGCAACACGGGCGTCCTCCACGTGGCCGTCGGCGTCGATGCTGAAGAAATAGTGGCCGAGGTACTGGCCGGTGGGCCGTGACTCGATGCGGCTAAGGTTCACGCCGCGGGTGGCGAACTGGTCCAGGATCTCCATCAGCGCACCCGGCCGGTCCTCCGGCAGGGGCACAACCACCGTGGTCTTGTCAGCTCCGGTGCGGTGTGGCAGCGCCCCGGGCCGGCTGACCAGGACAAAGCGTGTCACTGCCCCGGGGTTGTCGCCGATGTTCTCTGCGAGCACCTGCAGCCCGGGCTGCTCGGTGGCCACGATCGGGGCGCAGATGGCGGCGTCGTAGTGGACCCCCTCCTCGTCCAGCAGCCCCATGGCCCCCGCCGCTGTGGAGGAAGCGGGAATGTATTCCACATTTGGCATATTCGCTTCGACCCAGAGCCTGCACTGGGCCCAGGCGTGTCCGTGGGTGGAGATCCGGCGGATGTCCCGGATTTCCACCCCCGGGCGGGCCACCAGGACAAAGCTGATGGGAACCAAAGCCTCGCGGACAATCCTCAGTTCCTGGCCGGACGCGATGGCATCCAGGGTTGCCGTGACACCGCCCTCCACGGAATTCTCGATGGGCACCATGGCGGCATCGGCTGACCCGTCACGTACCTTGTCCAGCGCGGTGTTCACATTGGAGGAGGGGATGCGGACGGCCTCGACGGCGCCCGGCACCTGCATCAGCGCCGCCTCAGTGAACGTCCCCTCCGGGCCGAGGAAGGTGTAGGTGACGGGCGACGCGGGCATGGACTGTCCTTCTCGATAATCTAAGCGCCGCCCGGCGGGCGGCCCGGCGGCTACTGCGGGTGCCGCAGGTACTGGCAGGAGCGCTAGAGGATGACCGGCTTGAGTCCGTTGTCCGACACAAGCGGCAGGCCCGATTCGAGCCATTGGTCCATTCCGCCGGCCACGTTGATGGCGGTATAGCCCTGTCCAACGAGCCACTTGGCCGCCCGGAAGGAGCGGCCGCCCGTGCGGCAAATAACGTACAGGTCCTCGTCCGGATCCAGTTCGCCGAGCCGGCCCGGCAGCTGGTCCAGCGGTATGTGCAGGGCACCTTCCGCGTGCCCGGCCGACCATTCGTAGTCCTCCCGCACATCAAGGATCTTGGCGTCGGCGGGAACGTCGGTCACGGTCACGGTTTCGAAGTCGCTCATGGAAATCCTCTCCGGAAAATGAAGGTCTGCCTCCAGCGTAGCCGCCGCCGGAGGCAGGCACCCCGAATCCGGAGCACGTTACGCTTCAAGGTGACCGCAAAGGAGGGAATCGCCGATGACAGCCCCACAGCCAACCATCCTGGCAACGTCCGGCGGATATAAGGCCGGCCAGCGTTCACGCCTGGAGTTCAACGCCCTGCTGCACCACGCCGTCGAACTTTCCGGCGTCACGGGACGCGCGCCGCGCGTGACGCATATCGGCACTGCCGCCGGCGACCAGCGCTGGTTCAATGCCGAGCTGGACCAGGCCGCGAAAATCGCCGGCTTCGATTTCAGCCACCTCAACCTGTTCACGATGCCCAGCATCGACGATCCTGAAGCGCACCTCATGGAGCAGGACGTGGTGTGGGTCAACGGCGGGTCGGTGGTGAACCTGCTGGCCGTCTGGCGCGCACACGGCCTCGACGAAATCCTGCGGCGCGTGTGGGAGGCCGGCGTGGTCCTCGCAGGCGTCTCGGCCGGGTCCATCTGCTGGTACCAGGGCGGCACCACGGATTCGTTCGGCCCGCAGCTGCGCCCCGTGACCAATGCACTGGGCTTCCTGCCGTACGCCAACGGCGTCCACTACGACTCCGAGGACCAGCGCCGCCCGCTGGTGCACCGGCTGGTGGCCGAGGGCACCCTCGGCGAAACGCACTGCACGGACGACGGCGCGGGGCTGGTTTACTTCGGCACGGACCTCGTGGACGCAGTCACCGAAGTGCACGGCAAGGCGGCGTACCGCGTCACCCGCCAGGCCGACGGCGGGGCACCCGCCGCCGCCGAAGAGCGGCTGGAGGCCCGTTTCCTTGGCTGACATCCACGAGCTGTCCGCGGTGGGACTCCGCGATGCGCTGCGCTCGGGCGATCTGTCCGCCCGCGAAGTGACGGAGCATTTCCTGGCCCGGATAGCGGCGCGGAATCCCGGCCTCGGCGCCTTCATCACGGTGACCGGAGAGCAGGCACTGGACGATGCCGCCCGCGCCGACGCGCTCTACGCCCACGCCCTCCACGCAGAGGCGCCCGGGCAGCTTCCGCTGCTGCACGGAATACCGGTGGCCTTCAAGGACCTGACGGATGTGGCGGGCGTGGTGACCACGCACGGCAGCGCGGCCCTGGACCACAAGCCCGCTCCCGCGGACAGTGCACTCGCGGCGGCCCTGAAGGGTGCCGGTGCCATCTCGCTGGGCAAGACCCAGGTTCCGGAGTTCGGCCTGACGGCCTACAGCGAAAACCTGATCGCGCCGCCGTCGCGTAATCCATATGCGCTGAGCCGCAGCTCGGGCGGATCATCGGGCGGCAGCGCCGCCGCGGTGGCCGCCGGCCTTGTGCCGTTTGCTCCGGGGTCCGACGGCGGCGGTTCCGTCAGGATTCCGGCGGCCGCCTGCGGACTGGTGGGCCTGAAACCCGGGCGCGGACTCGTCCCGGCCGGCGAAAGCACCGGCGACCCGGCACGGCTCGTCGTGGCCGGACCGCTGGCCCGCTCAGCCGGAGATGCCGCCCTGATGCTGGACGCCATGGTGCCGGAAGGCAACGGCCGGTACCTCGAGTCCCTGGCCCGGGCGCCGGGCCGGCTCCGGATCGGCGTGAGCCTGGACAGCCCCTGGCAGGCCATATTCCCGTTTACGCCGGACCCGGAAGCAATGGACGCCCTCAATGCGGGCATCCGGCTGCTCGAAGCCGCGGGCCATTCCACGGCCGAAGCCGCCGTCGGGCACGACAACCGCTACCCGGACGCGTTCACCACGGCGTGGACAGCCGGCGTCGGAAGTGCCCGGATTGCACCGCAGCGCGAAGCGTTGCTGACCCCGCTCACACGCACCTTCCGCCGGCGCGCCCAGCAGCGGAGTGCGTCAAAACTGAATGAGGCGCTGGGCTTCCTGCGGCAGTTTGAACGGGACACCGTGTCCCAGTACTCCCGGTGGGACCTCATGCTGATGCCCGCGCTGGCCCAGACGCCCCGGCCCGTCGGCTGGTTCACGGGCGCCTCCCACGGCGACGGTTACTGGCCGGCCTCGGAATGGGCCGGCGACGCCGACGGCGACTACCGGAAACAATGCGAATACGCGCCGTGGTCCAGCATGGTGAATGTGTGCGGGCTGCCCGCGATCAGCATTCCCGTGCACTGGACCGGCGGCTCAGCCGGGGCCGGCCTGCCCATGGGGATCCAACTGGTGGGGCCTACGGGATCCGAGGACCTGCTGCTGCAGGTGGCGGCGCAGATCGGGTTCTAGATGGGGCGTCCACCCAGCGTGTCCGCCTTGCTTCCTCGCGCCGCGAATGTGACAATCCCGCGCTCCGGTGTCACCCTTAAGTAAATGAGCACAACTCATTTATCCGATCGTCCCGCTACAACGCCGGCCGATACGTCATTTTTTGGCCACCCAAAGATGCTGGCCAGCCTCTTCTCCGTAGAGATGTGGGAGCGCTTCTCCTTCTACGGCATGCAGGGCATCCTCCTCTACTACATGTACTTCACGGCCGCGCAGGGCGGGCTCGAAATTGAGCAGGGCCTGGCTGCCAGCCTGGTCGGAGCGTACGGCGGCGGAGTCTACCTCTCCACCATTCTGGGCGCCTGGCTGGCCGACCGGCTCTTCGGCTCGGAACGGGTCCTGTTCGGCTCGGCCGTCCTGATCATGGCCGGGCACATCGCACTGGCCCTGGTGCCCGGAATTCCGGGCCTCATCGCCGGCCTGGTGCTGGTGGGCGTCGGCTCCGGCGGCCTGAAAGCCAACGCCACCGCGCTGGTGGGCACCCTGTACGGGGAGAAGGACGAACGCCGCGATGCCGGCTTCTCCATCTTCTACATGGGAATCAATGCCGGCGCACTGATCGGCCCGCTGGTCACCGGCTGGCTGCAGGAAAGCCAGGGGTTCCATTGGGGCTTCGGCGCTGCCGCCGTCGGCATGGCCCTGGGCCTGGGCATCTACGCCATGGGACGAGGGAAGCTCCCCGACGAAGCCCATCACGTACCCAACCCGCTGCCGGCCGCCCAGCGCACCAGGTACGGCCTGATCTTCCTGGGCATCGCCGTCGTGGTGGCTGTTCTCCTGGCCACCGGCACCGTGAACGCCGAAAACCTGGCCATGTCCATGGCCTACGCGGCGATCGGCGCCTCCGTGCTCTACTTCGCCCTGATCTTCCGCAGCAACAAGGTCACCGGCGCCGAACGCAAGCGGGTGGTGGCCTTCATCCCCCTGTACATCGCCTCAGCGGCGTTCTGGGCCCTCTTCCAGCAGCAGTTCACGTTCATTGCCGTCTACTCGGAAGAGAAGCTGGACCGGAACCTGTTCGGCTGGGAAATGCCGGCCGCCTGGGTGCAGTCCATCAACCCGGTGTTCATCATCATTTTCGCCGGCGTCATGGCGGCACTGTGGACCCGCCTCGGGCAGAAGCAGCCCGGCTCGGCCGTGAAATTCTCCATCGGCCTGTTCGTGATGGGGCTGGCCTTCCTGGCCTTCATCCCCCTCGCCGGCGACGGGAAAACGCCCCTGCTGGCCCTGGTGGGGATCCTGTTCCTGTTCACCCTGGCGGAGCTCTTCCTCTCCCCCATCGGCCTGTCCGTGACCACCAAGCTGGCGCCCCAGGCCTTCCACACCCAGATGGTGGCCTTGTTCTTCCTGTCGGTCTCGCTGGGCACCACCCTGGCCGGCATCCTGTCCGGGCTGTACAACCCGGCCGACGAACTGCCGTATTTCATCGGCATCGGCGGCACGGCCATGGTGCTGGCTGTCGGCCTTGCGGCTGCGTCGCCGGCCATCAAGAAGCTCATGGGCGGCGTCCGCTGACCCGACGTCACCGACGGCGTGGTGCGGGTGGGCGGAACCATCCGTCCACCTGCACCAGCCGCAGCGTTTCGCCGTGGCGGAGTACCTGGACTTGCTGGAACGCGCCGGTTTCGAAGCGGTTCTAGTAGCCATACCCCGCGTTGGCCGCGGCGAAAATCGCTGCCACGGCGAACGTGAGCACAATCGCGGTCAGGGCCAGGCCGAGGTAGCCAAGGATCAGGCCGGCGATGGCAAGTCCCCGCCCGGCAGGTTCCTTGAGCAGGGCCAGGTGGCCCAGGACCACGGCCGTAATCTGCGGCAGGATGAAGAGGCCCAGGCCAAGGAAGACGGCGATGCCGCAGCACAGGCTGGCGATGCTCAGGCCCTTGGGCTCGGGCGGCATGCCGTAATAGGACGGCTGCCCGTAGGCAGCGCCGTAGGGTCCGGCCGGCTGTGACCCTTGCGGTGGAATGTACGACGGCGGCTGGTAGCCCTGTGGCGTCCCCTCGTCGCCGGGGGCAGGCTGGTTCGACATGGGAATTCCCCTTATTGAAAGGCTAGAACCAGCCTACCAACGCACCGCCCGGAGGTGCGCGGCCGTGATACACCCGTGATACGCCAGCGGGCAGGACCTACAGGTTCCAGAGCGGCGTCGAAAGTGCGAACACCACGATCCCCAGGACCAGCAGGCTCCATAATCCGGCCACCAGCCAGCCTCTGTTGGGCTGGCTTCCCAGGGACCGGCTTCCCAAGTGCGGTGGACCAGCCACGGACCGGTATCCGGTGCGGGCCGGGACCGGCGACGGATAAGCGCCGCCCTGAAACGGGCGAGCCGGGGGATGGCGGCCCGCGCTCCCGCGGACATCCGAGGCTGCGGGCGACTGGGGCTGCGTCAGTTGCTGTCCCAGGTGGGAGTAGATTCCAATCACCGACTGCGGATCCAGCACTGCCGGGAGGGCCGCCACCCGTGCAACCACCCGGTTGACGCCCAGCACTTCGACCCCGGACCCCGTCACCTCCGCGAGGTCGGGCTGGCCGGTCAGGCAGATGATCGAGCGGACCAGGTGCCGGTGCGGCGCGTCGACCAGGGCGGCCACGGCGGCCGCCTGCCCCAGGGAGCCGTCCACGGCGGGGTTCCGTGAGTAGCCGTTCTGCCTCAGGACGCCTGCCCGGACCTCAACGGCGCCTGACCAGTTCTTGGCATCCACCACCACTATTCCGCCCGGGCCCACCAGAACATGGTCGAGATTGGCCAGGGGCCGTCCGGGCCAGTGCACGTCGTGCAGCAGGAACCAGCCGTGCGGGGTCAGCTGGCCCAGCAGGCTGGCAGTGCGGCGCTCTCCGTCCGCACCGGAACCCCACGGTTCCTCGGCGCGTTCGGCATGCTCCAGCTGGCGTTTGAGCCGTGCAATCCGTTCGGCAGCCAGCCGGGCCTGTTCCGACGCTTCGTCGCCTGCCGCCATTGGCTGTCCTCCTTTGAATTGCCGCACCCTGGATCATCCGGACCTGGACCAATCCGACGTGGATTCGCCGCCACGCTGACGGCGGCGGAGGGCCCGCCGTCGTAATTTGTTTAGAAATTAGCAGCCGCGGGACGGCCGGTATATAGGTACTTTTGGCGCCACTACTCGCTTTTCCGCAGCCAATTACTGCCCCTCAATAAATGCAAAGGGGAATGAATTGGTAAATGCCGGATGAAATTCGACGTCACAGGGGCCGGATTCCGGACATACCGTGTTGCGTCCCGCCGTCGTCTGGCATGCTGGTGCCATGGCTAGCCGCGCGGGCACAGTTGCCCAACCCCAAGACCTTGTTGACCTCACTGCGCTCCTGGATGCGTACTACGATGTTTCCCCCGACCTGAGCGACCCGGGCCAGCGCGTTGCGTTCGGCACCTCCGGGCACCGGGGATCCAGCCTGAAGGCGTCGTTCAATGAACCCCACATTGTGGCCATCACCCAGGCAATCGTGGAATACCGTGCCGGGCAGGGCATCACCGGACCGCTGTATATGGCAAAGGACACCCACGCCCTCAGCGAACCGGCGCAGAACTCCGCGCTTGAAGTGCTGGCCGCCAACGGCGTGAACGTGCTGATTGACGCCCGCCATGGCTACACGCCCACCCCGGCGCTGAGCCACGCCATCCTCACGCACAACCGGAACGCCCCCGCCGGCGCACCGCAGGCCGACGGCATCGTGGTCACGCCCAGCCACAACCCGCCCGGTGACGGCGGCTTCAAATACAACCCGCCGCACGGCGGCCCCGCAGACACGGACGCCACCGGCTGGATCGCCAACCGCGCCAACGAACTCCTGGAAAACGGACTCCGCGGCGTCAAGCGCATCCCGGTGGCGGACGCACTGGCCGCCGAGACGACCGGCAAGTTCGACTTCCTCAGCAGCTACGTGGACGACCTCCCGTCCGTGCTGGACCTGAACGCCATCCGCGAGTCCGGGGTCCGGATCGGCGCCGACCCGATGGGCGGCGCCTCGGTGGACTACTGGGGCGAGATCGGCGAGCGCCACCACCTGAACCTCACCGTGGTGAACCCCACCGTGGACCCGCAGTGGGCCTTCATGACCCTGGACTGGGACGAGAAGATCCGGATGGACTGCTCCTCCCCGTCGGCCATGGCCTCGCTGATCAACCGCATGTCCAGCGGCGCAAACTTTGACGTGGCCACCGGCAATGACGCCGACGCCGACCGCCACGGCATCGTCACGCCGGACGGCGGGCTGATGAACCCGAACCACTACCTCGCCGTGGCCATCGACTACCTGTACCGGCACCGCACCGGCTGGAACCCGGAGTCCGTGATCGGCAAGACCCTGGTCTCCTCGTCCATCATCGACCGCGTGGCCGAAAGCCTGGGGCGCAAGCTCGTCGAGGTGCCGGTGGGCTTCAAATGGTTCGTTCCCGGGCTGCTGTCCGGCGAGGGCGCGTTCGGCGGCGAGGAATCCGCCGGCGCTTCGTTCAACAAGATGGACGGCAGCGTGTGGACCACCGATAAGGACGGCATCCTGCTGGCGCTGCTGGCTTCGGAAATCACCGCCGTCACGGGCAAGTCGCCGTCGCAGCTGTACAAGGGCCTGACCGACCAGTTCGGCGATCCGGTCTACGCCCGGATCGACGCCGCCGCCACGCGCGAGCAGAAAGCCGCGCTCGGCAAGCTGTCGCCGTCGGATGTCACCGCCACGGAGCTCGCCGGCGAAACGATCACGGCCAAGCTCACCGAGGCTCCCGGCAACGGCGCCTCGATCGGCGGCCTGAAGGTGGTCACCGAGAACGCGTGGTTCGCCGCCCGCCCGTCCGGCACCGAGGACGTCTACAAGATCTACGCCGAGTCGTTCAAGGGCGCCGACCACCTCAAGCAGGTCCAGGCCGAAGCCAAGGCACTGGTTGACGGGGTTATTTCGTAAGTTCCCACAAGTGGAGGATGCGCCGGACGGAATGGTTTCCGTCCGGCGCCATGTCCACCAGGGCCACGCGGTCCAGTACGACGGCGTCTCCCGGGCGGGTGCGCTTGTCACCATGGTGCGACACATGGGGACGATAGTTGGCCAGGGTGTGGTCCGGCGTGGGCACCCGGCCGGGCAGCGCCGCCACGACCTCCACAAGTGACTCGTGAAGTTCCTGCAGGGGCCGGCTGGGCTCAACGAGACTGACCGGGATGGACTCCCGCCGGCCGAAGCCGGCGTCTGCGCCGATGGTCAGCCGGGCGCCAAGGGCCGCCCGCACGGGCAGGTCGATGAGTCCGGCGATCCGTTCGGTGGGGTCGGCGCCCGAGGTCGGGTCGACGTCGAACTTCACCAGGGTGATATGCAGGGGCCAGTCGTCGCGGGGAAAAACGAGCCCGTCGGTGACGGGCTCGGTGAAAGCCACCAGAATCAGGTTCCGCATAGGGCCAGTGTGCCACTGCGCAGGCCGGCTGTGCCCGTCCGCGAGCGCGGACGGGCACAGTAGCCAGCGTGGCGATTTGGACTAAAATGGGAAGTGGCCCAGGACACATGCCATGCATTCAACTGCAAAAATGTGTCTAGAGTGCCTCCGGCGTGTCCCCCATCGTGCCGGGGGCCTCTCTGCGCATCAGGGCTCGCCCAACCCGTTGATACTCCGGACCCGGTGACACTCCGGACCCGTTGACACTCCGGGCCCGGACGCTAGGGACCTAGACGGTGCGGACTACATCCTCGTAGGCGAACTTCGGCTTGGCTTCGCCCCAGGCGTCGGGACCGGGCTGGCCGATGTTGACCACCAGGAAGCTCTTCTGGTCCCCGGCGGGGAAGAACGCCGCATCGATGGCGGAGAAATCGGCTCCGGTCATGGGGCCGGCAGCGAACCCGAGCGAGCGGACCGCCAGGATGAAGTAACCGGCCTGCAGGTGGGCGTTGTTGTTGCCCGTGCTGGCGGCCAGTTCCGGGGAGGCGTCGTACATGGCCTTGGGGGCGTTGTAGCCGGGGAGGAAGTTGTCCCACTGCCCGGCCCAGTCGGTGTCGTAGCTGAGGATGGCCACGAGCGGGGCGGACGCGGTCTTGGCCTTGTTGCCGTTGGCCAGGGTGTCCACGAGCTGTGCGCGGGCCTCGTCGGAGCGGACGTAGGTCACGCGCAGCGGCTGGGAGTTGAACGCCGTGGGGCCGAACTTGGTCAGCTCGTAGATGGCGCGGGCCTGCTCGTCCGTGACCTCTCCGGTGAATGCGTTGGCCGTACGGGCTTCGGCGAAAATCGCGTCCACTGCGGCTGCGTCGATCACTGCTTCTTCATGGGCAATTGTCATCTGCATACCTTTCGCTGGGCCCGCTCACCCGAAGGCGGCCGGCAGTTCTGCTATCCATAGTTGCAACTTCAAGCGAATCATTCCTCTTCCCGTGACCCCGCGTGACCTTCCCCACAGCGGCGACCTGCCTGGCGGGCAGCCCGGCGGCCGGGCTCCCCGGCGGGCGGCCCGGAGCGCAGGCTCCCCGGGGGCCGGGCGGATTGCGGGGCGCACTGGCGGACCTGCGCGGTAATGTTGCTCCGGAAGATTCCTTCCCCGCTCCCGACACATCCTCCTTTGAAAGGCTCCCGGCCATGAGCATGCTTGGTACCAAATGGAAGCTCCACGGCAACGGTAAGTCGGTCCGCCCGGGCGAGGTGGTGGCCCCCGGCGAAAGGCTGACCTGGCCGCTGACCATCGGGGTGGGAATGCAGCACGTCGTGGCGATGTTCGGGGCCACGTTCCTGGTGCCCATCATCACCGGCATGCCGCCGGCCACCACGCTGTTCTTCTCCGGCATCGGAACCCTGCTATTCCTGGTGATCACCCAGGGCCGGGTGCCCAGCTACCTCGGTTCGAGCTTTGCGTTCATAGCCCCGATCATGGCCTCCCAGCAGCAGTTCGGGATTCCCGGGGCCCTGGGCGGGGTGGTGCTCGCCGGCGCGGGCCTGGCCGTCATCGGCGCGGTGGTCCAGAAGTTCGGGGCCGGCTGGATCAACCGGCTCATGCCGCCGATCGTCACGGGCGCCATCGTGGCCCTGATCGGACTGAACCTGGCCCCGGCCGCGAAAAACAACTTCGACGCCGCCCCGGTCACCGCCGTGATCACCCTGGCCACCATCATCCTGGTGAGTGTGCTGTTCAAGGGCATCCTGGGCCGCCTCAGCATCCTGGTGGGCGTAGTGGTGGGCTACCTTGTGGCCATGCTCCGCGGCGAAGTCAACTACAGCAAGATGGACGCCGCAGCGTGGGTTGGGCTGCCGCATTTCCAGACCCCCGAATTCCACCTGGGCGTGGTAGGCCTCTTTGTTCCCGTGGTGCTGGTGCTGGTTGCGGAGAACATCGGCCACGTGAAATCCGTGTCCGCCATGACGGGCCAGAACCTCGACGGCGTCTCCGGACGCGCCCTGATGGCCGACGGCGCCGCCACCGTACTGGCCGGCTTCGGCGGCGGTTCGGGAACCACCACGTATGCCGAAAACATCGGCGTGATGGCAGCCACGAAGGTCTACTCGACGGCGGCCTACTGGGTGGCCGGCACCTTCGCGATCATCCTCAGCTTCTCCCCCAAGTTCGGTGAACTGATTGCCACGGTTCCCGCCGGGGTGCTGGGCGGCGCGGCCACCATGCTCTACGGCATGATCGGCATCCTGGGCGTCAAGATCTGGGTCCAGAACAAGGTCAACTTCTCCAACCCCGTCAACCTGACCACCGCAGCGGTGGCGCTGATCATCGGCATCGCGGACTACACCTGGACCATCGGCGAGCTGACGTTCACCGGCATCGCCCTGGGCTCCGCCGCCGCGCTGGTGATCTACCACGGCATGAAGGCGATCGCGAAGGCCCGCGGCAGCGTCGCTGAGCCGGAGACCGAACAGGCCGGCCTGCCCCCTGCAGTCAAGGCCGCCATCAACGCCGCCGCCAAGCGGACTCCGAAGAAGCGGCCTTAAGCACCGCGTGCGGGCGGCCGCCTCGGCAGCCGCCCGCACGGGCCGTTTACCGGCGGAGCGTTATCCGGCGTCGAAGGCATCGTCCTCGCGGTCCTTGGGGGCTTTGCTGTCCGGCAGGTCCGTGCCGCTGCCGTCGGGGATCCCGGCGGCGTCCTGCGGCGGTTCAGACGAGAAGGGCCGTCCGGCGTCGGGATCCTCGGTGTTGGATCCATCCATTTCCGCCTCCGCGGACGGCACTGCGGCGTCGCCTTCAGCCGGCTCAAAGCCGGGGTCCGTGCTTTCACTCTCTGCGTGCAACTGATCCTCCGTTCCTCCGAAACGGCCGGCGCCGGGTTCGCCGGCGCTGTCCTGGTCTTCACCGCCGAGCTGGCTGAGGTCCGGCGCTCCGGCAGGATAGGTTTCGCCGTCCGGGCTGTCCTGGCTCAGGCCCGCGGCGTCGAACGCCTCTTGCTCACGCGGCTGGGCGAACTTCTTCGTGTCAGCGCCACCCATTTCCTGCTCCACAGTGGGCGTACCGTACCCGCCCTCTTCCTCGATGGGTGTTCCTTGGTTATCCTGCGTCATTTCATTCCTCCTGGGTGGTAGGGATTGCTGGCTTGCTGGATGCGGGCCTGGATCCAAAGTCTGGACCCTGGACCTGGACGGGATCAGAGACCCTTGCCGCCTGTCACCGGAAGCACGGCCCCGGAGATATAGGAGCCGTGGTCCGAGGCCAGCAGGACGTAGGCGGCCGCCAGTTCCGCGGGTTGTCCCGCGCGTCCCAGAGGAGTGTCCTGGCCGAACGTCGGCAGCTTGTCGGGCCATTCCGTCGCGGGAATGAGCGGTGTCCAGATGGGGCCCGGGGCCACAGCATTGACCCGGATGCCCCTGGGTCCAAGCTCCTGGGCAAGCGCCTTGGTGAACGCCACCTGGGCGCCCTTTGTCATGGCGTAGTCAATGAGTTGCGGAGAAGGGTTGAAGGCCTGGATGGAGGCGGTGGTGATGATGGAGGCGCCTGCCTTGAGATGGGGCACCGCGGCCCGTGCCGTCCAGAGCAGGGAATACAGGTTTGTCTTGAACACACGGTCGAATTCCTCGGTGGGCAGCGATTCAAAGCTGTCGCGGTTCTTTTGGTAGGCGGCGTTCAGCACCACCACGTCCAGGCGACCGAACTCCGCGAGCGTGTCCGCCACGATCCCGGTGCTGAAGTCTTCACGGCGCCCATCGCCCGGCAGCAACAGCGCGCGTTGCCCGGCCTTGCGGATCCACGCGGCGGTGTCCTGGGCGTCCGCTTCCTCCTCGGGAAGGTATGAGATGGCGACGTCGGCCCCCTCGCGGGCGAAGGCAATGGCCACCGCCCGTCCGATGCCGGAGTCTCCCCCGGTGATGAGCGCTGCCTTGCCGGGGAGCGCGTTGCTTCCTTCGTAGCTTTCCTCGCCGTGGTCCGGCTGTGGCTCCATGGGCGCCGTGAGCCCGGGCTGCTTCTGGACTTGCTCCGGGAACGGTCCGTCATGGTAGCCCGCCCTGGGGTCCCGGGGCTGGTGATCCTGCTTTTCGTCGGTCATTTCCACCTCGCTAACGTCTCAGTTCGTTTCTGGTCCGGTGCGTGACTGGCTCTTCGAAACTATCCCAGCGCACAAGGCAAGTCCACGGTTTTGGCCAAATTAGTCAGTAAACTTAGTAGTGCTTGATAATAGGGGCCTTCAAGCCTAGGTTGAGACATAGTTGCGGCCATGCTCGGCCGCTCGCGGCAACCGGAGGTGGGCAATTGTCGGACCCGGAGGTGACGCCGGGCAACGGTAGGAACGAAACGGTCGAGCAGCAAATGGACCGCAACTGGATGGAGCTAATCCAGGAGCTGCGCGTGCTCCAGACCGGCGTCCAGATCCTTGCCGGCTTCCTGCTCACGCTTCCCTTCCAGTCCCGGTTCGAGGACCTCGACACTTTCCAGGTGGGCCTCTACCTGACCAACGTGGTGCTGGCCGCCCTGACCACAGCACTGATCCTCTTGCCGGTCAGCGTCCACCGCAGGTTGTTCCGGCAACGGCTGAAGGCCACCCTGGTTTCGAGCGCGGACAGCATTACGAAGGTTGCCCTCGGCGGCGTCGCACTCCTGAGCGTCGGAACATCAGCCCTGGTCTTCGACGTAACCGCAGGACGCAACGCGGGACTCACGGCAGGCGGATTGCTGCTGGCAGTCCTGCTGATCCTGCTGGTAATCGTCCCGATCCAGCTCAACAAACGCGCCAGGCGAGGATAGTTCGAAGGCTGTCTTCAATGAAGTTCACCAGTCAAATTCGGGAGGCGCCATGAAGAAGTGGGCCAAGGAACACGGTCTGATGCTTGCCAACGTGGGGCTGTTCCTTGCGTTCTTCAGCGGCATGGTGGTCAGCGGAGCCAGCGATTACAGCGAGGACCAGCTCGCCCACGGCCAGCCGGCAGTGACCGTGGCCGAGTACCTCGCCACCGGGGCGTTCCTGGAAGCCACGTTCGAGAACTGGGAATCGGAGTTCCTGCAGATGGGAATGTATGTCATCCTGACGGTTTTCCTTTTCCAAAAAGGCTCTTCGGAATCGAAGCCGATGGGTAAAGCAGCCCCGCAGGACGAGGACCCCCGAGATGCAGCCATGAAGGCCGCCACGCCGTGGCCCGTACGTCGCGGCGGCTGGGTGCTCAAGCTCTACGAGCACTCCCTGTCCATCATGTTCCTGGTGCTGTTCCTCGCCTCATTCATCCTCCACGCGGTTGGCGGCAGCGAGGAGTACAGCCAGGAACAACAAAGCCACGGCCAGCCGGGCGTGACGCTGCTCGGCTACCTCGGCACCAGCCGGTTCTGGTTCGAGTCGTTCCAGAACTGGCAGAGCGAATTCCTGGCGGTCGCCGTGCTGGTTGGCGCGTCCGTCTACCTGCGCGAACGGGGCTCGCCCGAGTCCAAACCTGTGGCCGAACCGCATTACGAGACCGGGGCTTAGCGGCCCGGGTCAGGCCCCTTCGAGGACCTGGCTGGTGGCCCAGGTGAGGTACTTGGCGGCATTGGCGACGGCATCTTCCGGGCTGGCAGCGACGTCCAGCAGCTGCGCCGCGGCCACCACCCCGTGCCTGGCCAGATCCTCCGGTGTGACCAGGATGCGGCCGGCCACCACAATCACCGGGATGCCCCGCTCGCGCGCTGCATCGGCCAGAGCGATGGGCGCCTTGCCCTCCAGCGACTGCGAGTCCATGGATCCCTCGCCGGTGATCACCAGGTCCGCCTCGGCCAGCTGGACCGCCAGGCCCGTGAGGCCCGCCACCAGGGCGAAGCCTCCTTCGAGGGCGGCATTGCTGAAAGCCAGGAACGACGCCGGGAACCCGCCGGCCGCGCCGGCTCCGGGAACGTTGACGTCGCGTCCCGTGGCCTCCCGCAGAACCGACGCCCAGTTGCGGAGCCCCGCATCCAGCAGTTCCACGGCGTCCGCGTCGGCACCCTTCTGCGGACCGAAGACGTACGCAGCTCCGTCGTTTCCGAACAGCGGGTTCTGAACGTCCACGGCGATCCGGAATTTCACGGCAGCCAGCCGGGGGTCCAGGCCGGAAACGTCAACGCCTACAACATCCCCCAGTGAACCGCCGCCCAGCGGAACCACGTTGCCGCCGGCGTCCAGCGGCTTCAGTCCCAATGCGCGCAGGGCGCCGCTGCCGCCGTCGGTCATGGCAGAGCCGCCCACGCCCAGCACGATTTCGGTGGCCCCGGCGTCCAGCGCGGCCGCGATGAGCTGGCCGCAGCCGTAGCTGTGCGCGCGCAGCGCGTTGGCGGGCGTCGGCTCCATGTGCGCCAGCCCCGAGGCCTGGGCGGTTTCAATCACAGCGGTGGCTCCGCCGAAAGCATCCTTGCGGAGTGCCCAGGCCGCGCCTATGGGCGCCAGGATGGGACCGACGACGGCGTTCAGCCGTTCCTCGTAGCCGGCGGCAACGGCGGCCTCCAAGGTGCCTTCCCCGCCGTCGGCCACGGGGAACTGCGTGGCCACCGCGTCCGGATAGACGCGCAGCGCCCCCTCGGCGATGGCACTGGCAGCCTCCGCAGCAGTCAGTGACCCTTTGAACTTGTCCGGAGCGATGAGAATGCGCATGGGTCTATCCTGCCAGCAACCGCCGGAAAGCGCTTGCCTGCGAGTAACACGGGGCTTGCTCAAGTCATGACACGACGGGTGCGGGTGAAGCCTGTATCCGCGAAACAGTCCTCCCGGGAACGGATTAAGGGAACTTCTCCCAGTTCCGTGCTTTGAGCACCGCGAAGTAGCCGGGGATGAGGTCAGCCCGCGTCGGGTGGGACAGGGGCATCGTCTCGATTGTCGTGGGACCGTCCTCGATCAGTTCCCAGCGGCCCGCGGGGAAGGCCAGGTTCCGTTCTTTCGCGCCGAAGCGTCCTGGCATCGGCAGCCCGCGGATGGCCCCTTCGAGAGGCGACGGGATGGACCGGAGCGTTGCGCCGAGGTGTGAGACGTATTCGACGGCGTTTCCCTGGAAGTCGGTTTCGGCAAGGAACACCCGCCCGTCGGCTCCGGCGATGGCACGAACGTTTTCGGCAAGGGCGTGCCGGTCACGTTCCCCCAGGACGTGGAGTACGCCCCGGATAAAGACATTCGCCCCTGCCCCGGCTCCCCCGCCAAGCAGCCGCAGCTCTTCCCCGAGCCTGCCGCCGGCGCCGGGGGCCGTCATGTCACGGACGAGGTACGACACGTTCGCCAGCCCGGCTGACTCGCTGAGCGCCCGCCGCACTGCGTGGGCGGAGACATCAACTCCCATGGCGTGCGGAAAGAGCGCGGCCAGTTGCCGGGTGAAGCTGCCGTTGCCGCAGCCGATGTCCACCACCGGCAGCCGGGGGTCCAGGTGCTGGTGCAGCCTGTGCACGTAACCCTGCATCTCGTGGTCGCTGCCGGAGTCCCACAGAACGTCGCCGGTGGCCCCAGTGGTTTTCACGGAGGACCAGAACCGGTCCCAGGCAACATGGTGGTCCCGTGGTGCGCCGGCGGACAATCGCACCAGCCTGGGGATCATCAGATATTTCTTTAGGGCGGCGAGCATGGTCCAAATATAAGGGCACGTCTGTTGATGCCCGGTCAGCCAGGTCCGGAGATCAGGTCACAGACAGCCAGGCGATGGCGTCCCGCTCCGACGTGAAGAACTTCGTGGGACACGGCACCGCGTTGATTCCCAAAAAGAAATTCGCCAGGACGCGGTCAACCGGCGATGCCCCCAGCAAGGCGATCCGGGAGGCCTGGCACGGGCGGCCAAAAACGGCGCGCGCGCCCCTGCTCACATCGGCAGTGGTGGCCATGTCCACCAGCATGGGATGCCGCTCGTCGCCGCACAACTGGTTCACCCTGAGCATGGCACGCTCCGCGTCCTCGGCCGTGATCACGGCGCCGCGCGGCCACGTTAACCGGAGCACTCCGTCGGCTCCCAGAGCCAGTCCCGCTTCCGTGCCCATCTCGCGATTTCCGGACATATCCACCCTTCCTCCCGCCAGGGTAAGCACCGCACGGAATGCGTGCGACCTATGTCACCCTACAATGTACTCAACCGGGGACCGAGGGGGGCAGTGTGGCAATTCAGGCGGCGCAGGAATCACTTGTACAACGCACGGCTGTCGTGGCCGATCCGGACAGCGGGCGCCTGTCCGCTACAGCGGCCGTTTTGGCGGACGCAGGGTTCGAGGTTTCCACGGCCTCCAGCCACGAAAGCCTCGCCGGGCTGCTGGACCGGCACCATCCCAGCATCGTCGTCGCGGACCATTCGCTGGCCGGCCCGCCGGTGGATGCACCGCTGCTCCTCCTGATCGATCTGGACGACGAATCCGCGGCCGAAAGCGTGCGGTCGCTCCCCATGGCGGACTACATCGCGAAACCCCCGGCCCCGGCCGAACTTGTCCATCGGGCGGACGTCCTGATCAGCCGCGCTGCGCAGCGCTCCGATGCCCGGCAAAGCGCTGAGCGGCTGCGCGAGAAGCTCCGCGGAGTGTCCTCTGCGGTCCGCGCCACCCACGATCCCCTCCTGATTTCGGATTATCTGGTGACGGGATTCGGGGAGACGTTCGGCGCCGACCGCGTCCTGTTCACCACTTTCGACGACGACCGGGTCCCGCGGATAGCTGCCCAGTGGCACCGGCCCGGGCTTGCCCCGGTCCCGGACGGCCTCGGCATCCAGGAATCCTCCGCGCACCGCGTTGCGGACCGGCTGTGGTCGGAAGCCGAAGTCCTCGCGGTGGAGGACCACCGGTTCCACGAGTGGTCCCCCGAGGACCACGAACTGGCGGCATGGTCGGAGCATATGGCCCCCTGGGCCTCTGCCTTCGTTCCCGTGGGCGAGGGCAAGTCATCGCTCGGCGTCATCTGGATCGCACAGCTGGACGAGCCGCGGGTCTGGACGCGCACCGAAATTTCCCTGATTCAGCATGTGGCCGGAAACGTTGCGTACGGGCTCATCCAAAGCCACTTGATGAGCGCGCAGCAGCGGGTGGTCAAGCAGCTGCGGCAGCTCGACCAGGCAAAGACCGATTTCCTTGCCACCGTCAATCACGAACTCCGTACTCCGCTGACGTCCATTTCCGCCTACCTGGACATGATCCAGGACGGCGTGGGAGGGCCGGTGCCCGCGGAAGTGGACAGGATGCTGGACATCATTGTCAGGAACTCGGAACGGCTGCGGCGGCTGATCGAAGATATGCTCACTGTTTCGCGCCAGGATTACGACGGCGCCAACCTCCACCTGGGGCCCGTCCAGCTGGGCCACACTCTCCAGATCGTGACAGTGGCGCTGCGCCCGCTGGCCGAACTGGGAGATGTTTCCATCTCGCTGGAGCTCTGCGACGGCGATTCCGCGATTATGGCCGACGAAGTTCAGCTGGAGCAGGTGTTTACGAACCTTGTTTCAAATGCCATCAAATTTACGCCTCGCGGAGGCGGGATTGTTGTCAGTTGCAGCCTTGAGTCAATGACGGATGGCGAGCCCGGCATTAATGTCCACGTGCGTGATACGGGGGTTGGAATCCCGGAGGAAGAAATCCCGCATCTTTTCACCCGCTTCTTCCGGGCATCCAACGCGACCTCGGCCGCCGTCCCCGGCAGCGGCCTGGGACTCGCCATTGCGTACGACATCGTCAAGGCGCACCGGGGAGATGTGGCGGTCAGCTCGGAACTGGGCAGGGGCACCACCATCACCGTAAAACTGCCGGTTTCCGGGCCTTAAACGAAACTGCCCCCGGATCGGAGATCCGGGGGCAGTCTTGGCGCATGGAGCTTAGTCTGGCCACCAGCCGATGTGTGCCTGCGTGGTGGGCGCCTTGCTTGACGTGCTGACGGTGGTATCCGACTTGGGAGCGGCCGTGGCGGGCGCAGCAAAACCTGCGACAGCCAGGACGCCGGTGAGCAAGAATGTAGCGGCTATTTTCTTCATCCGCGGGTCCTTTCAATCAATTGGGCGCAAAAACTCATTACGAGCGTCAGTATACGGTCACAAGATCAACATTTAACTCCAGTAACACCAGCAAAATATTGACGCGGATGGACGATGCAGAACCATTCCGGGGGATAATTGAAAAATGCCGATTCCCCGGAAATTGTTACCGCATGTGGTTGCGGAGCTTCAGGCCCGCGAAAGCTGGAAAAGCCGCGAGTACTCGCGGGCGCGGGACGAAGCACGCAGGGCAGCGGAGCTCGCCTTGCTGGAGGGGGACCAGACCGCCTGGTGGAACATGACGCTCTTCCAGGCTGAATGCCTCAAGGACATGGGTCAGATCCACGAGTGCATGGAGCTGATCACGTACCTGTCCGGCCACCCGCTCTCCACGGCGGAACCGGCCCTGGGAGCACGGGCCTTCATTCTGTTGGCGCTCTCGCAGCAGGGGCTGGGGCGGCTACCTGACGCCGTCGCCGCAGCCACCTCCGCCGCCGACCTCGTTGCCGGCAACCCCGAGTACGTCTACCTCCACATCCAGGCCCAGCGTGCGCTCATCGCCGCCCTCGCGGAAAGCCGCCGGCTGGATGAGGCGTGGGAGCAGTGCCTCCTGCTGGAGGGCCTGCTGACGGACCTCGTGGACGAGGACACTGCCGGAAAAGCCTACTGGGTGATTGGAAACGTCGCGTTCCTCACCGGCCGGGTGATGGACGGCGGCCGCTACCACGACATGGCGGCAGAGAGCCTGTCACCGTCGAAGGACGTGGACCTCTGGGCCCGGTTCAACCGCGCGTCGGCCGTGATGCGCCTCGAGGCGGAGCTCACCGACCCCGCAACCCTTCGCTGCATCGAGCGGGCCGAGCTCGCCACCGAAGTGGTCGGCGGCAGTGACCGCGACCTCCTTGAAATGTCGTTCGTGCGCGCGCACTGGCATTTCCTGACCGGCGATATGGCCACGGCCATCAACATGCTCCGGCCGCTGTGCACCGAAGCAGGAATCCTGGCCACCCAGACAGCGGGTGAGGCCTCGTTCCTGCTGGGCAAATCGCTCCTTGCCAACGGTGAACACGAGGAAGCACTCCAACGCCTGGCTGATGCGGCCGAACTCTTCGACAATGCTGCCGCTTCCGAACGAAGCGCCCAGGTCCGTGCGTATGCGGCAGGTGTCAGCTAACGCACTCCGGAGGGACGGACGGTGTATTTTTAGTTTCAAAGCCTCGCCGGAGGTTAGGTGGCGCCAGGGAGGCCGAACGGCTCTTCTCATATGTTCGGGGGATTAATGTCTAAGCCGCTTGGATTGATGCAAGAGCAAATAGTCAGGATCGTGCTTCCCCGGGACGAACACCTGGATGAGCAGTCAGCGAGGCTGCTCGCTGCCGGCCTTCAGCGCCCGCGCTCCGGCTCTCCGCTGGCCGTACTCCTGGATGTGACGGACGTAGCGTCGGTCAGCAGGGCGGCGAGGGCGGTGTTCAGCAATGTGAGCACGGTGGCCGCCTGGGCGCTGCTGGGACGGACGCCGGTGGACCGGATCCTGGCGCACTTCATCCTTGGCGGCGACTTCAAGTCCGGGCCTGCCAGTTACTTCACGTCCGAGCCCGAGGCCCTCAAGTGGTTGAAGGAAAACGCCCATGTTCACTGAGGGCGACCCCCGCCTGGGGAAGCTGCTGGACGGAATCGTCCGCCTTGCCGCAGGGGAGCTTCACTCGCGGATTGAAGTATCCCCCGCGAGGGATGAGCTGGATGCCGTCATCATGGGCACCAACCTCCTCGCCGAAGACCTGCAGATCATGTACCAGGAGCTGGAACAGCGGGTGGAACTGCGCACCCGGCTGCTCAACGAAGCGCACCTGGAAATGCAGAAGATGGCGCTGACGGACTCGCTGACCGGCCTGGCCAACCGCACGGCACTGGTCAGCGCCCTCAACGACACCCTGGCGGAGGCTGAGCGGGGCGACCTTCCGCCCGCCGTCCTCCTGCTGGACCTCGATGCTTTCAAAGGCATCAACGATTCCCTCGGCCACGCCGCCGGGGACCAGGTGCTGGCCGCCGTCGGGGAACGGATCAAGGCATCGGTCCGGGACACGGACACGGTGGCCCGCCTGGGCGGTGACGAATTCGCCGTCCTGATGCCCGCCACCACCCTTGCCCGCGCCGCGGGCGTGGGCAACCGCATCCTCGCTGCCCTGGACAGCCAGGTGGAGCTCGACAACGATTCCGTCCAGTGCGGCGCCAGCATGGGGCTGTGCATCGGTGGCGCCGGGCAAAGCGCCGAACAGCTCCTCATGGAAGCCGACGTGGCCATGTATGCCTCCAAGGCCGGCGGGCGCAACAGGCTCAAGGTATTCGAACCGGCCATGCTGCACGCGCGCCAATTGCGGAGCCAGCTTATTGAGGACCTGCGGACGGCCATTTCCGAGTCAGAGCTGGTGCTTTTCTACCAGCCCGTGGTCGCGCTGGCTTCCGGCCGGATCGAGGGCGCGGAAGCCCTGGTCCGCTGGCAGCATCCTTCCCGCGGCATGGTGATGCCGGACGAGTTCATTCCCCTCGCTGAGGATGCCGGACTCATTTCCGAGCTGGGCGGCTGGGTGCTCCGCACCGCCGTCAGGCAACTGCAGGACTGGCGGGCGGAGGGCCGCGCGGGGGACGACTTCTCCATGCGGATCAACATCTCGCCCACGGACCTTCAGCGCCTCGAGTTCATCGAAGAGGTCCGGGATGCCCTCAGCGGGGCCGGAATCAGCCCGGAGCTGCTCGTCCTGGAGCTCACGGAGGGCGCGATTGTCAGCGGCAATGAGCTGGACCGGTACTCCCTGAGCAGCCTGCGGAAGCTCGGGGTGGGCCTTGAAATCGACGACTTCGGTACGGGCTATTCCTCCATCAGCTACCTGCGCAAGCTTCCGGTGGACAAGGTCAAGGTGGACCGCTCGCTGCTGAAGGACCTCGGAACGGACCCGGCACAGCCGGACCTGATCGCAGCGATTCTCCAGCTGATCCGGGCGTGCGGCCTCGAAGCGGTCTGGGAAGGGGTGGAGACGGCGGAACAGGCACAGCACCTGGCCAGCATCGGCTGCGTGAGCGCCCAGGGGTATTACTTCGGCCGCCCGGTTCCTGCGGACGAGTTCGCGGCCGTGCTGGAAGCGCAGCGGGCTTCACACCACGGCAGTTAGTCCCACTGCCCCCGGTCCTGCAGCACCGTCTTGAGGAGATCGGCCCGGTCCGTCACGATGCCGTCAACGCCTAGGTCCAGGAGCCGGTGCATCTCCGCGGGGTCGTTGATGGTCCACACATGGACCTGGAGGCCGTGCCGGTGGGCGCGGCGGACAAACGCCGGCGTCACCACCCGGACGGCACTGTAGCTGACCGGCACCTGCAGCGCGTGGATGCCCCGCACCACCCGCCGGATGACCGGCGCGGGAAGCACCGGCCCCAGCATGGTGAAGAGCGCATTGGATACGACGCCGGCCGACGCCGCGACCGGCCGGCTCAACCGTCTGAGCACCGCCCGGCGGCGGCGGTCCGAGAAACTCGTAATCAGCACCTGATCGTGAACGGCGTACTTCTCAATCGCGGCGGCGAGCCCGTGGACGGAGTTCCAGTCCTTGACGTCCAGGTTCAGCCGGACGCCGGGGAAAGCCCGCACCATCTCCTCAAACAGCGGGATGGGTTCCAGGCCGCCGATCCGGGCCTGGGCCACCGTTGCCGCAGGCAGCCTGGCAATGCGTCCCTGCCCGTCCGTGACACGGTCCAGTGCGGGGTCATGGAACACCAGCAGCACGCCGTCGGCGGTGGTATGGACGTCCATTTCCAGGTACCGGTAGCCGAGTTCGACGGCGGCACGGAACGCCGCCATCGAATTTTCCAGCCCGTCCGGCGAAAATCCGCGGTGCGCCATCGCGATCCGCGCGGACGCGCTTCCGGCGGTGAAGAAAGGCTGGGGCTCGGTCATTCCAGGCGCCTGCCTAGGCGCTCTTCACGCCAAATTCGGCCAGTTTGGCTTCGAGGATCTGGGCCACGCCGTCGTCGTCGAAATGTGGCGCCTGCTGCCCTGCGGCGCGGATGGCCTCCGGGTGGCCGCTGGCCATCGCGTAGCCGTCACCGGCCCAGCGCAGCATCTCGATGTCGTTGGGCATGTCCCCGAACGCCACCACGTCCGCTGCGTCAATCCCCAGGGTGGCGGCGTATTCGGCGAGGGTCACCGCCTTGTTGACGCCCGGGAGGGCCAGCTCCAGCATGGCCACGGTGGGTGCCGAGTGGGTGGCGGAGGCGAGGTGCGCGACTGCGGGCGACACTTCGGCCAGGAAGTCGTCCGCCGTGCCTTCGCGGACGATGGCCAGGAACTTCACCACGGCGTCGTCGGCGGTGAGCGTGCTGGCCAGCGGGGCGGGGGTGAATTCGGTCAGGAGTTCGCTGGAGTCGTTTTCGATGAAGCCCGGCTCCAGGTGGAAGCCGGTGAGCGTTTCCGCCGCGAACAGCGCGGACGGCCGGAGCTGCTTGATGATGCGGCGCGCTTCGAAGACAGCCTCCAGGGCGAGGGCGCGCGCGGAGACCAGGCGGCCTGCCTCGAGGTCCCACACGACGGCACCGTTGGAGCAGATCACGGTTCCGGCGTGCCCCAGCTGGTCTTCCAGGGGGTGCAGCCAGCGGGGCGGGCGTCCGGTCACGAACACCAGTTCGACGCCGGCATCGCGGCACGCGTGGAAGGCGCGGATGGTCCGGTCACTGATCTTGCCGTCATGCCCGAGGATCGTTCCGTCGATATCACTTGCTACCAGCCGCATACAGCCAGTCTACGTTGGCCCGGCGGCGGACCCGTCCGGGTCAGGCGGGCTCAGCGCTCGAAGATGCCGGTCAGCGTCCCGCGGCCCAGCACGTGCGGGGCCAGCTTGGATTCCAGCTTGCCCGGGCTGGCTCCCGCGTCCACCCCGAGGCGCTCCACATCAAGGGCGTAGACCGTGACGATGTACCGGTGCGGGCCGTGGCCGGGCGGCGGCGCGGCGCCCAGGTAGCCGTGGAAACCGCCGTCGTTCTTCAACTGCACTGAACCGGCCGGAAGGTGCCCGCCGCCCTCGGCACCGGCGCCGGCGGGAAGCGACGTGACGCCTGCCGGGAGGTCCAGCACCGCCCAGTGCCAGAAGCCGCCGCGGCCCGGGGCGTCCGGATCAAACATCGTGACCGCATAGCCCTTGGTCCCCGCCGGCGCACCGCTCCAGCTCAGTTGCGGCGATTCGTCCTTGCCCCCGGCGCGCATCTTGCCGCTGCGCTGGGCGGGCGGCAGGGTGTGGCCGTCCTGGAAGGACTCGCTGCTGACGTGCAGGGACGGGGACTGGTGGCTGGACATGTGCTGCCTTTCAGTTGCTGGCGGAGTCGGCATTCCTCAGGTCGTCGCCGGCGAGCGCGGCATCCCGTTCGGCGGCGGATTCCGCCTCGCGTTCCAGGCTTTCGAGCTCGAGGTGGTTGAGTTCGGCCCTCGTCGGCGGGTTGGCTCCCGGCCGGGACACGGTGACGGCGGCGGCCCACGCCGCATGGGCCAGCAGTTCGCGGAGCGACTCGGCCGGTAGTTCGCGCAGCTCCTTGCGGTTCTGGGCACCGTCCAGGCCGCGGTCCACCAGCCCGGAAATCAGCGCGGCCATGAAGGAATCGCCTGCGCCCACCGTGTCCGCCACCTCCACCCTGGGCGCGGGGAACTCCGCTTCCCCGGCGGCCGTGATGCCCCACGGTCCGGCCGCGCCGCGGGTCACCACCACCAGGGCAGGCCCCTCGGGACCGCCCAGGGACAGCCACCGCCGGGCCGACTCCAGGACGTCCACGCCGGGGTAGAGCCATTCGAGGTCCTCATCGGAGGCCTTCACCACGTCCGCGAGGGTGACGAACTTTTCCGCCTGCCGGCGGGCATAGTCCACGTCCGTGATGATGCTGGGGCGGCAGTTGGGGTCGAAGCTGATGGTGGCCGAGGGGTGCGCGTGCTCGACGGCGGCAAGCACCTCAGCGGCCCCCGGCGCCAGCATGGTGGCGATGGAGCCGGTGTGCACCAGGGTGGTGCCCTGCAGCATGAACGGCAGCCGGTCCGCGAGTCCGGGAAGCTCCCAGGCGAGGTCGAACGTGTAGGTGGCGGCGCCGTCGTCGTCGATTAATGCGGTGGCCACGCTGGTGGGCAGGGCATCCGGGCCCTGCGGGACCATCACCGAGCTGGATTTCAGGTGGGCCGCCACGGACTCGCCGTAGGCGTCGCGCCCGAACCTGCCGATGAACTGCACGGGGTGGTCCAGCCGCGCCAGCCCCACTGCCACGTTGAGCGGGCTGCCGCCCACGTGGGCCTCGATTCCCGAGGATCGTTGGACAACGTCGACCAGGCCTTCGCCAATAACTGTGAGCATGGTCATACTCTGCCAGAGAAGGGGGTGCGTGCGCTCCTGATTACGCTGGCGGGGCGTTGTCCAGGGGCACCCCGGCTGCCTCGGCGTCGCTGAACCTCGCATCCAGGTGGACCACGTCCCGGCCCGCGCGCTGCAGCAGGCTGGCAGCGACTCCGGCCCGGTAGCCGGTTCCGCAGTGGACCCACAGCCGTCCGGCCGGCACTTCGCCCAGGCGGGTCAGGAGCTGGTGGACGGGAACGTTGACGGCACCGGCCACATGGGACGCAGCGAACTCGTCCGTCCGACGCACGTCAAGGACCGTGTCACCGTCCGTGCGGCCTGCCAGCAGGCCGTCCCAGCCGACCCGCGGGTAGGAGGCGATGGCGGCATCCGGCGCCAGCGCCTGCGGCTCGGTTCCGACCGCGGCATCCGGCGAATCGATGCCGATGCGGGAAAGGTCCCGGATGGCCTTTTCAACGTCCTCGCGCGAGCCCACGAGGGTGAGCTTCTCATCCCAGGGCAGGACCCAGCCCAGGTAGGTGGTGAAGTTGGAGCCGCTGCCGTATTCGAAGCTGACGCTGCCCTTGAGGTGGTTGCTGGCGAACGCCACGCGGCGGCGAAGGTCAACCACCCACTCGCCGTCATCCAGGCGGCGGGTGAGCTCTGCGGGGTCCACGGACTCCGGGACGGCGAGGTCAGCGGGGCCGGGCCCCTTGGCGTTCAGGGCACCCATGTGCGCGTAGTACGAGGGGTACGCGGAGAGGTTGGCGATGAGTTCCTGGACGAAGTGGTCCTCGTCCGGATCGGTGAGGGCGTGGTTGGCAGTGAGCTGATCGCCAAGAGTGGAGGAACCCGCCCTGCTGGCCGGGCCGGAGGAACAGAACGATCCGAAGCCGTGCGTGGGAAACAGTGCTGCTTCGGGCCGCGCCTCGGCCACGAGCCGGCGAACGGAAGCGTACTGGTCGTGGGTCAGGCCCACGGTGTCGGACGCGGCGACCAGGTCGGTCCGGCCCACGGAGCCGTACAGCAGGCTGCCGCCGGAGAACACGGCCTGCCTGTCGCCGTCGTCCACGATGAAGGACAGGTGGGTGTGGGTGTGTCCCGGAGTGGCGACGGCCCTGACCGTCAGGGATCCCACGCGGAATGCCTGGCCGTCGGTGATGGCTTCGCGCTCGAACTGGACCGGGTCCGCGGCGTTGACCAGGTACTTGGCGCCGTGGGCTCTGGCGAGCTCCAGGCCGCCGGTGACGTAGTCGTTGTGGAGGTGCGTTTCAGCGACGTGGGTGATGGTTACGCCCGCTTGACGCGCGGCGGCCTCCACCCGGTCGGTGTCCCGCTGCGGGTCGATGACCAGGCCCACCGTGCCGTCGTGCACCAGGTAGCTCCGGTCTCCCAGCGGCGGCGTATCGATGACAATGACGTCCATGGCATCCTCCTCGGCGGCCTTACCTGCCCCTGGCGGCGGGGCTTCCGGCCGTATTCAAACCATACCCATAGGGGTATGGCGCAGCAAGAGGCCGGCGGAGCCCGTCAGGCCTGGTTTCCGTGTTCGTAGACGTCCGGGATGCCGTCCTGGTCCGAGTCCACCTTTTCGCGTTCCTCCGCTTCGCGGTACTGGCGGTTCCTGGTCCGCAGCACCACGGCTGCCAGCATTGCGGCGAGGACCGACGCCGCCAGGATGCCAACCTTCGCGTGGTCGTCGTGCAGGCTGCCGTGGCCGAAGCTGAGTTCCGCGACCAGCAGCGACACAGTGAAACCGATCCCGGCCAGCAGGGAAACTCCAAACACGTCGATCCACTTGAAGGACGCGTCCAGCCGCGCCCGGGTGGCCTTGGTGAGGATCCACGTGGTGCCCATGATTCCCACCGGCTTGCCCAGGACGAGGGCCATGATGATACCGATAGCCACGGGGTCGGCCAGCGCCGAACCCAGCCCTTCCCAGCCCCCGACGGCCACCCCGGCCGAGAAGAAGGCGAAGACGGGAACGGCCACTCCGGCGGAAATGGGACGGAAGCGGTGTTCAAAGATTTCCGCGAGGCCGGGTCCGGCGTCCGGACCTCCGCTGGCCTTGGACCGGAGCACCGGCACGGCGAACCCCAGCAGCACGCCCGCCACCGTGGCATGGATGCCGGAGGCGTGCACCAGGGCCCAGGTGGCGACGCCGAGCGGCAGGAGGATGGCCCAGGCCGCCAGGAAGTGGGTGCCGAAGAAGCGGCGGTACCTCTGGGCCAGGAAGGCGTAAAGGGCCAGCGGGATGAGGGCGGACAGCAGCGGGGCGGCCTGGATGTCGCTCGAATAGAAGAACGCGATGATGCTGATGGCAATGAGGTCGTCCACCACCGCCAGGGTGAGCAGGAAGATGCGCAGGGCACTGGGCAGGTGTGAGCCGATGATTGCCAGCACCGCCACGGCGAACGCGATGTCCGTTGCGGTGGGGATGGCCCACCCGCGCAGGGTTTCCGGGCTGGCGATGTTCACGGCGGTGTAGATCAGCGCCGGAACAATCACGCCGCCGGCCGCGGCGGCCACGGGCACGATCGACTTGCTGATCTGCCGCAGGTCCCCGGCCACGAACTCCCGTTTGAGTTCCAGGCCCACCAGGAAGAAGAAAATGGCCAGCAGTCCGTCGGCTGCCCAGGCGCCAAGGCTCAGCTCGAGGTGCCAGGGTTCGTACCCGATCCGGAAATCCCGCAAGGCGAAGTAGCTGTCGGAGACCGGTGAATTTGCCCAGATGAGGGCGATGACGGCCGCGGCCACGAGGAGGGCGCCGCCTACCGTTTCCTTGCGCAGGATCTCGCCGATGCGCAGCGATTCCGCGTAGCTGCCGTAGCCAAGGACGGTGAAGCGCGGTTTGGCGTCCGGGGCGGGCGGAGGTGTGTGGCTCATGAAGCGTCCTAAACGTTGAGTCGACAAAATCATGCCGACCAGACTTCCCGGCGCACCTTCGTCCAGTCTAGGGGACGGGCCCTGCCGCCGCGCGGGCCGAGGCGGCGCGGCGGTTCAGCCCAGGAGTTCCTGCACCAGGTCCCGGCATTTCCGGTAGGCCGGGGCTTTGGGGTCAATCAAGGCGAAGTGGTCGCCGGGTACGTGGAGCAGCTGGACGGGTCCGCCCGCAGCCTTGGCCGCGCCGGCGTAGGACACGGACTGGCTGGCGGGAACGTCGTCGTCGTCACTGCCGTGGACGGCGTACACGGGAACCCGCAGCGGGACTGCGCTCATGGGGTCCGCGTATTTGTGGCGTTTGGGGTATTTCGCCGACGAACCGCCCAGCAGGTTGCTGACGGCGCCGTTGCTGAGGTTCAGCTTTTCGGCATCGGCCAGGTTCAGGAGGCCGGCCTGGCTCACCACCCCGGTGAGCTGCACGGCGCCGTCGTCGTCGTTCCTGCGTTTCAGCTGCCGGTCAGCGTCCGGTGCGCCCAGCTGTCCGAGCCGGGTCCGGCCGGCGGCCCAGACTGCAAGGTGCCCGCCGGCGGAGTGGCCCAGGGCCACCACTTTTTCCAGCCCGAGCCCGTGGATCGCCGCTACGTCCCTGAGTTTGTCGATGCCCGCCAGCACGTCTTCGAAGGTGTGCGGCCAGCCGCCGCCGTTGCCGGCGCGCCGGTACTCCAGGTTCCAGGCGGGCATTCCGTGCATGGCAAGGTCCCGGGCCAGCGGTTCGCCCAGCTCGGCGCCGTACTGCGAGCGCCAGTACCCGCCGTGGATGACCACCACCACGCCGCGGGTTACCGCCGCGTCCGGCAGGAACAGCTCACCCCACTGGCTGGGGTCATCGCCGTACTGGTACTTGTGCCGCTTCACTGCGTCCTCCTTCGGGCCCGACGAACAGGAAGCGGACAGTGCCCCCAGTGTCACTGCTGCGGCGGCGCCAAGAAGCCCGCGGGAAAGCAGGGTCCGACGCCGCACATCAGCCATGTGCCGAGCCTACCTTGGGCGGCAGACAGCTTGCGCCAGCGCGTTCGACGGCGGTGCCGTACGCCGTTCGCCGCATGCACCGCGGCGCCACGGGCGGCGCTGCCCGGGGGTGTCACCCGCCTGGCTGTCGCAGGCCGCCCGTAAGCTGGAAACATGGCTACCAACTGGGACCGCCTGGACGCAGGCCTGCGCGAGTCCGTGCAGGAAAACGTGGAGCTCTATGCACGGGTGCGCCCTGCCCTGAAGCTGGTCACGCGGGAAGTCCTGCTGACGCTGCGGAGCATGCTCAAGGACACCGAGGTAACGCCGCTGTTCGTCACCGGCCGCACCAAGACAGTGGAGTCCTTCAAGGAGAAGATTTCCCGTGTGGAGGAACCGTTGGAACCGGGCGGGCCGCCGGTCCTGAAGTTCCCGGACCCGTTCCGCACGCTCAATGACATGGTGGGCGTCCGCGTCATCACCAAGCTGCCGGCAGAGAACGCGGTGGTGGCCAACCTGATCAAGCGCCAGCGGCAGCTCTTTGACTGCCGCGGCGACCGCGAAAAGGACATCGGCTCCATCGAATCCGGTACCTACGGCTACTCCAGCCGGCACCTGATCCTGCGGACAATCCAGAACGAGGCCGTGAAGGAGTACCAGCAGGCGTTCAACCCGGACATCCAGCCCAACGGCAGCTACTTCTTTGAATGCCAGATACGCACCGTTTTTGCGCATGCCTGGAGCGAGATCGAGCACGACATCCGCTTCAAGGCCGAGGACCCGCGGGCCTGGACTCCGCATTTCGACCGCCAGTTCACCGCCACGGCGGCCATGCTGGAAACAGTGGAAGGCGCCTTCGCGGACCTGCACGAACGGTACGAAGAAGTCCGAAGCTACTGGGACACGGACGGTGAAGGCGCAGCCCAGCTCACACCCAACCGGATCCGCGACGTCTGGCGGACGCTGCTTCCGCACGTTGACCGTAAAGTGGATGATGACTGGGGCTGGGCAGCCGAACTCATGGCGGCGCACGGCCTCAACCAGACCATGCAGCTGGCAGAGCTGCTCAGCGCGAACCGGATCACCGAGGTCCGCAAGGCCCTGGACCACAGGTACTCCCCCGGCCCGGACCGGCTGCTGGATGACCTGCTGCTGTGGCAGTACGGCACCAAACACATTGACCTCACCGCGGAGGCGCCCGACGTCGTTCCGCACCCCCGGCGCGACAGTCTCCTGCGGAGGCTGAAGCAGATCGAGCGCTATCGCCAGACCAAGCCCTAGGAACACATGAAGCCCGAACAACTCCAGTCCGTCCGGGCCACGCTCCGCTCCCCGCGCCGCCTCAAAACCGAAGCCCTAGCCGGACTGGTGGTGGCGCTGGCCCTCATCCCCGAGGCCATTGCCTTCTCCGTCATTGCCGGCGTGGATCCCCGGATCGGGCTGTTCGCGTCCTTCACCATGGCCGTCACCATTTCTTTCGTGGGCGGCAGGCCCGCCATGATCTCGGCAGCTACCGGCGCGGTTGCGCTGGTGATCGCCCCGCTGATGCGGAGCCACGGCCTGGACTACCTGATCGCCGGGGTGATCCTGGCAGGAGTCTTCCAGATTCTCCTGGCCCTCCTGGGCGTCACCAAGCTCATGCGCTTCATTCCGCGCTCCGTGATGGTGGGTTTCGTCAATGCCCTGGCCATCCTTGTGTTCATGGCGCAGCTGCCCGAGCTGATCAACGTTCCCTGGCTGGTCTATCCGCTCGTGGCAATCGGGCTGGTGATCGTTGTTGCGCTCCCGCGGCTGACCACGTCCGTGCCCTCCCCGCTGGTGGCCATCGTGGCGCTCACATTGTTTGCGGTGCTGGCCCACATCGACGTTCCAGCCGTCCGGGACAAGGGCCAGCTTCCCGAAAGCCTGCCGTCCCTCTTCATTCCCAATGTGCCGCTGACGCTGGAGACCTTTCAGATCCTCGCACCCTTCGCGCTGTCCATGGCGCTGGTGGGCCTGCTGGAATCGCTGATGACGGCCAAGCTCGTGGACGACATCACCGATACCCGCTCGAACAAGACCCGCGAGTCCTGGGGCCAGGGCGTCGCGAACATCGTCACCGGATTCCTCGGCGGCATGGGCGGCTGCGCCGTGATCGGCCAGACCATGATCAACGTCAAGGGCTCCGGCGCCCGGAGCAGGGTGTCCACGTTCCTGGCCGGCGTCTTCCTGCTGGTCCTGGTGGTGACGCTGGGTGGCATCGTGGGGCTGATCCCGATGGCCGCTCTGGTGGCCGTGATGATCTTCGTCTCCGCCATCACGTTCGACTGGCACTCCATCGCCCCGAAGACACTTAAGCGGATGCCCAAGTCCGAAACAGCGGTCATGCTCATCACCGTGGGCACCGTCGTGGCCACTCACAACCTGGCCATCGGCGTGGGAGTCGGCGTGCTGGCGGCCATGGCCATGTTTGCCCGGCGCGTAGCCCACTTCGCCACCGTGGAACGGACGGAGATCGAACTCAACGGAGACACCGTTGCCACGTACACAGTCGACGGGGAGCTCTTCTTCGCCTCCTCCAACGACCTCTACACGCAGTTCGAGTACGCCCGCGATGCCGCACCCACGGTGGACCGCGTCATCATCGATTTCCATGCCTCCCACCTGTGGGATGCGTCCACCATCGCGGTGCTGGACGCCGTCACCGAGAAGTACCGCAGGCACGGCAGGGAAGTGGAGCTGATCGGCCTCAACTCCGCCAGCAGCCAGATGCGTGAACGGCTCGCGGGGAAGCTGAACGCCGCGGACTAGCGCGGTTCCGCGCGCCTGCCACACAACGCTGCCGGCCTTCCGCCCTGCCGACACATATCGTTGTCTAATTCATATGACAAGAATTGTCATCTACAGTTGGAGGGGAGCAGCCTGCGGCTACCGTGCAGGCGCACCACCTTGGGGGAGGTCCAGCATGGCAGGTAAATTCGAACTCGTCGCCGCGGAACAGGGCGGCGTCCGCATCCGGCTCGTCAACGGCGCAGGCAACATCCTGGCAGTCTCGGGCATTTACCGGGACAGCGCAGCGGCAGCTTCCGGCGTCACGGAGATCCGCGAGCACGCAGCCACGGCGCACATCGCCGATTACAGCGGCCCGAAATCCGACACAAATGTCTGACGTCTGTTCATGAAGTGGCTGGAATAGGCGCCAGGATGTGAGCATTATTGGATGCTTGAGGCAACAAAAACCCACGATAACTCCGCAGCCGGCCCCGAAGCCGACGCCGCCCCGCTGAATCCGGCACTGGCCGCCGAGGCGAAAATTGCCCGGATCGCCGTCACGGTTTTCCCGCTGCTGGTAGTCGCCGCAGGCATTGCCGGCTTCCTGCTGCCCGGCGCCTTCAAGCCCATGGGCCCCAGCGTCCCCTACCTGCTGGGCATCATCATGTTCTGCATGGGCCTGACGCTGACCCCGCCGGACTTTGCCTCGGTGGTCAAGCGCCCCTGGGCCGTGGTGCTGGGCATCGTGGCCCACTACGTGATCATGCCGGGTGCCGGCTGGCTGATTGCCGTAGGACTCAACCTGCCACCCGAACTGGCCGTAGGCCTCATCCTGGTGGGCTGCGCACCGTCGGGAACGGCCTCGAACGTGATGGCTTTCCTGGCCAAGGGCGATGTGGCACTGTCGGTGGCCGTCGCGTCCGTCTCCACGCTGATCGCTCCGATCGTCACTCCCCTGCTGGTCCTGTTCCTGGCGGGGTCCTTCCTGCAGATCGATGCCGGTGCCATGGTCCTGGACATCGTCAAGACCGTCCTGCTGCCGGTGGTTGCGGGACTCCTGGCGCGCCTGTTCCTCAAGAAGCTCGTCGCGAAGGTGCTGCCGGCGCTTCCCTGGGCGTCCGCCGTCGTAATTTCACTGATTGTGGCGATTGTGGTGGCCGGCAGCGCCAGCAAGATTGTTGCTGCGGGCGGCATCGTGTTCCTTGCCGTTGTGCTGCACAACGGTTTCGGCCTGGGCCTCGGTTACCTGGCCGGGAAGCTCGGCCGCCTGGACGACAAGGCCCGCCGCGCACTGGCTTTTGAAGTGGGGATGCAGAATTCCGGCCTGGCCGCCACGCTGGCAACGGCCCACTTCAGCCCCCTGGCGGCGCTGCCGTCCGCGGTGTTTTCACTCTGGCACAACATCTCGGGGGCCATCGTGGCCGCCTGGCTGGCCCGCCGCCCGCTGCGCGATACCGCTGCTGACGCGGCAGTCCCAGCCGCCCAGGACGCCTAAGCGCTCAGTTGCGGTGGTGCTCGATCAGCCAGCCGGCCATCTGCTGGGCCCGTTTCGACGCCAGGAAGTCCCCCTCGGTGGCTGAAATGATTGAGCCCTTCATCAGGATGTGCCAGGACCGCGCGAATTCCTCGGTCCGGCTCAGCCCGGCCTCCTCGGCCAGGGCCTCGATATGGCCGCGGATCCGGCTGAGGTAGCCGATGCTCGCCTTCCCCAGCGGATGCTCGGGTCCCATTTCCAGCAGGACGTTGATGAACGTGCAAGCCTCGAAGTCATCGCGGTGGAACCAGTCGCCGAACACATCGAAAACAGCGAGCAGCCGCTCCTCGGGGGTGCTGCCGCGGCGGCGGGCTTCGGAGACGATGAGGTCAACGGTCCACACCTGGTCCCGGAGTGCCAGAAACGCCAGGACCAGGGCGTCTTTTGACGGGAAATGCCGGTAGAACGTTGCCTTGGCCACCCCGGAACGGCTGATGAGTTCGTTTGTCCCCACATCGCGGATCCCGCGGCGGGAGAAAAGCTCATAGGCGGTCGCAAGAATGCGGTCCACTGGGTCATCGCGGCCCGCCATTGCCCGGGCGGGCAGCAGCGAGGAACGGTTGGCGTCGTCGGCAGTCATCGTAGAAGGAATTTTACATGGAGCGCTGCTGCCGCCTCCCATGGTGCCCCCGGATGCCAAGCGTTTCCGGCCGGCGGCGGAAAGGGCCGCGGTGGAGGGCCTGGATGAAGCTGTCCAGAAGTGCGGGGTCCTTGGCGTTGTTGGCCAGGTCCACCAGGTCGGCTGCAGTCCGGGCCAGCTTGATGTTGCTGTGTTGGCTGTGGCTGACGAGCAGGTTGAAGGCATCCTCCGCACTGATGTGCAGGGCCCCCATCAGGATCCCCTTGGCCTGCTCGATGGTGCTCCGGCTCGCATTGGCCGCTGAGACGGCGGCCCGGGCGAACTGTTCGGTCTCACGCCGCAGCGTCATGGTGAGGTCGACGACGAAGCCGGCTATGTGGCTCAGCCTGGCGTCCCGGTCGAGGATACCCTCCCCTGTTGTCAGGATCCGGTGCTCCCGCAGGCGGGCGTCGATCAGCCGGTCGAAACTGAAAAATTTGCCGCCCTCGTTGTGGACCTGTGTGAAGATCTCCCTGCTGCGGTTCCGGTCGTCCGGGTGCTTGTGCGAGTGGAACAGTTCCAGGGTGGGCACAATCTCGCCGCGGCCGTAGCCGTGGATGAGGTATAGCTCCTCGGACCAGTCGAGCCTGCCGGTTGCCGCGTCAAACCGGAACGTCCCGGCGATGCAATCCCCCGCCGCCAAGGCGCCGGAGTGCGCCTGCGGGGTTTTCCGTGCGGCCATGGAACTTACCACGCAGGAAAATCTGCGACGGACCCCGGCTTGAGGGGTTGCTGCCACCGGGCCAGAATCTGCTGCCTGCGGCTGGCTGCCCGGCTCCTAAAGGCAAGAGCTACGGACGGTCCGCGGGAAGGTTGGGGCTTCGGGGCCGGGACTTCGGTGACGAAGCCCGTTCCTGCGTACTCGCGCACCGCTGCGATCCCGGCCACGGCGGCCCGTTTGTCCGGGAAGGGCTTCGAGAGCGCCATAACTGTTCCGTCAGGAGCTGTCAGCCGAAATCTAAAGGAAGCATCCGCATCGGAGAAAAGTTCAAACATGCCTGCCATTGAGCCCTCCAGGAAACTCGGGATCATGCCACTCCCGATGACGCCGTTGTCAGCGGAAGCAGCCTGAATCCATCCATGTGTAACCGGCCGATGTAGCGGTCGGGGGAATTGATGAATTCATGAAAGTCTGAACTACTCAAGCCGTCCGCGCAAGGGCTGTCCGCGGACTAAATCCAACGATCATCCCTTTGCGGCCGGGGCTACGATATAGCTGCGACGGGGGGCCGATTCGCACCGTCGGGAGACAGACCTTTCTGTCTGCCGTAGGCTGTATTCGTTGAACAGGCGTTATGGTTACCGCCGCAATGCAGACGTTAGGAAGGGAGGCCCGATGAAGGACGAATTGCCTGCAGGCGTGGTCCTGAGTGAGGTTAAGGCCGAACTCTTCAAATCTCTGGGCCACCCTTCGCGGATCCGGGTCCTGGAGTTGCTTGCCGACGGCCCCGCTGCCGTCAGCCGGCTGCGCGACGACACAGGCCTCGAACCCTCGAACCTCTCGCAGCACCTCGGCGTGCTGCGCCGCCAGCGCCTGATCGTCCCCTCGCGCCGGGAAGGCCGGCTGTTCTACGAACTCTCCTGCCCCGAGGTGAGCGGCCTCCTCCTCTCGGCACGGTCGCTGCTTGTCACGGCCCTGCAGTCACAACGCCTGACGCTGATGACGCTGGATGAGCCTGCAAAGGAATCCGCGGTCCGCTAGCGACTCTGTCGGCCCGTTCCCCCGACGGCACCTGGGCGCCTGCCCGGATAGGCTTATGTCATGTTTCAGGACACCGTCCACTTTGATTCCGGCCGGATGTTCTATGGGCGCCTGCCCCGGGCGATCATCGGCGGTGCCGTGGTGCTGCTGGGAGGAATCCTGGTGGCGGTCTCCAGCACCGGTGCGCTGGAGGCGGAGCCCTTGGGCGCGACCTCCATTGCAGTCGCACTGGTTTTCATCACCTCCCTGGCATTCGGGTTCTCCAGGATCCAAGTCCTCGAAAATGAAGTGCGACTGCAGTGGTTTCCGTTCTACCGCCGCAGGATTCCCGTGGCGGCGATCCAACGGGCAACTCCGGCAGTAATCCACGGCCTGCGCTACGGATTCGGGCTGCGCTTCGGAGCCTTCGGGCTGGGAATCATCCAGGACACAGGGCCGGCAGTACGGCTCGACGCCGGGCCGGGGTATCTGTTGAGCCTTGGGTCAGCAGACCGCCAGGAACGGTTCCTTGCAGCCCTGGCGGCGGCGGGCATCCGCGTCCAGCGCTACTAGCAGCAGGCGCCAAGACCGGCGTGGGGCTAGGCCTTCTCCACCCACCGGGCACGCCATTCCGGCGCTTCGAAGGCCTCGCTCCAGTAGGCGGTTTCCCTGGCAATGCGACCGTCACGGAATTCGAAGATGAACACTGTCTCGTACTGCGGTCCATCGTAATCCAGCAGCGCTTCGGCAGTAACGAGGTTCCCGCCGCTGAGCAGCCGGCGCAGCGTGATGGTGGGCAGCTGCGGGAAGGCGTTGTAGATTCCCCGGCGGTTCTCTGCGCCGCGCACAATCTCCCCGGATTGCGGCCAGTGCATCACCGCATCGTCGTGGAACAGCTCGTCCATGACCTCGATCCGGCGGTCGTTGATGCATTCGATCAGCCGGTTGACTACTTTCTCGTTGGTGCCGGTTTCATCCACAGCGTTGCTCCGATTCCTGGCGGGTCCTAAGGCTAGCTAATGCCTTGCATTGTCCTCCCGAAACCCCGGCTGCACCACCGTTTAGGGTCCGCCCCGACGGGCCTAGCCGATCAGTGCCAGCACAGCCCCGGCAGTCACCACACCGCCGGCTTCGGCGCGGATGCCCGTCACCGTTCCGTCGCGGTGCGCCGTCACCTGGGTTTCCATCTTCATCGCTTCAAGAACGACGACGGCGTCCCCCGCCGACACTTCGGCGCCCGGCTCCACGAGCCACTTGACTACGGTTCCGGCCATGTCTGCGCGCAGCTCACCGGGATCAGTGCCGGCGTCCGAACCGGAGTCGGCAGCACCGCCGTCGGAATCCAGGGAAACTCCGGCGGGGAGGGCGCTGCCTGAGCGTGCCCAGCCGTCCAGCAGGTCAGCCGGCAGTCCGACCGCCAGCCGGCGGCCGTCCACCTCGACGGTGACGGTGCGGCGGGCGCCATCGGGCGCGGTGGTGCTGTAGCCGGGATCCGCAGGGATCCGGTCCGCGAAGTCGGTTTCGATCCAGCGGGTGTGGATGCCCAGCCCGTCCTCGGAGGTGAAGTCCGGCGATTCCAGCACGGCGCGGTGGAACGGCAGCACGGTGGCCACGCCGGTGATTTCAATCTCGGCGAGTGCGCGGCGTGCACGCCGCAGCGCCTGCTGGCGGTCCGCGCCGGTGACGATCAGCTTGGCCAGGAGGGAGTCGAACTGCGGCGCCACGAAGGACCCGGAGCGGACGCCGGTGTCCAGCCGGATGCCGGGGCCGGTGGGGCCGTGGAATTCCGCGATGGTGCCGGGTGAGGGCAGGAAGCCCCGCCCCACGTCCTCGGCGTTGAGCCGGAACTCGAACGAGTGGCCGCGGGGCTCAGGGTCCGCAGTGATGCGCAGGGGTTCCCCGGCGGCAATCCGGAACTGTTCCTGGACGAGATCGATCCCGGTGGTTTCCTCGGTGATGGGGTGCTCCACCTGCAGCCGGGTGTTCACCTCGAGGAAAGCGACGGTGCCGTCCGCGGCTACGAGGAATTCCACGGTGCCGGCGCCGGAGTAGGCGGCTTCCCGGCAGACTGCCTTGGCGGCATCGTAAATCTGTTGGGTCTGCTCGTCGCTGAGGAACGGTGCGGGTGCTTCCTCCACCAGCTTCTGGTGACGGCGCTGGAGGGAGCAGTCGCGGGTTCCGACCACCACCACGTTGCCGTGCGCGTCAGCCAGGACCTGCGCTTCGACGTGGCGCGGGCGGTCCAGGTAGCGTTCCACGAAGCATTCGCCGCGGCCAAAGGCTGCCACGGCTTCGCGGACGGCGGAGTCGAAGGATTCTTCGATTTCGTCCATGTTCCGGACCACCTTCAGCCCGCGGCCCCCGCCGCCGAAGGCCGCCTTGATGGCGATGGGCAGGCCGTGCTCTTCGGCGAAGGCCCGGGCCTCCGCCGCGGAGTCCACGGGACCGTCGCTGCCCGCCACCAGCGGCGCCCCGGCGCGGACGGCGATCTCGCGGGCTGTGATCTTGTTGCCGAGCTGCCGGATGGCCTCGGGCGTGGGGCCGATCCATGCCAGTCCGGCATCCAGGACGGCCTGGGCGAATTCCGCGTTCTCGGACAGGAAGCCGTAGCCGGGGTGGACGGCGTCAGCACCCGACCGGGCAGCCACCTCGAGCAGCTTGGGGATGTTCAGGTACGTGTCCGCCGGGGAGTTGCCGTCCAGGCTGAACGCTTCGCTTGCGGCGCCGACGTGCATGGCATCGGCGTCGATGTCCGCGTAGACGGCGACGGATTCCAGCTGGGCGTCGTCGCAGGCACGGGCAATCCGGACGGCGATTTCACCACGGTTGGCGATCAGGACCTTGCGCATCAGTTACTCACTTTTTCTTGGGACGTCTGTTCGGGGGCAGTCTGTTCGGGAGATTTTTGTTCCGGCGATTTTTGTTCCGGCGATTCTTGTTCCGGCGATTCTTGTTCGGCCGAAGGTGTCCGTTCGGGAACACGGCGGAAGCGGATGCTGCCGCCGATCGGCACCTGGGCGGCCAGGTCCAGTTGGTGGTCAACCACCACGCCGATCACGGGGTAGCCGCCCGTGATGGGATGGTCGGCCAGGAACAGCACGGGGAGGCCTTCGGGCGGCACCTGGATGGCGCCCGCCACAGTGCCTTCGCTGGGCAGTTCACCCGGCCGGCTGCGTTCCAGCGGTGTTCCGTCCAGCCGCATGCCAACCCGGTTGGACTGCGGCTTCACCACCCAATCCTGCCCGCAGAGGGAGTCCAGGGCGGCCTCGTCGAACCAGTCGGCCCGCGGGCCCAGGACAATGTCCAGCACCGTGACGCCTTCGCCGGGGAAGTCCGGCTGGAGTTCGGGACTGCCCACGACGCCGGAGTCTGTGACGTCGCCGGATGCCAGCAGCTGGCCCGCGGCCAGCGGGGCCGGTCCGATGCCGGACATGGTGTCGGTGGAACGGCTGCCCAGCACCGGCGAGGCGGCCACTCCGCCGCGGACGGCCAGGTAGCTGCGGAAACCGGCCTCCGGCGCACCGAGGGTCAGGACTTCGCCGTCGAGCAGGGCAAAGGGTGTGGCCATGGGAACCGAACGCTGGCGCGCAGGCAGGTCAGGTTCGGAGTCGGACTCAGCGTCCGACGGCGACGTGATAGTCAGTGCCGACGGCGCCCCGGCGACGGCCAGGACCTGGTCGCCGACGGCCTGGACCTTGAGCCCGCCGGCTACGCTCTCGATGGCTGCGGCCGAGGGGCTGTTACCCACCAGCCGGTTGGCCCGGCGCAGCGAGGCCCGGTCCAGGGCTCCGGCGGCGGAGACTCCCAGCGCGGAGTGGCCGTGCCGGCCGAGGTCCTGGATGAGGCTTTGCAGCCCGGGCGACACGATCCGCAGCCCGGAAGCAGCCTCAGCAGCAGTTGCCGCCTCGGAGACTGTAGCGGAGGCGAGGGGCTCGGGTGCCATGGTCACCACCTCGCGGACGGCGCGGAACTGGACGCGGTGTCCCGGGCTGGCCAGTGCCGGCTCGGAGCGGCTGAGGTCCCACATGCGGGCCCCGGTGCGGCCGATCAGCTGCCAGCCGCCCGGGGACCTGCGTGGGTAGACGGCCGAATAGTTGCCCGCAAGCGCCACTGATCCGGCGGGCACGGCCGTGCGCGGTGAGCTCCGGCGGGGCACTTCCAGCACCTGGTTCTCCCCCACCATGTAGCCGAACCCCGGCGCGAAGCCGGCGAAAGCCACCGTCCACACCTGGCCGGAATGGGCTTCGATGACGCCGTCCGTTCCGAGGCCGGTGAGCCGCCCCACTTCGGCGAGATCCTCGCCGTCGTACACGGTATCGATGTACACCAGGCCGCCGGCCTGTGTGACCGGAGCCGTGAGGTCCAGTTCCAGCAGGAACGAACCCATGCGGCGGGCGGCCGCCGGCGAATCCGCCCGGACCATCACGGTCTGCGCGGCTGCCAGCACGTCCACCTGGCCCGGCAGCGGGGATTCCAGGAGCAGGGTCTGCAGGGCGACGACGTCCTGCGTTCCGGAGAGTTCCGCGAGCACCGCCCGCGTTCCCACCGGCCGCACCGAGAGGACCTTGTGCATGCTCAGGGTTTCCATTGCTACCGCTTCCATCATTGCCAATGCCTTAGAATTCCGTGCCGAACAGGTTGCCGTGCCGTACAGGTTGCCGTGCCGCCTAGGCGAGGGCAGCAGCGTCCGCCAGGAGGCGCTCTTCTTCGGCGGTCTGGGGGTTCCGGCCGAGGGCCAGGCCCACAACCGTGACTGCGGAGGCCACCAGCAGGTAGGCCGCGATCAGGTACCAGTCACCGGACGCCGCGTAGAGGGCGGTGAAGATCAGCGGTGCCACGGCGCCGCCGATGACGCCGGCCAGCGTGTAGGCGAGCGAGCTGCCGGCGTAGCGCAGGCGGGCCGGGAACTGCTCGGTGATGTACGCGGCCTGGGGGCCGTACATGAAGGCGTGGAACGCCAGTCCGATCACCACACCGACGGTCAGCAGCAGCACGGACCTGCCCTCGATCAGGAGGAAGAAGAGCGGAATGTACAGTGCCGTTCCCACGGCGGCGATACCGTAGACCATCCGGCGGTTGAACCGGTCCGTGAGGGCGCCGGCCAGCGGGATGAGGAACAGCTGGAAGGCCGAGCCGATCAGGATGGCCGTGAGGACATTGCCCGTGGTCATGCCCAGTTCCTTGGTGGCGTAGACGGCCACGAAAACCGTGAAGAGCGCGTAGAGGACGTCGGGGCAGACGCGCGAGAGGGCAGCGGCCACGAGGGCGCGGGGTTCCTTGCGGAACACCTCGGTGATGGGGGCCTTGGGCTGTTCACCGTGTGCTGCGATGGCCTTGAACACGGGGGTTTCTTCAAGCTTGAGGCGGATGAGCAGGCCGAAAACTACCAGCAGCGCGGAGGCGAGGAAGGCCACGCGCCAGCCCCAGGAGAGGAATGCTTCGGTGCTGAGCGTTGCGGCAAGGAGCGCCAGGACGCCGTTGGCCATCAGGTTGCCGGCGGGCGGGCCGATCTGGGCTGCGGAGGACCAGAAGCCGCGCTTGTTGGCGTCACCGAATTCGCTGGAGAGCAGGACGGCACCGCCCCATTCGCCACCGACGCCGATGCCCTGAGCCAGGCGCAGGAGCACCAGGATGGTGGGGGCTGCCACGCCGATCACGGAGTAATCGGGGAGCAGGCCGATAAGCACGGTGGCAACGCCGATGAGCATGAGCGTGACCACCAGGACGTGCTTGCGGCCGATCTTGTCGCCCAGGCGGCCGAAGATCACGCCGCCGATGGGCCGTGCCAGGTAGCCCACCGCGAAGGCGGAGAAGGAGAGCAGGAGGCCCACGAACTCGTCATTGCCCGGGAAGAAGATCTTGGGGAAGACCAGGGCGGAAGCCACAGAGTAGATGGCGAAGTCGTAGTACTCCAGCGAGGTGCCGGTGAGGCTGGCGACGTAGGCCTTCAGCGCGCCGGGCGGGATCTTTCGGCCGGTGCGGGCGGCCGTGTGGTGTGTGGTCATGATTTTTCCTTCAGGTGTGCGGCGGGTGCTGCCCGGAAGCGGTTCTAGGCGAAGGCGGTTCTAGGCGAAAGCTTTGATAGTGATGCCGGCGTCAGTAAGCGCAGCTTTCACGGCAATAGCCATGGCCACTGCCCCGGGGGAATCGCCATGGACGCAGATGCTGTCTGCATTGATTTTCAGGATGGAGCCGTCCACGGTGCGGATGGCGGAGTCGGCGGCCATGCGCAGGACGTGTTCGGCCACCTGGGCCGGGTCATGCAGGACGGCTCCGGGGAGCGAGCGGGAGACGAGCGTGCCGTCGGGATTGTAGGCACGGTCGGCAAAGGCTTCGGAAACAGCGCGGAGTCCGGCGGCCTCTGCAAGCCGCAGCACCTCCGAGCCGGGAAGGCCGAGGATGGGCAGTCCGGGATCGATGGATCGGACGGCGTCGACGACGGCGCGTGCCTGCGCTGTGTGGGAGACGATCGCGTTGTATAGGCCGCCGTGCGGCTTAACGTAGCGGACGCGTCCGCCTTCAGTGGCGGCCAGCGCCTGGAGTGCGCCGATCTGGTAGACGATGTCGTCAGCCAGTTCGTGGGGATCGATGTCCACGAAGCGGCGGCCGAAACCGGAGAGGTCACGGTAGCCCACATGGGCGCCGATCATGACGCCGGCCTGCACGGCCTCGCGGCAGGTGCGGCGGATGACCGTGGGATCGCCGGCGTGGAAACCGCAGGCCACGTTGGCGCTGGACACGGACTGGAACATCGCCGTGTCGTCGCCCAGCGTCCAGCGGCCGAAGGACTCGCCGACGTCGCTGTTTAGATCCATATACACCATTGTGATCCTCGTCTCATTGGTTTGCTCTTACTAGGATGCACCAAATTTAGCGATTGTTCAACAATCCTTCGATTCAACGATGTGACGATCGTGTAAATTCTGGAGTATGGCCACTTCAGCAGCAGCAACCCGGAGCGCATCCGGCACAGTCGCAACCTCTGCAGCAACGTCAACTGCCGCGGCCCGGCTGCGTGTCGCTGTGCCCTCGGTGGCCGACCGGGTGGCGGATGAACTGCGCCTGCAGTTGGCGGAAGGCGTCCTGCTGCCGGGGGCGCGGCTCACCGAGTCCACGATCGCCGAGGACCTTGGCGTCTCCCGCAACACCGTGCGCGAGGCCTTTGCCGAACTCGCAAGCGAACGGCTGGTGGTCCGGCACCCCAACCGGGGCGTTTTTGTGGCCAGCCTGGAGCCGGGCGATATCCACGACGTCTACACAGTCCGCCGGGTCATCGAAGTGAGCGCGATCCGCGGCGGAGGCAGCCCCGGCGCCGTTGCAGCGGTCCGGGCTGCGGTCGAGGAAGGCAAGGTCGCGGCAGCCGCGAACGACGACGAAGGGCTGGGGACCGCAAACCAGCACTTTCACGGAGCTATCGTCGCCCTGGCCGGAAGCCGCAGGCTGAACACGATCATGTCCCAGGTCCTGGCGGAAATGCGGCTGTTCTTCCACAAGGCCACCATGGACGCGAACTTCTACAGCGGCTACCTCAAGGACAACGAGGAAATCTGCGAGGCCTTGGAGGCCGGCGAGCTCGAGAAGGCAGCCGAACTGCTGCTGGCCTACCTGGACCGCTCCGAAGAGAAGCAGGCCGAAGTCCACGGGGAGTAGGACGGGGGCAGCCCAACCCGGGCGGGAGCAGCCCAACCAGGCTCAGGCGCGGTACCCTGAATCGCAGACTAGTTCAGGGGGATGAATGAAAGTCACAGGCCATCAAGGCACGCTCGAAGTTCGCGGCAGGATCATCTTCAGCCGAAACGGAGCGCCGGCCCGGCCAGGATTCGGCGCCTAGCATGCGATCTTTCCTCGTATGCGCCGCCTGCGGATCAGCCGTGGTGTTGGTCCGGCACCCTCAGCAGGGCCCACGGGCCTCACAGGACGAAACCCCTTCGCACTGCAGCAACCGGAATTGCCCCAACAGCAGCAAACACACGAAGCTGGCCAGCGACTGGTACCGCCGGACCACATTGGAGAGGCGCCAACCCGGCTGATGCCGGGCACTTTATGCCCCCCGACCGCTCAACGACAGGAGTCCTCGTGAGCCTTCCGGATCAGGCAACCTACCAGGTAGTCCCTGACCAGCCGAGCCCGAGCCCCGGAAGGGATGCGGCCCGGGGGTTGCTGATCGGAATCCTGGCAGGATTGCTCGGCCTTGGCCCGTGGCTCGTAAGCGGCGCGAGGCTGCCGTTGCAGAACCTCTGGGGCTCAGAGGTGCCCCCGGACCAGATGCCGGTCTCGTTGCTGCCGTTAAGTCAGTACGAACTCACCACCATCGTTTCCCTCCTCACCGTGGGCGGCGCCGCGGCAGGACTCGCGCTGCGCCTCTGGTCCCCCGCCCGACGGCGGCTGGCGGCGTGGTGCGCCGCGGCAGGACTGCTGGCAGTCCAGTTCACGGCGACCGTTCAGTCGTTCACGGTGCTCGACGGCGGCTTGGCGGGCGGGACCATGGCCGGCCTCTACTTCGCCGGGTTGCTGGCAGGTGCGATCGCCTCCCTCGCCGCGGCCGCCGTCGCGCTTTTCTTGTTATTCTCCAGGTCGCGGGCGCTGGCCGCGTTGGGGGTGGGGCTTGTGGCGGCGCCGTTCGCTTCGTGGGCGGTGGAGTGGATGGTCGGTTTCATGGGGCATACCGGCGTGCCGGTTGCGGTGCCGTCAGCGGCTCGCTGGATTCCCGCCATCGTGGTCGGCTGCGCCCTGGCGTGGTGCGGCCTCCGTTCCGCGGGCCGGGCGGCGGTGTGGCTCGTGAACCTTGCCCTGCTATGGCTGGTTCCCGCCGTGTTCATCTCGGTTAATTACGTGCTGGGGACTCGCGTGCTGGCCGGCGACCTGGCGGAGATGCTGTTGATGAGCCGGCAGATCCTGGCGGCGACCCTGGGACCGGACGGCGGAGCACTTCCAACGGTGCTGCTGGCTCTGGCCGTCGCCCTGGCGGGGCAGGGCGTCGGTGCCGTTGCTGCCCGCCGGCGCGACCGCCAGACCCTGCCTGACGCCGGCCGCTACGACGCCGGCCACTGACTAGTCGAATCAGTCCGTTTCCGGCCCGGTGCAGAAGAAACAGCTGTTCGTGTCGCATTCCTCGCCCGCCGCAGAAGCCACGGCCGATGCTGCAGGGGCGTCACCCGCCGCCTGCGCGTAAATCGTTCCGGACATGGCTTACTCGCCGTACATCAGGCTGGCGAGGAATGCGTCCAGCTGGCGGCCCATGGCTGATTCGTTCCCCGTCGCCGCCGGCGGCTGTGCCTGCTCAAGGTACAGGCCCTCCCACGGCGAGCACTTCAGCTCTCCGCCCTCAAAAGGGACAGGAGCTTCGGCGGTCGGGGCCGGCGACGGCGCCTGCTTGGACGGTGCATGGGCGCGCAGCGCGGAGCTGCTGTGGCCGAAAGCGGTGAAAATGGCGCGGTGGCCGATTGAGATGGACATGATCGCTTTCCTTCCTGCTGGGGGCCCGGAACCACGGTGTCCCGGAGCCAGATCATATTTGGTGGCTAAAATTGAACGCTACGTTCGATTAATGAACGTAAAAATAGTGTGGCACACCTCACCGGGGGGCGCAATGGGTTTCCCTAGCGGGACTTTTCGGCCGGCGTCACCACAACCACCCGGGGCCGGTCGGCCCTGCAGATCATGACCCGGCCCCGCCCTCCATCCTGGATGACCCACAGGACGGTGCGATCCAGCGCAAGCATGTCAATGAGGCCGGCCGCAGTGCTGCCGTCCCTGCGGAAGACCCGCACCGTGTCCCCGCGGGACAACTTTGACCAGTCCGGGGCGGCGGCCGCAGGCTGCGGGGAGCGCGTGCGGCGCGTGGAAATTCTGGGGTTGGCGTACATCTTCGTAGTCCGTTCGGCTCGGGTGGCAAATGAATTGCGGCACCTCCTTGCCAAAGAACGTGAGGAGGGCCACAATTGAAAGTGTTCACCCAGTGAACGCCGCGTTCAAAATGTGTCGTAAAAATATGACGTTCAAACTATTAGCCGGTGAGTCCGTACTCGGACCTCCATCAATGGAGATGATGGCCATGAAAAGACGTGAGAAGCCCGCCAACACACGCCTCCGACACCTGCCGCCCCTGCCGGGCGTGCCAGCGACCGCCCGGCCGCTTGCACTTTACGTCCTGCCGCCGCACTACGAGCAGGCGCTCTTCCCGGATTTTGCAGGATGACCATGCCTCACTGGAACCACAAGCAGAAGCAGAAGCGCCGCAGGGAACCCGCCGAGCTGCTCAAGGCCCGCGATGCGCGCAGGACCGCTGCACTCACGCAGTGCGTCAGGGAGTTGAGCAGCAGCGGGGTGCCGCAGGAATTAACACACACCCTGGTGGCCGAACGCGTGGGAGTGCCCGTTCAGTACGTGCGCTGGAAATATCCCTCCGTGGAGCATCTCCTCGCGATGGCTGAAGCCTAAACGGGTTCAATCCCGAGGAGCGCCTTCGCGATGTCCCTGCTGGCCGCGCGCAGCTGGTCGATGGTGTCCGGCAGGCCTTCCGATTTCAGCCGCTGCTCGGGCCCGTTGACGGAGACGATGCCTACCAGCGCACCTGCCACATCCCGGACCGGAAGTGCCACTACAAAGAGGCCTTCTTCGAGTTCGTTGTCCATCACCGAATAGCCCTGGTCCCGGATCTTGTGCAGTTCCTGGATGAGCGCCTCGCGCTTGGTGATGGTGGCCGGCGTGAACCTTTCCAGCTTTTTCGGCAAGGCCTGAGCCACATCGTCGTCGCTCATTTCCGCGAGCATGAGCTTTCCGGTGGCGCTGGCGTGCACGGGATAGGTTTCGCCAACGTACATCGTGACATTCAGGTACCTGGAACCCGAAGCTTCCGCGATCACGTCGTAGTTCACGGCGTCCCGCACCATGGCCAGGCTCACGGTCTCGTTGAGCCTGGCAGCGTATTCCTCCAGGATGGGCTGGACCCTGGCCACCGCACCGGTGTACGGGTCAGCAAGCCGGCCCAGCCGGGCCATTTCCCAGCCCAGTGTGTACCGGTTGTCCACCCGGTCCACGAATCCCGTTTGTTCCAGGCTCAGCAGCAGGCGGAAGGCCGTCGGACGCGTCATGCCGACGGCCTGGGCAAGCTCGGTGACAGTGATGCCGCCCCTGTGCCGGCCCAGCTCACTGAGCAGGACCGTGGCCTTGATGACGGATTTGTTGGTGAGGTCTACAGCCTCGGCCGGCGCCGTGTCCTCGCCGTCTGTTGCCGCCTCTACGTCCACGCCTGTTTCCGCTGCCACATCAAACCCCGGTTCCATTCACGTCTGCCCGGGGCACGGTGCCCCGATTGGATGTCTTCCCATCCTATGCCTCGCCAAGGAGCGAACGGGGCGTTCAAGAGTGGTTCAACGCCGCAGCGCTCCCTCCCGCCTGCTACGGCACCAGGATGACTTTGCCCGTCGTTGCCCGCGACTCCAGGGCAGCGTGGGCCTCTCCTGCCTGCCCCAGCTGGAAACGCGCACCAATGTCGACCTTGACGCTGCCCCGGACCACCAGGTCAAACAACTCCCGGGCGCGCCAGCGGCGTTCCTCGGCATCGAGCAGGAAGTCGTCGATCTTGGGCCGGGTGACCGTCAGGGATCCGTGGGTATTGAGCCGCTGCAGGTCGAGCGGCGGCACCTGGCCGGACGCCCCGCCGAAGAGCACCAGCGTGCCGCGGATGCGCAGGGAGGCCAGGGATCCGTCAAAGGTGTCCTTGCCTACGCCGTCATAGACGACGTCGACGCCCCTTCCGCCAGTCAGTTCGCGCACCCGCTCGGGAACCTCCGGGTACGTGAGGACGTGGTCGGCTCCGGCTTTCCGTGCCAGTTCCGCTTTTTCGGACGTTGAGGTGGTGGTAATGACGGTGGCGCCGCGGTGCTTGAGCATTTGGGTCAGCAGCAGCCCGACTCCCCCGGCTCCGGCGTAGGTCAGGACGGTGTCGCCGGGCTGGACGTTGTAGCTGGAATTGACCAGGTAATGTGCAGTGATTCCCTGGGCGGGCAGCGCCGCGGCGACTTCATCCGAAATCCCGTCCGGCACCGGCAGCGCCTTGTCGGCGTCAACCAGCATGTACTCGGCGTAGCTGCCGGTGCCCTCCGTGGTGGTGATACGACCGCCCGCCACAAAGTCCGTGACGCCGTCGCCGATTTCCTCGATGATTCCGGCGGCCTCGACGCCGGGAACAAAGGGATAGTCGACGGCGTAGATGCCCGCGCGCTGGTAGGTCTCGATGAAGTTCACCCCGACGGCGGCGACGCGCATGAGCAGCTGGCCCGGCCCGGGCTCGGGCCTGGTGACGGTGACCCGCTCGAAGACGTCCGGGCCGCCCGCCCTCGGAATGTGCATGGCATAGGGCATTGAATTGGCTCCTTGAAGCGCGGGGTTAGTTCATGGCCGCGTAAGCGGCCAGGCGCGCGGATGCCTCCACTGCGTCCCGTGCCGCGACGGCCAACAGGCCGGTGTCCGAAGCCACGGGCATAAAGCGGAAGCCCAGCGCGACCATCTTTTCGGACAAGCCAGGTTCTCCGGTGTAGATGCCGGGCACCACACCGGCAACGGTGCAGCGGCGCGCGATGTCCGCGAGGATCCCGTCCGGGCCTTCGCCGGTGAGTTCCTCCAGCGTCACCCCCAGGCTGAGGGAGAGGTCGTAGGGGCCCACGAAAATGGCGTCCGGACCGGTGGCCAGGATGGCGTCAAGGCTGGCCAGGCCTGCGGCCGTTTCGATCATAAGGATGCACAGGGCGTCGTCCTGCAGGCTCCCGGGGACCGGCTTGGGGTACCGGGGGCTGCGGCGGGTTGGCCCGTAGCTGCGCCTGCCGCGGGGAGCAAAGCGGGTGGCCGCAACCAGGGTGGCTGCAGTCGCAGCATCCTCCACGGTGGGAAAGATGATCCCGCCCGCCCCCGCGTCCAGCACCCTGCCGAGGGTGCCCGCGTCGTGTCCGGGAACGCGGACGATCGACGGGACACCGAACAGGTGGGCGGCTTCGATCAGGGGCTGCACCTCGGACACTTCGGGTGCGCCGTGCTGGCCGTCGATGCAGATCCAGTCGAATCCTTCGGCCGCCAGGGTGTCCACCACTGCCGGATCCCGGAAGCTCACCCACGCACCCGGGTGGATGCCGCCGTCGTCAATGACCAGGCGGGGCGTGGGGAGCCCGGTGGAGTGGGCGCTTTCACCGTGGATCTTCATGATGTTCTTTCCGGAGGCGTGTTGATGATTCTTGGCGTTACAAAGGGACGCCTGGCCGGAGTCAGCCCGGCCAGGCGTCCCGCCGTATGAAAGTGGAATTATCGCTGGAGCACTGCTTTGCCCAGCGGCGCGGACGTGTCGCTCAGGCTCAGGCCCTTGGTCTCAGGTGCCAGGTACTGGGAGATCACGGCACCGAGCACACAGATGCCGGCGGCGATCAGCATGGTGGCCCCGACTCCGAGGCCGTTCACAGACATGGGCAGGATGAAGGTTCCCGCAGCCGCACCAATCCGCGAGAACGCGGTGGCGAAGCCGACTCCGGCGCCGCGGATTTCGGTGGGGAACACCTCGCCGGGATAGACGCCGGTCAGGGCGGTGGAGACGGCATTGAAGAAGGAGAACACCATGAAGCTGATCAGGATGACCATCGGAGACAGGTGCGAGAACAGACCGATGACCACAAGCGCGACGGCGGCGATCCACATGGGCGGGATGGACAGCTTGCGTCGGCCCACACGTTCGATCAGGTACATGGACGCCAGTGAGCCTGCGACCACCACGCCGTTGAGCAACAGTGCTCCGGCCAGGCCGTCCTCGACGCCAAGGCTTTCCAGGACGATGGGCGCGAAGGTGGCGATGGCGAAGTACGGGGTGACGTTGCAGACCCAGTACATGCAGACAAAGATCGTGGAATTGCGGTACTGCGGGGAGAACAGCTTGGCGAAGTTGGGCTTCTCAGACTTCTCGTGCTCCAGGTCCTTGATGTCGGCGTCCTCCATGCACTGGTGGGCGATGGCGAATGCCTCCTCACGCCGTCCCTTACTGATGAGCCAGCGCGGCGATTCGGGCGACCCCAGCCGGAGCAGGAACACGATCAGCGACGGAACGGTGCTCATGCCCAGGATGATCCGCCAGTCCGCGTCGATCGAGGTGGACATGTAGTAACCGACGGCGTAGGACAGCAGGTAGCCGACGTACCAGGCGACCTCCTGGAAGGCCATCAGCTTGCCCCGCAGCCTGGCGGGTGAGAACTCCACCAGCAACGGCCAGCCGATGGCGTAGTCGGCACCAATCGCCATGCCCATGACCAAACGGATGATGAACAGCTGCCACGCGTCCGCCACGAAGAACTGTGCGGCCGAGCCAAGAAGGAAGATGGCGAGGTCCACGATGAACATCGGCTTGCGGCCGATCTTGTCCGCCAGGTAGCCGCCGATCGGGCCGCCGAAGAAGATGCCGATGAGTGCCGAGGCGCCAATCAGGCCCTGCCAGGTGGCGGAGAGGCCCAGGTCTGCCGTGAGCGCCGGCATGACCAGTCCGATGCCGCCCAGGATGAAGCCGTCGATGAACATGCCGCCGGCGATCACGCCGCTGAGCTTCATGAGGAACTTCTTCTTTTGCGGATCCTGGGGAGCCGATGACTGCACGAGCGGCCTCGCGGCAGGTGTAACAGGTGTATTCACGATGGACTTCCTTGTAGATCGTGCCAATTCGAACGGATAAGAGCGCCGGCGATATCAGCACGGCGGTGTGGAGGGCGTTGGGAGCCAAGTCCTGGTTCGTTCACTTTTCGAACGCCATGGTCAAAAATATGGCATGCGCCACATTCCATGTCAATAGGCGATCCGCAACGTGAAGAACGAAAAACGAACCCTTGACAGTGAGCTGGCTTACATTCTAAATTGAACGCAGTGTTCATCTAATGAACGTCAAACTGAAATTTGTCGCCGTGTTCGGCACGAGTCCAAGGAAGTACCGCTGCCATGAAAAACGAACCTCTCAGCCTTTTCGCCTTTGACGTCTTCGCCCCCTCACACCTGACCTCCGGGTCCTGGCGGAACGACGGGGACCAGGGCTACCGCTACACCGACCTGCAGTACTGGACCGGCATCGCACAGATGCTGGAAAAGGCCGGGTTCGACGGGATCTTCTTCGCCGACAACGTGGGCTACCACGACGTCTACCGCGGAAACGGCGATGCCGCCCTTCGCGATGCCGCGCAGTTCCCGATCAACGACCCGACCGTACTGATCAGCGGCATGGCCGCCGTCACCAGGCACCTGACCTTCGGGGTGACGGTGTCGGCAACGTATGAGCCGCCCTACCTGCTGGCCCGTAAGTTCAGCTCACTGGACCACCTCACAGCAGGCCGCGTGGGCTGGAACATCGTGACGTCCTACTCGGAGGCCGCTGCCCGCAACCTCGGCAAGCAGCAACAGCTCACCCCGGCCGAACGTTACGACCTGGCCGACGAGTACATGGACGTCGTCTACAAGCTCTGGGAGGGCTCCTTCGAGGAGGACGCCGTGGTCCGCGACGCCGAATCCGCCACCTATGTCGACCCCGCGAAGGTGCACCCGATCAACCACTCCGGCCAGCACTTCACGGTGCCCGGTTTCCACCTCTGCGAGCCTTCCCCGCAGCGCACCCCGGTCCTGTTCCAGGCCGGCGCTTCCTCAAGGGGCATGGAGTTCGGCGGCAAGCACGCCGAAGTGGTCTTCCTCCAGGGCACGTCGGTGGAAGGCACCAGGCGGTCAGTCGACAAGCTCCGCCAGGCCGTGGCGGACGCCGGCCGTGATCCCCGGGACGTCAAGATCGTCGTCCTGCTCACCGTCGTCGTCGCGCCCACCGACGAGGAAGCCCAGGCCAAGTACCGCAGCGCCGTTGAAACCGCCCCGGTCGAAGGCATCCTGGCCCGCTTCAGCGGCTGGACCGGCATCGACATGTCCGAATACGAACTGGACACTCCCCTGCGGTCCGTAGGCACCAAGGCAGGGCAGTCCATGGTGGACATGTTCTCCAAAGCTGACCCGGACCGGGACTGGACGCCGCGCCAGATCGCGGAGTTCCTCGCCGTCGGCGGCACCGGATCCACCATTATCGGTTCCCCGGAAACCGTGTCCGCCGAACTGCGCCGCTGGCGCGACGAGGCAGACATCGACGGCATCAACCTCAGCTACACCACCAAGCCGGGCAGCTGGGAAGACTTCATCGAGCTGGCACTCCCGGAACTCCGTGCCCAGGGGATCATCGCCCCGGAACGCAGCGGAGACCAGGAACCCGTCACCCTGCGCGAAAAGCTCTTCGGCCAGAAATACACCCTGGCGGGCCACCCGGCCACGGCGCAGCGCGCCGCTCACCTCAGCGACGCTGCCCGCTAAACGCGGCCGCCATCAACGGAATTATCACCAAAGGATCCTTCAATGACTGAACAAACTGACGTCGTCGTCATCGGTGCCGGGCTGGCCGGCCTCATCACGGCCCGCGAACTCGGGAACCGCGGCCACAAGGTGGTCGTCCTGGAAGCCCGCGAGCGGCTGGGCGGCCGGTTGTGGACAGAGAACCGCCTGGGCCGGAAGCTGGAACTCGGCGGAAACTGGCTGCACTGGACCCAGCCGCACGTCTGGGCCGAGGTCACCCGCTACGGGCTGGAAGTCTCACGCGGTCCGCGCTCGGAAGAAACCTACTGGCTGGCCGGCAATGAAGTGCGCCGCGGCAACCTGGACGACTTCATGAAGCTGATCGATCCGGGCATGACACGGCTGCTGGAAGACACCATGAAGTGGCTGCCGCGCCCTGACGCACCGCTGACGGTCGAGAACCTGGCCGAGGCCGACCAGTACAACCTGCAGGAAATGCTGGACAAGCTGGACCTCTCCGAGGACGAACGGAATGCGAACGAGGCCGCCTGGGTGGGCCACTTCAACGCACCCCTGGACCAGTGCGCCTACGTGAACGCCCTGCGTTGGACCGCCGGGTCCTCCGGGCACTGGCACCTGATGCACGAAGCCTCCGCGATCTACCGCCTGACGAACGGGAACGACACCCTGGTCACCGCCATCGCCGAGGACACCAACGCGGACATCCGCCTCAACACCCCGGTCACCGCGGTCCGCCACCACGCCGACGGCGCCACCGTCAGCTACGGCGACGGCCAGGAAATCCGGGCCAGGAAGGTGGTCATCACCCTTCCGCAGAACATCCTGCACAAGCTCGACGTCCAGCCTGCGCTCTCGGACGGCAAGCTCGCTGCCAGCCGGGAAAAGACCGCGTCACAGGGCGTCAAGGCCTGGATCCGGGTCAAGGGCCCCATCAAGCCGTTCTTCGCCTACTCCGCCCAGGACAAGCCCCTCTCGGTGATCCGCACCGAGTTCGTCGGCGAGGACGACGCCGTACTGGTGGGCTTCGGCGCCGACGCAAACCGCATCGACGTCACCGATCCCCGGCAGATCCAGGACGCCATCAGGGTCTGGCGCGATGACCTGGAAGTCCTCGAGGTCACCGGTCACAAATGGGGTGAAGACCCCTACGCGGAGGAAACCTGGCAGATCCAGCGCCCCGGCCAGCTCACCAAGTACCACCAGGCGCAGCAGGCCAGTGAAGGAGCCCTCCACTTCGCCAGCAGCGACACCGCGAACCTCTGGGCGGGCTTCTTCGACGGCGCCATTGAAAGCGGCCTCCGGGCAGGCCGCACCATCCACGCAGAACTGAAGGCCGCCGCACCGGAAGGACAGTCATGACCGCCACCGCCATGGCCCCCAGGACCATCGACTCCGACCGCTACCGCGCCGTCATGCGGCACCTGCCAACAGGCGTGGCGGCCGTCTGCTCCACCGATCCGGTGACCGGCATCCAGAACGGCATGATCGTGGGCACGTTCGCCTCCCTGTCCATGGAGCCGGCGCTGGTGACGTTCAGCGTCATGCACACCTCCACCAGCTGGCCGAAGATCTCCGAAGCCGCAACCTTCAGCATCAGCCTGCTCGCCGAGGACCAGCAGCAGGTGTGCCGCGCACTGTCCGCCAAAGGCGAGGACAAACTCAGCTCCGTTGGCTGGTCCGAGTCCGGCTGGGGCACCCCGCACCTGCACGGCTCCCTGGCCTGGTTCGACTGCCGGGTTGAACAGCAGTTCACGGCCGGAGACCACGTCGTCGTCATTGCCAGCGTGCTGGACATGACTCCCGCTGAGCGGGCTTCCACCCCGCTCATCTTCCACGGCGGCCGCTTCGGCAGCTTCCGCGAAGCCGCCTGATACGCCTTGATGTAAGGAACCTGAGATGGATATCACCCCAGCCAGCACTGCAACCCTGGCAGACATCACACCCGCCTACTACCGCCAGGTCCTGGGCAAACTCCCCACGGGAGTCACTGCCATCACCGGCATCAATGACGACGACGAGAAGCTCGGCCTGGTGGTCGGCACCTTCCAGTCACTCTCGCTGGATCCGCCGCTGGTCATGTTCTGCGTGGACAAGTCCTCCTCCAGCTGGCCCAAGCTGCGCAAACTGCAGAAGTTCACCGCCAACATCCTGTCCGATGACCAGATCAACATCTGCCGGTCGCTGTCCCGCAAGGGACCGCAAAAGTTCGAGGGCCTGCCCTGCACCGCGGGCCCCCTCGGCACCCCGCACCTGGACGGCGCCACCGCCTACATCGACTGCCTGGTGACGGCCGAGGTTGTGGTGGGAGACCACTACATGGTGGTGGGCGCCGTGACTGGCATGGAGGAAGGGAACGGCGATGCGCTGCTCTTCCGGGCCGGCAAGTTCGGCCAGTACCTGCCCATCGAGATTCCCGCACCCGCCGAACAGGCAGCACCGGCATCCGTACCCGCATCAGTACCGGCAAGGAGCGCATCATGAGCCGCCAGCAGACCATCCTCAAGGCTTGGAACAGCGCATGGGGCGACGGCGACCTGACCGCCTTCGAGCAGATGCTCGCACCGGATTATGTCCGCAGGTCCAAGTCCGGCAGTGAAGACTACGCCACCCTGCGGAAGACCATTGAGGCCACCCACGCAGCCTTCCCCGACACCACCACGGAGATCCTGCACATCCTCGAGGACGGTGCCACCGCTGCAATTCACTGGCAGACCAAGGGAACGCATCAAGGCGAGTTCATGGACGTACCCGCCACCGGACGCACCATCACCGTCTCCGGCGCGTCCTTCCTCCGTTTCGACGGCGACAAGCTGGCCGAGGAATGGGTGGTCTGGGACCCCCGCGAACTCCTCTCCGCACTCGGGATCTGGCACCTGGGCCCCGGCAACGCCTGACCAGGACCTCTCCCACCAACTTCTTACCGCCCAGGAGGGCGCCATCATGACACTTAACGGACATTCCCTCATCGCAGGGCACCCCACCGCGGGAACCAGCGGAACCGCCCATGGAATCAACCCGGCAACCAGCGAGCAGCTGGAACCGGCGTACACCCTGATCAGCGACGACCAGCTGCGGACGGCCACCGAAGCCGCCGCGGACGCCTTTGACTCGTTCAGCACCCTCGAACCCGGACAGCACGCCCGGTTCCTGGACGCCATTGCCGAAAACATCGAAGCGATCGGCGAGGAGCTCATCGAGCGGGCATCCGCCGAAACCGGCCTCGGCGTGGACCGCCTCCGCGGCGAACGCGCCCGCACTGCCGGCCAGCTGCGGCTGTTCGCAGAGGTGGTGCGCGGGGGCGATTTCCGCGGCGTCCGCATCGATCCCGCCTTGCCTGACCGGGCACCGCTCCCCCGGGCCGATATCCGGCAGCGCCAGATTCCCCTGGGTCCGGTGGCTGTTTTCGGCGCCAGCAATTTCCCGCTGGCCTTCTCCGTGGCCGGGGGCGACACCGCGTCCGCGTTTGCGGCAGGCTGCCCCGTGGTGGTCAAGGCCCACAACGCCCACCCCGGCACTGCCGAACTCGTGGGCCAGGCCATCGTCAACGCCGTCCGCGATTTGGGCCTGCATCCGGGCGTGTTTTCCCTGGTCTACGGTTCCGGTGCCAGCATCGGCCAGGCATTGGTGGCAGACCCGAACATCAAAGCCGTGGGGTTCACCGGATCCCGCGCCGGCGGCACCGCACTGATGCGCACCGCCGCGGCCCGGCCCGAGCCCATCCCGGTCTACGCCGAAATGTCCTCGATCAACCCGGTCTACGTCTTTCCCGGAGCCCTGTCCGGCACCAAGGACGTCGAGGCGCTGGCCAGGCAGTATGTCGCCTCGGTGACGGGCAGTTCCGGGCAGCTCTGCACCTCCCCGGGACTGGTCTTCGTCCCCGCGGGTGAGGCAGGCGACCGGTTCGCTGCGGCCGTCGCCGGCGAAATCACCCCGTTGTCCGGGCAGACCATGCTCAGCGGCGGGATCGCCTCGGCCTGGCACCACGGCCACGATGCACTCGAGGCCGCTGCCGACGTCGAACTCCTCGGCCGGGGTCATCAGGGCCCCGGCGAGAACGCACCCGCACCGGCGGTCTTCAGTTCCGAACTGGACGTCTTCACCGGCAACCCGGTGCTCCACGAGGAAATCTTCGGCGCGGCCAGCCTGGTGGTCCGCTACAAGGGCGTCGATGACCTGGTTGAAGCAACCGGCAAGCTCGACGGCCAACTGACAGCCTCGCTGCACGTCACCGAGGAAGACTACGCCGCGGCCGCACCGCTCATCCCGGCACTGGAACGCAAGGTGGGCCGCATCATCATCAACGGCTGGCCCACCGGCGTCGAAGTGGGCCACGCCATGGTCCACGGCGGCCCGTACCCCGCCACCTCCGATTCAAAAACGACGTCGGTGGGAACCCTGGCCATTGAACGGTTCCTCCGCCCCGTGGCCTATCAGGGGTTCCCTGAGCAGCTGCGGCCCGCGCCGCTGCAGGACGCCAACCCGTGGAACGTCAACCGCCTCATCGACGGCAAGCCGGAACAGCACTAGGCCCGGCGCCAAAACCCCGCAACTTCCGGCCCCGGGCATGCCTCTCTCGCACGAGTCGCCCGGGGCCGGATCCCCAACCATCGAAATTTGAGGAAACCATGTCCACCATCACGCTTGAAGACGTCGCCGGCACGCTCCGCACCGCCCGGCTGCAGGGACAGCCCGTCGCTGCGCCCACGGAAACCTGGCCTGCGCTGGACGCCGACGGCGCATTCCAGGTCCAGAAAATCAACGTTGACCACGCCGTCGCCGGAGGGGACCGGCTCGTCGGCTACAAGCTCGGCAACATCGCCAAGGTCATGCAGGACGCCTTCGGCCTGGACCAGCCGGACTACGGCCACCTGCTGGCAGGCATCTTCGAATTCGAGGGCGCCACCCTCCAGCGGGACAACTTCATCGCACCCTACGTGGAACTCGAACCCGCCTTCGTGCTCCGCTCACGCCTGGGCGGCCGGAACACCACAATCGCGGACGTCATCAACGCCATCGACTACGCGCTGCCCGCCATCGAGATCATCGACTCGCGCGTGAAGGACTGGGCCATCGGGCTGCCGGACACCCTGGCGGACAACGGCTCCACCGGCGCCGTCATCCTGGGCGGCACACCCCGCAAGGTCACCGACCTGAACCTGCGGGACACCCGCGGAGTCCTGACCTTCAACCACCGCGAAGTCATCGCAGGGACCACCGGCAACATCCTGGGAAACCCCCTCGCCGCGGTCGCCTGGCTGGTCAACCGCCTTGCCGACTACGACGTCGAGTTTGAAGCGGGCCAGGTCATCCTTCCCGGCAGCTGCCTCCAGGCCGTACCGATGAACGAGGCCGGCCGCTGGTCCGGAACGTTCGAGGGCTGGGGCACGGTCGAGTTCGACGTTTCGGCCTGATCATGCGCCTGGCCAACATTTCCGGACGCCTCCACCTCGTCACCCCCGATGACCACGTCATCGATGTTTCGATGGAAACCGGCGGACATTTCAGCCCGCGGATCCAGGACTGCTACGAGCGCTGGCCAGAGCTTCGCAGCGTTGCCTTCACGTTGGAGCAATGGAGCGGAACCCCGCTGGCCGACGTGCCGCCGTCGTCCTTTGGAAATCCCGCGCCGCAGCCCCGGCAGGTGTTTGCCATCGGGCTGAACTACGCGGCGCACGCCGCCGAGGCCGCGCTGGAGGTCCCCGATGACCTCACGGTGTTCACGAAGTTCGTGACGTCCCTGACTGGTCCGCACGGGACTATCGTCCTCCCGCAGGGCACGGTGGACTGGGAGGTCGAACTCGTCGTCGTCATCGGCCGCGGCGGGACCCGCATCCCCGTTGAGGAGGCGTGGAAGCATGTGGCGGGCCTGTCCGTGGGACAGGACCTCTCGGAGCGCACGCTGCAGCAGTCAGGGCCGGCGCCGCAGTACAGCCTGGCCAAGTCGTTTCCCGGGTTTGGACCCATCGGGCCGCTGCTGGTGACTCCTGATGAGTTTGATGACCCGGACCGCATCGAACTGGGCTGCTCGATCAACGGCGAAGAAGTCCAGAAGGGGAACACCGCTGACATGGTGTTCCCGGTGCCGGAGATCATCGCCCGGCTTTCCCAGGTGACTCCGCTGCTGCCCGGTGACGTGATCTTTACCGGCACGCCTCCCGGGGTGGGCGTTGGCCGGGTGCCGCAGCGCTTCCTCAAACCGGGGGACGAACTGGTCACCTATGTGCGCGGCGTCGGCGAGATGCGGCACACCATGCAGTAGCGGGCAATAGGAGTCAGCGGGCCGCCGGACCTAATCGGACCGGCGGCCCGCTTCCGTCAGCCTCGTGCAGACCGCCGCAGCCGCTCCACGTCGGCAACGTCGGCGTATGCAGCCTGCGTGCCCTTGCGTGTGGCGGCAAGCGCCGCCGCCGCTGAGGCGAAGGCCGCGGCGTCGGCCAGCGGCTCGCCGGCGGCGAGCCGCGCAGCAACGGCGCCCGTAAACGCGTCGCCGGCTCCCGTCGTGTCCACGGCGTGGACCGCAACCGGCGCGATCCTCGTAACGCGGTCCCTTCCTGCGGCCAGCGAATCAAGAACTACCGAGCCCCTGGAGCCAAGGGTGACCACCACCCGGTGCAGCCCGCGCCCGGCGAACCTTTCCCGGACCTGGTCCCAGCCGGCGTCGTCCGCGTCCGCCCCGGGAACATCCGGCCCCAAAAACAGTGACGCTTCGTGCGCATTGACCAACAGCACATCGCACAAATCCGCCAACCCCTGCGGGATCTCGCCGTAGGGCGACAGGTTTAACAGAACTGTTGCGCCGGCGTCGCGCCCTGCCCGGGCCGCGGCTTCCACCGTATCCATGCCGATCTCAAGGCAGAGGCAGATCACGGAGGCGCCGTCGAACGCCTCCGCGGCCGCTGCGACGTCGGCGGGCGCAAGGGTCCCGTTGGCCCCGGCGGAGATGATGATGTTGTTCTCACCGTGCGCGTCCACTGCGATGACCGCGACTCCCGTGGCGGCGGACGGTGAAATGCGCACGTGCGAGATGTCCACACCGGCGCCGGCGGTGGAGGCCAGGAGCATTTCGCCGTTGGAGTCGTCCCCCACGGCCCCGATGAGGCTGACCGCCCCGCCAAGGAGGCTGGCAGCCACGGCCTGGTTGGCGCTCTTGCCCCCGGGATTGACGGCGAACCCGGTACCGTGGACCGTCTCGCCCGGCCGCGGGAGCCGTTCGCAGTAAATGGTCAGGTCGGCGTTGAGGGAGCCGACGACGACGATCCGGCCGTGCGCTTCCGTGCCCATTCCAGCCACTCCCCTAACGTTCGTTCTGATCCAAGCGTTCGCGTTGCCGCCGGTAAGCCCGGACGGACAGCCATGCAATGGTGGCAGCCAGCACGGCGTACACGGCGTAATTGAGGTATTTGGAGTAGTCCTCAATAAGCCGGTACTGGGCTCCGAGCAGCACGCCCAGGCCGATCAGCAGCGCGTTCCAGAGCCCGCTCCCGGCAATGGTGAAGATGCTGAAAGTGGCCAGGTTCATTTTCTTGGCGCCGGCCGGCAACGAAATCAGGCTGCGCACCCCCGGCAGGAACCGGCCGAAGAACACCGCCGACTTGCCGTGGCGCTGGAACCAGTCCGCGGCCTTTTCGAAGTCTTCGCGGTCCATCAGCGGAAGCCGGGACAGGCCCGTGATGGCCCGTGATGGCCCGTTCCAAGCCCAGTTTGGCGCCCAGCCAGTACAGCAGTAAGGCACCGGCGTACGCGCCGAGCGTGCTGGTGATGAAGACGAGCGCCAGGACCATGCTCCCCTGCTTGGTGAGGAAGCCAGCCAGCGGCAGGATGACCTCGCTGGGAATGGGCGGGATGACCGTTTCGGCAAAGGTGAAGAGCCCGACGCCCCATTCCCCCAACGAGTCGATGCTGCGCGCGGCGAAGCCGGCTATCCCGGTGAGCTCATCCACAGCGTTTGCCGACATCATGGCTGGACCCTGGCGCCGGGACGGAACCTGAGAAAACCGAAGGCTGAAGAAAGCAGGAGCAGCCCGCCGCCGATGGCAATCAGGTATCCCGCGACAGGAACGGTCCCCGCCTCAACCCCGCCGGAATCGGACGGTGCCGCCGTCAACGTCCGGGCCGAGCGGGACGGCAACGGTGGCTCAGATCCTGCCGGCGTGGCCGTGCCCGCGCGGGACGGCGATCCCGCGGACGCTGCGCTGGCCGCCTCCGGTCCCTGGCCGGCGATAGTTTCCTGTAACGGCATATCTTTCTCACCGGAACCTGTGACGACGGGCTGCACTTCACCGGGGCCGGTGCCGTCCTGAATGGTTCCGGGGGCGGCTGGCTCCGGGGAAGTTGCCGGGGATGCGGGCGCCCGCGACGGCGGCCCGCCGGAAACGCAGGAGCCGGCGTCGGCAGCAGGACCCTTCTTGTCCGAGCAGGGCGCAGCACTTGCGGACACAGCGAAAGCCAGGAGGCAGGCAGCCACGACGGACAGCACCGCGAGGATGCATGGAACCAGTCGACCGTTGCGCATGTCAGCCAACGCTACCCGCTCCGGCGGAATCCGGCCTGCCAACCGTTCCCTAGCGCCGTTCCCTAGCGCCGGGCGGAGAACCTCGCCGGGGCGCTGCCGCCGTCGGCAAGGTCTGCAAGTACCCGGCCGATGGCCGGTGTGAACTTGAAACCGTGACCGGAGAACCCGGCCCCCACCACCACCGGCCCGAAGCGGTCCAGCACAAAGTCCTCGTTCGCGGTGGTGGTGTACGTGCAGCTGATCGGAACCGCCGACTCCGGATCCACGCCCGGCAGCCAGTCCCGGACGTACCTGACCAGCGCCTCCAGCTGTACCGGCTCGGGGGTGAAGCTCCGCGCGTCCGGATCCGTCACCGGCCCCACCCCGTGCCAGCCTGCCTTGATGCCTTCACCCGGCGTCAGCATTCCGTAGACCGGGCTGTACCAGTACCCGTCGCGGGGGTCGTCCGGGTCGGGGTTGTGGTTGAAACTGGGCCAGGCCAGCGAGTCATCCAGCGGCGTGAAGTGGGCCGGCTGCTCCTGCGTGACCACGAGCCTCGGGAGCCGGACCAGGTTCCCCGCAAGCTTGGTGGTCCACGCACCGGCCGTGACCACAACGCGCCGCGCGGTGATCTCGCCGGAGTCAGTAACGACGACGGCGCGGTCGTCACCGGCGACGCGGATGTCGCGGACCGGCGTCGAGTACTCAAAGCGGGCGCCGTGCGCCTCCGCGGCCTGGCGCAGCGCCTGCAGCGCCGCCTCGGCGCGGATACGGCCGGAGCCGGGAACCACCAGCACCTCGCTCCGGAAGTTCATGCCCCGCCAGCGGTCCGCCGCTTCCGACGCCGGGATGAAGTGGCTTTCTATGCCCCGCCGGGCATGCGAGGACCGGACCTCCTGCAGCCGGCGGACGTTGCCGTGGTTCACCAGTCCCACGAGGTCCAGGAGTTGCCTGCCCGTTTCGGCGGCCAGCCCGTCCCACAGATCCTTGGCCTCGGTGACCAGGTCCAGGTAGTCAGCCTCCGCGTAGGCCGTGTTGAAATTCCGGGTCGCGCCGTGGGAGGCGCCGATGTGGTGCCCCTGCTCGAACTGTTCCAGGAGCCTGACCGAGTGCCCGCGGCGGGCCAGCTGCCACGCGGCAGCGGATCCCATCGCCCCTCCGCCAACTACAACGACGTCAACTTCCACCACAGCTCCACCCAACTCAATCCCGCAGCCTCTTCGTGAGGCCTGTTACCGGTTCCTATTCTGCCAATTGGACGGGTGGCCCGCATGCGGGGTCGAGAGGGACCGGCTCAGTCCTTGAAGGTCACATCCTTCGTGTCCTCCACGGCAGCTGTCCGGCCGGGCGCCGTGTGGTACTTCCAGTACAGGTTGGTGTGCGCGATGACCTTGTCCGGCGGCGGCGCGCCCCATTCGCTCTGGTCTTCCGTAGTGTGTGCATCGCCGACGAGCGTCACGTCGTAGCCGCGGACAAAGGCGCCGTGGATGGTGGACCGGATGCATTCGTCCGTCTGCGCGCCGGTCACCACGAGTCGGCCCACTCCGGCGTCGGCCAGCACCTCTTCCAGGTTGGTGTCCTCGAACGAGTCCGCAAACGACTTGTGCACCAGCGCCTCAGGGTCCTGGCGCTTCAGTTCCGGGACATACTCCCAGGCTTCGCTGCCCTTTTCCAGCTGCTCGTCCGAGTGCTGGACCCAGACGATCGGCACTCCTTCACTGCGCGCCTTGTCCACGAGCGTGCCGATGTTGGCCACCACCTCGTCGCGCTGGTGCACATCCGACACCACGCTGTTCTGGACGTCGATCACCATCAAGGCGGTGTTGGGTCGATCTGACAATGTGGTCATAACGAGCTCCTTGGTGTGCGCTGAGGCAGTGGAAGGACCCTGGGAGGGCAATCCGTTGCATGCATTTTACGTGGGCTTAACTTGATCGGTCTTGTGAGCCTACAAGGAGCCGCGACAGACTTGAAGCACTTGATGAACCGATCAATTCTGATCGTTCGACCAGACCAGCGGAACATGTTCGCAGAGATGCGTTCGGCCCGTTTCACGGCGAAGCCGCCAGCGGACGGGCTCCGCAGACCGGAAGGATTAGTTATGGCCGGCAAGTTCGAAGTTTTCCTTGATGCACAGGCGCAGTACCGGTTCCGGCTGACAACGCCGGACGGAACCGAACTGGCGGTTTCCGGTGTTTACCCCGACAAAGCCTCGGCTGTCGCGGCCATCGAGACGGTCCGCGAGTGCGCGGGAATGGGACTGATCACCGACCTCTGTCCGTCCGCCAGCTCGGTTCCGGCACCGGCTGCCGTGGTGCAGGGTGCCGCACTGCCGGTCCCGGCAGCTTCGGCCTGCGACACCCGGCGGGTGCCGGTTGACGGCTTCCGCAAGCACGCCGCGGTTCGCCGTGCCACGCCGCAGCTGACCGGGGCGGCCTAAGCCCGGCGCGCCCGTGGCGCGGGGCGGTGCAGCGCGAATCCTGCTGCAGCCCAGGCCAGCAGCAGGATTCCGCCGATCGTCAGCAGGTAACCGGCCGTTGCCAGGGTTGACCGGGACGGCGTCTGCGGACGTGCAGGTGCACCCGCCGGAACGGCGGACGTTGCCTGAGCCGATGGTGCGGGACCCGCAGTGGCCGGCGCACCGGACGATTCCGACGACGGCGTGACGGTCGCATCGACCGCCGCTTCCGCGTCGTCGGTGGTGGTTCCGGGCGCCAGGTTTCCGGGCGCTTCGGTTCCCGGTGCAGGAAGCTGGGCTGCCGACGCCTGGGTGCTAGGGCCGGGCTGCCCTGGAAGGGCGCCGCCCGGCGGAGGGTCCGACGTTACCGTGGGCGAGGGGGCAGGCGCCGTTGGAGCCGCCGTCGTCGGCGTTGCCGGTCCGGGAAGCAACGGGCTCAACGGGACGCAGACGCCGCCGCGGGTCACCGGAACCTGGCCTGCCGGGCACGGCTCCGCTGCCACCGGTGCAGCCAACGCCACCATGCTGAGGACGACGGCGGACCACAGCGACGCAATGCCCACAACCCTCTGTTCGGTGCTCACGGCGTACAACGCTACCCAACTGTCCGCCAAAACGGGTGCACCCCCGCCCGGCACGTGTCCGGCACCGCCCGGGCGTCGTCGGGACACCGCCGCCGGAAACATGGTAGGCAAGAGAAGGGAGCATCTGCGACCTGCCATGCGCGGAGGGATGAGACGGTGCCAGACGATTCGAATACCGGAGCGAAGGATGCGAGGGGCCGGCTCGCATCGCGGCTCCTCGGTGGCGGCACCGAACCCGATCCCCGGTTTACCCTGGCGAACGAGCGCACCTTCCTGGCGTGGATCAGGACGTCCCTGGCGCTGCTCGCCGGCGGCGTGGCCGTCGAGGCCTTTATGGCCAGCCTCCTGGGTCCCGAGTTGCGCAAGACCATCGCGGTCCTGCTGCTGGTGCTGGCATTGGTCATCGGCGGCGGCTCGTTCTTCCGCTGGCTGAACGTGGAACGCGCCATGCGGTCCAATTCGCCGTTGCCGCTTCCCCTGATCGCTCCCGTGCTGGCCATCGGCGGAGCCTTGGTGGCTGCCATCATGGTGGTGTTCGTGATCGCCCGGCCGGCCTGAGCGTGGCTGCCCCGAATGATCCCGACCCGGGAGATCCGGCCCGGCACGGCGATTCCGGCCTCCAGCCCGAACGCACGGATCTGGCGTGGGGCCGAACCACCATGGCAATGGTGGTGGCCGCAGCGCTCTTCCTGCGCTGGCTGCCCCACCACGGCTGGTTCGTCGGAACGCTCGTCTGCGGCGCCATCGCCGCGGCGCTGGCCATCAACCTCACCCAAAAACGCCGGTTCCACCGTGCCGTCCGGGGCATCAACCGGGAAACCATGCCACCCGATTTAGGTTCGACGGCGGCGGTTGCCGCGAGCGTCGTCGTCCTCGCCCTGCTGGGAATCTACACCGTCCTGTTCCTGCCGCTGCAGCCATGACCCGCTGCAGCCACGGCGGAAGGCATTGCGGGACGGAAGGCAGCCACGACGGAAGTCATTGGGGCACGGTTCGGCGACGAGGGCCTGGCGATGAGAGCGCCAGCGATCAGAAGAGCGTCTGCTGGCCGTCTGCTGATGCGTCGGCGTCCTGCGGCCCCCACTCCGACAGGGCAAGACGGGCAAGGTCCTTGAACTCCGGGAGCAGCTCGGCAATGCAGGTCTGTCCCTCCAGCACTGGGATCACCACCGGGTTTGCACTGCTATCGGTGCTCGAATCTGCCACTGGCTGAGTTTATGGCAGGCCACCGACAGTGTGCGGCAGACACTCCATGGCGCCCCGGGGCTGCGCCTCTCAGGCGTTGCTCCTGACGGCAACCGCGGGCCGGCCCGGAGTGGTTACCGGGGCGGCAACAGGCTGCTTTGCGATGGGCTCAGTGACCTTGGCCGGCCGGCGGACCTGGTGCCACGCCCAGGGCAGCAGATAGCTGCGGGCCCATTGGAGGTCTTCGACGCGGGCCTGCCGCCAGTTGCCGCGCGGCAGTTCGCGGGATTCCAGCGGCTGCAGGAGGTGCTGCACACCGAGCGCATCCAGCACCCTCATCGCAACGGCATGGTGGCCCAGCGGTGACAGGTGCAGCCTGTCCCGGTCCCACATCAACGGGTTCCTGAGCTCGCGCAAGCCCCACAGATCAGCGACCACGGCATCATGCTTTGCGGCGATCGCGCGGATGTTTTCGTTGAAGACGGCAACCTTTGTCCGGTTGCGGCCCAGCACAGGGGTGGACCCCCAGTCGGGGCCGGTGAACACCACCAGTGTGGCACCGGAAGTGCTGAGCAGCTCCACGCCGGAGTCGAGCCGTTCCGCCAACTTGTCCGGATCGCTGCCGTGGAAGACCATGTCGTTGCCGCCGGCGGAAAGCGTGATCAGGTCCGGTTGCAGCGCCAGCGCGGGCCCGGCCTGCCGTGCCAGGATCTGGTCCAAGAGCTGGCCCCGCACGGCTAGGTTCGCGTAGGCAAAGTCCGGGTGGCCGTTACTCAGTTCCTCGGCCACACGGTCGGCCCAGCCCCGCACTCCGCCGGGGCGCCGCGGGTCCGGGTCCCCCGCGCCTTCGGTAAATGAATCCCCCAACGCCACGTATCGGCGCCACGGGTGCTCGCTGACGCCGGCAGCCTTATCCCCCCTGCCGATGACAACGCCGTGAGGCCGGCGTCCTGACAGATCCTTGTCATTCGTGGTCACCACGCACCTCCTTGTGGGAAGCCCTGCGCCCTTTCTGTGATTAACCATGGAAGCGCCCCACATGTTCCAGAAACTGCCCGGAATGCCACATTTGTGAATGGAATGCACACCGGGTTGCCGGCGTTAATAACGAGTGTCCGGCACCATTGGTTGCGCCGGACTGACAGGAAGGTCATGAGCAGGAAAATCGAAACAGTCGAAGACGACGCCGGCAAGGTCATCAGCTATCACCGGCACCCGAACGGCGGCGGCCTGATCGGGCGCGGCGCCGAGGTGGACGAGTCGTCCTTCATCAGTTCCACGGCCTACGTGGAGGCCGGCGCCGAGGTGGGACAGGGCTGCCGGATTGGCGGCGGCAGCTGGATTGACCGGCGGGCCCGGATCGGCCAGCGGGTGGTGATCGGTGACGCCGTGTACGTGGGGCCGGGCGCCGTGATCGGCAACCGGGTCCGTGTTGGCAGCCACTCCCGGATTGGAGCGGGCGCCGTCATTGGCCACGGAGTGCGCCTGCATGGCGACAGCACGGTCGCGCAGGGCAGCCGCGTAGGGACCCGGACCAGGGCGTCCGTGAGTGCTTCACGGCGGTCCGCGCCGAGCGACGGGCGGAAGGCCCGCAAGGCCGCCTGAGGTCCTAAGCCTCTCGTGGACTGCGCCGGGGTGCGTTTAACTTAGGGCATACCCACCGTTTTGAGCAGTGAAAGCGGGGACGCGTGATGGGCAGCCCATGGAACGCCGATGGCGGCTCCTACGAAGAGCCCGACGTCGTGGTCCCGGCCGAGAGCGCGGTCCCGGCCGACCGTGTGGTTCCGGCCGACCCGGTTGCCCGGATCAGGGAAACGGTGGTTGCCCGGCAGGAGGAGCGCTTCGGCGGCATCAAAATCGGTTCGGCCTTCTTCGGCTGCCTGACTGCGGCCGCAATGATTATCCTGCTGGGCGCTTTGGCCTTGGCGGCGGGTAGGGCGGGGCTTCTGCCCGGCACGGACCCGGTCTCGGATTCAACAAAGGCGTCCTCTCCGTTCAGCGGGATGGCCGGCCTGATCCTGCTCTTCCTCGTCCCGTTCCTCGCTTTTGTTTCAGGCGGCTACGTCGCAGGACGGATGGCCCGCTTCAACGGCGTCGGCCAGGGCCTCATGGTGTGGCTGTGGGCCGTCATTGCCGCCGCGGGACTTGCCTTGGTTGCCGTCGGCGGCGGCCAATCTGATCCCCTGACCGTGGTCAGGGATCTCCTGGGCGTACCCGTCCATGAGGGCCTGCTCAGTACGAGCAGCGTTGTTGCAGCTATCGCAGTCGCCGCGCTAGCGCTCCTGGGCGCCGTCCTGGGCGGCCTGGCCGGAGTCCACTACCACCGGAAGGTGGACCGGGCCGGATTCGCACCGGCGGAGGAGCACTACCAGCCGTAGGGACGGCTCCGCGCTAAACGGAAGCCGCCACGCGTTCGCCGTTGAAGTATTCGAGCTGCCAGCCGTCAACGGCATGGTGGTGGGCGAGGTTGAGCACAGCGTTCTCGACGCTGTCCAGGGTGCGGCCGATGGCGCGGCTGAGGCTTACGCGGATGAGGGTGCCGTGGGCGACCACCAGGACGCGGCGGCCGCGGAACTCCTCAGCCAGGGTCTCCAGCGCGGCCAACCCGCGGGAGGCTGCCTCGTCCTCGCTTTCCGCGCCGCGGAAACCACCGGGAATGCGCAGGGCGTCAAGCTCGGGACCGGCCTGCAGGCCCTCCGCGGGCCCGAAGCTACGCTCGGTGAGCTCCGGAATGTGCCGCGCCACGCTGAGGCCCAGACCGTCGGCAATGAGGTTCGCTGTTTCCGCGGCACGGCCGAGCGGCGAGGACACAATTGCGTCCCATTCCTGGCCGGACAGGACGGCGACGGCGTCGCGTGCCTGGCCGCGGCCGACGTCGTTCAGCGGAATGTCGGTGGATCCCTGCAGCCGGCGCTGCGCATTCCAGTCGGTCTGGCCATGGCGGACAAGGGCGAACGTCGTAAGGGTCATGCCTTCCATTCTGCCTTGGTGCCGGGTGCGGACCGGAAATTGTGGCTACAGAAGCCGGCGTCTGCCGCGTTAACGAGAGTGCCCGCCCGGGGTTTCCCGGGCGGGCACTCGTTTCACACGGAGAGTCAGTTCGCGTCAGCGCCGACTGCCGCGACGGCTTCTTCGCCGCGTGCCTCACCGGCGAGCCGGAGCCAGGTGTCCACCACGGTGTCGGGGTTCAGGGAGACGGAATCGATGCCTTCCCCGACCAGCCATTCGGCGAAGTCCGCGTGGTCGCTGGGCCCCTGGCCGCAGATGCCGACGTACTTGCCGCGCGCCTTGCACGCCTTGATGGCCATGCTGAGGAGCTTCTTGACGGCAGGATCGCGTTCATCGAAGCCGCCCGAGACGATCGCGGAATCCCGGTCCAGGCCGAGGGACAGCTGGGTCATGTCGTTGGAGCCGATGGAGAACCCGTCGAAGTGGTCCAGGAATTCGTCAGCCAGCAGCGCGTTGGACGGAATTTCGCACATCATGATGACTTCGAGGCCGTTCTCGCCGCGCACCAGGCCGTTCTCGCCAAGCAGCTCGATGACGCCGCGGGCCTCGTCCAGGGTCCGCACGAACGGGATCATGAGCTTGACGTTGGTCAGGCCCATTTCGTTGCGGACGAAGGACAGGGCCTCGCACTCGAGGTCGAAGCAGTCCCGGAAGGACGGCTCCAGGTACCGCGAGGCGCCGCGGAAGCCGAGCATCGGGTTTTCTTCGTGCGGCTCGTAGGCCGGTCCGCCGATGAGGTTGGCGTACTCGTTGGACTTGAAGTCGGACATGCGCACAATCACCGGTTCCGGCGCGAAGGCCGCCGCGATGGTTGCCACGCCCTCGGCCAGCCGCTTGATGTAGTACTCGCGCGGGCTGTCGTACGCGGCGATCCGCTCCCGGATGACCGCGGCCACATCCGCCGGTTGCTTGTCCAGGTTCAGCAGTGCCTTGGGGTGGATGCCGATCTGGCGGTTGATGATGAATTCGAGCCGGGCCAGACCCACGCCGTGGTTGGGGAGCTGCGCGAAGGTGAACGCCTGCTCCGGGGTGCCGACATTCATCATGACCTTGACCGGGGCCTCGGGCAGCTGGGTGATCTCGGTTTCCTCGACGCTGAAGTCCAGGAGCCCTTCGTAGATCACGCCGGTCTCGCCGTCGGCGCAGGAAACGGTCACCTCGAGGCCGTCGGAGAGGACGTCCGTGGCGCCGCCGGTACCGACGACGGCGGGAATCCCCAGTTCCCGGGCAATGATGGCCGCGTGGCAGGTGCGTCCGCCGCGGTTGGTCACGATGGCGGAGGCACGCTTCATGATCGGTTCCCAGTCGGGGTCGGTCATGTCGGCGACGAGGACATCGCCGGTCTTGAAGGCGGCCATCTGGTCGATTGAGCTGAGAATGCGGACGGTGCCGGCGCCGATGCGCTGGCCGATGGCGCGGCCTTCGACCAGCACCCGGCCGGTCCCGTTGAGGCGGAAGCGGCTCAGGCTGCCGGAGGCGCGGCGGGACTGCACGGTCTCCGGGCGGGCCTGCAGGATGTACAGGCCGCCGTCGATCCCGTCCTTGCCCCATTCGATGTCCATGGGGCGGCCGTAGTGGTTCTCGATGGCGACGGCGTGCCGGGCGAGCTGCTCGACGTCGTCGTCCGTGATGCTGAAGCGGTTCCGCAGCGAAGCCTCAACCGGAACGAAATCGATGGTGTGGCCCACTTCGCGGTTGCTCGTGTAGGTCATCTGGAGTGCCTTCTCGCCCAGCCCGCGCTTGAGGATCGCCGGGCGGCCGGCCTGCAGGGCGGGCTTGTAGACGTAGAACTCGTCCGGGTTGACGGCGCCCTGGACCACGGCCTCGCCGAGGCCGTAGGAGGACGTGACGAACACGGCGTCGTTGAATCCTGATTCGGTGTCCATGGTGAACATGACGCCGGAGGCCCCGACGTCGGAGCGGACCATGCGCTGGATACCGGCCGAAAGCGCCACCTCGGCGTGTTCGAACTTGTGGTGCACGCGGTAGGCGATGGCGCGGTCGTTGTAGAGGGAGGCGAACACGTCCTTGATGGCGAGCAGGATGTTCTCGATGCCGCGGACGTTCAGGAAGGTTTCCTGCTGCCCGGCGAAGGAGGCGTCCGGGAGGTCTTCGGCCGTTGCGCTGGAACGGACAGCCCAGGAGAGATCCTCGGAGCCGCCGTGCTTTTCCACCAACTGCTGGTAGGAGTCCCGGATCTGGGCTTCGAAGTCCGGCAGGAACGGCGTCTCACGAATGAGGGTGCGGATCTCCTGGCCGGCAGCGGCGAGGGCCGTCACATCGTCGGTGTCCAGGCCGATGAGCCGGTCGGCGATCTTCTGGTCCAGGCCGGAATCTGCGAGGAAGGTCCGGTACGCGTCCGCTGTCGTGGCGAAACCGTCGGGGACCTTGACACCGGCCGAGGTCAGGTTCTGCACCATCTCACCGAGGGACGCGTTCTTTCCGCCCACCCGGTCCAGGTCCTTGAGTCCGAGTTCTGAGAACCACAGGATGTCTGTCGTCATAGTTGCTGCTCCTTTGCAGATGATGGCATGCAGATGTGCCGCCCCGCTCGCGGCGATAGCCGTTTGGTGGGCGCGAATCTTGTCCACAGTGACAGGTCTCGGGCGCTCTTTCCACATGATGTGCGCCACACTTTGATTGTGAAATTTTTCCCTAATGCTTGAGGTTCATGCGCTGCAGTATGGTCGCAGCCATTTCCTCCACGGACACCGTTGCTGAATTGAGGTACGGAATCCGGTGGGAGACGTACAGCTGCTCCGCGCTGCGCAGCTCGAAGCCGCACTGGCGGAGCGAGGCGTAGGGCGAACCGCGGCGCCGTTCGGTGCGGATCTGGCTCAGTCGCAGGGGGTTGGAGGAGAGGCCGAAACATTTCTCAACGAAAGGCCGCAGCGGCTTGGGCAGCCCTTCGCGTTCGAAATCCTCGTCCACCAGCGGGAAGTTCGCGGCGAAGATTCCGTGCTGCAGCGCCAGGTACATGGTGGTGGGAGTTTTTCCGCAGCGGGACGGCGCCACCAGGATGACCTGTGCCTTTTCCAGCGCACGCAGGCTTTGGCCGTCGTCGTGTTCCATGGCGTACTCAACGGCGGCCATCCTGGATTGGTACCGCTCCGCATTGCCCAGGCCGTGGGCCCTGCCGGGCTCGCCGCTGGCCGGCGAGCCGAGGGCCTGCTCCAGCTGACCGACATGCGTCCCGATCAGGTCCACGATGATCCCCTTGCACGTGGCAAGGGTCTGGCGGATGTCGCTGCTGACCGCCGTGGAAAAGACGATCGGCCGCAAACCGCTGGCGGCCAGTTTGTCGATGGTGCCGACGACGGTCCTGGCCTGTTCGACGGTGGTGATGAAGGGGACCGTGATGCGGTCGAAATGATTCGCGGGAAACTGCGTCAACAAGGTGTTGCCGAGCGTTTCCGCGGTGATGCCGGTGCTGTCCGAAAGAAAGTAGACAGGCCGCAGATCGTCATTGGTCATGAACGTATTGTGCCCCAGGGCCGGTCCCCGTCCGGAATCGGAGGGGCGGCGCGGTCCAACGGACCTAGCCGTCGAAGGGTTCGGCCGATCCCATGAAGCCGTCCCTTCCGGGGGAACGCATGAGCAGGTCGCGCCCGCGGGCGCTGGCCCAGGCAAGGGGGACGGAGGAAAAAGCCCCGACAATCAGCACGGCAACGAGCGCAAGGCTGTCGACCCGCCAGACCAGATAAAGCAGGGCGGTCCCGGGAACCAGGGCCAGGAAGAACGCTGTGAGGACCACAAGCGGCCATGGCCAGAGTGCAGCGAGGGCGGCCATCATGCGGTTTGGCCTCCTTCGGGTCCGGGAACCGATGCGGGTTGCCAGCAGGGCTGCCAGGATTGCCAGTACGGGAGGTCCGAAACCTCCGCCGACGAGCAGCAACACCACCGCCAGGACGGCCAGTCCGCTGGCTCGATGTGGTCTGTGGACATAGAGCACCGACCAAAGTGCCAGGCAGAGGGAAACGGTGACGGCGAGGATCCCTGAGACCAGCAAGTTGGGTATCAGGGTCAGTGCAGGCTCGCCGTTGAGGGGGCTGAACGCGGGAGTCACCCCAGGACCTGAAGACCGGGGCGGGAGGAGCGATGGGCCCCTGCAGAACCTCACCGATGCCATGCTCCATCCCGGCAAAAGCGGCCAGGAGCGACATTGTGGTCACCGTGAGGGCCGTCGCCTCGGAGCCGGCCTTGCGACGTGCCTGATCCCCATCGGCAGCTCGCGTGACGTGCATGGTCCCTCCCGTCCTACCCGGCAGCCCTGGCCTCAACTGCGTAGGCCTTTGCCTGCTCGCGCACCTGGAGCACGTAGGAATCGGACTGGTTGTAGGAGAGCACGGCGTCGGTCCATCCCCGCGCCGTGGTGAGGTCGCGGCCGCCTCCGCACAGGTACGAGGCGGCGCTGAGGGCGGCGTCGTCGATGTTTAGCGGGTCGGCGTATCCGTCGCCGTTCCCGTCCCGCCCCGCCAGCTCCCACGTGGAGGGGATGAACTGCATGGGCCCGACGGCGCGGTCCCAAAGAGCGTCGCCGTCGAGGACGCCGTCGTCCGTGTCCGGGATGGCGGCGAAGCTGCCGCCGTCGAGGCTGGGCCCGATGATTGGTCCGCTCACCTGGCCGGTGCTCGATAAAGTTCCGCCGCCGTGGCTGCCGTGCGCCGACTCAACAAAGCCCACGGCCGCTACGGTATTCCACCCGATCCGGCACGCCGGTGCGGCGGCATTGGCCAGCTCGGCTGCCACTGCGTAGGCCTGGAGCGCCCGGGCAGGTATGCCGGTCTGCGCCGCTGTCCGGTCAAGCCACTTTGCATCCATCGTGCTGTCGGTGATGTCCACCGCACGGGCGCCGGAGAGGGTCGCGAGCTTCGCGCCCGATTGAGGCGGAGCCGCCAGGTCCCCGAACCCTGCCGCGCCGGGTGCGCGGAGGACCCAGAAAAGGAGTCCGGTGATGACGCAGATCGCGAAAAGGCAGAAGACCGCAAGGCGTTTCAGGCGAAGCATGGACTAGCCGGGCAGGCCAATGCCTCGACAAGCACCGTACGCCCGCATCGAGTCAGCCTTCACACTCAATACAGTACGCGTGGCCGTCCTTTTCGCGGGCGATCTGTGAACGGTGCCGCACCAGGAAGCAGGAATAGCAGGTGAACTCGTCCCGCGCCTGCGGCACCACCTGAACCACCAGCTCCTCGGCCACAAATTCGCCACCGGGAACAATGGAATCGTCCAGTGCATCTGCTTCGTCCAGGTCGCGGACAACGCTGCGGGCATCGGGTGCGTTCGCCGACTGCAGGGCCTCGAGGGAGCTGTCCTGCGATTCCTTGACGTCGGAACGTACTTCGTCGTAATCAGTTGCCACTTGGGGGTTCTCATTTCAGGTGTATTTGCTGGCCGGAAGAAACTTACACCATCTCCCCGTTAAGTCACCCGGTCTCCGTCAGTCCACCCGGCTACAGGCACTTCCGGTGAACCGGATTGTCACCAAAGCGGGGCGGATTTCGCGGTACGGTCCTATGCTTTTCCTACAGGGTTTTGCAGGAAGCCGCAACGTCTTAATTTGAGCGTGCACCATGGCCGAAGCTACGAACAGCGGACCGGAACCACCGGCTGCCTTCCCGTCCGCAGTTCTGGACACTCCCGACGCACAAGCGTTCCTCAGCGATGCGGCCGAAGACCTCATCGAGGAGGTCGGTGGCCCAGCCCGGGGTTTCCTTTGGGCCATCACCCGAGTCGGCCCGGGCGGAGTCCGGAATTGGACGGCCGCCTCACTCAAGGGGCGGCAGGTCGACGGACTTCAAGGCTCGTTCGCAGACGGTCCTGCCCGGGCCGCGGTGGTGAGCCGCGAATTCATCCACATACCCGACGCCGCGGCAGACCGCCGCTGGCCCGGATACTGCGCAGCAATTGCCGGTGAGGGCCTCGGATCCGTGCTATCCGTGCCGATGATCGATGAGTGGGAGACCAGTGCCGCCCTGACGCTATACGCACCCGCGCCGCACGCCTTCACCAGCGACGACGTCATCCGGGCGGTCGCATGCGCACGGCGCATGTCCAAGGTGTGCCATTTGCTGTTGGAGCTGGCGCGGAAGGCACGGACCGCCGTCTCGCCGCCGCCTTCACCCCTGACCGAACTGGCTGTGGAGTCCTTGATCCGCGAGTACGGCCTCACCGAGGAGTCGGCCCTGCAGTACCTGCGGGCGGTGGCACGTGACCTGGCGTTCATGTCGCCGACGGCTCCCGACGCCGGCACCACCAGCGCCGCCTGACAGGCCGGTGTCTCTTACCGCTCGATGCAGACGGTGAGATCCAGGTGAATGTCGCTGGCCGCCACGAGGCGGTCCTGGAGGTAGAGGGCCAGGCTCGCATCGGTGGCGGTGTGGACGCTGTTGGGAACTGCACCGCGCAAAAGCGCCTGCGTGTTGGTGGACTTGACCATGTCCAGCGGCGCCCAGCCGCGGTGGCTGGACGTGAGGCGCTCGATGTCCGTGCGGAAGGAACGCTGGTGGTCCTCGCGGACAGTGGCGCGAACAGTAAACGGGATGAAAGTAGTAGGCAAGGAGGTCCTCTCAAGAGGCAACCGGTGGTCGGCGCCCGGTTATTACAAGCCTCCCCGGGCCCCTGCTATTCCCCTGCCGCCGCCAAGGAGTCCGATGTCACGGCCCGAAGTTCCGCCCGGAATAGGCCTAAAGCCCCTCGTGGGCCCTCCTGCCCTGCGGGTAGGTTGATTGCAGCCACAGGCCGGTCGGGCACAGCGGAGTGACTGCGGCCGTGGCAGGCGGTCCTGCCGATGTTCATGGGTGCCATCGGCGGACGTCGCCTTCCGGATGATGGGTTGCCCCGTCACAGGGGCGGGGTAACTCGTCCGGAGGTTGTTAGGCCACCATCTGTAGAGTTCGACGCCGGTGGTCACCTTGTCAGGTGACCACCGGCGTCGTGCTTCCCAGGAAACGGCGCTACCGCAGAATCACGGTGCGGTTGCCCAGCAGCATTATCCTGCCCTCGCAGTGCCAGCGCACCGCGTTGCGGAGCGCGGCGCATTCGGCGTCCCGGCCAACGGCCACCAGGTCGTCGGCGGTGTAGGTGTGGTCCACGTCGATGACCTGCTGCGAAATGATCGGTCCCTCGTCGAGTTCCGCGTTGACGTAGTGGGCTGTGGCGCCCACGGTCTTGACCCCGCGGTCGTAGGCCTGGTGGTACGGCTTCGCACCCTTGAAGCTGGGCAGGAACGAGTGGTGGATATTGATGGTCCGGCCGGCCAGCTTGGCCGAGAGTTCGTCGCTCAGGACCTGCATGTAGCGGGCCAGGACCACGAGTTCCACATCGAACTCGTCGACCAGTTCCAGAAGCCGGGCTTCTGCTTCCGGTTTGGTGTCCTTCGTGACCGGCAGGTGGAAGAAGGGGATGCCGTGCCACCGGACCAGGTCCTCCTGCTCGCGGTGGTTGGAGACCACGGCGACGATCTCCACGGGAAGGTCGCCGGTGCGGGCACGGAACAGCAGGTCATTGAGGCAGTGGCCCATTTTGGACACCATCACCAGGACGCGGCGTTTGCGGCCGTGCGGCTCCAGTTGCCAGTTCATCTGCCACTTCTCCGCCAGGGATGCGAAGTCCTCGCGGAGATCCTCGGTGCTGGTGGAATCCTGGCCCGAGTCAAAGTGCACCCGCATGAAGAAGTGCCCCTGGACGCGGTCCCCGTACTGCTTGTTGTCGATGATGTCGCAGCCGTGGTCCAGCAGGAATCCCGAAATCGCATGGACAATGCCCGGAGACTCGGCACAGTCCAAAGTCAGTACATGCTCGCTCATTTCCTGACGTCCCCGAGTTCCCGCTCACCAGCCGCGTCGGGCTCCATGTCCTGGCTGAGTTCAGCCTGGAACGTCGCATAGCGGGCCAGGTGCGCGGGCCGGCGGCGCAGCACGAACCAGGCGGCACCGAGCAGGATGAACCACACCGGCGTTACCAGGAGCGCCAGCAGCGTGTCCGGCTGGGTGGTCAGTGCCCACAGCACGAACGCGAAGAAAGCGAAGACCACCCAGACCATGGGAATGCCGCCGGGCATCCGGTACTTGGACGCCTCATGCAGCTGCGGGCGGCGCCGCCGGAAGGCCAGGTAGCTGGCCAGGATGATGGACCAGACAAAAACGAAGCAGACGGCGGACACGGTGGTCACCATGTCGAACGCCTTGCCGATGTCCGAGCCGGCATACATCAGGATGACGCCGGAGAGCAGCAGGACGCAGGAGAGGAACAGCGCATTCTGCGGGACCTTGCGGCGGGACAGGCGGCCGAACACGGACGGCGCGTCACCTTCCTGGGCCAGGCCGTAAACCATGCGTGAGGTGGAATATATGCCGGAGTTGGCCGAGGACATCGCCGAGCTGAGCACCACCAGGTTCACCACGGTGGCCGCGGCACCCAGACCGGCCAGGGAGAACATGGCGATGAACGGGCTGTGGCCGGCCTGGAACTGGGTCCACGGGGTGACGGACATCAGGATGATGAGTGCGCCAACGTAGAAGAGCAGCACGCGGATGGGAATGGAGTTGATGGCCTTGGGCAGGTTCTTCTCCGGGTCCTTGGCCTCCGCGGCCGTGGTGCCCACCAGTTCAATGCCCACAAAGGCGAAGACGGCGATCTGGAAGCCGGCCACAAAACCCATGAACTCGTTCGGGAAGAAACCACCGTGGCTCCACAGGTTCGTGAAGGTGGCAGGGCCGGCGTCGGACTGGAATCCGCTGAAGATCATGAACAGGCCCACGATGATTAGTGCCGCGATGGCGATGATCTTGATCAGCGCGAACCAGAACTCGGTCTCGCCGAAGGCCTTCACTGTGGTGAGGTTCAGGAGCAGCAGGATGGCCACGGTGGCCAGGCCCGGGATCCACAGCGGGAGCCCCGGCCAGAGTTCCTTCGAGTAGCCGGCAATGGCGATCACGTCCGCGATTCCGGTGATCACCCAGCAGAACCAGTAGGTCCAGCCGGTGAAGAACCCGGCCCAGGGGCCCAGCAGGTCAGCGGCGAAGTCGCTGAAGGATTTGTAGTTCAGGTTGGACAGCAGCAGTTCGCCCATGGCCCGCATGACGAAGAACAGCATGAAGCCGATGATCATGTAGACGAAGATGACGGACGGGCCGGCCGCCGAGATGGTTTTGCCGGACCCCATGAAAAGGCCGGTGCCAATGGCTCCGCCAATGGCGATCAGCTGGATGTGCCGGTTGCTGAGCTGCCTTTCAAGATGCGGTTCCTGGTGGGACGTCAGGGTCTTAGTTGTCACGTGCTGCTCCTCGAATCAATGCTGGCTGGAGTGCCGTTGGGGAAGACGCGGGGCCCACTTCGTTGGGGACCGCATCAAGGTTGTTGAAGCTGTAGAGGTGGATGCCGGCGATCTTCCCGGGCTGGCTTCCCAGCCCGTCCACGAGATTCTGCGGCGAGTAGCGGTCACCGCTGAGGAGCTTGCGCGCCAGCGGACCTTTTCGGCTCAGGAACTTCAGGGAACTTCCCACGCCGATCTGCGTCGCCAGGGAGACCAGCTTGGTCCGCGGAACGTTCCCGGCCACGCCGGCCCAGACGGGCAGCTGCACTCCTTCGCGGCGCAGGAGCGCCACGTAGTCAAGGACTTTCGGTGCGGAGAAGCACATCTGCGTCACCACGTGCGAGGCCACGTGCTGCTTGGCCAGCAGGGCGTCCAGCAGGTCCACCGGGCCAACCGAGGGATGACCCTCCGGGTAGCCGGCGATTCCTGCCCGCATCATGCCGCCCGTGTACTGCGCGATGTCTTCGAGCAGCGGGAGCGCGGAGCCGTACGGGCCGGCCGGCTGCTTCCGGTCGCCGCCGATCACGAACACTTCGCCGATGCCGGCAACGTTGCAGTCGCGGAGGATTCCGGTGAGCTGGGACCGGTCATGCAGGCTCCGCGCCGCAAGATGCGGGACCACGGAGTAGCCGAGCAGGCTCAGCTGCACAGCGGTGCGCATGGTCCGTTCGATCCCGTGGTGGGGCAGGCACGTCACGGTGAGCGTTGTGGTCAACGGCACGTGCGCGCTGACCCGATCAGCGATTCCCTCTGACGGGATGATCTCGATCCGGGTGGGGAACATCATCGGTCCTCTCTCAATGTCACGTCTGAATTTCACGGTGGTCCTAGTGGTGTGCCGCGATGAGGGAGCTGGCTTCCTGGCGGGTGCTTCCGGAGCTTTCGATGTGCGCGAGTTCGGCCGGGATCTCCCAGCCCTTCTTGCGCATCGCGGTGGCCCAGAGCCGGCCGGCACGGTAGGAGGAGCGGACCAGCGGGCCGGACATGACGCCGAGGAAGCCGATTTCCTCGGCCTCGGTGGCGAGGTCCACGAATTCCTGCGGCTTGACCCAGCGGTCCACCGGCAGGTGGCGTTCGGACGGGCGCAGGTACTGGGTGATGGTGATCAGGTCGCAGCCGGCCTCGTGCAGGTCCCGCAGGGCCTCGGAGATTTCCTCGCGGGTCTCGCCCATGCCCAGGATCAGGTTGGACTTGGTGACCATGC
>NZ_JMLE01000005.1 GCF_000685965.1 Arthrobacter sp. UNC362MFTsu5.1 | reverse complement strand
GCGACGCGGGGTGGAGCAGTTCGGTAGCTCGCTGGGCTCATAACCCAGAGGTCACAGGTTCAAATCCTGTCCCCGCAACCATGGAAGAGGCCCTGACCGGCAGATATGCCGGTCAGGGCCTTTTTTCTTTGTCCCCGGGTCACCAACTACTAGCATTTCCTAGTATTCTCGTTCGCGGGGGCTACGTCCTACGGTGCCAGTGGCTGTTCAACGACGATCACCGCATTGGCAGGCCGGCGCCGCCAGGAAACGGATCCTATGTTGCGGGGGATGACCACCGGCCCGTCAGGGTTCGCTCTTCCGCTGTTCATGATTCAAGCTATTAAGGCGCACTTAACCCGGCCGGCGCTCCCGCTGGTGCACCCGGGAGGGGTGGATCCGCCTACGTCACTAGTCGATCATTCTCGAGAGGAATGCTGTTCGATGTCACTACCGACCAAGAAGAAGTCCGGAACTGCGAAGAGCAAATGGGCCAAGCTGTACTGGGCAGTGCCGGCCGCGCTCGTTGCCCTTCTTCTCGTGGTGCTTCTCGCGAAGTGGATCACCGGACTTGCCGGGGTCAAGGACTTCCTGGCGGCCTACCCGGGCCACTCAGAGCTCCCTGCGGGAACTCCTGAGGGCTTCCCGGCCTGGCTGGCGTGGCAACACTTCCTCAACGGCTTCTTCCTGCTGCTGATCATCCGCTCCGGCTGGCAGGTGCGCACGCAGACACGTCCGGCGGCCTACTGGACCCGGAACAACAAGGGCATGATCCGCACCAGGAATGCCCCGACGAAGATCAGCCTCGCGCTGTGGTTCCACCTCGTCCTGGACGCGCTGTGGATCCTCAACGGCATCGTGTTCGCCGTCCTGATTTTCGCAACCGGACAGTGGGCGCGCATCGTGCCCACCAGCTGGGATGTTTTCCCCAACGCGCTCTCGGCGGCGCTGCAGTACGCATCCCTGAACTGGCCCACGGAGAACGGCTGGGTCAACTACAACGCCCTGCAGCTGCTCACGTACTTCATCACGGTCTTTATCGCGGCGCCCCTGGCGTTCATCACGGGCCTCAGGATGTCCTCGGCCTGGCCCAAGAACGCCAAGGCGCTGAACAAGGCCTACCCGATCGAGGCAGCCCGGGCCGTGCACTTCCCGGTGATGATTTACTTTGCCGCTTTCATCGTGGTTCACGTGTTCCTGGTGCTCGCCACCGGTGCGCTCCGGAACCTCAACCACATGTATGGCGGCAGCGATGACGTCAGCTGGGTGGGCTTCGGCATCTTTGCCGCGTCAGTCGCCGTGATGGTCGCTGCGTGGTTCCTGGCCAGGCCGCTCTTCCTGAGTCCCATTGCGTCCCTGATGGGCAAGGTCAGCAGCCGCTGACCGGCCTGCCGGGGCTGGCGCTGGCCGCTGGCCGGGTACGCTATAGGCGGCCCGGCTCAGCTCTCCTTGAGCTTCTGGTAGGTCTCCAGGGCCCGCTCGCGTGACTCCGGCAGGCCCACCACCGGCTCCGGATACCCGGCGGCCTGTTCCGGAGACTTCCAGGGTTCGTGGATCGCCTTGTCATCCATCCCGGCGATTTCCGGAATGAACTCCCGCAGGTAGCGGCCCGCCGCGTCGAACTTCTTGCTTTGCGTCACCGGGTTGAAGATCCGGAAATACGGGGAAGCATCCGCTCCTGATCCGGCCACCCATTGCCAGTTGGCCGGATTGCTGGCTGAATCGGCGTCCACCAGGGTGTCCCAGAACCAGGCCTCGCCCAGCCGCCAGTCAGCGAGCAGGTTCTTCACCAGGAACGATGCGGCGGCCATGCGGACGCGGTTGTGCATCCAGCCCGTCTGCCACAGTTGCCGCATTCCGGCGTCCACCAACGGATAGCCCGTCCGGCCCTGCTGCCACGCTTCCAGCTCAGCGTCCGACGGCGTCTGCCACTCGAAACGGTCGAAATCGGGGCGGTAGTTCCGGGTGGCCAGCTCCGGGTTCTCATAGAGCAGCTGCCAGCAGAACTCGCGCCAGCCCAATTCGGACCGGAAGATCCCGACGTCGGCGGGTGCCTGGTGCGGGAAGCGCTCACGGAGCGCGTGCCAGACGCGGAAGGGACTGATTTCACCAAAACGAAGGTGGGGGGAGAGGCGGCTGGTGCCCTCGAGTCCCGGCCGGTCGCGGCCGGTTCCGTACTCCTCGACAGGGCCGTCAAGGAAATCGTGCAGGCGGCTGTGCGCGCCCGCTTCACCGGGCGTCCAAGCCTCCGCAAGTCCGGCGCTCCAGTCCGGTGACCGGGGGAGCAGCCCCCAGCTGTCCAGGTCGTCGCTGTGGGGGAGCTCCCCGTCGTCGTTCTGCGCCGGGTGAGGAAGCTTGCCGGGAGCGCCGGACGGCATCCGCGGCTCACCGCCGTCGAGGCAGGCGCGCCAGAAGGGCGTGAAAACCTTGTAGGGTCCGCCGGCGCCTGTGCGGATGGTCCAGGGCTCGAACATGAGGCTGGCCTGGAAGCTCGCGGCATCAAGGCCTTCGTCGCCGGCCCAGGCCTTAACGCCGGCATCGATGCTGCGTTCGGGCCCGCCGTACCTGCGGTTCCACCTCAGATGGGTGGCTCCGGTCTCTGCGGCCAGCTCCTGGATGATTCCCGCCGCCTTCCCTCGCCGAAGGACAAGCCGGGAGCCGGCGGCCTCCAGCCCGGCAGCCAGGGACGCCAGCGAATGGTGCAGCCACCACTTGGCTGCACCGCCGAGCGCGCGCACCCCGGGCGATTCTTCATCCAGGACGTAGACGACGGTTACTGGGTGGCCCAGGGCTGCCGCGTCGGCCAGCGCCGGATTGTCATCCAGGCGAAGGTCATCACGAAGCCAGACAATGGTGGAAGGCATGCTTCCACGGTACACGCCGCTCGGTGCTATTTACTGGCCGGTAACTTGGCCGTAGACTCGCTCCTGCCGTCCGTTGCGTTCATTCTCCGCAGGGACGGTTCCGTTCGGATCGGGCCTTTTCCTGTTGACAACGGTATACGGCTGGAGGCGGCCGGATGCCGGCCACCTGTTCGCCGCAAAGATGCCGCGCGCAGGAAAAAGGATGACCAATGAAGCTATTCCTTGCAGCGGCCAAAGATTCAAAAGAGGCCAGGGCGGCCCGAACAGCACGCCGCCGTCTGCCCGCCGCCCGGACACTCCTGGCAGGGCTGGCCGCCGCCGTCTCGGTTTCCGGGTTGATTGCCCCCGTCGCCCATGCTGCGCCCCCGGGCGGCGATGCGTGGGTGGTGAGTGTCGGAGACTCCTACATTTCGGGGGAGGCAGGCCGCTGGGCGGGCAACTCGAGCGACCCGGCCCAGGCGGACGCCCTGGGCGACGCCGCCTACCTTGATGCCGGCCAGTCGGAGCGCACGGGCGGCTGCCACCGTTCCTCGTCAGCGGAAATCAGCATCGGTCAGGCGCAGGCGCTCAACCTGGCCTGTTCCGGCGCCAAAACGGCCACGTCCTGGAACTCGTCAGGGGAGTTCAAACCGGGCCTCGACTTCTACAACGACGCAGCAGGGAACACCGGCCAGGCCCTTGAACTTCAGCGCTTCGCATCATCCCACCGGGTCAGGATGGTAGTGGTCTCGATCGGCGGCAATGACCTGGGTTTTGCCGGCATCATCGCCACGTGTGTCTCCAAGTTCATGACCAGCCCCTGGTGGGCGCCGAGTTACTGCAAGGACTCCACCACGGTGGCCACGAACTTCTCGGCCGCCAACAGGGCGGCTGTGGCGGCCCGGATCGGCACGTCGCTGGCCAACGTTGCCAAGGCAATGGGCAACGCGGGCTACGCGCCCGGTGAGTACAGCCTGGTGGTGCAGAACTACGTCTCGCCCCTGCCGCGGAGTTCCCGCATCGCCTATTCAGAATCAGGTTTCAGCCGGCAGAGCACCTACGGCTGCGGATTCTGGAACGCGGACCTGGACTGGGCGGCGGGGACCGCCGTGCCTGCCATCAACTCCACAATTTCAGCCGGAATCGCTGCTTCCGGTGTGACCGGTGTTCGCACGCTCAACGTGTCCGCGCTCTTCAGCGGCCATGAACTGTGCGCCGATACGACGAAGAAGCTGAACAACACCGCGCTGGCGGACTGGCGGAGCGCGGGCGCAGCGGACCTCAGCGAGTGGATCAACGAGATCCGGACGGCGAGCACTGCCTTCAGCGACTACTACATCCAGGAATCACTGCATCCGAACTACTGGGGCCAGCTGGCCCTGCGCAATTGCCTGCGCCAGGCCTACAACGGCGGCGATGTCCGTTCCGGGAGCTGTACGGCGGGTACCGGGCTGACGTCGGGAGGCGAACCGGCGGTGACCTTGAGCTAGCTGCGGGCGCTGTCGACGAAAACCGAAAGGCCGGGGTTCCCGTCAGGGAACCCCGGCCTTTCCGGTGTCCGGTCCGGAACCGGATCAGCTACTAGAGCTTGTCGAAATCAGCCTCTTCAACCGTGGAATCGGCAGCCGACGAATTGGCCGACGACCCAATGGCAGGCTTCGCGCCGCCGGACTTCAGGGCCGCGAGTCGAGCTTCGATCTCAGTCTGCTCGCCAAGGTCTTCGAGCTGGTTGAACTGTGCGTCGAGGCTGGACGCGGCGAGCTCCTGCTGTCCGCGGACCTTCGCCTCTTCGCGGCGGATCTTCTCTTCGAAGCGGCCCACCTCGCTGGTGGGATCCATGAAATCGATGCTCTTGAGGGCGTCGTGGACCTGGGACTGTGCTGCGGCGGTCTTGGAACGGGCCACCAGCTCATTGCGCTTGCTGGTCAGCTCGTTCAGCTTGCTCTTCATCTGGTCAAGGCCGGTCTTGAGCTTGTCCACAACCTCGGTCTGCGAGGCGATGCTGGGTTCTGCTGCCTTGGCCTCGTTCTCGGCTGCCATCTGGCGCTGGATGGCAACCTTGGCCAGGTTGTCGAACTTCTGGGCGTCCACGGCGTCGCCGCTGCTCCGGTACTCGTCGGCCTTGCGGGACGCTGCCAGGGCCTTGTTGCCCCAGTCCTGGGCATTCTTGACGTCCTCGTTGTAGTCGTCCTGGAGCATCCGCAGATTGCCGATGGTCTGCGCCACAGCAGATTCAGCTTCGGCAATGTTGTTCGTGTAATCCCGGACCATCTGGTCCAGCATCTTCTGCGGATCTTCGGCCTGGTCCAGCAAGGAGTTGATGTTCGCCTTTGCCAGCTGCGCCATACGGCCGAAAATGGACTGCTTAACCATGGTGTTGCCTTTCATCCTGCTCAGTGGTCGCCACTGATTTCAGTGAACAGTTGATATACCGCTTCTATCCGGCGGCCGGGGAAACCGGCCGCCGCCTAGTCTGTGGATCGGCTAGAAGTCGCCGCCGCCTCCGGAGTCGCCGCCCCAGCCACCGCCGGAATCTCCGCCGCCGCCGAAATCGCCGCCGCCCCAGCCGCCGCCGTCACTGTGGCCGCCGCCCCAACCGCCGCCGCTGCCGCCGTTGAGGATGGAGTTGATGAGGATGCCGCCAAGGATGGCACCGCCGAGGCCACCTCCGCCGCCTCCGCCGCCGAACATGCCGCCACGGCCATAGCCCTGGTTTGCGTAGCCGAAGCTGTCCACATCGCCCTGGGCGAGCTGCGCGGCCTGTGCGGCCAGTGCGTGGGCCTGCTGGGCGTACGTCAGTGCCGTGACCGGATCATTGCGGGAGATGGACAAGGCATAATCCAGGTTCCGCTGGGCTTCGGCCAGGCGCGTACGCGCTTCGGTCCCCACTCCGCCGCGGCGCGCCGTGATGTAGTCCGAGGTGGCGCTGATCTGCGCCTGCGCCGACATGATGGTCTGCTGCAGCGACGCCTGCGCGCGGCGGGCCTGTTCCTGCTGGTCCCGGATGCCCGTCAGGGACTGGTCCAGCGACTGATGGGCAGTTTCCACCCGCTCCAGGGTGGCGATCGGATCGATCTTGCCGCCCTGGATTTCCGCCTTGACCTGGGCCAGTGCGGCTTCCACTCCGGCCACCGGCCCGGCAAGTTCAGGATGGGCTCCGGACTGGATCATTGCCTTGGCCTGCGCGAGATCCTGGGATGTGTCCACCACAGCGGCCTCAAGGCTGTTACGGGCCTCGTCCAGGTTCCCGGAGACCTTCGTGATGGCTTCGAGCAGAACCTTCGTCTGGTGCAGGCTTTCCTCCGCGGCACGGACAGCCACGGCAGCCAGGCTGCCTTCTCCGGCTGCCAGCTTGTCCCGGGCCGTTGATGACGCGTTCTGCACGAACGCGAGCCGCTCCTTGGCCTGGCCGATGTTGTCCGAGACCTGGACAAGGGCGCTGTCCGCGTACTTCTCCCGCAGGGTGGTCAGGGTCTGTTCAGCCGTGGCGATCCTGGCGTCAGCTTCCTGGGCCCCGGCGTTCACCGCGGCAAGGGCCTGCGGGGCGTTCTTCTCAAGTTCACGGAGCGAATCAAAGTCGGCCTTTTGTTCCTGGAGTGAGGCCAGGGCAGCCTCGGAACGGCGGATAATTTCGCCAAGCCAGCTCCGTTGCTGTTCCTCGGTGTCCGGGATGTGGTCGTCCAGCTGCTGCTGCAGTTTGAACGATTCGGACATGTGACCCTTGGCTTCCTGCAGGGCCTTGGTGAAATTCCCGACGGCGGCATCGCCGTACTGTGCCTGGGCGAAGCCCAGTTCCTGCTCGCTGGAGTTGATGGCGTTATCGGCTTCAATGAGCAGCGAACCGCTCTTTTTGCGCAGCTCGTCCACGCTCAGGGAGGCCAGCGGGTCAAGCTCTGCGCCTTGCGGTCCGTAGCTGGCGCTGGAAGCGATGGCAGCCTTCTTCCGGCGGTTTCTGAGGTAGAGGTAGGCGCCGACACCGCCGGCAGCCACCACTCCGGTTCCAACCAGGACGGCCGTTCCTGCTCCATCACCTGGCACATTGCCCTGACCGCCGCCGGCGGCATCGCCGATGGCAGCGGCAGCGTCGATGGCGGCTTGCGCGTAGTCTCCATTTCGAAGCTGGGGATCAACGGCCTTGTCGCGGATATTGTCGCGCTGGGCGTTCGTTATTTTGCTGTTTGACGGCTTGCTCAACTGGTACTGACGGGTTTCAGTTGCAACGGTCAGAAGCATGGCGTTGGCGCCCAAACTTGCCTTGTCGGCTACTGCTTTTGCCCAAGCAACCCTGTCGGTGGGGTTCTCGAACTTCTTCACGTAGACAACGTGGAATGTCATGGCGTGATCCGTGCCGAGCTTCTTGATGGCAGCTTCGACGTCGGACTTCTTACCGCCCAAAACGCCAGCGGAGTCGACGATCTTGGTCGTTGGGTCGAGGGTCACCGGATCTTCTGCCCAGGCGGCAGTGGCGGGAACCGCCAGCAGCCCGGCAAGGCCGATCACGGCGAGGAGGCGTTTGAACTTAGACCGCATGTGCAACCCTTCAGCACTTCTGCGACTGATTCGGGCCGAGCCAGTCGTCACAGAATGCAGCAGCGCCCCCACGCATGTGTAAAGCCGCAGGTCGCTGTGGCAATTCCATTTGATTCTATGGTGCACCAAAATACCCGTCCACATCGGGGAATATGCCACCAGCGAAAAGCGCTGCAAGCACTTGCCGGACCCGCCAAAAACGGACTCCGGCGGCGTTCAGCAACCTCCCAGCCAACGGACGCCTTAGCTCCAGTCTGAGGGTCCATAGTTAAAGGCAGACGAGGATGAAAGGAAGTCTAATGACTGAGAACCCAGCACAGGGTGGATCGCCTGAGAACAGGGGTCCGGAAAAGCCCCGCGAGGGCTGGCCGGCGCAGCCTGCTCACGCGGACACGCAACCGCTGGATGCAGGGCACCAGCAGCAGCCCGCGCTGCAGCCGCAGGCTCCGGCGCAACCGGCCGGAGACTCAGTCCAAGGAAACTCCGATACCCAGGGAACCCCAGGCGCCCAAGGGAACCCAGGCGCCCAGGACAACCCGACCGTCCGGCTCGACCGTGCACCGTCCGACGATGGAAGTGCGCCCTTCCGCAACGGTCAGCCACATCCTCACGGAGACGGTGCACCGCAGCCCGTCTATCCGCAGCACCAGCCCTTCTACGGCCAGCAGGCCGGCCCGTCCGCCCAGCATTCCGGCCAGCCTGACGCCCACCAGGGTCACAGCAACTACTCCGGTGCCGGCGCCCCGCAGGGCAGCGGCCCCTATCAGGCCGGCCACCAGCACCCGGGCAGCATGTACGCCTCCGATCCGGCCAGCACCCCGAAGCGGAAAGCGGCCTTTGGCGTGGGAACCCTGGTCGCAAGCATTCTTGCCGCCGGCCTGGTGGGCGGCGGAGTGGTGGCGGCCAGCGACGCCTTCATCAGCAATGGCTCCACGTCAGCCGTGAGCAGCGCCGGCGGACAGCCCAGCACCGTGATCGTCAACAACAAAGATGACGTGAACGTCATTACCGCCGCTTCGTTGAAGGCGTCCCCGAGTGTGGTGACCATCAAAGCGACGAGCGGCAGCGACGGCGGCACCGGTTCAGGAATCATCCTCGACGAGGACGGCCACATCCTGACCAATACCCACGTTGTGACCCTTGACGGCAAGACGGCCAACGCCACCATCGAAATCCGGACGAGTGACGGCCGGGTGCTCACCGCGAAAATCGTTGGCACCGACCCCCTGAGCGACCTTGCCGTGATCAAGGTGGACAACCCGTCCGGGTTGACGCCGGCAACCCTTGGGGACTCCGGCAAGCTGAACGTTGGTGACACCGCCATCGCCATCGGCTCGCCCCTTGGCCTGACGGGAACGGTCACCGACGGTATCGTCTCCACGCTCAACCGGACCATCAGCGTGGCCTCATCGGCAGCGCCCAAGGAAGGCGCGGATGATTCCCAAAGCGACGGCGAAGGCGGCTTCCAGTTTGCTCCGCCGGACGGCGGCCAGACCCAGAACTCCGCGAACCAGGGATCCATCTCCCTTAACGTGATCCAGACGGATGCCGCCATCAACCCTGGCAACTCCGGCGGTGCCCTGGTCAACAGCAAGGGTGAAGTGATCGGTGTGAACGTGGCCATTGCCTCGGCCGGCGGCGAGTCAAGCTCAAGCACCAGCGGCAACATCGGCGTGGGCTTCAGCGTTCCCATCAACAACGCCAAGCGTGTGGCGCAGGAGATCATCGATAACGGCAAGGCCACGCACGGCCAGTTCGGCGTCAGCGTGAAGCCGAAGTCGTCCACGTCCTCAAGCTCGTCCTTCTCGGTGGGCGCGGAAGTGGCCACCGTGGAGTCAGGCTCCGCCGCCGCCAAGGCAGGCCTGAAGGTGGGCGATGTCGTGACGAAATTCAACGACCTCGTCATCAGCGATCCCAACCAGTTGACCGCAGCGGTTCGAGAGCAGCCGGCCGGTGCGACCGTGAAGGTCACATTCCAGCGCGGCGGCCAGCAACAGCAGGTGGACGTGACACTCGGAGCGGCAGCGGAGCAGTAACTGCCGGAGCCGCCTCCGGCGGCGCGGCTAGCACGAATCTACCCGTCAGCGGAGGCGGGGCCGCCGGCATGGTGGCCCCGCCTCCGCTGCTTCGCTGCCGTGGTCCGGCGCCGGCCGGGTGTAAGCCCCGCCTGCCTGACACAGGCCTTAACGGGACGGCGCGGGCACCCCGCTATATGGTTAGCTTGGTTCTACCCGCACCCCGGGGGAGATCCGCGGCCATAACCTCACCCGGCTGGCTATCCACAAGCATGGAAGGCTGCTGTACAGAAAGTGGAAGAGACATTGAAGATCATCGTTCTGGTCAAGCATGTACCAGACGCGCAATTGGACCGTCACCTCAGCGCCGAGGACAACACCACGGACCGCGCCGATAGCATCCTGTCCGAGCTGGACGAATACGCCCTGGAAGCCGCGCTGCAGCTGGTAGAAGCCCGCGGCGGAGCAAAGGCCGGCAACCAGGTCATCGCTCTGAGCATGGGTCCCGCCGGTGCCGTCAATGCCATCAAGAAGTCCCTCCAGATCGGCGCCACCGAAGGCGTCCACCTCCGCGACGACGCGCTGGCCGGATCCGATGCCGCCGCGACGTCCCTGGCGCTGGCTGCAGCCGTCCGCCACCTGGGATCAGACAGCCCCGTTGACCTGGTCCTGACCGGCATGGCGTCCACCGACGGCGAGACCTCCCTCGTTCCTGCGCAACTGGCCGAACGGCTCGGGCTCCCGCAGGTCACGTTCGCCTCCGAACTGGAAGTGGACGGCGGCCGCGTCATCGCCCGCCGCGACAGTGACACGCACTACGACACCATCGAGGCGCCGCTGCCTGCCGTGGTGTCCGTAACCGACCAGATCAACGAGCCGCGCTTCCCGAACTTCAAGGGAATCATCGCTGCCAAGCGCAAGACCATCACCACGCTCTCGCTCGCGGAGATCGGCGTCGACCCCGCACAGGTGGGCAAAGCCGGTTCCTGGACCGCCGTGCAGACGGCAGCCCCCCGCCCGCCGCGCACCGCCGGCACCATCATCACCGACGAAGGCGACGCCGGCATCAAGCTGGTCGAGTTCCTGGCCGCCCAGAAGCTGCTCTAAGAGGATTCCAGACATGGCAAAAGTACTTGTATTCATTGACAACCCCGGGCAGGCCCTCAAGAAGAGCGGCCTCGAACTGCTGACGATCGCCCGTGCGCTCGGTGACACAGCCGTAGCCGTCAACGGACCGCTGAACGACGACGTCGCCGCCGCCTTGGGTGCCCATGGCGCCGCCGCCATCTTCCGGCCCTCGTCCGACGACCTTGACGCATACCTGGTCGGCCCAAAGGCCGCATTCCTGGCCGGGGTCGTGGCGGCCTCGGGTGCCACGACGGTGCTCCTGGAGAACTCGTTTGACGGCAAGGAGATCGCAGCCCGGCTGGGCATCAAGCTTGGCGCCGGCGTCATCACCGACGTCGTGGGAGTGGACCCGGACGGCACGGCCCACAAGTCGGTGCTGGCTGGCTCCTACACCACCACGGCCAGGGCAACCACGGCCGTGTCCGTGCTGACGGTCAAGCCGAACAGCGTCACGCCGGAACCCGCGGGAGCGGCGGCAAGCCCCGAGGTACTCACCGTCGACGTCCCGGAATCCGCCTCGGCCGGCGCTGCCCGGATCACCGGCCGCACGGACAAGCCGGCCAGCGGCCGTCCGGACCTCACCGAGGCGCGGATCGTGGTGGCAGGCGGACGCGGCGTCGACGGCGATTTTGGTCCCGTTGAGGAACTTGCCGATGCCCTCGGTGCCGCCGTTGGTGCGTCCCGCGCGGCAACCGATGCCGGCTGGATCGGCCACGACGCGCAGGTGGGCCAGACCGGCAAGACGGTGTCCCCGCAGCTGTACATTTCCGCCGGCATTTCCGGCGCCATCCAGCAGAAAGCCGGCATGCAGACCGCCAAGGTCATTGTTGCCGTCAACAAGGACGCCGAATCACCGGTGTTCGAGATCGCCGATTTCGGCATCATCGGCGACCTCTTCCAGGTCCTTCCGCAGGCCACCGAAGAGATCAAGAAGCGCAAAGGCTGATGAATTGAGCATCAACGCTACGGCGCAGAGCCCGTTCAACCCGGAGCACCACCGGGTTGAGCGGGTCCTTTGTTTTACCGCCCACCCGGACGACATCGACTTCGGCGCCGCCGGGACGATCGCTGCCTGGACCGCGGCAGGAGTCGAGGTCAGTTACTGCATCATGACCGACGGCGACGCCGGCGGCTTCGACCCGGCGCAGCGCGACGAGATCGTGGCCATGCGGGCGGAGGAACAACGCCGGGCCGCTGCGCTGGTCGGGGTGACCGACATCCACTATCTCCACGAGCGGGACGGCTACCTGGAACCGACGCACGAGGTGATGAGGGGAGTGGTGAAGCTGATCCGGGAGATCCGGCCCGACGTCGTGCTTTCCATGCATCCCGAACGCAACTGGAACCGTATTCAGAAGAGCCACCCGGACCACCTCGCCGTGGGGGAGGCCGTAACGCGCGCTGTCTATCCGGCCCTGGAAAACCCCTTCGCATACCCGGACCTGGCCGAGGCGGGCCTTGAAGCCTACAAGCTTCCGTGGCTCTGGCTGTTTGCCGGGCCCGAGGAACGGGACAACCACTTTGTGGACGTCACGGCACACGTCGAGGAGAAGCTGGCGGCGATCCATGTCCATGCCAGCCAGCACCCGGACCTGGAGGCCATGGACCGCACAGTCCGAGCGCTCACGCTGGATACCGGCGCGCGGGCCGGTCTGGCCGACGGGCGCAGTGCCGAGGCGTTTCATGTCGTCACAATCAACGGTTCCGGAACCATCGCCGGGTTCTAGGGTTGCCCGGGTGTAACCCGTGTCATATGCTGGCCTCTGTTTAAATCATATTTATTCAGGAAGGCAGACTTTGATGGCGAAGACTGCGCAGCAGCCGGTACTGGTGATCATGGGTGTCTCAGGATCCGGTAAATCAACTGTGGCCGGCCTCTTGGCCGGCAGGCTCGGATGGGACCTGGCGGAAGGCGACGACCTGCACCCGGCGTCGAACGTCGCAAAAATGCAGGCCGGTGAGCCGCTGACCGACGAGGACAGATGGCCGTGGCTGGAATCCATCGCCGAATGGATCCGCGCGCACACGCAGGACGGAACCCCCGGCGTCGTCACCTGTTCCGCGCTGAAGAAGCGCTACCGGGACGCCCTGCGCGGTGAAGGCGTGGTGTTCGTCTTCCTGCAGGGAAGCAAGGAAAAGATCTCCGACCGCCTGGCATCGCGCCACGGGCACTTCATGCCCCCCGCGCTGCTCGAATCGCAGTTTGATGCGCTGGAAGAGCCGACGGCGGACGAAGAGCACATTTCCCTGTGCGTATCGGCCACGCCGTCGGAAGAAGCCCAGGAAATCATCGAGCGGCTCAACCTGGGCGCGGCAGACGCCGCGACCCCATAAACCAGCGTTACGCACTTAGGAACCATATTTTGAATTCTCAAATAGCAATGCAGCTGCCTGCTGCCGTCGAGGGCTGGACCGGCCACGACACGCAGCTTCTGGTGGTCGCTGCAATCGGCATCGCGCTCATTGTGGTGCTGATCGCCAAACTCAAGCTGCACCCCTTCCTGGCGCTCGTCCTCGGTTCCGCATTCGTGGGCCTGGCCTCAGGCGTTGAACTTGCCAAGGTCATCTCCAACTTCGAAGACGGCGTGGGCGGCGTCCTGAAGGAGGTCGGCCTGCTGATCGCCCTTGGCGCGATGCTGGGCAAGCTCCTGGCCGATTCCGGCGGTGCCAACCGGGTGGTGGACACCCTGATGGACAAGGCAAGCGGCAACAAGGTTGTCTGGTCCGTCACCCTGGTGGCAGTCATCATCGGCCTGCCGATGTTCTTCGAAATCGGACTTGTGCTGCTGCTCCCGGTGATCGTCCTGGTCACGCAGCGTTCCAGGATGCCACTGATGCGCATCGCCATTCCCGCGCTGGCCGGGCTCTCGGTGCTGCACGGACTGGTGCCGCCGCACCCCGGACCCCTGATTGCGATCAGCGCGGTCAAGGCAGAGCTCGGCACCACCCTGGCCCTGGGCATCCTCGTTGCCATCCCCACGGTCATCATCTGCGGACCGCTGTTCTCGCGCCTCGCCGCAAAATGGGTTCCGGTGGGTGCGCCCGCCGTGGCCGGAGGCATCGATACCCAGCATGGCGCGGACATGGAAGGCGTCAAGCGCCAGCCCACGTTCCTTGTCACCCTGCTGACCATCATCTTCCCGGTGGTGCTGATGCTGCTCAAAGCCGTGGTGGACATCATCTGGCCGGATCCCAAAACCGCACCGCCGGTCCGGATCTTCTTTGACTTCGTTGGCCAGCCCCTGGTTGCCATGACCCTGGCCGTGCTGCTGGCGATCATCACCTTCGGTTACGCCGTGGGATTCACCGGCAGCCGCATCACGTCCAAGGTCGGCGCCAGCCTGGGCCCCATCGCGGCCATTCTGCTGATCGTGGGTGCCGGCGGCGGCTTCAAGCAGACCCTGATCGGGGCCGGCGTCGGTGACGCCGTGAAGAAGTGGGCCGAAGGAACCAACATGTCGGTCCTGGTGCTGGGCTTCATCGTGGCCGTCGCGCTGCGGCTGGCCACCGGCTCCGCCACGGTAGCGACGGTGACGGCAGCAGGCATCGTGGCTCCGCTGGCCAGCTCACTGACCCCGACCCATGCCGCATTGCTGGCACTGGCCATCGGCGCGGGATCGCTTTTCCTCTCCCACGTCAACGACGCCGGCTTCTGGCTGGTCAAGGAGCTCTTCGGACTGACCGTCGGGCAGACGTTCAAGACGTGGTCCGTGATGGAAACGCTGATCTCCGTGGTGGGCTTCGGCTTCGTGATGCTGCTGTCGCTGATAATTTAGCGGCGCGATTGATCGGCCCCCGGCTCAGGTGAGCCGCGCCGCCGCGCAGGCCCTGCTCCCCTCGACATGAAAGGGAGCAGGGCCTGCGCGGTTCTTGCCATTAAGGGCTTTGTCGTTAAAGTGCCGCGGCCTGCCGGTGCACGCTGGAAGGCGGGCACCAGCAGGCCGGTGAGGACGACGGCGGTGGCCGGCTAAGCGCCGAGAGGGGCCGCGGCGACTGTCGGCAGCGTGGGCGAAGCGGAGCCGCCCACCGGTTCAACGGTGATGCCCAGCGCGGCCGCCGAATGAATGCCCTTCACCACGGCGGGCTTGGACAGTGCTTCTGCGTCCATGAGCCCCTGGGAAACCGGAGCAGAGCCGTCCTTGGGGATCAGCCACATCTGGTAGACCTTGCCGGCCGGAGGAGCAGGCACGCCGTTCATCTTCACCACCACTGCGTCCCGGGACGACGAGATGGAGACCGTGGCCGTTCCTCCGCCACTGACGTCCACGGTGGCCTGCCGGACATCCTGGGCCTGGAGCACCTGGTTCAGCGGATCGTTCTGGTTGGCCACATAGGCGCCCACGCCGACGCCGCCCAACGCGATGACCGCGGCAGCGGCCACCCCGATGAACCAGTTACGGAGCCCCGGCGCGCGGCGTCGTTCTTCACGGCGCTGGCGGGCTGCGCCGAGCTCGTCAGTGCCCGGCGCCTGGCCGGGTTCCTGCGCATGCCCGTGGATTACAGGGGTGGAAACCGGAACGGCGCCGGGTTGGGCCGGAAGCTGGGCCACAATGCGGTCGAACAGTCCTGCGGGCGGTTCCTCCTCCGCAGTGAAGGTGAAGGCCAGCGTTTCGCGCGATTGCCGGACGCGCTCGTCGAAGGCCTCCCGTTCCGGCCTCGGCGCGGCGGAGATATATTCCTCGATGGCAGCGCGCTCGGCGGGGGTCACAGCGTCCAGCGCATACACTTCGGCGAGCTCCACGGCACGGCCGGAAGCCAGGTCCGTGGCGATGTCGTGGGCAAACATCCCGGACGGACGGCTGCTGTTCGGCTGGTTCATGTCGGTCATCTCAACTCACCCCCAGACAGGTCTTCAAGCGGATCAGTCCATCGCGGATGCGGGACTTGATGGTGGGTACGGCGGCATTGAGTTTCTCCGCGACTTCGCGATACGTTAGCCCGCCGTAGTAGGCCAGCCGGACGGATTGCTGCTGTGTCTCGGTGAGGGTATCCAGACATCTGACAACGGCTTCGGCTTCCAGCCTGCTGCCGACCTCATCGGACACGGAGTCGTGGTCGATGTCCTGGCTGCTCGCGCCATATTTGGCTTCCCTGTCAGTGGACGACTGGGAGGAGCGGACCTTGTCCACGGCGCGCCGGTGCGAGATCGTCATCAGCCATGCCAACGGACTGCCCGCCTCCGGGTTGAATTTCGCCGCGTTCTGCCAGACCTGCAGGAAGACTTCCTGCGTGGTGTCCTCGCTGAGCTCGGGATCAATCAGGACGCGGCGTGCCATGCCGAAGACGCGCCGGGAAGTCAGTTCATAGAATTCCGCGAACGCCCCCTGGTCACCGTTGGCGATCAGTGCCAGCAGATCACCGAGCCGCCGGTTCACTTCGGCGGGAGTGCCCGGGGAAGCAGTGGCTTCGGGGTTTGGGGCGTTGGGAGTTTCCATTACCCCCAAGCATAAGTCGGTTTCGGGCGAACGCTTGGCACCGGGAGCGCTCGGAACGTCGCTGTGGGCGGTGCGACTGTTCCGGGCCGGGGACCTGCGGACCTGCACTGTAGTCACCTGCCGCTCCTCGATCCTGTTGGGGGCCCGGGTTGGCCTTCACAGGTTATTCGGAGTGCAGTGGTGGATGGATGGGCCGGGGAACTCCACTAGTTGCAGGCCTGCCGGGCAAACGCAGCGGCAGTGCCCGGGGCGCCGGGCTAGAGCTTGGCGCCGGCGAAGCCGTTCTGGCGCCAGGCTTCAAATACCGCAATCGACGCCGCGTTGGCGAGGTTCAGGGACCGCAGGGAGGGAAGCATCGGCAGCCGCACCCGGGACGTCACATGCGGGTCATGCTTGACATCCTCCGGCAGCCCCACGGATTCCTGACCGAAGAGGAGCACGTCACCGGGCAGGTAGCTGATGTCCGTGTAGGAGGTTTCGCCGTCGGACGTGAACGCGTAGACGCGCTCGGGCTGCAAAGCCTCCCACGCCGCGTCGAGGCTCTTATGCACCGTCACGACGGCGAGGTCGTGGTAATCCAGGCCTGCCCGGCGGAGCTTGGCGTCGGAAAAATCGAAGCCCAGGGGCTCCACCAAATGCAGCTCGGCGCCGGTGATAGCGGCCAACCGGATGGCATTGCCGGTGTTGCCGGGAATTTCGGGGGAGTGGAAGAGGATGCGAAACACCGTCCCATCCTAGCGACCGCCCGGGCAGCCCGCTGCCTGCGGGCCGGCCGTCAGTGCATTCCGCGGAGCAGCCTGGCGAGGGCGGGGACGTTGACGGTGTTCGGGGCGGGCCCGGAGCTCAGGAACTCCTTGAGTCCCCGGACCAGTCCGGCCCCGTTGACCACCTGTACCGCTTCATGCCCGCGGGGTGACCGCCGGTGGTGGTCGATCACAGGTTCATGGAGGTTGCCGTCGGGACTGTGGATGACGGTCCATCCCGTCACGTTGAGCTCCGGGAAGATGTCCTGCATGCGCCGGACGATGTGCGCCAGTTGAGGCGGAGCGATGGCCCGGCCGCCGTGCGTCAGCGTGCTTCCGTTCCAGGCATACGCACCCTTGGGCAACAGCATGGATCCGATCAGCGCGAGCCGGTAGCCGGAGAGCACGGCATGGTCGATGTGGCTGTTGTCCGCCGGTGACTGCAGCCCGTTGATCAGCCGCGCAGCGGGAATCGCCGGGAGGATCTGCCTGCTGATCAGCTGAACGGTCCGCATTTCGCGCTGGATGCGGGCTTCCGCGCCGAAGATGCCACGTTTCCGCGGCATGCCATGGACCTGCCGGGCGGCAAGCTCCGCCGGGATCAGCGGAACGCTGCCTGACTCCGGGTCCTCGAACGGCGGGACGTACACCGGAGGGTCGCCTGCCGTGTTGCGCGGCGTGTTGGGCCGGTGCACGGTTGCGGAGGCCCGGCTCCCGGCTGCGGGGGCGTCGAAATGGGCGCCGTCCGTCGTCGTCGCGCCCGTTCCATGTGCGTACGAGCGGTCGTAGGCGGCGCGCCGCTTCGGATCAATCAGCGTCTCGTAGGCAAGCGTCACCTGCCGGAAAACGGCGGCATCGCCGCCGTGGTCGGGATGCGCCCGCCTGGCGGCCTTGCGGTAAGCCACCTTGATCTCTTTGTCCGTCGCCGTCACGGGAAGGCGAAGGACCTGGTAATGGGAGCTGCTGCCCTGGGTCAAGCACTGATCCTTATCTTGTCGGTTCCAGTCCACTCAGGCAGTCCGGTCCGCCCAGTTTAACCGTGTACAGGCTCAACGTCCGCGCCCGAGGCTCTGGTTCCCGGCCGCTGGCATAATTCAGCGCATGATCATCGCCGTTGCCATTAACCCGCGCGCTTCGTTCGGCGGTGCCCGGCACACGGGCGACGCCGTGGTGGCTTTCTTTCGCGCCGCCGGGGCACGTGTCATCGTGCTGAGGAAGGCCAGCTATGACCGGCTCGCCGCTGCGGTGGGTGAGGCGCTGGACTCGGGCTGTGACGCGCTGGTTGTGGTAGGCGGCGACGGCATGGTCCATCTGGGAATTAACGCCCTCGCGGGACTCGGCGTGCCCTACGGAACGGTGCCGCTGGGTATCGTTCCCAGCGGCACGGGCAACGACATGGCCCGCGCCCTGGGCCTCCCCTTGAACGCGCAACGGCCGCCTGTGAACGGATCCTGGCGGCACTGCACGATGGCGGGCGCCTGATTGACGCTGGGCGCGTCACGGGGAATGGTGCAACCAGCTGGTTTGCCGGAGTGGTTTCCGCCGGCTTCGACGCCGCCGTGAACGAACGCGCCAATGCCTGGCGTTGGCCCCGCGGCAGGAGCAGGTACAACCTGGCAATGCTCCGTGAACTCGCCACATTCAAAGCCGTGGACTACACAGTGACAGCCGACGGTGAAACCTGGCGGCAGGGGGCCATGCTCATTTCGGTGGCGAACGGCCAGTCCATCGGGGGCGGCATGAAGGTGACCCCCGACGCCGTGCTCGACGACGGGTTCCTCGATCTGTTCATCGTGAAGCCGCTGTCCCGGGTGCGCTTCCTGGCAGTCTTCCCGAAAGTCTTTTCCGGCCGCCATACCGGCCACCGGGCAGTGCACATCAGGCAAGTGCGCCGGGTTGAGCTGTCCGCCGCGAACGTTGTTGCGTACGCCGACGGCGAGCGGCTTGGCCCGTTGCCACTGACCATCGAGGTGGTGCCCGGGGCCGTCCGGGTACTTGCCGTGCCGTAACGGTGTACCGGCCGGAGCGTCTAAACTCTTGCGGAGGACCGGCCGGAACAGCGCCGCCGGCAGAGCGGATATGGGGGCCGTGTGCAAACGATGGGCAGGGGGCACGCGGCGGACCGCTCGTCCACGCTGACCGGCGTGATCCGGCGGCTTGCGCGGCCGCTGACTTTGGCAGTGCTGCTGGCCGGCGCGGGCGGCTGCAGTGTGGGCGTCCCGGATCCAGAGGCCCCGAGCGTTGCCAAGACCACGCCCGCGCCGGCAACGCCCACCATTACGCCGGGCCACGATGCGGCGGCGGTGGCCGCGAAGGACCTTCCGTTTACTGCCGGTGACTCACTGGCCCCAGGTGTCAGCGTCGGCCTTTCGGACGGGCTCCGTGAGGCGCCGGGCTGGAAACCGGTCAGGGAGAACGCGGCAGGGGAGAACCGCTACGTCAAAGCCGACGGATGCGTTGTGTCGGCCCGGGTCCGCGTGAATCAGGGCGCACTGGCTGTTACCGGCGACGACAAGGCCTCCACCGTTGAACTGTTTCGGTACCTGGATCCCACCCTGGTTCCCGGTTACCTGAAGACCGACACCCTGCGCTGGGGCGGTGAACCGGGCAAACCCGGGCCAGCGGTTGAGGTGCTGGCTTACGACGGCGTATCGGCGCCAGGCGGAAAGTCGGCAGCGGTGCTGGCCAGGCTGTTCAGCAAAGCCGCCTCGTCCGTTTACATTTCACTCGTGTGCCCGGACTCCGCTGCGCTCGCAGCGGCCCGGGCGGACGTGGCGGAACGCCTGGTGGTCGTTCCGCCAACGGACTGAGCCGTTCCCGCTAGGCCTTGCGGGAACCCCGGGGCGATAGCCGGTTGAGGGCCAGGGCGGCCACGAGCAGGCCGAAGTCGCGGAGGGCGACGTCGAAGAAGCTGCCCAGGAGCAGCAGATTGATGATGATGCCCAGCAGCCACACGGCCACCAGCATGGATCCGAAGCGTGGCCGGAGCGCCACCGCGATACCGGCAACAATCTCCACCACACCAACGATGTACATGATGGTCTGGGCCGGCAGCGGAACCACTGATGTGGCCACGGGGGCCAGATACACGGTCCAGTCGGCGAGCAGGTTGGTGAACTTGTCGAGGCCGAAAATAATCGGGGCGACCGTGAAGACCGTGCGAAGCAGCAGGAAGGCCTGCCGGCCCGGTTCGGCGGCCAGGCTGCGGCCGGGCGTGGTCAGCACCGAGGATGATTTCATGGCTTGCTCCTTCTAAAAGTAGGTAACATAATTTTAGAAAGAGATTCTGAATTAAGCAATGAATCTTGTTTTTAGAGTTAGGGTGTTCCATGCGCAGACTTCCCTGGGCCCGCCGGATCGCGGCCGTGGCATCACTTGGTGATGAGAACCGCAGGAAACTCTTCGGATTCGTATCGTCCTCCGCCGGCCCGGTGGGACGTGACGAAGCGGCCGCCGCCCTGGAGATCCCGCGAAGTACAGCATCGTTCCAGCTGGACAGGCTGGTGCAGGACGGTGTGCTCACCGTCGAGTTCCGAAAGCTCGGCGGGAAGGCCGGCCCGGGCTCGGGCCGGCCGGCGAAGCTGTACCGGCCCGCCCAGCCGGAGCTGGGCGCTTCCGTACCGGACCGCAACTATGACCTGGCCGGTGAACTCATGGCGGCGGCGATTGAACGGTCCAGTGCCGCCGGCGAGCCTGTCCGCGACGCGCTGCTGGCCACGTCCTACGCGAAGGGCCTGGAGATGGCGGAGGGGAGCCACAGCCTCGAGGACTTCCTCTCGGCGGAGGGCTACCTGCCGGATCCGGACGGTGCGGGCGGCTTCGCGCTGCGCAACTGTCCGTTCCACCGGCTCGCGGACGGCCACGCCGACGTGGTCTGCGCCATGAACGGCGCATTCCTCACCGGCGCGGCCGCCGGCTGCGGAGTTGCCGAGGACCGCATCGTGGGGAACAAAGCGGCCGGCCAGTGCTGCGCCAGGGTTACGCCGCCCTGATTTCCGCGGGTTTCCGAGGCCGGCCTGCCAGCAGCACACCGGCAATGACAAGCATGCCCCCGAAGATCTGGGGCAGGCTGACCGGAATGCCCATCATCACCGTGATGGCCGCCGTGAACACAACAATCAGGTTCAGGTAATTGCCGGCGGTGGCGGGTGCTGTTGTTTTGAGTGCGAGGTTCCAGCACAGGTACGCCCCCAGCGACGGGAACGCGGCGATGTATGCGATCGACCAACCTTCGGCTGCGGTAGCGGGGAAACCTGCGCCCGCGGCGAGTGCCACCGGACCCAGCAGGACTGTGGCCATCACCACCTGGACGGCTGTGGCCGCGATGGCCGGCAGGCCCAGCCGGCGGGAAATAATGGTGTAGAAGCCCCACACGACGATCGCCCCGATCATCAGCAGTTCACCGAAATTGAAGGTAATGCTGAACACGCGGAGCAGTTCGCCCCGGGTCAGGACCAGGAGCACCCCGGTGAGACCCAGGGCGATGCCCAGCCAGCCGAAGAGGCCGGGCTTTTCACCGAGCATGAAAATGGCCATCACCACGATGAGCGCCGGATTGGCAGCCGTGATCAGCGAAGCGTTGAGAGCGGACGTGTGCTGGAGGGCGGTGTAGAGCAGCAGGGTGTAGCAGCCCATCCCGAGAACGCTCAGGAGCAGCAGTACCCGCCAGCGGCCAAGGACTGCACGCCAGTCGGGGCGTTCCACAAAGTGGGCCAGCGCCACAAGCGGAAGGGCGGCCAGCGCCCATCTCCAGAACGTGAGTTCCAGGGGCGTCATGGTGTCCACGGCTGCCTGCCCCACCGCAAGGTTGCCGGACCAGAAGAGGGTGGCCAGCACCAGGTAAATCGAGGCTTTCACCGCTCGAATCTACACCGGTGCCGGGGCGGGCCGGGTTGCCGCGGCTAGAATTGGCTTGTGTCCGTCTACCTCGATCATGCCGCCACCACGCCCATCGCCGCCGAGGCCCTGGCGGCGCTCACCCGCGAACTGGCCAGGACCGGCAACCCGTCGTCACTGCACGGTTCCGGCCGCCGGGCCCGCCGTTCGGTGGAAGACGCCCGGGAGGCAATAGCCGCAGCTGCCGGGGCCCACCCGTCGGAAGTCATCTTCACCTCCGGCGGCACGGAGGCTGACAACCTGGCTGTCAAGGGCCTGTACTGGGCCCGCCGCGCCGAGAAACCGGAGCGCACGCGGATCCTGTGCTCCGCCGTCGAACATCATGCCGTCCTGGACACAGTGGAGTGGCTGGAGCGGCACGAGGGCGCCGAGGTCACGTGGCTGCCGGTGGATTCCGACGGCGTGGTGGACCTGGCGGCGCTGGGGTCGGCGCTCTCGCGGAACCCGGAGACCATCGCCCTCGTCTCGGTGATGTGGGCAAACAACGAGGTCGGCACCATCCAGCCGGTGCGTGAGGTGGTTGCGGCGGCCCATGCTGTTGGCGTTCCGGTTCATTCGGACGCAGTCCAGGCCTTTGGGTCATTGCCGGTGGACTTCCGGGCCAGCGGGCTGGATGCCATGTCCATCTCCGGCCACAAGATCGGCGGCCCGGTGGGGGTCGGTGCCCTGCTGCTGGGCCGTGCCGTCAAGCTGACGCCGGTGATGCACGGCGGAGGGCAGGAACGCGACGTGCGGTCCGGGACCCTGGACACGGCGTCGATCGCCGCCTTCGCCGCGGCTGCCGAAGCCGTGACCAAAGACCTCCCCGGCGAAGCGGCCCGGATCGCCGCGCTGCGGGACAACCTGATCGCCGGCGTGCGGGCTGCCGTCCCCGATGCCGTCCTCCGTGGAGCGCCGGGCGATGGACGCCTGCCCGGCAACGCGCACTTCACCTTTCCGGGCTGCGAGGGTGACTCCCTGCTCTTCCTGCTGGACCTTGCCGGCGTGGAATCGTCCACGGGTTCGGCCTGCACCGCCGGCGTGCCACGGCCCTCGCACGTCCTGCTGGCCATGGGTCTCGATGAGGACACCGCGCGTGGAGCACAGCGTTTTTCCCTGGGGCACGCGTCCACGGAGTCCGACGTCGACGCCCTCCTGGCAGCACTGCCGGGCGCCTACGAGCGGGCCCGCCAGGCGGGTATGGCCGGGCACGAATCGACCATCCAGACCGCTGCCACGGTGGCCCGTCAGTCGTCTGCCAGGAGCTGATCCAGGGGCACGCCGGGATCGGCCAGGCGGCCCGGCCCGATGGCCGCCCGGCTGGAGATCAGTGCCTTGATGGCTTTCTGCGTGCGGGGAACGTTGACGTTCATTCCTGCCACCACGCGGCCCTCATGCTGCCAGAACGCGATGAATTCCCTGCTCTCCAGGGACCCGCGGATCACCGGTTCGGCGGCCGCGGCCAGCGTGGGGAAGCCCGAATACTCCATGCTGAGCCCGTACTGGTCGGTGTAAAAGTACGGAATGGTGTCCAGTGCCGCATCCTGGCCGAGCATCGATTTGGCCGCGATTTTTCCGCCATTGAGTGCGTTGTGCCAATGCTCGCTGCGGTGGTGCTGCCCCGTGAACGGGTGCAGGGCGTTGGCCACGTCCCCCGCGGCGAAGATGTCCGGGGCGCTTGTCCGCAGGGAGGCGTCTGTCAGTATCCCGTTGCTGAGGACCAGTCCGGCCTGCTCCGCGAGCCGGGTGTCCGGGGCCACACCCACGGCAATCACCACGATGTCGGCGGGCAGCACCTCGCCCGAGCCGGTGACCACAGCGGTGACGCGGCCGGCGTCGCCCCGGAGTTCGGAGGCGGTCGCGCGCAGGCGGAACCGGACACCGTGTGCTTCGTGAACGGAGCGGAAGAACGCGCCCAGTTCAGGTCCGATGGCGGCGGCCAGCGGGATGTCCTCGAGTCCGAGCAGCGTCACGTGGTTGCCATAGCCGACGGCAGCAGCCGCCAGTTCCATCCCGATCCAGCCCGAGCCCACCATCACCACGTTCTGTCCGCCCGGCGATAACTGTTCCCGGAGGCGGCGGCTGTCGTCCAGGGTCCGGAACATGGTGACGCCGTCGAGCCCGCTCCCCGGCAGGGGAATGCGCCGGGGGAGTGCGCCCGTAGCCAGCAGGAGTGCATCGTAGTCGAGGGACTCGCCGTTGCTGAGTTGTACTGTGTGCGTGCCCGGGTCGACGGCGGCGACGGTCACGCCCAGGCGGAGGTCGACGTCGTTCTCTGTGTACCAGGTCTCGGGAGCGACGTGGACTGCGTCCTCGCCGGCTTTGCCCAGCAGGTACTCCTTGGACAGCGGGGGACGAAGGTACGGGTGGTGGCGTTCGGTACCAATGAGGCTGATCCTGCCGGCGAACCCCTCGCTGCGCAGGGTGCGGGCGGCGGTGGCCCCGGCCAGGCCTGCGCCGGCCACGACGATGCTTTCGATGGGGTGCCCGACGATGCGTTCGACAGACCGTTCGACAGACATGGTGCCGCTCGATTCCTGCGAAGGCCGGTCTTGTCGGCCGGCCGCTTCTAAAAATACTAATCCTGACAATAGAAGCCGCGGCTCAGTCCGTCAAGGGCCCGCGCAGGCGATTTCGGGTCCCCCTTGGGTGAGGCAGTAGAATGGTGGGGCATGCAGTGTATCCGGCCGCGTCCAGTACGCCGGCCCGGTACGGGCTGCACCGCACCACCACACCCTCCCCTAGAGAAAGCCAGCATGCGAGTTCTTGCAGCCATGAGCGGCGGAGTCGATTCCGCCGTTGCCGCCGCCCGCGCCGTCGAGGCGGGACACGACGTCGTCGGTGTCCACCTGGCGCTGTCCAGGATGCCCGGAACGCTCCGTACCGGAAGCCGCGGGTGCTGCACGATCGAAGACTCCCGCGACGCCTGGCGTGCCTGCGACGTGCTGGGCATTCCCTACTACGTCTGGGACTTTTCCGAGCGGTTCAAGGAAGACGTGGTCCAGGACTTCATCGACGAATATGCTGCCGGACGCACCCCGAACCCCTGCATGCGCTGCAATGAACGCATCAAGTTTGCGGCGCTGCTGGAAAAGGCCATCGCACTGGGCTTCGACGCCGTCTGCACCGGCCACTATGCCAAGGTGATCACCGACGCCGACGGAAACCCGGAACTCCACCGCGCCGCCGACTGGGCCAAGGACCAGAGCTACGTGCTCGGCGTCCTCACCCACGAACAGCTCAAGCACTCCATGTTCCCGCTGGCGGACACCCCCTCGAAGGCCGAAGTGCGCGCCGAGGCCGAGCGCCGCGGGCTGTCGGTGGCCAACAAGCCGGACAGCCACGACATCTGCTTCATTCCGGACGGCGACACCGCCGGGTGGCTTGCCGAAAAGATCGACATGACCACGGGCGAAATCGTGGATGAAACCGGGTCCAAGGTGGGAGAACACCCCGGCGCCAACGCGTTCACCGTGGGCCAGCGCCGTGGCCTCAAGCTCGGCACCCCGGCCGCCGACGGCAAGCCCCGCTTCGTCCTGGAGATCCGGCCCAAGGAAAACAAGGTAGTGGTGGGCCCCGAAGCGCTCCTGGCCATCGACGAGATCCGCGGCATCAAAGTATCGTGGGCCGGCCTGCCGATTGCGGAAATCGCCACCGGCGAAGAGTTCGACTGCCACGCCCAGGTCAGGGCACACGGCGATCCTGTTCCCGCAACGGCGCATACGGAACTGCTGACGGACGACGACGGCGCCGAGCGGACGAATCTTGTGGTCACCCTTGCCACCCCGCTGCGCGGAGTGGCCCCCGGACAGACCGTGGTGCTCTACCAGGGAAGCCGGGTCCTGGGACAGGCCACCATTGACGCCGCGCGCTCGCTGCAGCGCGCGGAACTCCACTAGGGGTCCCGCCGCGGCTGGCCGTAGTCAATTACGCCTGCGACCGCAATAATTGAGGCCTGGGGAACCAGGCTTGAAGCAGGCCGCCACCTCATCCGGTGCGGCTGCTCAGTTGAGGAAAGCAGGCCCGCAATGGTCTCTGCAGCGCTTGGAATAGGGCATGGCCTCGAGATGGTGGCGCTGACCGCCCTTGCCGAGGGCCCCTTCACCCGCAAGTCAGGAAAGCCCCTCACCACCAGCATCCGGGTACCGGTGGAGAGGGTGGTCAACGGCCCGGCCGGCGCACGTCTGGCCCTGCGGGTGCGGGCTCCCGGGGCTGACGGTCCCCGGCCCATTTCCCTGTCCGTGGACCGCAACGAATGGTGCATCGACGACCAGGACGCACCCGCCGGGCTGGAAGAGCTGCTGACCGACAGCCGGTTCCTCGCACAGCATGTCTATGCGGTGGCGACCGCAACCCTACAGGCATTTGAAGTCACCCTGGGGCGCCGGATGGGCTGGGCCTCGGGCCACCGGCTGCTCATCAGTGTGTATGACAAGATCCCCTACGCCTCCACCGGCTACGACCGCGAACGCGGCCTGATCCGTTTCGGGCACCGGACCGACGACCGTTCCACGCATTCTGTCCCGTTGGCGCTCTATCACGACCTGGTCGCCCATGAGGTGACGCACGCGATCCTGGACGGTTACCGGCGCCAGTGGACAGACAGCGATGCCTTGCTGGACGGCTACGCGCTGCACGAATGCATTGCCGACCTGGTGGCCATGCTGAGCGTGTTTTCCTCGCCTGAGCGGGTGGAACAACAGCTGTCAGTGGCTGTTCCGGGCCCGGACGGGAAGTCCGGAACCGTGCCCGCCCGGAACATGGAGAAGGAAGTCCTGGCCTCCGGGCTGTTCGGGCTGGCCGACGGGCTGTTCTCGCGGGGCGCGGCCAGGCGGCCGCTCGACGTGGACGTGCCCTTCGAGTGGCGGCTGGATCCCGAACCCCACCGGCGCGGCGAGATTGCCGTGAAGGGGGTGCTGGACGCCGTCGTACGGCTGTGGCTGCAGCGGCTGGACCGGCCGGGCGGCCGGTCCAGCCGCTACCAGGTGGCCGAAGCCGGGGCGCATCTTGGACATCAGATGCTGGGCATGGTGCTGCGGGGGCTCGCCTACATGCCGCCGGTGGACCCGGGCTGGGAGGACCTGCTGCGGGGAATCCTCGCAGCAGATGCCGTACTGGTGCCGACGGACATGATGGGGTACCGGCAGGCCGTGCGCGACGCCTTCTGGGACATTGACCTTTCCACGGAGCCCGATGAACTGCTGGACGGACTCAAGCACCTTCGCGATCTGCGCTACCCGGTCCGGTTGTCTGCCCTGGCCGCCGATCCTGAGGAGGTCAACCGCTTCATGTGGGAGAACCCGCGGCTGATCGAGGCTGCCGGCATCGACCAGGACACGAGTATCGTCGTGAACCGCGTACGTCCCAGTACCCGGGTGGGGCCGGACGGTTTCGTTGTTTCCGAAATCGGCGCCTCCTTCGTCCAGTCCGTGACGATGTCAAAAAGCGAGGCCAGGAACAAGCTCGGTCTCCGCGTGGACAGCGACTACTACACCGTCCGTGGCGGAGGCCTGTTGCGGTTTGATGAGGGCGGCAGGCTGTGTTTCGCGGCGCTCAAGCCGGTCATGGACGCGGAATGGCAGCAGGCCAAACTAGAAACCATCAAAAGGGAAGCCGGGACAAAAATGCCCGTGGCCACCTTCCACCCGGAGGAAGAGCGCCAGGAGTGAGCCGCGGTCAGCTTCCCCAGGGGGCCTTCCGTGCCGGCGTCGAGCCTTCCAGCTGCGCCACCTGGTCGAAGCCGCCGGCCCTGAGGCCTTTGCTGACCAGTTTGAGGATGTCCGCCCGGCCCAGGGCGCCGTCGCCGGTGACCGCCTTGATGAAGTTGTACGTGAAGGCTCCGTTGTAGCGGCCGTCCAGGAAGGCGTCGGCAGCGGTCTGGTCAGCCCGGCAGGCGGCCAAAAGCACGGGCTTGACTCCCGGGCCGGCTTTCACCAGGTCACGCAGTGCCCTGGTGTCGTTGAACTCCGTGGCAGCAACGCCGCGGGGAGTCGGTGCCGGCAGGAAGCGGGGCCGGCGCCCGGGCAGCAGATCCAAAGATTTCAGGCCCGTGCCGCTGTGGCAGGTATCCAGCACCACGTCCATCAGCACGCCGTCCGGCAAGCGGGCAAAGAGGGTGAACAGTTCGTCATCCGAAATGACGGTGGCAGGATCCCACGAGTCGCCGGTGTTGTTGATGTCGTAGCAGGCGAAGGCTTCATCCAGCCGGTCCGCTTCGTCGTTGCTTGTGTCCGGAATCTGCGTTCCGTGGCTGGAGAAGGTGAAGACGATGTGCTGGAGTTCGCCCGCGGCGGCGCGGTCCATCATCGCATCCAGCTGCGCCATCACCCGCTCTTTCGTGGCCCGGGAATCCAGCAGCAGCGAGATGTCCGACTCGGCGAAACCGTATCCGGTCTGCAGCAGTGCCGCGAGGTCGCGGGCGTCATTGACGCAACCCTGCAGCCAGCTGGATTTCGGCAGGTGTTCAAATTCGTTGATCCCCACACAGAGGGCGGCTTTGCCCATGGTCAGTTCCCTTCAGCCGGGTAGGGCAACTCTATTCCCGGGAAGGAGACTCTTCAATGGCGATTCCCTAAGGCACTCACTCGTCGTTCTGTCGGAGGCTGATACGGCCGGAACGCTGAAGAAAACGATAGTTTTGACCCAATCAGGTAAATTTTGTGTCTCAACTCACAGGTTGTAACGATTCACCGCTCTCGGGTCTGATTGAATCGTGTGATCAGGACAACGTCCCGCCCACCGAGTCCAACTGATCCAGTTGCGTGGCGGCACGCGTGTACTCATCGAACAGAAAGTCCACAGATGGCAATGAACAAAAAGGCCCTGCACAGCGCTATCGCGCTCGCGGGTGTTTCCGCGTTTGCACTGACAGCCTGCACAGGTCCGTCCGGCGGCGGCGGAACTTCCACCGGCGGTGCCGGAGGCGGAACCATTACCTACGGCACCACCGACAAGGTCGTTACCCTCGATCCTGCGGGGTCCTATGATGCCGGTTCCTTCATGGTGATGAACCAGATCTACCCGTTCCTCCTGAACGCCAAGCCGGGCACCGCCGACGCTACGCCTGACATCGCGGAGTCCGCGGAATTCACCAGCCCCACGGAATACACCGTGAAGCTCAAGTCGGACCTCAAATTTGCCAACGGTCACGCACTCACATCCTCGGACGTGAAGTTCTCCATCGACCGCGTGGTCAAGATCGCGGATCCGAACGGTCCCGCCTCGCTGCTGGGCAACCTTGAGTCTGTCGCCGCCAAGGATGACACCACGGTGGTCTTCACCCTCAAGGCCGGCAACGACCAGGTCTTCCCCGGCGTTCTTGCAGCCAACTCCGGACCGATCATCGACGAAGAGGTCTTCCCGGCGGACAAGCTGATGACCGACGACGAAATCGTCAAGGGCAAACCGTTCGCCGGCCCCTATACGATCGACAGCTACAAGAAGAACGAGCTCGTCAGCCTGAAGGTCAACCCGGATTACAAGGGCCTGCTCGGCAAGCCCGCAAATGACGGCGCCACCATCAAGTACTACGCCGACTCAAACAACCTCAAGCTGGACGTCCAGCAGGGGAACATTGACGTCGCCGGCCGCAGCCTGACGGCAACCGACGCCGCCGACCTGGAGAAGGACTCCAAGGTGAAGGTCCACAAGGGCCCCGGCGGTGAGCTGCGCTACATCGTGTTCAACTTCGACACCATGCCGTTCGGTGCCAAGGCTGCCGACGCCGACCCCGCCAAGGCACTCGCCGTCCGCCAGGCCATGGCCAACGTCGTTGACCGCGACGCCATCGCAACCCAGGTCTACAAGGGCACCTACCTGCCGGCGTACTCCGTGGTGCCCGACGGATTCGTTGGCGCGATCCAGCCCCTCAAGGAGATGTACGGCGACGGGAACGGCAAGCCCAGCCTGGACAAGGCCAAGAAAGCCTTCGCCGATGCAGGAGTCACCGCACCGGTGAACATCAAGCTGCAGTACAACCCGGACCACTACGGCAAGTCCTCCGGCGACGAATACGCCATGATCAAGGAACAGCTCGAAAAGTCCGGACTGTTCAAGGTTGACCTGCAGTCCACCGAGTGGGTCACCTACTCCAAGGACCGCACTGCTGACGCCTACCCGGTGTACCAGCTCGGTTGGTTCCCCGACTACTCGGACGCGGACAACTACCTGACCCCGTTCTTCGTTCCGGGTAACTTCCTCAAGAACCACTACGAAAATGCATCCGTCACCGAGCTGATCAAGTCCCAGCTCACCACCGTTGACAAGGCAGAGCGCGAAAAGGTGCTGGGCGAAGCCCAGACGGCCGTGGCCAAGGATCTTTCCACGCTGCCGCTGCTGCAGGGCGCCCAGCTTATGGTCGCCGGAAAGGATGTCAAGGGTGTCGAAAAGACCCTGGACGCATCCTTCAAGACCCGGCTTGGCGTAATTTCCAAGTAGGTCCAGTTCTCCATCCGGTCCAGGCCAGCCGAAAAGGCGGGGCGCCACGGCGTCCCGCCTTTCGTGCTGAGCCAGGGCAACAGATTCCGGGGCCCACGAAGCCGCCGGAAGCACACATTTAGGTACCAATGACAACACTGATTGAGGCGCCGCCAACCGACGCCGACGGCCTGCTGCCGTCAAAGAAGAAGTCGTCCGGCGGGGGACTGGGCCAATACATCCTGATCAGGTTCCTGCTGATCTTTCCTACAATTTTCATCCTCGTGACGCTGGTATTCTTCCTGATGCGCATCACCGGCGATCCCATCACGGCGGCCATGGGCGGCAGGCTGCCGCCAGAGCAGCTGGCAGAGCGGATCACCGCGGCAGGCTATGACCGTCCGATCCTCGTGCAGTACTTCGAGTACCTGGGACAACTGGCCACAGGCAACTTCGGCACCACCCTCTCGGACAACCGCCAGGTCACGGAAATGCTGGCCACCTACGGCTCAGCCACTCTGGAACTGACCATCAACGCGCTGCTCGTGGCCCGGCTGGTCGGCATTCCGCTGGGCATGGTCGCCGCCTACCGGAGGGACCACGCACCCGACGCCGTCCTGCGCGTTTTCGCCATCGTCTGCTACGGCACACCCGTGTTCTTCGCCGGCATGCTCCTGAAACTCACGTTCGCCGTATGGCTCGGATGGCTCCCCGTGGCCGGCCGCGCCAAGACCTCCAGCGAACTGGAGCTCACCTCGCTGCAGTCGCCCACCGGCATCTACTGGCTGGATGCCATCCGCAGCGGCAACATGGCAGCCCTGGGCGACGTCATGGCGCACGCGGTCCTGCCGGCCGTCGCCCTGGGCCTGCTGACTGCAGGCATCTTCCTGCGGCTGGTCCGCACCAACGTCATCGGAACCCTGGGCCGGGACTACGTGGAGGCCGGGCGCTCCCGCGGCGTCAGCGAATTCCGGCTGGTCACCAAGCACGCCTACAAGCCCGCACTGATCCCCATCATCACGGTGATGGGCCTGCAAATTGCCGTGATGCTCGGCGGTGCCGTACTGACGGAAACCACCTTTGAATGGAAAGGCCTTGGCTTCCAGCTGGCCACCTATCTCACGGCCCGCGACTTCGTGGCGGTCCAGGGCATTGTGGTCCTTCTCGCTGTCATCGTGGCCGTGACCAACTTCATCGTGGACATTGTTGCTGCGCTGATCGACCCCCGCGTGAGGTACTGATATGAGCACTCCTACAACTGTTGAACCTGCTGCGGATCCCCGGGCTCCGCTGTTCCGCCGGCTGCCGGTCATCTCGCACTTCAACAAGAGCGTGGGCCTGCAGCGCGGAATGCTGGTGGCAGGACTCATCCTGACCACCGCCTTTGTGCTGACAGCCATTTTCGCGCCACTCCTGGCTCCCTACGGGTACGCCCAGCTCTCGGACGCGGACGGCAGTTTCCCCGCACAGCAGGCACCCGGTGGAAAGCACCTGCTGGGGACCACGGTGGGCGGCTACGACGTACTGTCCAGGGTCATCTGGGGTACGCAAACGGCCATCATGGTGATCGTCGTCGCCGTCCTGATGTCGATCTTCATCGGCGTCATCCTCGGACTCGTCAGCGGCTACATCGGCGGCTGGCTCGACCGGATCCTCGTCGTCGTCGCGGATGCCATCTACGCTTTCCCCTCCCTGCTGGTGGCCATTGTCATGGCCATCGTCATCAGTGGCGGGCAATCCAGCCTGCTGGGCGGCATCATGGCCGCGGCAATCTCCATCACCGTGGTCTTCATCCCGCAGTACTTCCGGGTGATCAGGGCAGAAACCATCCGCCTCAAGGCCGAACCCTTCGTGGAAGCGGCCAAAGTAGTCGGGGCGTCCGACATCCGCATCATGAGCCGGCACATCTACAAGAACGCCACCCGCACCCTGCCGCTGATTTTCACGCTCAACGCCTCCGAAGCCATCCTGACCATGGCCGGACTCGGATTCCTGGGCTTCGGCATCGAACCGAGCTCGGCGGCCGAGTGGGGCTTCGACCTCAAGCAGGCGCTGGCCGACACCACGTCCGGCATCTGGTGGACCGGCGTCTTCCCGGGCCTCGCCATCGTGCTGACCGTCGTGGGCCTCACCCTTATGGGTGAGAGCATCAACGATCTTAACGATCCGCGTCTGCGCGGACGCAAGAAGGCCGCTTCCGGCAAGGGCGGGCCCGATTCGAACGCAGCCGCGAAGGCAGGAATCCAAGCAGAAGTGAGCAGTTCATGACTACCAACATCGACAAGCGCGGCACCGGCCCGGTCCTGGATATTGACCACCTCAAGGTCACTTTCGCCACCGATGCCGGGGACGTCTATGCAGTCAAGGACGTCAGCCTCGAGGTCAGGCCGGGCGAAGTGGTGGCGATCGTCGGCGAGTCCGGCTCCGGCAAGACCGTCACCGCCAAAACCATCCTCGGCCTCCTCCCGGAGACCGCCATCAGCTCCGGTGCGGTGCTGATCAACGGGAACAACGTCATCAGCGTCAGCGCGGCCAAGCTGCGGCAGATCCGCGGCCGGGACGTTGCCATGGTCTTCCAGGAACCGTCCACTGCGCTGAACCCCGTCTTCACCGTGGGGTGGCAGATCGCTGAAGGCATCCGTGCCCATGCGCACGGCAAGGGCGGCAAGGTGTCCGCCAAGGAAGCCAAATCCCGGGCCATCGAAGCCCTCCGGAAAGTGGGCATCCCGGACCCCGAAAACCGCGTGGACTACTATCCCCACCAGTTTTCCGGAGGCCAGAAACAGCGTGTCGTCATTGCGGCCGCGCTGGCACTCAATCCGGGGCTGATCGTCGCCGATGAACCCACAACAGCCCTGGACGTCACCGTCCAGGCTGAAATCCTCCAGCTGCTTAGGGACCTGCGGGACAAGTACGGCACCTCGATCGTGCTCATCACCCACAACATGGGGGTAGTGGCCGATCTCGCCGACCGGGTGGTGGTGATGTACCAGGGCGACGTGGTGGAGGAGGCAACCGCCAAGGTGCTGTTCGCTGAGCCGAAGCAGGAGTACACGCGGAAGCTTTTGGCGGCGGTGCCGCACCTGGGCAGGAACTCCGCGTCGGAGGGACTGACGGCGCGGGCCCACCAGGGCGGCAAAGTCCTGGTCGAAGCCAAGGGCCTGACCATCGAATACCCCGGCCGGCTGGGCAGCCCCGGCTTCAAAGCCGTGGACGGCGTGAGCTTTACGCTGTCCGAGGGTGAGGTCTTCGGCCTGGTCGGTGAATCGGGATCGGGCAAGACCACTATCGGACGCGCGATCGCGGGCCTCAACCGCACCACGGGCGGCAGCCTGAAGGTGCTGGGCTACGAGATGCTGAACCTCAAAGAGCGGACGTTCAAGCCCCTCCGCAAGGAAATCGGTTTCGTGTTCCAGGACCCGGCGGCATCCTTCAACCCGCAACTGACCATCGGTGACTGCGTTGCCGAGCCGCTCATCATCCACAGCAATCCCTCGCCGGCGCAGGCGAGGAAACGCGTGGGTGAGCTGCTCGAATCGGTGCAGCTGCCGGCGTCGTACGCTGACCGGTTCCCGCACGAACTGTCCGGCGGACAGCGGCAGCGGGCATCACTGGCCAGGGCACTGATCCTGAACCCGAAGCTGCTGATTGCCGACGAACCCACTTCGGCGCTGGATGTTTCCGTCCAGGCTGTGGTGCTGGAACTGTTCAAGGACATCCAGGCGGAGTTCGGGTTCGCCGCGCTGTTCATCAGCCACGACCTCGCGGTAGTCGACATCCTGTCCCACTGGGTCGGTGTGCTCTACAAGGGCAAGCTCGTGGAGCAGGGGCTGGGCACCCAGGTGATGGGCGCACCCCAGCACGACTACACGCGCCGGCTGATCGCCTCGCTGCCCGTCCCTGATCCGGACGAACAGGCCAAGCGCCGGGAAGCCAACCGCGCGCTGCTGGCCGGTTAGTTCCGCTTCGCAGGAAATGCCCGCCGTCCGTTCCGGACGGCGGGCATTTTCGTCCCCGGGCAACCTTCCGCTGGAACGTTGCGGGGACGCTTAACAGCCACAGGGAATTGGCGGGGTGCCCATAGACTGGGAGCATGACCGAGCAGAACCAAGATCTTCCAGGCGCCGAATCCTACGACCCCTCAGCCAGCTCATTGGCCGGACAAGTGGACCAATCGGTCATGGCGGAACTGCTGTCCATCCGGTCCAGTATCGACAACATCGACGCGACGCTCGTCTTCCTCCTTGCCGAACGGTTCAAGGCCACGCAGAAGGTCGGGTTCCTCAAGGCAACGCACAGGCTGCCTGCCGGGGACCCGGGCCGGGAGACCGCCCAGATTGCGCGGCTGCGCCGCCTCGCGGAGGAAGCCCACCTCGATCCGGCATTTGCGGAGAAATTCCTGAACTTCATCATCGGTGAGGTCATCCGGCACCACGAAGCCATCGCCGAAGACCACCAGGCCGCCGAGAACAACGGGTCCGCCGCCAGCCGGCCGGCGCCGTCCACCGCCGTCGACGCCTAGGCCATGCCGGAATCGCAAGTAACTGCCACCGCCCTGGGCCCGTGGCCCGGTGACGATCCGTTGGAGGCGACGCGGATTGTCCGCGGCGAACTCGGGAACCCGCACCTGCCGTTCCTCGTCGAGCTTCCGGACCGCGGCGTCGGCTCCGATGCACTCGGCCGGACCGCGTCACTGCTGGTGGACCTGGCCGTCGACGTTCAGCCCCACGGATGGCGGATTGTGGATCGTCCGGGGAAAGACCTCATGCGGGCGAAGTCGGCGCTGTCAACGGACATCAACGTCCTGGCCGACGTTGCCGGGACGGAAGACAGCCCGGCCCGCGACTTCAAGGTCCACCTGCGCGGACCGTTGAGCCTGGCCGCGGGCCTCCACCTCCACAGCGGTGAACGTGCCCTGCTCGACTACGGCGCCCGACGCGATATCGCCGCATCACTGGCCGCCGGCATCGGTGATCTGCTGGCCCGCGTCGGTACGGCTGTGCCCGGGGCGCGGCTGGTGGTCCAGATCGATGAACCTGATATTGCGGCGGTCCTCGCAGGAACCATTCCCACATCCAGCGGCTACCGGACCCTGCGGGCCGTCCCGGGGCAGGAAGTGACCGAGGCGTGGCGCCTCGTCATCGATGCGGCCAGGGCAGCCGGTGCCGTCGAAACGGTGATCGCGGTTGACGAAATAGAGGCGCCCTTCGACCGTATTCTCTCATCGGGCGCGGACGGGATAGCCGTCCCGCTCAAGGCGCTCACCTCCCGCCAGTGGGAACAGCTAGCCGGCGCGGTCGAAGCTGGCAAGAGCCTGTGGGCCGGGGTCGTGGCCGCGGGCAACCCGTCAGCCGCACTGCCCCGGGTACAGGAAGCAGTGGAGAACGTCTGGCGGCCCTGGCGCCAGCTGGGGCTGCCCGCCTCGTCACTCGGCTCCATCCGGGTGACGCCGTCGGAGGGGCTGGCCGGGCACACGCCGTCGTCCGCCACTGCGGTGCTGACCCGGCTCACCCAGGTGGCGGACGGGCTCAACCAGCTGGCACTCGGCTAGACGCGGCTCTCCCACCGGTCCGGCCGGGCGTAGCCCGGGAGGTGGCCCTGCCCTGCGGTTTGGCCGGGGTAGGAGCGAAGGCGGTAGTCGAAGCTGCCCGCATACACCAGGACGAGTCCCAGCTGCGGCTGGATCACCTTCACCTGGATCCGGTGCTTGCCGTTTTCGCCCTCCGCCGGTTCCCACCACTGCTCCGCATACGCCTTGGCATCCAGGGCCGCCGGCAGCGGAATGCGCAGGGCACCCAGGAACAGCCGGGACGATTCGGAGACGCCGCGGAGCCTGCCTTCGGCGGTCACGCTCAGGTTGAGGTCGGTGACCAGGCGCCGGTAGCGGCCAACGTAGTCCACCAGCCCCGGCTTGCTCCGGGAGTCGTCAAAGCTGGTGGTGTCATGGAACAACCGGGTGCGGCCGGGAAACTGGATCTCGCGCCTGGCGGTGAGGCTTGACCGGCCGAACGGATCGAGGTGTGCGTGGTTTTCGATCCGGAAGGGAATACGTTCCCCGTATTCCGGAAAGAATGCTTCTTCCCCGGCGGTCAGCCGCAGCAGCGGACGGAGCCACTGCTGCCGGCACCCCACAACGTCGAAGACCCCTTCTCCGACGCCGTAGCGGCCTGAGCCGGGAGCAAGCGAAAAGTACTCCTGGAGCTCGGGCTGCAGCCGGGCGAAGTCACTGCCCAGAGCGCGTTCATAGATAGGCGTTGTCACGTTGGCCTCCTGGTTTCGACACGTCGTTCATAGTCTGCCCGCGGCCTTGAGCCGGATATAGGCGTCCGCCAGTGCGGGCGGCAGCTGGTGGGGTTCGGCGTCCACCACTTCCACCCCCATCTGGCGCAGCTGGATGGCGACTGCTTCGCGTTCCAGCAGTGCCCGTTCGGCGGCCGCCGCGCGGAACACCTGTGCCGCCGTCGTACGTTCCTTCTGCATCGTACCGAGCATGGGGTCCCGGACGGAGGCAACCACCACAACATGCTGCTGCGCCAGCTGGGCGGCCATCGGCAGCAGTCCCTCTTCCGGTGCGCCGCTGTCCAGCGGCGTCAGCAGCACCACCAGCGAACGGTGCGCCGATATCTGCCGGATCTGGCCAGGGACCTGGCTCCAGTCCAGCTCAATGAGTTCCGGTTCCAACGGGGCCATGGCCTGCACGAGCTGTCCCAGCAGGTTTCCTTTCGACGCGGAGCCTGCCCGGCCGCGCGTCCGGCGGTCGAATGCGAAGAAATCCACACGGTCGCCGCCGCGTTCGGCAAGGACGGCCAGCAGCAGGGCAGCCTCGATTCCGGTATCGAGCCGGGGTTCATCGTCGATCCTCGCCGCCGCCGTCCGGGAGGTGTCCAGCATGATGACCACGCGCCGGTCCCGTTCGGGACGCCAGGTACGGACGACGACGGCGGACCGCCTCGCCGTAGCGCGCCAGTCTATCGAGCGCACGTCGTCACCGCGGACATAGTCGCGCAGGGAATCGAATTCGGTGCCGGCACCCCGGATCTGGACCGCCGCCTTGCCGTCGAGCTCGCGCAGTTTTCGGAGCTTGGACGGCAGGTGGCGCCGTGAGTGGAACGGCGGGAGCACCCGCACGGCGCCGGGACACGGGAGGGTCCGCTGGCGTGCGGCCAGCCACAGCGGGCCGAAAGCCCGGAGGGTCACATGCGGTGCCTTGAGGTCGCCCCGCCGGGCAGGTTCCAGCCGCACCTTCATCCGGCGCCGTTCGCCGGCCGGAACGTCGATGAACTGGCGCGGATCCTTTGCACCGGCGGACGGCTGCCAGGCGTCCCGCACCAGGGCGCGGAGCCGGCGCGGACCGGTGTTCCCGATGGTCAGGACGGATTCGCAGCTGCCTGTCAGCGTGACGTTCCCGGGAAGCGTGCGGTCCAGGGTGATCTTCCGCAGCGGCGCCGCCAGGGCAAGGTCCAGCAGCAGCAGTGCGCCCAGGACCAGGCAGACCACCAGGACCGTACCCCAGCCGGGAAGCAGCAGCACGGGCACCAGCCCTGCCAGGGCCAGAAGTACGAACCGTCCGGAAATGGCCATGGCGTCAGCGGGGCACGGGCACAGTTGCCAGGATGCTCGCGAGCACCCCGTCAACATGCACGCCGTCCATCTGTGCTTCCGGCTGCAGGGCAACACGGTGCCGCAGGCAGGGGAGGGCCAGGGCCTTCACATCATCGGGGGTCACGAACTGCCGCCCGGACAGCCAGGCCCACGCACGGGCGGCACTGAGCAGGGCGGTGGCGCCGCGCGGCGACACCCCGAGCTGGAAGGAAGGGGCGGCACGGGTGGCCCTCGCGATGTCCACGATGTAGGCGGTGACTTCGGGCGCCACCACCACGGCAGCCACTGCTTCGCGCGCCTCCTCCAGCTCTGCCGCACCCGCGACCGCGCGCACCCCGGCGGCGGCCAGGTTCCTGGAGTCGAAGCCGGCCGCGTGCCGGCGGATGACCTCGATTTCATCGGCACGCCCCGGCAACGGCATGGCAAGTTTCAGCAGGAAGCGGTCCAGCTGGGCTTCCGGGAGGGGATAGGTGCCTTCATACTCCACCGGGTTCTGCGTGGCTGCCACGATGAACGGTACGGGAAGCTGCCGGGAGACGCCGTCTGCCGAAACCTGGCGTTCCTCCATGGCCTCCAGCAGGGACGCCTGCGTTTTCGGCGGTGTCCTGTTGATCTCATCGGCGAGCAGGATATTGGTGAACACGGGGCCTTCGCGGAAACTGAACTCCGATGTCCGGGAGTCAAAAACCAGTGAGCCGGTGATGTCGCCCGGCATGAGGTCGGGCGTGAACTGCACGCGCTTGGTGTCCAGGCTCAGGGCGGCGGAAAGCGTCCGGACGAGCAGGGTCTTGGCCACACCCGGAACGCCCTCCAGCAGGACATGCCCGCGGCACAGCAATGCGATCAGCATTCCGGTGACGGTGGCGTCCTGGCCGACGACCGCCTTGGCCACCTCGTGCCGCACGTTGAGGAGGGCCTGGCGGACGGGATCGCTGCCGGGTGCTGCCTCCGCCGTTGCCAGGGCCGGACCGCCGGGGCCGCCCTGGGTGAATCCGTTGGTCTGCTCACTCATTGGGCGGTTACCTCTTTCTCTAGTGATTCCAGCTGCTGGGCCCAGTGGACCAGCTCGCTTTCCGTGTGGGGGCGGCCTTCGAGGACGCGGGCGGTCTCCTCGCGGGTTCGCCCAAGGTGCCGTGCGGCGGCGTCGACAATTGCCGATGACTCAGCCTCCGGTCCCAACCGGAGGAGCCGGGAGAGGCGGACCAGCGTACCGGCCCTGAGGTTGTCAGCAGCCCTGTCCACGGCGTGGGCGTCGTGGTAGAGCCGGGCGCGGCCCTCGGCAGTCTCCACGGCCTTGACCACCACCGGCAGCGGCTCGAAGACCAGCGGTCCCAGCCGCCGGCCCCGCCAGGCCATGGCCAGCACGGCTACCAGGGCTAGCCAGGGGCCGAGGAAGGAGACCCACGGCGCGGCGAGCTGGTCAAGGGTCTTGGGTGTGTCCTCAGCGACCACGTCAGCGAGCCCGGGAAGGTACCAGACCAGGGTGTCCGAGGCCCCCAACGTCCTCAGCGTCAACGCCGCATTGCCGTGTTCATCGAGCCGGCGGTTGCTGAGTACTTGGGTGCTGCCCAGCACCACCAGACTGCCATCGTCACTGGCGGCATACAGTCCGCCCAGACCCTCGGTAGGCTCATAGCAGGCGAGGTCGGCCTTGTACAGGTACGCGGACTCCGCCGTGACGGCCCCGGCTGCTGCGGGATCGTCGAGCCCACAGCCGGGATCCAGGATTGGCACTCCGGACGGCACCACTCCGGCAGGACTGATATCGCGGTCAAGAGCGCTGAGCGTGCTGAGCCGGGGAGTGACCACCACCAGCCGGTCCGTCGCCTGCCGCAACTCCTGCAGCTGCACGGGGTCCAGGTAGCCGTTGCGATCGTAGAGGAACAAGGTGGTGCCGGTGCCGTCGCCTGCTTCAAAGGCGCCGGATTCGGCGGCGTCATCCAGTGCGGACATTGTCGCTCCGAAGTTATCGGTCTGGCGAACGTCAACCCCCCGGCTCCGCAGAATCTCGGCCGCTGCCCGTGCCCCGTCGGGAGCTGCGTTGCGTGTGGACAGGGGAAAGCTGTCGCCGCGGGGCGAGAGCTGGGCCATGATCGTCAGCCCCACGCCAAGGGAAAAGACCAGGATGAGCACCGTCCACGTCCGGTGACGGCGGATCCATGCGGCGAGGGGGCGGACCGGGCGAGCGCCGTTGGCGGCGTCTCCGTCGGCCGCTCCTCCGTCGTTTACCGGCCGGTTCGCTGATTCGAGGACGGGCGTCATCGTGGCAGCACCAGCCGGTCTGCGGCAGGCTGTCCGAAGTCGGGCTTTGCTGCGTCCAGGCGCTGATCCAGCGCAACCAGCACGGCATGGTCGCTGGCCGTGGCGTCGGCACTGCCGTACCGGGCAGCGTCGAAGATGCCGGCAGCGTGACGGAGTTCGGCGGCATGGCTGCCGAAGGCCCCGGCCAGCTGGCCGGCCACCTCGTCCGCCGTCCGGCCGGGCAGGGGATCGATGACCGTGCGGTCCTCCGCGGACCGGACCATGGCGCGGAACTGTTCGACGACGGCGGTACGCCACTCGGAGCGCGCCGCGGCTGCCGCAGCGCGCCGCCGGTATTCGGCCGGGCTGACGGAAGGATCGGCGTCCACGTCGTCCCCGGCGGGGCGCCGGCGCCGGGCGTTCAACCGGGGGCGCGCGAGAAGGACAGCGACGGCGATGAGGACCAGGATTGTCACTCCGATGGCCGGTACCGCAACTCCGCTGTCCATGGCAGGGTCGCCGCTGCCGAGGGATCGCAGCCAGTCAGTGAACTGCCGCCAGAGGTCGGTGAGCCAGTCGGGCTGCGCGTCCTGGTAGACGGGTTTGGAGAGCTCTTCGGCGGCCCACCTGCGGGCCTCCTCGCTGCCGGGTTCCACTGGTGGAGCGGGAGGCACAACCTGCGCGCGGTCCAACGTCGACTGCAGAACCACCCAGGCCGGAGACGCCATTTCGGATGCCGACTCGTATGGGCCTGGCCGGCTCATCCGGCGCCCGGCGGCGGATTGGTTTGGTGCGGCCCGTAGCTCGGCGGCGGGTTGTAGCCGGGCGGGTTGTAGCCCGGCGGCGGGTTGTACGGGGGCTGCGGCCCGTAGCCCGGCGGCGGGTTATACGGTGGCTGCGCGTACGGCGAGTTGTAAGGCGAGTGTCCGTAAGGCGGCTGGGGCCAGTTGCCGGTGGGAGGTCGTCCCGCGAAGTTCACTTCCGGGGCCACACCGCGTCCGGGAACGCCGTCGGCCTCGTTGCCCGATTCGAGCTGCCGCTGGAGGGCGAGGTCAAGGCCCTCCTTGCGCATCCGGAGATCAAAATAGAGGAGCCCCATCACCGAAGTCTGGAAAGCGTAGCCGACAGCCCCGATCACTGCGGTGACGATGATCGCAGCGATCCCGAGACCCGCGTCGAGGGCGCGCTGGCCGGCGTCGTCGCCGTGCGGGGCGATGACGGAGGAGAGCCCGCCGGAGGCGAGCCCGAGGGGGATCAGCACAATCTGGCTGATGATGCCGATCAGGAGGGAAATGACCAACAGGATGCCGAAGATGCGCCACCAGCTGTGACGGGTGAGCTGCCAGGACCTCCGCAGGCCGTCAAGGACGTCCAGCTGCTCGACGACGATCGCCGTCGGCGCCAGGAGGAGCCGGATGGAGAGCCACACCACGATCAGCATGGAACCGAGGAACAGCGGGACGAGGATCAATGCCGACGATCCGCGCATGCCGTCAACCAGGAGCACCACTGCGCCGACCAGCACGACGCCCAGGGTGATGCCCGCCAGGAGCTGCAGCCCGCCATAAGCCAGCAGCGATCCGATTTTGGATCGCGACAGCTTCCACATCTCCTTGAATCCCGTGCGCCAGTTCAGGACAGACCGGGCCACGGGAACGGCCATCACACCCTGCAGCACGATGGAGATGAAGAAGGACAGGAGTCCTAGGATGGCGGCGCCGATGAGGAGGCCAAAGCCCAGTCCGATCATTTCGGGGGGAGCCATGCCGGACACCCACGTTGCGATCGACTGTCCGCGCGATTCGGTCTCCGCTGTAACGACTGCGCTGACAACGGTTGCCAGGGTTTGGGCAAGAAGTGCCGCCCCCAGCATCGCCCCGGCGTTCCGCCTGATGGTCTGAAACGACCCGTCCAGGATTTCGCCGAACAACAGGGGCCGCAGGGGCACGACGCCGGGCTTTGGCGGGGCGACATATCCGGGTTGAACGTATCCCGGCTGACCGTACGGCTGCTGAACGTATCCTGGCTGACCGTACGGCTGCTGAGGAGCCGGCTGCGTTCCGGGATGGGGGGAGCCCCACTGGGGCTGGCCGCCATAGGCGGGCGGCGGTGCGTTCCACTGCGCGGGTGCGTCCCAGGGGAGTGGCTGCACCGGCTGCGGCTTGCCCTCCCCGGGCCACGCGTTCGGATCCTGCTCTGACAACCTGTTCCTCCCCAAAAGACGCTGTCCGCGAGCCGCCCGGCCACAACTTCCGCCCGGCGCTCCGGACCGGCGGTGAACTGCACCGTCCGGCCCGCTCCCAGCCTATAGTTTTGCCTGCATGCCTCATAGCTTCCGGCTGATTCTTCCCGCTGTGGCGGGGACCCGCCGTCGGAAGCGCGCCCCGTACGGCGGGTCCCCGCGCCATGCCGTGTCGGCCCTCAACGGGACAAAGCCCATTCAATAGGCGAATATATAACTATGAAGGCACGCATTCTGGTAGTGGACGATGACGAAGCGCTGGCCGAGATGATCGGTATTGTCCTGCGCAATGACGGATTTGAGCCCGTCTTTTGCGCGGACGGCGGGCAGGCGCTGGAAGTCTTCCGCTCCTCGAAGCCTGATCTCGTGCTGCTTGACCTGATGCTTCCGGGCATGGACGGGATCGAAGTGTGCCGGCAGATCCGCGCCGAGTCGGATTCGCCCATCGTCATGCTGACCGCCAAGTCGGATACCTCGGACGTGGTCCGCGGCCTGGAATCGGGGGCGGACGATTACGTTCCCAAACCGTTCAAGCCGGCGGAATTGGTGGCCCGTGTCCGCGCCCGGCTCCGCCCCGGTGACCAGAAGGCCCCCGAAACGCTTCGCATCGCCGACATCACCATTGATGTGGCCGGCCACCTGGTGAGCCGGAACGACGAACGCATTTCGCTGACGCCCCTCGAGTTCGATCTGCTTGTTGCGCTTGCCCGTAAACCGTGGCAGGTCTTCACCCGCGAACTGCTGCTGGAGCAGGTCTGGGGATACCGGCACGCGGCAGACACCCGCCTTGTGAACGTCCACGTCCAGCGGCTGAGGTCAAAGATCGAGCGCGACCCCGAAGCCCCCGAAGTAGTTTTGACGGTCCGTGGTGTCGGCTACAAAGCAGGTTCCTGAACCGTCCAGCGGCGACGCCGGCAATGAGCCGGAGATAGCCCGACCGCCAAAAACGGAACACCCCCACGTCCACAGCGCTCCGGAACACACCGACGCCATCGCAGGTGTGCTCTCCGGGTTGCCGTTCCGTGCCCGGATCTGGGTCCGCCGGGCCCGGATCGTGGGCCTGCGGGTCTCGCGGCTCGTCCGGACCGGGCTGATCAGGCTCCTGCCGGGCGTCCGTTTCCTGCTGCGGGCACTGCACAGGCGCTGGCGCCGGTCCTTGCAGTTCCGGACGGTCCTCACCACGCTGCTGCTGTCGATCGGTTCTTTCGCAGTGGTTGGCGCCTACCTGTCGAACCAGATCGCCAACAACCTGTTCCAGGAGCGGTTGACGCAGGCGGAGTCGGAGACGCTCTATAACGTCAAACAGGTCCAGGACACGTTCGACGGCGCCCAGGTCACCGACCAGTCAAGCGTCATTACGCTGGTCTACGACACCTTGAATGCCGTGGAGGGGCGCGGAAACGTGATCCAGCGGCGCTACGTGTTCGAGGCCATGCCCGAACAGACCAAGCCCCGAAACCGCTGGGTGGAATCGCGGGCCTCGGACCAGCTGACCATTAGCGTGATTCCGCCGGAGCTGCGGAAGGCCGTCCAGGAGTCCGGAAAGGACCAGTTCTGGGCATCCACGGAGTTCCCCGTGGGAACCGAGGACCGGCCGGGCATCGCCGTGGGCAACAAGGTCACCTTCAACGGCACCGTGTACGAGCTGTACCTTATTTACGACCTCAACACTGCACAGAAGACCCTCGACGAGATACAGAATGTCCTCCTGGCCGGCGGCGCGGTACTTGTGCTGATCATCGGTGCCATTGCCTGGTATGTGACGCGCAACGTGGTCAGCCCGGTCAGCCACGCCGCGGTGGTGTCGGAAAAGCTGGCGGCCGGGCAGCTCCAGGAACGAATGGTGGTCAAGGGCGAGGACGAAGTGGCGCGGCTGGGCGCATCGTTCAATCACATGGCCGCCAGCCTGCAGGAACAGATCACGCAGCTGGCTACCTTGTCGCAGATGCAGCAGCGCTTCGTCTCGGACGTGTCCCACGAGCTTCGCACGCCGCTGACCACAGTGCGGATGGCCGCCGAGGTTCTGTACGACGCACGGCACGATTTCGACCCCATCAACAAGCGCTCCGCGGAACTGCTCTACAACCAGGTGGAACGGTTCCAGTCGCTCCTGGCTGACCTGCTTGAGATTTCACGCTTCGATGCCGGCGTGGCGGTACTCGACGCCGAACCCACCGATATCCTTCAGCTCGTGGCCAATGTCGTGGAGGACGCAGGGCCGGTCGCGGCCGAGTACGGTTCCGAGGTCACCATCAATTCGCGGGAAGAGAGCATCGTGGTGGAGATGGATGACCGGCGCATCGAGCGGATTCTCCGCAACCTGGTGCTGAACGCGCTCGAGCACAGCGAAGGCAAACCGGTCAGCATTTCCGTCGCAGCGAACGAAACCGCCGTGGCGGTGGCCGTCCGCGACCACGGCATCGGCATGACGCAGGCGGAAGCCGCCAGGGTGTTTGACCGTTTCTGGCGTGCGGACCCCGCCCGGGCGCGGACCACGGGCGGCAGCGGGCTGGGCCTGTCCATCGCCGCGGAGGACACCAAACTTCATAACGGGTGGCTCCAGGCCTGGGGCAGCAAGGGGACTGGATCGAACTTCCGGCTGACGCTGCCCCTGCGGCAGGGCGAAGCGATCACCAAATCGCCGCTCCAGCTGGAACCGGCCGACGTCGAATTGCCGGGCGGATCGGGCCAGGGCACCATGCTGCTGTTTGGAACCGTAGCCCTACCGGAGGAAGCAGGAGCCGACGGCGGTCCTGCCGGGCCGCCCACAGGGCAGGCAGAGCCCCAGCCGGCCGTGCCGTCAGCAGTTGCTCCGGGGTCGAAGCACGGCGAGGGCCGGGAAGAAGCAAAATGACCGGTATCACACGGCGGTTTGGCACGGCGGCCGCGGCCTTGATGACTGTATTGCTCCTGCTGCTCACCTCCTGCGCCCAGATTCCGCGCTCGGGGCCCGTGGGGAAAAGTACCGACGAGAGCGCGGGCAAGCCAAACAATGCGCCCGTCTTCTTCCCCGTTGCACCGCGTGAAGGCGCCGGCCCCGAATCCGTCATTGAAGACTTCTACCTCGCTGGCAGTGGCTACGAGGACGACTACGCCGTGGCGAGGGAATACCTCACTCAAGCAGCATCTGTTGCGTGGAAACCGGACCAGCGGACCCTGGTCTTCCGCTCAACCAAAGTGGTCCGCACCGGGGTGGAAAACGTCTACAACTACGAACTGGACGTCGCCTACTCCGTTGACGCGGACGGGATTGCCACACAGTTCCCCGAAGGCACCAAGGAGAAAATTCCGGTCACGCTGACGCAGGTGGACGGCCAGTGGCGCATCTCCGCCATTCCCGACGGGATCGCCATCCCGGAGCAGACATTCAAGGTGATTTACGGCGCCTACCCCATCTATTTTTACGATCCCGGCTTCACGTATGCCGTGCCCGACGTCCGATGGTTCAACAAGAAGAAAACGGTCAAGGCGATGACCAGCGCCTTGCTGAGCGGACCCGCCCCGTACCTCAAAGGAGCCGTGGTCAGTGCCTTCCCGTCCGGGATGAAACTGACACGGGAATCCGTCCCGGTCGTCTCCGGCGCAGCGCAGGTTGATCTGTCAGCCAAGGAACTCGTGGAGGCCTCCAATGAGGATCGGCTGAGGATGCAGACCCAACTGGCCCTTTCCTTCCGCGGCCAGCCGGATGTGGTCAACGTCGAACTGCGCGCGAACCAGGACCTTGTCCGGGTCGAGGACAACGGGTCCGTGCTGCCCCCTGTCCGGGACAAGAACGTGCCGGCCCGCCAGATCGCGGTTAACGACGGCCAACTGGTCCGATACGAAAACAACCGGATCTCGCCGCTCCCGGACATTCAGCCGGTGGGGGCCCTTGGCCCGGCTTCCCCTGCCGAATCGCCGATATCGCAGTCGGCGGCGTTCCTGAACGGCAGCCGGACCACCTTGTACTCCATCGTGCCGGGACAGCCGGCACGGGCGCTGACCACCCGCAGCACCCTCACCCGCCCGTCGTTCGGCCAGCAGGATTGGGTCTGGACGGCCGGACCCGGCGCCAACGGGGCCACGGAAGTGCTTGCCTACCGGCCCACCGGAATTCCGGAGGGCGCCAACATCCCCACCGTCACGCTGGCCCCTGCCTGGCTGGCCGGTCGTACCGTCAAGGAATTCCGCATATCGCGTGAAGGCGTTCGTGCACTCGTGATTTCTGAGCAAAACGGAAAAACCCGGGTGCAGGTGACGGGAATCGTCCGCACGGCAGACGGCACTCCCCGCGACCTCACGGCCCCGACCACCCTCCTGACCGACCGCGATCCGGACCGAGGTGTGTGGGTCAGTGACACCACCGTCGCGGTCATGAAAGCATCGGCAACTGACAACGTGACGCCCGAACTGCTGTCCTTGGCGGCGTCACAGCCCCAGCAGCTGGCGCCCTGGCCCGGGCTTACGGCCATCAGCGCCGGCAACGGCCCGGAGGAAATTTTCGGGCAGTCCGCCGACGGCATCTTCCAGCGCCTTGGAAACGGCTGGTCGCCCCAGCTGAAGGGGCCTGTGGACCCGTCCTTCCCCGGCTAGGGACGGCGGTACCTTTTCCCCATAGGCGCCGAATCCACATAGGCGGACACGCCACTTCCGGCGGAGCCGCCCGCCCTGGAGGCTTGGCATGTGGAGAGAAGCCCGGACCCGGACCTTGAACCGCCCGCACCCACTGCGGCAAAGCACCGCAGTGACTACTCACAATGGTGGCCGCGGGCTGCGGACCGTGCAGCCATGGCGGGCCGCGAGCTACTGGCGCTGGCGGCGCCGGTTGAATGCGTCTGTTGCGGGACGGAGGACTTCGCGCTGTGCGGACCCTGCGAGCGGGCGGTGCGTATCCTCACGAGGACTCCGTTCCGCGCTGAGGGGCAGGCTCCTGCCCTCATGGACGTGAACGGTTCGGTGATCCTCCCCGTCGTCGCAGCAGGCATGTATCGCGAGGAACTCGCGCAGGCTGTGTTGTCGTTTAAGAAACATGGCCAGGGGCAGCTCGGAGCGGTGTTGTCCAAGGCGCTGGGACGGGCCATCAGCGGCGCGGCCGGAACTTTGCAGGGATACTGCCTGATACCCGTTCCCACCACCAACAGCGCATTCAGGAAGCGAGGCTTCAGCCCCGTGCACCTCCTGCTGCGGAATTTGGACCGCCGCGGGGGCCTCGGCGCCGGGAACCTCACCAACGCACTCCGCAAGGGAAGTGCCCTTACCGAAGGGGCAGCTTCCAATCATGACCTGTCCGGACGCCTCCGGGCGCTGGTTCCAGCGCACCCGCTGGCCGGAGGTCAAAAGGGACTCGGGCGGGGTGCCCGCGCCAAACGTGTCCGGGGGTCCATGCAGGCACGATTGTCGCCGCTCGCGCCGGACATCCGCGGACGCCCGTGCATCATCGTTGATGATGTCCTCACCACCGGTGCCACCCTGGCGGAAGCAGCGCGTGCCGTCCACCGGGCGGGAGGCGTTGTGATGGGTGCCGTAGTGCTGGCGGCGACACGCCCGCCCGACGCCGCCGACCCACCGGCCGTTCACGGTGCCACAGCAGGGACTGGCGGCTGACATTGAAAAAAATAAATGAAGAAAAGGTGAATAACGGGTACCGATGAACTAACGTCGGTTGTGGGTACCAAGATCAGTTGTACCTGTCGATAGCGGCTCGGAAAGGGGCTCGACTGTCAGTCAGATCGGCCCCGGGAAGTGCCGCCGTCGTGTCACCGAAGTCATTTGGAGGGCACCATGGAGTTCATGATCAGCGGACGGAATTTGACGGTTTCAGACCGCTTCCGCGAATACGCCGACGAGAAGATCTCAAAGATCGCATCGCTGGGAGACAAGGTCCAACGGGTGGACGCGAAGGTCTCCAAGGAGACCAAGGCCCGCCAGACCGCAGACTTGCTCACGGTTGAGCTGACCGTCTTGGGCCGCGGCCCCGTCATTCGTGCAGAGGCAAGCGCCGCCGACAAGTTCGCCGCGTTCGATCTCGCTTACAACAAGCTTCTTGAGCGCCTTCGCCGGGCCAAGGATCGTAAGAAGGTCCACCACGGGCGGCACACACCCAAGGCCGTCCGCGAGGCAACTGCCAGCCTTGAGCCGGCAAGCACCACCGAGCCTCTGTATGTGGAGGCCATCAACCACCAGGAGCCCCAGGCCGCGCCCGTTGAAAAGTCGCCCTACGAGGTCGACAACGACATCCCCGCAGGGGATTCTCCGGTTCTGATCCGCCGCAAGGTGTTCCCCGCGGCGTCCCTCACGCTCGACGATGCCGTCGACAACATGGAGCTCGTGGGCCACGACTTCTACCTCTTCGTGGACAAGGAAACCAAAGCACCGTCCGTGGTGTACCGCCGCGACGGGTGGACCTACGGCGTCATCAGCCTGGACCAGACGTGCGAACCGGGCGAAGCAGCTGTCGAGGAAAAGATCCTCGCCTACCGCTCGGAGGATGAACCTGCGCGCCCTTAAGCCGCGCGTCCGCCTAAGCTGGTGTTGACCAGCCAACGGAAGGACTGACATGGGCGCATCGCTGAGCCTTATCCAGGCGCGGCGGATCGCTTTGGCAGCCCAGGGATTGGACAAAGGACGGCCCGCCGGACCCGTGAGCGCACGGGCGGTGGGCCGTACCTTTGACCGGCTCCACCTGGTTCAGATTGATTCCGTCAACGTTCTGTCCCGCAGCCACTATCTGCCCTTCTTTTCCCGGCTCGGAAATTATGACCGCGGCATTCTGCACCGGATGGCCTCAACGCATCCGCGCAGAATGACGGAGTACTGGGCACACGAAGCGAGCTTCATCCGGCCGGACCATTTTCCGGACCTGCTGCTGTGGCAGAACCGGAAATGGGTCGGCGCATCCGGCATGGATCCCGAACTGCGCACGGACGTCGCCGAGAAAGTCCTCAGCGCGCTGACCAGCAGTAAACCCCTGACTGCCGCAGAACTCACCGCACGGATCGGGCATGTCGAAGACCGTCGGACGGACAACTGGGGGTGGAACTGGAACGCGGTCAAGCGGGTCCTGGAGCATCTGTTCGAGGAAGGACTTGTCTCGGCCTCCTCCCGGACCGAACAGTTCGAACGCCGCTACACGCTGTCCGCCAAGGTCTACACCGCGTTTGACGGCGGCGGAGCTCAGGACGCGGATCCCGCGGCGGCAATGGACAGGCTCATCGAGGCCGCCGCAAGGGCCCACGGCATCGGCACCGTCCGCTGCTTCGCCGACTACTTCCGCACGCCGCTGAAGGCTGCGGCCACCGCTGTGGAGCACCTGGTCGACGGGGGCACCCTTGAGCCGGTGTCGGTCCGGGGCTGGGACCGGCCGGTGTACCGGCACGTTGACGCCAGGCTGCCCCGCGCAGCAACAGGGCGGGCGCTTCTGAGCCCTTTTGACTCGCTTGTCTTTGAGCGTCGGCGGCTGGAGGAGCTCTTCGGCTTCCACTTCAGGATCGAGATCTACACTCCGGAGGCCAAACGGCGCTTCGGCTACTACGTCCTCCCGTTCCTCCTTCGGGACGGCATCGTGGCTCGGGTGGACCTCAAAGCTGACAGGCCGGCCGGGCTGCTCCTGGCGAGGGCGGCGCATGCCGAACCGGGTGCCCCAGCCGACACCGCCGTCGAACTTGCCGCGGAACTCCACCTCATGGCTGAATGGCTGGGGCTTGACGGTGTGGTTGTCTCGCCGGTCGGCGACCTTGCCGCTTCCCTTGCCGAGGCCGTCGCTGCCCACGAAACCGGACTATCCGCTCTCAGGGAACAGGCGTAACGTGCCGTGCGTGACTCCCGTAGACTGAACACGCCAGAATTCGGCAGCTTGAGACTGGGAGCAACTTCACGTGGCATCACTTATCGAAAAACTTCTCCGTACGGGTGACAAAAAAACCCTGAGGCAATTGAGGAACTATGCCGATTCCATCAATGCCCTGGAGAGCTCTTTCAAGACCTTCACGGACGCCGAACTGCGTGAAGAAACCGACCGGCTCCGTGGACGCCACCAGGACGGCGAGAAGCTCGACGATCTCCTGCCGGAGGCCTTCGCCGCCGTCCGCGAGGCTTCCTCGCGGACTTTGGGAATGCGGCACTTCGACGTTCAGCTGATGGGCGGCGCGGCGCTGCACCTGGGCAACATCGCCGAAATGAAGACCGGTGAAGGAAAGACCCTCGTGGCCACCGCTCCGGCCTACCTCAACGCCCTGGCCGGCAACGGCGTCCACGTCATCACCGTGAACGACTACCTCGCCGAGTACCAGTCCGACCTCATGGGCCGCGTCTACCGTTTCCTCGGCCTGAGCAGCGGCTGCATCCTGTCCAACCAGGACCCGGCCGTGCGCCGCGAGCAATACGCCGCGGACATCACCTACGGCACCAACAACGAATTCGGTTTTGATTACCTGCGCGACAACATGGCCTGGGACAAGTCAGAACTGGTCCAGCGCGGCCACCACTTCGCGATCGTTGACGAAGTGGACTCCATCCTCATCGACGAGGCCCGCACCCCGCTCATCATTTCCGGTCCGGCCCAGGGCGACACGAACCGCTGGTACAGCGAATTCGCCAAGGTGGTCCTGCGGCTCAAGGCCGACACCGACTACGAGGTCGACGAGAAGAAGCGCACCGTGGGTGTGCTCGAAGCCGGAATCGAAAAGGTCGAAGACTACCTCGGCATCCACAACCTCTATGAGTCCGCCAACACGCCGCTGATCGGGTTCCTGAACAACGCCATCAAGGCCAAGGAGCTCTTCAAGCGGGACAAGGACTATGTCATCCTCGACGGCGAAGTCCTGATCGTGGACGAACACACCGGCCGCATCCTGGCCGGCCGCCGTTACAACGAGGGAATGCACCAGGCGATCGAGGCCAAAGAAGGCGTCGAAATCAAGGCGGAGAACCAGACGCTGGCCACTGTCACGCTGCAGAACTACTTCCGCATGTACGACAAGCTTTCAGGCATGACCGGCACCGCCGAGACCGAAGCCGCGGAGTTCATGGGCACCTACAAGCTCGGAGTGGTGGCCATCCCCACCAACCGGGACATGCAGCGCATCGATCAGTCTGACCTGGTCTACAAGAACGAAGCGGTCAAGTTCGACGCCGTCGTCAAGGACATCGCCGAGCGCCACGAAAAGGGCCAGCCCGTCCTCGTAGGAACCACCAGCGTGGAGAAGAGCGAGTACCTCTCAAGGCTGCTGGCCAAGGAAGGCATCCGGCACGAGGTCCTGAACGCGAAGAACCACGCCCGTGAAGCCGCGATCGTCGCGCAGGCCGGCCGTAAGGGAGCCGTGACTGTCGCCACGAACATGGCCGGTCGCGGTACGGACATTATGCTGGGCGGCAACGCCGAATTCACGGCCGTCGCCGAACTGGCCGCCAAGGGCCTGGATCCGGAAGAAAACTCGGAAGAGTACGAGGCAGCCTGGCCTGCTGCGCTCGAAGCGGCCAAGCAGGCAGTCAAGGACGAGCACGAGGAAGTGCTGAACCTTGGTGGGCTGTACGTCCTGGGCACGGAACGCCACGAGTCGCGCCGCATCGACAACCAGCTCCGCGGCCGTTCCGGACGTCAGGGCGACCCCGGCGAGTCCCGGTTCTACCTGTCGCTCACCGATGACCTGATGCGTTTGTTCAATTCGGGCGCGGCCGAGCGGCTCATGAACAGTTCTGTGCCGGACGACGTTGCACTGGAATCGAAACTGGTGTCCCGGGCCATTGCGTCCGCGCAGGGCCAGGTTGAAGGCCGCAACGCGGAACAGCGCAAGAACGTCCTGAAGTACGATGACGTCCTCAACCGCCAGCGTGAAGCAATCTACGGTGACCGCCGGCGCATCCTCGAGGGAGATGACCTGCACGAGAAAGTGCAGTACTTCATCGAGGACACCATCACTGCCCTCATCGACGCAGCAACCGCCGAAGGCACCGGCGACGACTGGGACTTCAACCAGCTCTGGACGAACCTGAAGACGCTCTACCCCGTCAGCGTTACATCCCACGACGTCATCGACGAGGCCGGCGGCAAGTCCCGCATCACGGTGGACTTCCTGAAGGAAGAGATTCTTTCCGACGCCCGCCTGGTCTACCAGGCCAGGGAACAGGTCATCGGATCCGAGAGCATGCGCGAACTCGAACGCCGGGTGGTCCTGTCCGTGATCGGCCGGAAGTGGCAGGAACATCTCTACGAGATGGACTACCTGAAGGAAGGCATCGGCCTTCGGGCGATGGCCCAGCGCGATCCCCTGGTGGAGTACCAGCGCGAGGGCTTCATCATGTTCCAGGCCATGATGGAGGCCATCCGTGAGGAAAGCGTCGGATTCCTGTTCAACCTTGAGGTCGAGGTGACTCCTGCGGAAGACGTTGTGGTCGCCGACGGCGCCGGAGAACACACGGAGCACCACGAGCCGCAGATCCGTGCGGCCGGCCTGGAAGCTCCGGAGAAGCCCGCGCAGTTGCAGTACACCGCACCGGGAGAAGACGGCGCCAGCCAGACGCGTGTCGAGGGAAGGACTTCCGGGCGTTCAGGGAACCCGGCCAAGGCCGCTGCCCAGGACGGCACCCGGAAGGCCGCTGCGAAAAAGAAGAAGCGCTAGGAATTGACGGCTGCCGGAGCAGCCGCACCTTGAAAACGGATGAGGACCGGAACCACTGTTCCGGTCCTCATCCGTGTTCGCAGGGGGTGGTGGGGCAGGGTTGTGCGGCGGCACCTTTGCAAAGAACCGTCAGCCGATCTCCAGCGCTGTGATCCGCCACACCTGGTTGCTGCGCTCCAGCCTTACTGCCACGGCGCGGACCCGTAGTTCATCCACGACGACGGCACTTGCCTCGTAGATCCCCGCTGCGACTTGGCAGGCGCGGACCGTGCGGACGGCCGGATTGCGGTGCAGTCGCCCTGCTGTCGGGGACGGTCCGGCCGCAACCCGTCGGGTCAGTGCGGCGCGGTGCTGCAGTGATGCCAGGCATCGTTGGTCAAGCCTGCGTGAGAGCTGCTGGATGGGACGAGTGCCCGCCAGTACCTCGATGGCGGCCTGTACCGTCCCTCGGGCAATGGCACAGATTTCCCTGTTCTCATCCACCAGCTGGAGGACGCGGCGGTTCTCCGTGGCTTGAACCGGGCCGCCGGCTGCGGTGTGTTCCGCCTGCGGCAGGGCGGGGACCAGATGCAATGCGCTCATGACGTTTTCCTCTGATTGATGGCGGATATCTATAGGTTCAGGGTTGCTGCGGATTTAGGACGTGGACGGAGGCCGGAGTACCTGTCCCGGAAGAAGGAAATCGGGGTTGTCACCCAGAACGGCCCTGTTCGCCTCGTACCAGCGCGGCCATTCCAGGGCGATGTCGCGATCAGAAGCGGAGCCGCCCAGCTGGTTGGCCGCAATGGTCCACAACGAGTCACCGGCCACCACCGTCACGTATCCGTCCTCGTCAACCGGGTGTTGGCGGGCCGACCGCACAGGATGTGCCGTCATTGGACCCGGGCCGACGACAGGAGCATTCGGTTTCCACCGTGGATCCGTGCCGCCGGGACCTGGGTGAGGTGCTGACGCCGCCTGTTCGGTGGGCATCCACACTGCTGCAGTGGCCTGTGGGGAGGTTGGACTCCACCGAGGGTCGGCACTCACCGTGCCGGCATGGGCAAGCGGGGCTCCCAGCAGCTGAAGTCCCACTGCGGCGAGGGCGAGGCGGCGCATGAAGGCAGGACTGTATTTTCCGGTGATCTCCGCGGCCCGGCGGCTTCCGGCCCGTTCCAGGCCGGCGGATGTTATTGCAATCACCAGCGACAAGATCCACCAGGCGACAATGATGAGTCCCGTTGTGGCGACGACGAATCCGAGCAGGTCTTCGAAAGCCAGTGATTGGTCCCGTGCAGATGATCGCTGCCATCGCTCCGTCAGCGAGGCGCCTGTTGCCGCCAGAAAGAGACCGAGAAGCAGGATCGCCACTGCCAGCATTGCGTCCGAGCGGAGCAGCCTGCCGCGGGAAACTTCCATAATCCCTCTCCTCAAGTCATTTGATAGCGTTTGATGCTGTTTGATCTATTTGAATCCAGTTTGAACTCACTTTCCGACTTTTGTCCAGTGATTTGTTTTTTCGTCGCATTGGCCGGCCGCGAATTGACCGCGGCACGGTGCGCGCCTAGATTGGCGGCATGCGTTGGGACGCCTTGTTTGAGGACATGGAGGCACAGCTGGCCTCAGTTGGCCGGCTGGAGCTCGAATCGGAAATCGCCGAACGGTCGCGGGCAGATGTCGCAGGCGTGGAGCTGGCCGACAGGTTGCGCGGTTCGTTGGGGCTTAGGGTGGCGGTTCACCTGGGATCGGGGGCCGTGTTCGAGGGCGTCTTGAGTCACGTGGGCGGAGAGAGCCTGGTGCTCAACGATCCTCCCCACCAGGTGCTGGTCCCCTTTGCTGCAGTTTCCCGGTACCACGGCCTGGGGAGGTTGGCGATGGCGGAGCCGTCATCCGTCCGGCGAAAGCTGGGGCTGGCCAGTGCCCTTCGCGGGCTGGCGCGAGACAGGGCAGATCTGACGGTAGTTCTCATCGGCGGCCCGCAGGGCGTGGCGGGACTGAATGGAGTTATCGACCGCGTGGGGCGGGACTATTTCGATCTGGCCATGACCAGGCCCGGAGAAGTCCGCCGAGCCGCCAACGTCAGCCAGATTGCCTCGGTACCCTTTTCCTCGCTGGGTGCACTACGTTCGGTACGCGGAGCGGATCTGTGAGCGCACTCCTGCGCTGCGGTGCGTACACCCGCGCACGGTCCCGGCCCCGCCCGGCATCCCAGCTCAGACTGACTTGGACTTGGCTTCCTGGATCATGCGCTCGGCTTCCGCGTACCGCTCTTCGATGTACTGTTCCAGCATCTTTTCTTCCACGCGCCACTGTCCGCGGCCGCCCACCTGGATGGCTTTGAGTTCGCCGCTGCGCACCAGCGCATAGGCCGCCGGGGAGTTGATCTGCAGCTGTTCGGCTACGTCTGCGAGGGTGAGGAATCGGGGCATGCTTCTATTTTGCCACCATTGGCGTCGGGTGGTGCTGTTATCCACAGTTTGACGTTGTTTGTTCTTTTGACTTTTGATCAGGCCCGTTTGCCGTAACAATGAGGTAGTCCGGCGCATCAACCAGTCCGTCGGCACCGATGGGGGGAGCGGGTACGTGAGTTCAGGTACGACGGCCACTGCAGTCAGGCTCAAAAAGCCGTCTTGGAAAGATCCGCGGCTCCTTCTCGGGTTCCTGCTGGTCCTGGCCTCCGTGGCCGGTGTTGTATCGCTGGTCGGGGCCGCCGATCAGACCACCGAGGTGTTTGCGGCAAAGGGCCAGATCGCCGTGGGTGAAAAACTCACTGCCGAAAACGTCAACCGAGTGAAGGTCAGGCTCGGCGACGTGGAATCCCACTATGTCACCGCAGAGGCGGGACTTCCCGAAGGCATGGTCGCTGTACAGCGGATCGGTCCGGACCAGTTGGTCCCTCGGGGAAGCCTTGGCAAGTCCGATGTGCTGAACCGTAAGCCGGTCGCAATTACTATCGACGAAGCCCTGCCGGAACAGGCCGCGGCTGGATCACGGGTTGACGTCTGGGTGGCCCTGCCTGATGCCCGCAACGGCTTCAGCGAGCCGAAGTTGCTGCTTCCAGGGGCCGAGATCGCTGAAGTCACCCCGGGTTCGACCACACTGGGATCGTCACGCTCCACGGTGGTCATGGTCCTTGTCACTGACGAGCAGATGCCAAGGCTGCTGGGTGCCCAAGCGAACAAGGCGAGGATTTCGGTGGTCTGGAACCCGGGCGGAACGTCATGAGTATTCCGGTCGTCACGGTGGGCCAGTCCCGGGAGGACCTGGTCGGCGGCCTTGAACGCCTCCATGGACCGGTCACCGTCGTGAGGAGATGCTCGGAGCTGACAGAGCTGCTGGCTGCTTGCCAGAGCGGCCTCGCCCGGGCGGCCGTTGTCGCGGAGGGCAGTGACGAACTGACGGCCTCGCTCGTTGACCGGCTCACCGCTGTGGGCGTCGTCGTCATCGCATTGACGGACAGCGCAGAAGAAACGGCGAGGCTGACAGCGATCGGTGTCACGGCAGCGCCGGCGGGGGTTGACTCGGCAGCACTTGCGGGCAGGATCTCAGGCGCGGTTGCTCGGTGGGCCAGTCCCGCGCCGTTTCAGGGGCGGGACAGTGGATTCGCGGACACGGGTGCCGCCATCCGGACCGTGCCGGAGGAGATCGATCCCGTCCCGGAAGAACCGTCCGGCAGCGGACAGGTCATCACTGTCTGGGGTCCCACGGGTTCCCCCGGCCGGACTCTGCTGGCCGTCAATGTGGCCGGTGAACTGGCCGCTGCAGGCAATTCGGTTCTTCTGATTGACGCCGACAGCTATGGCGCCAGCGTCGCGGGCATGCTGGGGCTGCTGGATGAATCCGCAGGTCTCGCCCAGGCATGCCGGCTGGCCGACCTCGGACAACTGGATGCCGGCGCGCTCCTGAAAATTGCCACACCCGTCGTCCTCAAGTCCGGGACGCTCCGGATCCTGACAGGCATCACACGTGCGGATCGCTGGACGGAATTGCGCGCAGCAGCCCTGGGTGTTGTGTTTGAGAAGGCCAGGGAGGTGGCGGACTTCGTCGTAGTGGATGCCGGCTTCTGCCTCGAAGCGGACGAGGAACTCAGCTTTGACACCATGGCTCCACGCAGGAATGCCGCCACGCTTCGGAGCCTCGAGCTTGCAGACACCGTCTATGCCGTGGGATCGGCCGACTCCATCGGCGTGCCGCGACTCGTCCGCGGCCTTTCTGAACTCGAGGCAGCGGTTCCGCAGGCTTCACCGAAGGTGGTTCTGAACAAGGTTCGGGCCGCGGCCGCCGGACGCTTCCCCGAGCGCCAGCTGCGCGAGGCATGGGAAAGGTACGGGCCGTCAGAAGGGATCTTCGCATTCCTCCCGGCAGACAGTGCAGCAAGTGATGCGGCGCTCATCGCCGGGAGCCTTCTGCTGGAGGCTGCACCCGAGTCCGGACTTCGCCAGGCCATTGCCGAATTGGTTTGTGCACCTGCCCAGCAAAAACGCAGATCCTCTGTCTTTTCTTCCACAGCGAAGCGACACCTAAAGGGCTAGGCTCGCCATAAGGGCTGCAATGAGGCAGCCATGAACTTGTGATGGAGGCGTTTGTCGATGTCGTCTGGCTCCAATGTGGAGGATCAGTCCGTTTTGCTCGGAGCCCGTGAAGGGTACTTCGGAGACTATTACGAGCATCTCGCGGAGGAGGATTCCCGGGCGTATTCCCCGGACGTCCTGGCCGCCCGCGCCGAGACCCACCGCGAAGTTGCCGCTGTCCGCAGACCGGGCACGGCCAACATCAGGATCGTGGACGAATCGGACTGCAGCGTCGTGTATATCGTCACGGACGACATGCCGTTTCTGGTGGACTCCGTCAACGCCGAGCTCGTTCGCCAGAACTCGGCAATCCACCTTGTCCTCCACCCGCTGTTCGTCGTCACGCGCAACCGCGAAACCTCCCGGCTGACGAAGGTGGACAGGGTTCCGTCCAGCATCGGCATCTCCAGCGGTGACACTGCCGCAATGCCAAGCCTGTCGCACCTGATTGCCCAGGGTGACAACGCCTCGCACATGGAGTCCTGGATCGCCGTCGAAATCGGCCTTGCCAGTGAGGAAGCGCAGGCGCGGCTCATCGAAGGCGTTGAACGCGTGCTCGGCGATGTGCGGGCGGCCGTTGAAGACTGGCCGAAAATGCGCAACAAGGCCCTGCAGATCGCCCAGGGCCTGGACAACGTGGCCAATGCCTCCCAGATCGAGGAACTTCGCCAGGCCCAGGACCTCCTCCGGTGGCTCGATGACGGAAACTTCACCTTCCTCGGCTACCGGGAATATGACCTGGTCACTGAGTCCGGCGAGGACGTCCTGGAACTGCGGGAGGAAAGCGGACTCGGACTGCTGCGCAGCGGCGCGGACGGGCACCACGTCCAGCACCTCACCGTCGCCGGCCGGAGGAAAGCGCGGGAAAAGCGCGCTCTGGTGATCACCAAAGCCAACTCCCGCTCGACAGTGCACCGCCCGGCCTACCTCGACTACATCGGTGTGAAGAGCTTCGACGCCGCCGGCAACGTCAACGGCGAGCAGCGGTTCATCGGCCTCTTCGCCACCAGCGCCTACGCGGGGTCGGTTCGGAACATTCCGATTGTCCGCGAGAAGGTCGAAGCCGTCCTGCGCAGCGCCGGGTTCCCGCCGCATTCCCACTCGGGCAAAGACCTGCTGGGTATCCTCGAAACCTACCCCCGCGATGAACTGTTCCAGATCGAGGTTTCCGACCTCGCCGCGACGGCAACAGGCATTCAAAGACTGCAGGAGCGGCGGCGCACGCGCTTGTTCCTGAGGCCCGACATCTACGGCCGGTTCATGTCCGCACTCGTGTACCTTCCCCGCGACCGCTACACCACCAACGTGCGCCTCCGCATCGAGCAGGAGCTCCGCGAGACATTTCACGCCGTCTCCATTGACTACGAAGCCAGGATGACCGAATCCGCGCTGGCCAGGCTCTTCTTCCGGATCCGGCTTCCGAAGGACGCAGACGTCAGCGACGTCAATGTCGAGGAACTGGAGAAGAGGCTTGTCCGGGCCGCGCGTTCATGGAGCGAGGGCATCACGGAAGTGCTTCGTGCCAGTGGCGCCAACGGCGACAACAAGGCGATTGCCTCTGCCTGGGCCGAGGCCTTCCCGGCCAGCTACCGGGTGGACTACGAGGTTGAAGATGCGCTGACGGACATTGCGCGCTTTGAGAAGTACGGCTCCGCAGCCGAACCGACCGAAAAGGGGCGGCTCGAAAAGCCCGGCGTGCACGTGTACCTGCCCGAGGGCGCAGGGGCAACACTCGAAGAGGACGCCCGCGTTAAGCTCTACATGCTGGAGCCGAAGAGCCTCAGCCAGATCCTGCCGTTCTTTCACAACCTGGGGCTCGAAGTGCTCGACGAGAGGCCCTTCGAAATCGAGACGGCCGACAAACGGGACTTCTTCCTGTACGACCTGGGCCTGAAGTACCCCTCCGGTGTTGCTCCCCTCGCGACGGGCCAGCTGTTGGCGGAGGCTTTCGGCGCCGCCGTTTCCGGCGACGTCGAGTCGGACAGCTTCGACCGCCTGGTCCTGCGCGAGCGCATGCCGTGGCGCCAGATTGTGGTTCTCCGCGCGTATGCGAAGTACATGCGTCAGATGGGCAACACAAATTCGTTCGGATTCATCGCTGACACGCTCCTGGCAAATCCCGACGTGACACGTTCGCTCGTGGCGCTCTTCGCGGCACGGTTTGACCCCGCACTCGAGGACGACGTCCGGGCGGAGCGCCAAGCCACCGTCCGCGCGCAGCTGGCGGCCGCCATTGAACAGGTTGCCACCCTGGACGCCGACCGCGTGCTCCGGACTTTCGCGAACCTCATCGAGGCCACGCTCCGGACGAACTTCTATCAGCAGAAGCCGTACCTGAGCTTCAAGCTAAATCCTGCCGCCATCGACGGGCTGGCCTTCCCGCGACCCATGTTTGAAATCTGGGTGTACTCGCCCAGGGTGGAGGGCGTGCACCTCCGCTTCGGCAAGGTGGCCCGCGGCGGGCTGCGCTGGTCCGACCGGCGTGAGGACTTCCGGACCGAAATCCTTGGCCTTGTTAAGGCGCAGACTGTCAAAAACGCCGTCATTGTGCCCACCGGCGCCAAGGGCGGATTCTTCGCCAAGCAGCTCCCGGATCCTGCCGCTGACAGGACCGCGTGGATGGCGGAGGGCGTGGAAAGCTACAAGACATTCATCCGGGGCCTGCTGGACCTGACGGACAACCTGATCACCACGCCGGACGGTGAAGCTGTGGTTCCGCCGGCCGACGTCGTCCGCTACGACGACAACGACAATTACCTGGTTGTCGCAGCAGACAAGGGAACCGCAACCTTTTCGGACATCGCCAACGGGCTCTCGGCGGAATACGGCTTCTGGCTCGGGGATGCCTTTGCTTCAGGCGGGTCCGTGGGCTACGACCACAAAGCCATGGGGATCACTGCCCGGGGCGCGTGGGAATCGGTCAAGCGCCACTTCAGCGAACTCGACCTTGACACGCAGTCGGAGCCGTTCACCGTGGTGGGCGTCGGTGACATGTCCGGGGACGTCTTTGGCAACGGCATGCTGCTGTCGAAGCACATCCGGCTGCTGGCCGCGTTCGACCACCGCCACATCTTCCTGGATCCGAATCCAGACGAGGCGGCGTCCTACGAAGAGCGGCTGAGGCTGTTCAACCTGCCGCGGTCCTCCTGGGATGACTACGACAAGGCCCTGATCAGCGAAGGCGGCGGCGTGTACGGACGGCAGGCCAAGTCCATTCCTGTCTCCGACCAGGTGCGGACGGCCCTGGGACTCCCGGACGGCACATCCGAGCTGAGCCCGCCTGAGCTCCTTCGCGCGATTCTCCTGGCGCCTGCCGATCTGCTGTACAACGGCGGCATCGGAACCTACGTCAAGGCAAGCACCGAAACGCATGCAGAGGTGGGGGACAAGGCCAACGACGCTATCCGCGTTGACGGGCGTGACCTCCGCGTCAAGGTGGTCGGCGAAGGCGGAAACCTGGGCATGACCCAGCGCGGACGCATTGAGGCAGCACTTCAGGGTGTCATTCTGAACACGGACGCCATCGACAACTCGGCCGGAGTCGACTGCTCGGACCACGAGGTCAACATCAAGATCTTCGTCGACCGGATGGTCGCCGCGGGCAAGCTCGAGTCCGCCGAGCGGGCCGATTTCCTGGCGTCCATGACGGATGAAGTCGGGCGGCTCGTCCTGGAAGACAACATTGACCAGAACATCCTGCTCCTCAATGACCGTATCCGGGTGGCGGAGTGGAGCCCCAGCTACGAACGGCTGATGGACTGGCTGGAGAAGTCCGCCGACCTCAAGCGCGAGCTCGAAGCGCTGCCCACAACCGCGACCCTCCGGGAACGCCTGGCCCAGGGGCAGGGGCTGACGTCGCCGGAACTCTCGGTGCTGGCGGCCTATGCCAAGATCGAACTTGCAACGGCTCTGCGTGAGAGCGATCTCGCCGACGATCCGTGGTTCAGGCAGACGCTGCGCTCCTATTTCCCGAAGCAGCTGAGGGAGAGGTTCGACGTCGAGCTCGACAGCCATCCGCTGCGGCGCGAGATCATCGCCACGGTCGTGGCCAACGACATGATCAACCTTGGCGGCATCACGTTTGCCTTCCGCACCATCGAAGAGACATCAGCCAACGAAGCCGCGGTGGCCAAGGCGTTTGTGGCCCTCCGCGAAATCTACGAGCTGGACATCATGGTCGGCGAGCTCAACGAACTGCCGGCCTCCTTCCCCACCGAGCACTGGAGCACCGTCCACCTGGACATCCGCCGGCTCCTGGACCGGGCTGTCCGCTGGGTGATCGGCCAGGGCAACGCTTCCCGGCCGATCTCCGAAATCGTGGCTGAGTTCAAGCCGCTGATGGATCCGATGCGGGCACGGCTCCTCGATTACCTGCGCGGCGAGGACCGCGCCCGGGTGGCTGCATGGCTGGACAAGGCCCGCAGCTGGGAGCTTCCGGAGGATCTCGCCCATCGCTGGGCCGAACTGTTCGAAAGCTTCGTACTGCTCGACATTGCCAAGATCGCCCACATCAATGCGGAGCCGGTGGAAGACATCGCACACGTGTATTACACGGTGTTCGACCGCTTCCACGTCGATTCCCTCCTGGAACGCATCACCAAACTCCCGCGCCGCGACCGCTGGCAGGCGCTGGCCCGCGCCGCCTTGCGTGATGACCTCTACTCCACCATTTCGGACATTACGACGTCGGTGCTTGAATCGACGTCGCCCGGAACCCCCGCGGAGGAGCGGGTACTGGAGTGGGAAGGCCTGAATGCCGAACAGCTCGGCCGTGCCAGGAGCATGTTTGAGGAGGTCAACTCGCTCGAAGCGGACGATATGGCGTCACTGTCGGTAGCATTGAGGCTCTTGAGGTCAATCGTCCGGCGCTAGGGATCCGTTCCTTGCGTCGAATCTGGAGGTGTAGTGGCAATCTTTACGGACCCCATCAGGGAACACGCTGATTTTGGGCCGGGGGATGCCGAGTGGCTTCACCTCCTGGTGGGCGACTGGCAGATGGTCGCCGACCTCGCCTTCGCTGACCTTGCCTTGTGGTTTCCGCATCCTGAGTTCGGCTACGTGGCCTTGGCCCACGTCCGCCCCTCCACCACGCACACGGTGTTCCACACCGACTTCGTGGGGGAGGGGATCAGGTCGGATCTGCAGCCGCTGGTTGATAAGGCGTGGAGCAGCCGGACCATTGAGCGCTCCAGCGAGACCAACTGGAGCAGCGACATGGCCCTCCGCGTCGAGGCTGTCCCCATGGTCAGGAACGGCCGGACGCTCGCTGTCGTGACCACACACATGGACTTGTCCAGTTCACGGATGCCGTCCAGGCTCGAACTGACGTACAGGCAGTGCGCCTATGACCTTCTCCGGATGGGAACGCTCGGACTGTGGCCCGACTTCGCCTCGCCCACCGGATCCCGCCGCGGCGCGCCGCGCGTGGGAGACGGGCTGATCCGGCTCGACGCAGACGGGATTGTGCAGTACGCAAGCCCCAACGGCGTCTCCGCATTCCGGCGCCTGGGTGACGGTGAATCCCTTGAAGGCAGGTCGCTCGCCGAGGTCACGGCGGGACTGCTGCGGGACCGCCGCATGGTGGATGAAACGCTGCCGCTCGTGGTCACCGGCCGGATGCCGTGGCGGAGCGAAATCGAATCCCGCGGAGTCAGCCTCTCACTTAGGGCCATCCCGTTGCGCGATGAGCAGCAAAGGTTCGGAGCCCTGGTGCTCTGCCGCGACGTCTCCGAGCTCCGCCGCCGTGAAATGGAGCTTGTGACCAAGGACGCCACCATTCGGGAGATCCACCACCGGGTCAAGAACAACCTTCAGACTGTCGCGGCGTTGCTGCGAATGCAGTCGCGCCGGATGGTCAGTGATGAGGCCAAGCAGGGCCTGGAGCAGGCGATGCGGAGAGTCGCAACGATTGCCTTGGTCCATGAGACGCTGTCCCAGGGTTTGACGCAAAGTGTTGACTTCGACGAGCTGATCGGACGTCAGTTCCGCCTGTCCGCCGAGGTCGCCTCGCCGTCGCAGCAGGTCAAAACCGCCAGGTCCGGGCTGTTCGGCGAACTGCCCAGCGACTTCGCCACCCCGCTTGCCCTGGTTATCAACGAACTCGTGACCAACGCCGTCGAGCACGGCCTGGAGGGACGGACCGGAACCGTCTGGCTTCTCGCCGACCGATCGGAGGGCGACGACGGCGACGAGTTCCTGACCGTGACGGTGGCCGATGACGGTGTCGGGCTTCCGGAAACGCCACATGTTGAAGGCCTGGGATTGCAGATCGTCAGGACCCTCGTCACCAGTGAGCTGGGCGGGAGTATCCAGTGGAAACCCCGCGAGGGTGGCGGCACCGCTGTGCAGATCGTCCTGAACCTGCAAAAACGGTGACCGTGAAACCCTAACGACCTTTAAATAGGAAGCGGCCGCGGACTCTGAAGTCCGCGGCCGCTTCACTTTGGCCGGAGGCCGGAAGTTCAGACGGTCAGGAGGCCCGGCGAGCGCGTGCAGCACGGCGCTTAAGGGCACGACGCTCGTCTTCACTCATTCCGCCCCAGACGCCGGCGTCCTGTCCCGATTCGAGGGCCCACTGGAGGCAGGTGTCCACCACCGGACAGCGGCGGCACACACTCTTGGCCTCCTCGATCTGCAGGAGAGCGGGCCCGGTGTTTCCTACTGGGAAGAACAGCTCCGGGTCCTTGTCGAGGCACGCTGCGCGGTTACGCCAATCCATGCTGATCAGTCACTCCATTCCTGGGAACTCGTTTTAGCCACTTGTGAAAATATTCACTAGAAGCAACATAAGAAAGGGACCCAGCCGGGTCCCCTTGGTCATCTGAATTAAGCGTGTCATGTTAACGCTGTGTAAACAAGGGGTAATCGTCCACGAAGTGCCTTATAAGCGTGAGCGATACGTCACATAGCTCGCCAGCGCTCTCCCCGGAGTCGACTATGTCCGGTATGGTGCCAGTGTGTCAAGACCCCCAGAGGACCACTCCGACGCCAGCCCCGAGCCCCGCTTGCCGGGCGACGCCGACGATTCGGTTGCATCCCCGCGCCCTGTTTCTCCGGAAGTTCGGGCCATCCGGCCGCCGCCGGTCACCGTCCTGTCCCTGATCGTGGCCGCTGAAGCAACGGCACTTCTTGCGGCAGCGGGCTGGTATGCAATTCAGCTGATCACGGGAGCGCCCGTCGTTTCCTTTTGGGGGGCTGTTTTTACCCTGGCACTTCTGCTGTCGTTTTCGGCCTGGCTTTACGCCGTTGCCTATTTTCTGTTCCGGGGATTCCGCTGGCCGCGGGCGGGGGCTTTGGTGGCCCAGCTGTTTGTTCTGACGATCGGATTTCCGACGCTCACCGGCGGTTACATTGCCGCGGGATTCGCGATGCTGGTTCCTGCGGTCCTTGCCGTGGTCCTCCTCTTTAACAAGCGCGTGATCAGCTTTGCTTCACGTGCCGGGGGGGCTCCTCCGGCGTTGTGACCCCGGAGTCGGGTCCGGCCGCCAACTGAACGGGCACTGCCCGGCCCTCGGCAATGATGACGGCCCTCCCTGCGGGCGGGTTGGCTTCCACCTCAAAGCGAATGCCGAAGAAATCGCCGTCGCTGATGTGCCGCGGCGCGATCAGGATGCCGGCCCCCTGGCCCCGGGCATGTGCAGCCAGCGGGACGCGTTGGCTGAGTGAAGGACTGAACCCCGCAGTCAGGATTACCCTCAAACCAAAACCATGCAGGGCCTCGAGATGCCGGTGGGCCTCGGGGGTCAGCGTGTCCGCATCGTCCACGAGCAGGACCCCGTCCTTGTTAAGCGTCCCCGCCTCAGCGTCGGCCAGCACGCCGGCCCAGTAGCTGGCGGCTGTATCTTCCGGGCCGGGGCAGAGCCATCCTGGAGCATCAGCGTTGAGCTCCGGGATGGCTGCAAGAAGGGAACTCTTGCCGGAAGACGGGCCTCCCAGAACCGGTAGGACGCCTCCCGGCGGAAGACGGACTGCAGCCGGGACAAGTTCATCACCGCCGAGCCCCACAAGTATCTGGCGGCTGCTGTTGCCGTGTCCGGCTGCAGCAGCGGTGCCGGCTGGTGGTGCGGGAACGCCCGGGACGCGTGCCAGGACATCCGCAACGCTGAGGCGCCTGGGCAGGGCCTCAATTCTGAAGGGCCTGACGGCAGGTTCCTTGCCCGTGGGAGGGGCTGCCGTCGATGCACGAGGGGCTGTGTAAAACTGGGCCGATGAGGCCGGGCTGACCGTCAGCGGGCCGAACATCACTGCCCGTCCGCGGATTAGCGGTATGTCGGGGAGCCGTGGCCAGGCAAGCCGGCCCTCGTCGGTGGAGCCGGCGGGGAAGTAGGCCCGGTTGGGGATGGAGGCGAAGTACCGGGCTGTTACTACTTCCCGGTCTCCGGCAATGAGCACCGTCACGCCCGCTTTGGCACCGTCCCGGACGATGTCCTGGACGAGGTCTTCCGCCCAGGCCAGCGGCCCGGCCCGGAGTGATGAGACCCATGAACCCCAGCCGGAAAGCACCAGGACGACCGGTGGCGGCAGTGACTCCGTCGGGCCGCTGAGCCGCACTGAAAGTTCGAGGGCAACACGTTCCAGGATCCTGACGGCCCGGCGGAGTTCGTGGAGGCCGGCCGCCGCGCCGACCCGGGGCTGGGAACGGACCGAGCTGAAGGCATTTCCTGCATCGAGCAGGTAAAGATGCGATTCCGTGTCATGTTGGATCAGTTGCTGAAGTATTAGGTCCAGGGCTTCGTCCACTCCGCTTCCCGTTCCGCCGACCAAGGCCAAGTGACCATGGTTGGCCGGCTGCCACGTCAGCCGGGAGACCCGTTGCCTGTCCGGTTCGTCCAGCAGGCCGAGCGGTACGGACCAGATGCCGGGATCGGGCCCGCACTCTCTGCCGGCCTCGGGGAGGAGCACTGTCGTTGGCAGGGGCAACGCCACGGGACGGCGAGGCGGGTCTCCCAGATCGTCCCAGAGTTGCACCAGCGACTCCACAATGGGACCGGCCGCCCGGGCCGGCGACAGCCGGCACCCCGGGTCGGCGTCGTCCTCCTGGCCGGCCACTGGCGACACAAGGGCCTCGGCTGCAGGGCGAACCCGGACCGGCGATGCTCTCAACGCTGCCCCGGCACCCGCGAGCGTCGCCGCTTGGAACTCGACCGGATCCTCCGACCCGCGGGCGAGGTAGGCGCGCCCGGGGTTGGCCACAGGAATGCCGGCGGCGAGCCGTGAATTGATAATGTCCACCGATTCCATATCCGACTGGACGCGCAGGGCAATGCTTGTGGTGACGTTGGCGCGGATGTCTGCCGTAAGGGCGCCCTGGGGCCGTTGCGTGGCCATGATCAGGTGCAGGCCCAACGACCGTCCGACGGCCGCGATCCTCATCAGCTCCTTCAGGGCGTCGGGGGCGTCTTCAACGAGCATGCGGAATTCGTCAATGATGAGGACCAGATGGGGAAGCGGACCCGACGGGGAGCCAACGGTCCGATAGCCAGCCAGGTCCGGAGCCTGCGCGGCCTGCAGCAACTCTTCCCGGTGCCGGATTTCCGCACGCAGGGAGATCAGCGAGCGGTCCAGTTCATTTCTGGTGAGGTCGGTCAACATGCCCACACAATGGGGCAGCCCGGTCAGCGGTCCCAGGCCCGAACCGCCTTTGAAATCAAAAAAGAGGAAGTTGATCCGGTCCGGCGGGTGGCCGAGTGCCAGTCCAGCGGCCAGGCTCCGGAGTAGTTCGGATTTTCCGGACCCGGTGGTTCCGGCCACCAGAAAATGCGGGCCGTCCGAGTCGAGGTCCACCACGAGGGGCCCATGCGCAGTCATCCCGATGGGAACGCAGAGTCCTGGCCTTGTGCTGCCTGCAACCCAGCGGCCCGAGACGTCTTGTGCAGCATGAGGAAGGACTTCAGCCAGCGAGCAACTCTGCGGCACGACGGGTGTGGCATTCGGGCTCTGCTCAAGCTTCACGGCCATGTTCCGGCAATACCGGTCGAAGACTCCCTCCGGGACGAGGTCGGGCAGGAAGTCCGTCGCCGTGCCCTCAATCCGCAACCTTGCGGCGGCTCCTCCCAGTTCGATGACCGCACCCGATTCGGGGTGGCCCTCCTGCGGGTCGCCATCCTGGGTACAGTCAACAACGTGCCAGCCCCGGCTGATGGCGGCGGCAGTCATGCCGTGGGACCGGGGCTCGCCGCGGGCATCAGGTGTCAGTATCAGCACGCCCCGCTCCCGGGTCAGGTCGATGCCGCGTTCGAGAAGCTCCGACGTCGTCCGTGCATTGGACGACAGCATGACCCGCGCTAGGTACCGTGCAGTCAGCGGCAGGGAGGTGGGTGTTCCATGAACAACGACCCGGGTCCGGGCCGCTGACCTGAAGCTTGTGAGCTGCATCAGCATGAACCTGACCATCCCGGCCACGTCCTGCCGCGGTCCGCGGACAAGCGTAAGGTCCGAAAGCTGCAGGATAGTCGGCATGAGGCCCGCCGCCGGCGCCTCGAAATCCGGGTCGACCGGGTCCAGTCTGATGTTTGCCCGTTGCTCGGCCACTCCGAGTCGGAGCCCGATATCGTCGGGCACGGCTGGCCCGCCCCGCCGGACGGTGTGTTCCGAGCGCCCCCTCAGGGCGAGTTCGGCCGCTGACGGTGCGGCCCGGCGTCGTCGTTCCCGGTCTTCGTCGACGGCGGCAGCCACCAACGCCTTGAGCCGCCGCCGTTGACGGCGGCCGGCGAGCACGGGAACCAGGACAGAGACAGCAGATACGGCTGTAAAAGCCAGGAACATCCACATTCCGGTGATGACGGCCAGGCCCACGCCAATGAGTAGCGGCAGTATCGCTGTGAGGAGGAGAATTCCCCGGTTGCCGCCTTCCGGCCGGTGCGGAATCGTGAGGGGGTCGACCACGCTGGATCCGGCGGCCTCCCACTCCGGCAGACGTCCAGCAGGACCAGCCCCGAACACAATGGACAGCGTCGAATTTCCGCAGCTGATGAGCGAGTCTGTTGCGACCGCTGCCTGCCCCGCCCGCTTCCCGTCGACGAAGGTCCCGTTGACACTGTCCAAATCGGTGATGGTAACGGCCGTGTCAGTGACATCCAGCCTGGCGTGCTCGCGGGAGAGGGCAGCATCCGGTAAGGCGATTTCCGTGCCGCTCCGGCCGATCCGGTAGCTGCCGCGCCTCAGCGGCAGCACAGTCCCCGCCGCCGGACCGCTGTGTACGGCAACCAGCAGAGTCTCGGCCCTTCCGTCGCCGCTGTCCGGCGGGCGCTCCCGGGCGCCGTCAACGATGACCGCCCCGGTAACCAGCGGCGGTAGACCAACGACCAGGCTGCACAAGGGAAGGCCGGACACGGAGAGTTCACGGGCATCGTACTCCTGCGCTAATGCCTGCTGCAGCATGAGCCCGGAGCCTCCCGGTGGCGCCTCGACGGTCAGTTCGAGCGGTGGTCCCGGACTGGCGGCATCGGGGCCGCGGACCAGGGTGCAGTGGAGCGTCATCAGGTGCTTTCCCTTGGGGAGGAGGTGGTTTCTGCCCAAGCTACCGGCTGGCAGGGCAGCGGGGCATCGCCCCCAACGCACTATGTGGATAAGCCCTGCCAGGTCCTTCGAATCGTTAGTGTCGGCGTAGTCTCGGGTAGGCTAGAGCAGCAGCCAATGCACAACATTGGGCTGCCCGCATTCGAACCAGGAGATTTTGTGACCGCTGACCTCGTCATCGTAGGGTCGGGCTTTTTCGGCCTGACAATCGCAGAACAGGCCGCCACTGAGCTTGGCTTGAAGGTCGTTGTCCTCGACCGCCGCCACCACATCGGCGGCAATGCCTACAGCGAAAAGGAAGAGCAGACCGGCATCGAAGTGCACCGGTACGGTGCCCACCTGTTCCACACGTCCAACGAGCGTGTTTGGGAGTACGTCAACCGGTTCACGACGTTCACGAATTACGTGCACAAGGTCTACGGAGTCCACAAGGGCGAGGTGTACTCGCTGCCGATCAACCTGGCCACGATCAACCAGTTCTTCCGCGCTAACCTCACGCCGGGACAGGCGCAGGCCCTCATCAAGGAGCAGGCCGGCGAGCTCGCAGGCACCGATCCCCAGAACCTGAACGACAAGGGCATCCAGCTGATCGGACGGCCGCTGTACGAGGCGTTCATCAAGCACTACACCGGCAAGCAGTGGCAGACGGATCCGAAGGACCTGCCCGCGGGTATCATCTCCCGCCTCCCGGTGCGCTACAACTACGACAACCGCTACTTCAACGACAAGTACGAGGGACTGCCGACCAACGGCTACACCGCGTGGATCGAGAAGATGGCGGAGCACCCGAACATCGAGGTCCGGCTCAACACCGACTTCTTCGATGAGTCGCACGAGTACAGCAAGAACAAGGTCGTCGGCCAGATCCCGGTGATCTACACGGGGCCGGTGGACCGGTACTTCGACTTCGCGGAAGGCGACCTGTCCTGGCGGACGATCGACTTCGAGGAAGAAGTGCTCGACGTCGGCGACTTCCAGGGAACGTCGGTGGTCAACTACAACGACGACGACGTCCCCTACACACGCATCATCGAACCGCGCCATTTCCACCCCGAGCGCGACTACCAGACGGAAAAGACCGTCATCATGCGCGAGTTCTCCCGCGCGGCGGAGAAGGGCGATGAGCCCTATTACCCGATCAATACTGCCGCCGACCGCGAACGCCTGCTGAAGTACCGCGACCTCGCGGCTGCGGAGAGCGATGTACTGTTCGGCGGCCGCCTGGGCACGTACAAGTACCTCGACATGCACATGGCAATCGGCTCAGCCCTGACCATGTTTGACAACCAGATCCGGCCGCATTTTGAGAGTGGCGCAAAGCTTGAAAGCGGAGGCGTAGACGCATGAGTGTCTCAACCGAAAGCCCGAAGGGCACCGACAGCCTGGAGTCCAGCGAACAGCGTTGGGATACGCTTCAGCGCGTCATCCTGCCGAGCTCCAGCCAGATGGACACGGTGCCCCTGTACATGGACATGGGCACGGCCACCGGCATCCAGTTGCCCACCGTCGGCGACCGCGACGGAAAGGCCAGCAAACCGCAGGCCTTCAGCAGCCCTACCAAGGAAGCCCATGTGGAGGACTTCCTTTCCCGGTTCTCCACGTCCGTGCGGTCCGGCGAGCGGGTTTCCTTCGGCAGCTACTTCAACGCGTTTCCCGCCAGCTACTGGCGGCGGTGGACCACTGTTGAGAAAATTCGCCTCCACGTCCGCACCCAGGGCACCGGCTCGGTCATCGTCTACAAGTCCAACGCCCGGGGATCGCTCCAGCGTGTGGACACCCGCAGGGTCGAAGGAATCTCGGAGAACTTCTTCGATCTGTCCCTCGCGCCGTTCGGCGACGGCGGCTGGTACTGGTTCGACCTCGTGGCCGGCTCGGAACCGCTCGTCATGCTCGACGCGGAATGGCAGGGCCCGGCAGCCGAGAGCAATGCCGGTTCTGTAACCCTGCAGATCACGACGCTGAACAAGACCGACTTCTGCCTCAACAACCTGAGGCTCCTCGCCGAGAACGGCGAGGCACTGGAGCACGTCAAGGAAATCCTGATCGTGGACCAGGGATCGCAGAAGGTCGCGGATGCCGAGGGCTTCGACGAGGTCCAGGATTCCCTGCAGGGGAAACTGCGGATCATTAACCAGTCCAACCTCGGAGGCTCCGGCGGGTTTGCCCGCGGGATGTTTGAGGCAGTGGAGAACGGCAGCGACTACGTCCTGCTGATGGATGACGACGTCGTTGTCGAACCGGAAAGCATCATCCGCCTGTTGACCTTCGCGGACCGCTGCAAGACCCCGACCATCGTGGGCGGGCACATGTTCGACCTCTACAACCGGACGGTTCTGCACACGTTCGGCGAGATTGTGAACCCCTACCGGTTCCAGCCCTCGCTGCCCAGCGAGGAAATGATCCTGGGGCACGACTTCATGTCGTCGAACCTCCGCCAGACGTCCTGGCTGCACCGCCGTTGCGACGTGGACTACAACGGCTGGTGGATGTGCCTGATCCCCACGAAGGTCATTCGCGAAATCGGGCTCTCCCTTCCGCTGTTCATCAAATGGGACGACTCCGAATACGGTCTTCGGGCGAAGGCCCACGGGTTCCCCACGGTTTCCCTGCCCGGCTCGGCCGTCTGGCATGTCTCCTGGATCGACAAGGACGACCTGGTGGGCTGGCAGGCTTACTTCCATGCCCGCAACCGCGTCATTGCGGCCCTGCTGCACAGCCCTTATGAACATGGCGGACGAGTTGTCCGGGAATCACAGTACATCGACGTGAAGCACATGGTGTCGATGCAGTACGCCACGGCCCAGGGCCGCGGCTGGGCGCTCGAGGACATCCTTAGGGGCCCCGAAGCCCTGCGGGAGCTGCTCCCGACCAAGCTGCCGCAGATCCGGGAAATGATGTCCGGCTACTCGGATTCAGTGATCCGCCCCGATCCGGATGAATTCCCTGCACCCAAGATGGACAAGCCCCCTCGCCGGGGACACGGGATATCGCAGCCGTCCAAGGTATCGCTGCTGCCGTGGGCCGCAAAGACTGTCATCCGGCAGCTTGCCACTCCGGTTAGCGGTTCCAGCGCCGAGCGGCCGCAGGCGACTGTTGCCCACCAGGACAACCGCTGGTGGCGGATGGCCCAGTACGACAGCGCAGTAGTGTCCAACGCCGAAGGAACCGGTGCGTCCTGGTACCGCCGCGATCCGAAACAGCTTCGGAAGATGCTGGCTGAAAGCGCACGGCTGCACGCTGAACTCCTGAAGGACTGGCCGGCGCTCAGCAAGAAGTACAAGGCTGCAATGAACGACCTCACGTCGATTGAGTCCTGGAGGAAGACGTTCGAGCAGCACACTCAGAACGAGATCAAGTGAGCGCGACTACTCCTGGGGAACTAACCACGCCCGGACTGGGCGGCGGCCTGCGCGATCTTCGCCAGTCGGGGTTCCTGCTGAAACTCCTGGTGCGGAAGGAACTCAAGGTCCGCTACCGGGGCTCCGTTCTTGGACTCCTGTGGTCCTACGTGAAGCCCGGTGTGCAGTTCATTGTTTTCTACGTGGCTTTGGGGGTGTTCCTCGGACTTGAACGCAGTCCGAGGAACCCCGAGGGATTGTCCAATTACGCCGTGTACCTGTTTTCGGGCATTGTCCTGATCAACTTCTTTTCCGAGGCGCTGGGTAACGCGGCCCGGTCAATAGTCAACAACGGCAACCTGATCAAAAAGATCTACCTCCCGCGCGAGCTGTTCCCCGTCGCGTCCGTCTGGGTGTCAGGTGTCCACTTTTTCCCGCAACTTGTGGTTCTCGTGGCGGGCTGCCTCATCGCAGGATGGCATCCGGACGTGTTCCAGCTCCTGGCCGCGGTCGCCGGCTTTGTGATCGTCGGCCTGCTGGCAACCGGTCTGGGGCTGTTGTTCGGCGCAGCCAACGTCTATTTCCGCGACTCCGAAAACCTCGTGGACATGCTGCTGATGGTGGCCACCTGGGCGTCGCCGGTGATGTACGCATGGACGATGGTGCAGGAGAAGCTTGGCGCCGCGGCTTTCGCGGTCTATCAGGCCAACCCGGTGACGATCGGCGTCGAGCTGTTCCACTATGCTTTCTGGTTCCCGACGACGGACGGCTCCGCGGCCGTTCCGCCGAACCTGTTCAGCCTCTGGACACCGGTCGGACTGGGCGTTGCCCTGTTGGTCCTCGTCCTGGGCCAATTAACCTTTCGGCGGCTCGAAGGCCGCTTCGCGCAGGAGCTGTGAGTGGTCAACGCAATCGAAGTCTCTGACATCAGCAAGCAGTTCGTGCTTCGCCACACACGGTCTATCAAGGAAGCCGTCGTCTGGCTCGCCAAAGGGCGAAAGGGCGACCTGTCCGAGAAGTTCCATGCATTGAAGAATGTCTCCGTAGAGGTAAAAACGGGAGAGACGGTTGCGCTCCTGGGACTGAACGGCTCGGGGAAGTCCACGCTGCTGAAGCACATTTCCGGCGTGATGCTGCCCGACTCCGGCACAGTGCGGACCAGGGGCCGCGTCGCCGGCCTCATCGAAGTGGGCGCGGGATTCCACCCTGATCTTTCGGGCCGCGACAACGTGTTCCTCAACGGTGCCATCCTGGGCATGACCGAGCAACAGGTCAACGACCGGTTCGATGACATTGTCGAGTTTTCCGAAATCGGCCAGTTCATTGACACCGAGGTGAAGTTCTACTCTTCGGGTATGTATCTCCGGCTGGCGTTTTCCGTGGCGGTCCACACCGACCCGGAGGTGTTCCTCATCGACGAGATCCTTGCGGTCGGTGACGAGCCGTTCCAACGGAAATGCATCAGCAAAATCCAGGAACTCGCACAGAACGGCAAGACGCTCGTGGTGGTCAGCCATGACCTCGACCTTGTTTCCCGCATTTGTGCCCGCGGAATCCTGCTGGAGCACGGCGTCGTAAAGTTTGACGGTTCAATTCACGACGCCGTGGCGCTGCTGCGCTCCTAGCCAGGGGTCCGGCTAACCAGAGTTCCGGCGCCGCCGTCGCCGGCCAGCCACGGCACCAATCCGTTTCGTACGGATAGTCCAGCAACGGAGCGGACAACTATCGCTCTCAACCGGAAGGATAGTTGTGCCCGCTCTGCCCGCGCCCGCATCCCTTGCTGCGCCGCCAGCCCCGAACCGTCCTGCACCCAGGCGCGACATCCAGGGCCTCCGGACAGTGGCCGTGGGGCTGGTGATTATCTACCACATCTGGCCGGCGGTGCTGCCCGGCGGTTTCGTCGGCGTGGACGTATTCTTCGTCATCTCGGGTTTCCTCATTGTGGGATCGCTCGTGCGCGAAATCGAAGCGACCGGACGAATCGCACTCCGGTCTTTCTACGCCAAACGGATCAGGCGGCTGCTCCCTGCAGCCAGCCTGGTCCTGGTGGCAACGCTGGCGGCCATGGTGCTGCTGCTCCCGCAGAGCCGCTGGCAGTCAATTTCCTTTGACGTGATCATGGCCGCCCTCCAGGTGCAGAACTGGAACCAGGCCTTCGGTTCCGGCAGCTACGAAGGAGCCACGGCCCTCGTCTCTCCGGTCCAGCACTACTGGTCGCTGGCCGTGGAGGAGCAGTTCTACGTAATCATCCCGCTCTGCCTGATCGCCGCGGCCGCGTGGGCAACAAGGACCGGGATGGCCAAGAAGTCGCTGTGCCTTTACCTGCTGGTTGCACTGTCCGCGGCGTCGTTCCTCCACAGCGCCTTCTTCTCGGTCTCCGACCACGACGTCGCCTATTTCGCCACCACTACCCGTATGTGGGAACTTGGGCTGGGCGGGATCCTGGCGCTGGTTCTTCCGCGGTTCCAGCTTGGGGAGCGGTTACGAATGCTCCTCGGATGGGCCGGACTACTGGGCGTTACGTGGTGCGCCTTCACGTTCTCCACGTCCATGGCCTTCCCGGGTTACGTCGCACTGCTACCCGTTGCGGCCACCGTTTTCGTTCTGGCCGCAGGCACGACGGCGGCGGGCAACCACTCTGCAGCGGCCGCCTCGGTAGTGAAGCCGGGTAACGGCCGGTTCAGCGCGTCCTCGCTGCTCTCAACCGGTCCGGCGAAGTTCCTCGGGGACATCTCTTATTCCCTTTACCTGTGGCACTGGCCCGTGGTTGTACTGTATGTGTTCTTCCTGGGGAGGGCACCGGGGCTCCTGCATGGCTCCGCAATGGCCGCCATCAGTCTGGTGGCGGCGGTGGCGTCCTACTACCTTGTCGAGCAGAAGTTCCGCCACGATGGCGGGCACGGTGGCGTGGAGGTCCCCGTCCGAGGGTCGAGGCACAGGGGCCATCGCAAGGCCTTTGTCATGGCAGCCGGGCTGGTTGCAGCTACCACGCTGACCGCACTCGCTCCCTGGGGAATCGTTGAGGCGAAATCTCAGCAGCTGGACGGGGCCCTTAACTTGCGTCAGTATCCGGGAGCAATGGCGCTCGATGGTGACCGGCCGGCGGCGGTGCCTTCAGGACTGGCGGTGCGGCCCGATCCGGCCGTGGCGATGAAGGATGTTCCCGTGACAGGCGGCAACGAATGCGGAGCGTTCGACCCGGCGAAAATGGGCGAGGAGAAGTGCCGCTACGGGAGTGCCGACGCCGGGAAGACCATGATCGTCGTTGGTGACTCGCACGCAGCGCAACTGGTGGATCCGTTGCTGCTGGTGGGGGAGCAGTCCGGCTGGAACGTCCACGCGATGGTCCGGAACGGCTGCCCGTTCACCCTGGCCCCGCCGGAATCCGCAGACACGGTCTTCCACAACTGCTCCAACCAGAACCGGGAGACGCTGGGCCGGATCCTGCGCCTGAAACCTGACCTGGTAGTGGTCTCGGGCATGACGCCCGCAGGCTACGAACGGGCCCTTCAGTGGGGGTGGAAGGACCCGGAGGCCCTGGTCTCGGGCTATGCGGGCCTGCTGAAGCCGCTTCGGGACGCCGGAATCAGGGTCTCGGTCGTAATGGATATTCCGTATCCCGAGTTCGCCGCACCGGACTGCGTGCAGGCGAACGGCAGCGGCTCGGACGCCTGCGTCATCCAGCAGCCCGTCGGGGACCGCCCGGTCGATCCCTTGCCTGCGGCTGCCGCGAGGGTTCCCGGTGTGGACGTAGTCGACCTGTACCCGTACTTTTGCACCGACGGCCGCTGCCCGTCCGTCATCGGCAACGTGATGGTCTATCGGGACAACCACATGACCAACAGCTATGCCAGGACGCTCGCATCGCCGCTGGCGAGGATGCTCCGGCTCTAAAACGTCAGTAGCAGGCGGTCACTTCAAACAGCTTGGCGTCACCGTGGCGGGCCAGCAGTTCAAACCCGGGCGTTGCGTCGGGTATCTGCAGGCCTACGAAACCATGGTTTCCGCCGTGGACTTCCCGCGTTCCAAAATCGAGGACATAGCGGACGTTGTCCGCGCGGGCGGCGTCGCAAACGGCAGGATCGGTGCCAGCCTCCCGCAACTTGTCGTTCAGCAGTTCGGTGGCCTTCGTGTACGTGGTGAGCGTGTGCTTGGACGTGGTGTTGCGGTCGGCGATCGCAAAGGCCATTGCGCCTCCGGTCCAAGGGTTGACGGCGATGGTTGCATCGGCGGGGACGATGTCGTCCAGCTCGTCGATCAGGGCCATCTCGTCTGAACTGACCAGGGCGGAGTCCGGGGTTGTTGAGTAATTGACCTTGGCCGACTGGATGGAAGCACCCAGCGGCACTGTCTGGGCGGCCAGGATCAGGCCAAGGAGTGCCAGCGGCACCACAGCGGACACCATGAGGCGGGATTTCCGGATTCCGGCAGGGACGGCCTTCAGCGAGTCACGGTGCGTCACCCAGATGTGCTGAAGCTTTCCGACAAGCCAGCCCGCTCCGGCGGCTGCCAGCGGGACGGCGGCAACGGGCAGGAGGGCCGCAAGGCGGTAACTGTCGTTGTACCAGACGCCGGTCAGCGTATTGCGCAGCCACCCGGTGGGCCCGGCGGAGACAACGATGAACAGGGCGGCTATGACAGCGAACGAGCCAAGGAGCCAGATGCGCTTGTGACGGCGGCACAGGACCACAACGCCGGTGATCAGCAGGATGCTGACAGCCCATGCTGGCGGACGCTGCATTGCGGAGTTGGTGAGGATCTCACCCACGGCTTGGCCGGGTGTCTGGAAAGGAAGCCAGGTTGCCGCCGCCGCGGGCGGACGAATGTACTTCCACATGACGGCGATGACGCCGAGAATTCCAAGCAGTCCGGCCCCCATGAGAAGGGTTCCCCTGTGGCCATGACCGTTCCTGTACCTTGCCAGCGAGAACGCGACGAAGGACACCAGAAGGATGGGGATCGACAAGGCCAGCAGGGACATGAACCCGTTTGGATGCGCCAGGGCGACGCCGATTGCGGCCACGGGGGCCAGGACGAACCGTGCCATCCCCATGGGGCCCGGAGCATCGCTGACGCCAAAGAATATGCTGACGCTTGCCAGCGCGGCCGGAATCAAGCTGACGGACAGGAAGTTCGGGTAGAGCACCCCGAAGTCCAGCAACAGCAACGGGAATGATCCAAACCCGGCGGCCAGCACTCCGGCGGAGGCAACGGCGTAGGCGTTGGGTCCGATGACTGTCCGCGCCAGGAACATGCAGCCTGCGGTCCAGACGGCCGCGGCAACGCACAGGTTGACGATGTTGACGGCGACGCTGATCTGGGCGCCGGTCATTTGGACCAGGAGGGATGCCAGCCCGTGCCACGCGGCAGGGTAGAAATAGGGCGGGCTGTCGCCGCTGGTCATGCCGGAAAGGGTCAGGGACGAAGCGTTGCCCGAATCCAGGATGTATCGGATCGCATTGAGGTGAAAGACATTGTCGAACGTCTGGGAGATGTTTTCCGGCCTGCCGAAAGCCCGGTGGAGTTGCAGCGCGATGGCACTCGAGCCTGCGAGGAAGCCCACGGCAGCTACGATGTCCGCTTTGGCCGGCTTACGCAGTGCCCGACGTGCGCGGAGCGACGCGCCGGGCCCGGCGCTATGACTACGGATCTTGCGGACTCCGAAGAGCACGCCGGAGACCAGAACAGTGGTGACGGCAACTGGAAGGGGGGACCAGCCGATTCCCAGATATGGTGCCGCTATGGCAGTGACCGCTGCGAGGCTGACGGTCAGAACGGGCGCGAGGGCCAGGTAGGACCAGCGCTGCAGCCCGAGTCCGGCGAGCACCAGCGTGCCCGGCGCAAACAGCAAAAGCAGGCACGCCAGAACGACGGGCACGGTAGCAAACCAACTCATTGAGACTCCACTCGAAAATACGACGGCGGTAGTCCCGCCAGCTGGCCGGAGATGCCCTAGTTCTCCAAGAGGCCCAGAAGGTAGCTTCCGTAGCCGCTCTTGACCAGCGGTTCAGCACGTTCGCGAAGTTCGTCGTCGGTCAGGAAACCCTGGCGCCAGGCGATTTCTTCGGGGGCGCCGATTTTGAGTCCCTGGCGGTTTTCAACCGTACGGATGAAGTTCGAGGCGTCACTGAGGTCGTTGAATGTTCCGGTGTCCAGCCACGCTGTACCGCGGGGGAGGATCTCCACCTGAAGATCACCGCGCTCCAGGTAGGCACGGTTCACGTCGGTGATCTCGAGCTCGCCGCGAGGGGAGGGCTTGAGGTTCCGGGCAATGTCGATGACGTCGTTGTCATAGAAGTAGAGGCCGGGAACGGCGTAGTGGCTGCGCGGCTTTGCCGGTTTCTCCTCCAGGGAGAGTGCTTTGCCGTCGTCGTCGAACTCAACGACACCGTACGCTTTCGGATCATTGACCCAGTAGCCGAACACCGCACCGCCCTTGATGTCAGCGTGGCGCCGGAGCTGGGTGCCCATGCCCTGGCCATAGAAGATGTTGTCACCAAGCACCAGGGCGACCGTCTCGTCGCCGATGTGGTCTGCTCCAAGGATGAACGCCTGTGCCAGGCCGTCCGGAGAGGGCTGCTGCACGTAAGTTAGGTTGATACCGAACTGCGAACCGTCTCCGAGCAGCCGCTTGAACTGATCTGCATCGTGGGGAGTGGTGATGATGAGAATGTCGCGAATGCCGGCAAGAATGAGCGTGGACAGCGGATAGTAGATCATCGGCTTGTCGTAAACAGGGACAAGCTGCTTGCTGATGCCAAGAGTAATCGGGTGCAGCCGGGACCCAGTTCCGCCGGCCAGAATAATTCCACGCATGGTCCCCATCCTCCCGTACCGAAGGCCGAGACGCCAAACGCTGTAGAATGGACCGTCTGCCGACACCCAAAGGAAGCAAAGGTTTGAGCACTCTCACTCTGAAACCCAAGGCCGTTCCGGCGCCCCAACTGGGGCGGGCACTCGACCCCAGGGGAAACAGCCTCAACCTTATCCGGCTGGTTCTTGCACTGGCGGTGCTGTTCGCGCACAGCTGGCACATCGTTGGTGCGGGGAATGGGCCGACCTTCCAAGGGGAGAATCTGGGCGGGTGGGCCGTCGCCGGGTTCTTTGGCATCAGCGGCTATCTGATCACGGCAAGCAGGTTCAGCAACCGGATCGGCCCGTACCTGGTGCACCGTGTGGCCAGGATCTTCCCGGCGTTCATCGTGTGCCTTGTCATGATGGCTTTTGTCTTTGCACCGGTTGCCTACCTGGTGCAGCGCGGGAACCTGCTGGGGTTCATGTCCACGCCCACCACGCCGCTGAACTCGATATTCGCAAACCTCTCGCTCCGCATTGTCAGCTACGACATCGCGGGCACACCTGCAGCGGTTCCCTACCCGGGAGCTTGGAACGGGTCGCTCTGGACGCTGTATTTCGAGTTCATGTGCTACCTGCTCGTGGCCTTCCTCGGGTTCCTGCCGATCGTCAAGAAGACCCCGTGGCCCGTCATTGCCGCGTTTGGACTCAGCGTTGTGCTGTGGGCAAATATCGGCATGCTCAAGCCCTACATGCAGTCCAACCTGGACTTTGAACTGGCGGCCCGGCTGATCCCGTACTTCCTCGGCGGTGCCGTAGTCCAGGTGCTGAGTTCACGTCTTGGCATCCACCGGGTGGCAGGTCCCGTGGCTGTCGCGATAGCTGCTGCATTGATTCTGTGGGTTCCGGGGTTCGGCGGGCAGCTCGCGGCGCCGTTTATTGCGTACGGACTCCTGTGGATATCCACCTGGTTGCCGCAGCCTGCGATGGTCGCAAAGAATGACATCTCCTACGGGGCGTATATCTACGCGTTTCCCGTTCAGCAGTTGCTCGCGGTTTTCGGCGCGTATCACTGGGGAGTCTGGTGGTTCACCATCGCCGCGACCCTGTGCACTATTCCGCTGGCAGCCGCCAGCTGGCTGTTCATTGAACGCCCGGTAATGCGCCGGGCGAAGAAAAGCGTCTAGAGGCCTGTCGCCTGTGACGGGCTAAAAGCCGGCAAGGCGTATCAGCCGCCCTTCGAGGCCTTTCAGGATCAGGTGCTGGCGGACGGGTTCGTAGAGCTCCGGGTCAACGATCACCGAGACAGCCGGATCGTCCGCAAGGAGCTGCGCAATGATTTCGGGTGCGTGGCTGTAGTCCTTGTAGATGGCACCGATCGCCGGGCTCAATGCCGTCGTCTTTGACGTGGAGTTTCCACGCAGGGTCCAATGCCACCGGGCCGCAAGCACCCTGTCCATCGTGCCCTGCGCCACGATGTAGATGGTTTCGTCCGGTTGCGGCTGGCGTGCACTGGCCAGGAGCCGGGCAACGTAGTCCGGCGTTGCCTCCAGCCGTGCCGCCTGCTTTTCCATTTGGGATATGGCCCGCGCTGTCGGCGGGAGCCCTGCGTCGTCCAGACCTGTCACCGAGAAACCGAAGAACTGGGTTGCCGCCAGGGCCAGGACGCATAAGGCTGCCGTCAAACGCTTGTCGTTTCCAGGGGCGAACCCGGACGACGGCGGAGGCAGGATGGATGCCACTGCGGCCACGGCCACCGGCCATGCAAACAGCAGTACGGCAATCAAGTACTTGTAGAAGTAGTAGGAAACAGCGCCGCCGTCCGCGCTTTGCGAGACGGCGAGCCAGAGACAGAGCCCGATGGGAACAAAGAGCCCGAACGATGCCAATGCCGATCCTCGCCGTTCGGCTTCAAGCGATGGGCTGGCCACGGCAACCGCGATGTTGGCGAATCCGAGGGCCACCGCGAACGTGATGACTGCGAGGGCTATCCCAAAGTCGGGAAGTTCGATTCCCCCGGTAAGGCCGAGTATCTGCTGGCTCTGTCGCACCAGCGGGGATAGCTGGATTACCGGCAGCAGCACCCCTGCGATAGTGAACGCTGCCACGACGCCGGCCGGCCACCACCATGACCGTGGATAGGTCCCTGGCCGCCGAAGGACATGCCAGAGCCGGCCCATGCAAGCGACCGCAACGAGGCTGACCAGCAAAACCCAGTTGTTGGCGACACCGACCAGGCCGGCGCCAACGGCAGCCAGCCCCCAAAGCGGAATCCTGCGGGGGAAATTCAGCAGAGCCAGCACCGTTGCGGTCGCCAGGCCGCATGCGAGGTAGAAGTTGGCGAAGCCGTCGTAGACGGGAAGCGAACCTGGACCGAAGATCCAGGCGCTTGCAGCCACGGCGGTGACCGGCGCCATCGCGGCGGGACGCCGCCGGATCGCGGGCAGGGCACAGAGCCCGGCCATGACCAGCACAACCGTCACCACGCAGACGGCGGCCTGGAGGTTAACAAAGGAAATCAACTCGGCGTCGAGGGAGCCGCTATCGGGCCGGATGAGGTCAGCGAAGGTTGCCAGCAGGGCATGAAATCCCTGGGGATACTCCGCGAAGCCCCATGTGCCCCCGGAGGAAGGACCGGGGATAGTCGGAATGACGCCGCCATGGCTGCGGATCATGAAGTAAATGTTGAAGTGCGACTGGTAGTCCCACTTGTCGGTCATGAGCGACAAAGCATCCTGGGCCGACCTGACCGCCAGCATGGTGCCGAGCGAACTTGCGGCGAGCCCTCCGGCCAGGAAGGGAACAGCGTCGATCCATTTCACCCCCGGCATCAGGCGCCGGAGTCTCGGCCGGGATGGCTTCGTCGAAAGAATCCACCATGAAATCGTCCCGGCTGTCAGGGCCATCAGCAGTGTGCCGTGGTCGATTCCGAGGACGCGTTCCGGCACCCACCAGGTGAGAGGCGCGAATCCCATGGCCAGGAGGCCGTTGAGGAGCAGCCGGAGGGATAATCGCTTCGCCGTCGGAAGGAGTACAACAAGTGCGGCTGCGAAAAACAGGCCCAGGATTCCGTCCAGCAGGCCGTTCAGGCGGAGAACGACGATCACAAATGCAGCCGCGACAAACGCGGCTGGTCCGCGGAGGGACCGAAACTTCGGTCCCCGCCCTTGAGCGCTTGCCTCGAACTTCCGGGCAGCCCGGCGCGGACGCCGCGACTCCTGCTGCAACGCTGACCTCACGGACCTGCCCCCAATCGTAATTACCCGGCGTGCCGTGCCCCTGAATCTAGCTGACGCGTCGTTTTCCGGCCCGACCTGCGATGCCGTCGGCAATCCCCGCCATGGCGGAGGACAACCGTTCCCACCTGTTCGGGGCGAGCAGCGTCACGATCGCCAGGTGCCGGTAGTCTGCCAGGAAACCCTTGATCGCCCACCAAAGGTGTTGGCGTCCGTATTTCCTCGCGAGCAGGATACGGTTCCTGAACAGGTAGTAATAGCGCCACGATGCTGCGGTCCGCACCCTGACGGGGCGGCCCCGCAGGGCAAGGTCCGTACCGAACAGGCGGGCCTGCGTCATGGTTCCCAGGGAGTGGCCAAGGGCTGCTTTCGGAGCAATCACGGTCTTGAAACCGGCTGACTGGGTCCGCAGGAAATATTCGGTGTCCACGCCGTCGATAAACAGGTCGCTTTGCAGGGGCCCGAGTTCCTCAATGACTGAAACCGGCAGCAGCAGACCCGACTGGATCGGCTCGCCCCCCAGCTGCACGCCGTTCACGACGCCGGCGCGCCGGGTCGGGAGCCCCCTGATCGAGGCCGGAGCGACCATGCCGACACGGACTCCGGCCTGTTCAGCGGCCAGTGCCGACTCTTCGAGAGCGGCGACGTAGCCGCCGTCGAGCAGGCTGTCCTGATCCATGGTGAGGATGAAGGCGGGCCGTTCTGCTGACGCCAGGGCCACCGCAATCCCGGCGTTCAGCGCCGCGGCGATGCCCGAGTTTACGGCGAGCCGCTCCACGGTGCAGCCGAGATCCTGAAGCTGCCCAAGAATCTGGCCGGGGTCCCGGGAACTGCCGTCGTCAACGACCACCACACGGTTGACCTGGGCCAGTAGGGCGGAGGCGTTGGCCAGGACGTGCTCGTCGGCGTTGAACAGGCTGACAACCGCAGTGGTCGCGTTGGACGACATTCGCTCGCCGGATCAGGCAGGCTTGACGTCTGGCTGCGCGTCAATCCATGTGGCCAGCAGTTCGATTCCCTGGGCAAGGTTGTACTTCGGCGTCCAGCCCAGCACCTTTTCGGCGGCGGTGATGTCGGCCCAAGCATGCCTCACATCGCCCTGCCTGTACTGGCCGGTCACGTGCGACTCGGGAGCGTTGTAGTGCTCCGCAATCAGCTTGGCGGCGGTGCCGATGGTCTGGAACTCGCCAGATCCGATGTCCATCGGTTCGCCCTGGACGGTGGGGGAGACCGCACCGGCAACAATGGCCGACGCGACGTCGTCGATCAGGATGAAGTCACGGCGCACTTCGCCGTCCTCGTAAAGGGGGATGGACTTGCCGCCCATGGCCATCCGGCAGAACAGGCTCATGATGCCCGTGTAGGGGTTGATCAGCGACTGGCCCGGACCGTATACGTTCTGAAGGCGGAGGATCACGGTCTCCACGCCGTAGGACTTCGCCCATGCCTGCAGGACATTTTCCTGGGCGAGCTTCGTGGCACCATAGACGCTCACTGGGGCGGGGAAAGTCTCGGACGCCTTCATTGCAACAGGCGAGGCACCCGGGAAATCCCACTGTGCTTTGTCGAGGGTTTCGCTTGTCCTCTGACCCGGGTAAAAGACTCGGCCGTCGGCATCCTTCCAGGCGCCTTCGCCGTACACGGCGCGGCTGGAGGACAAGACAATCCGGCGGGGAAGCTTGCCGTGGCGGTTGAGGCCGTCCAGGAGCTGCGACGTCCCCACAACGTTGACGAGAGTGTGCCGGGTGGACTCTTCCAAGGACTGACCGGTTCCGGTTTCCGCCGCGAGGTGAATGACGACGTCGGGAGTCACGTCCTGTAGGACGGCGTCCCAGGTCTTCGCCTCCGTTACATCCGCAACGACCAGTTCGGCTGCCGGGTTCAGCTGCTCGGGACGCTCGCCCGTGGCATGGATCTGCGGGTGGAGATTGTCGACGACGACCACACGGTCGAATGCGCTGACGAGGGCATCGGAGATGGCGCAGCCGATGAACCCGGCGCCGCCGGTGACCAGGACGGTGCCGCCAGGACGGGCGGAAGTTGAAGAGGAAGTCACTTGGGACCTTTCGTAGCGAACGGTGTTACTTGCCGAAGGTGTGGCGGACCAGGGCCTTGACGGCAGAGGAGTTCTTGCTGAGCACTGCCTTGGGGAGCAGGGACGCCGCGTGCGCACGCGATGTGAACCTCAGCCGTGCTGACCGGGCGGGCCGGTTCCATCCGAGTTCCTGTGCCTGCGCGGCAGCCACGGCGAAATACTCCCGCTCGCCGGCGAACCGTGAACCGTCCACAAGCTTGGTGGATGAGGCACTGTTGGAGTGCCTGCGGTACTGGAAGCAGACGGTCGGCTCGATCAGGAGCTGGTCACCGTTGTAGATCATGTCCATGATCAGGGCGAGATCCTGGATGATGGGGAAGCCGTCCCGGAAGTCCACCTGCCGGATTTTATCCGTCCGGAAGGCCAGCGACGGCCAGTAGAGCCAGTCGCCGTGCATCAGGTTGGAGGCGATGGCCTCGCCGGAGACGAGTTGGCGTCCGCCGCCCCTGGGCTTGATGAGCTTCTGCTTGACGGTGTCCACAAGGGTGACCACCACCTGGCCCGCTTCGTCGATGACCTGCACCCCAGGCTGGATCAAGGCCGCCCCGGGGTACCGCTTGTGGGCATCGAGGATGGTGGAGACGTAATTCGGCAGCAGGACGTCGTCACAGCCGAGGATCACCAGCACCTCTTCGGTGGCCATGGCTACGCAGGTCCGGTAGTTCTCCGTGATTCCTGCGTTCTGGTCCTTACGGATGTACTTGACGCGCGGATCGGAGATTCCGGCCATGAAGTCCTTGATCTCATGGCCGGGGTAGGCGTCGTCCACGACGGTGAGGAGCCAGTCATCGCTGTCCTGGGCCAGGACACTGTTGACGGTTTCCTTCATGTAATCCGGATCGCCCCAGTAGGGAATGAAAATATCCAGTGGCATGTGTTAATCCGAACCTTTGTGTTGTGTGTCGGGCTTCGCCGCGTGGGGTCCGGCGGTATCAGGCGTTGTTGCCAGCGAGTCGGAGGGCACCTGCGAGTCGGTGCTGGCCGCAGTGCTGAGCGCTTCAACCTGGACCCGCAGTATCGCCACTTCCTCGGCCAGGGTCCGTGTCTCGTCTTCGACGACCGAGATTTCCCACGAGAGGTGGAGGCATACGCCCAGGAGCATGAGGATGCTCATGGCGAAGAGCAAGTTGGAGGGCAGCTGGACGCCGACGAACTCCGCCACGATGTTGAGCAGGCGGGGGAAAGCTGCCAGGACAAGCGTGGCGACGCCGACGATCAGCCAGAGGGCAGCGTACTTCTCCCGGAGTTTCTTCCGGCGGAGCATTTCGACAACCAGTCCGACAATAGCCAGGGCAAGCAGGAAGGCAGCAATGTTTCCCATGCTCTAGGCTCCCGATGCTTGCGGAGCAGGTACGGCCAGGTGGGACCGCTTCCGGGTCAGGGCAAACAACAGGGCGAACACCGATCTTCCGAGGTATATGGCGGCCTTGGCCGGATTATGACTGGGTTTTCCGCCCTGCCGGGCACGCATTTCCACGGGCACCTGAGTCACGGTGCACCCCGAGCGAATGGCGACCACGAGGGAGTCAATGGTGTCGCCCAGGTATTCGGCCGGATAGTGGTCAAGGTATTGGTCCACAGCGCGTACGTTGGCGGCACGGAACCCGCTGGTCACGTCGGTGAGGCGGGTCTTGGCCAGCCCGGAAATTACCTTGGCGAGCAGCTGCATGGCCCACTTCCGCGGGCCCGTGACCTTGTAGTCCCCGCGGTCCGCGAACCGGGCACCGATCGAGATGTCGGCATGGGCAAGCCCTGCGAGGACTTCGTCGATGCTCCGCGGATCGTGCTGGCCGTCGGAATCCACCTGGATCACCTGGCGGTAGCCACAGCGGCGTGCGTACTTGAAGCCTGCCCGCATAGCGCCGCCGACGCCAAGGTTGAAAGGAAGGTTGAGCACCGTAGCACCGGCCTCGGCGGCAACGGCTGCAGTGTTGTCGGTGGATCCGTCGTTGACGACAAGAACGTCGTACCGGGAGTCTGTATTCAGCACTTCCCGCACGGTATTACCGACGGCTTCCGATTCATTCCAGGCAGGCATGATGACCAGAACGCGCGGATTGGGGGTGGATTCCATGGTGTCCAAACTATATCAATTCCATGATTCGGGTCGGCGGCGGCGCCGCGGGGGAGAGCCCGAGCAGTACAGCCTAAGATGGGACGGGCCCTCCGGACGTCACCCGGCGAGCCCCGGAACTATCTTGCGCAGGCGGAAGGACCAGATTGAGAACAGATCCTACGGACGTCCCGGGCACCACCGGCAAGGGGGAAACGAGGGTAAGTGTCTGCCTCGCGAGCTACCGGGGCGGGCGCTACATCAGGGAGCAGCTCGAATCCATCCTTGCCCAGCTCGGCCCGGACGATGAGCTGGTAATCGTAGACGACGCTTCACCTGACGACACTGTCGAACACATCCGGACCTTCCACGACGGAAGGATCCGCCTCATTGAAGCGGCTGTGAACCAAGGTTACGTCCGGTCATTCGAACAGGCAGCCCTGGCATCGAAGGGACAATACATTCTGCTCGCCGACCAGGATGACGTGTGGGTGCCGGGCAGGCTTGAACTTATGCTTGGTGCGCTGCAGACATCAAGGGTGGTGGCCTCCAATTTCGACGTGCTCGGAGACGGCCCGCGTCCGAACATTCCGCGGCTCCGGGGCGGGGACAGCCGGCGCCATGCCGCAAATATCCTCGGAATCCTCGTGGGATACCGGGCTTATTACGGCTGCGGCATGGGTTTCCGGCGCGACATGCTCTCAGTGTTCACGCCCGTTCCCCGCTACGTGAACGAGTCCCACGACCTTTGGCTGGCCATCTGCGGAAACCTGGCCGGCTCCATGCGGCACTTGGACAAGTCAACGTTGCTGCGCAGGATCCACGATGACAACGCCACGCCGCGGAGCTGGCGCTCGCTGCCTGTGATCCTCCGCGCACGCATCATGCTGCTCCGTTGTATCGGGCAGGCATGGCGCCGCCTTCACCGGCCGTCCTAATGAGTCCCGTCCTGATTAGGACGCCATTGCTCAACCGGTAAGCTGGCTGAATGCAGAAACTCCTTGTCACCGGCGGTGCCGGCTTCATCGGTTCCAATTTTGTCCACTACGTTCTTGAGAACACTGATGATCACGTCACTGTCCTGGACAAGCTGACGTACGCAGGCAACCTGGAATCCCTGAGCGGGCTCCCGGAGGAGCGCTTCCGCTTCGTGCAGGGTGACATCTGCGACGCCGCGCTGGTGGACACGCTCGTGGCAGACGCCGACGTCGTGGTCCACTACGCCGCCGAGTCGCACAACGATAACTCCCTGCATGACCCGCGCCCGTTCCTGGACACGAATATCATCGGCACCTACACGCTGATCGAGGCCGCCCGGAAGCACAACAAGCGTTTCCACCACATCTCCACCGACGAGGTCTACGGCGACCTCGAACTCGATGACCCGGAACGGTTCACCGAAGAGACGCCGTACAACCCCTCCAGCCCGTACTCCTCCACGAAGGCCGGCTCCGACCTGCTGGTCCGTGCCTGGGTGCGCTCCTTCGGGCTGCAGGCCACCATCAGCAACTGCTCGAACAACTACGGCCCCTACCAGCACGTGGAGAAGTTCATCCCGCGCCAGATCACCAACGTGATCGACGGGATCCGGCCCAAGCTCTACGGCAAGGGCGAGAACGTCCGCGACTGGATCCACGCCAACGACCACTCCTCGGCCGTGCTCGCCATCATCGCCAAGGGAAAGATCGGCGAGACCTACCTGATCGGCGCTGACGGCGAGAAGAACAACAAGGACGTCGTCGAGCTCATCCTCAAGCACATGGGCCAGTCCCCGGACGCCTACGACCACGTCGTGGACCGTCCCGGCCACGACCTGCGCTACGCCATCGACTCCGCCAAGCTCCGCGACGAGCTCGGCTGGGAACCGAAATTCTCCAACTTCGACGCCGGCATCGAAGACACCATCGCCTGGTACCGCGAGAACGAAAACTGGTGGCGCCCGCAGAAGGCCCAGACCGAAGCCAAGTACAAGGAACAGGGCCAGTAGACGATGTCGATCGAGTTCTCCAAGAAGCTGACCGCGCACGAAACCCCGATCCCCGGCGTCGTCCTCTACGACCTCCCGGTCCACGGTGATAACCGTGGCTGGTTCAAGGAAAACTGGCAGCGGGAGAAGATGGTGGCCCTCGGGCTGCCGGACTTCCGCCCTGTGCAGAACAACATTTCGTTCAACGAAAAAGCCGGCACCACCCGCGGTATCCACGCCGAACCGTGGGACAAATTCATTTCCGTGGCCACGGGCAGGATCTTCGGCGCCTGGGTGGACCTGCGCGAAGGACCGTCCTTCGGGGCTGTCTTCACGGCTGAACTGGACCCGAGCCAGGCCATTTTCATTCCCCGCGGCGTGGGCAACGCCTTCCAGACCCTGGAAGACAACACCGCCTACACCTACCTGGTCAACGACCACTGGTCGGCCGACGCGCAGGGCCAGTACACATTCCTGAACCTCGCGGACGAGACGGCCGCAATCGCCTGGCCCGTCCCGCTGGAGGAGGCTGAGCTTTCCGACAAGGACAAGGCCCACCCCCGCCTCGCGGACGTTGTGCCGATGCCGGCGAAGAAGATCCTCGTGGTCGGTGCCGACGGCCAGCTCGGCAAGGCGCTCCGGGAACTGTACGACGGCGACGCGACCGTTGAGTTCGCCGGCCGTGCCGGCTTCGACCTCGGCAGCGAAGCGTCGTTCACGGAGCGGAACTGGAAGAACTACTCAACGATCATCAACGCCGCGGCCTACACCGCCGTCGACACCGCGGAAACTGCGGAAGGCCGGGCAGCTGCCTGGGCCGTCAACGTTGCCGCCGTTTCACGGCTGGCCCGGACCGCCGTCGAACATGACCTCACCCTGGTGCACGTCTCCTCGGACTACGTCTTTGACGGCGTCCGAGAGAGCCACGACGAAACCGAGCCTTTCACCCCGCTGGGTGTCTACGGCCAGACCAAGGCCGCCGGCGACGCGGTCGTCAGTGTGGTGCCGCGCCACTACATCGTGCGGACCAGCTGGGTCATCGGTGAAGGCAACAACTTCGTCCGCACCATGGCATCCCTGGCTGGCCGCGGCATCGAACCGTCCGTGGTCAACGACCAGATCGGCCGGCTCAGCTTCACCGAAGACATCGCCGCAGGTATCCAGCACCTCCTGGAATCCGGCGCCGACTACGGCACCTACAACCTGAGCAACGACGGCGAACCGCAGTCCTGGGCCGACATCGCCGCGGACGTTTATGAGCTCTCGGGACAACCGCGCACCGCTGTTACCGGTGTCAGCACGGAAGACTACTTCAAAGGCAAGGCGGCCGCGCCCCGGCCGCTGAACAGCGTGCTGGACCTGACCAAGATCAAGAACTCGGGTTTCAAGCCGAGGCCTTCCCAGGACGTTCTGGAGACGTACCTCGGCCGGCGGACGGCCGCGGAATAGCGGTCCGATCCATGCGCTTCGATTCGACTACCTTCGGTGTGGTCGCCCTGGCGGCCTACCAGCCGGACTGGGAACTGTTCAGGACCCAGCTTCGATCCATCCAGAACCAGACGCATTCGCAGTTCCAATGCCTCATTTCGGCGGACGGCGGCTTTGCCGAAGTTCGTGACTTCGTGGACCGGGAACTCGGCGGCGACGAGCGGTTCCGGGTACTCGGGTTCGAGGACAGGCTGGGGTTCTACGGCAACTTCGAACGCGTCCTGCAGCACGTTCCGGCCGAAGCGGCGTGGATCGCGTTGTCGGACCAGGACGACTCCTGGTATCCGTCGAAGATTGAATCGATGCTCCCGCGTTTGAACGAGGTCAGCCTCGTGGCCGGGCAGGCACGCGTTGTCCGCTTGCCCGGCAACGAGGTGGTGACCGAATCAACGCAGCGCCAGAATGTCGGTCTCGATGCGCTTCTTGCCCAGAACCAGGTGACAGGAAGCCTTTGCGTCTTCCGCCGGGATCTTCTTGACCTGGCGTTGCCGTTTCCCCGTTTGAACACCATCTCGCAGGTACACGACCATTGGCTGGCCGTCTGCGCCAAGGCAACCGGCGGTGCGCTCGTCGTCGAAGACGTTGTCCAGGACTATGTCCAGCACGGCGGCAATGTCCTCGGCGAAGTCGGCGGCAGGAAGAGCATCGCCAAATCCTTCGAACATGTCACTGCGCTGTCCCGGAAATTCCAGGGCAGCAGCAGCCCGCTCGCCTTGCTCAGGACGGCCAACGACCTGAGCTTCGGATGGCGCCGGGTCATGGCTGACGCCCTGCGGGAACGGGTTGCTGCGGGCACTCCCGGACTGGAAGGTGGCGTGGCTGTTTTTGAAACAGGCCACGGGTGGGTGCCTACTGCGCGTGCGCTTGTCTCCGGCCTTCGCAGCGGCGACATTGCCCTGCCGTGCTTCGTTGAGTTTGTGGCCGGCGTTCCGGTTGAGCTTTTCACCAAGGGGCGCCGGAAGTAGCTGCCGGCCTAGTGTGGCTGTTCCGCGGTGGGGACCGGCGGCTGGACCAGGTGCTTGAGGCTGTCGCGGACCACCATGATCTGGTAGCCGGCGACGACGAGTTCGGCCAGGCCGACCGCCCAGGCGACGCCGGGGGCGCCGTAGAAGATGCCGAGGACGAACATCATCGGAACGTTGAAGGCTGCGCCGATGGCTGTCGATTTAGCCAGGGCGGCTCCCTTGCCGAGCGGAATGAGGCAGGCGAGGCCCACTACCTGGGCAACAATGACGCCGGCGAGGATCAATCCAAAGGGGATGCTGAGGCTGTAGTCGATAGTGATGACTCCGCCGGAGAACAGCGGGCTCGCCCAGGGGGTGAGGAGCGCGAGGAGGACTCCGGCAAACAGGCCGACGATCGGGGCAATCCTGGCCACGGTCCGGATCCGGTGGGAGCTTCTCGCCGGTCCGGCCTCCGGGATCCACCCCTGAATCACCTGGAGGATGGGACCGAACCCGGCGACAGCAAAGCGGAAAAGCTTGTCTGCCAGGGCGTATTGGGGGAGCGCGGCAGCAACCACCTGGCCCACCGCGAGCAGCGGCAGGTTGCTGTTGAGGCTTCCCGTGCCTGCCGCGATCACGCCGTATTTCTGGTCGCGGAGGCGTTTCATGGCCGGAACGACGCGAAGATCCGCCTTCACCGGATGCCCTGCGCGTGAGAGTGCGCCGCCGGCGCCAATGACGACTGCCAGCAGGTTAAAGACCAGCAGTGCAAGCACAAAAACCACCGGCTGCGGGAAGAACTGGATCAGCACAACGCCCGCCACGATACCGAGCCCCTGGGGGAGCACGTCACAGAGGAACAGCTTCCACGGTTTTGCCTGGCCGATGAAGAACCACGAGGCACCGACGAACGGCAGAACGTAGGCCACTGACGCCAGGGCTGCTACCGGAGGATCGATTTTGCCCATCAGCAGCATCACGAAGTACATCACGGGCGCGGCGAACAGGAAGAGATAAGCCCTGCTGACCAGGGAGTCGAGGAACATTTGCGGGCGCTCCCGCTCAGGCAGTGAGGCCACCAGGGCGGCTCCGACGGTTCCCCAGCCGAAGGCGACGGCGATCCCGAAAATTGCTGCCGTGGCCTGGGCCAATGCCAGTTCGCCCCAGGTCTCCTTGCCCAACGTGGAAATAACGAACGGGATGGCGAGGAGATTGATGACGGTAGAGAACACGAGCGATGTTGCGAAACCGCCAAAACGGCGGAACAAAGCGGGTGCAGCTTTCGAAGCCACGCGAGATCTCCGATCCTATGGGTCCAGGCATGTGGCCCATGCGAGTCGGCTTTAGGCCAGTTTGAATCCTACCCCGCGTGTTGCGGCGGCCAGGAACCGTGCCGCACCAACTTCCCGTCCTAGTACGAGATGTTTTTGCAGCCCAGCAGCGAGTTGCCGGTGGTGAACGGTGAGGCCGCGATGGCATAAGTGCAGATCCGGTAATTGCCGCGCTGGCTGATTGCTTTCTTTGCCGTGTAGCCATGGTTGCCGCTGATCCCGAGAATCTGGTTCACGTCCGGCCGAGGCTGGTTGGCCATCACCGCGAAGTTGGTGGTGCTTCCGTCCGGTGCTGTGACATAGGTGTGAACGCTCAGGGACTCAGTTGGCACGTCGCGGTCCACGGTCCAGCCTGCAGCAACGACTGATGCAACGCCATTAGCCGTTTCGATTCCCACCGAATCCAGGTATCCGATCGGGCTGGCGCTGAAGCCGGCGTCAATATAGCTGCAGCCGAGGAGCGGGTTGCCGGGGGAGACCGGGCTGAGTGCTATGGCGTAGGTGCACACCCGGTACTTGCCGGGAGCTTTGATGGGGAGGTCGGCTTCATAGCCGTGGTCGCCCGGCACACCGAGAATCCTGTTGACGTCAGCGCGGGGCTTTGTCGCCGTGAACTCGTGCAGCGTGCTGGTGCCGTCGGGTGCCAGGACGTAGGCGTGCACCGGGATCTGCGCGGACGTGTTGCCGTAGTCGATCGCCCAACCGCGGACGCTGAGAGCTGCCTGGGTGCTGGTCTTCTTAACGCTGACCGAATCCAAGGTTCCTACGGGCGTCGTGCCCGGAGCGATGCTAATGGACCGGCAGCCAAGTTCCGAGTGGAGGTAGAGCCCGATCGCATAGGCGCAGAGCTTGTAATTGCCGGCCTTCTTGATGTCGATATTGGTTTCGAAGCCGTGGTTGGAGCCGACTGACCAGATCCGGTCCACATCCGGCCGCGAGGTATTTGCGGGGATCTTGTAGAGCGTGCTGCTCCCGTCCGGGCTGTAGAGGTAGGCGTGGACTTCGGCGGTAACCGAGGGACGGCTCATATCCACGGCCCAGCCGCGCACTTTGATTGATTCCTTGTCCGGAGACCGCTGTTCGGACACTTCGTCCAGGCTGCCGATAGGTGGTTCGGCGCCGTCCACCGTGAGCGACTTGCAGCCTATGCCAGGGTTGATGAACTTGCCGATGGCGTAGACACAGATGGTGTATTTTCCGGACACGTTAATCGGAATCTGGTTGTCGAAGCCGTGATAGTCGCCCAGCCCCAGGACCTTGTTGACGTCGGGCCGGTACGTTGTTGCCGGGAACTCATGCAGGGTCTTCGTCCCGTTCGGTGCCGTTACGTAGGCATGCACTTCCGTGGTGGCGCCTGGCAATGCCCGGTCCAGTGCCCACCCCCGAATCTTGAGGGCGGTGGTGGTGCCGGTGCGTTCGATGGTTGCCGTGTCGAACGAGCCTTGCGGCCGCGTGCCCGTGAACAGTGAAAGGGAAGCGTAGTCGCCGTTCCAGACGTTCGAATCGCCGGCGAAGGGTCCTGTGCTGCTGTACTGCCACATGCTGTACGTGTCCCAGCTGGACGGAACCGGTCCGGCGTCGTTCGTGGCGGAGCTCGGGTAGGCGGCGATCCACAGCGGATAATCGCCGAAGCCGGCGGCGTCCGCCGTGCACTGTTTCCACCAGGATGTATTGGTGTAAATCATGGGGAGGCGGCCGGTCATGGCCAGCATGGTGTTGCCGAAGTCCCGCACCCAGCTGGTCAGCTGCGCCGGTGACATTCCGTAGCACGTGTTGCCAAAGTAGAACCCGTTGATGGTCCGGCCCTCATAAGGGTTGAATTCGAAATCCAGGACGGGAGGGAGGGTATAGCCGTCGGGGCTCCAGCCGCCACCGTTCTGCACAAAGTAGCGGGCCTGGTCCGCCCCCGAGGACCAGTTGGGGATGGCGAAGTGATAGGCGCCGCGGATCATGCCGACGTTCCGCGAGCCGTCGTACTGGGAGCTGTAGGAGGGGTTGGTGTAGTAATTGCCTTCGGATGCTTTGACGTAGGCGAACCTGACCCCCATGTTCCATTGCTGCAGCCAGTCAACGCTTGACTGGTAGGCGCTGACGTCCAGTCCCTTGACGCCGAACGTCGGGGACCAGGTGCCCTGGGTTTCGAGTGACTGCGTCGTCAATGACTTCGTGCCCTGCAACAGTTTGGCGGAGGCCGTGACGCGTGCGGACCGCTGGCCCATCTCGGCTCCTCCGGGACCGACAGCCGTCGCCATCGCTGCCCGGCCGGCGTCGGAGTTCGGGTCCGGGACGGGGGCGGCCACGGTCGGTTCTGCCGTGGTGGCCGGTTTGGCGACGGGAGCGGTCTGGGCAGTCGGGGCGGGCGCCGGTGCCTGCGTCCCGACCGGCGCTGGAGCGGGAGATGATGTCGGAGGGACCGATGGTGCCGGAGTCGGCGATGCGGTTTCCGTAGGAGTGGCCGAGGTTGCCGTCGGTGCCGGTTCAACGGCATTGGCCGGAACGGCAAGGCCCGGACCCGTCAGCAAGGCCATAGCAAGCAGTAGCGACCCCAACCGGATGCAATGGTTGGGTGGGAAGGGTTCTGGGTTCCGCTTCATTTTTCGCTCCGGAATAATGACATGCCCCGAAGAACAGGTCACTAGGTCGCATCTACAGCTGAATCCCGCAGGAATAACCGAACTGTGAGATATGTCTGACTTAACGCGCCTACCATAACACCAGTGTGCATGGAGCGACTAGTGGTTCTGGTGTTACCAATGTGAATCAGAATTCACTCGAATTTTCGCTTTATCCACAGCTTTGCCGATGTGACTTGGCTGACATGTGCAAGTCCCATAGCGTTAACGCAGTTGTACTGCCTCAGTCGGGGGCGGCAGTCGTATTGGGGAACTCATGGATGCTGTTCGAATTGTGGAGGACGAGGTCCGCGAACTGATTCGGCGCCGAGGCCTGGACCCGCTTCGGCAGGCCGGCGAGGTCAGGCGCCTGGTCGAAGCGGCGGTCAGCGACTACGACGAGCGTGCGCTCATGGGACCGCTTCCTCCGATCGGCCCCCTGGAGACAGCCCGCCGGCACGTGTACGACGCCGTTGCTGGTTTCGGCGCGTTGCAGCCACTGCTGGATGACCCCGCCATCGAAGAAATATGGATCAACGCACCCAGTGAAATCTACGTGGCGCGGAACGGCGAATCTGAACTCACATCCCTGAGTCTCTCGGATCAGCAGGTTCGGGACCTGGTGGAACGCATGCTGAAAAGCTCTGGCCGCCGGCTCGATATGTCTTCGCCGTTCGTGGATGCGGCCCTCCCGGACGGGTCCCGGCTCCACGTTGTCATCCCGGACGTTACGAGGCGCCACTGGGCGGTCAACATCCGAAAGTTTGTGGTCAAGGCAAGCCGGCTCGACCACCTCGTGGAGCTCGGCACCCTCACGCCCCAATCGGCCCGGTTCCTGGGTGCCGCGGTAGCCAGCGGGCTCAACATCCTGGTGTCGGGGGCGACGCAGGCCGGGAAGACCACCATGCTGAACTGCCTGGCTGCCAGCATCGGGGCGCGCGAGCGAGTCATCACGGTGGAGGAAATCTTCGAACTGCAGTTTCCCTTGCGTGATGTTGTGGGCTTGCAGTGCCGCCAGCCGAACCTTGAGGGCGAAGGAGAGATCCCGCTGCGCAGGCTTGTCAAGGAAGCGCTAAGGATGCGGCCGGACCGCCTGGTGGTGGGCGAAGTCCGCGAGGCGGAAAGCCTGGATATGCTCATCGCGCTCAACTCCGGCCTTCCCGGCATGTGTACTGTGCATGCGAACTCGGCGCACGACGCCGTTACCAAGCTGTGCACTCTTCCGCTGCTGGCCGGTGACAACATCTCCAGTGCGTTCGTAGTGCCGACGGTCGCCTCATGCATTGATCTGGTGGTCCACTGCAGCCGCCACGCGAGCGGCCGCCGCCAGGTGACAGAGATCCTCTCCCTCGGCAGACGGGTTGAGAACGGCATCATCGAGTCGTCGATGGTCTTCTCAATGGCCGACGGCCAGCTGCAGCCCAGAGCCAACTCCATGCCCGCCGTCGAGAAGTTCGCCGCTGCGGGCTTCGACGTTGCGGCACTGCTGGAGGTCCGCTGATGGCCCCCGTGCTGGGGGTGGTTCTCGGTGCAGGTTTGTTCCTCATCTGGTGGTCAGCATGGGAACAGCCGCAGACCGCCAAACGGCCTCCCCGCTCCAGCCGGCTCCAGGACCTGCTGCGGGCAGCGGGCATTGAAAACGTCTCCGGTCCCGGATTGGTAGCTACGTGCCTTGGCCTCGGGGCATTCGTGAGTCTGGTGTTCTTCGCCGTGACCAGGTCCTGGCCCATCTCCGCCTGCTTCGGCCTGTTTGGCGGATGGCTTCCGATGGCAGTTGTCAGGTGGCGGGCCCGCAAGCGTACGGCGACGCTGCGCCAGCTCTGGCCCGATGTTGTTGACCACCTTCGCTCCGCAATCAGGGCAGGGTTGTCCCTGCCGGAGGCGCTGATCCAATTGGGCGACAAGGGTCCTGAGGAACTGCGGCACGTCTTTCGTGATTTTGGATCCGACTACCGCGCCGGCGGCCAGTTCGATCCGGCACTCAACAGGCTCAAAGAACGGCTTGCGGATCCCGTCGCCGATCGGATTGTCGAAGCCCTGAGGCTCACGCGCGAAGTGGGCGGCTCCGACCTCGGCCGGCTGTTGGGAACCCTGGGCGAATTCCTGCGGGAAAGCGCACGGACCAGAAGCGAGCTCGAAGCCCGGCAGTCCTGGACGGTGAATGCCGCCCGGCTCGCAGTGGCTGCTCCGTGGATTGTCATGGTCCTCCTGGCCACCAGACCCGAAGCGGTCGCCGCATACAACACGGCGATGGGGGCTGCGGTGCTCCTCGGCGGACTGGTCGTGTCTGCCATCTGCTACTCCGTCATGCTGCGCATCGGGGCCCTTCCCGAAGACGAGCGGGTGCTCCGATGACGTCGCCCGCAGCCGCTGCCGTGATCTGCGGCCTCCTTCTCGGAGCCGGACTCTGGCTTCTGGTGGTCCGGCTGCCGTTCATGCGGCCCATGAGCTTTGCGGAACGCATTGAACCGCAACTCAAGTCCCAGAACCTGGAGTCCCGGCTGCTTATGGCCCCTGCGGGCAACCTCACGCCTTTCGGTCCGCTCGAACGCATCCTGCGCCCGATGCTCAAGGACGCGCACGCGTTCCTCGGGCGGTTCAACCTGGGGTCTTCGGCGTTGAGCCGCAGGTTGGCGCAGGCCGGAATCCGAAAGTCTGTTGTCGACTTCAGGGCAGAGCAGCTGCTGTGGGCTGTCCTGGCGTTCGTCGTTGCCACGGGCCTGGTGTTGGTCGGAGCGGCCGCAGGACAGTTCAATCCGTTCCTCGCCGTCGTGGCCGTCCTCGGCAGCGGCCTTGGCGGATTCCTGTTCAGGGACTACTGGCTTGGCGCCCAGATCAGCAGGCGGGAAAAGCGGATGATGGCCGAGTTCCCTAGCCTCGCCGAGCTGATGGCGCTTGCCGTCAGCGCAGGGGAAAGTGCCTCGGGCGCCCTGGACAGGGTCTGCAGGACATCACACGGCGAACTCGCCGCGGAATTTGAGCTGGTTCTTGGGGAAACCCGGGCCGGAAAACCGCTCGTCGAAGCGTTGCAGCGGTTCTCGGCGCGGACCGACCTGGGGCCCTTGGTGCGATTCGTCGACGGGATCATCGTGGCAGTGGAGCGGGGGACACCCCTTGCTGACGTCCTCAGGGCCCAGGCGCAGGATGTTCGCGACACCGCCAAGCGTGAGCTGATGGAATCGGCCGGAAAGAAGGAGATCGCCATGATGGTCCCGCTGGTCTTTGGCGTCCTCCCGTTGACGGTCATCTTTGCCGTGTTTCCCGGCCTCGCCGCCATCAGCATCGGCCTATGACTGAACCTGGATCACCCGGACACCTCGATCACCCGGACCGCCGGAAACGAACTCCAGCCCGAACCCACAGCCCGAACCCACAGAATGGAACCTCGATGAAGCACATAGGAATCCGCGCCCTGGCAGTCATCCTCCCCATCGTCCTGCTGCTCCGGACAACGGCGGAGTTCGTCGGGAACAGCCGCCGCGGTCCGGCCCGGACCGCGGACCACCCGGAACGAGGCGACGTGCCGGGCTGGGTAATGATCACCCTGATGTCGGCCGTGCTCGTAGCTGCCCTGCTGGCCCTGGCCGGACCTGCCCTCGAGGGGCTGTTCAACCAGGCCATGGACAAGGTCGGAAACTAGCAGATGCCTCCGGCGGTCCCGGCGGCGGACGATCAGGCTTGCCGGACATCGGGGAACCCGGCTGAGCGCGGAGCCATGTCCCCGCGGGAACGGGGTTCCGCGGTGGTGGACTTCGTACTGGTCGGCGGGCTACTCACGATGTTCTTCCTGGCAATCATCCAGCTGACGCTGGTGCTGCATGTCCGCAACACCCTGATCGACGCCGCCGCCTCCGGAGCCAGATACGGCACGCTGGCCGACCGGAACGCGGCCGACGCGGGGGACCGCACCACCGAGCTCATCGGAATGGCGCTCAACGCCGACTTCGCTCAGGACGTGACCACCTCGGAGGTCACTTATCAGGGAATCCGCGCCCTCGAAGTCACGGTCAGGGCGCCGTTGCCGGTGATCGGGTTGATCGGTCCCCGGGAGGCTCTGGAGGTGAAAGGCCATGCTGCCATCCAGCCGTAAGATCGCGGCCAGGCTTTCCCGGGCCGGCAGCGGGGAAGCCTTGGCCCGGAGCGGGGAGGCCGCCTCTGACGAGCGCGGAAGCGCCGTCGTCGAATTCACGTTCCTTGCCCTGCTCCTGATGGTGCCCCTCGTGTATTTCATCATCACCGTCGGGCAGATCCAGGGCGGCGCCTTCGCTGTGGTCGGCGCGGCGGACCAGGCCGCCAAGGTGTACGTTGCCCAGCCCGACGCGGAGAGCGGCCGTCTTGCAGCCGAGCAGGCAGTCATGCTCGCCCTCGCGGACTACGGACATCCGGCGGACAACGCGAGCATGGACGCGAGCTGCCAGCCCTCGGACTGCCTCGCCCCGGGGTCGGCCGTCACCATTACCGTCCACCTCACGGTGCCGCTGCCTTTTGTACCGTTTAGCGATTCGATGCGGCTCAACGCGAGCAGGCTGGACGCCTCCGCCACCCAGATTGTGGGGCGATTCCGATAACGTCCCAACACCGTGACACTGAACCACGCCGGGAAGAGGGGCAGATGATGGTCCTGATCATCGGCTACGTGTTCCTGGCGCTTCTGGTGACCACCGTAGTCATGGCGGCATCCTCGCTCTACCTTGAACACAAGAAGCTGCTGTCCGCGGCTGACGGGGCATCGGTGGCAGCGGCCGACAGCTACACGCTTGGCCAGGTCGAGACAGGCGCCGGCAGCCCGTCCGCGGTCCTCAACGGCGGGCGCGTGCGCAGCGTCGCCGCTGACTACCTCAGCCGGAACGGCGCCTTTGCCAGGTTCGACGGGCTCGCCGTGGCGCCGGAGACCGGGAGCCCGGACGGATCCACCGCCGTCGTTGTGCTGAGCGCCGAGGTGCATCCTCCGATCGTGAACTTCCTCATTCCGGACGGAATCAGGATTGAGGCCACCTCCACAGCACGCTCCCGGCTGGTCCGGTAGTGCCGCTGAGCCGGTGCCGGGCGGCTAGGAACCATAGCGTAGGCTTTAACAACCATGGCTCAAATAGATTTTTCCGCAGAAATCCGCGCTTTGCGCGCCACCTACACCTCCATCGAAAACGTCTCGAATGTTGAGGAGCTGAAGGAAGACATCGCTGAACTGAGCGAGCGCGCAGGCGAGCCCAACCTCTGGGACGACCCGGCGGCGGCGCAGAAGATCACCTCCAGGCTCTCCCACCGGCAGAGCGAGCTCGAACGCCTCAACAAGCTCGTTGCCCGGATTGACGACCTGGAGGTCCTGGTGGAACTCGGCCAGGACGAGGACGACGCGGCTTCCATGGGCGAGGCCGCGGCCGAGCTCGAGTCCATCCGGAAGTCCCTGAAGGACCTTGAAGTGGTGACGCTGCTGTCCGGCGAGTTCGACGAACGCGAGGCAGTGGTCACGATCCGTGCCGGCGCCGGCGGCGTGGATGCCGCGGACTTCGCCGAGATGCTGCTGCGGATGTACCTGCGCTGGGCGGAACGCCACGGCTACCCGACGACGATTATGGACACCTCCTACGCCGAGGAAGCCGGGCTCAAGTCCGCCACGTTCGAGGTCAACGCACCCTATGCTTACGGCACACTGAGCGTCGAGGCCGGTACCCACCGCCTGGTGCGGATCAGCCCCTTCGACAACCAGGGCCGCCGCCAGACGTCGTTCGCGGCCGTGGAAGTTATTCCGCTGATCGAGCAGACGGACTCCATCGAGATCCCGGACAACGAAATCCGCGTGGACGTCTTCCGGTCCTCCGGCCCCGGCGGCCAGTCAGTCAACACCACTGACTCGGCGGTGCGCCTGACGCACATCCCCACCGGCACCGTGGTCTCGATGCAGAACGAGAAGTCCCAGCTGCAGAACCGTGCGGCGGCCCTGCGCGTGCTGCAGTCCCGGCTCCTGCTGCTCAAGAAGGAGCAGGAAGACGCGGAGAAGAAGGCGTTCGCGGGCGACGTCAAGGCCTCGTGGGGTGACCAGATGCGTTCCTACGTCCTGAACCCGTACCAGATGGTCAAGGACCTCCGCACCGAGCACGAAGTGGGCAACACCTCTGCAGTGTTCGACGGCGAAATCGACGACTTCATCGATGCCGGCATCCGCTGGCGGACAGATAACCGCAACGCCGCCGACTAGGCCCTGGACCGGCGGGGCTCTCCATTCGGTGGCTGAAATCCTGCGACACGCCAGGTAACTCCAGCTTTTCTGCAGGTGCCGGTGCGTATAGTCGAGGAGCCGGAGCTCTACTTCCCCCAAAAGAAAGCCCGTGCACCGGCTGCAGTACTGGGCTCCATAAGCCATGTCCTGCAGGGTTCTTAGGGCAATGATCCGTTTCGAGAATGTCACCAAGGTCTACGACCAGACAGCCCGGCCTGCGCTGGACTCTGTCAACCTTGAAATTGACCGTGGTGAGTTTGCGTTCCTTGTGGGCGCCTCCGGTTCCGGCAAATCAACTTTCCTCCGACTGGTGCTGAAGGAAGACCGGGCCACTTCCGGCGCTGTCTACGTTGCCGGCCAGAACGTGGCGAACATTTCAAGCTGGCGCGTTCCGCGGCTGCGCCGTGGGATCGGCGTCGTGTTCCAGGACTTCCGGCTCCTCCCGCAAAAGAACGTCTTCGCGAACGTTGCCTTCGCCATGCAGGTCATCGGCAAGAGCCGCAGCATCATCCGGGACACAGTTCCCGAAGTCCTCAAGACGGTGGGCCTGGAAGGCAAAGAGCACCGCATGCCGCACGAACTCTCCGGCGGTGAGCAGCAGCGTGTCGCGATCGCCCGTGCCGTGGTCAACCGCCCGGGGATCCTCCTGGCGGATGAGCCCACCGGAAACCTTGACCCCACGACGTCGATGGGAATTATGGGCGTCCTGGACAAGATCAACCAGAACGGCACCACAGTGGTGATGGCAACGCACGACGACGACATCGTCAACGAGATGCGCAAACGTGTGGTTGAACTCCGGAACGGTATCGTCATTCGCGACGAAGCCCGGGCACTGTACACATCGATGATGCCGGTGGTGGGGCAGTCCCGCCGGTTCAAGGACGCCAGCGGACGCCCGGACGGGTCTGCAGCGGACCCGGGTGACGGGGTCGCTTCCACCCAGTCGGGGGAGGAGCTGTGAGGCTGGCTTTCATCCTCAGCGAGATCGGCAGCGGCCTGAGGCGCAATCTGTCCATGGTAGTCTCGGTCATCCTGGTGACCTTTGTGTCGCTGACCTTCGTCGGTGCCGCCGGCATGCTGCAGCTCCAGATCAACCAGATGAAGGGCTACTGGTACGACAAGGTCCAGGTGGCCATCTTCCTCTGCGGTGACGGATCGACGGCGGCCGGCTGCGCCACCGGGACGGCGACGCCGGAGCAGCAGGAAAACCTGCGCACCCTGCTGGAATCACCCGCTGTGGCCCAGTACATCAACGACTTCCAGTTTGAGTCCAAGGACGACGCCTACAAGCACTTCAAGGAGCAGTTCTCCAACTCGCCGATCGTTGACTCGGTGACCCCGGACCAGCTGCCCGCCTCCTTCCGGATCAACATGAAGGATCCGGAAAAGTACCAGATCATCAGCGAGACGTTCTCCTCCCAGCCCGGCGTCGAGACGGTCATCGACCAGCGCCAGGTCCTGGAACGGCTCTTCTCGGTGATGAACGCGGCTTCCCTGGTCGCAGTCATCATCGCCGGCGTGATGATCGTCTGCGCCATCCTGCTCATCGCCACCACCATCCGGCTGTCCGCGTTCAGCCGGCGCCGGGAGACCGGGATCATGCGGCTGGTGGGCGCCTCCAAGACCGTGATTCAGCTGCCGTTCATCCTCGAAGGCGTGATCGCCGCCGTGATCGGCGCGGCGCTGGCCTCGGGCACGCTCTGGGCCGTGGCCCATTTCTTCCTCGGCGAATACATGTCAAAGCAGTATCCGGACACGGCGTTCATCTCTCCTGCGCAGACCCTGATTCTGGCTCCGGCGCTGCTCGGCCTGGGCGCAACTTTGGCGGGAATTTCGTCTCTCTTGACCTTACGTAGATATTTGCGGGTCTAGGCTGTGCATACCAACGAAGGAATGACCATGACAGATCTGGACCGCAAGGCCCGCCGGCACCGGACCGCGGGACGGGGAAGCCGCATCATCAGCGCTGCCCTGGCACTGCTCCTGGCCGCGAGCCTGGGCGCCTCGACCCCTGTGGCCTTCGCGGACGAACTGGAAGACAAACAGGCGGCGCTGGAAGCCGAAGCGGCCCGCGTTCAGCAGTCCCTTGAATTCGTGGATGCCAAGATAGCCAAGGCAGCCGGCGACCTGGTGATCTACCAGGGCCAGCTCCCGGCCGCACAGCAGGCACTGCTTGAGGCGCAGGGCCGGGTGGCGAGTGCAGTCAAGGAAGTCGAGGCACTGGCTGCCCGGGTGGACCTGGCGCAGCAGAACAAGGCCAAGATCACGCAGCAGCTCGAGACCGACAAAAAGAAGATCGCCGACACCAAGAAACTCATCGGCCAGATCGCCACGCAGGCCTACAAGTCCGGCGGCGTGCCCTCGAACCTCACGCTCTTCTTCGGCTCCAAGGGCGGCGGCAGCCTGACCGACACCATGGACCTGGCGGACCAGGCCATGCGTAGCCAGAACTCCGCCATGGACAAGCTGTCCCAGCAGAACGCAACGAACGTTAATTCGGAGGCGCGCCTGCAGGCCGTTGAGGCGGAGATCAAGGACCTCAAGGCCAAGGCGGATGCCGCGCTGGCCCGGGAAAAGGCCGCCCGGGATGAAGCCGCCGCCAAGAAGGAACAGGTGGACAAGCTGATTGCTGACACCACCCGCATCAACAACGAACTCCAGGCGGCCAAGCCTGGCATCCAGAGCCAGCTCTCCAAGGTGCAGGCAGCCCAGGATGCGGTGGCCGCGGAAATCGTCGAACGTGACCGGAAACTGCGCGAAGCGTGGGAGGCCGAGCAGCGCCGCATCGCCGAAGCCGCGGCCGCGGCGGCCAGGGCAGCCGGCCAGGCGGCCCAGCCCTACGTTCCGCAGGTCGGACCGCCTTCGGCCTTCGGCCTTCGGCATCCGTTCTCGGCCGACGTCCCCATCACCTCCGGTTTCGGCTGGCGTGCGACGCCGCCCGGCACGGTCGACTTCTACGGTTCCGGCGGCTACATGCACACCGGTATCGACTTTGGCGCCAGCTGCGGGACCCCGGTCTACGCCCCGGCGGCAGGCACTATCGTATCGGCGGGGTGGAGCAACGACGGCGGCGGCAACAACGTGAAGATCTCGCACGGCGTCGTCCAGGGCAACTCGCTGACCACCATCTATTACCACAACAGCAGCGTGGTGGTCTCGTTGGGGCAGCAGGTCAGCCAGGGTCAGCTCATCGCGTATTCGGGTACAACCGGCAACTCAACCGGCTGCCACTCACACTTCGAGACCTGGCTCAACGGCCAGGCCGTCGATCCGATGATCCTGCTCTGACGGGCAGGCGCTGCGGCTGCCGTAGAATTAAATAGCCCCCGAGCCTCAAGGGCGGGGGCAACCATCCAGACCAAGAGCTGAGGAGTTCCACCGTGCCGAAAGAAAGTGGCCGTAAGGTAGTGGCCACCAACCGGAAGGCCCGGCATGACTACCATGTCCTCGACACCTACGAGGCGGGCATTGCCTTGATGGGGACAGAGGTTAAGTCCCTTCGCGAGGGCCACGCGTCCATGGTTGACGGGTTCTGCACGTTCTACAACGACGAGCTGTGGATGGAGGGAATCCATATCCCCGAATACAACCAGGGGAGTTGGACGAACCACTCCGCCCGCAGACGGCGCAAACTGTTGTTGCATCGCGAGGAACTGACCAAGATTTCGCACAAGGTCCGTGAATCAGGCTTCACTATCGTGCCGCTCCAGCTGTACTTCCTGGACGGCAAAGCGAAGGTGGAGATCGGCGTCGCCCGCGGTAAGAAGGAATACGACAAGCGGCAGACGCTCCGCGAGCAGCAGGACAAGCGCGAAGCTCTGCGCGTCATGCGGGAAAAGAACCGCAGCTGAACCTTGCTGCGGAGCGGGCTGCGCACGTCGGGGAATGATTCCGGGCGGCAGTGCGTTATGATTGGTAGTCCGGGAAGGAACGGCGCGGAGTCCGCAAGGAGTCCGCAAGGAACCTGACCGGTTTGGTAACAAAATACGGGGATGATCGGTTTCGACGATGTTAGTCGCGACAGGTGAAGCGGGCCGAGGATGCAGAATTATCTCGTAAACGCTGTCTGCAAAACAATAAGTGCCAAACAAACGCGCACTGACTTCGCTCTCGCTGCCTAAGCAGTAAGACAGTCCGTCAGCCCGGGATTGCTATCGTCCCGGATCCTGGCGTCATTAAGATAGCCACTGCTGTTTACCTTCGTCATTGGGGTGAACGGGACTCTTAAATGACTGGGCCCGGATCAGCTACTCGTTTGCAGGATAGCTGGGGCCGAGAAAATCCGACGCAAACTGCGCCCGGAGAAGCCCTGACAACACGACATCGGACGGGGGTTCAATTCCCCCCATCTCCACCATCGGGACCGCGGCAACGCGGTCCCACCCCGTGCAAAAGGCCGGAAGCGGAAGCTTCCGGCCTTTTGTTTTCGGCACCGATCTGGCATTCTCCAGCGGCCGTCCGCGGCCCCGGGTCAGCGCTTCTTGATATGCGCGACTGGGTCCACGTGGGTGTCCAGCTCATGCTTGGACTTCTTTTCGGCCCTCTTTTGCTTGATGGACTTGTCCGACTTCTTGGTAACCTGCCGGTGCGGCGATTTGTCAGGCATGTCGCCCTCCCTAACATCGGGGCCCTCGAATAGGCCCCGTGCTTGTAAGGTACGCCTGTTTTGCTCCGAATGTAACTGGTCAGGAACCCGGCACTTCAACGTCGACGATGCCCACGAACCGGCTCCCGATGCCCTCGTATTCGCTGCGGACCAGACCCGGCAGAACCGGGGGCAGGTCCGACGCCGCGTGGTGGACGCAGCAGACGTACGTGAACGGCGGCCACCATTTCTTGGGCCGGGCGGCTTCCGAGAAGCCGCAGACGGCGCAGGTCAGCTGGACCCAGACTGGCCGCTTGCCGGTCCGGTTTGCCTTGGACTGGACAAGCCAGGCCGGGGGATTGTCCAGGAGTTCGGAAAGCTCGGCGTCGGAAAGCCTGGCGGGGATACCGTGACGGTGTGCCATTTCCAGCGGGATGTCGAGGATCTGAGCTGCTTCACGTCGCGTAACCATCGTTTAACGATACGGGATGCGGAGCAGCTCCACGTTCACGACGGCGGGACAACGGTGCCGGGGCCGGGTCTCCACACGCTGTCAGCCGGCGAGCTTCACCCGGCGAGGGCAATGCCCGCGCCGGCCGCGGCGAGCCCGGCCACGAGGTTGACCGTGATGTTCAGGGCGGCGGCCGCGTACCTCACCTCGCTGACGAGACGGATGGTGGCCGTGGTCCAGGAGCTGAAGGTTGTCAGCCCGCCGGCCAGCCCGGTGGCGATCGCCGCATGCCATTCCGCGCCGAGCCCGAGCCTGCCGGTGACGCCCAGGGAAAGGCCGATGATCAGCGACCCGGAGACATTGACCACCAGCGTAGCCCAGGGCCAGTGCCGGCGGTCGCCCGCGCGGTGCGCGAACCACGTATCGATGGAGAACCTGAGCAGGCCTCCCGCAACGCCGAAGATTCCCACCAGCAGCGCTGTCATGATCCGCCTGTCCGGTCGCTCAGGGCCTTGCCCGCTTTCCAGCCCGCGGCGGCCGCACCGAGCCCCAGAACCAGCGAGAGACCGAGATACGTCAGCCAGGTCAGGTGCTGGCCGTAACGTGCCTGCTGGTCAACGGAAAAGACCACCGCCGAGAAAGTCGTGAACGAGCCCAGCAACCCCGGCCCGATCCCGGCCCGCAGCCAGAATGCTGTCCTGGGGCGTGCGATCCACAGGGTGGTGAGCGCGGCAAGGACAAAGCTTCCGCAGACGTTGATGGCTAAAGTGGTCCAGGGGATGGCACCCGCGGGTTCGGGAAAGAGGACGCCCAGGCCATAGCGGAGTTCCGTCCCCACGAGTGCCCCGAGAGCCACGGCCGTCCAGGCCCGCCAGCCGGCGCTTCCAAGGGCCTTCATTCAGGCGGCACGCATTCAGGCGTCCGCCAGCCGGCACCCGGCGTGGAGTGAATCGCTGTAGACCCACAGCGCTGACGACACCTCATCGGCGAGGTCGAATTCGCGGCCGGCGCCGGCGGTGCCGATCCGGACCACCAGTGCGCCGCCGAACGGCTTCCGGCCGAGCACTTCGATGTCCGCATCGAGGTCGATCTCCTGGGCGGAAAGATAGCGCAGGAGTTCGGGGTTGTCGTCGCTGATCCGGGTGATCCGGCCGGTGTGGCCGTCGTCGAGTTCGCTCATCCGGTGGGCGTGCGGCATGTGTACCGTGCCGTCCGCTGCCGGGATGGGGTCGCCGTGCGGGTCGCGCAGGGGATTGCCGAGCTTGCGGGCCATCCGCTCGATAAAGGTATCCGACACTGCGTGTTCCAGGAGTTCGGCTTCGTCGTGGACTTCATCCCAGCTGTAGCCGAGTTCCTGGACGAGGTAGGTCTCGATCAGGCGGTGCCGCCGGACCATGGAGAGCGCGAGCCGGATTCCGTCCGCCGTGAGCGTGATGGCGCTGTATGGCTTGTGGTCAACCAGGCCCTGGTCCTTGAGTTTGCGGACCATCTCCGAGACCGAGGAGTTGGCGACTCCGAGCCGCTGGGCCAGCTGCGAGGACGTGATGGGCTTGTCCTGCCACTCCGTGAAGGAGTAGATGACCTTGACGTAGTCCTCGATGGAGGAGGAGGGCGCGCTGGTCTTCACGAGTCCAAGCCTACCGCTTTGGCTGCGGCACTCATGCTTTGAACGCCCGCCAGGTCTGGGTGAGGTAGGGGAGTCCGATGGTGTCCGCCGGGGAATGGCCCAGGTGCTCGTGGAGGTACCAGTCCAGGTTGTGGCGGACCTTTGCACGCGTACTCTCGCCGGCTGCGAGGTAGTAGCTGCGGGACTTTGCCAGCTCGACGATGTCTCCGGTGGTCACGGGGTCTTCCCAGCGTGTCAGGTGGCTCTCGAGCCCGGCGAACTCCGGCCCGATCGCTGGGCGGAAGTCCGGCTTGTGCACGTCCCCGGCGTGCATGATCCGGGAGAGGCGGTGGACCCAGGGGACGGACGTGTCCAGCTGGTTCCACACCAGTCCCAGCACCCCGCCGGGGCGGAGGATGCGGGACAGCTCGGTGCTTGCCAGGAGCGGATCGCACCAGTGCCAGGCCTGGGCAACAACGACGACGTCGAACGCCGCGTCGGGGAGTCCGGTTGCCTCCGCTGTTCCCTCTGTCGCCGGAACTCCCGGCAGGACGAGCCGCAGCTGGGCAAGCATGTCCGGTGAAGGATCCACTGCGGAGACTGCCAGGCCGCGCTGCACCAGCAACGCGGTGAACTTGCCCGTCCCGGCGCCGATGTCAGCGGCGTCGGATGCGCCTGCTGTGCCGGCCCCGGCTGCGCCCCCGGCGCTGTGGATCAGCCAGTCCGCTGAGTCGACAGGGTAGCTTGGGCGGACACGGTCATAGTGTTCACCGCCGTCCTGGAAGCTCTGGCCGAGCTCGTAGCGGCGCTGGTGGTGCAGTTTGGGGCCTCCCCGTGCCACGTGCAGTCTCCTTCGGGCAGGCTGGAATTCTTACCCCTCGAATTTACCGCACAGACCGCGGCCCGCAGGGCCCCCGGGCCTTAGTCGTCGGTGCAGGGTGCTGCGCCGGCGGTGCCGGGGGTGTTGGGAGCCCACTCGGGGTAGCTGCGGGTGTCGTTGGCCGGCACCCAGCGGCCGGCGTCCACAACGTAGTCCCAGCCCAGGCCAGTGCGGCGGAGTTCCTCGATGCCCGCGAGCAGGCGCTGGGCGTCCTCCAGCCGGGAGCCGACGCCGAAGCTTGCGCGGAGCGAGCCCGAGGGCAGTCCCAGCCGCTTGAGCAGCGGGTGGGCGCAGAAGCGGCCGTCACGCAGGCCCACGCCGTGTTCGGCGGAGAGGTAGGCCGCAACCAGGCCGGCGTCGTAGCCGGCAACGGAGAAGTTGACCACACCGATGGTGTCATTGGTGTCGCTGAAGATCTGGTGCACGGTGACGCCGTCGATCCTCTGCAGCCCTTCCACCAGGAAGGAGCGGATGGCGGTCTCATGGGCGTGCCACAGCTCCTGGTCCAAAGCGCCAATGACCTGGGTGGCGCGGGCAAGCGTGGCAGCCCCGAGCACGTTGGGGGAACCGCCCTCATGCCGTGCCGGTCCCGTGGCCCAGCTGACGGAATCCAGCCGGGCCTCGCGGACGGCTCCGCCGCCTGCCAGGTGGGGAGTCCCGGCGTCGAGCCAGTCCGGCCGGCCCACGAGAACGCCTGACCCGAAAGGCGCGTACAGCTTGTGACCCGAGAAGGCGAGGTAGTCGACGTCGTCCGCCGCGATATCGATGCGGCGGTGCGGGGCCAGCTGAGCCGCGTCCACCACAATCCGTGCGCCGTATTCGTGCGCCAGTGCGGCCAGTTCGCGGATCGGAAGGATCTCGCCGGTGACGTTGGAGGCACCGGTGACGGCCAGCAGGCTGATGTCGCCCTGCCGGAGTTCAATGCGGAGGCTTTCCAGGGTGGCCTTCAGGGTGGGGGCGGCAACCACGCTGCGGTGCGGCACGCCCTGCCAGGGGAGCAGGTTGGCGTGGTGTTCGATGTCGAGGTAGAGCACCTCACCGGTGTGGCGGCCGTCCGCCACCGGCAGGCAGCCCGCCAGCAGGTTCAGGGAGTCGGTGGTGTTCCTGGTGAAAATGACGGAATCGTCCGGCCTGCCACCGACGAAGCCGCGGACGATGTTCCGTGCATTTTCGTACACGGACGTGCTGATCTGCGAGGCGTAGCCGGCGCCGCGGTGCACGCTGGCGTAGTACGGCAGGATCTCGTTGAGGTACGCCGAGACGACGGACAGTGCCGGTGCTGATGCGCCGTAATCCAGGTTCGCGTAGCGGACATGGCCGCCCTGGATCAATGGAGCCTGGATCTCCGCGCCGGTCACGGCCGAGAGGGGGCGCCGGGCGACGCTGAACCGCTCGTCCAGGCGGGTTGTGGCGGGGGCGGTTCCGGGGTTTGCGGGGAACGTGGCAGTAGTCATGGGGACCTCACTGTAAAGGGACCCCTCACTCCGGGGATCCGCGCTTGCCGGGTCCGTTCCGGACCGGCCTGGTCGTCACCCGGGGCACCCCACCGCGAATGGAGGGTTGCCGGCCAGCAAACCGGGGTTTAGCGCTGGCACTCGTGACCTGTTTCGAGATTAGGACATTGACGGCGCCGCGGGAAAGCTGCGGCAATTATTAAGCGGATTGTTACGTGCGCCGGAAGAAGGGCGATGCGGCCGAATAAACGACGGCGGACGCCCCCTTGGGAGGGCGCCCGCCGTCGTTTATTCGGCACTGCGTTCAATCAGCAGCGCCTTGATCAGCCTCACTCATGGCCGCAGCCCGGGGGTGCCGTGCGTGTTAGAGGAGGTCGTCGATGTCCGGGTTCAGCCGTTTGAGGACCTCGGAGTGGAGGATTGAGTTGGTGGCGAGGGCGTTCCCGCCGAAGGGACCGTCCACTCCCTCCAGCGAAGTGAAGCGGCCGCCGGCTTCCGTGACGATGGGCACCAGGGCGGCCATGTCGTAAAGGTTCAGCTCCGGCTCGCAGGCGATGTCCACGGACCCCTCGGCCACCATGCAGTAGGACCAGAAATCGCCGTAGGCCCGGGTCCGCCAGACGTCCTCCGTGAGGCCCAGGAATTCCTCCAGGTTGCCGCGCTCCTTCCAGCCGCTAAGGCTCGAGTAGGAGAGGGAGGCGTCCGAGAGCCTGGACACGTTCGAAACCTTCAGGCGGGTGGCGGCCGCAAGCGACCGTCCCATATAGGCGCCGGCCCCTTTCGCGGCCCACCAGCGCTTTCCCAGCGCCGGCGCGCTGACCAGGCCGACCACCGGCTCGCCTTCATCCACGAGGGCGATCAGGGTGGCCCACACCGGCACACCGCGGACGAAGTTCTTGGTGCCGTCGATCGGATCAATGATCCACCGCCGGGAACCGTGCCCGGAACTGCCGAACTCTTCGCCGAGGACGGCATCCCGCGGGCGGGAACGGGACAGTTGGCCGCGGATGGACTCTTCAGCTGCCTTGTCAGCATCCGTGACCGGAGTCAGGTCCGGTTTGGTTTCAATCTGAAGGTCCAGCGCCTTGAAGCGGCTCATGGTCTGGGAGTCGACAGAGTCGGCCAGGACATGGGCGAGGCGCAGGTCGTCGTTGTAGCTCGAAGCGGGTTGGGTCATGGTTCCAAACTACCGTCTCTGTGGCCGGCCGGGCGGGATGTCAGGTCACTGGCCCCTCCGCCTGCTAGGAAACGATGCCGAGTTCCTTCGCTTCCTGCGCTTCCATCCGGGGATCGGTACCGAGCAACCGGCGCAGGGACGCGAGCCGCGCCGCGCCGGACGGCCCCGCGTGTCCTTCGGCCACCCAGGCGTCCACTCCGCAGTTGACGGCGGACGCATCATGCTTGCAGCCGCGTTCGCAGGAATCCGTGCCGGGTTCGAGGTCGGGGAACGAACGCAGGATCCGGTCCGGATCGACGTGGGCAAGGCCGAACGACCGGATGCCCGGGGTGTCAATGATCCAGCTTCCGGCCGGCGCGTCACTGATCCGGAGGGCCAGTGCCGACGACGATGTGTGCCGTCCGCGCCCCGTGACGGCGTTGACTCCTCCCGTGGCCCGCTCAGCGCCGGTCAGGGCATTGACCATGGTGGACTTCCCCACGCCCGAATGCCCCAGCATGACGGTGACCTTCCCGTCGAGGTGCGCACGGAGCTGCGAGACGGCGTCGCTGTCGAGGCGCGCGGACAGCCCGTCGTCCGAGCGGGCATCGATGCCGGAGGCGGCGGAGTCGGCGGTCCGGCTGATGATGACCGGGAAATCAAGGTGCCGGTAGTTGGACAGGAGTTCGGTGGGATCCTTGACATCCGCTTTGGTGACCAGCAGCAGCGGCTCGATGCCGGCGTCGTAGGCCGCCACCAGGGCGCGGTCGATGAAACCGGTGCGCGGTTCCGGATTGGCGGCGGCGACCACCACCACGAGCTGGTCCGCATTCGCCACGACTGCCCGCTCAATCGGATCCGTGTCATCGGCGCTCCGCCGCAAAAGGGTGCGCCGGTCCTGGATTTTTACGAGCCGGGCAAGGGTGTCCGGTTCTCCGGAAACGTCACCCACCAGGGACACGAAGTCCCCGGCCACCACCGGCGAACGGCGCAGTTCGCGTGCCCGCGCGGCCACCACGATGCGTTCGTTGCCGCTGTCTTCGCCCACCACGGCCGTGTAGCGCCCGCGGTCCACCGTGATGATCCGGCCGGTCACGGCGTCGTCATGGCTGGGCCGGTCCTTGGTCCGGGGACGGGTACCTTTCTTGTTGGGACGGACCCGGATATCGGATTCGTCCCATGTGCCGGTGCTACGCCCCACTGGCCTGTTCCGTCTGCCGGGCCGGCTGTGGTGTCAGCATGCCTTCCCACAGCTGCGGGAAGTCCGGCATCGTCTTGGACGTGGTGCCGATGTCTTCAACTTCGACGCCGGGAACGGCGAGGCCGAGGATGGCCCCGGCGGTGGCCATCCGGTGGTCGGCGTAGCTGTGCACGATGCCGCCGTGGAGCTTCGCTGGCCTGATTATGAGGCCGTCGGCGGTTTCCTCCGCGTCCCCGCCCAGCCGGTTGATTTCCGTGACGAGCGCGGCAAGCCGGTCGGTCTCATGGCCGCGGAGGTGCGCGATTCCGGTCAGCCGTGACGGGGTTGTTGCCAACGCGCACAGGGCGGCCACGGTCGGTGCCAGTTCGCTGGTGTCGGCGAAGTCCGCGCCCTTGATTTCCGGTCCGCCCGTGACGGTGAGTGTCCCGTCGGCCAGCGTGACGGTGGCGCCCATGGCAGCCAGGATGCTGCGCCAAAGGTCGCCGACCTGTGTGGTGGGCGCGGGCCAGTTGGGAATGCGGACGGTACCGCCGGTTGCCAGGGCTGCTGCGAGGAAGGGGCCCGCGTTGGACAGGTCCTGTTCGATGCGCCGGTCGAAGGCCCGGATCGAGCCCGGTGCCACAACCCAATGGTTGGGGACGGAATCGTCCACTGATACGCCGACTTCCCGCAGCACGGCCACTGTCATGTTGATGTGGTCAAGGCTGGGGACCGGCTTGCCCACGTGCTCCAGGTGCAGGCCCTCGGTGAAACGCGCACCCACAAGGAGCAGGGCCGACACAAACTGCGATGAGGCGCTTGCATCAATCACCAGGTGCCCGCCGCGTACTTCGCCGGTGCCGGCCACCGCGAAGGGGAGCGACGACGGCCGGGTACCGTCAGCGGCCCGGACATCGACGCCGAGGGCGGCCAGCGCCTCAATGATGGTGCCCATCGGCCGCTTGCGGGCGTGCGGATCGCCGTCGAAGACTGTGGCGCCGCTGCGGAGCGCGGCCACCGGGGGGACGAAGCGCATCACGGTACCCGCGAGTCCGCAGTCGATGGCGGCGTCCGCCGCCCCGGCGTCCTGTGCGAGGGGGGTTATTTCAAGGTCGGGCCCGAATGAGCCGTCCCCGGGGACTTCCCGGATTCCGGCCCCCAGTTGGCGGAGTGCCTGGATCATCAAGGCCGAATCGCGCGAGTGCAGGGGTGCCCGGAGGCGGGACGGCCCGTCGGCCAGGGCAGCAAGGACCAGGTACCTGTTGGTGAGGGACTTGGAGCCGGGGACGGTGACCGTGGCGTCGACCGGCGCTTCTGCGAACGGTGCGGGCCAGGTGTTGTCCGCAACCGGGGCGGACGGTACTGGGGCGGGGGCGGTGCCTGTCATTCGTACTTATGCTTTCACGGCGTGGTCCACGGCCTTGCGGACTGCTTTATCGGCCTTTTTGAGATTCTTGCTGGTGGTCTTCCGGGCGTCTGCAGCCAGGTGGCTGGCACCCTTGCGGGCGTCGGCTGCCAGGTGCTCGGCCCGCCAAGCCAGGCTCGGCTTGCCCGCGGTATCCACGGACGCAAGCAGCACGCCGCCGGTGAGCGTGACGTTCTTCAGGAGCTGGGTCCGCCGCGCGTCCCGGCCCTCCTTGGTGGTGATGTCGGCGCTGCGCCACTCGACGAAGGCGTTCAGCGCAGAAATGACGGCCAGTACGGAGGCTGCCAGCCGGGCCGACTTGCCCATGGCGAACAGCACGCCCGCGCCCACCTGGGTGCCTCCGATGACGCGTGCCAGTACCTTTTCGTTCGTGGCGAACGGGAGGGAGTCCGCAGCCCGGCGCAGCAGGGGCGAGAGCTGCGTCGCAGTGTCATCCGCGTTCTTTAGCTTGTCCAGGCCGGCAAGAACGAAACTTGAGGCCAGCATGGGCCGGGCGAGAATACGGACTAACGACATGAATTTCCTCCTGGGTGGACGAGCCGCGGAACATCTGCGGGGGAACCGGTTCTAGTCTTGCACTTTTGCGGAATATTTGCCCGCCGGCCGTGGTTGTGAAAGGCAGGTCCCGATGAGTCACGGGCTGTGCTTGGCCACGGCCTAAGGCGCTTGCGGACGCCCGGAGGCCGGGCGTTGAAAGCGTTCGCACGGGCGCCCCACGACGGGCGCCAACAAAAAGGACACAGAGCGGAGTTGGAGCGTTGACATTGGTTAGGGACAGCGTGGAACTCCTTGCGCCACTGGAGTTCTCCGGACGCGGCGATGCGGCCGGCGGGCAACCGCCGGTGGGCTCGGGGCGCGTCACAGTAGACTTGAAGGCAATGAGCACCATTGATCCGGCCGTTGCGGCCATATACGAGGCTGCCGGTAACGACGCCAAGACCAACAGCGGGCGCCCGGCGGATGCCGGGGCCACTGCGGAAGCTGCAGCCAGCCCGGACGGCTTGGCCAGCACGGGCGGCGCGGCAAGCCCGAACGGCGTACGGGCTGCGGAAGCGGAGGTCGACGTCGTGTCTGAGACCTCCGAGGAACGCAGGCTGCGGTTTGAACGCGATGCCATGCAGTATGTCGACCAGCTCTATTCGGCCGCCATGAGGATGGCACGCAATCCCGCCGATGCCGAGGACCTGGTGCAGGAGGCATACACCAAGGCTTTCTCGGCGTTCCATCAGTACAAGCCCGGAACCAACCTCAAGGCGTGGCTCTACCGGATCCTCACAAACACGTACATCAACCTCTACCGCAAGAGGCAGCGTGAGCCGCTGCAGTCGAACTCCGACACCATTGAGGACTGGCAGCTGGCGCGGGCGGAATCGCACACTTCGTCCGGCCTGCGTTCGGCCGAAGCGGAAGCGCTGGACCACCTCCCGGATTCCGATGTGAAGCGGGCGCTGCAGGCGATTCCGGAGGAATTCCGCCTCGCGGTGTACTTCGCCGACGTGGAAGGGTTCGCGTACAAGGAAATTTCAGACATCATGAACACCCCCATCGGCACTGTGATGTCCCGGCTTCACCGCGGCCGCAAGATGCTGCGCGACATGCTTGCGGACTACGCCGCAGAGCGGGGTTTCAAAGCCGCAACCGATTCCGGTGCCGCGGCCGAAAGCACAACACAGGAGAACAGGAAATGAGCGACTGCCAGGGACTGGGCGATTGCGACGACGCCCGGATGCAACGTATTTACGAATACCTGGACGGTGCGTTGACACACAGCGACATCGCCGAGATCAAGGACCACCTGGACGGTTGCCCGGAGTGCCTTGAAGAGTACGATCTCGAGTGCGTCATCCGCAAGGTGGTCAAACGCTCCTGTACGGAAGCAGCCCCGGAGAACCTGAAGAACGCCATCCTGGACCGGATCCACTCGATCCGTCCTGTCGAAGCTTAGCTTCGCCGGGAGCCCGGCGGGAGGGCAGGTGCTCCCCGAATTCACGGCATTCACGGCGAAGGGCCCCGGAAACCATGTGGTTTCCGGGGCCCTTCGCTTTAATGCTCATGTTCCAAACCGTAGCTTAGGTGTTGGGGCGCTTCCCGTGGTTCGCGCCGCCACGCTTACGGTCACGACGTTTACGTGCACGCTTGCTCATAGCTGGCCTCCTTAATCTTGGTACTCAAAAGAGCTGCCCTCAAGTCTCCCACATCACGCGACGGCCCGCGAACCGGGCCCCGCTCAATGACTGCCGGCGTTCAGGGAGTTGCGGATGGCTATTTCGGCCTGGTCCAGGACCGTCCGGATCGTCTCGAGCGTGACCGCGCTGATGGGTGCGGCGCTGGCCTTTACCCGGAGCTCCACACGGAGGTTGTCCCTGAAGGCCTGCACCAGCATTTCCGCCTCTTTGAGCGTGCGGTCGCCTTCGGGAGTGTGCCGCGTACCGCGGTCAGTGAACCCCGCGGAACGGGCAGACGTGCGCGCGGCTTCGGCAGTGGCGGCAAGGTCGGCCCGGAGCCCGCGCATGTTGACGCGGATATCCTCCCGCAGGTTGTCGGCCAGCCGGCGAACGGAGGCGGAAATGTCATTCTCCACGCCGGCCAGTTCGTCCCTGCGCCGGTTGAGCTCCACCAGGCCGGCAGGGGTGATGCGGTAGTTGGTGCGGCGCCCCTCGGCTTCCGTGGCCACGAGCCCTTCTTCCTCCAGCTTGCCGAGGCGCGGATAGATCGTCCCGGCGCTGGGGGAGTAAGTCCCCCCAAAACGCTCGCTGAGCGCTTTGATCAGTTCGTAGCCGTGTTTGGGGCCCGACTCCAGCAGGGAAAGCAGGTAAAGGCGAAGCGCGCCGTGGGCGAAGACCGGAGGCATCTAGGCGTCCGTTTCGGTGTCCGCGGGCGACAGGCTGTGGATGATGGACGTCTTTCCGGAGACGGAGTTGGTTCGAACAATCATCAACTGCGCGTCCGGGCCGGCGATCGTCTGGACCTTGCCGCCCGGATGGACGTACTTCTGGTCGTCGATGACCACGGTGCCGCCGGCGGATTTGGCCACGACGTCCACGCCGACGTCCTGGGGCAGCCGGAGGGTCAGGTCGCCCGATACCGAATTGGCTCCGAAGTCGTGGGTGAACCCGTGGAGGTCGAAGCTCATGTCGCCGCTGACGGTGTTGGCGCGGATGTTGCTGAACCGGCCGGACGCGGTAACTTCACCGGAAACGCTCTTGGCGGTAAGGACGCCGTCGTGGTTCCGGGCGATTACTTCACCGCTGACCGTGTTGACATGGAGTTCGCCGCGGGTGCCGTCCGCCATGACGGATCCGGAGACAGTGTTGAGCTTGGTGTGGCCGCTGATGCCGGAGACGAGGCCGTCCCCGCTGACGGTGCCGGCCTCCACTTCCACGCCGGCAGGCAACGCGATGCTGATGACCACGGAGTTGGTGCTGCTGTTGTTGACTGTGTCCATCAGGTTCTTGAACCAGCCCTGGGCGCCCTGTAGCTGATGGCGGACCTCAAGCCGGCCGTTGACCAGGGTGACCGTCAGCGGATCCCCGTGAATTTCGGACACCTCGATCCGCGTGACATCCTCGGCGTGGGTGACCACATCGAACCGTCCCCGGATGATTCCGAGTTTGAGTGACCTGACGCCGTCGACGTCGATCGTTTGCGGACCGGTGACGGTCCAGGTGTTCTCGTCCACTGCGCCTCCAAGTTGCGATATATCGTGACTATGATCCGACGTTATATCGCGTCTTGCCCAAAAGCAATACGTCGTGCCCAAAAGCAATGCACGGCGGCCGCTAGCGGTAGATCTTTCCGATGAGCGTCCGGGCAATCGTGGTGGCCGGATCCCGGCCATCCGGCGTCGGGGCCAGATTCGTCCAGACGACTAGGGTGACCTGGGCAGCGGGGTCATGGCCGGCGAAGCTGTTGAAGCCGGGCAGTTCACCGGTGTGCCCGAAGAGCTTCCCGAATTTTGCGATCCCCAGCCCGTAGAGCGCGCCCCCGGGGTCGTCGGCCTTGACGGGCTGTGGACTGTCCAGGCGCTGCTTCTGCAGGGCGGGGTCCAGGACCTTTCCGCCGCCGAGTGCCTCCGCCCACGTTGCCAGGTCTTCCGCGGTCGAGATTCCGGACCCGGCGGCCCAGGCCCACGAGGGGTTCATGGCTGTCTGGTCGGTGGGCTGGAGCGTTCCGTCGGCGGCGGACTTTTGCATGTCCTCGGGGAGGGCCGGGTGGTCGAGGGTCAGCACGTTGTTCCCGTACATGTACCCCTGCGGGTGCGGTTCCGGAATGGCGTTGGATGCCGGCTCCGGAAAGACGGATCCGGTCAGTCCGAGCGGGGTGAACAGCCTGTCGCGGAACGCTGCGGTGAGCGGTTTGCCGTCCAGGGCTTCCGCGATCAGGCCGAGCAGCACCGTGTTGGTGTTGGAATAGTGGAAACCCTCGCCGGGAGCGAAATAGGGCGGGTGGCGGAAGGCAACGGCGAGCAGTTCCTCGGGGTCCACGCCTTAGCGGGATCGGCATCGAGGACCTGGTTCACTTCCAGCGCCTCGGTGTAGTTGTAGAGGCCGCTGCGCATCGTCAGCAACTGTTCGATGGTGATGTTGGCGCCGTTGGGCACGTCCGGACGGTAGTCCGCCACCGCGTCTTGGAGCTTGATCTTCCCTTCCTGGACCAGCTGCAGGATCACAGTGGTGGTCCAGGTCTTTGTGATGGAACCGATCCGGACGTGGTCCGCGGCCGTCACGGGGTCGGTTCCGCCGAAGCTTCTCACACCGTACGTGTAGGTGAGGTTCCCGCCGGGGGTGCGCAGCAGCATCACCGCGCCGGGGACGCGCAGTTCCTGGGCGGCATCCCTAAAGGTCTGCTCCAGCGCCGCCTGGTCGAACTCCTGCAGCGCAGCGTCGGACGAGGCGGCGGGGGAGGAGGCTGCGGGGGACGAAGCTGCCGGGGAGGAGACTGCGGACGAGGGGGAGGAAGCAGACGGGGCAGGCGCCGGGCCCGCACTGCAACCTGCCACGGCAAGCATCAGCGCTGCGGCCAGCGCTGCCGGGGCGGGGGAGCCCGTGGGGATCCCGGGAACGTTCATGGACCCACAACCTTATGTCGACGGCGTTATGGGCCCCATTGGGTCACGTTCGGGCGTGAGGTGTCAAGCACCTCCGGATCTACTCCGGGGCGGCGATACCCAGCCACTGGAACCAGCCGCGGTGCAGCACCAGCCAGGCCATCAGCCCGTAGCCGGCCTGTCCCGGCGTTCCGCCGTTGGCTGCCAGATCCTGCCGCCACTGCTCATGGTTGAGCAACGGGGAGAAGGTGTCCACATACAAGTGCTTGCGCCGCGTGGTGACGTCGGCGAAGGCCGTGTTCAGTTCGCCCAGCCGGCGGTTCTGCGAGGGGTCCAGGGACGGCGGCGGACCCACCACAAAGACCTCGATCTTGTTCTGGGACGCGGAGTCCAGGATATTGGCAAGGTTCAGGCGGCTGCGGGCCGTGGAGAGGCCAAACTCGACGTCGCGTCCGCTCAGGCCGATCACAAGCCGGTTTTCGTGGTTGTTGCCGAAGCGGCGGCCCGCCTCATCGAGCCAGCGCGCGGCCAGGCCCTCGGTGCCTTCCTGCGGACAGGGGAGGGGGTAGCACTCAACGGTGATGCCGTCCTGCGGAGTGCGGGCCAGCACACGGCCCAGCCAGCCGAGTGCGCGGGGATCGCCCAGGCCGGCCAACAGTTCATCTCCAACAGCCGCAATCCGCAGCTTCCTGTCTTCCACGACTACCTCTTTACCTCAATATGCAATTGGTTCAGCGTTCCATGGAAAGGGGCTGCCAGCCAACTCCGCGACCGGCGTCGGGCGACACCTGCGTCGGGCAGCGCCACCCCTTCCATTAAGCAGCGCTGCCCGGCCGGAGACGAAAATGTCGAGTTCCGGCCGGGCAGCGTCCAGGCTACTTCCGGGCAAACGCCTGCTTGAGGAGGGTGTCCTGCTCCGCAGCGTGCCGCTTCATGGAACCGGCAGCCGTGGAGGCCGAAGCCGGACGCGAGACCAGGCGCACCCGGCGGTCCAGGGCGTCGGGCAGGTTCAGGCCCATGAACGGCCACGGGCCCTGGTTGGCAGGTTCGTCCTGTGCCCACACCACGTCGGCGTTGGGGTACTTGGCGAGCTCGGCGGCGATTTCAGCGGCGGGCAGCGGGTAAAGCTGCTCGACGCGGACGATCGCCGTCGTCTTGTCGCCGGTCTTCTGCCGCGTGGACAGCAGATCGTAGTACAGGCGGCCGGACACCAGCAGCACACGCTCGACGGCGTCCGCCTGCAGCTGTTCGTGCTCTCCGATGACGGGCTTGAAGGTGCCGGTGGTGAAGTCCTCCACGGAAGACGCTGCGGCCTTCAGGCGGAGCAGCTGCTTCGGCGTGAAGATGATGAGCGGCTTCCGCGGCCGGCTGTATGCCTGGCGGCGCAGCAGGTGGAAGTGGGAGGCCGACGTCGTGGGGTTGGCCACGATCATGTTTTCTTCGGCGCACATCTGCAGGAACCGCTCGATCCGGGCGGATGAGTGGTCCGGGCCCTGGCCTTCATAGCCGTGGGGCAGCATCAGCACCAGCGAGGAGCGCTGGCCCCATTTCTGCTCGGCCGAAGAGATGAACTCGTCGATGATGGTCTGCGCGCCGTTGACGAAGTCACCGAACTGCGCTTCCCACAGCACCAGGGCGTCAGGGCGTTCGACGGAGTAGCCGTATTCGAAGCCCATGGCAGCGTATTCGGACAGCAGGGAGTCGTAGATCCACAGCTTGGCCTGGTCATCGGAGAGGTTGCCCAGGGGCAGCCACTCATTGCCGTTGGCACGGTCGTGGAACACGGCGTGGCGCTGCACGAAGGTGCCGCGGCGGGAGTCCTGGCCGGCGAGCCGGACCGGAACGCCTTCCATGATGAGGGAGCCGAAGGCCGCGATCTCGCCAAAGCCCCAGTCGATGCCGCCTTCGCGGGACATCTGTTCACGCTTCTCAAGCAGCTGCTTGAGCTTGGCGTGGACCGTGAAGCCCTCGGGAATCTCGATGTGGGCCCTGCCGATGCGCGCCAGGGTCTCCGGGGAGATCGCGGTGGACGCCGGCGCGTTGATGCCGGAGTCGGACTGCTGGGCGCTGGGCCGTTCGATATCGGACACGGCGGCGGAATCCGCGGTGATGATCGGGATCGGGGAGGTCTGCGCGGCGTGGGTCTCCGCGAAGACGCGTTCCAGGCGTTCCTGGTAGTCGCGGAGCAGCTGCTCGGCTTCTTCCTCGGTGATGTCGCCGCGGCCGATCAGCGATTCGGTGTACAGCTTGCGTACGGAGCGCTTGGCTTCGATCAGGTTGTACATCAGCGGCTGGGTCATCGAGGGGTCGTCGCCCTCGTTGTGCCCGCGGCGCCGGTAGCAGACCATGTCGATGACAACGTCCTTGTGGAAGCGCTGGCGGAACTCGTAGGCAAGCTGGCCGATGCGGACCACGGCCTCCGGGTCATCGCCGTTCACGTGGAACACCGGAGCCTGGATCATCTTGGCGACGTCAGTGGAGTAGGTGGAGGAACGCGACGACGAGGGTGCCGTGGTGAAGCCCACCTGGTTGTTGACCACCACATGGATGGTTCCGCCGGTGCGGTAGCCGCGCAGCTGGGAGAGGTTGAGCGTTTCCGCCACCACACCCTGGCCTGCGAAGGCGGCGTCGCCGTGCACCATGATGGGGAGCACGGGGAAGGCCTCGCCCTGGTCCAGACGGTCCTGCTTGGCGCGGACGATGCCTTCGAGGACGGAGTCCACTGCCTCGAGGTGCGAGGGGTTGGCGGCGAGGTAGACCTTCGTCTCCTTGCCGTTGTCCGAGGTGAACGTGCCCTCGGTGCCGAGGTGGTACTTGACGTCGCCGGAGCCCTGCACGGAGCGCGGGTCCTGGGTGCCTTCGAATTCGCGGAAGACCTGGGCGTAGGTCTTGCCGGCGATGTTGGTGAGCACGTTCAGGCGGCCGCGGTGGGCCATGCCGATTGCCACTTCGTCGAGATCGTCGTCGGCCGCATCGGAGATGATGGCGTCCAGCAGCGGGATCAGCGATTCGCCGCCCTCCAGCGAGAACCGCTTCTGGCCCACGAACTTGGTCTGCAGGAAGGTTTCGAAGGCTTCCGCGGCGTTGAGCTTGGAAACGATGCGCAGCTGCTCTTCGCGGCTGGGCTTGGAGTACGGGTGCTCCAGCTGGTCCTGGAACCACTTGCGCTCGGCCGGGTCCTGGATGTGCATGTATTCGATGCCGGTGGTGCGGCAGTAGGCGTCACGGAGCACACCGAGGATGTCGCGGAACGCCAGCATGGGCTTGCCGCCGAAGCCGCCGGTGGGCCACTCGCGGTCGAGGTCCCACAGGGTCAGGCCGTAGGTGAGGACGTCCAGGTCCGGGTGCTTCCGCTGGACGTATTCCAGCGGATCGGTGTCCGCCATAAGGTGGCCGCGGACGCGGTAGGAGTGGATCAGCTGCTGGATCCGGGCGACCTTGTTGATTTCGTCGGCCGGGTCCACCTGCAGGTCCGGGCTCCAGCGCACGGGCTCGTACGGGATGCGCAGGGACTCGAAGATCTCGTCGTAGAAGTTCTGTGCACCGAGCAGGAGCTGGTGCACGAGCTTGAGGAACTCGCCGCTGCCGGCACCCTGGATGACGCGGTGGTCATAGGTGGAGGTCAGCGTGAGGACCTTGCTGATGGCGTTGTGCGCGATGATCTTCTCGCTGGCGCCCTGGAACTCGGCCGGGTAATCCAGTGCGCCGACGCCGATGATGGCAGCCTGGCCCTTGGAGAGGCGGGGCACGGAGTGGACGGTGCCGATGCCGCCTGGATTGGTGAGGGAAACCGTGGTGCCGGAGTGGTCATCGGCGGTCAGCTTGCCGTTGCGGGCACGCTTGATCAGGTCTTCGTAGGTGTGCCAGAACTCGGAGAAGTTGAGGGTCTCCGCCTTCTTGATGTTCGGCACCATGAGCAGGCGCGTGCCGTCCGGCTTGGGCATGTCGATGGCGATGCCGAAGTTCACGTGTGCCGGCTGGACCGCGACGGGCTTGCCGTCCACTTCGTCGTAGTAGACGTTCATGGACGGGAACTGGGACAGTGCGCGGATGACGGCATAGCCGATCAGGTGCGTGAAGGAGACCTTGCCGCCGCGGGCCCGGGCCAGGTTGGAGTTGATGACCACGCGGTTGTCGATCAGCAGCTTCGCGGGAATGGCGCGGACGCTGGTTGCGGTGGGAACTTCCAGGCTGGTGACCATGTTGGAAGCGATCGCCTTGGCCGGTCCGCGGAGAACGGAGACAACGTCCTCTTCGGGAGCCGTGGGAGCCTTGACGTTCTTCGGCAGCTGGGCGGGGATGGGCGGAGTGCCTGCGGATTCGGGCTTCTTTGCGCCGTCACGGGCAACAGTGGCGGGTGCTTTCTTCGCCGGGGCTGCGGGAGCCTGGGCGGAAGCGGCCGGGGCGGCAGCGGCCGGTTTGGCGGCTGCCGGCGACGGTGCCGGTGCGGCCGGAGCGGGAGCTACAACGGGAAGTTCGCGGGTTGAGGGATCTGCGGGCGCCGGTGCACCGGAGGTCCCGTTGGAAGACGAGCTGTCACCGGCGTCGAAGGATTCGAACAGGGGCCACCACTTGGCATCTACCGTGTTCTTGTCCTGCTGGTAACGCTCGTACAGTTCGTCAACGAGCCACTCGTTTCCGCCAAATTCCTCTGGTAGACGGTGGCTAGGCTGCTCTGGCACTTGAAATACGCCTCTTCCATGAGTTTGATTTCCCTCTGGTCGCCTTCGGTGCCTCAGCACAACAATCGAACCAGTCTCTGCGTCCTGTGAACCCAGACCTTTGCCAGTCTAGTGACGATCCTTGGTTAACTGCCAATAAGGGTGACCCAAATCATGTAGCGGCGAAACTATTGCGCGAATAAGCTCCTAGACTCGCACTGAGTATCCCTTTCGACGAGGAGTTGCCGTGCGTTTTTTGAGTGAACCGACCACCGACCTGACGTACTCGGACGCCTTCCTGGTGCCCTCGCGTTCGGACGTCACGTCGCGGCTGGATGTGGACCTTGCGGCCGATGACGGCACCGGGTCCTCCATCCCGCTGGTGGTGGCCAACATGACGGCCGTGACGGGAAAGCGCATGGCCGAGACCATGGCCCGGCGCGGCGGGCTGGCCGTCCTGCCGCAGGACGTTCCGCTTGATGTGCTCCGCGACGTCACGGCCTGGATCAAGTCGCGGCATACCGTTTTTGAAACTCCGGTCAGCCTGCTGGCCTCGGAGACGGTCATCGACGCCCTCCACCTGATGGGCAAACGGCCGCACGGTGCAGTGGCGGTAGTGGACGACGCCGGCAGGGTTGCCGGTGTGGTCCGCGCTGCGGACTGCGAGGGGCAGGACCGTTTTGCCTCCCTCGCGTCGGTCATGCGGCAGGCGCTGGTGCTGGACGCCGGCGCGCTCGGCCCGGGGAGCCAGGCCGCGGGCGGGACGGGCACGGGGATCCTTGACGCTTCCCTGCGGAAGGCCTTCGACGCCATGGACGCCGCAGGCACGGACTTCGCCCCGGTCCACGAGGACGGCTCCCTCGCCGGAGTCCTCACCCGCAAGGGTGCGCTTCGTTCCACTATCTACCGGCCCCTCCTGGACGCGGCGGGAAAGCTGAAGGTGGCCGCCGCCGTCGGAATTAACGGTGATGTGGCGGGCCGGGCGGCGGAACTGCTGGCCGCCGGTGTGGACGTCCTCGTCATCGACACCGCCCACGGCCACCAGCAGAAGATGTTCGACGCGCTGGCGGCTGTCCGCGGACTGGACCCGGCCGTACCCATCGTGGCGGGCAATGTCGTGACAGCGGATGCAACCCGGGAACTGATCGGCGCCGGCGCGAACATCGTCAAGGTCGGCGTCGGTCCGGGGGCCATGTGCACCACGCGCATGATGACGGCCGTGGGCCGTCCCCAGCTCTCCGCCGTGCTGGAGTGCGCCGCGGCGGCACGCGCCGCCGGCGGGCGGATCTGGGCCGACGGCGGCGTGCGGTATCCGCGGGACGTTGCCCTGGCGCTGGCGGCCGGAGCAAGCCAGGTCATGATCGGTTCGTGGTTCGCGGGAACCCACGAAAGTCCGGGGGATCTGCAGTCGGACGCAAACGGCCGCCAATATAAGGAGAGCTTCGGCATGGCCTCGGCCAGGGCGGTGCAGAACCGGAACCAGCGCGAGGGCGCTTTTGAAAAGGACCGGAAGGCGCTTTTCGAAGAGGGCATCTCCACGTCACGCATGTACGTGGACCCCGCCCGGCCCGGCGTAGAAGACCTGGTGGACATGATCACCGCAGGGCTCCGCAGTTCCATGAGCTATGCCGGCGCAGCGGACCTCGCCGGATTCCGCGAGCGTGCCGTGGCAGGAATCCAGTCCGCTGCCGGCTACGAGGAGGGCCGGCCTGTTCCGCAAAGCTGGTGAGGGGTGCTCCTGTAGACTGACATTCTTATGGACAGTAAATCTAGGTGCCGGCCTGGGGGCTGTCAGCGGAGCATGAATACCAGCTCCCCGCAGTCCACCCACAGAGCCGGCAAACCCCGTTCACGCGCCCATCATTCTGCAGCAGTCCACGCCGCAGCCTTCCAGGAAACAGGGTCGGCAACGGCCGACCATCCTCCGCCGGGCGGTTTCCCCGGCAGCGCCTCCCTTTCCCCAGCCGCTCCGTGGCCGGCCTCTTCGCCGGAGGCAAACCGCTGATGGAATGGCTACTCCTTATTGCGGGCATCCTGCTCATCCTTGGCACGGGTTTCTTCGTCGCCGTCGAGTTTTCCCTCGTCGCCCTGGACCAGGCGACGGTCCAGCGGGCCGTTGACAGCGGCGACGCAGCGGCCGTGCCGCTGCTCAAATGCCTCAAATCACTGTCCACCCAATTATCCAGCTGCCAGCTCGGGATCACCATGACCACCCTGCTGACCGGCTACGTCATGGAACCGTCCGTCGGAAAGCTGCTGGAAGGTCCGCTGGCCGCGGCGGGTGTTCCGGAAGCCGCGGCTGCTTCCGTTTCGTTGGTGATGGCCATGACCATCGCCACCCTGGGGTCCATGCTGATCGGCGAGCTGGTGCCCAAGAACATGGCCATTGCACTGTCCCTGCCGATTGGCAAGGCCGTGGCCCGTCCGCAGCTGGTCTTTACCGCCGTCTTCAAGCCTGCCATCATCGTGCTGAACGGCTTCTCCAACAGAGTGCTGAACGTCTTCGGACTCGAAGCCAAGGAGGAGATCTCCGGCGCCCGGACCCCGGCCGAACTGGCATCCCTGGTGCGGCGCTCCGCCGCCATGGGGACACTTGACCCGGGAACGGCCAACTTCATCGCCCGGACGCTGAAGTTCTCCGGCCGGACTGCGGCCGACGTGATGACCCCCAGGATCCGGGTGGAGACAATTGCCGCCGGGCAGCCGGTTTCGGACATTGTGGACGCCGCACGGCGGACCGGGTATTCACGCTTCCCGGTCATTGGTGAGTCCGCCGACGACATCCGCGGCCTGGTCCACGTCAAGAAGGCAATCGCCGTCCCTTCGGACCGGCGCGCCAACCTTGAGGCAGGCGCCATCATGACTGACGTCCTGAGGGTTCCCGAAACCATCCACCTGGATGCCCTGCTTGCCGAACTCCGCGAGGGAAACATGCAGTTGGCCGTCGTGCTTGACGAATATGGCGGCACGGCCGGCATCGCCACCCTCGAGGACCTCGTGGAGGAAATCGTCGGGGAGGTCGCGGATGAACACGACAAGGTACGTCCCGGACTGTTGCAGAGTGCATCGGGGGACTGGTACTTCCCCGGGCTCCTGCGCCCGGATGAACTCTCGGAACAGATTCCCGGACTGACGGTGCCTGACGAATCTGCCTACGAAACAGTGGGCGGCTACGTCATGAGCCAGCTCGGCCGGATCGCCGCAGTGGGGGACAAAGTGGACGTCGGCGGGGGCACGTTGAGTGTGACCCGGATGGACGGACGCCGGATCGACCGGATCTGCTTCAAGCCTTCCCCGGTCCGCGGCGAAGAGCACGCGGCCGGCCAGGGAGGCACGGCATGAGCGACTGGGCAGGAATTCTCTGGCTGGTGGTCCTGCTGTTCGGCAACGCTTTCTTTGTGGCGGCCGAGTTCGCGGTCATGTCCGCCCGGCGGAGCCAGATCGAGCCGCTGGCGGAGGCCGGCTCCTTGCGGGCGCAGACGACGCTGCGGGCCATGGAAAACGTGTCCCTCATGCTCGCGTGTGCCCAGCTGGGCATCACGGTCTGCTCCCTGCTGATCCTGCAGGTGGCAGAACCGGCCATCCACCATCTGATGGCGGTTCCCCTTGAAGCCGTCGGCATGCCGATGGAGCTGGCGGACATCGTGGCGTTCACCGTGGCCCTGCTGGTGGTGACCTTCCTCCATGTGACGTTCGGCGAGATGGTGCCCAAGAACATCTCGGTGTCCGTTGCGGACAAGGCAGCCCTGCTGCTGGCGCCGCCGCTGATGTTCATTGCGCGGCTGGTGAACCCGGTGATTGCGGCCCTCAACTGGTCCGCCAACCACATCCTGCGCCTGATGCGGATTGAGCCCAAGGACGAGGTCAACTCCTCGTTCACGCTGGAGGAGGTCCAGTCGATCGTGCAGGAATCCACCCGGCACGGGCTGGTGGACGACGACGCCGGCCTGATCACCGGTGCGCTTGAATTCTCCGAGCACACGGCGTCGGACATCATGGTCCCGCTCGACAAGCTGGTCATGATGAAGTCGCCCACCACGCCGGTGGAGTTCGAAAAGGCCGTCAGCCGCACCGGATTCTCCCGGTTCCCGATGATGGACGAGGACGGCATGCTTTCGGGCTACCTTCACATCAAGGATGTGCTGTCCATTCCGGAGGCGGGATACGAACACCCGATTGCCGAGAGCCGGATCAGGTCCCTGGCGAACCTGGCCATGGATGACGAGATTGAAAAGGCCATGTCCGTGATGCAGCGCACCGGATCACACCTGGCGCGGGTCATCGGACCGGACGGCAACACCCAGGGCGTGCTGTTCCTTGAAGACGTGATCGAGCAGCTCGTGGGCGAGATCCGTGATGCCACCCAGGCGAAGGGCATCCGCCGGCTCGGCCAGCCGGACGGAGAGTAGCCCCGCGCCGGATGCTGTAGCCCTAAATAGGAATCATTCCTATTTAGGGCTACACTCGTCTTGTTGCTAATGCTCCTGATTCTCATGTGGCAAGTTTTCCGATAACCAGATCCGAGGTCCTTCCGTGCGCCGTTCCGCAGCCCTTTCCGCCACCGCCCTTGCCGGCCTGAGCCTGCTGCTTTCAGCCTGCAGTACGACGTCGGCCGGCCCGCAGGCGGATCCCGGCACCGTCGAGGTGGTCACCTCGACGAACGTGTACGGCGACATCGTCAAGGAAATCGGCGGCGACAAAGTGAACGTCAAGGCACTGATCACCAAGGCGAGCCAGGACCCGCATTCCTACGAAGCCACCACCCAGGACAAGCTGGCGGTTTCGAAGGCCCGCCTGGTGGTGGAAAACGGCGGCGGCTACGACGACTTCATGCACAAGCTGGCCGACGACAGCAACCTGGGCCACGAGAACATCATCAGCGCCGTCGAGGTTTCCGGGCTGGCCCCGGAAGAGGAGCCCTCCGCAGCGTCCACGGCCGAGGCCGACGATCACGGACACTCCCACGACGGAGCATTCAACGAACACGTCTGGTACAGCCTGGATGCCATGACAAAGCTGGCCGACGCCGTCGAAGCCAAACTCGCAGCGCTGGAGCCGGCGTCCGCCCCGACCTTCCAGGCCAACGCCGACTCGTTCAAAAAAGAGATCGCGGCGCTGAATGCCCAGGCCGCCGGACTTGCCACGACGGCGGCCAAGGCGCCCGTCGCCGTTACTGAACCGGTACCGCTCTACCTGCTCGAGGCCGCCGGCCTCGTGAACAAGACCCCTGCCGACTACACGGCCGCCATCGAGGAAGGCTCCGATGTGCCGCCCGCGGTCCTCAAGGAAGCCACGGAACTGGCCGGTTCGAAGGACATCAAGTTCCTGGCCTACAACACACAGACGGAAAGCCCGCAGACCCAGGCCCTCAAGAAAGCAGCCGAGGGTGCCGGCGTCCCGGTGCTGGACTTCAGCGAAACCCTTCCCGAGGGCAAGACCTACGTACAGTGGATGAGCAGCAACGTGGACAACATCAAGCAGGCCCTGGGCAAGTAGCCCCCGGGGCGCATTCCGCCCCGGGAAGCCGTGTGCTGAACCATCCACGGACTGGCAGTCCTAAGATGGTGGGGGCGCTTCGCCCCGTATGAATCGAGGATAAAGAACGTTGAAACCGGTAGTGAGCCTCCGTGGAGCCACCCTGAAGTTCGGCAAACGGACACTGTGGGAGGACCTGGACCTCGATATCAATCCCGGCGAGTTCTTTGCCGTCCTCGGCCCGAACGGCAGCGGCAAAACCACGTTCCTGAAGGTCCTGCTGGGACTGCAGGAACTCCATTCCGGGACAGCGGCGCTGGGCGGCCGTCCGGTGGAACGCGGCAGCAACCTGATCGGCTACATTCCGCAGCAGAAATCCTTTGCCCCGGACACGCCCCTTCGTGCCCGGGACCTGGTGGGGCTGGGCGTTGACGGCCACCGCTGGGGACTGCGGCTCGGTGCAGCAAAGGCCAACCGCAGGATCGATGAACTACTGGACCTGGTGGGCGCCGCGGAGTATGCCAACGTTCCGGTGGGCCAGCTCTCCGGCGGCGAACAGCAGCGGCTGAGGGTTGCCCAGTCGCTGGCCGCCGATCCGCAGATATTGCTCTGTGACGAGCCGTTGCTTTCCCTTGACCTTCAGCACCAGCAGGCCGTCAGCGCGCTCATCAACGAGCAGTGCCGCACGCAGGACAGCGCCGTGGTCTTCGTAACGCACGAGATCAATCCGATCATCGATTACGTGGACCGCGTCCTCTACCTTGCCGGCGGACGTTTCCGCGTGGGCAAGCCGGCAGAAGTGATGACTACCGAAGTGCTCTCCGGGCTTTACGGCAGCCGGGTCGAAGTCATCCGTGCCAACGGCCGGATGATCGTGGTGGGGCTCCCGGAGGGGGCCACGCACCACCACGAGGACGCGCATTCGGTGGCAGGAGAGGTGGGCTAAGTGGATTTGGACAGCATCCTGGGCTCCATCTTCAATTTCGATAACTACGGCGAGCTCCTGGCCCTGGTCCAGAACTCCATCTGGGCAGGAGCGCTGCTCGGACTGCTGGGCGGCCTGGTCGGAACCTTCGTGATGAAACGGGACCTCGCGTTCGCCGTCCACGGAATCTCCGAACTGTCGTTCGCCGGTGCCGCCTTCGCGCTGCTGATCGGAGCCGACATCGTCTTCGGATCCCTCATCGGTTCGGTGCTGGCGGCGCTGCTGCTCGGTGTGATGGGGGTCCGGGCCCGGGACAAGAACTCCATCATCGGCGTCATCATGCCCTTCGGCCTGGGCCTGGGCATCCTGTTTCTTTCCCTTTACGAGGGTCGGGCATCCAACAAGTTCGGCCTCCTGACGGGGCAGATCGTATCCGTGGATACAGTTCAGCTGCAGGTCCTGGCCACGGCCGCCCTCGTGGTGATGCTGGCGCTGGTGGCCATCTGGCGCCCGCTCACGTTTGCCAGCGTGGACCCGGAAGTGGCGGAAGCGCGGGGTGTGCCGGTCCGGACACTCGGCATCGGCTTCATGGTGCTGCTGGGCATCAGCGTGGCGTTGTCCATCCAGGTGGTGGGGGCGCTCCTGGTGCTCGCGTTGCTGATCACTCCGGCCGCCGCGGCGCTTCGCGTGACCTCCTCGCCCCGGCTGGTGGTGATGCTCAGCGTGGCCTTCGCGGTGACGGCTACTGTGGGCGGCATCCTGCTTGCCCTCGGCGGGCGGATCCCCATCAGCCCGTACGTGACCACGCTGTCATTCCTGATCTACGTGGTCTGCCGGATCATCGGCGGCGTCCGGGCCGGCCGCGGCCTCAACGGCCGGGTCCTTCCGGCCGGGGCTGAAGCCTCCTAGGCCGGCAGCTCTCGGGCCGCGGCGGCGCCCCGGCGGCTGCCACGGTGCCCCTTAGCCCGCGGCGGATTTCCGGGCCGTGCAGTCCGGGCACAGGCCGAAGATCTCCACGGTGTGGGCTACCTCGGTGTAACCGTGTTCCGCGGCCGTCCGGGCAGCCCATGTTTCCACGGCGGGCGCCTCCACTTCCACGGCCTTGCCGCAGTTGCGGCAGAGCAGGTGATGGTGATGGCCGGTGACGGCGCACCGCCGGTAGACGGCCTCGCCCTCACCGTTGCGCAGGACGTCCACCAGCCCGTCGTCGGCGAGCGACTGCAGGATCCGGTAGGCAGTGGCCAGTGAAACGGAAGTGCCCTGGTTCTGCAGGATCCGGTAGAGCTCCTGGGTGCTGACGAAGTCGTCCAGCTCGTCCAGGGCGGCGCTCACGGCCACTCGCTGCTTGGTGACACGCTGCTCCCGGCCGCCGGCGGGTGCCGGTGCGGATAGCTTTGTGGCGTCGGCCTTGGCGCCGTGGGCCATGGAATAACTCGCTTCCCTCAGGGGTGGTGCAATGTCCAAGATTACCAGCCGGGACCTGTCGGACGGGTGCGCGGGCGGGTTCGTGGACACTGCCGTGCAGGCCGCCCTAGGCTGGCTCCATGAAGTTGACTAAATACACCCACGCCTGTGTCCGGCTCGAGAAGGACGGGCAGGTGCTGGTGCTCGATCCCGGCACGTTCTCCGAAACCGGCGAGGCCCTCCACGCCGCCGGGGCGGTCCTGGTCACCCATGAACACGGCGACCATATTGACGTTCCTGCCGTGGTCTCAGCCCTGCGGGGCAATGACTCGCTCCTGGTCTTTGCCCCCGGGGGAGTAGCCGCCACGTTGCGGGCCGAGGCGCCGTTTGCCGAGTCCCGGATCCGGGACGTCGAGCCCGGTTCAACGTTCACCGCGGCGGGATTCGACATTCAGACGTTCGGCGGACAGCACGCGCTGATCCACCCCCAGATCCCCGTGGTGGCCAACATCGGATACTTGATTGACTCCAACGTGTACCACCCGGGCGACTCGTTTGTGATTCCGGACGGCATCGGGGTCCGGACCCTCCTCGTCCCGGTCCACGCGCCCTGGAACAAAGTCGGCGAGGTGGTGGATTTCGTCATCGGAGTCCGGGCCGCCAAGGCGTTCCCCATCCACGACGCCCTGCTCAATGAGACCGGACTCGGCCTTATCGAAGGTCACGTGAAGCGCCTGGGAGCCAAGTACGGCACCGAGTACAGCCACCTTTCCAGCGGAGACTCGGTGGAGGTTTAGGCCCGCCAGGTTCCGGTTTCGAAGAATTCCCTGATGACTCCCTGGTGCGGCCTGGGATCCAGCCCGCGGGCCTGCAGCCACTCCTCGTTGTAATAGCTGCCGGCGTACCGGTCCCCGGCGTCACACATCAGCGAGACCACGCTGCCGCGCCGGCCCTCCGCGACCATCCCGGCGATCAGCTGCCACACGCCCCAGAGGTTGGTCCCGGTGGACGGGCCCGCGTGCAGCCCGGCCAGCTCCCACAGGTGCCGCATGGCGGCCACTGACGCCGCATCCGGCACCTGGATCATGTGGTCGATGACGGCGGGAACAAAGCTGGGCTCCATGCGCGGCCGGCCGATGCCCTCGATCCGGGAAGGCATGCCGGTGCTGAAGCCGGCGACGCCGTCCCGCCAGCCCGGGTAGAAGGCTGAGTTCTCAGGGTCCACGACGGCGAGCTCCGTGCCGTGGCGGTGATACCGCAGGTAGCGGCCGATGGTGGCGCTGGTGCCGCCGGTGCCTGCGCCCACCACAATCCACCGGGGGACCGGGTGCTCTTCGAGGGCAAGCTGCTCGAAGATGGATTCGGCGATGTTGTTGTTCCCCCGCCAGTCCGTGGCCCGCTCGGCATAGGTGAACTGGTCCATGTAATGGCCGCGTGTGGTCCGGGCGACTTCCTCGGCAGCGGAGTACACCTCCGAGGCGTGTTCCACCAGGAGGCAGGAGCCGCCGAACTGCTCGATCAGGGCAATCTTTTCGGGGCTGGTGGTGCGGGTCATGACGGCGACGAACGGCAGGCCGAGGAGCTGTGCGAAGTAGGCCTCGGAGACCGCCGTGCTGCCGCTGGAAGCCTCCACGATGGTGGTGCCTTCCCGGATCCAGCCGTTGACCAGGCCGAACAGGAACAGTGAGCGCGCCAGCCGGTGCTTCAGGCTCCCGGAGCGGTGCGTGGATTCGTCCTTCAGGTACAGCTGGACTCCCCAGTGCTCCGGCAACGGGACGGAGTAGAGGTGCGTGTCCGCTGATCTGTTGTTTTCGGCGTTGATCCTGCGGACGGCTTCATCCGCCCACGCCCGGTCCTGCTTGCCCGCACGGTTACCCACTGTGTTCACCGATTCAGCCTACCCGGGACCGGCGGCGTCCACGGCTACAGTGGGAACCGGCTACCCGCCCGCGTCTGCGGACCGGGCCGGACGGCCTGTCATCCGAACCAAAGGAGATTTGATGAACCCCCTGATGGACGTGTCCGCGCTGAACCACCGGATGACCTCCGGCAAGCGCACCGTTCTGCTGGATGTGCGCTGGGCGCTGGGCGACCCCCACGGCCGTGAGCATTACCTTGAGGCGCATATTCCCGGTGCCGTCTACGTGGACCTGCCCTCCAGGCTGGCCGGGCCGGCGGACCCCGCCCAGGGACGGCATCCCCTGCCGCCGCTGCAGCAGTTCCAGGAATCGGCCCGGTGCTGGGGTATCCGGGACAACGACGTCGTGGTGGCCTATGACGACACGGGTGCAACTGCCGCCGCGAGGCTATGGTGGATGCTGCGCAACGCCGGGATGCCCAACGTTTTCCTGCTCGACGGCGGCCTGTCCGCCTGGCGCGCGGCCGGATACGCCGTGGAAGGCGGCCTCGAGCAGGCTTCGCTGGGCGACGTCACGCTCACCGACGGTGCGATGCCTGTCATCGATGCGCCCCAGGCCGCACAGTGGCCGGAACGGGGTGTCCTGCTGGACGCGCGGGCGGGCGAACGCTACCGCGGCGAAGTCGAGCCGGTGGATCCGCGGGCAGGGCACATTCCGGGCGCCGTGAGTGCCCCCACGGGGGCGAACATTGGAGCCGACGGACGGTTCCTGCCGCCGGAGGAGCTGCGCGAGCGTTTCACCGCCCTGGGCGTCCGGCCGGATGTGCCCACCGCCGTGTACTGCGGCTCGGGGGTCACGGCGGCACACGAAATCGCTGCCCTCGAAATCGCCGGGTTCCCCGCGGCACTGTATCCGGGCTCGTTCTCGCAGTGGTCCAACGATCCCGCCAACGAGGTGGCCACGGGAGCTGCCCCGTAGGCCTGGCAGGATTGGAACGCCGGATTGGAACGCCGGCCGGGGGCGGGGGTAGCGTCGGAGCATGACTCCCGGACGCCCCGTACCGCCGCCCCTTGCCAAGCCGCTCCCCGGCACTCCGCCGCTCCGGGACGCCAGCCAGACCGCGCCGCCTGCACTCCCGCGGCTGGCCGCAGCCTTTGGGGCCACAGCAAGCGGCAGCGGCCTGGTCCCGCTCACCGTCGCCCGCCGCGCCCCGAAGGACGACGACGTCGAAATCGCCATTGAGTTCTGCGGCCTCTGCCATTCGGACGTGCACGCGACGCGTGGCGAGTGGGGGTCGCCGAAGTACCCGCTGGTGCCCGGCCATGAAATCGTGGGCCGGGTCAGCCGCGTTGGTGCCGCCGTGGACGACTTCGCGCCGGGTGACGTCGTGGGGGTGGGCTGCCTGGTGGACTCCTGCCGCGAATGCGAAAGCTGCCTGGACGGGCTCGAGCAGTACTGCGAAAACGGCATGACCGGAACCTACGGTGCTACGGATGCCCGCAACGGGGACGCGATCACCCAGGGCGGTTACGCCACCTCGGTGGTGGTGGACCGCCGCTACGTGCTGCGGGTTCCCGGAAACCTCGACCCCGCAGCCGTCGCGCCGCTGCTCTGTGCCGGCATCACCACGTATTCCCCGCTGCGGCACTTCGGCCTCGAGGCCGGTGACGTGGTGGGTGTGGTGGGCCTGGGCGGTCTGGGCCACATGGCCGTGAAGCTCGCCAAGGCCATGGGGGCCGGCGTCATAGTGTTCACCACCTCGGAATCGAAGGTCGCCGCTGCGAAGGAGCTCGGTGCCGACGGGGTTGTCCTGTCACGCGACGAGGCGGCCATGGCGGCCGCCGGCCGGACCATCGACGTCATCATCGATACGGTGGCGGCACCGCACGACCTCAACCCCTACTTCCGGACCCTCCGCCGGGACGGCGCGCTGTTCCAGCTGGGCCTGCCCTCCGGACTCATGCCGCCCGTCAATCCGGGGGCGCTGATCCGGCGCCGGATCGCTTACGCGGGTTCGCTGATCGGCGGCATTGCCGAGACCCAGGAGATGCTGGACTTCTGTGCCGAACACAACGTTGTCTCCGACGTTGAGGTGGTGGGTGCCGATCAGCTGAACGAGGCATATGACCGCATGGTGGCCGGAGACGTCAAGTATCGTTTTGTCCTGGACACCAGCACCCTCGGAACCCCTTCGGAAAAGGCAGACGCATGAGCACCGTTTTCACCAAGATCATCAACGGCGAGATCCCCGGACGCTTCGTCTGGCGCGAACCGGACGTGGTGGCGTTCCTGACCATGGGACCGCTCGCCGACGGACACACCCTGGTGGTTCCGACAGAGGAAGTGGACCGCTGGACGGACGCCCCGACCGCGCTGCTGACCCGGGTGATGGAAGTTGCGCAGAAGATCGGCGCCGTCCAGGTGGACGTCTTTGATGCCGCGCGGGCAGGGCTCATCGTGGCCGGCTACGAGGTCAACCACCTCCACGTCCATGTGTGGCCCTCCAACTCCATGGCCGACTACGACTTCGGCTCCGTGGACCAGCACCCCGACCCCGCACAGCTTGACGCCAACGCGGAGAAGCTGCGCGAAGGTCTCCGCCAGGCCGGCCACGGCGATCACGTGCCCGCGGCCTGAGAGCTGCTGCGCCATTCCGGTTTTGATCGGGGCCGGTCCCGGTGTGGTTCCCCGGCGGGGGCTACGCCGGGGCCAGTGCCTTATTCAGGACCGCCCGGATCCGCTTCTCGGAGACGGAATAGGCCGTTCCGAGCTCGACGGCGAAGAGGCTCACCCTCAGCTCCTCGATCATCCAGCGCACCTGCGTTAACTCCGTCCCGGCCCGGCGGCCCGGCAGCAGCGCCGACACGGCGTCGTCGTAGTCGTCTTCCAAGGCCTGCACCGCGGCCATGTGCAAGGCGTCCCGCTGGACATTGCCGGGCAGCTTCTCCAGCCGCTTCTCGATCGCGGCCAGATAGCGCGGCAGCTGACTGAGCTGGGCGTAGCCCGTGCGTGCCACAAAGCCGGGGAAGACGAGCTGTTCGAGCTGGCTCTTAACATCGTTGAGCGCACTGATCAGGGCCAGGCTGGTGGTCCCCTTGAGCTGCTTTTCGATCCGGCGTGTGCTGGCGAGGATGCGCTCGACGACTGCGGTGACAGTGAACACTGTGTCGATGAGCTCGGCCCGGACCTGTTCGTACAGGGCCTTGAAGGACGCCTCGTCCCACGGCAGTTCGGCTGGCGTGAGCTTGTCGATCGCGGCCAGCGCGCAGTCCGCGATCAGGGCCGACACCGAACCGTGCGGATTCTGGCTGAATGTCAGTTTCTCGGTGTTGTTCAGGTGCTCCAGGACATACCGGTCCGGCGCGGGCACCTTCAGCGCGAGCAGGCGGATGACGCCGCCGCGCATGGCCAGCTCCTGTTCGGACGCGGTCTGGAACAGGCGGAGGGCAACCGACGCGCCCTCATCCACCAAGGCCGGGTAACCGGTAACGGTGTGTCCCTTCACCATGCCCTGGACCTGGCGCTGCACGGTTCCGAACGTCCAGTCCGTCAGCCCGGACTTCTCTGCGAAGCCGGGTGCTGCGGCACCGTCCGGGGACGGCGTGAAGCCTCCGGAGTTCTTCGGGGCCTGCGCGGACTGCCCCCGCTGCGCACCCTTCGGGCCTTTGGGGGCCGTCGTCACCGGAGTGGCGCCCAGGGACTCGGCGATCGCCCGCCGCGTGGCCGGGGCAAGCCGTTCCTGCAGTTCTGCCAGGTCCTTGCCCTCATCCAGCGTCTTGCCCTTGGAATCGACCACGCGGAAGCTCACGCGAAGGTGGGACGGCACGGCGGCCCAGTTCCATGAACCCGGCGGGATGACCTGTCCGCGGATCCGCCGCAGGACCAGCTCAAGCGAGGGCTCCAGCTCGTCGGCGGCGGGATCGAAGCCGGCCTCCAGGGCGGCCACGGCCTGCCGGGCGACGTCCGGGGCGGGAACGAAGTTCTTGCGGACCTGTTTCGGCAGCGACTTGATCAGGGCAGTGACCAGCTCCACCCGCTGGCCCGGAATGAGCCAGCGGAAGGCGGCGTCGTCCAGCTGGTTCAGGAAGAGCACCGGCACCTCGGCCGTGACGCCGTCGGAGGGGTTGGGCGGGGAACCGGGCGCGACGGGGTGGAACTCGTAGCTGAGGGGCAGTTCGAAGCCTTTGTGCAGCAAAGTCTTCGGGTAAGCCGAATCGTCAAGGGCCGCGGCGTCCTCGCTAATCAGCAGGGACTTCTCGAAGTCGAGCAGGCCGGCGTCCTGCTGCCGTGCATCCTTCCACCACTTGTCGAAGTGCCGCTCGGAGACAACGTCCTTGCCGATCCGGGCGTCGTAGAACTCGAACAGCGTCTCGTCGTCCACCAGGATGTCCCGGCGCCGCATCCGGGCCTCGAGCTCCTCGACTTCATGGAGCAGTGCCCGGTTGCGGTGGAAGAACTTGTGGTGGGTCTGCCAGTCGCCCTCAACCAGGGCATGGCGGATGAACAGCTCGCGGCAGAGCTCCGGGTCCACCCTGCCGTAGTTGATGCGCCGGCTGGGGATGATGGGCACCCCGTAAAGGGTGACCTTCTCGTGGGCCATCACCGAGCCCATCTTCTTGGACCAGTGCGGCTCGCTGTAGCTGCGCTTGACCAGGTCCGGGGCCACCTGCTCGGCCCAGAGCGGATCGAACTTCGCCGCAACCCTGGCCCACAGCCGGCTCGTTTCCACCAGTTCTGCCGCCATCACGAACGTGGGGGACTTCTTGAACAGCGCCGAGCCCGGGAAGACCGCGAAGCGGCTGCCGCGGGCGCCGGCGTACTCGCGCTTGCGCTCGTCGAGGATGCCGATGTGGCTGAGCAAGCCCGAGAGGAGGCTGATGTGGATGCCCTCGTGGTTGCCTACGGGATCGGCCAGGCGCTTGTTGTCCAGGCTGATGCCCAGCGGGCGGGCGAGCTGGCGGAGCTGGGCGAAGAGGTCCTGCCACTCGCGCACCCGCAGGTAGTTGATGAACTCGGCGCGGCAGAGCCGCCGGAAGGCCGTGGAGGACAGCTCCTGCTGCTTCTCCTGGAGGTAGTTCCAGAGGTTGAGGAAGCCGGTGAAGTCCGAGTTTTCGTCCCGGAAGCGCGCGTGCTTCTCCGCGGCGAGCTGCTGCTTGTCGGTTGGACGCTCGCGCGGGTCCTGGATGGTGAGCGCCGCGGCCAGGATCATGACCTCGCGGACGCAGCCCCGCTTGCCGGACTCGACGATCATCCGGCCGAGCCGCGGGTCCACGGGAAGCTGGGCAAGCTGCTGCCCGACGGCGGTCAGCCCGCCGCCGTTCCTGCCGCCGGCCGATCGCCCGCCCGGGCGTCCGCCGCCGTCGCCGGTCTCCTCCTGCGGACGCGCGGCGCTGAGGGCGCCCAGCTCGCGCAGGAGCGTGACGCCGTCGTTGATGGCGCGCGAATCCGGCGGCTCCACAAACGGGAAGTTCTCCACGTCCTTCGGCCCGCGGGCCACACCCATGGCGGTCATCTGCAGGATGACGGCCGCGAGGTTGGTGCGGAGAATTTCGGGATCCGTGAACTGCGGCCGGGATTCGTAGTCCTCTTCCGAATACAGCCGGATGGCGATGCCGTCGGACACACGGCCGCAGCGCCCGGATCGCTGGTTGGCCGAGGCCTGGGACACTCGTTCGATGGGCAGCCGCTGCACCTTGGTCCGGTGCGAGTACCGGGAGATGCGCGCGGTTCCGGTGTCCACGACGTATTTGATGCCGGGCACCGTGAGCGACGTTTCGGCGACGTTGGTGGCCAGCACGATCCGCCGTTTGCTGCCGGGATGGAAGACCTTGTGCTGCTCCTGCAGGCTCAGCCGGGCGAAGAGCGGCAGCACCTCGGTGCCGGCCAGCCTCCGGTTGGACTGGATGCGGGCGTTGAGGGCTTCGGCGGCGTCGCGGATTTCGCGCTCGCCGGAGAAGAAGATCAGGATGTCGCCCGGGGCTTCGAGGGCCAGTTCGTCGACGGCGTCGCAGACGGCGTCGAGCGGGTCGCGGTCCTCCTCGAGTTCGTCGTCGGAGGCAGCTACTGCTTCGTCGTCATCGCCGGATCCGGCGCCGCCCGCCGGCTGGGACAGCGGCCGGTACCGGATTTCCACAGGGAACGTCCGTCCGGACACCTCGATGATGGGGGAGGGATCCTCCTCGGTGCCGAAGTGCTTGGCGAACCGTTCCGGATCGATGGTGGCGGAGGTGATGATGATCTTCAGGTCGGGGCGCTGCGGCAGGATCCGCTTGAGGTACCCGAGGATGAAGTCGATGTTGAGGCTGCGCTCGTGGGCTTCGTCGATGATGATGGCGTTGTACTTGCGCAGCAGCTTGTCGCGCTGGATTTCGGCCAGCAGGATGCCGTCGGTCATGAGCTTGACCTTGGTGTTGCGGCTGACCTCGCCGGTGAAGCGGACCTGGAAGCCCACTTCCTGGCCGATTTCGACGCCGAGTTCCTCGGCTATGCGCTCGGCCACCGTGCGTGCGGCCAGCCGGCGCGGCTGGGTGTGGCCGATCAGTCCGTTGTCACCCAGGCCCAGTTCCAGGCACATCTTGGGAATCTGGGTGGTCTTGCCGGAGCCGGTCTCGCCGGCAATGATCGTCACCTGGTTGGCCGCGATGGCGGCCATCAGGTCCTCGCGGCGCTCGGAGACCGGCAGCTCGGCGGGGTAGGAAATATGAAAAGTCATGGCTGGACACAGTCTACTGCGGCCGGGGCCGCCCGCTGTGTTCAGTGCCGGCACGTCCCCGGCCGGCTACGTGCCGGCCTCCGGCAGCCTGCCCGGGTAGGCAGCAGCCAGTCCCGAGCGCGAGGTGATCCGCAGCTTGGCGTAGATCCGGGTCAGGTGGTACTGCACGGTCTTGACCGAGACGTAGAGTTCCGCCGCGGCCTCCTTGTTGCTCAGGCCGGAAGCCACGAGGGCAGCCACGGCCTTCTCCTGTTCCGTGAGGTCCTCGGTTCCCTGCACTGTGGCGGCCCCGCCGGAGCTCACGCCGCTGGCCCGCATTTCACGGGAGCAGCGGTCCACATAGGCCTGGGCTCCCAAAACGGCGAACAGCTCACGGGCTTCGGCGAGGACGGCTGCGGCTTCCCGGCGCTTGCCTGCCCGGCGGAATGCCTGGCCGTAGGCGAACTTGACGCGTGCACGCGCGTACGGCATCGGCAATCCGTCCAGCCGGGCGAGGCCGCCCTGGAAGCTGCTGCGGGCGGCCTCCAGGTCTCCTGCGGCGGCCTGGATCCTCCCGCGGACGTAGGCCAGCCGTGCCAGGGTGGAGCGGTGCCCGCGGCTGGCGGCCAGCTCTTCATGCGGAGCGAGGAACGCATCGGCTTCGGCCACCCGGCCCACCATCACCAGGGCATTGGCGTAATGGTCCTGCCACGGCCAGAAACCCGGCTCATCAATGCCCGCGTCCCGCTGCATCCGTAACACCGGCAGCAGCGCGCGGATGACGCCGTCGTAATCGGCCTTTGTTTCAGCGACCTGTGCCCGTGCAAGGCACGACGGCAGCAGCATGGTGGCGTAGCTGTCGGCGGCGGCGGCCCCGCGTTCCAGATGGTGCTCCGCGGCGTCCCAGTTGCCGCGCAAGGCATGGATCTGGGCTCCGCTCCAATGCAGCAGCGGCCGGAGGAGTTCGATCCCGGACTCCTCCTGCAGGCCAACGGCATTGTCGACGGTCTGCAGCGCGTCATCCCAGGCGCCCAGGGCGAAATCCGCCCGGGCCAGCCAGCCCTGCGCCCACAGCGAAATGCGCTGTGATCCGTGGGCGAATTCGGTGGGCACTGCCCCCGCCAGCTCGGCCCGGGCCTCTTCGACCCGGTCCCGGGCAAGGTGCAGCCAGCCCTTGCCCATGTCGGTCCGCTGGCGCTGGGCACCGGCCTCGGGGAACCTGTCCGCGTCCCGGTAACTCTGGTCGGCCTCGGCGTAGCGGCCCATGGCGCCCAGTCCGAGTCCTTCGATGGCCTGCGCCTCCACCGCAGGCGGGCTTGCCGGAGGAGAGTGCCTGCGTGCCCGCTCTGCCCACATCACCAGGTCCTTCCCGTGGAAGCGGGCCAGGGCGTGCAGGACCTGCCGCTGGCAGATGCTGCCGGCCGTGCCGGCACCGGAAGCGGGGTCGACGGCGGTCCAGGCCTTCTGCAGTAGGGCCTCCGCCTGCGCCGGACGGCCGCGCAGGATGGCCAGGTAGCCCCGGACCGCATCGCTGCCTGGGCCGGGGGCGAAGGCCTCCAGGGCGTCGAGCGCCGCGACGGCCCGGGGGAGCTCGCCTGCGCCCACCATGGCATCGACTGCCCTGATCATCAGTGCTTCGCGATCCGCAGGCAGTGGACTGAGCCGTGCTGCCTGGGCGAAGGCGTCAGCCGCCCGGTGCCAGGCACCGGAGGCCGCAAAGCCTTCGGCTGTTGTTCGGAGTTCCGCTGCCAAGGAAGCATCGGGCAGCAGCGCTGCCGCGGCGCGGTGTTTCAGCTGCTGGACCGGTGCGGGCAGGATGCCGGCGGCGGCGGTGTGGAGGGCCGCACGGCGGCCCGGGCCGAGCTGCCCGTACACGGCCGCGCGGAGTACCGGCTGTGGAAAGGCCAGCCAGGTTTCGGCTCCGGTCATGCTCAACCGCAGGAGGCCGGCCGCGTCAGCGGGGTCGAGGGCGGCAACGGCGTCCGTCACTCCGGCCAGCTCCGCTGCCAGGGCGAGCCGTGACCGGATTCCCAGGACGGCTGCCGCCTCCGTCAGCGCAGCAGCCGCCGCCGGAAGGCGGCGCAGGGTGGCCGCCACCGAGGCGACACATTTCTCGGGTGCCGGAAACGTCTCCGGGCTCCCGGACCAGACGGATACCGGGAACTGTTCCAGCAACGGGAGGATCAGCGCCGGGCTGCCGCCCGTGTGTTCCACCAGCATGCGGGCGGCCGACGCCGGGAGGCCGGCTCCGGCGGAGCCGTCCCACATCGCCGCAACCTCGTCCGCGGTCAGCGGCTGGAGGTGGATGGCTGTGGCCCGGTGCAGCTCCGTCAGGGCGGTCAGCCCGGACCGCAGTTCTGTGTATTTTGACTCCTCTCGGCTACGTGTGTTCCCTGTGTTTCCTGTGATTTCGGCGCTTTGGGTGGGCCCGGCATCCGGGTCGAGGCACACGATGGTCAACAGCGGCAGCGGACCTACCCTGCGGAGTGCGTACAGGAGTGCCTGTTGGGAGGGAACGTCCGCCAGATGGAGGTCGTCCACCCACACGATCAGCATTCGGCCGTTGGCGGCCATCCGGTTGAAGGCGGCGAGGAGCATGTCGCCATGGCGCCGTACGCCATCGGCGGGGCGGGCGGAAGGTTCAGCGGTGCCGGCGCCTGCGTCTGGCCCCGGGCCGGTGCCCGTGCCCGTGTCCGGGCCGGTGTATGTGCCCGTATCTGTGCCTGGGCACGGTGCGAGCAGGTGCTCGACCACCCCGAAGTCCCGGTGCGTTTCCCAGAGCGCCCCGGCGGCATTGAGCACAACGGTGCCCTCCCGGGCGGCGTCCGGATGCCCGAGGAAGGCGCGGGCCAGGGCGGTCTTGCCCATGCCTGCGGCGCCGGTAATCACAGCCTGGGCGGGCGCGCCGCAGCGGGCGGACTCGAGCAGGTCCAGCAATTGCCGGCCCTGCCGTGTCCGCCCGCTCGGGAACTGTCCGGCGTCGTTGTCAGGCATGGTTCCTAAGGGTATCGGACCCGGTCACGCTCCCCAGTGCCCCGAACCCTGGGGAACGGATTCCTGGGGAACGGATTCCCGGGGAGCGGAATCCTGGGGAACAGGCACCTGTTGAACATCGGCGCGGCCGCTTCCGCCGTCGACACCGGAGCTTCGGTGCCGGCGGACGAAGACGGTGACCACGCCGCCGGCCAGTGCCACCGCGGCAAAAACGATGAATGCCACGTTGCTGGGTGCTTGGGCGCTGATCAGGAAGCCGCCGACGAGGGGGCCGAAGATGCCGCCGAGCCGGCCGAATCCTGCGCACCAGGCGACGCCGGCACCCCGCGCCGGAGTGGGGTAGTAGTTGGAGACGAATCCGTATACGAGCACCTGGGTGCCCAGGCTCCCCACGCCGGCGAAGGCTACGGCAACCAGCAGGACCGGCAACGGGAAGTCGAAGGTCAGCAGGACCAGGGCGCCGGCGGCGATGACGAACGTGGTGGCGACAATGGCGCGGGGTCCGAACCGGTCGGCCGACCGGGAGGCGACGAGCCCGCCGATGACCGCGCCGGCATTCAGGGCCAGGAGGAAGGTGAGCGAGTACGTTTTTCCGTAGCCGTGCTGTCCCATGATCTCCGGGAGCCAGGTGTTCAGGCCGTAGGTCAGGAGCAGCCCGCAAAAGCTCATGAGACCGAGCAGAATGGTGGGCGTGCGGTAGTTCCCGCTGGCCAGGGCAGCGAATCCGGCCAGCTGGCGGCCGCCCCTGCCGACCGCCGGGGGCGGCGCCACGGTGCCGGCGCCCGCTGCCTTGCCGGTTGCCTGGCCTGTTGCGTTGCCCGTTGCCTTGCCTGTTGCCATGCCTGGGGCCGACCCTGCGGCCGGGCCGCCTGTCGCCGGGTCTTCCAGCGGGATGCCGGTCTTCACGGACAACCGGATGGCGTCCTCCGTGCGTCCCCGGGCCAGGAGCCACCTGGGCGATTCCGGCAGTTTGAAGTACGCCAGCGGGAACAGGATGACCAGGGGGAGGGCGCCGATCATGAACAGGCCCCGCCAGTCGGTGACTCCGCCCAGCATGATGGCGAGGAGCGACGCCAGCAGGCCGCCTGCAGGCACCCCCGAGTAGACGATCGCGTTGTAGAAGTTGCGCTTGCCGGCGGGGGCAAATTCGGCGACGACGGCGCCCGCCGTCGCGACGAGGGCACCGACGCCGATCCCGGTGAGGAACCGGAGGATGCCGAAGGCCGGGACGCTGGCAGCCATGGCGGTGAAGGCCATCCCAAGGGAGAACCAGACGATGTTGATGAGCATCATTTTGCGGCGGCCCAGGAAATCGCCCACCGCGCCGGCGGTGAGGGCTCCCACCATGACGCCCATCAGCGCATAACTGCCGAGCGCACCTGCCTGGGCGGCGTCCAGCGCGCCGAGCTGGGACGGGTCCCTGAGAAGCGACGAGACCACGGTTCCGTAGACCACGAGGTCGTAGCCGTCGAACAGCAGGGCAGCCGCAGCAACGGCTATCACCCAGCGGACGGTTTTCTTGCGGGTTGCATCAGTGGATGCGGATAGAGCGTTCATAGTGGGCTCCAGTGCTTGGGCCGCGTCATTGCGGCCGGGCGGGTTTTAGCCGGGGGTGCTGCAAAAAACGTTGGGCCGAGTCAGCCCAGGTCGCCTCCGGCGACGGCCAGGACACTGCCGGTGATGTACGAGGCTTCGTCCGAGGCCAGGAACACGATGGGGCCGGCCTGTTCGTCAAGGGTGCCGTAACGCTTCATGAGCGAGGAGTCGATGGTCTGCTCCACGATCTGCCGGTACCAGGCCTTTTCCGTCTCGCTCTCGGGCCGGGGTCCGCGGGCCACCTTGCGCGGCGGCGCTTCAGTGCCGCCCGGAGCAGTGGCCACCACGCGGATTCCGTGCGGGGCGGCCTCAAGGGCCAGCGCGGCCGTGATGGCTTTCACGCCGCCCTTGGCCGCGGCATACGGCACGCGGTTGACGCCGCGTGTGGCCACGGAGGCTACGTTCACAATCACGCCGCCCTGCTGGCTGATCATGTGCGGCATAACGGCCCGGCATGTCCACAATGTGGGGAACAGCGAGCGCTGGATTTCCAGGCTGATCTGCTCCGGCTCGTAATGTTCGTACGGCTTGGCCCAGATGGTGCCGCCCACGTTGTTGATCAGGACGTCGATCCGTCCGTGGCGGGCCAGCGCAGCGTCGATGGCGGCGCCGGCCCCGGCGTAGCTTTCCAGGTCCGCAGTGACGGCGGACGCGGAGCCGCCATCCGCCGCGATCTGCCCGGCGGCGTCATGGACGAGGTCGGCGCGGTCCACCAGCACGGTGTCTGCTCCCTCGGCCGCGACGCGTGCTGCGACGGCCCGCCCGATGCCCTGGGCAGCCCCGGTCACCACCACAACCTTTCCGGCGAACCGGCCCGGGCTGATGGCCCGGGGCCTGCCGCCTGCGGGGTTTGCCGGGTTCAAGCGACGGCTCCCGTGAGTGCGGGGGCTGCCGCGGTGCTGCCGACGGCAAAGCGCTCGTAGTAGAAGTTGGCGGGTGTGATCCCCTGGACGTCCCAGTACTTGCGGACGGCGTCCACCATGGCGGGCGGACCGCAGAGGTAGACGTCCACGTCGCCGTCGTTCAGTTGGGCGGCGGTGATGTACTGGGTCACGTACCCCTTGTTGACGGCGGCGCTCGCCGGATCGGCCACGCAGAAGTCGAAACTGAAGTTCTCGATGGCGCCGGCGTACTGCTGGAGCTTGTCCAGCTCCACGAGGTCCTTGTCGAAGGTGACGCCGTAGACGAGGTGTACGGGATAAGCCGGGGCTTCTTCGAGGCCGGTGGCGATCTTTTCCAGCATGGACAGCAGGGGTGCGATTCCGGTGCCGCCGGCCAGCATGAGCACCGGCCGTTTGATGTCGCGCAGGAAGAAGCTGCCCATGGGCCCGGTGAGCGGGATGGTGTCCCCGACCGCGGCGCGCTCCTTGAGGTAGGTGGTCATGGCGCCGTCAGGAGCCGTGCGGATGAGGAAGCGGAGTTCCTCGGCGGAGGGGCCGCTGCTGAATGAGTAAGAGCGGGCTGCCTCTGTGCCGGGCACGGCGAAGTTCATGTACTGTCCGGGGAGGAACTTCAGGTCGCCGCGGTTCTCCACGCTGAGTGTGAGTGCGGCGGTGTTGTCCGCGAACCAGGTCAGGTCCCTGACGGTGCCCTCGAACGCCGTGGCGCCGGCTTTGGCCATCTCGGACGTGCCGGCGATCTGCAGCACAAGGTCCGTCTCCGGGACCATCTGGCAGGGGAGGCAGAAGCCCTTCTCCGCTTCGTCGTCGGTGAGGGCCTCCTCAATGTAATCGCCGCCGTCGTACTTGCCGGATTCGCAGAAAGCCTTGCAGGTGCCGCAGGCGCCGTCGCGGCAGTCGAACGGAATGTTGATGCGGTTCTTGTACGCGGCGTCAGCAACGGTCTCGTATTTGTTCGCGGTCACAAACCGTGTGACGCCATCCTCGAAGCTGAGGGCAATCTGGTAACTCATGGGGGCTCGATTCGTTCGAAAAATCAGATGTGGTAAACGTCCACGATGTGGTGGATGTAGTCGTTCTTGAGGACGACCTTCTTCTTCGTGATCACCGGCTGCGTGCCGGAGTAATCGATCGTGTAGAACGAGGTGCCGAAGTACGGATCGATGTTCTGGTACCGGTAGTAGAGCGTGTGCCAGTTGAACCGGATGTCCACTTGCTCGCCGTGCCAGCCGATGACCTCAACGTTCGTGATGTTGTGGCCCGTCCGCGGTTCGGGGAGGCTGGTTGCGCTGGAACGGTCCGTCTTGATCCGGAACACGCGGTCCTCAAGGCCGCCGCGGTTGGCGTAGTAGATCAGTGAAATTTCGCGCTGGGGGTCGCTGGTGAGCTCGTCGTCGTCGGCCCAGGCGGGCATCCAGAACTCTGCCTCGGGGTGGTAGCAATCAAGCCAGCGGTCAAACTCGCGGTCGTCCAGGAACCGCGCTTCGCGGTACAGGAACGCGCGGATTTCCTCCAGCGTGGCGAGGCCGCCTGCAGCCTCGGAAGCGTCCGGGTTTGCGACGTCGGTGGTCTGGGTCATGGGGTTCTCCTCGGTCTCGTTCCGGTCTAGTTCCGGGTTGCAGCGTCTGCTGCTTCGGCGGCATCGGCGGTTGCCGCCTTGCGCATGGTCTCCACCCAGTAGCCGTGCTGGATCGGATAGAGCCCTTCATCTTCAGTCCGGGCACCGCTGGAGATGGGCTTGAGGCCGATGACCTCTGCGTTGGCGTCCGGGCCCTGGATCTGGTGGGTGACGCCGCGGCTGAGGTCGTTCCAGGGCGCTGCGGTGGCCAGGTAGGTTTTCTGGCAGGAGCGGAATTCCTCAAGGTCATCCGGGGTGGCCATGCCGGAGGCGTTGAAGAAGTCCTCGTACTGGCGGATGCGGCTGGCCCGTGCTTCGTCGCTTTCGCCCTTGGGCGCGATGCAGTAGATAGTCACTTCGGTCTTGTCCACGGAGACGGGGCGGAAGTGCCGGATCTGCGAGCCGAACTGGTCCATCAGGTACACATTCGGGTACAGGCAGAGGTTGCGGGAGATGTTGATCATCCAGTCGGCCTTGGCCTCGCCGTACTTCTCCACGAGCTCGTCGCGGCGGTCGAACAGCGGGCGGTTGCTGGGGTCCAGCCATTCGGTCCACAGCAGCAGGTGGCCGTGGTCGAAGGAGTAGTAGCCGCCCTTCTGTTTGGCCCAGCCGCCGGCATCCATGTTCTTGGTTTCGTTGGCCGACTCGCCGGTGGTGCGGCGTGCGGTGGTGGCGGCGTAGTTCCAGTGCGTGGCGGACACGTGGTAGCCGTCGGCGCCGTTTTCGGCCTGCAGTTTCCAGTTGCCGTCGTACGTATACGTGGATGCGCCGCGCAGCACTTCCAGGCCGTCGGGGGACTGGTCCACGATCATGTCGATGATCTTGGTGGATTCGCCGAGGTGGGCTTCCAGGGGCAGCACGTCCGGGTTGATGCTGCCGAACAGGAAGCCGCGGTAGCTTTCGAACCGGGCCACCTTGGTCAGGTCGTGGGAGCCGTCCTTGTTGAACTGTTCCGGGTACCCGGCGTCGCGGGGATCCTTCACCTTGAGCAGCTTGCCGGTGTTGTTGAAGGTCCACCCGTGGAAGGGGCAGGTAAACGTGGTGCGGTTGTCTGTCTTGCGCCGGCACAGCATGGCGCCGCGGTGGCTGCACGCGTTGATCAGGGCGTTCAGTTCGCCCTGCTTGTCGCGGGAGATGATGATCGGCTGGCGGCCGATGTACGTGGTGAAGTAGTCGCCCACGTTGGGGATCTGGCTGTCGTGGGCCAGATAAACCCAGTTGCCTTCGAAGATGTGCTTCATTTCGAGCTCGAACAGGTCTTCGTCCGTGAAGATGCTCCGCTTGGCGCGGAAGATGCCGTTCTCGTGATCCTCCACAAGGGCCTGGTCGAGGTGGGCTTGGATGCCCGCCAGGGTCTCTGTCATGTTGGCTCCTATCGGTATCGGGCGGCGTTGCCCGGATCGCCGGGCTGCAGTGCCCGGCGGACCGTCGAATGATCGGTCGGTCAAAGGTGAGTGGACCCCACTCTGCCAGCGGGTGGTGCACGTCACACTAGGCATTTGCCTAGGTTTGACTAGGCGGCTATTCAGACTTTCAGCGTCTGAAATTGGCGTAATTGAGTATTTGTTGGATGCCAAATTCGGCCCTACGCTGTTGAAGCAACAACCACCCGGACCGGAAGGCTCCCGTGAAAATCACTGCCATCGAGGCGATCCCGTTCGCCATTCCCTACACGAAGCCCCTGCGCTTCGCCAGCGGCGAGGTGCATACCGCGCTGCACGTCCTGGTCCGGGTCTTCAGCGACGACGGAATCGTGGGTGTGGCCGAGGCGCCGGCCCGCCCGTTCACCTACGGTGAGACGCAGGAATCCATCGTCGCGGCTATCCGTACTCTGTTCGCGCCGTCGATTGTCGGCATGTCCGTCATGGACCGTGAAGCCATTCACGCGGTAATGGACAGGACGGTGGGCAACCCGACCGCGAAGTCAGCCCTGGACATGGCGCTCTGGGATGTGATGGGTAAGACCCTCGGCCAGCCCGTGACAGCCCTGCTGGGCGGTTTTTCGGACAGCATGCGGGTCAGCCACATGCTCGGTTTCGCCGAGCCCGCCAAGATGGTGGCCGAGGCGGAGCGCATGCGCGGGACGTACGGGATCACCACCTTCAAGGTCAAGGTGGGCCGGAAGCCCTTCATGCTCGACGTCGACGTCTGCCGGGCCCTGCGGGAAGGCCTTGGCGGGGACATCGAGCTGTACATCGACGGCAACCGGGGCTGGACGCCGTCGGAGTCCCTCCGGGCACTCAATGCCATGGCGGACCTTGACCTCACGCTTGCCGAGGAGCTGTGTCCCGCCGATGACGTGCTGGGGCGCAAGTGGCTGGTGGAGCATTGCCCCGTGCCGTTCGTGGCGGACGAAAGCGCCACGACGCCGGGCGAAGTTACCCGTGCGCTGCTCTCCGGCGCCGCCAACGCTGTCAGCATCAAGACGGCACGTACGGGCTTTTCGCACTCGCAGCGGGTGCTGTTCCAGTGCGACGGCCTCGGTGTGGAGGTGGTCATGGGCAACCAGATCGACGGCCAGCTCGGCACGCTCTGCACCGTCACGTTCGGGGCTGCCTATAAGTCCACAACGCAGCGCGCGGGGGAGTTGTCCAACTTCCTGGACATGAGTGACGACCTCCTGGCCGTACCGCTGGAAATCGTGGACGGCAGGCTCCTTGCCAGGCAGACTCCCGGGATCGGGATCGAGATCGATCCGGAGAAGCTGGCGAAGTACCGCCTTGACGACCCCCGCTGAACCCAAGAACCCAAACCCACAACCATGGCGCCCGCACCGCAGCCGGCGCCGGATGAAGAAAGTGAGTCAATGATGACAACCGAACTCAGCGAATTTGATGCCAAGGCTGCCGAATCCGGCAGCCTCGCCACCGAGCGCTTCCGCGACAGCGGCAAGACGGCGGCACTCGACGTTCCCCGGGAACGGGTGTCCCTGCTGGCCAACGAGGTCCTGGGCGCCGTTTACGAGACCATCCGCAAACACAAGGTCACCTATGACGAGTTCAACGCCCTGAAGTCCTGGCTGATCAGCGTTGGCGAGGACGGCGAATGGCCGCTGTTCCTGGACGTCTGGGTGGAGCACGTGGTTGAAGAGGTATCCACGGAGGACCGTGAGGGCAACAAGGGAACCATCGAGGGGCCCTACTACGTTCCCGGCTCACCGCAGCTGGCCACTCCGGCAACGCTGCCGATGCGCGAGGACGAGGGCGGCACCCCGCTGCTGTTCCAGGGCCAGGTCCGTGCCGTCGACGGCACGCCCCTGCCCGGAGCCCACGTGGAAATCTGGCACGCGGACGACAACGGCTTCTACTCCCAATACGCTCCCGGCCTGCCCGAGTGGAACCTGCGCGGCACCGTGGTGGCCGATGCCCGCGGCAACTTTGCGCTGAACACCGTCCAGCCCGCGCCCTACCAGATCCCCACCGACGGCGCCTGCGGCAAGCTCATCGCCGCCGCCGGCTGGCACGCCTGGCGCCCGGCGCACCTTCACCTGAAGGTATCCGCCCCCGGCTACCAGCTGCTCACGGCACAGCTCTACTTCGAGGGGGACCAGCACCTGTCCGACGACATCGCCTCGGCGGTCAAGCCGGAACTGGTCCTGAGCCCGGCAGCACGCGACGGCGGCGCCGGCAATGAAGTTACCTACGATTTCGTGTTGGACGCCCAGCGCGCCTGACCGGCAGGAAGCCCGGCTGCCAGGCGGCAGCCGGGCCGACAAACACAACGGGTCCGCCAATACGGGCCCGTGAACAGGAAGGGAAGATCCAGTGCTTTTCGCAGTGCGTATGGACGTCAGCATTCCGCAGGACATGGACGGGCCGGCCAAGGCGGAACTGCTCGCCGCCGAAAGAGAGTATTCGCAGGACCTGCAGCGCAAGGGCGAATGGCGGAGCATCTGGCGCTGCGTGGGTGAATACGCCAACTTCAGCATTTTCGACGTTTCCGGTAACGAGCGGCTGCATGAAATTCTTTGGGGGCTGCCGCTCTTCCCGTACATGACGATGGATATCACGCCGTTGGCGGTGCATCCCTCCGACATAGCCCTCGGCTAAGGGAGGCATCGACGCTAAGAGGGACCCGGCTCATTCCTGGGCCGGGTCCCTTCGTGGTTGCTCAGTAGTTCCGCAGGGTGTAGCTGATGCTCGGAAGGTCAAGCGCAGACCAGTCGCGCTCTGAACGTTCGGGAGGCGTGTGGCCCCGTCCGTCCTTAAGGAGTGCGGCGATGGTCGCCGACAGGATGACGAGCAACAGGACGATGAGTGCAACTCCGATGGTTTCCATGCCTCTATGTTTCTCCGGTTGCCGGCAACAAAACAGTGGCAGAAATGCCCAAAAAGCTATAATTTCTGCCACAATGGAAGCATGCTCAAATCAGTGGCAGTGATCGTTGTTCCCAACTTCTCCATCTTCGAGTTCGGGACCGCATTCGAAGTGTTCGGCATCGACAGGTCGGCCCGGGGAACCGGTGTGCCGGCGTTCGATTTCCGCGTCTGCACGCCGGAGCCGGGCGATGTCCGGCTCAAGTCCGGGCTGTCCATGCACGTCGAGCTGGGGCTGGAGGCGGCCGCCGATGCCGATCTGGTGATCATGGCTCCCTACGGCCACGACCAGGATGTCCCGGAAGAAGTGCTGGATGCACTCCGCGCGGCCCATGCCCGCGGCGCCTGGGTGTTGTCCATCTGTTCCGGCGCCTTCGCCCTGGCGCGTGCCGGCCTGCTCGACGGTCGGCGGTGCACCACGCACTGGCACTATTCCCCGGAACTGGCCAGCCGCTACCCGGCGGCACTGGTGGACGAGAACGTCCTGTACGTCCAGGACGGCCGCATCATTACCAGCGCCGGCACCGCGGCCGGCATCGATGCCTGCCTTCACCTGGTGAGGGTGGAACTCGGTGCCGGCGTGGCGGCCAGCATCGCCCGGGACATGGTGGTCCCGCCCCATCGCGACGGCGGGCAGGCCCAGTTCATCGACCGTCCGATCCCTGCCTGCGGCTCACAGCCCATGGAGGAACTGCTGCAGTGGATGGTCCGGAACCTGGAGCAGGACCACACCGTCAACGAACTTGCCGCGCGGGTGCACATGTCGCCGCGGACGTTCGCGCGCCGCTTCCGGTCCGAAACGGGTGCCACCCCTGCAGCCTGGCTCAACTCCCAGCGCGTGCTGCGGGCGCAGGAACTCCTGGAATCCACCGAACTCAACATTGACGAGATCGCCCGTGAGTCGGGCTTCGGACACTCCGTGCTGCTCCGCCACCACTTCGGCAAAGTGCTGGCCACGAGCCCGCAATCCTACCGGCGGGCGTTCCGCGGACACCTCGAACCTGCCCTTTAGCGCCCTGCGTCCGGGGTGCCGTTCCGGGCGGCTTCGGCAGCGGCCCGGGTATTGTCGACGAGGACCCGCCACGGGCCGGTGAGGGCCTGCTCCGGAAGGGTGGCGCGGTGCTGGCCGGCCTTGATGGAGTACATGAACCTGTCCGGCTGGCCGCCGGCTTCAGCGGAGCGCGGAACGGCATCCCAGGGGCACGCCTCAACGAGCGGCCCCCAGCGGCTCTTGTCCGAGGGGGTGGTGGCCTGGACGCTCCATACCCGCTTGAGCGCAGCAATCCCGCCGCTGCGCTGGACAGTGATCTTCATGGCCTGGTTCCTGTGCTTCCGTTACTGCCTGGCCGCCGGCTGACCCCTCCGGCGGCGTTCCAGTTACAGCTTTACCTTCACAGTTTCCCACGCCTTCCGGACGGCGTCATGTTCCGGTGAAGCAGCACCGAACAGTTCCGCCGCTGACGCGGCGGTGGCCTTGGCGAACCTGGTGAACGTGGCGTTGGCCGGGAGGGAACCGCCGGTGAGCGTGTCATACCAAATGCGGCCCGGGGTCTCCCAGGCGTTGCCGCCAAGAGCCGAGGCCACGAGGTAGAACGCCCGGTTGGGGATGCCGGAGTTGATGTGCACCCCGCCGTTGTCCGCGCTCGTACGGACATAGGAGTCCATCGAGTTCGGCTGGGGGTCCTTGCCCAGCACGTCGTCGTCGTAGGCGGTGCCGGGAGCCTTCAGCGACCGCAGGGCCGCGCCTTGCACCTGGTCCGTGAACAGGCCTTCGCCGATCAGCCAGCTGGCCTCCGCAGCCGTCTGCTCCGCGACATACTGCTCCACGAGTGCGCCGAACACATCCGAGAGCGACTCGTTGATGGCACCGGCCTGGTTCCGGTAGACGAGACCGGCGGAGTGCTGCGTGACGCCGTGCGCCAGTTCGTGGCCGATGACGCTCAGGGAACGGGTGAAGCGCTGGAATATTTCGCCGTCGCCGTCGCCGAACACCATCTGGTGTCCGTCCCAGAAGGCATTGTCGTAGAGCTTGCCGAAGTGGACGGTGGCATCAAGCGGCAGTCCCTGGGCGTCAATCGAATTCCGTCCGAAGGCCTCGGCGTAGAGCCGGTGGGTGTGGCCCAGGCCGTCGTAAGCCTCATCCGCCGACGCGTCTCCCGTAGCGGGTTCCCCCTCCTTGCGCACCAGCTGCCCGGGCAGGGATTCGGAGGTCTTGGCGTCATAGACCGTGCGGTTCGGCGGCCCGGGCTGGAGCTGCCGGACTCCGGACGGAACCGCCGGCAGCGGAAGCGCCCGGGTTGCCTGGATGGTCCTGACATGGAGCAGTGCTTCCTTCGCCGCCCGGGCCACCTTGTTCAGGCGGGGTTCGTCCTGAGCCGCCAGGCGCCGCAGCATGTAGGGCGGAATGATGGAGCAGTACATAAAATGTCCCCTTTACTCGTCGGCGATGGAAACAGCCTACGAGGGGGTGCCGACATTGCGGCGGGACACGCTTTAAGCAGGAAACCCCGCCAGCTGGGCTGGCGGGGTTTGTCTGTGCCCTCGATAGGATTCGAACCTACGACCTTCTGCTCCGGAGGCAGACGCTCTATCCCCTGAGCTACGAGGGCAGTCAGGGTTCCTGCCGTTGCCGGCGGGACGTCCTAGAGCTTAGCAGGAAGGTGGCCCCCAAAGGAAAATCGGGTCCATATCGGCGCTCAGTAGCCCGCGAACGAGTCCGTACGGATGCGCCGCGCACCGGCGCTGCGGGCGGCGGAGCGCAGTGACCGCACGCTGGCGGGCGAGCCGGAAACGAACACGTCGCGCGAGGCAATGTCCGGAACAAGTTCCTTGAGCGCCGCGCCGTCGAGCCGCGCCGGCGGGCGGGAAACCTTGCCGGCGTCCTCCATGAACGGCGGCGGTGCGGAGCCGTCGGAGAGCCTGGCGATAACCCGTGCACCGGACTGCTCCAGGGTGTCAGCGTAAGCGAGTTCCGCCGTCGACTTGGCCAGGTACAGCAGGACGACGTCACGGTTCTTAGCCGCGCCTGCGGAGAGCTGGGCCAGGTAGGGCGTGATGCCGATGCCGGCCGCAACCAGCAGGACCGGCCCGGTCTGGCCGCGGGGCAGGACGAAGTCGCCGCCCACCGCCGTGGCAGTCACCGAGTCCCCGGGCTGCAGTGCGAGCAGGGCGCGCTTGGCGGCGGACACCGGTTCGACTGTGCCCACGCCGATGGTCACGTCCCGGGCATCCGGGGCGCTGGTCAGGCTGAAGACCCGGCGCCAGCCCTTGCCGTCGGAGTTGGCATGCGGCAGGTGCAGTTCCATGTATTGTCCCGGCGCGAACCTGACCGCGCGTTCGGGCCGGAAGCTGAATTCCGTGGTCGTCGGCGTGAGGGGCCGCGATTCCTGGAAGTTCAGGCGGATGCCGCCGCGCTGTCCGGCCAGGAAGGCAATCAGGTTCCCCGCCAGCAGGGCCAGCTCCGGAGAGTTGGCCACGAAGCCCAGGTTGTAGGGGACGGCAAAGACCACGCCGACGACGGCGGCGAGCGCCAGCTGCTGCCAGCGCCGGGGCGGCAGGGTCAGCGGTTCGGTCAGCATAAAGCCCACGAAGAACAGCACGGGGCGCTGCGCCAGGGGCTGCCACAGGGCCTGGCCGGCGGACATGCCGGCCCGGAGCAGCTCACTGGCCACGATGGATACGGAAACCGCCGTGAACACGGCGCCCATGAGCATTTTCCGGGTGCGGTAGAGGACCAGCAGGATGCCCGGGACGATGAGGAAAAGCATGGCGGGGGTGGCCGCCCACCAGGTGGCGATGTTCAGGCCGGTCAGCCCGGCCGCAAATGCCCCGGCGGCGGCCGGGTTGAAGATGTGCCTGCCGCGCCAGGCCAGGGCGTATTTCGAGGCCGATGCCAGGACGCAGGCGATCGCGACGCCGGCAATATCCAGCATTTTGAAACTGGGCCAGAACAGGAAGTACAGGAGCAGGCCGGTGATCAGCGAGGATTCCGAATGCGGCCGAACATGGAACAGGGCGGCGAGCCCGCGGTTGGAGGCGTAGGTGAGTCCCAGGCAGAGCGCCAGATGGGTGAGCATCTCCGGGATGCCGAACGTGAGCCAGCCCAGGACATTAAGCAGCAGGCTGTACGCGGCCAGGACCGCAAGAACCCACAACACCAGGCGGTACATGGTGAAGCGGTTCAGGGACGTGTCCACCCGCTGGATCATCGAACTCATTCGAACAGCACTCCTTCGAAACCTGCTGAGTAGGCGGCACTTCCGTCCGAGAAAACCGTAAGCCAGGAAAATCCAAAATCCTGCTGAAGCGCCTTCCCGGATACGAAGAACAAAGCTGTGGCCAGGGCATCGGCCGTCATGGCGTCCTCGGCCAGCGCCCAGGTGGCCACCACGGTTCTGACCGGCGACCCGGTGGTGCCGTCCAGCACGTGGTGCAGCCCGTCGCCCCACGCCCGGCGGTTCGCTGCCGAGGCGCACAGGGCGCCCGCGCCCAGGCTGATGGTGCCGATGGCCCGGCCGGGATCGTACGGATGCTCCAGTGCCACGGTCACCGGTACCGGTCCGGAATTGAGGAGGTCGCCGCTGGCATCGATGAAGTGTTCGCCGGCGCCCTGGGACCGGAGCTCCGCTGCGAGCAGATCGGCCAGCTGCCCCTTGCCGGCAGCGCCGACGTCCAGCACCACGGGAGCCGTTGTGGTCAGCACGGCATCATCCCAGTCCAGGACGTCGTCCCACCGCGGGGCGGGAACGGGTGTCCCGCGGGACCGGAGCGAATAGTCCGGGCCGTATCCGAGCTGCTCCAGGCTGCCGCCGATCAGCGGCGTCATGGCGCCGTCAGTCAGGCGGTAGAGGCTGCGGTACAGGCGGCCCAGTGCGCCTGCACCGTCCGGCATCCGGAAGCGGCCGGGCTCCCTGGCCGCCTGCGCGACGGTCGAGTCCGCCCTGAAACGGGACCACGCGGCGTCGTACTTCTCCACCACGTCGAGCAGCCGGCGGCGCTGGCTGCCGTCCAGGGTGACCGGCGTTGAAATCTCCCAGCTGGTTCCGATTCCGTCGAAACTGAACGCTGCCCAGCCCGGGTGCGGCACGTTGTCTCCTCTTGACGCGGTATGGGGCGGCTGCTGCGCTGTTGGTACGGGCGCGGCCTACTGGGCCTCGGATTTGATCTTCTCGACGGCCTGGTTGAAGCCGCCGCTGGTGAGGGATGAACCGGCTACTTTCGAAACATTCAGCTCATCCAGGTTCTTGCCCACGATCTGCGCCGCGATACCGCCGGCGAACTCGCCCTGGAACTTGCGGGTGTTGGGGTTGGAAGGATGCTGGGTGATGTTCACGCCGGACACTGTGCCGCCGGACAGCGTCAGCTCAACGCCCACAGTTTCGGTGCCGTTGGGGGAGACGTAGTTTCCGTCGGCGCTGTAGGTGCCGTCCTTGTAGCCGGACGCGGCCGACGACGAGGTGCCGGCTGCCGGGGCGCTGGACGCGGGAGCGGATTGGGCTGCGGGTGCCTGGGCGGACGGCGCGCAACCGGCCACGGTTCCGATCAGGGACATGCCGGCGATGCCGACGAAGACGCTCTTACGTACCGGGAAGCTCATGCGGGGGCTCGTTTCGTAGGGTTGCGGGCAGATGCGTGCCGGGCTGGTACCGGCACCGCAGGGACGGGATCCAGTCGGGCAGTTACAGGATGGACAACGTTGGAATCAGCGTAATGGTTCAGCCTGTGACGAACCCGATTCAATTCTGTGAGCCTTCTTACTCCTGTGCGCCTTCTAGACGGCGTCATGGCACCGCCGGGGATTCCGCGGGTTTTGCGGGCCACCGGTAGGCTAGATGCGTGACTCCCGAAGAACTCTCCCTCGCCATATCCGCCTGCCTGAAAGACGCCGTCGCCGCCGGCGAAATTACGCTTTCCGCATCAGCCGTGCCGGACGAGGTGCGCGTGGAGCGGCCCAAGAACCGGGACCACGGCGACTGGGCCACCAACATTGCCCTCCAGCTGTCCAAGCAGGCCGGTGTTAATCCCCGGGAATTCGCCACCATCCTCAGCACGCGGCTCAAGGGCATTGACGGCGTTTCGGCCGTGGACATCGCCGGTCCGGGCTTCCTGAACATCACGGTGGACGCCGCAGCTGCGGGCACCCTGGCCAAGGCCATCGTCGAAGCGGGCCCGGCGTACGGCACCAACTCGGCGCTCGCCGGCCACGTGGTCAACATGGAATTCGTCTCCGCCAACCCCACCGGGCCGCTGCACATCGGCCACACCCGCTGGGCCGCGCTGGGCGACTCGATCGCCCGCGTCCTCCGGGCCTCCGGCGCGACAGTCACCGCCGAGTACTACATCAACGACGCCGGGTCGCAGATGAACGTCTTCGCCCATTCCGTGCTGTCCCGGCTGCATGGCCGCGGTGTGCCGGAGGGCGGCTACCCCGGCCAGTACATTTCCGATCTCGGCCACCATGTCCTGGCAGACCACCCGGACATCCGGGAACTGACCGACGTCGCGGCGCTGCCGGTCATCCGCAGCGCGGCGTACAAAGCGCAGATGAAGGACATCAAGGACACCCTCGCCGACTTCGGCGTCGCCTTCGACGTGTACTTTTCCGAGCAGGAACTGCACGACGCCGGCGCCATCGAAAGTGCCGTTGCCCGCCTTCGCGAGCAGGGCCACGTGTTCGACGACGGCGGCGCCGTCTGGCTGCGCACCACGGACTTCGGGGACGACAAGGACCGCGTGATGATCCGCGCGAACGGCGAACCGACCTACTTCGCCGCCGACGCCGCCTACTACCTTTCCAAGAAGGACCGCGGCTTCGACCAGAAGATCTACCTGCTGGGAGCGGACCACCACGGCTACATCCACCGGCTCAAGGCCATCGCCGCAGCGGCAGGCGACGACCCCGAGGCCAACATCGAGGTGCTGATCGGCCAGCTCGTGTCTGTGAACGGCGCCAAGCTGTCCAAGCGCGCGGGCAACATCATCGAGCTCAAGGACCTGATTTCCTGGCTGGGCAAGGACGCCGTCCGTTATTCGCTGGCGCGTTTCCCCGCAGACTCCCCGCTCACCCTGGACCCCGATCTCCTGAAGAAGCACAGCAACGAGAACCCGGTGTTCTACGTCCAGTACGCGCATGCCCGCTCCCGCGGCGCCGCCCGCAACGCCGTGGCGGCCGGCGTCGACCGCACCGTTGACGGGAAGGACGTGTTCGACGCGTCCTTGCTGGACCACCCCACGGAGAACGAACTGCTGTCCTACCTGGGCAGCTACCCGTCCATCGTGGCCAAGGCCGCCGAACTGCGCGAACCGCACCGCGTGGCCCGCCACCTGGAGCTCATCGCCGGCGCCTACCACCGCTGGTATGACGCCTGCCGCATGGCGCCGCAGGGCGACGAGCCCATCACCGACGTCAACCGCACCCGGCTGTGGCTCAACGACGCCACCAGCCAGGTGCTGGCCAACGGACTGGAACTGCTTGGCGTTTCGGCGCCGGAACGGATGTGACCCCCATGTCAGCACAGCACGGGAAATCCTCAGATTACGCATCCCCGCTCGCCCCGGAGTGGCTTGCCGTCCCCGCAGACCTCAACAGGCTCCACGAGCCCCTCTGGGCGGCCGGCGTTGCCCGGAACGACGCCGGTGAACTCGCCCTTGACGGCATCCCGGTCAGTGAGCTCCAGCGCCAGTTCGGCACGCCGCTGTTCGTGATGAGCGAGAACGACTTCAGGGCACGTGCCCGGGCTTTTAGTGACGCTTTCAACGACGCCTTCGCGGACATCTGCGGGGGAGTGGATGTCTACTACGCAGGCAAGTCATTCCTGTGCACCGCCGTCGTCCGCTGGGTTGAGGAAGAAGGGCTGCGCCTGGACACCGCCTCCGGCGGGGAACTCGCCGTCGCGGACCGCGCAGGCATCCCGGGCGCCGACGTCGCCCTGCACGGCAACAACAAGTCCGACGCCGAGATCCACCGTGCGCTGGACATGAAGCTGGGCCGGATTGTGGTGGACAGCCTCGCCGAGCTGGAGCGCGTCGCCAAGATCGCGTCCGAACGCGGCGAAACCGCCAGGGTGATGCTGCGGCTCACGCCCGGAGTGCACGCCCACACCCACGAGTTCATTGCCACCGCCCATGAGGACCAGAAGTTCGGCCTGTCCATGGCTGAAGACACCACGGACCAGGCGGGCCTGTCCGCGGCCGAGGAAGCCGTGGCCGCCGCCACGAGCTACCACAGCATTGAACTCCTTGGCCTGCACTGCCACATCGGCTCGCAGATCTTCGAACCGGACGGCTTCGCGCTGGCCGCAGTGAAACTGCTCAAGTTCCTCGCGTCGATGCAGGAGAAATACTCCATCGTCCTGCCCGAACTGGACCTCGGCGGCGGATACGGCATCGCCTACACGCCGGTGGACACACCGCGCCCGGCGGCAGAGATCGCCCAGGCGATGGCCGCCGTCGTGCGTTCCACCTGCGCCGAACTGGGCATCGACTCGCCCCGGATCTCGATTGAACCGGGACGCGCCATCGTAGGCAGCTCCACGTTCACCCTGTACGAGGTGGGAACCCTCAAGACCGTCCGCGTGGACGCTCCGGCAGCCGAAAATGCCGGGAATGCCGGGGAAAACGTTACGTACACGCGCCGCTATGTGTCGGTGGACGGCGGCATGAGCGACAACGCCCGCCCGGTGCTCTACGACGCGGATTATTCGGCGATTGTGGCGTCGCGCACCTCCGGGGCCGCGCCGCAGCTGTCCCGCGTAGTGGGCAAACATTGCGAGAGCGGCGACATAGTTGTTAGAGATGTATATCTGCCCGAGGACGTGGCAGCCGGTGATCTGCTCGCTGTACCGGGGACCGGCGCCTACTGCTGGGCCCTCTCCAGCAACTACAACTATCTGGCCCGGCCGGGCGTTGTCGCTGTGCGCGACGGATCTGCCCGGCTGATTGTCCGCGGGGAAACCGAACAAGATCTGCTGAACCGCGACATGGGAGTCTGAATGACTGAATTGCGAACCCTGAAAGTAGCCCTGCTGGGCTGTGGCAACGTTGGGGCTCAGGTGGCGCGGATTCTGATTGATGACGCCGAATCACTGGCCGCCCGCACCGGAGCCCGACTGGAGCTGACCGGCATCGCCGTTCGCACCATCGATGCGCCGCGAGACGTCGAGCTGCCGCGGGAGCTGTTCACCACGGATGCTGAAACCCTGGTCAAGGACGCCGACCTCGTCATTGAACTGATGGGCGGCATCGAGCCGGCCCGTTCCCTGATCCTCAGCGCCATCCAGAACGGCGCCAGCGTGGTCACCGGCAACAAGGCCCTGCTGGCCCAGGACGGCCCCACGCTGTACGAAGCGGCAGACAAGGCCGGCGTCCAGCTGTCCTATGAAGCCGCCGTGGCCGGCGCCATCCCGATCCTGCGTCCCATCCGTGACAGCCTCTCCGGCGACCGCATCACCCGTGTCCTGGGCATCGTGAACGGCACCACCAACTTCATCCTTGACCAGATGGACACCACCGGTGCGCAGTTCGCCGACGCCCTCGCCGAGGCGCAGCGCCTCGGCTACGCCGAAGCGGACCCCACCGCCGACGTCGGCGGCCTCGACGCCGCCGCCAAGGCGACCATCCTGGCCTCGCTGTCGTTCCACACCCGGTTCGACCTCGAGAACGTCCACTGCGAAGGCATCACCGAAGTCAGTGCCGCGGACATCGCCGCTGCCAAGGACGCCGGGTTCGTCATCAAGCTCCTGGCCATCGCCGAGAAGCTTGTTGCGGCCGACGGCAGCGAAGGCGTTTCCGTCCGCGTGCACCCCACGCTGCTGCCGCGGGAGCACCCGCTGGCCGCCGTCCACGGTGCCTTCAACGCCGTCTTCGTGGAAGCGGAAAACGCCGGCGAACTCATGTTCTACGGCCAGGGCGCCGGCGGCACCCCCACCGCGTCGGCCGTGCTGGGCGACCTCGTCTCCGCGGCCCGACGGATTGTCCTGGGCGGCCCGGCGCAGATCGAGACCACCAACGGCCAGGTGCCGGCCCTGCCCATCGACGCCGTCAACACCAGCTATTACATCGGCCTGGACGTTGCCGACCAGCCCGGCGTTCTGGCCAAGATCGCCCAGCTCTTCGCGGAGCACGGCGTGTCCATCGAGATCATGCGCCAGACCATCCACCGTGACGCCGATTCCAACGTGGAATCTGCCGAACTGCGGATCGTCACCCACCGCGCAACCGAAGCTGCACTGGCAGCGACCGTCCAGGCCGTGAAGGGCCTGGACGTCATCAATTCCGTTACATCCGTACTGCGGGTAGAAGGAGTCTAAGTGGCTCACCAATGGCGCGGTGTCATCCGCGAATACGCTGATCGTTTGCCCGTAACGGAAAGCACCAAGGTCATCACCCTCGGTGAGGGCGGCACGCCGCTTGTCCACGCGCAGAAGCTCTCCGAGCTGACCGGGTCCACTGTGTACCTGAAGGTCGAAGGCATGAACCCCACCGGCTCCTTCAAGGACCGTGGCATGACCATGGCCATGACGGCCGCCGTGGCCTCGGGCGCCAAGGCAGTGGTGTGCGCCTCCACCGGCAACACGTCAGCGTCCGCAGCGGCCTACGCCACGGCAGCCGGCCTCCAGTGCGCCGTCCTGGTGCCGGAGGGCAAGATCTCCATGGGCAAGCTGAGCCAGGCGATCGCCCACGGCGCCACCCTCCTGCAGGTGGACGGGAACTTCGACAACTGCCTGGACATCGCCCGCAAACTGGGGGAGTCCTACCCCGTTTTCCTGGTGAACTCCGTCAACCCGGCCCGGATCCAGGGGCAGAAGACCGGTGCCTTCGAAGTGGTGGATGCGCTCGGCGACGCCCCGGACATCCACGTCCTCCCGGTAGGCAATGCCGGTAACATCACCGCGTACTGGAAGGGCTACAAGGAGTACTCCGCCCCGTTCGAGTCCGAAACCGCCGGCACGCTGCCCGCCGTGTCCACCAGGACCCCGCAGATGTGGGGATTCCAGGCGGCCGGCGCTGCACCGTTCGTCGCAGGCCACCCCATCACGGAGCCGGACACCATCGCCACGGCAATCCGGATCGGAAACCCCGCCTCCTGGGACGGTGCCATCGCAGCCCGTGACGAGTCCGGCGGATTCATCGACGCCGTGACGGACGATGAGATCCTCGCCGCGCACCGCTGGCTTTCCGCCAAGGAAGGCGTCTTCGTGGAACCCGGTTCCGCCGCAGGCGTCGCCGGCCTGATCAAGAAGCATGCCGCGGGGCAGGTTCCCACCGGCAAGACCATCGTGATCACCGTGACCGGCCATGGCCTGAAGGACCCGCAGTGGGCGCTGCGCACCGAAGACGGCAGCGACGTCCAGCCCGTCAAGGTGTCCAACGACGTGGTCACCGTGGCCGCCGAACTTGGCCTGGAAGAAAAATAGCCTTGGAAACCACCCTCACCGTGCCGGCCGAGTCAGCTGCCGGGGCGCCGGCAGTTCCGGCCGGGCAGTTGGTAACCGTCCGCGTGCCCGCCACCAGCGCCAACCTTGGCCCCGGCTATGACAGCCTGGGGCTCGCACTCTCGCTGCACGACACGCTGACCGTTGAAACCCTGGGCAGCGGCGAGCTCGAGTTCGAACTGAGCGGCGAGGGTGCGGAGACGCTTCCGCGCGATGCGAGCCACCTGGTGGTCAAGGCCATCACCGAGGCCCTGCACCGGCTGGGCTTCCGGCACCAGGGCCTGAAGATCACGGCGGACAACGTCAACCCCCACGGCCGCGGCCTGGGCTCTTCGGCCTCGGCCGTGGTGGCCGCGGTCACGGCCGCGAATGCGCTGGTGCCGGAGCCGTCCCGCCGCGGCAAGGACTGGATCCTGCAGCTCACCAGCGAGATGGAAGGCCATCCTGACAACGTGGCACCGGCCATATTCGGCGGGCTGGCGCTGTCATGGCAGGACAGTGACCAGTACAGCAGCACCTGCGCCACGGTGTCGGATTCGGTGATCCCGGTCGTTGCCGTACCTGACTATGAGCTGTCCACCGAAGCGGCACGCGCACTGCTGCCGGCATCGGTGGGCCACCATGCTGCCGCCATGAACTCGGGCCGGGCCGCGCTGCTCATCCATGCCCTCACCAGCAAGCCGGAATTCCTGCTGGCCGGCACGGAGGACTACCTCCACCAGAGCTACCGCGCGGAAGCCATGCGCCCCAGCGCGGACCTGATCCGTGCGCTGCGTTATGCAGGACACGCTGCCGTTGTTTCCGGCGCCGGACCGACTGTCCTGGTCCTCGCCAACGGGGAAGAAGAGGCCGCCGCAGTGGTGGGCTTCATCGAGGCCTACACGCGGGCCAACACGCCGGATGTCGGCTGGCGTGTGATGAAGCTGGCGGTGGACGTTGAAGGTGCTAAAGTGGGAGTGCACCGGCGGTAATCCCGCAGGCAGTTTAAAGAAACCCGCAGTCACGACGAATCCGATGTTGGCCATGGCGCCTGTCTAATCGTTTGCTGCTCTGAACTTCAACTGCGCAACAGTCTCCGGTGCCGCCTGCTTTGGTCTGTCGCAGGAATCTGCAGAATCGCTCTGCACCCCTGAACCGTCAGTCCGCCATTCCGTTCTCTTCTTGGAATGTTCGAGGCGTATCAGTATCCGGCCCTGCTGGCCGAATTCCATCCGGCAAGGCCGAAATCCGGCTGCAGATCTGAACTGCAGCCCAGATCAAATCATCGCGTCCAGCTCCCAGTCTGGACGCCGTCGAGGGGGAAGGATCCTTCGTGACCGAAACCACTGAGCTGTCTCCAGCTGTGGACATATCTTCTGCTACCGACTTGTCGGCAGCACCCGCCAAGAGCAGCGGCCTTGCCGGCCTTAAGCTCGCCCAGCTGCAGGCTCTTGCCAGCCAGCTCGGTATCTCCGGCGGATCCCGCATGCGCAAGGGCGATCTGGTGACCGCCATTTCCGCCCACCGTGCAGGCACTTCAGCCACCAAGGCTCCGGCCAAGGGCGCTGACAAGACCGGCGAAAACATCTCGGCACGGGCTACTGCGCCGGCAGCGGCCGCCCCTGTAGCTGAAGCTGCAGAGGCTCCCGCAGCGGAAGGCACCCGTGCCCGCCGTGGCCGCAGCCGCCGTGCCGGCAGCGACGGCGTTGTCACCGCTCCCGCCACCGAGGCACCGGCACCGGAGGCCGCTCCCAGCGAAGCGCCCGCGGCTCCGGAAGCCGCCCAGGCCGCTGTGTCCGAAGGTGCTGCACCGGAAGCTGCAGAGCGCCGCCAGCCCCGCACCCGGAACCGGCGCCGCGGTGAAGCAGCCGCCCAGGCGACGGCCCCCGCCGCCGAGGCTGAAGCGCCGGCCCAGGCGCCTGCCGAGCAGCGCGTCTCCGAACAGCGTGTTTCCGAGCAGCGCGTTTCCGAGCAGCGCGTTTCCGAGCAGCGCACGGAACAGCGTGGCGGTGAGCAGCGCGAACAGCGCGGCGCAGACCAGGGCGGCGAAGCAGCCGAAGCCGGTCAGCGCAACGAACGCCAGGCAACCCGCACCCGTGGCGGCCGCGACGGCGGCGAAACCGCCGTTACGCGTGAAACGACCCGCCGGGACGACACCCGCGAGAGCGACGATGCCGACGGCGGAAGCCGCCGCAACCGCCGCAACCGCCGTGACCGCAACGACCGGACGGGCGGCCAGGACAACAGCCGCGACAACCGGGATAACTCCCGCAACGACCGCTTCCGCGACCGTAACGATCGCCGTCGTGGACGCGCCCAGGGACCGGACGTCGACGATGTCGAGGTCACCGAGGACGATGTCCTGCTGCCCGTCGCCGGCATCCTGGACGTGCTGGAGAACTACGCGTTCATCCGCACCTCCGGCTACCTGCCGGGTCCGAACGACGTCTACGTGTCCCTCGCCCAGGTCAAGAAGTACAACCTGCGCAAGGGCGACGCCGTCGTCGGCGCCATCCGCGCACCGCGTGAAGGCGAAGACCGCAGCCAGCAGTCCGCCCGCCAGAAGTTCAACGCCCTGGTCCGGGTCACCTCCGTCAACGGCAAGACCCCCGAGGAACTCAAGGACCGCGTCGAATTCGCGAAGCTCGTCCCGCTGTACCCCTCGGAGCGCCTGCGCCTCGAGACGGACCCCAAGAAGATCGGCCCCCGCGTCATCGACCTGGTTGCCCCGATCGGCAAGGGCCAGCGCGGCCTGATCGTCTCGCCGCCGAAGGCCGGCAAGACGCTCATCCTGCAGTCCATCGCCAACGCGATCACCACCAACAATCCTGAGGTCCACCTCATGATGGTGCTCGTTGACGAACGTCCCGAAGAAGTCACGGACATGCAGCGCACCGTGAAGGGCGAGGTCATTGCCTCAACCTTCGACCGTCCCGCCGACGACCACACCACCGTGGCCGAGCTCTCCATCGAACGCGCCAAGCGACTCGTGGAAATGGGCATGGACGTTGTGGTGCTCCTCGACTCCATGACCCGCCTGGGCCGCGCCTACAACCTGGCGGCACCGGCTTCCGGCCGTATCCTGTCCGGTGGCGTCGACTCGGCAGCGCTGTACCCGCCGAAGCGCTTCTTCGGTGCAGCCCGCAACATCGAAAATGGCGGCTCGCTCACCATCCTGGCCACCGCGCTCGTCGAGACCGGTTCCAAGATGGACGAGGTCATCTTCGAAGAGTTCAAGGGCACCGGCAACATGGAACTGCGCCTGTCCCGCCAGCTGGCTGACAAGCGCATCTTCCCGGCAGTGGACGTCAACGCGTCCGGTACCCGCCGCGAAGAGAACCTGCTTTCCCCCGAGGAAGTCAAGATCATGTGGAAGCTGCGCCGTGTCCTCTCCGGACTCGAAACGCAGCAGAGCCTTGAGCTGCTGACCAACAAGATCCGGGAGACCCAGAGCAACGTCGAGTTCCTCATGCAGGTTCAGAAGACGACGCTTGGTGCGAAGTCGGATAACGACAAGTAGCTGTGCTTACCGCTCAAAGTATGCCGACCCTGTGGCCGGCATACTTTGGGCGGTTCGTCGTTAAGTCCCACGAAACTAGACTTGTAAGAGTCGAAAGAGGTTTTGAAAATGTTTGAGTCCGTACAGGGCCTGCTTGATGAGCATGATGCCATCCAGGCGCAGCTGGGGGATCCTGCCGTTTATGCTGACCAGCGGCTAGCCCGGAAGCTTGGGCGGCGGTCTGCTCAGTTGAACGGCATTGTCGAGGCCTACCACCGCTGGGAGGGTATTCGGGACGACCTCGCGGCGGCCAGGGAAATGGCGGACGAGGACCCTGAGTTTGCCGCCGAGGTGCCTGAGCTGGAGGCTTCGCTGGAGACGGCGGCCGCCAAGCTGCGCCGCCTGCTCATCCCGCGCGATCCGGACGATGCCCGCAACGTGATTCTCGAGGTCAAGGGCGGCGAAGGCGGCGACGAGGCTGCGCTGTTCGCTGCGGACCTGCTGCGGATGTACACCCGCTACGCGGAATCACGCGGCTGGAAAACCGAGCTCATTTCGGCCACCGAATCGGACCTGGGCGGCTACAAGGACGTCCAGATGGCCGTCAAGGGCAGCTCGAACGACCCCGCCGAAGGCGTTTACGCGCGGCTGAAGTTCGAAGGCGGCGTGCACCGTGTGCAGCGTGTCCCCGTGACGGAATCCCAGGGCCGCATCCACACCTCGGCCGCCGGCGTCCTTGTGCTTCCCGAAGTGGACGAGCCTGAAGAGCTTGAGATCAACCAGAACGACCTCAAGATCGACGTCTACCGGTCGTCGGGGCCGGGCGGGCAGTCGGTTAACACCACCGACTCCGCGGTGCGCATCACCCACCTTCCCACCGGCATCGTGGTGGCCATGCAGAACGAAAAGTCCCAGCTGCAGAACCGTGAGGCCGGCATGCGCGTGCTGCGCGCCCGCATCCTGGCGCACCAGCAGGAACAGATCGACGCCGAGAACTCGGCCCAGCGCAAGTCCCAGATCCGCACCATGGACCGTTCCGAGCGCATCCGGACCTACAACTACCCGGAAAACCGCATCGCGGACCACCGCACCGGGTACAAGGCCTACAACCTGGACCAGGTCATGAATGGCGACCTGGAACCCGTGATCCAGTCGGCCATCGAGATGGACGAACAGGCCCGCCTGGACGCCATCGGCGAATAGTCTCCGGCGGCACGCACGATGACACTCGGAACTGGGCTGAGCCTGGCGGAAGCCGTCCGCGAGGCGACCGCCATCCTTCACGACGCCGGGGTTCCCAGCCCGCGCGTGGATGCGGAGCTGCTGGCGGACCACCTCCTGGGCGTCGGCCTGGGCAGGCTGCGGGCCATGCTCCTGGCGGATTCGTCCCCGGAGCCCGACGGCTATGCCGAGCTGGTGGCCGAGCGCGCGCAGCGGGTGCCGCTGCAGCACATTACCGGTGTGGCCCACTTCCGCTACCTGCAGCTGGCCGTGGGGCCCGGGGTCTTCATTCCACGGCCGGAGACCGAGTCCGTGGTCCAGCTGGTCATTGACCGGCTCAAGAAACCGGCCCAGGGCACCCGCCGTCCCAAGGTGGTGGACCTGGGCACGGGCTCCGGAGCCATTGCCGGCTCCATCGCCCTCGAAGTGCCGGGCGCGGACGTCTACGCCGTGGAGTTCAGCGAATTTGCCCATGCCTGGGCCGAACGCAACCTGCGGCCGCTCGGGGTCACCCTGCTCCGCGGGGACCTTCGGGACGCTCTGCCGGAACACAACGGAACGTTCGACGTCGTGGTTTCAAACCCGCCGTACATTCCCGCCGAGGCGATTCCCAACGAACCCGAAGTGGCTTTGCACGATCCGCCCGAAGCGCTGTACGGCGGGGGAGCGGACGGGATGGAACTCCCGACGGCGGCGGCGGCGTCTGCCGCACGGCTGCTGGTTTCCGGCGGCTACTTCGTCATGGAACACGCCGAAGTCCAGGCAACATGGATCGCAGCCATGCTGAAGGCCTCGGGCCTCTGGTCAGACGTGATGACGCACCTGGACCTCAACGGCAAGGAACGCGCCACGAGTGCAGTCCTTGCCGCACCGTCGGACCGATAAACCAATCAGCCCATGAAGTGATGAAAGAATAGGCCAGTGACCACAACCTACGACTGCACGGCAGCTGACCAGCGGGCCGAAGGGCTGGAGAATGCCCAGCGGGCCATCCGCCAACACAAATGCGTGGTGTTCCCTACCGACACGGTGTACGGAATCGGTGCTGACGCGTTCTCGCCCCAGGCTGTCAACATGCTGCTGGCGTCCAAGGGCCGCAGCCGGAAGATGCCGCCGCCGGTCCTCATCCCGCGGCTCAACGCCCTGGACGGGCTGGCAACGGACGTCCCTGCAGAGGCCCGCAAGCTCGCCGAGGCGTTCTGGCCGGGCGGCCTCACCATGATCTTCCACGCGCAGCCGTCGCTCGACTGGGACCTGGGGGAGACCAAGGGCACTGTCGCGTTGCGGATGCCGGCCGACGACGTCGCTCAGGACCTGTTGACGCTGACCGGACCCCTCGCAGTGTCGTCAGCAAACCGCACCGGCCAGCCGGCAGCCCGGACCGCCGCCGAGGCCCTGACCCAGCTCGCCGAATCCGTTGAGGTCTACCTCGAAGGGGGACTGCGTCCGGAGGGCGGCGCGGACGCGGAGGCCCTCCCCTCAACCATTATCGACGCCACTGCACTGCCCCTTAGGGTGGTGCGCCAGGGTGCCCTCGCCCTTGAGAAACTGCGCGAGGTTGTTCCCGGACTCCTGGACATTGACGGCAATGCCGCCGACGAATCCGTCACGGGATCCGGCGTCGAATGATTCTCACCCGGCAGCACATCCCCGTCCTCGGTGTCGACGCGACGCCACTGACCGTGCAGGGGATGACGGCCACGCTCGACCGTTTTGTCGCAGAAGGCGGCACCCGCACGGTGGTGGGCCACAACCTGCACAGCGTGACGCTCTTCCACTCCGATCCGGAATTCCGGGCCCTCTACGAAAACAGCGATGTCGTGCTGCTCGACGGCGCGCCCGTGCTGTGGCTGTGGGGACGGTCGGGGGATGCCGACGGGCCCGTCATGGACTACCGCCTGGGTTCCACCGACTGGATCCCTGCCCTCGGCAATGTGGAAGGCCTTGAACGAATTGCCGTGCTCGGCGCCGGCGCGGAAGCCAACGCCAGGGCTGTGACGCGCCTGGCCGGGATCGTGCCGAATGCCAAAGTGGCCGGCATGCCGGGCGAAGGCTGGAACAGCGACCTTGAAAACGACGCTGTTGCCTGGCTGCAGGAGCTGCGTCCGCAGCTGGTGCTGCTCGGACTCGGGATGCCTTTGCAGGAAATGGTCCTCCGCCGGAGGCTGGACGCACTTCCCCCTGCCGTTTACTGCGCGGTGGGCGGTGCGATCGAACAGATCGCCGGAATCCAGAAGCTTGCTCCGCGCTGGTTGGGACGCCTGGGCCTGGAATGGGCCTGGCGGCTCATGCTGCATCCCCGCAGGGTGGCCTATCGTGTTTTCGGTGAACCGTGGGTGCTGCTGGCCCTCCTGGTCCGGAAACGACTCAGGCAGAACGGCTAGGATCCGCCGTTTTCCAAGCTAGAACAGGCTAGAACTTCTGGTCCTTCAGGGGACCGAAGCCCTTGCCGCGCAGGCCGGTGGAAAACGCCCGGAACCAATCCGCCAGGCCGCGGAAGTCGCCGCGGCGCAGGAAGTAGCCGAGGTAGCCGCCAACGTCCGCCACGAGCGACTTCACGCGGAAGTGGCGGCGGATCAGGTAGCCGCGGTTGCGGTAGTAGTAGTAGCGCTTGAACGCCGTCTCGGGAACGATCACGTGCCACCTGGCGCCAAATACGTGCTGCGTTTCGGCAAAGGCGTGCGGATGCGTGATGGCGGTGGTGGTTACCGTGCCAAAGCGGATGCCCGCCTTCCGGAGCCTGATGGTGAAGTCCACCTCGTCGCCGCGGATGAAAAGCCGCATGTCGGGCAGGCCCACCTTGAAGAAGACGTCCGACCGGATCAGCGCTCCGTTGAAGAAGTGGCCGTCGTCGGGCAGGAAGCCAAGCTTCTCCACTTCCGCCCGGTCGTGGGTGACTTTACCGTCGAGGCGGAAGAAAAAGGACAGCCGGTCCGGGTGGCCCGGCGCGGCAACGAGCGGGACCACAGCATCCAGGCCGCGGGCTTCGGCTTCCCGGAGCAGCGTGGCGAGGCATTCCGGGTCGCCGGGTTCGGCGTCGTCGTCCATCATCCAGATCCAGTCAGCGCCGCTGGCAACCGCCTTCAGGACGGCCAGGGAAAAACCACCGGCGCCGCCAAGGTTCGCTTCGGACCGGACGTAGTCCACGTTCGCGTGCTGGTCCGCCACCTCTTTGGCAGGCACGGTGCCGCTGTCCACGAGGCAAATGGAATGGACCGGAGAGCTCTGCCGGTTGATGGCATTCAGCAGGACGGCGAGCTCGCGGGGACGGTCAAACGTCACGGCGGCAACTGCAACCGAGGGGGACATCGCTGGTTCCTTTCAACACGGCCGCCGGTGGATTTCCCGCCGGCAATGGGCCGTGTGACGCGAAGCCAGCCAGCCGTTGGCATTAGTATCTTGACTAGAGTCCACTGTAATACAGCCCTGTCAGGCACCAAGCACTGCCTGCCGCGCGCACGGCGACGGAGAAGTTTCATTTATCGAAAGTCAGTTCCACAGCAATCGAACCCTAGCTATCCCTGCCGCCGGCCACTGACCGGTCTGCAGGGATACACACTGTCGAGGGTTGGTTCCGTCAACGGCGCGGGGAAGGTGGCTTCCCCATGATCATGTACCTGCTGATGATGCTGACGGCCGCAGGCGTGTCCTTCGCCGCCACCTGGGGTGCACGGCTGATCGGCAACAGGCTTGAGCTTTTCTCGCCGATCCGCAGCCGTGACACCCACTCCCATAAAGTCTCCCGGCTGGGAGGCCTGGGCATTTACGCGGGATTCCTGGTGGCGCTGATCGTGGCGAGCCAGTCCTTCTTCGTCAAGGACATCTTCCGCGGCAACGCCTCGCCCTGGGGCGTGCTGGCCGGCGCCACGCTGATCGTCATCGTGGGTCTCGCCGACGACCTCCTGGACCTCCGGTGGTGGGTGAAACTGATCGGCCAGAGCGCTGCTGCCATGGTGGTGGCCATCTGGGGCGTGAGGATGAGCATCCTGCCGTTGATACCCGAGCCGATCCTGCTTGAGAATGAGATCGTCCGCATCGTCCTCACCGCGGGGCTGATCGTCACCACCATGAACGCGTTCAACTTCATCGACGGGCTGGACGGGCTCGCCGCCGGCGTGGCCATCATCGGCGGCGCGGCGTTCTTCCTGACCGCCTACTGGGTGCACAGGTCGGCCGTCCTGCTCGACTATTCGGATCTCGCGACGCTGCTCACTGCGGTGGTGGTGGGCAGCTGCGCAGGCTTCCTGCCGCACAACTGGTTTCCCTCGAAGATCTTCATGGGGGACTCCGGCGCCATGCTGATCGGACTCCTCATGGCCTCCGCCGGCATTGTCTCAACGGGCCAGATCACCTCCGGGCTTTACGACCGGGCCAACGGTATACCGACGATCATCCCCATCCTCCTGCCGTTCGCAGTGCTGTTCCTGCCGTTGCTGGACCTCAGCCTTGCGGTGGTGCGGCGTACTGCGCTGGGACGTTCGCCCTGGTCCGCGGACCGCGGACACCTGCACCACAAGCTGATGGACATTGGCTACTCCCATCGCGCATCCGTCATCCTGATGTACGCCTGGACCTGCGTGCTGGCGTTCGGGGGCCTGGCCTTCGCCATCTTCCCGTGGCAGCTTGTGCTGGCTGCGGACGTCGCGGCGGCCGCGGTCATGGCCGTGGTCACCGCATGGCCGTACCTTCGCGACAAGGCGCCCGGGCCGGGGCCGCGGTCGGAAGGGGAGTACGAGGCCGAAGCGGAAGCAGCGGGGCAGGAGTGAGCTTTCGACACCCTTTTCCGAATAATTTCTATCTCATGTAGAATTTCAGTGCAGCTCTTCGCCGCACCCTCCTTTGCCAGCCCGCAGTACACGACGATTGGGATCTGATGACCTCCAACGCCGATCCCGGACACAGATCCGGTAACGGACCCGTTGGTGTCTCCGGCCCCACAAAATCACTCTGGCTGGGACTCTTGAAGCTGAGCGCAGGTGCGGCCCTGGCCGGCCTGGTGCTCGCCGGAATACCGGCCGCGATCCTCAACGGCGGCGGGGGAGTGCTCTCAAGCACTTTCGGCGGCCTCCTTGTGATGGCGTTCTTCGGAATCAGCCTCCTGGTGGGCCATTTTGTCGGACGGAACAATCCCTCGGGCGCCATCGGGGTCTTTGTTGTCACCTACTTCGTCAAAGTCGTGGGTTTCGCCGTGGTGCTCTTCGTTATCGGAGCACCCGAATGGCTCCACGCCCGCTGGTTCCTCATCGGCGCCGTCACAGCCGTCGTGTTCTGGCAGGCGGCAGAGATCTACGGATTCAGCAAGGCCCGCCTCCGCATCTATAACGACCCCGAACCCGTGAAAGACGGCAATGATGAACAGCCGTAATTCGAAGCGAAAAAACATGCGGGAAATCCCCAAAACCACCCAAGGTTCCGCAGGCGTATCTTCCGACGGCGGGGACGGCGGATACAACGCCGGCATCGCCGTCTTTAGCTACATAATTGGCGGAATCATCGTCTGGAGTTTGATAGGGTGGGGTCTGGATTATCTGTGGGGAACCCGCTGGATTGTGCTCGCAGGCGCTCTGCTTGGAGCTGCGGGAGGGTTCTATCTTTCTCATATGCACGGACTCACCAGTAACAGAACGTCACCTGGTGAAGACAGTGCAGCCAGCGGCCCGTCCAAGGACGAGGAACAGTAATGCCTAACAATTTCACAAGGGGAAGGGCGGACATGAAGATCGCCGGACCCTCACCAACGCCCAATGATGGACACTGCAGAGAGGAAACGCGTTGATCGCGCTTGCGCTCCCGGCCCAAGATTCAGGAGAGTTCAACCCTCCTGGAATTGAAGAAATGCACCTGCCGGCAATCCTGCCGTGGGGTGCGGCAGACGGATTCTCCAAGCAGATGCTGCTGGTTATCCTGTCGGTCGTCATTATCGCTACATTCTTTCTGCTAGCTGCGCGGAAGCAGCAGCTTGTTCCCGGCAAACTGCAGTTTGCAGGTGAAGCCGCCTACGGCTTCGTCCGCAACAGCATCGCCAAGGACATCATTGGCGGCAAGGACTTCATTAAGTACGTCCCGCTGTTGTTCAGCCTCTTCTTCTTCATTCTGGTGAACAACATCTACGGCGCCATCCCGCTGATCCAGCTTCCGAGCTTCTCGCACGTCGGCGGCGCCTATGTGCTGGCAGCCATCGTCTACCTGACCTGGATCGGCATCGGCGTCAAGAAGAACGGTCTCAAGTACTTCAAGCTGGCCACTGTTCCCTCGGGCGTGCCGGTGTACATCCTCCCGATCGTTATTCCGATCGAGATCATTTCCAACTTCCTGGTCCGCCCTGTCACGCACAGCCTCCGTCTGTTCGCCACCATGCTGGCCGGACACCTGATTGTGATGATCGCCGGATCCGGCATCGAGTACCTGGTCATGCAGGAGAACATCCTCCTGAAGGGCACCTCGGTACTGGTTCTCGTCGGCGCCATCGCCATGTACATGCTGGAAGCGCTGATCATGGCGCTGCAGGCTTACGTTTTCACGCTGCTGACTGCCATCTACATTGAAGGCGCACTGCACGCGGACAGCCACTAGGCACCCACAAACTTCCCCTTCGCGGGGATGAAGCAACCCAAACAACCTGCCACACGGGTGGCATCTTGAAAGGAAGAAAAATGGAAGGCTCCATCAACGGCTCCCTCAACCTCATCGGCTACGGCCTCTCCGCTATCGGCGGTGGTATCGGTGTGGGTCTCGTGTTCGCGGCTTACATCAATGGTGTGGCACGTCAGCCGGAAGCCCAGCGCGTCCTGCAGCCGATCGCATTCCTCGGCCTTGCGCTGACTGAAGCACTCGCCATCCTCGGCCTGGTCTTCGCTTTCGTTCTCTCCTAAGCGTTAGAACTTAGCGAACATCCAGAAACCGAGTAGATAAGGACGGGTGAAATATGAATCAGACGATCATCTCAGCCGCCACCGAAGGCACTAATCCGCTCGTTCCCAACCCTTGGGAAATGGGCGTAGTCCTGGCCGGCTTTGCTGTCCTCTTTTACATCGTGGTCAAGTTCGTTGTCCCGATGTTCGAGAAGACGTTCGCGGAGCGTGCCGAGGCTATTGAAGGTGGCATCGCCAAGGCTGAAAAGGCCCAGGCAGAGGCTTCTGCTGCACTCGAAGAGTACAAGCAGCAGCTCACCGACGCCCGTGCAGAAGCCAACCGCATCCGCGAGGAAGCCCGTGCCGAAGGCGCCCAGATCCTCGCGGACCTGAAGGAAAAGGCAGCTGCAGAGTCTGCCCGCATCACCGCGCACGCCCACGCTCAGATCGAATCCGAGCGCCAGGCTGCCGTTGTGTCGCTGCGCGCCGAAGTCGGCACGCTGGCTACCACGCTGGCAAGCCGCATCGTCGGCGAGTCACTGAGCGATGATGCACGTGCAGCCCGCGTGGTTGACCGTTTCCTGGCAGATCTGGAGAACCAGAACGCAGGTGCAGCTAAGTAATGGCAGGTGTATCGAGCGAATCGCTGACCGCGGCGCTGGTGGCATTGGAAGCCAAGCTTCCCTTCGCTTCGCTGCAGTTGGCAAAGGAACTCTTCGGAATCCTGGGAACGGTGGACAGCTCGGCTGGTTTGCGCCGTGCCCTGACTGACCCGTCCCGCAGCGGTGACGAAAAGTCGGCACTGGTCAAGCAGCTCTTCAGTGGGAAAGTCTCCACTGATGCTGCGGAAATCGCGAGCGGACTGGCCGGTTCACGCTGGGCGTCGGCTCGGGATATCGGCGATGCACTCGAGACTCTTGCCGCTTCGGTGGTAATTGCCGTTGCTGAGAACAAGTCGGCCGTCTCTGCCTCAGGGATCACCGGACTGGAAACGCTGGAGAACGATCTGTTCTCCTTCAACCAGGCCGTCGGTTCCAGCCACGAGGTACAGCGTGCTCTGTCCGAGCCGCAGGCGAGCCCGGCTGCCAAGACTGCCCTCGCCGAGAAGCTCGTTCCCCACGCAAGCGAGGAAGCGAAAGTCCTTATCGGACAGGCAGTTTCGCAGCCGCGCGGCCTCAAGGTGACAAACCTGGTACGCCGTTTCGCCGAGCTTGCAGCCAAGCGCCAGCAGCGCTGGATCGCAACGGTCAGCGTCACCCGTCCGCTGACGGAAACGCAGACCAGCCGGTTGCAGGCAGCGCTGAATGCGCTGTACGGGCGCGAGCTCAAGATCAACATGAACGTTGACCCGGCACTGATCGGTGGCATCCGGATCCAGGTCGGTGATGAAGTGGTAGACGCTTCTGTACTGAACCGCCTGGGCCAGCTCCAGCGTCAGCTTGCCGGCTAACCGGACAAGCACAACTTAACTGATAGAAACCCCGGTCATCGTGACAACGATGATCACGAAAACAGGAGAGCAGGGACTGCAGATGGCCGAATTGACCATCAACGCCGACGACGTCCGTATTGCGTTGAACGAGTTCGCGGCGTCCTACGAACCCGGAAACGCAGAGCGCGTAGAGGTCGGCCGTGTGACCACCGCAGGTGACGGCATCGCCCGTGTTGAGGGCCTTCCCTCGGTCATGGCGAACGAGTTGCTTCGTTTCGAAGACGGCACGCTGGGCCTGGCCCAGAACCTCGACGTCCGCGAAATCGGTGTCATCATCCTCGGTGACTTCACCGGAATCGAAGAGGGCCAGGAAGTCCACCGTACGGGTCAGGTTCTGTCCGTGCCGGTTGGCGATGCCTTCCTCGGCCGCGTGGTTGACCCGCTGGGCCAGCCGATCGACGACCTCGGCGAGATCAAGGCTGAAACCACCCGTGCACTGGAACTCCAGGCGCCCGGCGTGACCCAGCGCAAGTCGGTGCACGAGCCGATGCAGACCGGTCTGAAGGCTATCGACGCCATGATCCCGATCGGCCGCGGCCAGCGTCAGCTGATCATTGGCGACCGCCAGACCGGCAAGTCGGCAATCGCCATCGACACGATCATCAACCAGAAGGCCAACTGGGCTTCCGGAGATGTCACCAAGCAGGTGCGCTGCATCTACGTGGCCATCGGCCAGAAGGCGTCCACCATCGCGGCTGTTCGCCAGACGCTCGAGGACAACGGCGCACTGGAATACACCACCATTGTGGCTTCCCCCGCGTCCGACCCCGCAGGCTTCAAGTACCTGGCCCCTTACGCCGGTTCGGCCATTGGCCAGCACTGGATGTACGGCGGCAAGCACGTCCTCATCGTGTTCGATGACCTTTCCAAGCAGGCCGAGGCCTACCGTGCAGTGTCACTGCTGCTCCGCCGCCCGCCGGGACGCGAAGCCTACCCGGGCGACGTCTTCTACTTGCACTCCCGCCTGCTGGAGCGTTGTGCCAAGCTCTCCGACGAGCTGGGCGCCGGCTCGATGACCGGCCTGCCGCTCATCGAGACCAAGGCAAACGACGTCTCCGCTTACATCCCGACCAACGTGATCTCCATTACCGATGGCCAGATCTTCCTGCAGTCGGACCTCTTCAACGCCAACCAGCGTCCCGCAGTCGACGTGGGTGTCTCGGTTTCCCGCGTGGGTGGCGCAGCACAGGTCAAGTCCATGAAGAAGGTCTCCGGTACCTTGAAGCTGGAATTGGCCCAGTACCGCGACATGCAGGCATTCGCAATGTTCGCGTCGGACCTCGACGCCGCATCGCGCCAGCAGCTGACCCGTGGCGCACGCCTGATGGAACTGCTCAAGCAGGGCCAGTACTCGCCGTTCCCGGTCGAGAACCAGGTTGTGTCCATCTGGGCCGGTACCAACGGCTACCTGGACGACGTTCCGGTTGAGGACATCAACCGCTTCGAGACCGAGTTCCTGGAGCACCTGAAGCACAAGTCCTCCATCCTGACGACGCTGGCACAGACCAACGTCATGGACGATGACACCGCAGAAGCACTGAAGACCTCGATCGTGGCCTTCAAGAAGGGCTTCTTCGGCGAGGGCGACAACCTCCTGGTTGGTGCGGGGCACGAGGAACATGCCCCCATCGACGAGGCGCAGGTCGACCAGGAAAAAATCGTCAAGCAGAAGCGCTAGTTTCGCTGGCAGGGACTGCCGGGACCCCGACGGGTTCCGGCAGTCCCGGCCACCGGGATCTTAGGAAAGGATAAGTATGGGAGCCCAGATTCGGGTCTACCGCCAGAAGATCAGCTCGACGACGTCGATGCGCAAGATCTTCAAGGCGATGGAACTGATCGCTACCTCGCGCATCGGCAAGGCCCGCGCACGCGTAGCGGCTTCACTGCCTTACGCAAACGCGATTACGCGTGCCGTTTCTGCTGTCGCTAGCCAGAGTGAAATCGACCACCCGCTGGTCACCGAGCCCGAGCAGATCCGCCGTGCCGCCGTCCTGGTCATCACCTCGGACCGTGGCCTTGCAGGTTCCTACTCGGCAAGTGTGCTCAAGCAGGCGGAAGGCCTCACCGAGCTGCTTCACGAGGAAGGCAAGGAAGTCAAAACGTACGTTGTCGGCCGCAAGGCACAGGCGTACTTCGATTTCCGCAACCGTCCTTACGCACGGGTATGGACCGGCAACACGGATTCACCGGAGTTTGCGACCGCGCAGGAAATCGGCGCAGCGCTGCTGGAGGATTTTGCCACCGCGTACGAAGAGGACGGCGTGGACGAGATCCACGTCGTGTACACCCGCTTCAAGTCCATGGTGACGCAGGAACCTACGGTCATCCGACTGCTTCCCCTCGAGGTCGTCGAAGAGCAGGCACAGTCCGAATCGGACCTCCTGCCGCTCTACGAGTTCGAACCGGAAACGGAGCAGGTGCTTGACGCACTGCTGCCGCGCTACATCGAATCACGTATCTTCGCCGCAATGTTGCAGGCAGCAGCTTCCGAGCTCGCAGCCCGTCAGCGGGCGATGAAGTCTGCCGGTGACAACGCCACGGACCTCATCAAGAAGTACACGCGTCTGCGCAACACTGCCCGCCAGGCTGAAATTACGCAGGAGCTTTCCGAAATCGTGGCCGGCGCCGACGCTTTGAGCGCGTCCTAGCCAGCACGGTTGCGGATCCAGCTGTACCTGCACCAAAAGATAAACTTAACCCCCACGCCATCTACTGAGTGAAGTGAGAGAGATGACTGCCACCGCTACCGAACACGTAGCCGCAACGTCCGGTGCTACCGGCCGTATTGCACGTGTTATTGGCCCGGTTGTCGACGTCGAATTCCCGGCTGACGCAATCCCCTCGATTTACAACGCACTCACCACGGAGATTACTCTCAACGGTGAGACCAAGACCATCACGTTCGAGGTTGCCCTGCACCTGGGTGACAACCTCATTCGCGCCATCTCCCTGCAGGCTACTGACGGACTCGTCCGCGGTACCAACGTTGTGGACACCGGCTCGCCCATCACCGTGCCTGTCGGCGACGGCGTCAAGGGTCACATCTTCAACGTCCTCGGCAAGCCGCTTGACGTTGACGAGTCCGAGATCCAGGCTTCGGACCACTGGGCCATCCACCGCAAGGCTCCCGCCTTCGCGACCCTCGAAGGCTCCACCGAGATGCTGGAAACCGGCATCAAGGTCATCGACCTCCTCACCCCGTACATCAAGGGTGGAAAGATCGGCCTCTTCGGCGGCGCCGGTGTCGGCAAGACCGTTCTGATCCAGGAAATGATCACGCGCGTTGCCCGCAACTTCGGTGGCACCTCGGTGTTCGCCGGCGTCGGCGAGCGTACCCGTGAAGGTAACGACCTCTGGGTTGAAATGGAAGAGGCCGGCGTCCTCAAGGACACCGCCCTTGTCTTCGGCCAGATGGATGAGCCGCCGGGAACGCGTCTGCGCGTTGCGCTGTCGGCACTGACCATGGCGGAGTACTTCCGCGATGTGCAGAACCAGGACGTGCTGCTCTTCATCGACAACATCTTCCGCTTCACGCAGGCAGGTTCCGAGGTTTCCACCCTTCTCGGCCGCATGCCGTCCGCCGTGGGTTACCAGCCGAACCTTGCTGACGAGATGGGCCTCCTCCAGGAGCGCATCACGTCCACCAAGGGCCACTCCATCACCTCGATGCAGGCCATCTACGTTCCCGCGGATGACTACACCGACCCGGCTCCGGCCACCACGTTCGCACACCTTGACGCGACCACGGAACTTTCCCGTGAAATCGCTTCGCGTGGCCTGTACCCGGCCGTGGACCCGCTGACGTCGACTTCCCGAATCCTGGACCCCCAGTACATCGGCAAGGACCACTACAACACGGCAGTCCGTGTGAAGCAGATCCTGCAGAAGAACAAGGAACTCCAGGACATCATCGCCATCCTCGGTGTTGACGAACTGTCTGAAGAGGACAAGATCGTCGTGTCGCGTGCACGCCGTATCCAGCAGTTCCTCTCGCAGAACACCTACACTGCCAAGCAGTTCACCGGCGTCGAAGGCTCCACCGTTTCCATCAAGGACACGGTTGAAGGCTTCACCGCTATCTGCGACGGCGAGCTTGACCACGTTGCAGAGCAGGCGTTCTTCAACGTCGGCGGCCTGGATGACGTTGAGCGCCAGTGGGCCAAGATCCAGGAACAGACCAAGTAATATGGCTGAGCTTGAGGTTGAGATTGTCGCAGCGGATCACTTCGTGTGGTCCGGAGCGGCCAAGATGGTCAAGGCCCGCACCAGCGATGGTGAAATCGGAATCCTGCCCGGCCACTCGCCCCTGCTGGCGATTCTGGCCGAAGGTGAACTGGCCATTGAGCCTGTTTCCGGTGAGCGCATTGCTGTGGTTGTCGATGGCGGATTCTTCTCCGTCGACAACAACAGGGTGGTCATAGTTGCTGACAACGCCCAAATGGGTGAAGCGGCTACCGCGGGGATCCGCTAGCACGACCTTGATGAACGATCCTGGTTTTCCGTTCATCGCATTGGCAACAGTCTTTGCGTTGCTGATTTTTGCACTGTGCCTGTCCGGGGTACGCCGCTTTAACCTGCGGCGTGCCCTGGGCACAGTGGACGCCTCCATTTGCACGGCTGGAAAAAGCTGGCAGATGGGGGTTTGTCGTTATCAGGACAACGACCTTGAGTGGTTCAAGCTGCTCTCGCTCAGTGTCCGCCCCAAATACACTTTCCGGCGCAGTTCGCTGGAACTGGTGGGCCGCCGCCAGCCCACCGAGGCGGAACTCGTGAAAGTCCAGCCCGACTCCGTCATCGTGGAACTCCACTACGAAGGCCAGGAAGTCCTGCTGGCCATGAAGTTCGATGCCTATACCGGACTGTCCTCGTGGCTTGAAGCCGGGCCGGTCATCGGTGTGGGCACCTGGCGTTAACGCCGGTGGACCTTATCGCTGACGTCCATCTCACCGATGGACCCCTGCTCTGGTTTGCCTGGGCCGCCGGCGCTGCCGGCCTCGGCTGGCTGTTATGGGGCCGCGGACGCCGCTGGCTCCTAAGCGCCGGAGCCGCCCTCCTGCTGGCCGCAGGCGCCGTCGCCGCGGTGCACTTGCTTCTGCTGTACACGTTTTCGACCCTGCCCGAGAGTCTCCCGCGCGAAGTGCTCGCGTGGTTCGTGGCGATGGTTTTTGGCTTATTCCTGTGGGTGCTCCGGCTCTGGAATCTCCGGCGTGCTTCCCCTGCGAAAAGCCGTGGTGCATGGCGGGGAAGGGGAGCCGCAACGGGAGCCATGCTCGGGGTGTGCCTGCTCGGCGCTGTCCAGATCAACGCCTACTTCGGCCTCAACCATACGGTCAGCGACCTCATGGGCACCGCCGTGGCCAGGATCCAGCCGCTCGAAGCCGGACTCAAGCGCCAGGCTGCGGCCGCTGCCCCCGTCGCCCTCAACGCCTGGCGGCCGCCGGAAGGCATGCCCTCGGACGGTGTGGTGAGGAAGGCCGTCATCCCTGGCACTGATTCGGGCTTCAGCAGCCGCGAGGCCTACGTCTACCTGCCTCCCGCCTACCAAGCCACACCCCGTCCCGCCCTTCCCGTGCTGGTCCTCTTTTCCGGCCAGCCCGGCGGGCCGTCGGACTGGCTCACCGGCGGGGCCCTGCGCAGCAGGATGGACCGCTTCGCAGAGGATCACGACGGCGTGGCCCCGGTTGCCGTGGTGGTGGATCCGAACGGTACCGCGTCGGCCAACACCCTCTGCATGGACAGCCGCATTGCCAACGCGGACACTTTTCTTGCCCGGGATGTTCCCCGGTGGATCGAGCAGACCCTTGACGTTGATCCGGACCACCGGCAATGGGCCGCCGGCGGCTTTTCCTTCGGAGCCACCTGCGCCCTGCAGATGGGCACGCGCCATCCCGACGTCTACGCCTCGGTGCTCGCATTTTCCAGCGAGCGTGAGCCGGCGCTTGCCAAGGAACGGCAGAAGACTGTCGACGCGGCGTTCGGGGGCGACGTGGCAGCCTTCGACCGCCTGACTCCCTTGAGCATCATGCAGAATACGCGTTTCGAGGGTCATGCCATTTATTTCGGGGCAGGTTCCAGGGATCCGGAATTCCTTGCCTACATGGATGAACTGTCGGCTGCGGCCAGCCGTGCCGGCTTCACCGTTGAGGCGCAACCGGTGGTCAACACCGGCCATTCCTGGGAGGCCGCTTCCAAGGGCCTTCCTGCCGCCCTCGACTTCGTGGCGGCCCGCTGGGGAATCCGGCCATGACGAACCAGCGGGAGTCCGTTGCGGAACCAGGCAGGAAGGCGTCAACGGCTGCCGCCAGCGTGACCTGGGCCGATGTCATGCTGGGAGCGCTGCGCCGTATCCGGCATCATTTCAAGGCCGTGCCGTTCACCCTCGTCGTCCTGGGCCTGTTCCTGGGTGCGGGCGCGGCCACCAACAGCTTCCTGTCCGGTCCGCCGGAGGCCCTCCTTGACGTCGCATCCGTGCACGCCGGCGCGTTGAAGGACGGCCGCTGGTGGTCCATGTTCACCTCACTGTTTTTCGCCACGAACCCTGCTGCCTATCTCACTGCCGGACTTATGATTCTGTTGTTGCTGGGACTCGCCGAGCGCAGGCTTGGCACGCTGCGGACGGCAGGGTTCTTCTTCGGCGGGCAGTTCGCGGCCGTCTCGCTGTTCCTGCTGCTCACACAGCTGGCCCGCTATGCCGGCGACGGATGGCTGGGGCTCATGGTGGACGCCCGGCTCATCGGGCCGTATGCCGCTGTCCTCGCCGCCGTCCTTGGGGCCAGCGGGCTCGTGCCCACCCTCTGGCAACGGCGCCTTCGCACGGGCATTGTCTCGGCGTCGCTGCTGCTTGTCCTCTACGTGGGGCATCCGGAGACCGTGGTGGGATTCCTGGGGGCACTGGCCGGGCTTGCCGCCGGCTGGTGGATCCAGAGCGACCAGGGAACCCTCCACCGGCACCGTTCCACCGGCCGCGAGACGCGCAACCTGCTGGCCCTGATTGTCGGAATTTTCGCCGTTGGGCCCATACTGACGGCCGCCGTCCGCAGCCCCACCGGGCCACTGGCGCTTCTGCGGGACGTCGTCCTGAACCCGTTGCCCACCCTCAGCCAACTGGAGCAAAACTGCGGCGGCACGGTAGACGTGAACTGCCTGGAGATCGGGCGGACGGGATTCGCCGGACCGCTGGGCCTTGCCCTGGCGGTGGTGCCGGTGCTGCTCCTGCTGATCTGCTCCGACGGGCTGCGCCGCGGACGCCGGCTTGCCTGGCGGATCACGATCGGAGTCCAGCTGGCCGTCACCGCGCTGTCCGCCGTGTACCTCACCCTCTTTGCCCGGATCCCGCACTACCCGCAGCGGCCGCACACGGCCGTCATGGGCTCAGGGTTCGTCCACGTGCTCCCGCTCGTGGCGGTTCCGCTGCTGCTCGTGATGCTGCTGTGGATCAACAGGCGCCAGTTCAGGGTGGAAACCTCGGCGGTGGCAAGGCGCAACCTGACCAGGGTGCTGGCAGGGACCTGGGTGGCACTTGCCGGCAGTTATACCGTTGCCTGGCTGGGAGCCGGTGGAATGGCGCGCGACGGCGGACCCTCCGGTCTGGCGGCCGAGCTGGCACGCCAGTATCTTCCGGTGCCCATCCCCAGCCTGTACAACCGGATCTTCCAGGACCGGCAATCGGTTGAGGCCTTCCTGTTTGCCTACTCGGGCATCGTGTTCTGGGCCGTCGCACTGGCCGGAGTTTGGGTGGTGCTCCTGGGGCAGCACCACGGTGCCGGTGCCGGCGTTGAGGAGCGGGACGTGGCCCGCCGCCTGGTGCGGCGGGGCGGTGACTCCCTGTCCTGGATGGCGCTCTGGGAACCGAACAAATACTGGTTCACGCCCGGCCTGGATGCCGGGGTTGCCTACCAGCAGCACGGCAGCGTGGCCCTGACGCTGGGCGGCCCCTTCGGTGATGCCGCGTTGCGGGAGGAAGCCGCGGCCGGTTTCATGCGGTACTGCGCCGAACATGCGATGGTGCCCTGCTTCTATTCCTGCACTGACGGGCTGTGGCCCCTGCTCCAGTCCCGCGGGTTTAGTCGCGTGGCTGTGGCCCAGGAAACCCGGCTGGCGGTCAGGGAGCTTGAATTCAAGGGCAAGGAGTGGCAGAACGTCCGGACTGCCCTCAACCGTGCCCGGAAGACCGGCGTCACGGCGGTCTGGGGACGGTACAGCGACTTCCCGGCGGTCCTGCGCGCCCAGCTGCTGGAAGTATCCGAGGAATGGGCTGCGCAGAAGTCCGTTCCGGAGATGGGCTTTACGCTCGGCGGCATGGACGAACTGATGGACGACGACGTGCTGTGCTGCGTCGCCGTCGACGCCGAGGGCCTGGTGCACGGCGTCACCAGCTGGCTCCCGGTATTCGATGAGGGGCGCGTGGTCAGCTGGACGCTCGATTTCATGCGCCGGCGGGAGAACGGCCTCCCCGGCGCCATGGAGTTCCTCATTGCCTCCGCCGTGCTGGAGCTGCGCAGCTCGGTTGAAGTTATTTCCCTGTCCGGCTCACCGCTGGCCAAGGAGCCTGCCGACGAGGCGGCGGGCGGCGCGGCGCAGGACCCTGGGCCGGACCCGGGCAGTGAAGCCGAACGGGAGTCAGTGGGGGAGCCCGACGCCCTCACGGCAATCCTGGACGTGGTGGGACGGGCACTGGAACCGGTGTACGGATTCCGCTCCCTGGCCACCTTCAAATCACGGTTCAAACCCGATTACCGCACGCTCTACCTCTACTACCAGGATCCCCTGCAGCTGCCCGCCATTGGGCGGGCGCTGAGCCGCGCCTACCTGCCCGGACTCTCGGTCCGCCAGAGCGCCCGGCTGCTGAGGACCTTGGTGGGCTAATTGCGCACGGCGGGGTAACGATTATCGGAGCCATGTTTTCAGAATCCGAAAACATTTGTGACAAGAAACAATACGGCGGCAGATGAATGGATAAAGCGCAAAAAAATGATCCCCGGCACTTGTGCCGGGGATCATTTTTTCGCAGGACGCCGCCGAAGGCGGCGATCCGAAGCGGGACTAGACCAGAGTTACGCCGGTAGCCTGGGGGCCCTTGGCGCCCTGGCCGATTTCGAACTGAACGCGCTGGTTCTCGTCGAGGGTCTTGAACCCACCGGTCTGGATCTCCGAGTAGTGAACGAAGACATCGCCATCGGAGTCGTCCGGGGTGATGAAGCCGAAGCCCTTTTCAGCGTTGAACCACTTGACGGTTCCCTGTGCCATGTATATCTCCTCATTATGGAACTTGCTTAAGTCCGGCACACTTCGTGCCGCACTTGGTCACTCCGCGAGAAGAATCCTGGCTTGCCGCCCGGTGGAACCGGACACTAGCTGACGAAGCTTCGCGCTCGCAACATGTCTTGCGAGCATGAAAAACACCTACACAAAGACTTAGATAAGAATTTCATGTGGGGTGCGTCAGGTCAACGGGTAAAAGGGGGAATTCGATAAATTTTGCGTAAAGCCGACGTGAACCGCTTCGTTATGCAGAGCACCCGGCTATTGACGCACTGCCTATTGGGGAGGGCCCGTCAGAAGAGGCGGGATTCGCTGTCGTCAACGCCGCGCATGGCGTCGTAGTCCAGGGTGACGCAGTCGATCCCGCGGTCGTTAGCCAGAACCTTGGCCTGCGGTTTGATCTGCTGCGCGGCAAAGATGCCCCGGACGGGTGCCAGCAGGGGATCCCGGTTGAGCAGCTCAAGGTAGCGGGTCAGCTGTTCGACGCCGTCGATGTCGCCCCGCCTTTTGAGCTCGATGGCGACTGTGGCGCCGTCTGCATCCCTGGCCAGGATGTCCACCGGGCCGATGGCGGTGAAGTACTCCCGGCGGATCAGGGAAAAGCCGGTGCCGAGCCGTTCGATCTGGTCGGCCAGCAGCCGCTGCAGGTCGGCTTCGACACCGTCCTTGATGAGTCCGGGATCCTGGCCCAGCTCATGGGAAGTGTCGTGCAGCTGCTCATGGATATTGATGATGAGCCGGTCATCGGTCTTGGCGGACTGGACGGTCCACTGCTCGGTGACACCGAGCTCCAGGTCCACTTCATCCGGCAGGGAAACCCGAAGGCTGGCCGGGGGGCTCATCCAGTTCAGCGGCTTGTAGGAGCCGCCGTCGGAGTGCACCAGGACGGACCCGTCAGCCTTGACCAGCAGGAGCCTGGTGGCAAGGGGGAGATGGGCCTTGAGCCGGCCTACATAATCAACAGAACATCGGGCTATGACTAAACGCACCCGGTAAACACTACCGTCTGGGTGCAAGGCAGGAACAGCGCGGCGCCCGGGCCTGGGGCAGAATGGAGGCATGCCCCGTTCCAACCGCCCCCGCCGTGCCGCCTCCGGAAAACTGGGACAGGCCAGCCGCAAGCACGCCGGCGGCCCCGTGCCGGAACTGGACCTGGAGCGGGCAAGGTCGGGGATCTCACGGCGGGAGAGCGCCCCCGACGGCGAGTGGATGGTGCGCACCATGACGGCCAAACGGGCCGAAAAGTCCTACATCTGCCCGGGCTGCTCCACCGCGGTCCTGCCCGGCGTCGAACACCTGGTGGTCTGGTCCGAGGACCATCTGTTCGGTGCGGCCGCGGGGCTGTCGGAACGGCGGCACTGGCACTCCAACTGCTGGACGTCACGCACGTACCGCTATCGCTAAGCTGTTAGTCATGACTTTTGACCCGGCGTCGTTCGTTTTCAGCCAGCCTTCCGAAGCAACAGCTATCCGGGCTTCAACAGTCCTGCCGGCCCGCCGGGAGAACGTGGAAATCCAAACGGAGGACGGCTGCGTCCTCGTCGGCGAACTCGCCGTCCCGGAATCGGGCGACATCACCGCCACGCTGATCACCCTCCACCCGCTGCCCACCCACGGCGGTTTCATGGATTCGCATGTGTACCGCAAGGCATCCTTCCGCTTGCCTGCACTCGCCGGCGTCGCCGTCCTCAGGTTCAACACCAGGGGGACCACCTCGCCCCGCGGCACCAGCGGCGGCCGTTTCGAAGAGGGCATCGGCGAACGGCTGGACGTCGAGGCGGCCGTGCGCTTCGCGGAATCCCGGAACCTTCCCAACCGCTGGCTGGTGGGGTGGTCGTTCGGCACGGAACTGGCGCTCATGTACGGGGCTGCGGAGCCGGTCGCCTCCGCAGTGGAGGGCGCCATCCTGCTGTCCCCGCCGCTGCACCGGGCCACGGATGAGCACCTGCTGGCATGGGCTGCCTCAGGAAAGCCGTTGAAGGTGCTGGTTCCCGAACACGACGACTACCTCCGGCCGGAGGCCGCCGCCGAGCGCTTCAGCCTGGTGCCGCAGGCTGACGTTGTGGGCGTCGACGGCGCCAAGCACCTGTGGGTGGGCGAGAAGTACGCCGCCCGGGTGCTCAACGAAATCGTGGACGAGGTCACGGCGCAGGGAGCGGGGCCCGAGGGCCTGCCCCAGGACTGGAACGGACCCGTGGCCTCCGCAGCCGCCTAAGCCTGCCGCGCAGGCGGCAGCCTTCCTAGTGCTTGTCCTGGCGGACGATGAAGATTTCCTTCACCAGCAGCATGACCGCCGCCGCGGTGGGAATGGCGATGAGCGCTCCGAGGACGCCCAGGAGGCTGCCGCCTGCGATCACGGAGATGACGGCCACGGCACCGGGCACGGCCACCGCCTTCTGCATGATGCGTGGCGAGATGAAGTACGCCTCGAACTGCAGGTAGGCAAAGTAGCAAATGCCGTACGCCAGGGCGGTCTGCCAGCCCGCGGTGAGGGCGATCAGCGTGACCAGCACACCCGCGATCATGCCCCCGACCAGGGGGATGAAGGCGAGGAGCGCCACGACGAACGCCAGCAGGACGGCAAACGGGACTCCGACAATCGACATCACGATAAACGCAAAGGTCGCGTTGAGCAGGGCCACGCAGGCCTGGCCGATGACATAGTTGCCCACGGAGCCGGTGATCTCTTCAGAGAGCGCTTCGACCCGGACACGGCGCGAACGCGGTGCCAGCCGGTAGCCCCACTTCTTCATGGCGGGAAGGGCGGCCAGGAAGTACAGGCTGAGCACGAGGACAATCAGGGTTCCGAAGAGCCCGTTGGCCACCGTGGATCCGAAGCCAACGACGCCTCCGAAGATGCCGCCCATGGCGTCCGGATTGTTGACGAACTTTTCCAGTTCCTGGGTAATGCGCTCCCGGACACCGAACTGGTCGTCCACGCTGCGGAAGAAGTCCGAATCGATGAAGTCCTGGATCCAGCGGGGTGCTTCCTGCACGATCTGGGTGACCTGCTGGACGATGGTGGGGATCAGTGTGGCGAAGAAACCGGCAACAGCGGAGACGAGGACCGTGACGGAGACCAGGATGCCGATGGGCCGCGGAAGCTTGCGTCCTTCCAGCCAGCGCACCACCGGGTCCAGGCCCAGGGCGATGAAGAGCGCGGTCACGATCCAGAGCAGGAGCTGCGTGGTGTTGGAGCCGATCCAGTAGACGAGCAGGGCAAGGCCCACGCCCACGGTGCCCATGAAGCCCATATATAAGGGATGCTGGGACGACATGCGCGGGCCGGGATGTCCAAAGCGGGTGCTGGTCTCGGTCGCAGGTTCGGCGGAGTCCTCGGCGGATTCGGGAGGCATCTCGAAGCGGAGCCGGGGCTGGGCGCCGGGAAGAGGCGTCCGGAGCCTGCGCACCACCGCCGCGGCCAGGCCCGGCAACAGCGGTTTGTGCTCGTGCCGGGTACCGGCCGGTAGACTTTCCTGGGCACCGGATCCGGTCGAGTCGTCATGTCCTGGGGTGGACGAATCCGTGTGTTCAGTCACTGCTTGTGGGGGCCCTTTACCTTCTGTGGCGCCGCTGCTGCGGCCCATGTGATGATCATCGCAAACACTATCAGCAGGCTTGTCAGTGCCCGGGTTTACTCCCGGCGCGGCCCGCTGTCCTAGGCTGTGATCCGGGTCCCGACCTGACTCATTGGTAACAAAACGGTTACTATTGAAAGTAAACCCCCGCTGATGATAGGTATCCCTTTGCGTTTCAAGACTGCAGTTGCACTAGTGCTGCTCGGCCTCCTGACACTGCTGGCCGGCGTAGGACAGAAGACCATCTGGGCCCCGGCCGAGACAGTTACGGCCACGGCTCCCGCCGACGGCACCGCCGCACCACTGACCGTTATCGACCAAAAGTTGCGGACCCTTCACGGGGGTACGGTCAAGATCAACGTCAAGGGCGAAGGCAGCTTCATGCTGGCAGCAGGACGCCCCGATGACGTGGAGGCCTGGGTTGGCAAGACGGCCCACAACACGGTCTCCGGAGTTTCCGAAGACAGCAAGTCGCTGCAGCTTGCGCACACGGAGGGCGAAGCCGCCGCTCCCTCGCCGGCAGGTTCCGATCTCTGGGTCACCACCGAGAACGCCAGCGGGGAACTGAACTACACCTGGAGCGCCCCGGCAGACGGCGAATGGTCGCTGCTGCTGGCCTCGGACGGGACCAAGCCGGCGCCGTCGTCCATCTCGATGACCTTCCCCAACGACACGTCCACACCGTGGGCCGTGCCGTTGATGGTGCTGGGCGGCCTGCTCATGCTGGCCGGACTGGCCCTGCTGGTGCTCAAGCCCAAGGCCGGCAAGCCCGGAGCGGGCGGGGACGATGCCGGCGAGTCCGTCGCGGACGAATCCATGAAGGACAAGCTGGTCCGCCGTGCACGTGCGGTCCGTCCGGCCGGCAAGCCGGGGCCCGCCGCTCCTGCGCCCGTCGAGCCGCCGGCTGAAAAGCAGCCCGGGACATCCGCCTTCACCGCGACGTTCACCGCAAAGCGGGCCGGCGTGGCCATGGTTGCGCTCGCCGCCACGATCGTGGCCGGAACCGGTGTGGCTGCGCAGGCGGCCACCCCCGCTCCGTCGCCGTCAAGCAGCGAGACCGCCGGGGCCGACACCGCACCCGACTCACCGGTGCTCCTGGACGCCCAGTTCCGCCGGATCCTGGAACAGGTTTCCAGCACGGTGGACGCCGGCGACGCCGCCAAGGATGCCGCGAAGCTCAAGTCCCGGGTGGACCGCACCGAACTTGAAGTCCGCACACAGAACTACAAGATCCGCTCACAGGTGGGCGCCTACGAGGCGCGCATGCCGGTCCGCGCCACCAAGCTGCTGACCACCGTTGTCACCAGCAAGCGCGCCTGGCCGCGTTCGGTGATGGCCGTGACCCAGGGCGAAGGCAATGTTGTGCCCCAGCTGCTGACCCTCGTGCAGAAGTCGCCGCGCGAGAACTACAAGCTGGTGCAGACCACGCCGCTGCAGCCGGGCACCACGTTCCCGGCCATCGGACGCACCGGAACGGAAACCCTGGCCGCGGACGACAAGTCGGGCCTGCTGTACAGCGGTGCTGAAGCCCTTGCCGGGCTGGGGGACCGCCTGACGAAGGCCGACTCGACCTTCAAGGACAAGCTCGTGGAGGGCCAGTCGTCGCCGTACATCGCCGACACGCTGGCCTACCAGGCAGATGTGGCCAAGACCGGGGTGAACGGCAACTTCAGCTTCACGCACAAAGTGTCCCCGGAGGACACCGTGGTGTTCCGCACTGCCGACGGCGGCGCGCTGGTCATGGGCAAGTTGAACTTCGCCTTCGACGGCACGCCCAAGGCCGAGGGCGACAAGCTGGCGATCGGGGACGACGCAGCCGTGCTGGCCGGCGGCAAGGAAACGAGCACGGGCATGGTGCTCAACTTCGCCGAGTCCATGGCGGTCTACATCCCGCCGACCGGCTCGAAGGATCCGATGAAGCTCGTGGCCGCCACCCGCGGACTCGTGGGGGCCAGCTTCAAGTAGCCGGCTCCGCGTATGACCGGCAGCGGCCTGAGTGGCTAGAGTGGAGGCTATGAGTTCGCCAGCCTCCCGTCCAGTCCCTCCGGCCGCTGCCAGCCAGCTTAACCTGCGCGGCGCCGTCGACCTTTCCAGCCTTAAGCAGCGCACCGCGCCGCCGGCCGGGCAGCCGGCCGCAGCGCCGCCGTCAGCAACGGCCCCGGGCGCGCCGGACACCGGCGGCCAGCCGCTTCGGGTCGAGGTCACCGAGGCCAACTTCCAGCAGCTCGTTGAGCTCTCGGCGCAGGTGCCCGTGGTTTTCGGCCTGTGGGCCGGCTACTCGCCCGCTTCAGGCGAGCTGCTCAACGTCCTCGAAGACATCATCAACAGCTACGGCGGGCGCCTGGTCCTGGGTGCCGCGGACATCGACGCCTTCCCGCAGCTTGCGCAGGCTTTCCAGGTACAGGCCGTGCCCACCGCGGTGGCAGTGGTGAAGGGCCAGCCCGTTCCCCTGTTCCAGGGCGGAGCCGACGAACACCAGGTCCGCAGCCTGCTGGATGAACTGCTGAAGGTGGCCGCAGCCAACGGAGTTACCGGCAGCCTGGGCGCCGGAGCCGCCCCTGCCGAGGCCGAGCCGGCCCCGCTGCCGCCGCTGCACCAGGCGGCCTACGACGCCATTGAAGCCGGAGACTTCGCCGCCGCGGCCGCCGCCTACCGGCAGGCCCTGCTGGAGATGCCCGCGGATGCCGAGGCCAAGGCCGGACTCGCCCAGGTGGAGCTGATGGATCGGCTGCAGTCCCTGACCGGTCCCGACGGTGAAGCGCTGCGCCAGCTCGCCGCCGACCAGCCGGACAACCTTGATGCCCAGCTGGGCGTGGCGGACCTGGACATCGCCGGCGGCCACATTGAGGATGCGCTGGGCCGGATCGTCGGCTTCATCGGCCGGAACTTCGGCCCGGAACGGGAGACTGCCCGGGTGCGGCTGCTGGAGCTCTTCGAAGTGGTGGGCCCGTCCGATGAACGCGTCGCCAAGGCGCGGCAGGGGCTGGCACGGGTGCTGTTTTAATGTCGTCGGCACTTTTTTCGCCGCTGGCGCTGCGCTCACTGACGCTCCGCCACCGCGGTTGGGTTTCCCCCATGTGCCAGTACAGCTGCGGGCCGGACACCGGTGAGGGCGTTCCGCACGACTGGCACCTCATGCACCTGGGTTCCTTCGCAACCGGCGGGGCCGCGCTGATCCTCACCGAGGCGGCGGCAGTGAATGCGGCGGGCCGGATCAGCCCGCTTGACGCCGGCCTCTACAACGACGAGCAGGCCGCGGCGTGGCAGCGGATCACGGCGTTCGTGCACCGCTACGGCGCCGCTGACACAAAGATCGGCACCCAACTGGCGCACGCCGGCCGGAAGGCTTCGACGTACTGGCCCTTCTCGGGGAAACGCGGGTCAGTGCCGGCGTCCGACGGCGGCTGGCAGACCGTGGGTCCCGGCACCGGCGCATTCGACGGCTATGCGGCACCGGCCGCCATGACCGCGGCAGAGATTGACGGCGTGATAGCCGACTTCGCAGCGGCCGCCGTCCGGGCGGTCGAGGCAGGGTTCGACACCATCGAAATCCACGGCGCGCACGGCTACCTGCTCCACCAGTTCCAGAGCCCGCTCATCAACGACCGGACGGACGCCTGGGGAGGGGACGAAACCGGACGGAACCGGCTCACCCTGGCCGTGGTGGACGCCGTTCGCAACGTCATTCCCGACTCCATGCCGCTGCTATTGCGGATCTCCGCCTCGGACTGGGCAGAGGGCGGCATCGACGCCGCCGCCTCCGTCAGGCTGGCCAGTGCCGCCGCCGAGCACGGCGTGGACCTGGTCGACGTCTCTAGCGGGGGCGCCGTGGCGCACCAGCAGATTCCGGCCGGTCCCGGCTACCAGACCGGGTTCGCAGCCCGGATCAAGCGCGAGGCGGGCATCAGCACCGGCACAGTGGGACTCCTGACCTCGGCCGGGCAGGCCGAACACGCCGTCGCCACGGGCCAGGCCGACGCTGTCTTCATCGCGCGTGCCGCGCTCCGCGACCCGCATTGGTGGCTGCGCGCGGCCTTCGAGCTCGGCCACGAGATGCCGTGGGTGCCGCAGTACGAGCGTGCGGTTCCCCGCCACTCGTTCTAGGAAGTAACCCTTTGGGACGATCCTCCCACCGCGGAGGTGAGGCTACGCTGGCACCATGACTGAACCGCAACCCGGTCCGCATCCGGCTGCCGGCCGCCAGGACCACCCTGTTCCGGCCCCGCTCGCTGTTCCGGCCCCGCTAGCCGTTCCTGCCCTGTCCATCCGCGGCCTCGCCAAGCGCTTCGGCGGGAAGATCGCCGTGGACGGCATCAGCCTGGACGTGCCGGCAGGGTCCTTCTACGGGATCGTGGGTCCCAACGGCGCAGGGAAAACCACCACGCTGTCCATGGCCACGGGGCTGCTCCGGCCGGACTTCGGCACGGCCCTGGTGCACGGCACCGATGTCTGGACGCGGCCGCTCGAAGCCAAGAAGCTGATGGGAATCCTCACCGACGGCGTGCGGTTGTTTGACCGGCTGACCGGTGAACAGCTGGTGAGCTACGCGGGCCTGTTGCGGGGGATGGACAAGGACGTGGTGTCCGCCAGGGTGGCGGAACTCCTGGCGGCGTTTGATCTCAGTGCCGACGCCGGAACGCTCGTGGTGGACTATTCGGCCGGCATGACCAAGAAGATCGCCCTCGCCTCGGCCCTCATCCACGCGCCCAGGCTGCTGGTGCTGGATGAACCCTTTGAATCGGTGGACCCGGTTTCCGCTGCGAATATCAGGGACATCCTGGACCGCTATGTCGCTTCCGGCGGAACAGTGATTGTCTCGAGCCATGTCATGGACCTCGTGCAGAGAATGTGCGACCACGTGGCGGTGGTTGCCGCGGGCAGGCTGCTGGCCGCCGGCACCGTGGAGGAGGTCCGGGCCGGCGCCTCGCTGGAGGACCGGTTCGTCCAGCTCGTCGGGGGCCGGAGCCAGACGGAGGGCCTGGAATGGTTGCGCACCTTCTAAGGCTCAAGCTGACGCTCCTGCGGAACAGCCTCCGGCGCAGCCCGTGGCAGCTTCTGGGCCTGATCATCGGCGGGCTGTACGCCGTCGGGATTGCCGGGTTCCTTGGGGTGGCGCTCGTCCTGCTCCGGACGGCCGACCTGGAGCTCGCCCAGACCGTGGTGGTGCTGGGCGGATCGGCAGCGGTCCTGGGCTGGGGAGTGGTCCCCGTCATTGCGTCCTCGGCGGACATGACCCTGGACCCGGCCCGGTTCACCACGGCGGCAGTCCCCATGCCGCAACTGTTGACCGGACTGGCCCTCGGCGGACTGATCGGGATTCCCGGCATCGCCACGGCGCTCGTGGCGCTTGCCACGGTGGGCACGTGGAGCAGGGGAGCGCCGGCTGTCGCGGCCGCCGTGGCGGGAGCCGTCCTGGGCGTGCTGACGTGCATTGTCCTGTCCAAAGTGGTGACGACGGCGACTGCCGGCCTGGCTTCCTCCCGGCGATTCAAGGATGTCAGCGCGCTCGCCTTTATGGTGCCGCTGATGCTCATGGGACCGATCGTGGCTTTCGTTGCCCAGGGTGCCGCGGGCTCCGCCGGATTCCTGGCTGACCTGGCCCGCATCGTGGCGTGGACGCCGGCCGGTGCCGCATGGTCACTCGGCGGCGACGCGGCGGCGGCCCGGTACGCACCGGCCGGGCTAAAGTTCCTGATCGCGGTGGCAACACTGGCGGGCCTCGCCTGGTGCTGGAAGGTGCTCCTGCAGCGTGCCCTGGTCACTCCGCCGTTCGCGGCAGGCGGCAGGAAGCGCGGCGGCCGGATGGGCCTCTTCGGTGTCCTGCCGGCCACGCCTGTCGGCGCCATTACGGCCAGGGCCCTCACTTACTGGATCAGGGACCCCCGTTACTCGGGTTCCCTGGTGGTCATTCCGCTGCTGCCCGTCCTCATGTTCTTCCAGGCGGGGCAGACGGGTGATTACGGCGTGCTGGCGATCATCGGTCCGCTGGCGGCCTTCCTGCTGGCATGGTCGATTTCAGCGGACGTGTCCTACGACAACACGGCGTTTGCCCTCCATCTGTCCAGCGGCGTCCGCGGCGTCCACGACAGGCTGGGGCGCGCCCTGGCCTGCCTGGCGTTTGCACTTCCCATCGTGCTGGTCTTTAGCGTCGGGCCGTTCTTCTTCACCGGAAACTGGGACTGGCTGCCGGCGCTGCTGGGACTGTCCCTGGGAATACTGTTCACCGGACTCGGCCTGGCATCCGTGGTCTCGGCCCGGTATACGGTGGCGGTGCCCCTGCCCGGCGACAGCCCGTTCAAGAAGCCGCCCGGGAACGTCGCGCAGACCATGGCGGTCCAGTTCGGCGGGATGGGCGTCCTGCTGGTGCTCGTGCTGCCGGAAGCAGCCCTGGTCATTGCGCAGTCCGTCACGGGCAGCACGGCGCCCGGCTGGATCAACCTGGCGCTCGGCCCGGTGCTGGGCCTGGTCCTCTTTACGGCAGGGGTCCGCCTGGGCGGGAAATGGCTCGACGCCCGGGGCCCCGAACTTCTGGCACAGCTTTCAGTCAACCGATAGGCCGGTGGGGCCATGATTAGTAGTACTGGATGCGGAAAGGCGGTACGCCATGGAAGTGGTTATTCTTCCGGGGAGCAAACAGATCGGGTCCCTCGCAGCCGACGCCGTCGAGGCCCTGCTGCGCCGTAAGCCCGACGCTGTGCTCGGCCTGGCGACGGGAGCGTCCCCGTTGCCGGTCTATGACGAACTCGCCCGGCGTCATAATGACGGCGGACTCGACTTCAGCCGTGCGCGCGGGTTTGCCCTGGACGAATACGTGGGCCTGGAGCAGGGCCACCCCCAGTCCTACCGGGAGGTCATCCGCCGGGAGTTCACCGACCGGGTGAACATCGCACCCGAAAACGTGCATACTCCCGACGGCCAGGCGGCGGACATCCCCGCGGCCTGCCAGGCCTACGAGGACGCCATCAGGGCTGCCGGCGGGGTGGACCTCCAGCTGCTGGGCGTAGGCACCGACGGCCACATCGGCTTCAACGAGCCCGGCTCGTCCCTGGCGTCCAGGACGAGGATCAAGAGCCTCATCGAGCAGACACGCCGGGACAACGCCCGGTTCTTCAAAAGCATCCATGATGTTCCCCACCACGTGATCACCCAGGGGCTGGGCACCATCATGGAGGCCCGCCATGTGATCTTGATTGCCACCGGCGCCCAAAAGGCCCAGGCTGTCCGGGACTTAGTGGAAGGACCGGTGGCTGCCATCTGCGCCGCGTCCGTCCTGCAAATGCACCCCCACGTCACCGTGCTGGTGGACGAGGCCGCCGCGTCGTCGCTCAGGCTGGCCGATTACTACCGCCACACGTATGACAACAAGCCCGCCTGGCAGGGCCTGTAGTTCAGAGGTCCGGTTTTTTGTCCGGCACAACGGCTAAGATGGATGCCATGACTAGCATGACGGACCCCCTCGAAAACGACCCGATGCGCGAGCTTTCCGGACCAGGAACGTCCACGGCCACTATCGAGCGCGAGGAAGTGCGCGAGGAAGTGGAACCCGGTGACCGGGAACGGTTCTCCCACTACGTGCGCAAAGAGAAGATCATGGAGTCAGCCATGACGGGCGAGCCGGTCATCGCTCTGTGCGGCAAGGTGTGGACTCCCGGCCGCGATCCGCAGAAGTTCCCGGTCTGCCCGGAATGCAAAGAGGTCTACGAAGGCCTGCGTCCCGGGAACGACGGCGGCAAGGGCTCCGACGGCGATTCCGGCAAATAGGGCCGTTCACCGGTCACCTGGCTTAAGTCGGTGACCGGCCCGCCCGGCCAGGGCGGGGCAAGACAACCACGGGGGCGCAATCCCTGCTGCGCACGTCCCGTGACCACGATGATTTTTGATGACCGGAGCAGTGCGGCTCCTCCGGAACAGATTGGTGTTTATGTTTATGTGTCTTTCGCTCACGGCTGCCGCAATGCGGGGAATTGAGGGCTCTGCGTGACCGAGACACTCTTTGGCGGGCCAACGCTGCCGCCGGCCTATCCCGAGCGGGCAGCGTGGGGAACCGCGCAGAAGCTCCGTGCGTGGCAGCAGGAAGCGCTCGACCGCTACTTTGCCACCGGCCCCAGGGACTTCCTCGCGGTGGCAACGCCCGGCGCAGGCAAGACCACCTTCGCGCTGCGTGTGGCGTCGATGCTGATCGAGGCGGGCACCGTTAACCGTGTGACCATCGTGGCGCCCACGGACCACCTGAAACGGCAGTGGGCTGACGCCGCGGCCCGCGTGGGGATCGCGATCGACCCCAACTTCAAGAATGCGGACGGGCAGCACGGCCGCGGCTTCATCGGCGTCGCCGTGACCTATGCCCAGGTTGCCAGCAAGCCCATGCTGCACCGCGCCAAGACGGAAGCAGCCCGCACCCTGGTGATCCTCGACGAGATCCACCACGGCGGCGAAGCTCTGTCCTGGGGTGACGGACTCCGCGAGGCTTTCGACCCGGCCGCACGCCGGCTTTCACTCACGGGCACGCCCTTCCGCTCCGACACGTCACCCATTCCCTTTGTGGAGTACGCCGAGGACCGGGACGGCATCCGCCGCTCCAAGGCCGACTACACCTACGGCTACGGGAACGCCCTGCGTGACCACGTGGTCCGTCCGGTCATGTTCATGGCGTACTCGGGCCAGATGCGCTGGCGCACCAGCGGCGGCGAGGAGATGGCGGCGTCCCTCGGCGAGTCGGCCGTCACCAAGGACATCATTTCGCAGGCCTGGCGGACCGCCCTCAACCCGGCCGGCGAATGGATCCCGGCTGTGCTGGCCGGAGCGGACAAACGCCTGAGCGAGGTCCGCCGGACCGTACCCGACGCCGGCGGCCTGGTGATTGCGACCGACCACGAGGATGCCCGCGCCTACGCCGGCCAGCTGAAGAAGATCACCGGTGAATCACCCACCGTGATCCTTTCCGATGACGTCAAGGCATCCAGCAAGATCGAGGAATTCACCGCCAGCGACAAACGCTGGATGGTGGCGGTCCGGATGGTGTCCGAAGGCGTGGACGTTCCCCGGCTGTCGGTGGGCGTCTATGCCACGTCCACGTCCACGCCGCTGTTCTTCGCCCAGGCCGTCGGCCGTTTTGTCCGCGCCCGGAAGCGCGGCGAAACAGCGTCGGTGTTCCTGCCGTCGGTTCCGCAGCTGACCGCGCTGGCGAACTCGATGGAAGCTGAACGCGACCACGCCCTGGACCGGCCGGAGAAAGAAGACCCGGACGGCCTGTTCAATCCCGAAGACTCGCTCATGGACGAGGCCAACCGGGAGGACAAGGCGTCCGACAGCCTCACCAAGGGCAAATTTGAGGCCCTCGACTCGCAGGCATCATTCGACCGCGTGCTGTTCGACGGCGGCGAGTTCGGCACCGGCGGCGACATCGGATCCGACGACGAACTGGACTTCCTCGGCATTCCGGGACTCCTGGACGCCGAACAGGTGGGCACGCTGCTGCGCCAGCGCCAGCATGAACAGCAGAGCCGGAAGAAGCTCCGGGCGGGTGAATCTGCCGCCTCGCAGGCTGCCCCCGCTGTTCCCGATCACCGGATGCTCATGGACCTGCGCAACGAACTGGCCAAGAACGTGGCCGCGTGGTCCGCGCGGACGGGAACCCCGCACGGGGTGGTGCATACGAAACTCCGCACCGTCTGCGGCGGCCCGCCGGTGGCGCAGGCCAACGAGGAACAGCTGCAGGCCAGGCTGCGGAAGCTTCAGGACTGGTTCATCGGCCGGAAATAGGCGCCCGGACCGCCAGGCCCGGAGCCCGCCGGCAACGCGGGCGGCGAGGCTTAGGTCAGATCCAGGCTAGGCAAGGTCCACTCCGCCGAGTTCCATCTCGGCGTAGGCGTCGTCGAGGTCGGCTGCGATTCCGGCCGTGAGGTTCCGGACCACCGTCACCGAATAGCCGGCCTGGACGGCGTCCAGGGCGGTGGCCATGACGCAGTAGTCGGTGGCGATTCCCACAATCACCACGTCCTCCACATCGTGGCTTTGCAGCCAGTCGTCCAGGCCGATGGCGTCCTCGTCGGCAAACGAACTGGCAGTCAATGCCTCCGCGTCCTCCAACGGCAGGGCGCCGGGCTTCCGGTCGCCTGTGGGCACCGCGTCCTCGGGAGCAAGGATGCCTTCAAAACCGGAGTAGGCGGCGGTGAACTGGCCTTTGCGGAAATAGGCCTGGATGTACTCCGTGTCCAGGTCCGGGTGCAGTTCCGCCCCGCGGGTGCCGGCGACGCAGTGCGGCGGCCACGAGTCGATGAAGTCGGGGTTCTCCGCGAAGTGGGCGCCGGGCTCGATGTGCCAGTCCTGGGTGGCCACGATGTGGTCGAACTGGCCGTGATGGGCGTCCACGTATTCGCTGATGGCCCCGGCCACGTCCGCTCCGCCTTTGACGGCCAGGGAGCCGCCTTCGCAGAAATCGTTCTGCACGTCGACAATGATCAGAGCGCGTGACATCAGTTCTCCTCGTAGACGGTGGGGATGGCCGGCTCGCCGCGCTGCAGGCGGTTGACGACTGCCGGAAGTTCCGCCATGGAGTCAATGTGCCGCTGGCGGGCACGGAACACGCCCTCGGTCCCGGTCCAGCCGGGGAGCAGTTCGCCGTTCTTGATGAACTGCTGCAGCAACTGGCGGTCATTGCCGTCGTCTTCGGGCCGGTGCCCTACTCCCACCATCTCGTGGGTGGCGACGCCCCGTTCGTTGAGCCTGCGGAGCGCGTACTTCCTGCCGCCCTTGCTCGTCTTGTTCTTGGCTGCTTTGGCAACGGACACGAATTCGCCGGAGTCGTCGGTGCGGCTGACGAGTTTGTAGACCATGCTCGCGGTGGGGGCGCCGGAGCCGGTGACCAGCGAGGTGCCCACGCCGTAGGAGTCAACCGGTGCGGACTGCAGAGCCGCGATGGCGTATTCATCCAGGTCCGAGGTGACGACGATCTTGGTGTTTTCGTTGCCGAGGTCGTCCAGCAGCCGGCGGACCCACTGGGCCTGCGCCACGAGGTCTCCGGAGTCGAGCCGGACTGCCCCCAATTTGGGACCCGCAAGGTCCACGGCCGTACGGACGGCCGTTTCGACGTCGTACGTGTCCACCAGCAGCGACGTTCCGGCGCCGAACGAGGCGATCTGCGCCTCAAAGGCTTCCCGTTCAGTGTCGTGCAGGAGGGTGAACGAGTGGGCGGCGGTGCCCACCGTCTTGATGCCGTACCGGCGCCCGGCTTCGAGGTTGGACGTGCTGTCAAAGCCGGCGATGACGGCCGCACGGGCGGCGGCGGCCGCGGATTCCTCCTGGGTCCGCCGGGAACCCATTTCGATGCAGGGCCGGTTGCCCGCAGCGGTGATCATGCGCGACGCAGCGGAGGCGATGGCGCTGTCGTGGTTGAGCACCGAAAGGATGTAGGTCTCCAGGATGCAGGCCTCGGCGAACGTGGACTCCACAATCAGGATGGGGGAGTTGGGGAAATAGGCTTCGCCCTCGGCGTAGCCCCAGATGTCCCCGGTGAAACGGAACCCGGCCAGGTAGTCCAGGGTTTCGTCGTTGACCACGTGCGTGCGGCGGAGGAAATCGAGCTCGGGTCCGCCGAACCGGAAGTCCGCGATGCCCTCCAGCAGCCTGCCCGTTCCGGCCACAATCCCGTAGCGGCGGCCGTCGGGAAGCCTGCGGGCGAACGCCTCAAACACCGACTTCCGGTGTGCGGCACCTGAATGCAGCGACGCCTGGAGCATGGTCAGCTCGTAGTGGTCGGTGTACAAGGACGTGCGGGGATGATCCCAGCCAGCAGGGGTACTCACGAATTCACTCTAGTGCGCATCGCCCTAGAATGGACAGATGACCTTAAGCGTTGCGCTCGGCCCTGACACCCAGGAGAGCACCCAGACCGGAACAGTGACGTCCACCGACGCCCTGACGGCCCCGGACATTCCCTGGAACCTGGTGATCTGGAACGATCCCGTCAACCTGATGAGCTACGTGAGCTACGTTTTCCAGAGCTATTTCGGCTACTCGGAGCCGAAGGCCAACAAGCTCATGATGGAGGTCCATAAGAAGGGACGTTCCATCGTGGCGCACGGCAGCAAGGAACAGGTGGAGCAGCACGCCGTCGCCATGCACGGCTTCGGCCTGTGGGCCACGGTGGAAAAGGCCACCGGCGGCGGCAAAGACGGCGGATCCGGCAAGGGCAAAGGCAAACGTGGCTAAGGCATTCAAATACGGACTCAAAGGCATTACCGGATACCTCGAACCGGCGGAACGGGAACTGCTGCGGAGCCTGATCGACGACGTCATCTCGATGCTCGAACCGGCCGAAAGCGCCAGCGAAGACCCGCTGACAGCCCTGATCGGGCTGGACATGAATGTCAAGGAACCATCGGACCGTGCGCTGCGGCGGTTGCTGCCCAACGTCACCCGGACCGACGACGCCGCCGCCCTGGAGTTCCGCCAGCTCACCGAACGCTCACTGCGGGAAAACAAGATCGGCGCCCTGCGGGCGGCGGCGCTGGGCCTGGACACCAACGACGTGGTCCTTTCGCCCGCCGACGCCCGGCACTGGTCGCAGGCGCTGAACGACGTCCGGCTGGTCCTGGCTGAACGGCTTGACATCCGGGACGACGCCGACGCCGAACACGTCCACACCATGCAGGACTGGTCCCAGGCCGAAGACGTGGAAAGCTACCTGGCGCTGGTGTACAACTTCACCACGTGGCTGCAGGAATCGCTGGTGCAGGCCATGCTCCAGTCCATGGAACCGCGGGCCTGAGCGCTTCGGCGTGCGTGGGGCGGGCCTGACGCCAAATTGTGTGACTTATCCAACATGAGTCGGACGACACAATGTGATGGCCGCACCAACAGGGAAGCCCTATCCTCGAATAATCATGACTTCAGCATCGAGCATGGATCCGGCAGCGGACGCTGTGGCGGATTCCCCAGCGAGCAGCGCGGACGACAGCCCCATGGGCTCGCGGCCCATCGGCATCTTCGACTCCGGAGTCGGCGGACTGACCGTGGCGCGGTCCATCATCGACCAGCTGCCCAACGAATCGATCCTCTATGTGGGCGATACCGCGAACGGCCCCTACGGCCCGCTGCCCATCGCCGAGGTCCGCGCCAACGCCCTTGGCGTAATGGATGAGCTGGTGGATTCCGGCGTCAAGCTGCTGACCATCGCGTGCAACTCCGCCTCCGCCGCTGTCCTCCGGGACGCCCGCGAGAGGTACACGGCCCGCTACGGGATTCCCGTGATCGAAGTGATCCAGCCTGCGGTGCGTCGGGCTGTGGCCGCCACCAGGAGCGGCCGGGTGGGCGTCATCGGGACCTCCGCGACCGTGGGTTCCCGGGCGTACGAGGACACCTTCGCCGCAGCCCCGGACCTGCACATCACGTCCGTGGCCTGCCCGGCATTCGTCAGCTACGTGGAGGCCGGCATCACCACGGGTCCGGAACTCCTTGCCGTTGCCCGGGAGTACCTTGAGCCGCTGCGCACCGCCGGCGTGGATACCGTTGTGCTCGGCTGCACGCACTACCCGCTGCTCACCGGTGTGATCTCCTATGTCATGGGGGAGGACGTCACCCTCGTCTCCAGTGCCGAGGAAACCGCCAAGGATGTTTACCGGGCACTCGTTTCACACGATCTTCAGCGGACCGTCGAGGCGCCGCCCCAGCACCACTTCATCGCCACCGGCGAAGCCAGACAGTTCGAAACCCTGGCCAGGCGCTTCCTCGGTCCCGAAGTGCTCAGCGTGAAGCACGTGGACCACGTTGCCGCGCAGTACCCCACCGGCAGCCTGGCGAAGATAACGCCGGAAATGATCGCGGCAGCCCGGGCCGGCGCCGCCCGGCCGCGGATTTCCAACTTCGTCGGCGGATCCGCGGCCGGGGGAACACGGCTGTGAAACTGACCATTGTTGGCTGCACCGGTTCCTTCCCGGGGCCGGGTTCCCCGGCGTCGTGCTATCTGCTGACCGCGCATGACGGCGAGCGGACCTGGAAGATCGTGATGGACCTCGGCAGCGGGGCCCTCGGGGCGATCCAGCGGTACACGGACCTTGAGGACATTGACGCGATCTTCCTCACCCACCTGCACCCGGACCATTGCATGGACCTGTGCGGCCTCCATGTGGCCGTGCGCTGGAAGCCGGGCGGCTGGGGCCGGGACCGGATTAAGGTCTGGGGCCCGGCGGCGACGGCGGACCGGATGGCCACGGCGTACGGGCTGGAGCTGGACCCGGGCATGCACGAGGAATTCGACTTCACCAACTGGACCGAACGGCAGTCCGTCACGGTGGGACCGTACACCGTGACGCCGTTCGCGGTGAACCACCCCGTGGAGGAGGCCTACGCCCTCCGCGTCGAGGTGACGGAACCGTCCGCAGGCGGCGTGCCGGTCACCCGCGTTCTGACGTACTCGGGGGACACCGACTCGTGTGCCGGGCTGGAGGAAGCCGCAAAGGACGCCGACCTCTTCCTGTGCGAGGCCGCCTTCGAGGAAGGCCGCGACGACGACATCAAGGACGTGCACCTGACGGGTAAACGAGCCGGCGAGGCTGCCGCCGCGGCAGGGGCGCGCCGGCTGCTCCTGACCCACATTCCGGTATGGACGTCGCAGACCAAAGTCATGGCCGAGGCCAAGCCCGTGTTCAGCGGCGACGTCGCCGTGGCCGTGGCCGGAGTCCATTACACCGTCTGAGGCCCAACTAAGTAGCAGCAGGTGTCGTTTTGAAGGCTCAGAACGACACCTGCTGCTACCTACTTGGGTGGAACGGGTCCTGGCCGGGGCTGTGCGATCGCTAAGCTTGCAACATGACTTCTGAAGCAATTGCAACCCCCGTCATTCGTGCCGACGGCCGTACCCCTGATCAGCTCCGCCCGATCAGCATCACCCGCGGCTGGTCCAAGCAGGCCGAAGGCTCGGCCCTGATCGAGTTCGGCAACACCCGGGTGCTGTGCACGGCTTCCCTGACCGAAGGCGTGCCGCGCTGGCTCAAGGGCGAGGGCCGCGGCTGGGTCACGGCCGAATATGCCATGCTTCCGCGCGCCACGAACACCCGCTCCGACCGCGAGTCGGTCAAGGGCAAGATCGGCGGCCGCACCCATGAGATTTCCCGGCTGATCGGCCGTTCGCTGAGGTCGATCATCGACACCAAGGCGCTGGGCGAGAACACCATTGTGCTGGACTGCGATGTTTTGCAGGCCGACGGCGGAACCCGCACCGCCGCCATCACCGGCGCCTATGTGGCGCTTGCCGAAGCCATCCGCTTTGCGCGCGAAAACAAGATCATCTCCAAGAATGCACAGCCCCTCATCGACACGATCGCTGCCGTGTCCGTCGGCATCATCGACGGCATCCCCATGCTGGACCTGCCGTACGTCGAAGATGTCCGCGCCGAGACCGACATGAACGTCGTGGTCACCGGGTCAGGCAAATTCGTGGAAGTCCAGGGCACGGCCGAGGGCGCCCCGTTCGACCGCGACGAGTTGAACCAGCTCCTGGACCTTGCCCTGCTGGGTACGGAGCAGCTCGCGGCCATCCAGCGCGAAACGCTGGCGGAGGCCCCGTGACGGACTCCGCCGGGCAACTGGCGGACCCCGCCGGTCCGGTGCTGGTGCTCGCGACCCACAACAAGGGCAAGCTCCGCGAACTGCGTGAGCTGCTGCGCGGGCAGGTGCCGGGGCTCGACGTCGACACCCAGGTGGTGGACGCCGGCGCCGTCGGTGCCCCGGACGTTGTCGAGACCGGCGTGACGTACGCGGAGAACTCCCTGCTGAAGGCCCGGGCCGTGGCCGAGGCCACCGGCCTGGTGGCCATTGCCGATGATTCGGGCCTGTCGGTGGACGTCCTCGGCGGGGCGCCGGGGATCTTTTCGGCCCGGTGGAGCGGCCGCCACGGTGACGACGCCGCCAACCTTCGGCTCCTGCTGGACCAGCTGTCCGACGTCCCCGACGAGTACCGCGGCGCCGCTTTCGTCTGCGCCGCCGCGCTCGCGGTGCCGGGGGCGGCAGCGGACGGCGGACGCGAAGTGGTGGAGTACGGCCAGCTCGAAGGATCGCTGCTGCGCGAACCGCGGGGCCAAGGCGGCTTCGGCTATGATCCGGTGCTTCAGCCAAGCGGCCTGGACCGCAGCTGCGCTGAATTGAGCCCCGAGGAAAAGAATGCCATCAGCCACCGGGGCCAGGCGTTCAGGGCCTTGCTGCCGGCCATCGTTGAGGCGTTGGCCGATCACCGCCCGCGGAGCCGGTCCTAGCCGTCAGATTAACGACAGAAGGCGCCCCGCAGTGCGGGGCGCCTTCGCTCGTTCCGTGCTACATGTTCGTCTTGCGCTCGTCCTGGGGTTCGTGTTCTTCGATGAACTCATCCACCGCGTCCGTGCCGAAGTGCGCCGCCTGGCGCTTGGCGGACAGCCCGCGGAGTACTTCGATGCCGATGGGGATCACGGAGACCAGCACGATGATGATGAAGATGATGTCCAGGTTGTCGCGGACCCACGGCACGCGGTCGCCCAGCAGGTAGCCGAGCAGCGTGACGCCGCCGCCCCAGAGCACGGCGCCGATGACGTTGAAGAGGAAGAACTTGCGTTTGCTCATCTGCGCGACGCCCACGATCACCGGCACGAACGTGCGGATGATGGGAACGAAACGGGCCAGGATCAGCGCCTTGCCGCCGTGCTTTTCGAAGAAGGCGTGCGCACTTTCGACGTTTTCACGCTTGAACAGCTTGGAGTCCGGCTTGTTGAAGATGGCCGGGCCGGCCTTGGAACCGATGAAATAGCCGGTCTGGTTGCCGACGATGGCCGCAACGATGATCAGGGCCGCGAACAGCCAGATGTTGAATTTGATGGTGTCCGTGGCCACCAGGAGGCCGGCTGTGAACAGCATGGAGTCGCCGGGGAGGAAGAAGCCGATCAGCAGGCCCGTCTCGGCGAAGATGATGCCGCAGACCAGCAGCACCACCCAGGGGGCCAGCGCCGGATCTGCCAGGAAGATCTGGGGGTTGAGCCAGTCGGGGAGGAACGAGGCCAGGTGCGGCTGCACCGGTCCCGCACCCCCGAGGGTGGACACGGCAAAGTCACTCATCGCATGTAGGTTCACCCTCCAAGGTTACTGGACCCCCGGTGCCGGGCCTTCCCCGCAGGGACGTTGCGTGACCATCGACACCCGCGACAAACCGGGCCGGCGTGCCGGGGCGCGGGCCGGCCGGCGGTAAAGTTTGAGCCGTGGGTTTGGACTTTACGGCGATCGACTTCGAGACAGCCAACGGCTTCCGCGGTTCGCCGTGCGCCGTTGGGCTCAGCAAGGTCCGCGGCGGCGTGGTGGTGGAGGAAGCGTCCTGGCTCATGCGCCCGCCCGAAAACCACGACCGTTTCGATTACCACAATGTGCGGATCCACGGCATCAGGGCCGAGGATGTGGCCGGCCTGCCGCGCTTCGGCGAACTCTTCCCGGAGATCGGTGCCTTCATTGGCGGCGATGTCCTGGCTGCCCACAACGCGGCCTTCGACCTGGGCGTCATCCGGTCCGGGCTGGAAGTGTCCGGGCTGCCTGGCCCTGCCTACGACTACGTGTGTACGGTCATGCTTTCCCGCCGGTGCTATTCCCTGGTATCCAACTCGCTGCCCTATGCGGCGGAGGAAGCCGGCGTTCCGCTGGTCAACCACCACGACGCAGCTGAAGATGCCAGGGCGTGCGCGGGAATCCTCATTGACATTGCCCGGCGCAACGGCGCCGGCAGCATTGCGGAACTCTTCCTGTCCCTGGGACTTGAGCTCCCGCATCAACAGGCCTTCGATCCCGCCCGTGACGGCCTGTCCAAGGCCACGCTGACTGCCCTCGGGGCAGCCGGCGGCACCGGAACAGCCGCGGCGCGGCCGTTCAAATCCGGCTGGCCCGAGGAAGGGGCCAACCCCGTGCCGAATTCCGACGCCGAACCCGGCCACCCGCTGTTCGGGCAGACGGTCGTGTTCACGGGGGAGCTTGCCATGCCCCGGCCCGAGGCCAAGGTCCTGTCGGCCGAATACGGCGCGCAGCCCGAAAGCAGGGTGACCGGACGGACCACGGTGCTGGTGGTTGGCGACGGCTTTGTGGCCTCGGATCTCCGCTCCGGCCGCCTGACCGGCAAAGCCCGGCGGGTCCTGGAACTCCACGAGCGCGGGCAGGCCATCGAGGTGCTGTCCGAAGGTGAGTTCCTGCAGATGGTGGGCGGGCAGGTTCCGGCAGCCGCCGCCTTGATCTAGCCGGCGGTCATACGGCGCAACAATCCTTCCGGTGCCGGAGGCGGGCTCCTAGCCTTGCACCATGGGCAAACTCCAGATCGACTCTCCGGCCGACGCCGTTCCTACCACTGCCGCGGCGGCAGGCGGGCGCACCGGCCTCGACTGGCGCACGGTGTTCGCATTCCCGAACCCGGTCAACGAGTATGCGGCCAGGATCACCGCAGCTTTGGTGGTCGTGGTTGCGGCCGCCACGCTGTTGACCGGCTGGGGCTGGGGACTTGCCCTCATCGCCGCCGGCTTCTGGCTGCGCGTGCTGTTCGGTCCCAGGATTTCACCGCTGGCCCAGCTCTCCGTCAAGGTCCTGGCGCCGCGTCTGGGCCGGGCCAAGCTGGTGCCCGGTCCGCCCAAGCGCTTCGCCCAAGGCATTGGTGCAGGCATGTCAACCGCCGCAGCCCTGCTGCTCGCGGCCGGCCTGGCTCCCGCCGCCTGGACGCTCCTGGCCGTCCTTATCGTGGCAGCCTCGCTGGAAGCATTCGCAGGGTTCTGCCTGGGCTGCGCGATCTTCGGCTTCCTGCAGCGCCGGGGACTCATTCCGGCGGACATCTGCGAAGCCTGCAACAACATCTCCCTGAAGCGGCCCTGACTCAGGCGATGGTCACCGAGACCAGCTGCCCGGCCATCCCGCGGATGACCTCCGGGGCCTCCAGCGACTCCAGCCAAGCGGCAGGCAGGCACTCCTCGCCGTAGAAGGCGCCCAGGATGTTGCCGGCGATGGAGCCGGTGGAGTCGCTGTCTCCGCTGTGGTTCACGGCCAGCGCAATGGCCTCACGGAAGTGCGCCTCGATGCCTGCACGGGACACGCCGCCGGCAGTCCCCGCTGCGGTGTCGCCGTCAATATCCCCTGCCGGGGCTGTGGCCAGCACCGCATACAGGGCGACGGCGAGGGCTTCCTCGGCCACCCAGCCTTCCCCGAGCTCACGGACCAGGTCTTCGGGGCCGAGGCGGTCTGCGGCGGCCGGCTCCTGCCGGGAAACCGCCGCGAGGTGGACGGACCGTTCCAGCCGGTCAACGAGGGCCGGCTCGGCGTCGTCCCGTCCACGGGCATCTTCGAGCACGTAGTCGGCCGCTTCCGTGAGACTTTGGCCACCCATGAGGGCGTGGATCAGGAGGCTGAAAGTTCCAGCACTCTGCCGCGCCGAACGGTGGCCGTGGGTCAACGACGCCGCGTCGGAGCTCAGCTTGTACACCGCCTCCGCCGGAATGTGCGGGATGAGGCCGAACGGCGCAGAGCGCATCACCGTGCCGCATCCCTTCGAATCGGGATTGACCGGGCGGTAAATGGTCCCCATTTCGCCGGAGGCCAGGCCGCTGAGGCAGGCATTCCCGGGCGCCCGACGGTGCTTCAGGGCTGCCTGTCCGTCGATCCAGCGCGGCTGCGGGGCTGGAGCCGAGGACGCCACCGGCACCCCTTGCGTTGCCAGCCAGCGAAGGTAGGCGAGCCACACGCAGGCGTTGGCATCGGCGGCTGTGCCCTCATTTGCCCACTCCAGTGCCTCGACGAGGCCGTCAACCGTGTACAGCGTCATCTGCGTGTCGTCCGAGAAGTGGCTGCCGGCGTCGAGCGCTGAAAAATCCTGGAGTCCCGCCGGACCGAAGCGGCTCCGGATGGTGGAAATATCATCGAATTCCACGGCGTAGCCGAGGGAATCGCCCAGTGCGCCGCCCAGCAGGCAGCCATGGATCCGGGACTGGGGCGTCGGCGCCGTCAGGCGGGAATGTTCAGTGCTCATATCTGTAAATTTACCCCGGGGACGGCATCCGGATTCCCCGCGAAGCACGTCGCGCAGTCGCCGCGGCGGTGCGTCGACCGCTAAGCTCGAATCCAGCAAGCGTCCAGACTCGGTTGGCAGAATACGTCGGACAGTACATTGCCGGGCGCACCGCCGCCCGCACGCGCACCGGGATCACCGGCCGCGCATCGAAGCAAAGGATTTCCACACCATGACCGCCCCTGTGCCTGCACGCCCGACTCCAAGTTCCGATTTGCCTGCCGCTCCGGAGGCTTTCAAACCGGGCCTGGTTGCACGCCTGTCAGCGGAGGCCTTTGGCACCCTGTTCCTGGTGATCGCAGGCCTGGGAGTTCCGCTGTTCACGATTCCGCAGTCGAACCCGCTGTCCGCCTCGCTGGCCGCCGGCCTTGCCGTCACCGCGGCCATGCTCGCCTTCGCGTACATTTCCGGCGGACATTTCAACCCGGCAGTAACCCTGGGCAACGCCATCGCCGGCCGCATCCGCCTGCCGGAAGCCGCGGCCTACCTCGGAGCGCAGCTGGTCGGCGCCGTGGCCGGAGCGCTCGCACTGTTCGGAATCCTGCGGACTGTTCCCAAGATCGAAGACACCCGGGCCGCCTTTGACACCGTGACCGCCGGCTTTGGCGAGCATTCCATCATCCAGGCGCCCATGGCCGGCGTCCTGCTCGTGGAGGTCCTGGGCGCCGCCATCCTGGTGGCCGTCTTCCTGGGCACCACGGCTGCACGCAACACCAGCAAGGCCGCCGCGCCCTTCGCCGTGGGCCTTACGCTCGCCGTCCTGCTGCAGCTGGGCCAGGCAGTGGGCAACACGCCGTTCAACCCGGCACGGGCAACCGCCTCGGCCATTTTCAGCAACTCCTGGTCCCTTGAACAGCTGTGGCTCTTCTGGGTAGCCCCGCTGGTGGGCGCCGCCATCGCAGGGCTCGTGTTCCGCGGGTTTGCCGAGGCCCCTGCTGCTGCGCCGGCCCGCGCGCACGACGCTGGCGACGATGTGGACGACGACGAACTGGTCACCAACGACGACGATCTCGACGACGACGATGCCACCGGCGGTGCCGCTGACAGTGCTTCAGGCAGTGCTTCAGACAGTGCAGCCGGCGCCGTTGACGACGACGCCCGCGACTTCTTTGACGGCAAGCGCGGACGGTAGTTGCCCGGCCAAGCCGTGTCTGTGCCGCAAAACTGTCGGTACCCGCGGATAGCTTAAGAACATGCGGTTATTGCACACTTCCGATTGGCACCTGGGCCGGTCCTTCCACGGCGTCGGCATGCTGGACGCCCAGCAGGACTTCATTGACCAGCTGGTCGAATTCGTCAGCACGGAGAAAGTGGACGTCGTCCTGATTGCCGGAGATGTCTACGATCGCGCCCTGCCCGGCGTCGACGTGGTCCGGCTCCTGGATGATGCCCTGGTCCGCCTGACGGACGCCGGAGCGCAGGTGGTTCTCACCAGCGGAAACCACGATTCCGCCATCCGCCTGGGCTTCGCGTCGCGGCTCCTGGAACGCGGGGGAGTGCACCTGCGTACACGGCTCGCCGAACTCGACGTGCCGGTGCTGTTTCCGCTGGATACGGCGGAGGACGGTCCGCTGCTGGCCATTTACGGCATTCCGTGGCTGGAGCCGAGGCTGGTCGCCGAGCAGCTGGGCGTTGAGCCCGCCAGCCACTTCGAAGTGACGCGCGCGGCCACGGCAAAGATCCGGGCCGATGTGGCCACCCGTGCCAGCGGAAGGACCGTGCATTCCGTCGTGCTGGCCCATACGTTCGCGAGCGGCGGGATCAGCTCGGACAGTGAACGGGACCTGAGCATCGGTGGAGTCGGGGCGGTCCCCCTGGATCTCTTCGACGGTTTTGGCTACACCGCGCTCGGGCACCTGCACGGCAGGCAGTCGCTGTCGCCGACCGTGCGCTACTCCGGTTCACCCCTTGCCTATTCCTTCTCAGAGGCGAAGCACCGAAAAGGCGGCTGGCTGGTCGAAGTGGATGCCACCGGTATCACCGACGTCAGGGAGGTCCGATGGGACGCGCCGCGCGCGCTCGCGGTGCTGCGGGGCACGCTGGACCACCTCCTCACGGCCGAGGAGCACGCCTGGGCCGAGACCGCGTATTGCCAGATCACCTTGACGGATTCCCAGCGCCCCGCCCAGGCCATGGACAAACTGCGCGCCCGCTTTCCGGACACCCTGGTCCTCGGTTTCGATCCCGAAGGCGCCGCCGCCGCCACTACGACCAGTTACAGCTCCAGGCTCGCCGCGGCGGATGACGATCTGTCCATCTGCTGCGGGTTCCTGGAGCATGTTCGGGGCCGCAGCACCGATGAGTCAGAAGCGGCTGTCCTCGCGGAAGCGCTCGAAGCCGTGCGTCTGGGGGAGATGTCACGATGAGGATCCACCGCCTGGAAATCTCCGCCTTCGGCCCCTTCGCCGGCACGGAGCACATCGACTTTGACCGGCTCAGCACTCATGGACTTTTCCTGCTGAACGGCGCAACCGGCGCCGGCAAGACCAGCGTGCTGGATGCCATCTGCTTTGCCTTGTACGGGTCGGTGCCGGGCGCACGCCAGGACGGAAAGCGGCTCCGCAGCGATCACGCGGATGCCGCCGCCGAACCGCGGGTCACCTGCGAGTTTTCTGCCAAAGGCCGGCGCTTTGAAGTCTCCAGGATCCCTGCATGGAACCGGCCCAGCGCCAGGGGAAAAAACGGATTTACGGAGCAGAAGGCCAACACGCTGCTGCGGGAACGCGTTGACGGGCAATGGATCGAAAAGTCCGGCCGGAACGATGAGGCCGGAGCGGAAATCAGTTCAGTGCTGGGCATGGACCGGGAGCAGTTCACCCGGGTGGTCATGCTGCCCCAGGGGGACTTCGCTGCATTCCTCCGGTCAAAGCCCTCCGACCGGCTGGAGCTGCTTCAAAGCCTCTTCGGCACGCAGCGGTTCGAAGCTGTCGAACAGGAACTGGTGCGTCAGGCGGCAGAGGCCCGCACGGAGGTGGCCGGCCTCAACACCCAGTTGGACCTGCTGCTGGCACAGGCCCGGGCTGAGGCGGCCCCGTCCGACGAGGATCTGCAGGACGCCCCGCCTGTGCCGGACGGCGCCGACCACCTTCTTGCCTGGCTGCAGGACACCGCCGCCGCCAGGGCCGGGACATTGCAGGCCGAAGCGGACCAGGCCGCGGCAGCGCGCGCCGGCGCCGCCCGGCGCCTTGAGTCCGCGGCCGCACGTGCTGCCCGACAGGCAAAACTCGCCGCCGCGGAACTGCGGAAATCGGCCGCAGACGCCGCAGCCCCTGAACTCGGTGAGAAGGCCCGGCAGCTTGGCCTCCACCGCAAGGCCGAAGTGCTCGGCGGCCAACTGCAGGCCGTCGACAAAGCGAGGGACGCCGAAGAGCGTGCATCCCGCGCCATGGCCGCCGCCGCCACCGAATTGAACGCCGCGGTTCTCGTGGACCCCGAGCTTGCCGCCTTGGCCGACGGAGCGGGCGCCACCACAAGCCGCCACGCCGGCGGCAGTGAAGGCGGACCCTACTTCGAAACCGCAGTCCTGCGCAGCGAACTCAGCCGCCTGCGCTCCCTCCGCGCCGTGCTCGAGGAACGGCTGCCGGACGAAGCCAGGCTGTCCGGGCTGGCAGCCCGTAGCACAGAGCTTCGCAGCACCCTGGAACAGTTGAGGGAGGGACGGCGCGCCGGCGCCGTGGCCCTTGAGGCGCTGCGCGCGGAAACAGCCGGGCTGCTGGCTGGTGTGGCGCCCCTCGAGGAGCTGGCTGCCGAAGCCCAGCTGCGGACCAAGGAAGCCGCCGCCGCAGAGGAACTCGTGGCCGTCGTCGGCCGGTACGCCACGGCGGCGCGGCTATGTTCGGGCGTTGACGAACGGCACCGTGTTGCCCGGGACGACCAGCAAAACCACCGCCAGCGGTGGCTGGATCTGCGGGAAGAGCGGCTCGCCAACGCGGCTGCCGAGCTCGCTTCCCAGCTCAGGCCGGACGCACCGTGCCCGGTGTGCGGCAGCCCTGAGCACCCCTCGCCGGCGCCCGCAGCCACGGCCGCGCTGGCCATCGCTGAAGCGGAACAGGCAGCCCAGGACGCTTGTGAGGCGGCAGAAGCTGTCCTCGCAACGCTGGACCAGGAGCTTGCCGAAGCCCGGCAGCAGGTCGCAATCCTGGCGGCACAGGGCGGCGACACCCCGCCGGAGGATGCCCGCACCGAAGCCGTCCTGGCGAAAGAACGTGCGCGCGAGGCCGTCCAGGCGGCAGCGGAACTCGTGGCCAGCCGTGAGCGGCTGGCGGATCTGGACGAACAGGTCGCAGCCGCCGAATCCAAGCAGGCGGCCGCTGAGTCCAGCATTGCGACGACGGAGTCCACCCGCACGGCGGTCCTCGAACAGGCAGCTGCGCTGGAGGCTACGCTGCAGAAGCTGCGTGCCGGCTACCCGACCCTTGGCAGCCGGCTCACCTCACTGGATCAGTCCACGGCCCTCCTGGAACGAACAGACGCCGCCCGGACCGGTCTCGAACAGGCCATGCTGCGGACCACGGAGGCCCGCCAGCAGCTGGACCAGGCGCTTCCGGAGTCCGGATTCGCCTCCGCAGAGGCGGCCCGATCAGTCCTGCTCCCGGCCCCTCACGCCGCCACGCTAGAGGCCGCCATCCGGGCGGGGCAGGATGAAGCAGCCCGCGTCGGCGAACTCTTCGCCGGTGAGGAACTCACACAGGCCGCCCGCGAGCTGGCGTCCGACGGCCCGATTGAGCCAGCCGTGCTCGAAGAGCTCCGCGCGGAAGACACCGCTGCGGAACATGCCGCCCGGCAAGCCGTCATCGCGGCCGGACTCGCGGACAAATCCGTGCAGTCCATCCGGCGGATTGCAGGGGACTACACCCGGCTGGCAGCCTCAGGCCAGGGTCCGCGGGAACGCGCGGAGCTGCTCACCGCGGTGGCCGACGCCGCCCGCGGGGCGGGCGACAACTCCTACCGGATGAGCCTGAACAGCTACGTGCTCGCGGCCAGGCTGGAGCAGGTGGCCGTCGCCGCGTCCGAGCGGCTGGTCGGAATGAGCGATGGCCGGTACACCCTGCAGCACACGGACGCCAAGGCTGCCCGGGGAGCCAAGTCCGGCCTTGGCCTCGAGGTGGTGGACCAGTGGACCGGGCACCGCAGGGATACGTCCACGCTCTCCGGCGGTGAATCGTTCATGGCCTCGCTGGCCCTGGCGCTTGGCCTCGCCGACGTGGTGCAGCAGGAGTCCGGCGGAGTCGACATCGAGACACTCTTCGTGGACGAGGGCTTCGGCAGCCTGGACGAGCAGGCACTGGAACAGGTCATGGACGCTTTGGAGGGATTGCGCGACGGCGGCCGGGTGGTCGGCCTGGTGAGCCACGTGCCGGAAATGAAGCAGCGCATCAGCACCCAGCTCCAGGTGGTCAAGGGGCGGAACGGCTCCACGCTGCACATTTCCGACGACGCCCTGGTCTGAGCCCCAGTGGCCTGAGTCTCGGGCCCGGCGCGGCGGTTCCATGCTCCACCAGTCCACGCTCCACCGGCCGGGCCCGGCGTTCCGGAGCCTCGGCTACACTTTAAGGGTTACCGGGTCGCGCGCATCGGGAGGAGGGACGATGCGCATCTTTGAGCGAACCCGGAATAATGACCACTTCAATGTTTTCGCAGGCATCCACCGCACCTTCCCCTGCTGCCGCTGCAGCTGCCAGTGCAGCCGAAGCCGCAGCGCACCCCGCACCCCACGCCGAGCAGGATCTCCCGCGCGCCCATTCGAGCCGGGGTGGCCGGTACGCCCGGCTTCCGCTGCTGGCCGGCAAGGGCTTCATCCCGCTGGGACTCTTCGCCCGACTTCCCCTGGCCATGCTGACCGTTGGCGCCCTGACCCTGGTTACGGCCGTCACGGGCTCGTACGCGGTCGGCGGAGCGGCAGCCGGGGCCGTGGGAATCGGATCCGCACTGGGAGCACCAGTGCTCGGGGCCTGGGCAGACAGGCTCGGCCAGCGGCCGGTGCTGCTGGTTGCTGCAGTCTTTAACACGGCCGCCGTGGTGGCCCTGATCCTTACCGCATACCTGGTTCCGTCCGGCCAAGATCTGGCCGCGGCTGTACCGGTCCTCGTCGCGGCTTTCGTTGCTGGAGCCAGCTGCCCCCAGGTGGGCCCGCTGGCCCGGGTCCGCTGGATGGCCCTGACCGCCCGGGGCAGCACGGCCGGGAATGCAAAGGACCTGGACGCGGCACTGTCCTACGAAAGCACCGCGGATGAACTGACGTTTGTGCTCGGCCCCGCGTTGGTGGGCATCCTTGCGAGCCTGGTCGCTCCGTGGCTTCCGCTTGCCCTCGCCGCGGCCCTGACACTCACCTTGGTGCCCGCATTCGCCGTCCACCGCACCCATCTGGCCGTGCCGCTGAGCGTGCGCCGGCGCCGTCCCGTCGCAGGCCCCGCCACCGCCGGCCCCGACGCAGCCGGCCCCACCACCGCAGGCTCCGCCACAGCCGGCCCAGGGACAGCCGGCGTCCGCGGGAACGGAATGGCAGCCGTTGCCCTGCCATTCCTGGCCATGGTGTGCATGGGAACTTTCTTTGGTTCCACCCAGACGGGCCTGAGCTCCTTCTCCGCAAGCTTTGCCACGGCCGAACTTGCCGGGCTGCTGTACGCGGTCATGGGGCTGAGCTCGGCTGCCGCGGCGCTGAGCGTTGCCTACTGGCCGACGCGCTTTACCCTGTCGGCACGGTGGATGGTGAGTGCCGTGCTCATGGCCTGCCTCGCGGTGCTCCTACTGGTGCCTGCTTCGGCGTTCTCCATGGTGCTGGTGCTGCTCGTCCTCGGACTGCCGGTGGGCCCGCTGATGGTCACCGTATTCGCTATCGGCGGCGTTGTGGCCCCGGCCGGGCGGCTGGGAACCGTCATGACAGCCCTCGCCAGCGGTATTGTCGCCGGCACGGCGCTGGGGTCCTCCGTTGCCGGTCAGCTGGCGCAGCACCAGGGGTATTCGGCGGCATTCCTCGTGCCGGTCTGCGCCGCAGCGGCGCTGTTCCTGCTGGGGGCGGCCGCCGCCGTCGTCCTCCGAAACGGCAAGGCCCGCCGCGGAACCCAACTGGCCGGCAGCCGCTAACCAGCGGCACGCCGGCGCCTTAGAGCAGCTGCTTTTCGATGCGCGCGGCGCTGGAGATCAGGGCGGCCGCCACTTCAGCCGGGTCCTGCGTTGAGCGGATGTAGACGACGGCGACCGAGGCCGGGCGGCCGCCCGGCACGTTGATGGGGGCCGCCAGCGAGGAAACCCCCGCAATGACTTCATCGTGGCTGGCCGCATAGCCGCGTTTCCGGGCCTCGGCCGCCTCGGGCCGGTAGGGGATGTCCGGCGCCAGCAGGTTCCAGCCCTGCTCCGTGAGGGCGGACTGGATGGCGATCCCCGGGGCGCCGGCGCTGATCGGGTGCCGTGAACCGGGGTGCTGGACCACGGTGGCCGCCGAGTGCCGGGGCTCCACCGTCACCAGGGTGATGCAGTCCTGGTGGTCCCACACCGCGACGAAGGCCGTCATGTTCAGGGTGTTGGCAAGCTGCGTGAGCTCAGGCAATGCGGCCGACTGCAGATTGCGCGAGACGCCGCGCGCCAGGACGGCCAGTCCGGGGCCGGGCTGGACCTTGCCGGAGTCGTCCCGGACCAGCAGGGAGTGATCCTCCAGTGTGCGCAGGATGCGGTAGGCCACGGAACGGTGGACCCCCATCGCATCGGCAAGTTCGGCAATGGTGAGCGGCTGCTCTGCTTCCGCGAGAATCTCCAGCGCGCGGATCCCGCGCGAGAGGGTCTGCGACGGGGAAGCCTGGGCGGTCGCGGCCTGTGTGCCGGCGCCGGCAGTCTGAGTCATGCTGTCCATCCTAGGCCGGGTTCCGGGGCGCTCCACCCGGAGGGTCTTGTGTTGCGCCCCACTTTGGGTTAGCGTTCCATATGGGAACTATATGTTCAACTATAGAACAGTTGGGTCGTCGAGATCGACTATAGAGCAGACAATCCAAGGGATCAATGATGATTTCCACACCACGTCCGGGAGAGGCCTCCGAAGTTGCGGGCAGGACGTCTACGCCGAAGGACCACCATTTCCGCGGGAGCCTCGGCAGGTTTGCCACCGGCGTCGCGATCGTGACCTTCGACGGCGCCACCAAGCGCCACGGCATCACCGTGAACTCGTTTACGTCCGTGTCCATGGAGCCGCCCCTGGTCCTGGTCAGCATTGCCCGGACCGCCAAGGCGCACGATGAGCTTGCCGGCCGTCCGTTCACGGTGAACATCCTGGGGGCCGAGCAGCGGCACCTCGCCACGCATTTCGCCGGCCGCCCCGGGTACGAACCCCGGTGGGTGGAGGGTGCCACGGCGCCGCGCCTCGCCGGGGTCCTGGCGTACTTCGAGTGCAGGCCCTGGGCTGCCTACGACGGCGGCGACCACACCCTGTATCTCGGCGAGGTGGCGGACTTCGACTACCGCCACGGCGACGCCCTGGCGTTTGCCAACGGCACCTACACCACCATCCCGGACCGGGAGCTGGGCATGGAGGACCTCCTCTAATCCGGCACCCCTATCCGAACAAACCCGCTGCAGCTCAACGAGGACTGGAGGAAGAACAATGGGTATCCGCACCGGCCGGCAGTACCTGGACAAGCTCAACGCCATGAAGCCCCATGTGGTGATCGACGGGGAGGTGGTCAGTGAAAAAGTCGCTGAGCATCCGGCGTTCCGCAACGTGGCCAGGTCCTACGCGAAGCTCTTCGACATGCAGCACGACCCCGCGTACCAGGAAGCGCTGACATACACCTCGCCCTCCACCGGCGACCTGGTGAACGCGTCCTTCCTGGTTCCCCGGACCATCGAGGACCTGCAGCGCCGGCGCCGGGCCATTTCCACCTGGGCCGAGTCCTCCAACGGCTTCCTGGGCCGCTCGGGGGACTATATGAACTCATCCCTGACGGCGCTCAGTACCGCGGAGAAATGGTTCTCGCAGGCCGACCCCAAGTTCGGCGAAAACATCCGCAACTACTACGAGTGGGCGCGGGAGAATGACGTCCTGGCCACGCACACGCTCATCCCGCCGCAGGTCAACCGCTCCGTCTCGGGCTCCGAGCAGATGGGCGGACAGTTGTCGGCCCACATCGTCGAGGAACGGGACGGCGGCATTGTGATCAGCGGTGCCCGGATGCTGGCCACGATCGCCCCCATTGCCGACGAACTCCTGGTGTTCCCGTCCACAGTGCTGCGGGGCACCCCGGAGGACGCCCCGTATTCCTACGCGTTCGCCATCCCCAACGATGCTCCGGGCCTGCGGTACCTCTGCCGCACCTCGCTGTACAACGGCGGCAGTACCCATGACGAGCCCCTGGCCTCGCGCTACGAGGAAATGGATGCGGTGGCCATCTTCGACAACGTATTCGTGCCGGGCGAACGGATCTTCATGCTCGGCCACCCGGAGCTCTGCAACAGCTTCTACACGGAGACCGGTGCGGGCGCCCTCATGACACACCAGGTGGTCACCCGGACCATCGCCAAGAGCGAGTTCTTCCTCGGCCTGGCGTCGGAGCTGGCCGAGTCCATCGGGATCGACGGCTTCCAGCACATCCAGGAGGACATCGCCGAACTGATCATCGACGTCGAAATCGGCAAGGCCCTGGTTCGCGCATCGGAAGCTGACGCCGGCCTCAACGACGCGGGCGTGATGCTGCCCAAGTGGACCACGCTCAATGCCGCCAGGAATTGGTACCCCAAAATCGCCCAGCGCTTCCCGCAGATCATCCGGAAGTTCTCCGCATCCGGGCTGATGGCGCTGCCGGGCGAGGCCGATGTCAACAGCGGGGCCAGGGCGGACATCGACATGTACCTGCAGGGCAAGACCCTCACCGGCCCCGAGCGGGTCCGCCTGTTCAAGCTGGCCTTTGATGCCTCCATCTCAGGGTTCTCGGGCCGGCAGTCCCTCTATGAGTACTTTTTCTTCGGTGATCCCGTCCGGATGGCCGGTGCCCTCGTCAACAGCTATGACCGCGAACCGGTCCGGGCCAGGGTCCGTGAATTCCTGAGCAGGCCGGACTGACCGTCCGGCCCGCCGGGTCCATGTTGCCGCCGCCCACGAGCCCGGCGTCCATGTTGGCCCAAAAGTCCTAGTGCGCTTTGTCACACATTCGAGTATCCTCATACCAACTGACCGTTCGATCGGTAATTCGCTCGGCGTCAATCCACATTCGGCAGTAGCACTACCAGGCACTGCCCACAGCCACGGAGTTCCAATGACCGCAACTTCACACGTCGATTCAGAGGCGGGTCCCAGCAGCAAGCATGAGGAACGCAAAGTCCTCGCAGGGACGCTGGTCGGTACCACCATCGAGTGGTACGACTTCTTCATCTTCGCCCAGCTGACGGCAACGCTGCTGTCCCCGCTGTTCCTGACCCCGCTGCAGCAGTCCAACCCCGGCCTTGCGCAGATTCTTTCCTTCGCGCTGATCGGCATCAGCTTCCTGTTCCGTCCGCTCGGCGCCGTTATCGCGGGCCACCTGGGCGACCGCCTGGGCCGCAAGGCCATGCTGGTCTTCACCCTCATCATGATGGGTGCGGCCACCGCCCTGATCGGTATGCTGCCGACGTATGCCCAGATCGGTGTCTGGGCTCCGATCCTCCTGATCACCCTCCGCATCATCCAGGGCTTCTCCGCCGGTGGCGAATGGGGCGGCGCGGCGCTGATGGCCGTGGAGCACGCTCCCAAGAGCAAGCGCGGCCTGTTTGGCGCCTACCCGCAGATCGGCGTTCCCGTCGGCATGATCCTGGCCACGGGCCTGCTGTACTTCCTGAACACCAGCATGTCCAAGGAAGACTTCGCGGCCTGGGGCTGGCGTGTGCCGTTCCTGCTGTCCATCGTGCTGATCGTGGTGGGCTACCTGATCCGCCGCGCGGTGGCCGAAAGCCCGGTCTTCAAGGAAATGATCGAGCGCAAGGAAAAGGCCAAGGCTCCGCTGGGACAGCTGATCAAGTCCCACAAGAAGTCCGTGCTCTACTCCACTATGATCTTCATCGGCAACAACGCGGCAGGCTACCTGCTGATCGCCTTCTTCATCTCCTACGCCACAAAGACCCTGAAGATGCCGGTCGCCGAGATCCTGCTGGCCACCACCCTGGCTTCGTTCGGCTGGCTGATCTTCACGCTCGTGGGCGGCTGGCTCTCCGACAAGATCGGCCGGGTCAAGACGTTCCTGATCGGCTACGGCATTGTGTTCGCCTGGATGATCCCGATGTTTGCCCTGATCGACACGAAGAACATCATGCTGTACGGCGTGGCGCTCTTTGTGCTCACCGTCGGCCTCGGGCTGTCCTACGGTCCGATGTCCGCCATGTACGCCGAAATGTTCCCCGCCAACGTGCGCTATTCGGGCATTTCCATCGGCTACGCATTCGGTGCCATCCTGGGCGGTGCGTTCGCGGCCACCATCGCCGAGTCGCTGATGCAGAGCACCAAGTGGACCGGCTCCATCGGCATCTACATCATGATCCTGTGCGTGATTTCCGCAGTCGGTGTTCTCCTGGCCGGCGAAACCAAGGGCCGCCCGCTGGGCGTCAGCAGCCACCACTAGACGGCAGGCTGACAGTGCAGCCTTCCTGACAAGCACGACGGCGGGCGCGGACCACTTCGGTCCGCGTTTTTGTGCCAGGAACTAAACCCCCAGGAACTCCGTTGCAGCCTGCTTGAACGTCCTGCTGGTGATCACATTGCTGTGGTTGCGGCCGGGAATCA